>JAJVHV010000041.1 GCA_022072445.1 Phycisphaerae bacterium | reverse complement strand
ACCCGGCCTACGCCGGCGACGGCCTGACCGGCCAGCTCTACGAGACGGCCGTGATCGAGACCGACATCCCGTCCGGCGGCGGCGAAGTGCACGAGGGCGGCAAGACCCCCGGCACCGGCCGCGACAACTGAGAGGATTCAGGGTTCAGAGGTTCAGGGTTCAGGGTTCGGATTTCAGGGCGCAGGGATTTCGTAAGCCCCCTGACCCGATCTCCGACTCCTGACCCCTGACCTCGGACCCGAGACCGAAACTGGGGCTGCCGGGTTGCCGTCTATTGAACGACCGGCACCGAAGCCAGTACAATCGGGGGGCTGTCTCGTCGGCGAACGGACGGGTTTGATGCTCCATTGCGCTTTCATTGCGGCTGCGGTCGCACTGCAATCTGTGCTTGCGCACGCGCAGCCGGTGCCGGCGGATCAGCCGTGCGCCCGGCATGCGGTTCACGCAGCGGCGCAAGACGTTCAAGCGAAACGTTCACCTGCCCAGCACTCGCACGGCTATTACTACTTCAAGTCGTGGCGCGCGCTAGCGATCGATGAGTCGCGCCTGGCCGTTCAACCATGCCACAGCGCGGCGCGCGGCGCCGCGAATGCCGAGGCGTTCAACGGCGTGCACGAGGCACTGGCCGCCTTGGGAACGATGGGCGACGCCGAGGCGCTGGTCATCGACGGCTGGTGGCTGGCGGCGCTGGCATGGCGCGCCGACGCGGCCGTGGCGGATCGATCGGCGGAGGCGGCGGCAGGCGCGCTGGCGGCCGACGAGCGCGTCGATTTCGTCTCGCCAGTGTTCGTGGGTGACGACGGCGGACCGTTGATTGTGACACGCGACATCCTGGTCCAATTCGAACCGGGCTGCGACGCGGATGAGGCGTTTGCAGCGCTGTGCGCGGCAGGACAGATCGTGGAGGTTGATTTCGGCGGGATGGCGGGGGCGTTTCGCGTGCGGAGCGCGGCGCGGAACGGCTTTAACGTGCTTGCCAGCGCCAACGCCCTGGCGCAGCGCGCGGACGTGCGTTTCGCCGAGCCCGAGATGATCTTCACCGGTCGCGGCACGCTCGTTCCGAACGACCCCGGTTTTTCGCTTTGCTGGGGGTTGCACAATACCGGGCAGTCGGGCGGCTTGGCGGACATGGACATCGACGCGCCCGAGGCCTGGGACATGACCACCGGCTCGTCGAGCGTGATCGTGGTGATCATCGACGTCGGCGTGCAGCAGGACCACCCCGACATCAACCAGATGGGCGGCACGGACACGACCAGCGAAGGCGGCAACGGCGGCCCGCACAGCGCGTGTGACAATCACGGCACGGTCGTCGCCGGGTGCGTCAGCGCAAAGATCAACAACGGCCTCGGGACGGTCGGCGTCGCGCCGGGCTGCAAGACGGCCTCGGCGCGGACCATGATCGCGACGGCGGCGTGCGACCTCACGTGGACGACCTCATCGAGCTGGACGGTGAACTCGCTGGCCTGGGCGCAGTCGATTGGGGCACGCGTCACGAACAACAGCAACGACTACGGGTTTACCAGCAGCGCCATCACGCAGAAATACACGGAGACGCGCGCCGCCGGCATGGTGCACTTCGCGTCAAGCGGCAATTCCGGGCTCTCGTCGCTGGCTTTTCCGGCGAGCAGCGCGTCGGTCAACTCGGTCGGAGCGATCAACCGAAGCGGGAATCGCCCGTCGTTCAGCAATTACGGGACAGGGCTGGATTTCACGGCGCCGGGCGTCGCGATCTACACGACCGACCGCACCGGCCCGGATGGCTTTGGCCCGCAGGATTACATCTCGCTTGACGGCACGTCGCTGGCGTCGCCCTACGCGGCGGGCGTCGCCGCGCTGCTGATCTCGCATCTGCCGTGCCTGGACGCCGCGGCGGTCGAAGAGGTGATGCAACTGACGTGCACCGATCGCGGCGCGGCGGGGTATGACACGTTTTACGGCTACGGCGTGCCGAACGCGTACGACGGGATGTTCGCGGCGCCGTCGCCGCCCGATCCGCCGGCGAGCGTGGCGGCCAGCGACGGCGAATACTGCGACCGCGTGGAGATCAGTTGGAGCGCGGTGTTCGGCGCGACGAGCTACACGATCTATCGGCACACGAGCAACAACTCCGGGCAGGCGTCGGTCATCGGCAGCGCTTCGAACCCGAGCTTCAGCGACGCGACGGCGACGCCCGACACGGCGTATTACTACTGGGTGACGGTGCTGAGCCCGTGTGGCGTGAGCGGCTTCAGCAATTCGGAGATCGGCTACCGCACCGAGCCGCTGCTGCCGCCGGCCGCGGTCGTCGCGAACGACGGCACGCACTGCGGGCTGGTGCAGGTGTTCTGGACGCCGTCGGCCGGCGCGTCGCAGTACCAGCTTTTCCGGAACACGTCGGACGTGTCCGCGGGGGCGGCGCTGTTGACGACGACGGGCGCGACGCAGTTTGACGACCAGAGCGCGGCTCCCAACCGGACGTACTGGTACTGGGTGAAGGCGATCGGCGACTGCGGCGCGAGCGACTTCAGCATGAGCGAGACGGGCTCGGCGGCGTGCGGCCTGGGCGACCTGAACTGCGACGGCTCGGTGAACGGCTTCGACGTTGAGCCGTTCGTGCAGGCGCTGAGCGATCCGCCCAGCTACGCGGTGGAGCATTCCAACTGCGACTCCGCCCTGGCCGACGTAAACGGGGACGGCTCGCTGAACGGCTTCGACATCGACGGGTTCGTTGGACTCCTGGGCGGGTAGCTCGGGCGCGCGGGCACAGGTCGTCCGGCGTCACGCGCTCGGCGCCGGCTTCGAGCCGTTGACGCCCGGCCGCGTCGCCACGCGCAGGCTTTCGATCCGCGTCCGGACCAGCTCGATGAGTTGATCGTCGGAGAGACCGGCGTATTCGGCGGGCGCAATCGGTGCGCCGTACGCGACGTTGATCGTGTGCGGCTGCGGCCAGCGGGCGTTGCGCGGCCAGGCTTCGAACGCGCCGTCGATGAACGCCGGAACGATCGGCACTTCGGCCCGCCGCGCGATCACAGCCATTCCGCTGCGCATCGTGCCGATGGAGCCATCGACCGAGCGCGTTCCTTCCGGAAACGCGATTACGGCCCAGCCCGTGCGGAGACGGCGCAGCGTCTCCTTGATCGCGCTGACGTCGGCTGTGGCGCGACGGACGGGGAACGCATTCAGGTGGCGGATGAGCCGGCCCAGCGCGCCGCGGAAGAGCGTGTCGCGGGCCATGAAGGCTGCTTCCCGGAACAGCGGCATGCCGACCAGGATGGGGTCCAGATAGCTCTGGTGGTTGCTCAGGATGAGCACGCCGCCGGTCAGCGGGACGCGCTGCTGCCCGTGGAAGTGGACGGGGAAGTAGCGTCCGGCCAGGTGCGCCAACAGTCGCAGCACGCGCCAGCTCACTCGCATGGCTAGAACACGTGCTCGCCGATGCCGCTGTGCGGCGTGACGTCGAGCCCGAGACGGACGAGCTGTTCGAGCAGGAACTCGAGCACCTGCTGGATCGAGAGCGTTGAAGTATCGATCATGATCGCCCCGCGCGGCACGACCAGCGGCGCGACCGGGCGCGACGCGTCGGTCCGGTCGCGCTCGCGCAAATTCGCCAGCACGTCGTCGTAGGCGACCTCCTCGCCCTCGGCCAGCAATTCGTGCATCCGCCGCTCGGCCCGCTTCTCCACCGCCGCGTCCATGTAGAACTTTGCGTCGGCATCGGGGAAGACGACGCTGCCCTGGTCGCGGCCCTCGGTCACCAGCGAGCCCAGCCGGCGGCCGATGTCGCGCTGCCGCTCGATCAGGATCCGCCGCACGCCCGGGGAGGCGGCGATGAAGCGGGTGTGATCGTTGATCCGCATCGAGCGCAGCTCTTCGGTCACGTCGCGCTCGCGGAGTGTGACGCGGATGTGCGTCGGTCCCAGGTCGAGGTGAAAGTCTTCGCCGGCGGCGGCGACGAGCCGCGTCTCGTCAGACAGATTGATCCCGTCCTCCAGGGCGATCAGCGTGACGACGCGGTACATCGCTCCGGTGTCGAGATAGGCGATGCCCAGCCGGGCGGCCAGCTTGCGGGCCGCGGTGCTCTTGCCCGAGCCGGCGGTGCCGTCGATGGTGACAATCATGAGGCGGTCTGCTCCAGCTTCCATGTGTCGCGCGCGGCGCCGCCTTCGCCGCGCCGCCGCTGTCGCCATACCGTGGCGTGGCATTATAGAGCGAATTGCGGGTGAAGGGTTCGGTCGCGCGCGACACCCGGCGCGGGCAGACACTGCCATCCAAGCCCCGACCGCGAAGAACGCCCATCCCACCTTCGACCAAGAGTGCGCGCCCGGCCGAGCCCGACCGTGAAACGCGCCCAGCCGAGCCCCGACCGTCATTTAGCGCGATACGCACCCGGTCGCGCAATGCGACCCCAGCCGAGCCCCGACCGTCAGGGAGGGGTTCTACGTCGGTGGATGAACCTGGGCGCACGCGGCGGGCGGGGCTCGGCCGGGCACAACTTCGCGCGCGTCGTTGAGCGCGCGTGGTCGAACCCCTCCCTGACGGTCGGGGCTCGGCTGGGCGCACGGCTCGGCGGACAAGATTCCGCCTTTTCGGGGCGCGGCTGGGGAAGCGACTTGAGGTTCGTTTCAAGGTACGAATTTCCGGGCTGCGATCATTGACCGTGAGGCGGTGCGAACTCAATCGAGCTGTTTGCGGAATCGCAGCAGACTCAGCGCCAGGATCACCACGCAGCACACCGCCAGCGCGAGGATGTGCGGCAACAGTTCGGCTATCGACGCCCCGCGCAGAATGACGCCGCGCAGAATCTCAAGAAAATGTGTGGCCGGAATCGCGTACGTCAGCAGGTAGATCGGCAGCGGCATCGATTCGCGCGGGAACATGAAGCCCGACAGCAGGATCGACGGCAGCATGACGATGAATGCGAACTGAATCGCCTGGAGCTGTGTCCGCGCCACGGTCGAGACGAGCAGCCCCAATCCCAACGCCGTGACGAGAAACAGCAGGATCATCACCAGCAGCGTCACAATGCTGCCGCGGATCGGAACGCCGAACACGAAGACCATCACCAGCAGGATGATGAGCGACTCGAGGAAACCGAGCACGGCGTAGGGCACCAGCTTGCCGAGCAGCAGGCCGCCCCGGCCCACCGGCGTGACGAAGAGCTGCTCGAGCGTGCCGAGCTCGCGTTCGCGAACGATGGCAAACGAGGTGAGAAAAAGCGTCACCAATTGAAGGATGATCCCGACCAGCGCCGGCACGAAGAAGCGCGCCGAGATCAGGTCGGGGTTGTAAAGCAGTCGCGGCCGCATCTCGATCGGCAGGGCGAACGCGCCGGCCGGATCGCGCGCCACCGCGAGCTGGGCGGTCTCCGCGAAAAGCCGCGCCCGCCGCAGCGAGAGATTCAGCCCCAGCAGGTGGCTGGTACTCAGGGCCGTTGTGGCGATGTTGGAATTGCTGCCGTCGATCAACACCTGAACGGTTGCGCGCTGCGACCGCAGAAGCTGTTCGCTGAAGTCGGGCGGAATGCGCACACCGACCTTCGCACGCCCGGAGCGGATGGCGCGCTCGAACGCCGCGTCGTCGCTGACGAGCGCATCGACGCGATACGTGCGCGTGTTGTTGAGCGCCTCGATCAGCCGGCGGCTCTCCTCGCGGCCGTCCAGATCCAGAACCACCGTCGAAACGTGCTCGATCTTCGTGTCGATCGCGTAGCCGAAGATCGTCATCTGCAGCACGGGCACCACGAACGCGAAGAAGAGCGTCGACGGTTCGCGGCGGATGTGCGCGAACTCCTTGAGCAGGATGGCCCACAGGCCGTTCACAGGCGCCTCCGGCGCGCCTCGGCGCGGCTCAGCGTGACAAACACGTCCTCCAGCGACGGACTGATCTCGCGCACCGACGCCTCGCCGCCCGCGCCGCCCAGCACGCGGCCAATCTCGGCGGCGTCCATCGCCCGGTCCGAAAGCACGTGCAGCGTCTCGCCGAAGAGCGTTGCGTCGCGGACGCGCGCGTCGCCACGAAGCGTGCGCAGCGCTTTGGCCGGCTCGCGGCAGCCGATCTCGTGCCGCACGGTGCCGGCCGGCGTCACGTCCGGGTTGCGTTTCAGCTCGTCGGGGCGGCCGAAAGCAATCAGTCGCGAGGCATAGATGTAGCCGACGTGCGTGCAGCGCTCGGCCTCATCCATGTAGTGCGTCGTGACGAACATCGTCACGCCGCGCGACGCCAGCTCGAACAGCAGGTCCCACAAGTCGCGCCGCGCCACCGGGTCGATGCCGGCCGTCGGCTCGTCCAGAAAGAGCACCTCCGGCTCGTGAATCAGCGCGCAGGCCAGCGCCAGCCGCTGCTTCCAGCCGCCCGAAAGCGTCGCGCCGAGCTGCGCCAGCCGGTCGCTCATCGAGACCAGCGCCAGCAGCTCCGCCCGCCGCTGCGCCAGCCGCTGCCGCGAAAGCCCATAGATCCGCCCGTAGAACTCCAGATTCTCGAGCACCGACAGATCGCCGTACAGGCTGAATTTCTGCGACATGTAGCCGATCCGGCGTTTGACCGCTTCGCTGTCGCGCGCTACGTCGCAGCCCAGCACGCGTCCGGATCCCGATGTCGGGCGCAGCACGCCGCAGAGCATGCGGATAAGCGTCGATTTTCCGCTGCCGTTGGGTCCGAGGAACCCGAAGATGGCGCCGCGTGGGACGCTGAGCGTGACGCTGTCGACCGCCAGCAGCGCTCCGAAGCGGCGGCTGATTTCCCGCGTCTCGATGGTCGCCGGAGCGGCCGTCATGGATTCGCCGCCGCTGCGCCGGGCTTGAGGAAAACGTCCGCCGCCATTCCGGCCCGCAGCACGTCCAGGCCGTCGAGGAGCTGCGCCCGAACTCGAAAGACCTGCTTGCTGCGCTCTTCGGGTGTCTGGGCGTTGCTGGGCGTGAATTCGCCCTGCCGGGCGACGTGCGTCAGCGCGGCGCGGAAGCGCCGCTCCGGCAGCGCGTCCACGCGGACGCTCAGCTCCTGTCCGATCAGAAGATCGAGCCGGTTCTCGGGCACGTACGCGCGGATCCACAGGCGGTCGGCGGCGATGAGCGACACGGCTGGGGCGTTGGGGGCCAGCAGGTCGCCGGGTTGGAGGTCGATCGCGTCCACGATGCTGGCAACGGGGGCCTTGATGGCGATCTCGTCGAGTTGGCGCTCGACCGCCGCCACCGACGCCTCCGCCGCCGCCACCGACCCCCGTGCCTCGGCGATTTCGTCGGTCCGGTAACCCGCGACCGCCATGGCGAGCGCCTGTTCAGCTTCGGCGAGATTGGCGCGGGCCTGCGCGATGTGCTCGGCGCGCGAGCCTTCGCGGCCGAGCGCCAGCTCGTCGCGGGCCGCGGCGACCTTGGCCAGCGCGGCCTCGCGCGCGCTGGCGGCGCGGTCGAATTCGTCGCGCGTCCGAACGTCGGCGGCCAGCGCCTTGACACGGTCATACTCGATCTGAGCGAGCTGCAGCTCGGCCTGGGACTGGTCCAGCCGGTGCTCGAGAATCTGTATTTCCAGCGGCCGCTTGCCCGCCACGAGTTCGTCGAGGACTGATTGCAGCCGGTCGCGCCGCGCCCGCGCCTGCTCGCGCTCCTCGGAGCGGAAACCGGCCTCCCGCCGAGCCAGGATCGCCCGCTGAACGTCGAGCAGTCCGCGCGACTGTGCCAGCCGCTCCCGCAGGTCAAACGCCTCCAGCTCCACCAGAACCTCGCCCGCCGCGACGCGCTGACCTTCCTGCACCTTGACCGCCGCCACCCGCCCGCCGACGCGCGATCCGACGCGGATGTCGTCGGCCTCAAGCACGCCGGACACGAAATACTCGCTTCGGCGGCTCTGCTGGACGAAGAGGGCCACGACCGACACGACGGTCAGAACCACGACCACACCCACGATCCGCATCGCTGCACTCCACGATTCGCCTTGCCGGGCATTCTAGCGTTGCATTGTCCGGTTGACTTGGGTAGACTGAATGGTGTTCGGGAGCGATTCTGGCGACGATGACACGCACCAGTCGTTCTCACGAATTGTGAGCTGCAACGTGGCTCTCGCCTACACACCGTTCACTCAAGATGGGGCTTTGGGGCTCAGGGGAACCTGACTCACCTGCCAGGAGGAGAAACATGCGTCGCGCTTCCACCAGCACCGGGTGTTGGCTGGCTGGGTTCATTCTTGCGCCGGGCCTGGCGCTCGGTGCCCTCGCCGACCTTCCGCAGAAAATGGGCGTGCCGGTCGACGTCGAACTGATCGTCAGCGAGGATCAGATTCGTGCCGGCCAGCAGACCAACCTTGAGATTCGCGCCACCGCCCGCGCCGCGCTGACCGACTTCCACCTGACCGTGCACGGCACCGGCGGCGTGCAGATTGAACAAGCCACGTCGCTCGACCGCGTCAGTGTCGCCGATGGCGAACTGCTCCAGGTTACGGTGCCGCTGAAATACACCCAGGTCGGTCTCTCGACCGTCCAGATCGACATCGCCGCAACGATTGCGGGCAAGGGTCTCACATTCGGCAAGCGCGATCAATTGAACGCGTTCGTCCGCGACGACCGCACGTTCTGCGGGCCCGAGGCGTTCATCACGCTCCAGTTTCGCGCCGTCGACTATGACCTTCAGCAGGGCACGATCACCCAGCAGCAGGCCAACCAGCGCAAGACCGACCTCTCGCGCCTGAGCGTCACGACCAACAACAGTCCGTTCGTCTGGCGCGACCCCACCGCCGAGCAGGCCGCCTTGCAGGCCAATATCGCACCGGTCATGACACTCCCCGGCGACGCCAAGGGCGGCGGGGACGACTCGGAGGACGAGGGCGTCGGCGCGTCGGTCGGCATTCGCGTGATGGGTACCGTGCTCTGGACCGACGTCAACGGAAATACGCACCCGGCCTCGAACGTCACGATCGCCATCCGCGACGACGACCTCGTCTTTGACGACACTTACCTGTTGCTGATTACCGACTTCAACGGGCAGTACGACACCGGCAACATCGACGTCGACGACGGCTTCGGCGCCGGCGATCCCGACATCTACGTCCGCTTCATCGCCGCAAACTCCGCCATCAACACCGCCGCCGATCCGCTCGGTCTCTTCACCTATTTCGCCGACAGCGGCGTGCACGATGAGTTCGCCGGCGGCACCATCGTCGAGAACTTCGTCGCCGCCAACACGGGAACCGGTCCGGCCGCATCCGTCCACGTCGGCGCCACCTGGGCTGCGATTTTCCTGGCCAACACGAACGGCGACTCATTCCTCTCCTCAATTATCATGTTCTGGCCCGGCGCGCCGGGCTCGTCCTTCTACAGCGGCTCGTTTATCAACATGACGGAGGGCGACCGCTTCGACTGGGACGTGATCCACCACGAATACGGCCACTACGTCATGGACTCGTTCGACTTTGAGAACAACCCCGGCGGAGCCCATAACCTGGGCGATTGCATCGCGGTCGTTCGTGGTGACAAGGGCGTGGGTAATCGGCTCGCGTGGGGCGAGGGCTGGCCGACGTACTTTGGAACGTCCGGACAGATCGCCTTCGCGTCATTTACCCCCGGCGTGCCGAACGTCGGCGACACGAGCTACACCGAAACCGAGGACGCGACGTTTTCCTACGACCTCGAGTCTCAGACCGGCATCGGAATCGGCGAGGACAATGAAGTCGCCGTCCAGCGCGTTTTCTTCGATCTCGAGGACGCCAACGCCGACAGTCGCGACACGGTCAACGAGTCGCGCCAGTCGCTCTTCGACGTGCTGAAGTTCACAAACGTGACGACGCTCAGTGGCGCGTGGGCCCTGGTACGTGCCAGCGGCCTGACGTCGACGAACGCCGACGAACTTGCCTACGGCGCCGTCACGACTGATCACGCCGTCGGTCCAGACCCGACATCGCCGCCGGATAATGCGATCGTCGACCCGTCCAACAAGACGTTTGACTGGGACAAGAACGTCGGCTGCGACCCGTCATTCGACGGCAACAGCTTCGATCTGAAGTTCTTCGACGCCAACACCTTCGCCCTGCGCCTGACTGTACCGGGCCTTGGCGATCCGCCGCACGCGCTTTCCAATGCCGACTTCACGACGCTGGTGACCAGCGGTGGGCACGACGTTGTCTGGGCCGTCGAAGGTCGCAACACCAGTAGCCCCTCGACCGGTCCGTACCTGGGTGATAACTCGCGCATCCGCGTCAACCGTCCACCCGTCTGCGACGCCGGTGGTCCGTACACGGCCGCTTGCAGCAACGGCGCCTCGACCGTCCAGCTCGACGGAACGGGTTCGTCCGATCCCGACGGCGACGCGCTCACCTACCATTGGACGTCCGACTGCCCGGGCGCGTCGTTCGACAATGCCAACAGCTCCACCCCCACGCTGACGTTCGATCCGGGCTGCGGCACCTGCTCCGTGACGCTCGAAGTCTCCGACGGCCTGCAGAGTGTGAGCTGCTCGTCCAACGTGACCGTCAGCGAAACGACGCCCCCGTCCATCGTCTGCGACATCGTCGGCGGGGCCGTGAGCGCCGCCTGCGAGCGCAGCGTGACGTTCAGCGCCACGGTCACTGACAATTGCTGCGTTGACGCGGCGGATGTCACGGTCGCTCTGGCGCTGACGACCGGTAACGCAACGCTCGGCGCGCCGAATGTCAACAAGGTTCAGACCAACGCCTACACCGTCACGGTCACCGGCAGCGTGCTGGTCTCCGACCTGACGAGCTGCCGGGCGACCGTGCGTCTGCGGGTGAACGCGACCGACTGCTGCGGCAATCCGGGCGCGCAATGCGAGGATTTTGCCGACGTGGTCGACGCGAGCGCCCCGACGATCGTCTGCAACATCGTGGGTGGCGACGTGGATGCCAACTGCGAGAAGCTGGTGACGTTCAGCGCCACGATCGATGACAACTGTTGTGTTCTGGCGGCCGACGTGTCGGTGGATGTGGTGTTGACGACCGGCAACGCGACGCTCAGCAATTTGCAGATCAACAAGGTCCAGACCGACGCCGACACCGTCACGGTGAGCGGTAGTGTTCTGGTCTCCGACCTGACGAGCTGTCCGGCCACGCTGCGGCTGCGGGTGAACGCGAGCGACTGCTGCGACAACGCCGCGGCGCAGTGCGAGAAGTTCGCCGACGTGAATGACAAGATTCCGC
>JAJVHV010000015.1 GCA_022072445.1 Phycisphaerae bacterium | reverse complement strand
GCGCTGCCGGCGGCGCGGTGCCCGCGGCTGCCGGGCGCGGCGCGCCGAGCCGCTCATCGCTCGCGGCCTGGCCCGCCGCGTAGACCTCCACACAGCCGCGGTCGCCGCAGCGGCAGGGGGGGGCGTCGGGCGAAGGATCGACGACCAGATGCCCCCAGCTACCGGCGCCGTCGCGCGTGTGCCGCAGCAGCGTGCCAGCGAGCACGATGCCGACGCCCACGCCGGTCCCGACCGAGACATAGGCGAAGCGCCGCGGCGCGTCGGTAATGCGGCGCCATTGCGCCCAGGTCGCCGCACTGCAATCCGACTCGATCTGCACGATCGCGGCGATGGCGCCGCGGAACAACGCCACGATGTTGCAGCCATCGAGAAACGAGAGATTGGCCGCGCGGAGCATGACGCCGGTTTCGCGATCCCACACGCCGGGGACGCCGACACCGGTGGGCAACTCGGCGTTCAGGCCGGTGGGCTGAGCAGCGGGCGACTCGGTAGGTCTCGCGGCGGGCGGTTTCGCGGGCAGCGCGGCCGACCGCTCTGCCGGTGACTCGCCGGGCAGTCGCGCGGCGGTTGCCGCGATGCGCAGCCGCGCGTGAGTGGCGGCAAGCCAGTGCGCCAGTGCGCTTCGATCAGCAGGTGTCGAGGCGACGATCAGCTCGCCGACCACTCGCGCCGTCAAACAGTCGACGCGCGCCGCGCGGACATGGCCGCCGCCGATGTCGATGCCGATCGCATGTCGCGCGTTGCTCACGCCGGCGACTGCTCCTCTTACGCGTCCCGTGCAAGCTGCCGCTGCGCACAGAACTCAAGCGCGCGAACATGGTATCGTGCGAGCCGGCCGAGCGCGCATGGCAAAGTGGTGGCATGTTCTCGCCGTCAGGCGTGAGCATGCTCTGACCAGACGCAAGCATCGCGACCCGCTTCGCGTGACGCCGTGCCACCCGAGTTCCGATCGGCGTGAGCAGCCGATCTCAATCGCAGTGGTAGTACCGCACGCTCGAGCGGCGATACGGAGAATAGTCGTAGCTGCGATAGCTGCGGTAGACCCGCGGCGACCGATAGATCACGCGCGTGTCGCAGTCGTCGTAGTAGTACACCGGCGCGCGCCGCTCGACGTAAACCGGAGCACAGCGGTCGACAACCACGACCCGGTCGCAGTCGCGATGCCGCGAACGATGCCGATAACCGATGCTGAAGCCCCAGTCGTCCGCCAGCGCACTCGGAACGAATGCAGCCGCCGCCAGCGCCAGAGCGAGTCCTGCAAGTGCCTTTCGGGAAAACATTTATCGATCTCCTAACCTGCGCGTCACGCCGCACCATTCCGCAGCGTGTCGCCATTCAGACACGCTCCGCTCGGCCAGGTTAGCGGCGGCACGCAAGTTTGCGGGTGTTGCGGCCGACCACTATGATGTCGTGAGCGGTTGGACTGATTTCACGCGAACGGGTCGATCATGGACAAGGCGCCTCGGAAAAAGAAACCGAAAATCCTCGCGATTCTGGACGAGAGCACGTGCACAGGGTGCGAAGCGTGCGTGAGCGTCTGTCCGGTGGACTGCATCGACAAGGTGTCCGATCCGCAGCACGACCGATATGCGATGGGCATCTGCTCGATCGACATGGCGCGGTGCATCGGGTGCAAGCTGTGCGCCCAGGTCTGCCCGTGGGACTGCATCACCATGGTGCCGACCGACGACATCGAAGCCGTCTCCGAACTGGCACACCTGACGGGCTGAACTTCCCAACCGCGGCGCCACGCCCGCTTCCTGCCCCCATAAACATTCGCTCTGCCACGCGCCGCTGCCGCACGGCTCGCAAATGAAGCGCCGCGTCACGCGCCGCGATTGATTGCGGGCGAAGAGCAGTCCTAGCATTGGGCAGTGACCGGCGCAGAGGCCCGCTCCAGCGTGAGCGGACTGCGCCATACGCCACACCGTAGCGGGGGAGATCTGATGAGACGCAGCGCGTTCGGCGCCCTGCTGGGCGTCGCGCTGGGAGCGTGCATCCCGGCGAGTGCCGATATCACGTTCTTCGACGTGGTGGTCGAAGACACGCTCTCCAGCGGAGCGACGTTCAACGTCGGCGACACGGACATCGACTTCTTCTTTCCGGATGCACTCGTCGGCGACCCAGTCGATCCGCGGCGGTTCGGCAACCTGTCGATTTCATTCGAGGCCAGCAGCCCGCTCGGGATCGACGCCGACCAGTTGAGCGTGCTGGGGGCGCTGTCGGGGACCGGCGTGATTTTCTTCAACGAAGTGGTCGAAGACATGGCGGTGCCGGGCATCATTGCCGAGCACAACGTCGTGATCGATCTGGCAGAAGGTTTGCCCTACACGTACAAGCTGGATTTTCTGCGGCCGTCGACGCACATCAAGTGCAAGAAGACTTTCTTCCTGAGCGCGCTGGACACGCTGGAACTCGACGTCGCGCAGGTCGGCTTTGTCGAGCAGAACCTCTACGAAGTGCCGGAGCCCGCGTCGGCGGCGCTGCTGGCCGTGGCGGCCGGACTCTGGCTGAGGCGCCGCCGTTGAACGGAGATTTCCCGCTCGCCACGGAGTGACCAGGCGAGCGTCAACGCCAAGGTGCACGACAGCTTCACAACGCCCAACGTTCCTCCAAACGTGGCGAACACCATGATCGGCGGCGACGGACGAGTTTGGCGTCCCTCGCCGCCGGTTGGTGTATAATCGAAGTGACTGGCATGAGCGCATACCCACCGACCGCCGCCGGGCCGACTTCGACGGGCAAGCCGTGCTGCGAGGCGTTCACGCTGGTTGAGTTGCTGGTGGTGATGGCGATCATCTCGCTGCTGATCTCGATCCTCACGCCGTCACTTTCGCGTGCCCGGCAGCAGGCCAAGTCGACGGTCTGCCTGGCACGGTTGAACGAATTCGGCAAGGCCCTGACCGCCTACGGCGCCGATCACAATTTCGGACTCCCGCCCATGCGCTTTCTGGTGAAAGACACCAGTAACGTATACCACGGCTGGACCGAAGTGCTCTACGAAACGCTCTACCAGGACGATGACTTCAGCCACACGGAAAACTTCCCCGTGCTGCACAACCGCGCCGGCGAATACGCCCTCTTCGTCTGCAAGGAGGGACAGCCGCTCGCCGACCACGCCGGCCACTACCGCGTCTATGAGCCCTCCTGGTCCAAAGGCTCGCTCGACGCCGTCAAGCAGAAGCTGCCGCTGATCACCGACGCCAACCCGCTGGTGACCGACCCGAACGACCTGCTGCGCAGCGACATTCCCAAGGAGCACATCGCCGGTCTGGAGGGCGAGGCGTACATCCACGAGCGGCACTATGGCGGGGCGAACTACATGTTTCCGGACGGCCACGCCGAGCGCAGCACGTCGCTGAAAGAGCGGCTGGCGCTCGACTGGGACCTCGACCCCGATACAACCAACCAATGAGCGACGCCGCGGCCGACTCCGTCATCTACCTGGACTACAACGCCACCACGCCGGTCGACCCGGCCGTCATCGACGCAATGGTGCCGATGCTGTCGCGCGAATTTGGCAACCCGTCGAGCGGCCACCGCATCGGAGCCGCGGCCGCGGCAGTGGTCGAGCAGGCGCGCGCCGCCGTCGCCGAGCTGATCGGAGCGCGCGAAAGCGAAATCGTCTTCACCAGCGGCGGAACCGAGGCCGACAACGCGGCGCTGCGCGGCGTGCTGGCGGCGCGGCCGTCGCGGCGTGGCGTGGTGATCTCGGCCATCGAGCATCACGCCATTATCGAGACCGCCGAGCAACTCGAGCGCGAAGGCGCGACGGTCACGCACGTCGGCGTCGGAGCAGACGGCCGCGTCGATCTGGACGCGCTGGCGCGGGCCGTCACCGCCGAAACGGCGCTGGTCTCCATCATGCTCGCCAACAACGAAACCGGAGTAATTCAGCCCGTGCGCGAGGCGGCGGAGATCGCCCATCGCCACGGAGCGCTGCTGCACACCGACGCGGTGCAGGCGGCGGGGAAGATTCCGGTTCGCGTGGACGATCTGGGCGTCGATCTGCTGAGCCTCAGCGCGCACAAAATGTACGGGCCAAAGGGGGCTGGCGCGCTCTACGTCCGCCGCGGAACGCCGCTGCGGCCGATGATGATCGGCGGGCACCAGGAGCGGGATCGTCGCGGGGGCACGCACAACACCAGCGGGATCGCGGGCCTGGGGGCGGCGGCGCGGCTGGCGGCGGGGCGGCTGAGCGAGGAAGCGCGGCGGATTCGGGCGCTGCGCGACGATTTCGAGCAGGCGCTGACGGCGCGGTTCGAGCAGGTGCACGTGATCGGCGCCGGGAGCGCGCGGCTCGGCAACACGTCGTGCGTGTGCTTCGCGGGCGTCGAGGCGGAGGCGCTGCTGCTGCTGCTGAGCGAAGAGGGCATTTGCGTGTCGAGCGGGGCGGCGTGCAGCAGCGGCTCGCTCGAGCCGTCGCACGTGCTGCGGGCGATGGGCGTCGACCCGCGGATCGCGCAGGGGCAGATACGCTTCTCCTTCGGCCGCCACAGCACGCGTGACGAGCTCGATCGTCTGCTGGCGGCGCTGCCGTCGCTGCTGGGGAGGTTGTCGGCGCTGAGCGGATGAGGCGGGCGTTCGCGAGCGATATCGGGCGGCGATTCGGTTGAGCGATTTCATGCTGTAAGTGTAACACGGAGTTCTAGAAAAGCAAGGACCGTGACGAAAAATCGGCGCGCCGGGTCGGTGTGTCCGATAAGAAACCTCGCCGGCCGGCGGGTGGGACCGGCTTCCAGCCGGTCAGTCGCGTGCCTGAAAGTTCGGGCTGACGCTCGCCAGTCCCGAAGATGTCGCCCGCCCCGAAAATCTGGACTTCATCCGCACCCGCTTCGTGCCCGACTCCGCGCGCGCCGGATTGGGGGGCGTCGTCTTCGGCATGCCGGGTCCATTTGGTAAGATGCGCCGATTGACGTAGAACCGGTCATGTCAGCCGAACGCCTAGACGCTGCCGAATCGCAAGAGGACGAACATCCTCGCGTTGCCGGCAAGCCCTTAGCCGTTGGTCGTGGGTTCGAGTCCCACCGCCCTCATTGGGCCCCGAGTGGACAGCTCGGCGCAAGTCGCGTCTGAAGTACCGCTTGCGCGGCGGTCCGCGCTACACGCCGAGTTCTCACTCATGGTTGGGGGATGGAACGGGAACTATGGCCCCGTCCACAACCGGACGTTCGTCGTTTCAAACTGCGGGCAACTCGATTTCGATGATTGGCTCATGAGCGCGCTTCGCGGACCGTCGCCCCCGAATCCAAACCGTGGGAGTCCGAACCCCCCATGTACAACAGCTGCCCGTCGTCGGGCGGCCGACCCCTGTATACACCAACGCGCTCCCTACCCCACGCGCCGCACCACGCCCACTACCACGCCCTGGATCGCCAGGTTCTTCACCATGATCGGTCGGAAGCTCGCGTTGGCCGGCTGAAGCCGGAACATCCCCTTGTCCTTGTAGAAACGCTTCAGTGTCGCCGAGCCATCCTCCAGCAGCGCGACGACGGTCTCGCCGTTGCGGGCGGTCTGCCGCTTTTCGACGATGACGTAGTCGCCGTCGCAGATCTGATCCTCGATCATGCTGTCGCCGCGGACGCGCAACGCGAACGTGGGTCCCGGCGCGCTGAAAAAATCCTCCAGGTCCAGAGACTCGCGATCCTCGATCGCCTCGATCGGCCGGCCGGCGGCGATGACGCCCACCAACGGCAGAAGCGTGGGCCGCTCGTCGGGGAAGTCAATCGACTGCGACAGCTTCAAAGAGCGTGCCTTGTGCGGCAAGCGCGCCAGGTACCCTTTTCTTTGAAGCGCCTCGACGTGCTCGAAGACCGTAACCTTGCTGACCTGAAACTCGTCCGCGAGCTCCTGCATGGTCGGCGCGTAGCCCTTGACCCGCTGAAAGTCGCGGATGAACGTCAGAATACGCAGTTGCTTCGGAGTGAGGTGTGTTTCCCGCTTCGACGTGCGACGATCCATCAATCAGTCCCTTCAGCACACGGGCCGCCTGCGCAAGCAGGTCGACAGGAGGCGCCAGCCGCGAAAGCACGCCGCTCTCGCCGGCAGGGTCGATAGTCCGCGAGGTTTCACCGGCGGCCGACGGCCGCCGCCCCAACAGGCGCAGAAACGCCGACATCAGTTCGGCGCCGGATAGCGCGCTACGCCGAAGCTCCCCACCGTCCGGGGCTGTCGAAATCTCCTGGCAGTAATCGCCACCCGGGCCGAGAATACAGAGCGGAGCGTTCGAAGCGTCGCACATGGTTGCATTCCTTTGCGGGTTCCGGCAGCGGCTTTCCATCACCGTTATCCAAATAATAACCTAACAACTGCACGGTGTCAAATAGATTGACAGAATCCGAACAGATTTTCCGCGGGTTCCACACAACCGGCGTTTCGCCGCCGCGCGGACCCGCACCGTCAGCAACACACAACTCTCTGAATCATAAAGCCTTACGACGGACTAACCACCACGCAGCTTGAATTCGGGCCACGCTCCGACGATAACCTCACGCATGGAAAAGGCCGCCCCGCCCGCCACGCCAAGCCTCGACCCATCGCAAGCGGCGTCGCGCACACTGCGCCGGCTGCGGGCCGGATTGGCCGTGGCGCTGTTGGCCCTGGTGTTCATTTCGGGTGCGCCGTCGCTGGACGCGCGCTGGATCCAGGGCGATGAGCAGATCTTCATCGTCGCCAACAGCGACGTGACCGGCGCCGGCCGCGCCGAGCCGCTCGTGACGCGTCTCGTTGGAATCTTCGCCAAGCGGCATGAAGACCTCTATCAGCCGATCCCGATACTCTCCTACGCCCTTGAATGGGCTGCCTGGGGCGATCGGCCCGAGCGCCATCGCCTCATCGACGTCGCGCTGCATGCCATCAACGGCCTGCTGGTCTGGAGCGTCGTTGCGGGCATCCTCCGCCGATCGACAGCGCTGCGCGCTCCCGGGCTGGACTACCTCAGTTTCGCCGCCGGTCTGCTCTGGGTGCTGCATCCCATTCAGGTGAGCAGCTATGCCGGCGACATGGGCCGCACGCATCTGCTCTCGGCGCTGTTCGGGATGCTCTCGCTGCGGGCGCACCTGCGGCACGTTGACACCGGCCGCGCCGGCCCGCTCGTCGCGGCACTCGCGCTGCTCGTGGCCGCCATGATGTGCAAGCCGATGGTCGCCTGGTTCGCCCTCGTCTTCGCGCTCGAAGCCGTCCTGCGCGGCGTCGGCGCGGCCGTGCGCTCGCCGGGCATCTACTTCTACGCGCTATGCGGCGCGATCTTCGCCGCCCTGACGCTTCAGACGACACGTGCTTCCGGCATGATGGAGGACACCACCGAGGCGATCTTCGGCGATCCGCTGTCGCGGAGCCTGCTGGCGGTCTGGCTCTACTTTCGAAACCTGCTGCTGCCGTTGTGGCTCTCAACGTGGTACGTCCCCGACGAGCGCACCGGCTGGGCCTACGCGCCCGTCTGGATCGGCGGGCTACTCGTGGCCGCCAACGTCGTGCTGATCATCGCTGCGCTGCGGCGGCCGCGCTGGCGACTCGCCGCCGTGGGCCTGATCTGGTTCTGGTGTCTGCTGCTGCCGGTCATCGGCGTCGTCGGGGCACGGGTGGCCGCCGCGAACGACCGCTACGTCTATCAGCCGCTGATCGGCCTGCTGTTGGCGCTGGCGGCGGCCGTCGCACCCCGACTTGAGCGGCGCGCATCCGATGCGTCCGGCGCGCCGCGCCGCCACGTTCGGACGCTCCTGACGGCGACGGGGGCGTTTTCGGCGGCGTTCGTATTCCTGAACATGATCGTCTGCGCTAATGCCCGCAGCTCGGTGCTCCGTGCGCAGCGTGTGCTCGAGCTTTACCCGGGGAATCCCCGCGCGACGGAGTGTCTGGCCGCGGCCCTTTCATTTGCCAGCAATCACGACTGCGCCGAGTACCGTGCGTACGGTCCGCAACGTCTGGCGCAACTGGCGCATGCCGCTCTGCACAAGGCCGGCGCCGAGGCCGCCGGAGCCAGCACCGTATTCCCTACGCCCGGCGACCGCGCCTCATTCCACCGTCGGCTTTCATACCGGCTTCTGGGCGCGGGGGATGCCATCGCTTCGCTCGCCCAGGCCGAGGCTGCCCGCGAGGTCGAGCCCGATTCAACTTGGACTTGGACACGCCTGGCGCATGCGCTTCGCGCGCTCGACCGCCGCGACGAAGCACGCGCCGCCTACGAGCAGATCGAGAAGCGCATCAAAACTGACGACCCCTACTACGCCCTGCGCATGACCGAATTCGGCACGCTAATGCTCAACCAGTTCGACGATCCGGCGACGGCCGCACAGAAGTTCCGCGCCGCGCTGTCCGCGGACCCGACCCTGGCCGCCGCACAGGTCGGACTGGCGCGCTCTGAAATCCGCGGTGGACTCGGGGCGAGCGGGCTTCAGATCATCCAGCGTTATCTGGGCGAACATCCCGGCGAAGTCGATGCGCTGCTCGTCCTCGCCGAGTACCATCTGCGCAGCCACCATTGGGACGCCGCTGAACGCATTTATTCGGACGTGCTGCGCGAAATCCCCGCTCAATACGAAGCGCTGCGCGGCTTTCACGAGGTCTGCGCGCAGACCGATCGCTGGCCCGACGCGCTGGCTGCCTGGCGGCGCGGCGTCGCTGCCACCGCTGCCGGAACCGCCGAGCGACTGCGACTCTCCTCGTTCGCCGCCTGGGCGGCAGCGTGCGCCGGCGATTCCGAGACGAAAGGCGCGATCGACGATCTGCTCCGAATCGACCGCGACAATCCGCTCGGCTGCTACGGGATGGCGCTGCTCGCGCTCCGTCGCGCCGACGTGAACGAAGCGCACGTCTGGGTCGTGCGGGCGCGTCGCGGCGTCCCAATCCCCTGGTCGAATGCGGGATTGCGCGCCGCCGCCACGATCCGCCTGATGTTAGACCGCGGACAACTGTTATCGGAAGCAGTCGTCATCGAAGCTGCAATCCGCGCCGCCGAGGGTCTGACCGACCCAGCGCGCGCGCTGCTGGAAGCGTTTGTCGCCGAGCACCCCACGTCCGCAGCGCGCGAGCTGGCCGACCAGGTGCTCTCCGGTATGGTGCAGCCGAGCAGCGCGCCGTGATTTTCGGCGGAAATCCGTCAATTTTTGGGTCATTCGGGTTGATCTTTCTTATTGCGTCGGTATACTTTAATTGTTAGAAGGGACAAACAGCGTAAGTTTCAGGGGAATCGGCCCCAAGAAGACGTTCGAACAACCTGCTTCCACTCGCTGCGGCACCCTCAGACCGCGCCAATACCCACAGGGTGCCGCACGCCTTTTTTATTGACTTCGCCGCGCGTACTCCGCGGGACCGACCAGCCTTGGTGTGCCGAACCCGCGTCCTTACCCGCTCAGTGAGTGTTGGCGACGACGCCCCCGACACCGACTGCGTGAAGGTCCGCCGGATTCGCCGGCCGGGAGGCCGGAAGCTCGCGCAAGAATTCCGCCAGCGTGACCTGTTTCAGACAGCGGCGCAGCTCCGCCAAGGCGCGGTCGAACAACCGCGCGATCTGCGACTCAACCTGCCGCATCTCGGACGAAACCTCGGCGACCGCCTCTTCGCCGCCCAGGCCCTCGACCGCTTCGACGATTTCCAGGAAGTTGATCGCCTCCGGCCCTCGCGCCAGCCGGAACCCGCCCCGCGGCCCGCGTCCGGAAAGCAGCACGCCGTGGCGCGACAATTGCGTCATCACCTTGGCGGCGTATGCGGCCGGTAACTTGAAGATGTCGGCAATCTCCTTGGCGCGAACGCCTCCAGCGCCGCCCCGATCCCGACGGGCGATTTCGACGACGGCGAGGATCGCGTATGTTGTCGCCTTGTTGCGTACCATGGGCCAGTTTCCTTTCGTTCGGAACGCCGAAGACCCTCGGTGTAGGGTTTCCGGGAGCCCTGGTCATGGAGGTGGGCTCGCAGCGCGAGTCCCGCCTTATTATAGGGCGACGACACCGTCACGCAAACGGCGCCGACCGCCTTCGGCACACGTAGTGTGCAATTAGTTTATGCGCCCAAGCGCTACTGGGACGGCAAATTCCGCGCAACCTCGACCCCGCTTCGCGTGGCTGTACGCGCTCCCGAGCGGAGCGATGCCGCAAACCGTCGATTGCGGGGGTTGCCGCTATGAACTTATCGAGACCTTCAAGCACGATTTCTTTGCGGCGACCGGAGCTTATCGGTCGGAGTCGGGGCAACTGGCGGTGCTGAAAATCGGACGCGAGTCGTCGCTTCTCGCAATTCCGATGGCGTGGATCGGCCGCTGGCTGGCGCGTCGCGAATTCCGGATGTACCAGCTCGTGTCGGACCTGTCGGGCGTGCCGGCGCTGGTCGGCATGGTCGGGCGCAACGGACTGATGCACGCGTTCGTGCCGGGACGCGCGCTGGGGCGCGACGATCAGGTTGACGACCAGTTCTTCGCGCGTCTGGCCGAGCTGCTGACGGCGCTGCATGCACGCGGAATCGCCTACGTCGATTTGAACAAGCGCCAAAACATCCTGCTCGGCGATGACGGCCGGCCGTACCTGATCGACTTCCAGATAGCGCTGTATCTGCCGCCGCGCGGCCTCGGCCGGTTCTGGCCGGCGCGCTGGCTGCTTTCGCGCTTTCAGGCGGCCGACTGGTATCATTACGCCAAGCACAAGCGCCGCTTACGCCCCGACCTGCTGACGCCCGAGGAGCGCACGCGGGTCGAGCGGCTGAGCGTCTGGATCCGGCTGCACCGTCTCTGGGCGCGGCCGGCGACGCAAGTGCGACGCTGGATTCTGCGACGGCTGCGCCGCCGCGAGACGATGGACGTGGCTGGGTCGGATGCGAAGTAGGGCGGCGGTTGGGCCGTTCTGGATACAGGAGCAGATGAGCATGCCGCTGAGTCAAGCTGATCGACAACACATCGCCGCGTTCCGCGAGGCTCTCGAGCGCCGGTATGGGGGAGACGGGCGCGTGCAGGGTGTTTCGCGGCAGGATCGCGGCGACGAATCGACGCTCGCGTCGCGCTTTGCGGTGGGCGAGAAGCTGTGGCTGGAGGTGGCGCTGCGGCCGTTCGTGCCGCAGATTCGCGTCGGGATCATGACCGATGACCGCTGGCTGAGCGAAGACCTGGAGCAGGTGATCGAGGACAGCGGCGACGAGATGAGCGAGTTCGTCGAAGCGGGTTTCGAGGAGGCCGGGCTGACGTGGCGCGCGCCGCAGGTGGAGCACTACCGCGACCAGGGCAAGTATTTCTACTTCGCGACGCCGCTGGAGATCGCGTCGCTGGCGGAACTTTCGGATGCCGCGGTGTCGGAGAAGGTCGGCCGCATGGTTGAGGGTTACTACGAGGCGTTCAAGGCGGGGATTCGCAAGGCAACGGCGTCGTAGACGCAACGGCAATGCAGAATGAAGAATGCCGAATGCAGAACGCAAGCGAGAGACGTAGGGTGCATCCCGGATGCACGGCACGACCTTCGGACGCGGATTGTGTGGTGCGGCAAGGGACGCACGCTACGCTGCTCGACCGCAGCTCACACTCCGGTTCGGCCAGGAAACCGCTTGCTGACGCGCGCGGCTCGGTTCCAACGCGCGCGGCTCGCGTCCAACGCCCGCGGCGGCCAGCGCCGCGACCGCGATCCGAGCCGCGACCGCGATCCGAGCCGCGACCGTCAGGGAGCGGTTTCTTAGCCCCGCTCGAGAATCCCTCGACCGCCGCTCACACTCCCGCTTGGCCAGGAATCCGCTTGCTGACGCGCGCGGCTCGGTTCCAATGCGCGCGGCTCGGTTCCGACGCGCGCCGCTCGGTTCCAACGCGCGCGGCTCGCGTCCAACGCCCGCGCCGACCAGCGCCGCGACCGCGATCCGAGCCGCGACCGTCAGGGAGCGGTTTCTTAGCCCCGCGCGAGAATCCCTCGACCGCCGCTCGCACTCCGGCTTGGCCAGGAATCCGCTTGCTGACGCGCGCGGCTCGGTTCCAACGCGCGCGGCTCGCGTCCAACGCCCGCGGCGGCCAGCGCCGCGACCGCGATCCGAGCCGCGACCGCGATCCGAGCCGCGACCGCGATCCGAGCCGCGACCGTCAGGGAGCGGTTTCTTAGCCCCGCTCGCGAATCCCTCGACCGCCGCTCACACTCCGGCTTGGCCAGGAAACCGCTTGCTGACGCGCGCGGCTCGGTTCCAACGCCCGCGGCTCGGTTCCAACGCCCGCGGCTCGGTTCCAACGCGCGCGGCTCGGTTCCAACGCGCGCGGCGGCCAGCGCCGCGACCGCGATCCGAGCCGCGACCGCGATCCGAGCCGCGACCGTCAGGGAGCGGTTTCTTAGCTCGACTTTCGCACTTTACGCCGCCTGTTGGACGGCGTTTAGCAGGGATTGGACGAGTTTTGTGTGACCCCGGCCCTGCACGCGGAGTGACAAAACCTGCGCCCGGACGCTTTCGGATCG
>JAJVHV010000046.1 GCA_022072445.1 Phycisphaerae bacterium | reverse complement strand
CCGGCGCGGCGGCGGGCGGGGCGCAGGGTGCGGCGCCGGGCGCGGCACCGGGTGCGTGCCGGCGCTGGGGGTTCTGGTGCCTCGCGCTGGCGTGCTTCGTGCTGGCGCTGCTCAGCAAGACGGTCACCTGTACACTACCCGCGGTGATCGTGGTACTGATCTGGTGGAAGCGCGGCGGGGTGTCGTGGCGTGCGCTGTGGCCGACGCTGCCGCTGTTTGCGATCGGCGTCGGATTCGCCTTCGTGACGATCCAC
This sequence comes from Phycisphaerae bacterium, assembly GCA_022072445.1. Classification (GTDB taxonomy): domain Bacteria; phylum Planctomycetota; class Phycisphaerae; order UBA1845; family Fen-1342; genus JAJVHV01. Next base: position 13,608 of record JAJVHV010000046.1, on the reverse strand, counting down.
CTGGAGAAGACCAACGTCGGCGCGACCGGCGCCGACTGGCAGCTTTCGACCATCGAGCGCGTGCTGCTGGCCGGGCGGACGTCGAGCTTTTACGCCGGCAAGCTGCTCTGTCCGATTCCGCTGATGACGGTCTATCCGCGCTGGGAGGTCAACGCTCGGCAGGCGGGGCAGTGGCTCTATCCGCTCGGCGTGCTGGCGGTGCTGGGATGGCTGTGGTTTGCGCGCGGGCGGCTGGGGCGCGGGGCGCTGGCGGCCGCGCTCTGCTTTCTCGGGACGCTGCTGCCGGCGCTGGGTTTCTTCGACGTCTACCCCTTCCGATACTCATTCGTCGCCGACCATTACGCGTATCTTGCGAGCGTCGCGATCATCGCGCTGCTGGTCGCGGCTGTTGGGGAGCATGTCCGGACGCTTGGTGCGACGGCGCGGTTCGTCGGCGCGGCGGCGACGGCGGCGCTGGTGCTGGCGTGCGGCCTGGGTGTGTGGAGTCGCGGGCAGGTTTATCGCGACGCATTCGCCCTCTGGAGCGACGCCGTCGCGAAAAACCCCGCCGCGTGGGTGGCGCATCTGAATCTGGGGGCCGAGTTTCAGAAGCGCGGCGATCTGGCGGCGGCGCTGCGGCACGACGAAGCCGCGGTGCGGCTGAAGGGGACCTACCCCGACGCGCATTACAACTATGCGAACGATCTGCAGCGCGCGGGGAGGCCCGACGACGCGCTCCGCCACTTCAACGAAGCGCTGCGGCTCCGGCCGGATTACGCCGACGCGCATTTCAATCTGGCCAAACTTCTCGCCGCTCAGAACCAGCCGGAAGCCGCGCTGCGGCATTTCGGCGACGCGCTCGCGTCCGATCCGAATCTGCTGGCGGCGCGCTGCGACCTCGCGCTGGAGCTGCTGAAGCTCGGGCGTCTCGACGAGGCGATTCGCGCGCTGCAGGATGCGATCGCGCGCGACGCGAACGCCGACGAGGCGCACTATCGGCTGGGAATCGCGCTGTGTGCGGCCGGGCGAATCGACGAGGGCGTCGCCGCGTATCGCACGTCGATCCGGCTTCAGCCCGACAACGTCGGCCGCCGGCTCGTGCTGGCGCGCGTGCTGCTGGCGGTCGGCCGGCCGGCCGCGGCGGTCGCCGAGCTGCGCGAGTGTCTGGCGCGGCAGGCGGATCAGGTCGATGTCCTGACCACGCTGGCCCGCACGCTGGCGACCTGCTCGGACGCGTCGGTCCGCAACGGCGGCGAAGCGATGCGGCTGGCGCAGCGGGCCGTCGACCTGACGCAGTCCGCGGCGCCCCAGGCGCTCGACGCGCTGGCGGCGGCCTGCGCCGAAAGCGGCGACTTTCCGCGAGCGCTCCAGCACATCCGCGCCGCGCTCGAGTTGGCTCGCCGCGCCGGGGATGAAACCGCCGTGGCCCTGTTCACGAGGCGGATGTCGCTCTACGAGCGCAGCCAGCCGTGCCGCGAGTAACGGGCGTCAGCCGCGCTCCTCGCCGACGAAATCACCAGACCGTCGGGGTCGACGTACTGGGCGATTCGCACACCGAACACCACCTTGGCTACTGCCTTTCAGCATCCTCCGCCCGTCAGCGCATTCACCAGCCCGTCGATGTCAAACCCGTTCACGCTGCCGTCGCCGTTCACGTCGCCGGCGCAAGGCGAGCAGGGCGTCCCGCCGCCGGTCAATAGATCGACAAACGGATCGACGTCGAAGCCGTTGACGCTGCCGTCGCAGTTGGCGTCGCAGGAGATGCAGAACGCGGGCAAGATTCGGACGATCCTGTTATTCGGAGAGCCTACTGAGTAGAAGTCCGATGAGTAGAGAATTCCATCGGGCCCCACTTTCAGGTCGCCGCTAATCCCGGTTAGCAGCGGTTGTGGAGGACCGTCCGCGGGGATGCGATAGAGCGTGCGGGTAGACCATTCCAACGCGTATAGATCGTTCCCCATGACGCCGCCTCTGCCAAACTCGAGGGCGGCGTCTGACGCAAGTGTTGCGAAGTTCGCGTTGATCAAGGCGCCGTTGGGTGAATATTGTTGAATCACGCCGTTGACCAACGATACAACAATCTCGTTGGATGAAGTGACTGCAATGTTCCAGCCAGCGGCCGGCAGATTCGCGATTCGGACGGGCGCGCTGCCCGTGCTTACGAACAAACCGGGTGGCGGCGTCCATCCAGCCGAGCAGAACACAAGCCTGCCGGCGCTATCAAACTCCATGTCACCAATGTTAGGCCAATCGTTTGATTCAAACAGCGTGACGACCGATTGATCGGGACGGATCGCCGTGATGCGACCGGTCGGATCGGAGATGGCCCCACCGACGAGGATAGTTCCAGGAACGCCGGAGACGACGCCGGCGACATCACAAACAACGGCATCCGGGTCTTCGATGCCGACGGCGCCATATTCACTGACCGGCGTTCCCCCCAACCCAATCCGGTGGATCTTGACCGGGTTGCCAAATCCGATCGTCTCGCGACCCACAAACAATTCCCCGCTTGGTGCGAATGTAAGGTTCACCGGATCGTCTACGGTCGCGTAGTGGTCCGCGTAGTATTGGGCGTGCCACGGGAGTTCAACCACGCCGTTGTACGCACCCAACGAACCGTAGCATGCGACCGGATCATCAACCGCGTCGCCCCATTGGCCGAGGAAAGTGTCCGAATCGATTCTGGCGCGTAACTCCCCGCCGCACGAGTCGCCGTTGCTCGGCTCTCCGGCGTGCCAGTTGGTGTAGGAAAGGGGCGCTCCGGACACCCATGAGAAGGGCGAAGAGGTGTCTGGGCGAGTCAGGCCAATCCAGAGGACGTGATTGACGGCCATGGGCGTCAATTCGGAGACCAGCCACGCGTTTTCGTCCGCCGACCCAACCGTCACGAGGTTTCCCCCAAGCGAGACCGCCGTCGCCTGCGCTGCGGACCAACTGGAAGGGGAAAGCAGCAAGTAACGCTTGCCGGTCACGTCCCAGCATCGGTCCGCGATGACCTCTTGCCCCAATGCCGGCTGCGTCGTGATGGCCGTAACCAATCCGATCAAGTGGGCAACCGCGAAACGCACGACCGGCTTCAGTGCGGACCAGTTCCGCGCTGCGACGCGCAGCTCCTCGAGTGAGCGGGGATCCGCCGCAATCCGATTCCAGTGAGACATGTCATCGACCTCCATTCGTTCGGCCAGCTCAGATAAAGAGAGGCTCTGAAGGGATGGAGACGAAAGCGAGTCGAAAAGCGCTGAGGAAAACGGCAAAAAGGGACGAACGCACGCAGGCACGAAGGGACGAAGGAGCAGAGGCGGGGCCCGGCGGCGTTGATTCGGCTGCACGCCCCCCCGGGAATAGGTCCGCAATGTCGCGAGCAGAACGCTCTTGGGATCGTCGAGGGCAGCTCGAATGCGGTACAGCCGCTCGCCTCGCGGTACGGCCGCCCACCAGCGGTCCGCATGGCGGCGGAACTCGGCGGTCAGGCGCTGCCAACCCGGGGAACGCTCCGCAAGCACGACGAACTCCGCCAGGCCCTCTTCCACGCGGCCCTGGCGCTCCAGCAAGCGAATCAGTTCGAGCGTGGCGATGCTCCAATAGCGAAGCGGCCGATAAGCCGCGATCGCCTCGTCGATACGGCCCTCCGCCGCAAGAATCGCCGCATGAATGCGAGCACCCGCACCCGCCGGGTCGCGGCGCGACATGCGCCCGGATTGCTCCAGCCAGCGGCGAGCGCGGTCGCAGTCGCCGCACTTCGCGGCCGCATCGGCCAGATACTCGAGCACGAAGCCGACGTCCGGAAATGCCTCGGCAGCTTTCTGCAAGCGCGGATAGGCGCGGGCCGGCTGGTCATCGAACAGGTACAGCACACCCAGGGCCGCGTTGACCAGCGGGTCGGGTTCGGCAAGCGGGTCATGCGCGGTTTCCCAGCGGCCCCACTCGTCGATGGCGCGCGGGAAATCGCCGGAGACATACGCGTGGAGCCCGAGCGAGCGCGGGTCGTCGTGCGGCGGTGGGCGGCCGTGCCGCGCGGCGGCGACCACCTCCATTTCGCGGCGGATCGAACGATCCAGAGGCGCCAGGCGCAAAGCGGCCGCGTATTCGGCCAGGGCGCGGTCGAAGCGCGCTTTGTCCGCCGCGCGCGTCCCGTGCTGGGCGGCTGCTTCTCCGATGTAGAGCAGCTCGACCACGGCGCTGGCGGCGTCCGGATCGACGAGCGCCAGGCGCGCTTCGCCGACGTGGCCGGCGGCCCAATGCGGCATGACGATCCACCACACGACGACCGCGATGCACATCCCCAGCGTGAGCGCCGTCGCCGCGAGCGCCGACGCAAACACGCCGCGCTGGCGGCGCACAAGCTTGATGGACCGCGTCAGCAACCCCGCCGGCCGGGCGCGGATCGGCTGCACGTTCAGCAACCGCTCCAGATCGTCGGCCAGCTCATCGGCGGTCTGATAGCGCCGCGCCGGCTCGGCGTCCATCGCCTTCATCACGATGGTCTGCAGGTCGCCCGTGATCCGCGGGTTGATCCGCCGCGGCGGCGGGTAGCGGCCGGCCTCCACCGGCCGCAGCAGCGCCGCCGGGTTGTCTCCCGTAAACGCCGGCCGCAGCGTCAGCAGGTGATAGAGCGTCGTGCCGAGCGAATACACGTCGCTGCGCGCGTCGAGCGAGTCCGAGTCGCCGCGTAGCTGCTCAGGCGAGGCGTACGCGGCTGTGCCCGCGAAGTGACCGGGCTGCGTAATGGCGGCATCGGCGTCGCGCACCAGGCCGAAGTCGGAGAGCAGCGGCGTGCCATCGCGGCGCAGCAGGATGTTGGACGGCTTGACGTCGCGGTGCAGCAGCCCGGCGCGATGCACTTCAGCCAGGGCCCGAGCGATGGCGACGCCCACACGGGCGACCGAGGCCGGATCGAGACAGCGTCGCGCGCCGCGCGTCGCCTGCGACGGGTCGCCTTGTTCGTCGTCTCGTCGCTTCGTGGCTTCGTCGCGGATCACGTCGGCCAGCGACTGCCCGTCCACCCATTCCATCGCATACGCGTACACGCCGTCGTGTTCGACGACGTCATATACCTGCACGATGTTCGGGTGCCGCAGGCGTGCGATCGCCAGGGCCTCGGCCCGAAAACGCTCGCGCGCCCGCGGAGACAACGCCGCGGCTTGCGGGAGCACTTTGAGCGCGATCGGCCGGCCGCCCAGCCGCTCCTGCCGTGCGAGATAGACCGCACCCATGCCGCCCTGGCCCAGCAGGCTGAGCAGTACATAGCCCTGGATCGTGGGGAGCGAGGCCGTCGGCGCGACGGCGATCTCCGCGGCGCGGCGAACGACTTGCTCGATCTGCGCGCGCAGGTCGGGGCGCGACGCCGACCAGCGGTCGACGTCCGACGGCTGGCCGTCCTCGATGCAGCGGATCGCTTCGTCGAGCACCGCGTCGAGAAAGTCCTGGGCCGCGCCCGCCGTGCCGGCCGGCGGCAGGTCGGCGTTGCCGTTTGCGTGGCCAATGTCGGTGGACATAACCGTCATGGAGACGATTTCGCGCCGCCGTGCGCTGTGAAATCCGCAATGTCGGCCGGCACGGAAACCGAGCGGCTGGTGAGCTGCGAGCGCAGCTCCCGCTGGTAACGCTCGGCGCCGCGTCCGAACCGATATCGGACGGCGGCAACGGTGACGCCCAAGCGTTCGGCGATTTCATCGAGCGAGAGTTGCTCGAAAAGCCGCAAACGCACGACTTCGCGCTGCTCGTCGGGCAGCGCCTCGAGCGCAGCCTGCATGGCGGCGGCCTGTTCGCGGAAGATCGCGATACGGCTGGGCGTGGTCGAACCGGCCGGCGCCAGGTGACTCGCGGACATCGAACCGCCGGGCGCGTTCCACGCCGCGGCCAGCGGAACCGGGGCCGCGCCGCTGCCGCGCTTCTGCGCACCGGCCTGGTCCGCCGCGTATTGGATGCGATGATCGACGATGCTGAGCATCCAGGAGCGGAAGGCCCGCAAGCCGCGCCACTCGCAATGCTGCCGGTCGCGCCAGGCGTGCAGCAGCGCGTCTTGCAGAATATCCTCCGGCGCGCACCGCCGCCGCAGTGCCGCGCTCATCCGCGCTTTGATCGCGACGAGCAGCGACGCCGGCCCCACGGCTTCAATCAACCGCTCCCAATCCGCCGCCGAGCCCGAGAGCAGCGGATTGCCCTCGAAATGCGGATTAACCTCGAAATGCGGATTGCCCTCGAAATGGTGCATTTCGCCATTCTAACCTGGCCATGGCGGCCCTGATCGCGTTGTCGCGCGGCGGCGATCCGGACAATGCGCGCACTCGTGCCGACCCGCGAAAGGTGGGCCGGTTGCCTGGCGAGCCGGTCGGTGCAGTTGCAGGGTGGGGCGGGCTTCCAGCCCGCCGCACAGTGGGGCAGGCGTCTCTGCCTGCCCCAGACCGATCGGAGACCAGTCCCCCAAGGGCGAACCCGTGGTCCGTGGCGTCGTGGCTTCGATCTTCTGCCCGCCGTGCCTTCCTGCCTCTTTTCCCTTCGTCGCGGCGGGGCCGCGCGAAGGGGTGACCGTCGGCGGCCCAGTGGCCGCGCGGCCAGGTGCTCCGACGACCCGCAGCGCGTCTCCTGGGTGGCATGGCTACGCCGAAAGCACTCCCCTGCGGCCTCCGTGACTCGCCTCACTCGTTATTCTTCACTCGCCATTCGCTACTGCCTTTCAGCACCCTCCGCCAGTCAGCGCATCAACCAATCCGTCGATATCGAACCCATTGACGCTCCCATCCCCATTCACGTCGCCCGCACACGGCGCGCACGGCGTCCCGCCGCCGGTGAGCAGGCCGACGAACGGATCGACGTCGAAGCCGTTCACGCTGCCGTCGCAGTTCGCGTCGCACCGTGCGAAGCCCATGCAGGGTTCCCCGTATTCCCACGTTTCTGCGTTGTAAGACGTTTGGGCCCGCCCGCCGAAAAGCACCACGCGTCCGCGGGCGCTGTCGTAGACCATGGCGTGACCGTCGCGAACGCTCGGACCCGTCGTGGCACGCCGCGTCCAGCTCGTTCCGTCCCACTCCCAGGTTTCGCCGTCGCGCGCTTCGTTGTCATATCCGCCGAAAAGCAGCACGCATCCGCGGGCGCTGTCGTAGGCCATGGCGTGGTCGTAGCGAGCGCTCGGACCCGTCGTGGCACGCAGCGTCCAGCTCGTTCCGTCCCAGTCCCACGTCTCGCCGTTGAACGACACGTCCCATCCGCCGAAAAGCAGCACGCGACCGGGGGCGCTGTCGTAGGCCATGGCGTGGTCGTGGCGAGCACTTGGACCCGTCGTGGCCCGCAGCGTCCAGCTCGTTCCGTCCCACTCCCATGTGTCGCCTAGACGCGACGATCCATCCCATCCGCCGAAGAGCACTACGCGTCCGCGGGCGCTGTCGTAGGCCATGGCGTGGTCGTAGCGCGCGCTCGGGCCCGTCGTGGCCCGTAGCGTCCAGCTCGTTCCGTCCCACTCCCAGGTTTCACCGTCGAACGATCCGTCAAATCCGCCGAAGAGTACGACGCGTTCGCGGGCGCCGTCGTAGGCCATGGCGTGGTAGCCCCGAGGGCTCGGCCCCGGCGGGACCCGCCGCGTCCAGCTCGTTCCGTCCCACTCCCAGATTTCGCCGTAGAGCCATCCGTCGGATCCGCCGAAAAGCACCACGCGTCCGCGGGCGCTGTCGTAAGCCATGGCGTGGCTGTAGCGCGCGCTCGGTCCCGTCGGGGCCCGCCGCGTCCAGCTCGTTCCGTCCCACTCCCAGGTTTCGCCGTCGAACGATCCGTCAAATCCGCCGAAAAGCAGCACGTGTCCGCGGGCGCTGTCGTAGGCCATGGCGTGGTCGTCGCGCGCGCTCGGTCCCGTCGTGGCCCGCCGCGTCCAGCCCGTTCCGTCCCACTCCCACGTGTCGTCATAGCGCGATCCGTCATATCCGCCGAAAAGTACTACGCGTCCGCGGGCGCTGTCGTAGGCCAGGGCGTGACCGTCGCGATCGCTCGGACCCGTCGTGGCACGCAGCGTCCAGCTCGTTCCGTCCCACTCCCAGGTTTCGCGGTCGAACGATCCGTCAACTCCGCCGAAAAGCAGCACGCGTCCGCGGGCGCTGTCGTAGGCCATGGCGTGGTCGTAGCGAGCGCTCGGCCCCGTCGTGGCCCGCAGCGCCCAGGTCGTTCCGTCCCACTCCCAAGTTTCGCCGTCGAACGATCCGTCAAATCCGCCGAAGAGTACGACGCGTTCGCGGGAGCTGTCGTAGGCCATGGCGTGGTCGTGGCGAGCACTCGGACCCGTTGTGGCACGCAGCGTCCAGGTCGTTCCATCCCACTCCCACGTGTCGCCGTGGCGCAATCCGTCATATCCGCCGAAAAGCACCACGCGTCCGCGGGCGCTGTCGTAGGCCATGGCGTGCTCGCAGCGAGCGCTCGGACCCGTCGTGGCGCGCCGCGTCCAGCCCGTTCCGTCCCACTCCCACGTTTCGCGGTCGAACGATCCGTCAAGTCCGCCGAAAAGCACCACGCGTTCGCGGGCGCTGTCGTAGGCCATGGCGTGACCATTGCGAGCGGCCGTCGGGCCGACGCGAGCCCATGTCGCCGATTCCGCCAAGACCGTGGCGCCGCTGAGAAGATCCAACATCGCAAGCAGCGCTCTCACACGCCGCCCGAGTGCTGCCTCGCGCGAACCCGTCATGATTTTCCTGGACATGCCTGATCCCTGCCTTGTGGACACAGGGCTCACTTGAGCCTCCATCGAGCCGTCAAGCGCGGCCGCCCATGAGCCAGAAGCCGACATGCCGCGCGTGCCGCGCGAACGCAAACGCCACTCTACCCCACGGCGGCACTCCAGAACAAGGCGCCTCCATGCTCCGTACTTTCTATCCTTCGTGCCTCCGTGCCTTCGTGCCCTCTTCATCACTCGCTATTGGCTACCGCCTTTCAACACCCACCCCCCGTCAGCGCACTCACCAGCCCATCAATGTCAAACCCGTTCACGCTGCCGTCGCCGTTCACGTCGCCCGCACATGGCGAGCAGGGCGTCCCGCCGCCGGTCAGCAGGCCGACGAACGGATCGACGTCGAAGCCGTTCACACTGCCGTCGCAGTTGGCGTCGCAGGGCACGCACGGCGGCGGCTCGCATTCGTCGGGCACGCCGTTCTCGTTTGCGTCGGCGCTGCTGCCGTCGGCGATATCGCACTCATCCGGTCGGTCGTTGCCGTTGCAATCCTGGCTGGCGCCGCCGCTGATGTCGGTGCTGTCGTACACGCCGTTGCCATTGCAGTCGCAGGCGTCGCCGATGCCGTCGCCGTTAGTGTCGGCCTGGTTGGCGTTGGCCACGTCCGGGCAGTTGTCGCAGGCGTCGGCGAGCGTGTCGGCGTCGGCGTCGAGAAAGTCGTTCGGCGGCTGGTTGTGGCGCAGGACGATCAGCGCCATTTCGGGGATCTTGATCCACGCGTGCTGTGCGAAGCCGTCCTTGACGCCGGCGATCGTCGTGAAGCTGCCGCAGTTTCCGCCGCCGATGCCGTCGTAGCCCTTGCTCTGGCTGTTGAGCAGCTCATACCAGGTGCCCGCCTGCGGAAGCCCGATCTGATACGTGCCATAGTTGGTGTTGCTGAAGTTCGCGATCGCCACCACGTTGTTGCCGTCCAGATCCCAGCGGTGCCAGGCGATCACGTTGCCGCCGTCATTGACGTGAAACGTGTTGATGCCGGCGTTGGCGCGGAAGCCGCCGTTGGTGCGGCGAATCCAGATCATGTCCTTGAAAAACTCGAAGAAATTGGCGTACGTGGTTTTCTTGGACCAGTCGATGCGATCGGCGCCGCTGGCGTTGCCGCCACCGAAGTTGGTGTCCTCGATCCACTCGGAGCCCTGGAGAATCGCCGGCACTCCCTGTGCGTACATGACGACGCCCTGTCCGAGCTTGATGCGGCCCTTCGCCCACTTGTCGTCGTGCGGGGCGGTGGTGTCGATCGTGCGGCACATGCGCTGTCCGCCGCTCGACGCCCAGCACTCGTCGTGCAGCTCGAGGTAGTTCGTGACGGAGGTCTGCTCCAGATATTGGCCGCTGCCGTCGATGATGTCGCGGATTTTCCACATCTCCGGATCGCCGAAGGCGGCGTCAAAGATTTCCTGGCGCAACGTGTCGGTGAAGTAGTCGTGCCACTGGCTGTCGAAACCGGCACCGCCCAGACTGGTCGGCCGCGTCACCCACGGGTCGTCGGGCAATTGCTCGGCGTCGCAGAAACGATTCAGGAAGCGGTTGTCGGTCTCGTCGTTCAGCCGCTGCATCAGCCCCCAGCCCCAGCCCTGATAGAGATTCATGTACTCGGTGCCGTCGGCGCGGAAACCGTCGATGTGGAATTCCTCGAGCCAGTAGCGGGCGCTGTCGGCGTAATAGTCGCGTACGGCGGCACGATCGAAGTCGCACTGCGCGCCCCACGGTGTTTCCACCGCCGGATCGTCGAAGTAGACCTGGTCGCCGTCGAAGTCCCACAGAAAATTATCGCTGGGCGAGACGTGATTCCAGACGATGTCGGCCAGGACGGCGATGCCGTGCTGGTGCAGCGTGTCGACCATGGCTTTCAGCTCGTCGGGCGTTCCGAGTTTCCACTCGGGCGACCAGGCCGTGATCGGGTTGTAGCCGGCGGAGAAATCGGTCGGGAATTCGCAGAAGGGCATCAGCTCGACCGCGGTGACACCCAGCTCCACCAGGTGATCGACGTGCGCGGCGATGTCCGAGAACTTGGCGGGAATCTGTCCGGAGGCGTCGGGGTCGTTGCGGCCGGCGAACGTGCCGACGTGCAATTCGTAGATGATGAGGTCTTCGAATGCGGGCGTCTGATAACCCGCATCGGTCCAGGAATACGAGAACGGATTCAAAATGTAGGAATTGTAGCCGCTGCCCGGATTCAGCCGCCGGGCGCGCGGGTCCGATTTCCAGATGCCGCCGGGATTGAAATAGTACTTGTATTGCTTCCCCGCCGTCGCACTCGTCACGTGCGCGACGAAATACTCACCCTGCCGCGTCATCGGGTTTCCGAGTCCCCAGCCGTTAAACTCGCCGCGCACGTACGCGGACGTGGGCGTCGGCGCCCAGACGCGAAAGACCGTTCCGGTCGTCGCGGGCGTGGCGCCGAGCGGGGCGTGTTCGAGGGTCGTGTAGTTGAGCAGAAAGCCGCCGTCGACGGGGGGGTTATCGGACATGCCGTTGACGCTGTAATAGTCAACGTCCGTGCCGTCCGTGATCTCAAAGTAGTAGCGTAGCGTCGTGGACGCCGTCGCCGGTATCGTCGCCTGCCAGACGGCGTACGTCGGGAGCCGGTCGGAGATCCAGACCGCGTCTATCCAACTCGTCGCGCCGTCGTCGACGTGCACTCGCACGCCCGTCACGTCGAAACGGTACGCTTGTATCAGGACGTTGAAGCTCTCGCCGTTGGTCGGGCACAGCGGTCGGCGGTCGAGCCAGCCGACGTGGGAGACACCGCCCCACTCGACGTCGTTGTCATGGTCGGCAGCCAGCGCGGTACCCCCGATAATCCCCAGCAAAACGACGCCCGAAACCAGTCTCATCCTATCGCTCCTGATCCCAACGCAACCGGGTCTCCGGCCGCGTTCGCACCAATTCTCCGCTCAATTCTAACCGATCGCGCCGTGCCGTGTGCTGGTTGCCGCACGATTGAGCCCCACACTGGCATCAAAAATCGGACTTGAATCCCCGCAAATCTGCTTGGATTTTCGTGAGCGATCTCGTACGCTGCATGTTCGGCAACTCGGTCTGCGAGAATCGAAGGGAGAAAAGCACCATGTTCCGATCACTCAGCCTCTTGCTGCTCGTCACGAGCGCCATGGCAAGCATCGCGACGGCCCAGGTCGTCAAGACGCCGGTCGACGACGTTCACGACCTGTACATCGAGCCGGCACCGCTCAACCTGCTGAAGCCGCCGCCCCCACCGCCGCTCGTTCCGGGCAACGTCAACGTCAGCAACCTGGCTGGTAATGAGTCCGAGGTCAGCATCGCCACCAACCCCACCAACCCGCTCAACATGGTGATCTGCGGGCATGGTCCCGGCTTCACCACCATGAACACGTTCTTCACGCTCGACGGCGGCCTGACCTGGACGCTCGTGGCGTTCGGCGTGGCGCAGGACGGAGTGGCAGGCTGCTCGCGCGCCGACCCGACCGTGACGTTTGATCAGACCGGAAACGTCTACGTCGCTTACTTTACGTTCAACTGTGCCCAGCGCACGCTTTTCTGCGCGCGCAGCAGCGACGGCGGCCAGACCTATCCGCAGATCACGTCCGTACTGACCGACTCCACGCTTGACAAGGAAATCATCGGCGCCGGTCGAGACCCTGCTAACGCCGGTCAGCAGAATGTCTACATTGCGCTGCGCCGCACGTCGGGCGGCAGCGACGTCGAGTTGCACGTCCTGTCGTCCTACGACGGCGGGGCCACGTTCCCCAGCGACGTGATCATCAACGACGATTCCATCGGCGGCGACGACTTCGCCACCTTCGGCATGCCCGCGGTAGGACCCAATGGCGAGCTATACGTCGTCTGGGACGACCAGTCCAACAACCCCACCAACAGCCGCATCATGATCGACCGCTCGCTCGACGGCGGCGTCACCTGGGGCACCGACGTTCAGATCGCCGTTACCGGCGTCACGCGCGGCAACAGCAACCGTTACGACATCCTGGCCCAGCCCGACCGCGGCGTCCTGGCCGTGCCGTCGGTCGCGGTCGACACCACGGGCGGGCCGTTCAGCGGGCGCGTCTATGTCGCATATACCGTCGTCGGCGACGGCGGGTTTCACGACACCGACGTCGTCATGCGAACTTCCACCGACGGCGCCCAGACCTGGTCGGCCGCCGTGCTCGCCAACGACGACGGCGGCGACACCAGCCAGTTCCTCCCCTGGCTCAGCGTCGACAACTGCCCGGGCGGCAATGGGGCTGTCGCGATCGGCTGGCTCGACGCACGCAACGACGCCGCCAACAATCAGAAGGTGCAAGCTTTTCTTGCCTTCAGTACGGACGGCGGCGCGACGGTCGGCGAGAACCGGCAGATCGCTATCGGTCAGTCTGATCAGTCTACCGCCAACGGCTCGCGCACCAGCAACAACTACCTCGAGTACATCGGCGTCGCGGTCTGCGGGGGCGTGGCCTGCATGACCTGGCCCGACAACAGCGGCAACCTGGCCGATCTCGACTTCTTCGCCGCCTGCGTCACCGTTGCGCCCGTGCCGCCGACGTGCGTTGCCGGCGGACCCTACACGGCGGATTGCGACGGAGGCTCAACCCTGATTCCGCTCGATGGCAGCGGCTCGTTCGACGCGAATGGCGACGACATCACCTACGCGTGGACGACCGACTGTCCCGGCGCGACGTTTGACGACAACACCAGCGCCACGCCCACGCTGACGCTGCCCATCGGCTGCCACGAATGCAGCGTCACGCTGACCGTCTCCGATGGCGAGCTCTCGTCGAGTTGCGACGCGGATGTCACCGTCACCGACGACGAGGCTCCGACGATCGTCTGCAACATCGTGGGTGGCGACGTGGATGCCAACTGCGAGAAGCTGGTGACGTTCAGCGCCACGGTGGATGACAACTGTTGTGTTCTGGCGGCCGACGTGTCGGTGGATGTGGTGT
>JAJVHV010000021.1 GCA_022072445.1 Phycisphaerae bacterium | reverse complement strand
GCGGCGGCTATCTAGTTATATAACTAGATAACCGATCCGCGCAATCTCCACCAGCCGAAGCGAAATCACTTCGCGAAATCTAGAAAGGGCCAAAGTCGAGACACAGGCTAATAGCCTGTGCCACACAGGCTACTCAAGCGGTTTCAGGGCGGGCTGGAGACACTTCCCAACCTTGAATCCGTCCCACTCTGGAGCTCCCGTCAAGCCGTCTGGACGAACTGGGTTCGGCAGAGGGTGGCGTAGAGTGGGCAGCGCGTCAGCAGTTCTTCGTGGCGGCCGACGCCGACGATGCGGCCGGCGTCGAGCACGACGATTTTGTCGGCCCGGGCGATGGTGCTGAAGCGGTGGGCGATGACGAAAGTTGTGCGGCCGACGGTCACCTCGTCGAGCGCTTCCTGGATTTTGCGTTCGGAATGGGCGTCGACCTGGCTGGTGGCCTCGTCGAAGACGAGGATGGGCGGATCGCGCAGGATGGCGCGGGCGATCGCGAGGCGCTGCCGCTGGCCGCCCGAGAGCGTGCGGCTGCTGACGAGCGCGTCGTATCCAGCGCGCGACGAACCGTTGTCGCCGCGGAGTTCGCGGACGAATTCGTCGGCGTGGGCCATTTGCGCGGCGCGGAGCAGGGCGGCTTCGGTCACGTCGGGCGCGCCGTAGGCAATGTTGAAGCGAACGGACTCGGAGAAGATGACGGCGTCCTGTGTAACGAGGCCGATCTGCCGGCGGAGGGAGTCGAGCGTGACGCTGGCGATGTCGACGTCGTCGATGAGGATGCGGCCGCGCTGCGGCTGGAAGAATCGCAGCAGCAGCGAGATGAGCGTGGTCTTGCCGGAGCCGTTCGGGCCGACCAGCGCGACCATTTCGCCGCGCTGCACGGTGAGGTCGAAGTCGTCGATGACCTTAGTGCGCGGCTTGGCGGGGTAGGCGAAGCCGAGGTGTTCGAAGCGGATGGTGTGGCGGAGCGGAGGCAGCTCGCGCGGGGTGGGCTGCGCGGCGGCGGGGCCGGGGGCGGCGCCATTGAGGTGCTCGACGGGCAGGTCGATCAGTTCGAAGATGCGGCCGGCGGAGGCTTCGGCGGCCTGAAGGCGGTTGTTGACGTTGCCGAGTTTGCGGACGGGGTCGAACATGCCGGCCAGGCAGATGACGGCCGCGAAGAAAAGGTTGGCTTCGAGCTGGCCCTGGAAGACCAGTACGCCGCCGATGTAGACGAAGGCGGCGATGGCGGTCATGGCGAGGACTTCGAGGACGGGGTTGGTGGCGGCGTCGATCAGTTCGACGTGCGTCTGGGCGCGGGTGAGGCGCTGGTCTTCGGTGCCGAAGCTGTGCGTTTCGCGCTGCTCCATGCCATAGGCTTTGACGACGCGAATGCCGGCGAGGCGCTCGCCGAGGTGGTCGAGCAGGAGGCCCCAGGACTGCGAGGCGCGGCGCTGGGCGTGCTTGATGCGGCGGCCAAAGGTGCGCAGGACGATGCCGCCGATGGGCATGCCGATGAGCGCGACGATGAGCAGTTTCCAGTCGATGAGGAGGGTGAGGATGAGGACGCCGGCGGCTTTGAGCGGCTCGCGGGCCATCTTTCCGAAGAGGGTGGTGAGGCCGACTTCGATCTTGCCGATGTCCTGCGCGAAGCGGCTGAGGGCGTCGCCGGGCGGGTGGCGGGCGTGCCAGTCGACCGGGAGGCGCAGGACGTGGGAGGCCAGCGCGGTGCGCAGGTCGTGCATGGCGCGTTGGACGGCGGTGGCGACCAGGCCCTCGTTGAAGAAGCGGCAGACGCCGCCGAGCACGGCCATGATGACCAGGGCGATCATGACGATGCCGAGGGTGCGGGCGCGGCTGGCGTGATCGGCGCCGGGCGGGAGGAGGCCGACGAGCGCGACCAGCGCGCCGCGCCAGGGGTTTCGCGGGCGGCAGGCGAGGTCGAGCGAGCGTTGGGTGCCGCCGGCGTTGACGACGACAGCGCTGGGCAGCGTGGCGTCGGGCGTAGTGGCGATGAGCCGCATCAGCTCGTAGGAGCCGGTGCGGGTTCCGACGGAACGGATGTGCTCGCCGGCGAGGAGCTGGCCGCGCAGCGGGGAATCGTCGTGCAGGCCGTCGATGCGCAAGCCGTCGAGAGAGTCGGGAATGTCGGCCGGAACGCGCACGCCGAGGCGGCGCTCGGTTTCGAGTCGATGGACCCAGGTAGCCAGGGGCTCGTGTTCGGCGAACATGATTTTCAGGAGCGGGACGACCGAGGAGATGCTGGCGGTGTAGAAGAGGCTGACGCCGATGGCGAGCAGCAGGCCGGTGGTGAGCGGGCGGCGGTGTGTGCGGAGCAGGGTGAAGCAACGGCGGAATTGGGGCAACCAGCCGCGGCCGTGGTTTGTCTGGTCCATCAGGGCGGATGATAGCCGGGGTGCGTGGCGGGGGCACGGGGGGACGATACGAGGGGCCACGGGGCCGAGGGGTCGAGGGGCCAGCTAGATCACCCGCCGCGAATCGAGCAGGATGCAGATTGGGCCGTCGTTGACGGCGTCGACGTGCATGTGGGCGGCGAAGCGGCCGGTCTCGACCATCAGGCCGGCGGCGGTGAGTTCGGCGGCCAGGCGGGCGACGAGCGGCTCGGCGATCGGGCCGGGGGCGGAGGCGTCGAAGGACGGACGGCGGCCTTTGCGGGCGTCGGCCAGCACGGTGAAGGCGCTGACCAGCAGCACCTGGCCGCCGACCTGCGCGACGGAGAGATTCATCTTTCCCTCCGCGTCGGTGAAGACGCGCAGACCGGCGATCTTGTCGGCAACGTAGCGCACGTCGGGGTCGGAGTCGTCGGGAGCGGCGGCGGCGTAGACCAGCAGGCCGCGCTCGATGCGGCCGACGATCGAGCCGTCGACTTCGACGGCGGCGCGTGAGACGCGTTGGACGACAGCGCGCAAGCAGAGCTCCGGATGCGAGGGGCGAGTGGGGATGATAGCGGAGCGGGAGCGCAAACGGGTGGAAACATGGGAGGGTGGGATGTGGGAGTGCGGGAATGGACGGGTACGCTCCACTGAGGCCCTGCCGACGCGAAGCCGTCGGCAGGGCACCCGGCTGCAACGGCAATGCAGAATGGAGGATGCAGAATTCAGAAAGTCAGGGAGTGAACGGAGCGTTTCCGAGCACGAAGCGCAAGCGAGTAACGGGGAGTGCGACCGAGGGCGGCTGCTCTCCACACTCTCCACACGCGCTCAGCCGGGAGTGCAGCCGGGGCGGCTGCTCTCCACACACGCTCAGCAGCCGCCGGCGCTGAGGGCGTCGACGAATCCGTCGATGTCGAAGCCGTCGACGGTGCCGTCGCCGTTGATGTCGCCGGCACACGGCGAGCAGGGGGTGTTGCCGCCCTGGAGCGTGTCGACGAAGCGGTCGATGTCGAAGCCGTTCACGGTGCCGTCGCAGTTGGCGTCGCAGGGGACGCACGGATTAACGATGAGTTCGGCGTCGGCGCTGTCGACCGAGTCGCAGGCGTTGGCGACGACGACGTCGTACATGGCGACGTCGGCCGGTCCGATGTGGCGGATGGTAAGCGTCGCCGTGGTGGCGCCGAGGATCTCGCTGCCGGTGCCGGTCAGACCGTCGACCAGTGGCACCCCGTCGCGCCGCCACTGGTACGAATCGACGTTGAGGGCGGCGACGGAGTAGGTGGCCTTCTGGCCGGCGTTTCCGACGAACGGATCGGGCTGGCGGCTGATGGCGGGCACGACCGGTCCCCAGAATGCGATGTTGGCGGACGCGCGCTGGTCGGCACGCGAGAAGCTGCCGCCGGCGACGACGTCGCCGTTGTGCGCCAGCAGCGCATCGACCGACGAGCCGTTGGCGCCGCCGAACATTCCGCTGGCGAGCGGCAGCCAGGCGTCTGCGTTGGGGTCCCAGGCTGCGATCGCGCGGCTGGCGGCGCCGTCGACGGATGAGAATCGGCCGCCGGCGTAAAGCAGTCCGTTCGCAGGTAGAAGCGCGTGAACGACGTTGACGGCGCCGCCGGCGAGCGTGGACCAGGTGTTGGATGCGGGGTTCCAGGCTGCGACGTGTCCGACGGGGAGTCCGCCGGCGGTTTCGAAGTTTCCGGCGACGTAGATGTTTCCGTTGAGGGCGGCGAGGGCGCGGACGATGGGGATGTTGCCGTCGAATCCGGCGTCGACTCCGCCGGCCATGGCGTTCCAGCTTTGCGTGGCGACATTCCAGCGTGCGACGCCGCGGGTGAGCAGGCCGCCGGCGGAGGTGAACTCGCCGCCGGCGTAGACGTCGCCGTTGTATCCGAGAATGGTGTGAACGGGGTTGTTCATGCCGACGGCCAGCGCGAAGAAGAGCCCGGCGGTCTTGTCCCAACGTGCGATGCGCAGGGCTGCCGTCCCGCCGGCGGTAGTGAAGGCGCCGCCGATGTAGAGATCGCCGTTGCAGACCGCGAGGGCGTAGACGTTTCCGTTGGCGCCGGTGTTGAGCGGCGACCAGGTCTCGGTCGCTGGGTCCCAGCGGGCGATGCGGTTGACGGCGATTCCGCCGGCGGTGGTGAACAGGCCGGCGACGTAGAGGTCGCCGTCCATGACGGCCAAAGCGCGGACGACGCCGTTGGTGCCGCCAGCGAGCGAGGCCCAGGTCTGGCTTGCGGCGTCCCAGCGTGCGATGTAGCTGACTTCGCGCCCGCCGGCCATGACGAACTGGCCGCCGGCGTAGAGGACGCCATCGAGTTCGGCGAGGGCGAGGATCTGGTCGTTAGTTCCGGCGCCGAGCGTGGACCACTTGGCGGCGCCCTCGTCCCAGCGGGCGATGTGCTGGGCGACGCCGTTGTCGGCGTTGATGAAGTATCCGCCGGCGAAGACTTCGCCGTTAACGACGGTGAGTGCGTTGATGGGGGCGTTCATTCCGAGTCCGAGGGCGGACCAGGATTGGGCGGTGGGGTTCCAGCGTGCGACGCGTGTGGCGGGCTGGCCACCGGCGAGGCTGAACCATCCGCCGGCGTAGACCTCGCCGTTGAGGACGGTGACAGCGCGGACGTCCTCATTGACGCCGGCGCCGAGCGACTCCCATTTTCCGTCACTGGGGTTCCAGGCGGCGATGTTGGCGTTGGGTTTTCCGCCGGCGTTCTCGAAGACTCCGCCGACGTAGATGCGGCCGTCGAGGACGTCGATGGCGCGGACGATGCCGTCGGTGCCGCCGGCGAGTCCGGACCATGATTGCGTGGCGATGTCCCAGGCGGCGATGCGATTGACCGGCAGATTGTCGGCGGTAGCGAAGAGCCCGCCGGCGTAGAGACGTCCGTCGTGGTGCGCGAGCGCGAAGATGGCCCAGTCCATGCCGTCTCCGAGCGCAGACCAGGTCTGCGTGTCGGGGTCCCAGCGTGCGATGTAGTTCGCGGGCTGGCCGCCGGCCTGGGTGAACCAGCCACCGGCGTAGAGCTGGCCGTCGATGGCGGTCAGCGCGAGGACCCAGTCGTTCACGCCGGCGCCGAGCGCGGCCCACGTCTGCGTGTCGGGGTCCCAGCGTGCGACGTGATTGGCGGGCTGGCCGCTGGCGCTGGTGAACGCGCCGCCGCAGTAGAGCTCGCCGTTCAGCTCGGCGATGGCGAATACAGCGGCATTGCAGCCGTTGGCGAGTGCTTCCCAGGTGTGCTGATGCACGTCCCAGCGGGCGATGTGGCGGGTGTTGGTACCGGAGATGGTGAAGGTGAAATCGCCGCCGACGTAGAGTGCGTCGCCGCGGCCGTCGTCGAAGTGGGCGGTGGAATAGACGACGCCGTCGAGGCCCGGGTCGCCGAAGCCGCCCTTCCAGGCGCTGGTGCACTGGGCGTGGAGGTTGGGGGCTGTCGATGCGATGAGCAAGAGTGCCGCAAGGCAAGTCGCCAAGCGCATGAGCTTCTCTCCTTCCGCCTGAAGCGCGGCGGGGGATGCGAGTTCCACGTGAAACCGATGAGTGATGATCGGCCGCAAAGCGCGAGACGCGGGAACAGCGGCACCCCGGCCGACGCGTCGACCAGTGCTTGTGGAGAATTGTAGGCGTGGTGCGCCGATCGAAGCCAGACGGGGCAGTGGACGGCCGATAATAGCCGCACGGGGGCGGGCGGCGGCGGGGGTGACGGATTGACGAGCGCGCGAGTGGCGATAAACCGGCGGATGCTGCGCGGTGACGAAAAATCATCTCAAGCGGGGCGCAAGAGTCGTCGATGGAGATGGCGCACTTCTCAGGAGACCCGGAAGAAGCGGGAGACAGCGTATGCTTCCGTGGTTTTACGAACTGTACCGTCTCATCATCGCGCACATCGAGTACGTCATCATGGGTACGGAGGCCTGACCATGTCGGCCAAAGTATTCAACCTGGTCTACACCGCCGACGAGCGGCAGATCGGACGACGCGTGGTGCAACTCATCTGGTTTCTGAACGCGGTCGCGCTGGCCGGCCTGACGGCGTGGGCGGCGTAGCGCGGCCGAGCTACGGGGCGGCAGGGCCGACGATCTTCTCGGAGAGTTGAGCGAGCGTTTGCGCGATGCGCGGGCCGGCGACGTAATGCTGCGGCCCGATCAGCACGTGCACACGCCGGGCGCGCACCGCGGCGAGCTGACCGAGGCGCGACCAGGCGCGCAGTGCGTCGGCGTCGCCGCGCGGCCGGCTGCGGCCGTCCGGGTCGAGCTCGACGATGACGTCCGGATCGGCGGCGATGATCGTCTCGAGCGAGAGCGGCGCGAAGGAGCGCGGCGCGTCGGGCAGCGCGATGTCGTGCCCCAGCAGCCCGATCAGCTCGGCGTAGAACGAGCCGCTGCCGGCAACGTAGGGCGGCTCGGGCGGGTCGGTGAGCGTGCCGGTGACGAGCAGCACGCGGCGGCGCGGCGTGCCGCGATAGCGGGCGATGACGCGCTCGACGTCGGCGCGGAGCGCCGCGGCCAGGGCCTTCGCCGAGCGCGGCCGCCCGAGCAGCGTTCCGACGCGTTCGATGGAGGCGTAGAGGTCGGTCAGGCCGACGTCGGGGATGGCCTCGAACGGGATGCCGATCTGCGAGAGCCGCTCGCTGATGGCGCGGCTGTCGCCGGAGACGATCACCAGGTCGGGCTTGAGGCTGACGAGCGCTTCGACGTTTGTGTCGATCAGGGCGCCGAGCGCGGGGATGCGTTCGATTCCGGGCGGATGCAGGCAGTAGGAGGTGCGGCCGACCAGCGCGTCGCGCTGGCCGAGGGCGCAGCATATCTCGGTGACATTAGGGGCGAGGCTGACGATGCGGAGTGCGACGGGTGCCTCTTCGCCGGGGACGGGGCGCGGATGGGCGACGTAGTCAGGCAGCGCAGCGGCCAGCGAGCCGGCATCGGCACCGCCCACTGGCGCGGGCCGGCGACAGCCGCCGCTGAAGCCGAGCAGGCCGGCGAACAGGAGCACTTCCAACAGGCGGCGGCGCGACGGGCACTTGAGCGAATGGCCGGTCCGGGCGGTCACGCTTGCAGCTCCGCGAGCAGGACGGCGTTGTGCGTGCGTTCGTGCCCGATGGTGGAGGCCGGTCCGTGGCCGGGGTAGAGGGTGGTTTCGTCCGGCAGTGTAAGCAGGTTGTGGACGATGTTGTGCAGGAGCCGGTCGCGCGAGCAGCCGGGAAAATCGTAGCGGCCGATCGAGCCAGCGAAGAGCGCGTCGCCCGAGATGACCAGGCCGGCGGCGCGGCAGTAGTAGGCCAGGCCGGCTGGCGAATGGCCTGCCACGTCGAGCGAATCCCAGCGCGACTCGCCGAGGGTGAGCGTATCGCCGGCGGCGAGCAGGCGGTCGGCCGCGGGCGTGACGATCGGAAAGCCCAGCGCGGCGGAGAGATTCGCGGTTGCGTCGGTGAGCATGTGTTCCTCGCCGCGCGGCGCGACGATCGGCAGCGAGGGCAGCGCGCTGCGGATGGGGCCGACGCCGGCGATGTGGTCGGGGTGGCAGTGCGTCAGGAGGATCATGACCGGTTTCAGGCCGCGCGTCGCGACGGCGTGCAGGAGGCGCTCGGGCGAGGGGGGGAAGCCGGGATCGACCATCCAGCAGTCGGCGTGACCATCGCACCAGACGAGCAGCGCGTTTTCGGCGAACATGTTGTCGACGAAAACCTCGATGTTGACGTCGCCGTGACGCTTCAGCATATCGACTTCCGTGGTGGGCGGAGGTTGGGCGGCATGATCAGGCTGGCCGGCGGATCGAGAGCGCGACGCCGAGCCACTCGAAGCAGATGATTCCCAGAAAATAGGCGCCGAAGAGCAGCGGGGCGAGGTCGGGGGCGAGGCCGAAGGCCAGGAGCGCCGCGAAGCCGACCGCGGCGAGGATCGCGGTGAGGGTGGCGAGGCGCGGGCGATCGGCGCGGCGGCTGGCATGAAACGTGGCAGACAACGGGATGGCCATGACGCCGACGATGAGCGCCGCGAAGAGCAGGACTTTCAGGCCCGTGACGAAATGGGCGGACAGGGAGAGCATCGCCAGGCCGAGGGCGGCGGTGACCCAGTTGGAACCGATGATCTCGTCGCGTGAAAGGGCGTGACGGCCGAAGCGGTCGAAGCGCAGGAGCAGATTGAAAACGGGCTGTGCGAGCCAGGTCAGGCCGGCGAAGAGGACGTAGCCGATCACGAAGGGCGTGAGGTAGCCGCGCAGGGCGGGCTGCGTGTCGGCCAGCGCTCGGATGAGACGATAGCCGAGGAATAGCCCGATGATGATGCCCCACTGGGCGCGGGAGCTGAGCCGCGACATGAAGAGGAAGTAGGAGAGCATCAGGCGGTAGACGATATTTCGGGCTTTGAGGGCCTCGATCACGCCGGCGCGGGCCCACTCCAGGCCCGGTTCCAGCCGCAGAGCCTCGCGGAAGTGGTTGACTGCTTCGTGCGGCCGATTCTCGTGCAGCAGCGCCCAGCCGCGGTTGGCGTGGGCTGAGGCGCTGTCCGGGCTGCGCTCCAGGGCGCCGTCGATGGTCTGGCGGGCTTCCTCGCGGCGGCCGAGCTTGACCAGGGCCATGGCGCGGATGTTGGCGCAGTGCCCGTGCTGCGGATCGATCGCCAACCCATCGTCCGCGGCGGCCAGCGCGTCGTTCCAGCGGCCGCGGCGGAGGTGCAGCGAAGCCAGAAGCGAGCGGTAGTCGGCGTCGGAGGGGTCGAGCTCGATGGCGGCGCGAATGCACTGCTCCGCTTCGGCCAGCTTGTCGAGATCGTCCAGCGTGTAGGCCAGCGCATAGTGATTGAAGGGTGCATCCGGGACGAGCTGCACCGCCTGGCGCGCCGGCGGCAGCGCCTCGGCGGGTCGTTTCTGCGCGCAGAGACAGATGGCCAGCAGCGCGTGAGCCGCGTCGTCGCCCGGCTCGTCGTGCAGCGCCTGGCGCAGCTCGCGCTCGGCGAGATCGAAGCGCGACTGCCGCATCAGAATGTTGCCGCGTTCGAGGTGGGCGCTCATTTCAGCTTCAGATAGGCGACGATGTCGTCGTACATCCCGCCGGTGTTCGAATAGAGCGCGTAGTTGCGGGCGGTGGCGAACCACTCGCGCGTCGTGGGCTTCAGCTTCGCCGCGGCGCCGAGCAGATCGCGCGTCGCCAGCGGCTGCGGCACGCCGGATTCGATCGCGGCGCGAAGCTTGGCCTCGACGGCGACGTCGACGACGGCCCGCAGGTCGGCGCCGGAGAAGCCGTCGGTCTTTCGGGCGATCTGCTCGAAATCCACGTCGCCGGCCGGCTTGCCCTTCAGATGAATCTTCAGGATGGCGGCGCGGGCGGCGGCGTCGGGCGGCGGGACGAACAGCACGCGGTCGAACCGCCCCGGCCGTCGAAACGCCGCGTCGAGATGCCAGGGCGCGTTCGTCGCAGCCAGGATCAGCACGCCCTCGTTGGAGTCCTTGACGCCGTCGAGCTCGGCCAGGAACTGGTTGATGATCTGCCGGCCGCCACTGTGGCGCATGTCGGAGCGGCTGGCAGCGAGCGCGTCGACCTCGTCGAAGAAGAGGACGCAGGGCGTGTGCTCGCGGGCCTGCTCGAAGATGGCGTGCAGATTCCGTTCGCTCTGGCCGATCCACATCTCGAGCACTTCGTTGATGCCGACCGCCAGGAAGCCGGCGTGCACTTCGCCGGCCGTGGCCCGCGCGAGGTGCGTCTTGCCGCAGCCGGGCGGGCCGTACATCAGCACGCCGCCGCCGATCTTCTTGCCGTAGGCGGCGTAGAGCTCGGCGTGGTCGAGCGGATGGATGATCTTCATCCGCACTTCGTCCTTGACGCGGTCCATGCCGCCGACGTCGGCGAAGGTGATCTGCGGGCGCTCGAGTTCGACGGAGACCGCGGGCGGCTCGTCGCCGTCGACGGCCCGCTGCCGGCCGTCGATCACGTCGGCGGTGGGATCGGCCGGGTCGGCGTCGATGCCGAGGCGTTCGGCGAAGGCGCTGTCGGCGAGGGTGGCGTCCTGCTCGACGGCCTGGCGGTAGTGTCGCACGGCGCGCTCGACTTCGCCGTCTTTGAAGAGCAGGCGCGCGGACAGGAGGTAGGCGCCGGGCGGTGCGTCGGGCAGCGCCAGCAGCTCTTCGACGACCACGCCGGCGTGGCTGTACTTGCCCATCTGGAAGTAGGCGCGGGCCAGGCCCAGCTTCAGGCCGGCGTCGCGCGGGGCGTGTTGCAGCGCGGCGCGGAATTCGGTCGCAGCGTCTTCGGCCGAGCCGTGACGCAGCAGCGTGTCGGCCAGATGGCGGCGGAGCGGGACGTTGTCGGGCGAGACGCGGAGTGCCTCGCGCAGCGATGCGATGGTTTCTTCGTGAGCTGACATAGGCACGGACCCGCTCGAACAGCGTTGCCGACGATTCTAGCGGCTCGGCGGAGGAACGTGTGAGAGCCGCGCCGCGTCGTGCTGGTTGGGCGCGAAGTCCAGCGCACACAGGCTGATAGCCTGTGCCACACCAGATATGACACACCGGCTGATAGCCTGTGCCACACCGGATATGACACACCGGCTGATAGCCTGTGCCACACCGGATATGACACACCGGCTGATAGCCTGTGCCACACCGGATATGACACACCGGCTGATAGCCTGTGCCACACCCATATGACACACAGGCTGATAGTTCTTCGGGGCGGCGGATGAAGTAGCGAATCCCCATTGGCGCAGCCCGCACCGCCGGGTCGCCGGTACGTACTCATGCGAGACGAGGCCGAAGTCGAGGCGCGGGTTGAAACTCCGTGGGAACGGGCTACAAACCGGCCCAGCACGGGCCCAGACCCCGTGCTCACTGTGCCCGTGTCCACCCGTGCCACCCGTGCCAACTGTGCGATCCGAACGACCTGCGTCCACAACTGATGAGGCAGACTCCGCCGCGGCGGCCTCGCGATTGACCGGGGGCGCCGTTGCCGCTTCGCCGTCCAACGCCGGCACTGAGGCCGCCTCGCCATCGACGGTGGGCATCGTGGCCGCCTCGCCGTCGAAGCTGGGCATTGTGGCTGCCTTCGCCGCCGTTTATCTCATCTGGGGCTCGACCTATCTGGCGATTCGCGTCGCCGTCGAGACGCTCCCGCCGCTGCTGATGGCGGGCATACGCTTCGTGTTCGCCGGTGCAAGCCTGTACGCGCTGCTGCGCTGGCGTGGCGCCGCGCGGCCCAGCGCGGCGCACTGGCGGGCGGCGGCGATCGTGGGCGGCTTGCTGCTGCTGGGCGGGAACGGTCTGGTGGTCTGGGCCGAGCAGAGCGTCCCCTCGGGGATCGCGGCCCTGCTGGTCGCGACCGTGCCGCTGTGGATCGTCATTCTGGGCGCGGCGGGTCGGGGCGGGACGCGGCCCGCCGGGCGCGAGCTCATCGGCCTGGCGCTCGGGACGGCCGGCGTGTGTACGCTTTTCGCCCCGCAGGCGCTGGCCGGCGACGCGCGGGCCGCCCCGACCGACCTGTTCGGCGCCGCGGGCCTGGTGCTCGCGTCGCTGCTGTGGGCGATCGGCTCGCTCTATTCGCGCCGCGCCAACCTGCCGCGCTCGCCGCTGCTGGCGACGGCGATGGAGATGATCTGCGGCGGCGCGTTGCAGTTGCTGGTGGGGTTGCTGATGGGCGAGGCGGCGCGGTTTGACCCGGGTCGGGTGGCGCCGCGCTCGATTGTGGCGATGCTGTACCTGATCGTGTTCGGCTCGTGGATCGGGTTCAGCGCCTACGTCTGGCTGCTGCGCGTGGCGCGGCCGGCGAGCGTCGCGACGTATGCCTACGTGAACCCGATCGTCGCGGTGCTGCTCGGGGCGCTGCTGCTCTCCGAGCTGCTGACGTTCGGGACACTGGTGGCGATGGGGCTGATCGTGGCGGGCGTGGTGCTGATCACGACAGCCCGGCGGAGATGAGCGAGGCGACGCTTCCACTGTCCAACCCGCGCTTCGTGTTCTGAACGCTGTCAGGTGGTCTGCGGACGCGCCGCTGCGATCGGTTCTCCAGGATCGCGAGCTAGTTCTGATTCACTTCGAGCCCATTCAATGACTGCGCGGCAACGCGCGTTGAGCTCGGTTTCCAAGCCGGGCGGCGCATCGGAACTGCCAACGGCTCGAAGCAGCCGGTCGTAATCGAAAAGCCTCCTTGCTTCGTCGGGCAGGAAACGCACCACTAGCTCTTCTCGGATTTGGCGGGACGGATCGATTGTCGGTTCACCGTTAACCTCTGTGAGAAGCGGGGCGATCAACGGGATGCCGACTCCAGGTCGAATCTCTGTCAGCTCGACCAGTACGTCGGAGAACGTGGCCCAACCACAGACATCACGCGGTGCGTCCCCGAAGATCCATCGAACCTGCCACCACGAGCCACCGTTGAGTGCTTGCTCAAGTCGCGCTGCTGCACCGGACCCGGAAAACGTCGCGGTCGTGGTTTCCTGGAGAATTCGTCGAAGCTCGATGCGTTGCGCACCTGGTAATAACTCGTTCTGGTGGTCCCCGGTGAAAAAGCAGCCCGCCACTGCCAGCAGCAAGAGAACGGCAAATGCAGCCACCGAGCCCAGTTCTGCGAGCCGCTCAAGCAGCGGGATTGCCGCCTTAGACGCAAGCGGCAGTACGGTCCACGCCCCCACCCCACCTACGAGACCGCACGCTGACAGGGTGAGCCATCGGGCGCGCATCAAGCCTACGCGACGAGCATCCGCGATCTTGCAGTCCGCATCTGGTGTCATCGGGAGAAGTGTATACCGAACACAACCCGAATTCAATGAAAGAACGTCAAGAACGCCGACCCAAGAGGGTCACTCCGCGTTCTGGACCTGTTCCTTCAAACGGTCGATCGCGCCCTTAATCTCGATGATGCTGCGGGCCATCATCGCGTCGGCCGACTTCGAGCCCATCGTGTTGGCCTCGCGGAGCATTTCCTGCGTGATGAACTCCAGCTTGCGGCCGGCCGGCTCGGTGCTGGTGATGCACGCCGCGAACTGCTCCAGGTGGCTCTCCAGCCGCGAGATTTCCTCGCTGATGTCGCTGCGCTCCGCGAAAATCCCCACCTCGCGCACCAGGTCCTCTTCCGCCAGCCGCACGCTCGTCTCGGCGATCAGCTCCTGCACGCGGGCGTGCAGCCGCCGGCGGTATTCGTCCACCACCACCGGGGCGCGCTGCGCCACAACCAGCAGGTGCGTGCGAATCGTGTCGCAATGCCGCCGCAGGTCGTCGGCCAGCACGCGGCCCTCTTGGCGGCGCATCTCGACCAGCTTGGCGAGCGCGGCTTCGCACAGTCCGACGATCAGGCTGGTGGCGTGCTCGCGCTCCGTCTCGGTCAGCTCGTGCTCCTCGATCACACCGGGAAGCCCCGCGAGGCTCGCCAGGTCGATGCTGGTCCGTCCGTCGTCGCCGCCCGCGTCGCGCAACTGGCGGATATAGGCCCGGACGGCGTCGGCGTTGAGCGGGCGGGCCGCGGCGGCGCCGACGCTGTGCACGCGCAGTGCGACGTTGACGCTGCCGCGCGACAGCCGGCTGCGCACCAGCCGCTCGACCTCGGGCTCGAGGAACGCGTACTCGTCGGGCAGGCGGATCGAGGCCTTGAAGTAGCGGTTGTTGACGCTGCGCGTCTCGAGGTGATAGCGATTGTCCCCGTCTTCGAGCAGCGCCTCGCCGAAACCGGTCATGGAGAGAATCATGGGAAAAAGTCGCTTGTTGTCGGGCGCCGGCGTCAAGGCCGCACGTGCGACGCGCGGCGCGCGCCGGCTCGAGCGGCGGCGGGCGGCGTCATGCGCTGCGATCCGACGGCCAGATCAGCGCGGCGAGCGGCGGAGTCGGGGCAGCCAGCGGCGCGCGGGCTTCTTCGAGCGGCGCCGTGTTCGGCGACCCGCCTCCCGGAGAAGGTTGAGACGCGGGCGGCGGCGGCGCGGGTGTCGGGGTCGGTGCCGGACCGCCGGCGGACGGAGCCGGCGCGGGGCCGCCGGTCGAGGGACTGGCCGGCGGA
This sequence comes from Phycisphaerae bacterium, assembly GCA_022072445.1. Taxonomy (GTDB): domain Bacteria; phylum Planctomycetota; class Phycisphaerae; order UBA1845; family Fen-1342; genus JAJVHV01. The sequence goes on along the minus strand of JAJVHV010000021.1, from coordinate 2,958 downwards.
AGTCCGGAATCCAGCGGTCCCGAGCGGTCGACTTCGGGCGGGGGCGGCGCGATGGTCACGCTCGGCCGGAAGACGCAGTTCAGCCCGATCGCCAGCAGAAGGAAGATGCCCGCCCCGACCATGGTGATCCACGTCAGGATGTCGCCGGTCTTCGAGCCGAGCGCGGAATGTCCGCCTGCCGCCCCGAACGCTCCGCTCAGCCCCACGCCGCGGCCGCGTTGCAGCAGGATGACGAGCATCAGCAGGACGGAGATGGTGGCGAAAATCGTCGCCAGGATGACGTGGTACCAGGCAGCCAGAATCAGCATATCCAACCTCAAAGTCGCACGTGCTGTCCGCGCCGGAACTGTCCGGCGCCCGCCGCGACCCGCCAGTGCGTCGGCGAGCCGAAGGCAGCCCCGTATCTTAGGCCCGTGCCGCGCGGCACGCCAGTGCTGCCCGGACGTTCGGACGTTCGGACGATCTCGACCGCAGCTCGCACTCCCGCTCGGCCAGGAAACCGCTTGCTGACGCGCGCGGCTCGGTTCCAGCACCCGCGCGAGCCGAGCCGCGACCGCACATGTCCGAGCCGCGACCCCGCCTGTCCGAGCCGCGACCCCGCCTGTCCGAGCGCGACCGTAAGGGAGCGGTTTCTTAGCCCCGCGCGAGAACCCCTCGACCGCAGCTCGCACTCCCGCTTCGCCAGGAAACCGCTTGCTGACGCGCGCGGCTCAGTTCCAGCCCCGCGCGATCCGAGCCGCGTCCCCGCCTGTCCGAGCCGCGACCCCGCCTGTCCGAGCCGCGACCGTAAGGAAGCGGTTTCTTAGCCCCGCGCGAGAATCCCTCGACCGCAGCTCGCACTCCCGCTCGGCCAGAAAACCGCTTGCTGACGCGCGCGGCTCGGTTTTGTCCCCGCACGATCCGCGCCGCACCCGCACAATCCGAGCCAGCTCACTCCCGCTCGGCCAGGAAACCGCTTGCTAACGCGCGCGGCTCGGTTCCCTCGATCCGAGCCGCGACCGTCAGGGAGCGGTTTCTTAGCCCCGCGCGAGAATCCCTCGACCGCAGCTCGCACTCCCGCTCGGCCAGGAAACCGCTTGCTGACGCGCGCGGCTCGGTTCCAGCGCCCGCGCGATCCGAGCCGCGACCGCACAATCCGAGCCGCGCCGCGCGATCCGAGCCGCGACCCCGCCTGTCCGAGCCGCGACCCCGCCTGTCCGAGCCGCGTCCGTCAGGGAGCGTGGGCCGACGACACGCCACCTCGCGCCGACCAGGCCGAAAGTCCGCCCGCCCAGGCGCCGTCGCCAGACTCGCCAGCGGCAGCTATGATCACTGCAACACGAAAGCGAACCGTACCCAATGGTCTCTCTACCCCAAGCCGAAAATCACGACGCCAACAAGCCCGGCTGCGGCGACACCTGCGGCACCTCCTGCGGCGCCGGCCTTGAGAAAGTCTACCCGAGCACCGCCGTCCGCTACGGCGCGATGCGCATGATCGGCGAGTTCACCTACCGGCCCAACACGGTCTTCAAGTGCGGTGCCAAGGTCGTCGTTCAGACTGACCGCGGCATCGAGCTGGGCGAGCAGGTCAGCCTCACCTGCCACGGCTGCGACAAGTCGGTCTCGCGCGATCAGATTTCCCGCTACATTCAGAACTCCGGCCCCGAGTTCTACCGCCTCGGCTCCGGTCGCATCCTGCGCGAAGCCACGCCTCAGGACGTCGCCGAACACGCCCATCTCAACTCCGGCACGCGTAGCGAGGCCGACGATTGCTCGCTCATGGCAGCCCAACTCGGCCTCGAAATGAAAATCGTCACCGTCGAGCACCTGCTCGGCGGCGAGCGCGTCATTTACTACTTCATGGCGGACGGCCGCGTCGATTTCCGCAGCCTCGTCAAGGAGCTCGCCGGCCGCCACCAGACCCGCATCGAGATGAAGCAGGTTGGCGCCCGTGACGAGGCCCGCCTCGTCGCTGACTACGAGATCTGCGGCCGTGAGTGCTGCTGCAAGAACTTTCTCAAGACGCTCCGGCCGGTCACCATGAAAATGGCCAAGGTCCAGAAGGCCACGCTCGACCTCTCCAAGGTTTCCGGCCGCTGCGGCCGGCTGCGCTGCTGCCTGCGCTACGAGCACGAAGGCTACGAATCGCTCGAGAAAAAACTCCCCCGCCGCGGGTCACGCATCCGCAGCGAGCACGGCACCGGTGTCGTCATCGACCGCCAGATTCTGACCCAGCTCGTCATGTTCCGCTCGGACGAAGGCCGCGTCGTCACCGTCCCGGTCGAAGAGATCACCGAGCGCGACCTGCCGCCTCTGCCGATCCAGCCGCCACCCAGCGACACCGAGCGCGACGCCAACGCCGAGCCGCGCGACCGCAGCGGCGGCCGTTCCGCGCAGCGCTCCAGCCAGCGACCGGGCGAGCGCCCCCGCGACGCGCGGCGCGAACGCCCGCCGCGCGGCGGCCGGCCCGCGCAGCCGCAGCGCGATTCGCGCGAGACTCCCTCGGGAGAGACGTCGCGCGGGTCATCCCCCACCGGCGACCGCGAATCCGCGCCGCGCGAAGTGGGCCCGCGCCCAACCGGCGCGCCGGGCGACGCTGCCGCGGGTCCTCACGACGTCGACGATCAGGCCGCCTTCGACCGCGATACCCCGGCCGACGACGTCGGCGACAATGCTGCGGGCGTTGCGGATCGCGAAGCCGGTAGCGACCTGCTATCTGAGGCGGAGGACGTGGCTGCGAGCGACGTGACCAGCGACGTCAGCGACGGCGCGGCAAACGACGCGTCAGACGACGCTACAGACGGAGCGGCAGACGTGGGCAACGACGGATCAAACGCTCCGACCAGCGCCGCCGGCAGCACCCGGGGCGCAGCCCGCCCGCACGGTCGCCGCGGCCGGCGCGGCCGTGGTCGCCGCGGACGCCGTCGCGGCGGTCGCCCGCCCACACCCGGCCCGTAGCTTGAACATCTTCCCCGATTC
>JAJVHV010000027.1 GCA_022072445.1 Phycisphaerae bacterium | reverse complement strand
CCGTATGAGTTGCCCGTCGTCATACAGCATGATCTCCTGCGTGTAGCGATCGTTGATGTCATACCGCCGCAGGAACACGATCTGCCCGCGGTTGTTGATCCGTGGTCTGCTGTCGTACTCCGGCGACGCGGTCACCACCACGACCTTGTACCCTGGCGGTATCTGCGCCGCCGCAGTGGCCGCGAGCGCCATGACGATCACGACGGCTGTCACGACGAGCAGCGCGCCCGACAGCGAGGAGTCACGCCGCGCGACACTCGTTGTCGCACGGCGTCTGGCCTGCGCCGCTACCGGCGCGCGCAATCCATACTGTCGATCCAGAACGTTCATTCAATCCACCGCCGTGGTGCCGGCGTCAGCGGCCATGGTGACCACCGACTCGCCATTCGTCGCCGCGATGACCACCGTGTTCGTCTCCAGCGTCCCGATGAGGTGAGTGCCGTCATAGTCGTAGTCGAACGCTACGTCCGAATCGATCGTCAGGTGGTCGATCTGATCCAGGTGGATCAGCGTGATCGCCCAGCCGCTGGCGTTGTACGGAATCGACGCGTCGTCGGCAGAGTCGTTGGGATAACAGCCACCCAGACCCAGCACCACCCAGTTCCGCGGACACGTGTCCCAGTCGTCGTCCGCCCCCTGCCCGATCCACGAATACGTCGCCGCCAGCGCCGCTCCGGGCACCAGCGCCAGCGCCAGCAGCATGATCCCCAACTTCTGTCTGTGTTTCATTGGGATTCCTCCGTGGGTAGAGTACGGCGGAGGGCGATGCCGCGGGGCTCGCACGCGCAAGTCTCGCGCGGCCGCGCCAGCGCCGCACGAAGCAACACCACACCGGGCCGGCGTCCGCGGGCAGGTGCCCCAGACGCGCGCGGTTCAAACACCACAGCCCGTGTACCCCTGTACTCCCCAGAGAAGATCGGCGCATCCAGAGAAGATCGGCGCATCCAGAGACGCCGACAACCGCAGCGCGTGTATCGAGCAATGCCCGCGCGGTGGCACTTGCGGCTCGGATGGGCCGTCTGTGCGCACATCGGCGCTCGCGCCAGCGTCGCCAAATCTCTGCGCGCCGCAGCAGCACACTCCAGAACCGACCGCCGCGTCGCGCCCAATAGGCGATCATCGCGGCGGGGGTGTCGGAGCGATTATGATGAAGTCTACACCGGAAACCCGCGCACGGCAATTGTTTTCGGTCGTTTTCACAGGACATTAACGAAAGCGGCCGCGCCGCGGCGGCAGGCGCGGGCGCGGTGCTGGCCGGCGTAGACGCTGGAACCGAGCCGCGCGCTGGAACCGAGCCGCGCGCGCTGGAACCGAGCCGCGCGCGCTGGAACCGAGCCGCGCGCGTCAGCAAGCGGTTTCCTGGCCAAGCGGGAGTGCGAACGGTGGTCGAGGGATTCTCGCGCGGGGCTAAGAAACCGCTCCCTGACGGTCGCGGCTCGGATCGCGCGGCTCGGATCGCGCGGCTCGGATCGCGGCCGCGGTGCTGGCCGGCGCCGGCGCTGGACGCGAGCCGCGCGCGTTGGAACCGAGCCGCGCGCTGGAACCGAGCCGCGCGCGCTGGAACCGAGCCGCGCGCTGGAACCGAGCCGCGCGCCGAAACCGAGCCGCGCGCGCTGGAACCGAGCCGCGCGCGTCAGCAAGCGGTTTCCTGGCCAAGCGGGAGTGCGAACAGCGGTCGAGGGATTCTCGCGCGGGGCTAAGAAGCCGCTCCCTGACGGTCGCGGCTCGGATCGCGCGGCTCGGATCGCGCGGTTCGGATTGCGGGCGCGGTGCTGGCCGGCGCCGGCGCTGGACGCGAGCCGCGCGCGTTGGAACCGAGCCGCGCGCCGAAACCGAGCCGCGCGCGCTGGAACCGAGCCGCGCGCGTCAGCAAGCGGTTTCCTGGCCAAGCGGGAGTGCGAACGGTGGTCGAGGGATTCTCGCGCGGGGCTAAGAAACCGCTCCCTGACGGTCGCGGCTCGGATCGCGCGGCTCGGATCGCGCGGCTCGGATCGCGCGGTTCGGATTGCGGTCGCGGCTCGGATCGCGCGGCTCGGTTCGCGCGGCTGCCTACGGGCCCAGCGCCTCGCACAGCACACGCAGATTCGCCCGCATCCCGGTTTCATACGCGTCGCGCGGCGGCAACCCGTTCGCCAGCCCGGTCAGCGGATCGAGCGCGCGCACCGGCACGCCCGTCTCGCGCGACACGGCACGCACCAGCGCGCTGTCCTGCCCGGCTTCGGCCACGACCAGCGCGGGTCTCGCGGCCCGCACGCGCGCCATCAGCTCCGACAGTTCGCGCGGCGAAAGGTCGCCGCCTTCGTGCGTCTGCATGACCGCCACGATCTCGAGGTTCAGATCGCGCGCCAGATAGGCCCACATGTCGTGATGGGTGACGATGGTGCGGCGGTTGAATTCCTCCGCCGCGGCTTTCATCTCGCGCGACAAAGCCGCCAGGCGATCGGCGTAGGCGCCGCCGCGCGACCTGATTGCGGCGGCCTGGGCCGGGCGCAGCCGGGCGAGCTCGTCGGTCATGGCGCGCACCATGCGTTCGGCCTGCGCGGGGGAGAGCCAGACGTGCGGATCGTCGGCGTGCTGGGCGTGGTCATGGTCGTGCGCGGCTTCGGCCGAGTGCTGATGCGCCGTGCAGATGCGCTCGCAGGCCGGTCCAAGCTCGATGATACGCACGCCCGCCGCGCTACGCAGTTTGTCGAGAAAGGGTTCGAGGCCGCAGCCGATGGCCAGGACGACGTCGGCCTCCGCCAGGCGTTTGCGATCGCCAATCGACATCGCGTAATCGTGCGGACAGCCGGCGGGCTGGTCGCGGAGCAGGTCGATCCGGATCTGCGGCGCGTCGCCGACGATGTTCTGCGCGAAGACGTAGAGCGGCGTAATTGTGCATACGACGCGCAGCGGACGCGCGGCGTCGCCCGCGGTCTGCGCGGCGGGGGCGACGTCCTGCTTTCCTGCCCCGGCCAGCGTCAGTGCCAGCGCTGCCGCCCAGCGCGCGGCGCCCGTCATGATGCGTCTCCGTGCACGCTGACCGTACGCCGCTCGGCGCAGTGCAGGTAGAGCTCGTGGCAGCCGCCGCACTCGCGGATCGAGTGATGGGCGGCGAAGGCGGTCCAATGCGTTTTCTGATTGGGCGTGAGGATTCCGCTGCCCTTGCAGAGCGGGCAGACGTGCTCGAGAGCGGCCATGACCGCCGCCCGGATGAACTCGCTGCGGTTCTCGATGCCGCGCAGTGCCTCGAGCAGCGAGCGGTCGGCCTTGAAGGTGACGATGTCGTGTTTGGCCCGTGCGGGCCGTGGTTTGGCCATGGCGGCTCCTCGGATAATATTACATTGTATTACCACGGGGCCGCCCGGTCCATTCGTTCGACGAGCGCGACCCAGCGACCTAGAATCCCGCTGTGACGACACTCCGTAACTCCATGGTTCGGGCGCTGCCGGCCGCCGGACTGTTCGTGTGCCTGACGGGCGTGCCCGGTTGCCGCGACGACGCCGCGCCGGCGGACGGTCCGCTCAATGTGCTGCTGATTTCGATCGACACGACGCGCGCCGACCACCTCGGCTGCTATGGCCGCGCCGACGCCCGCACGCCGAACATCGACGCCCTGGCGGCGGGCGGCGTGCGTTTCGCGCAGTGTGCGACCGTGACGCCGCTGACGATGCCGTCGCATTCGTCGCTGATGACGGCGACGTATCCGTTCGTGCACGGCGTGCGCGACAACGGGCAGTTCCAGCTCCACGCGGCCAACCAGACGCTGGCCGAGGCGCTGGCCAACAGCGGGTACGTGACGTGCGCGGCGGTCGGGGCGTACGTGCTCGACCACGTTTTCGGCCTCAACCAAGGCTTCGCCACGTATGACGACGTGCAGATCGAGCGCAAACTGGCCGGTCCGCGCTCGCGCCGCGCGCCGACCGAGCGGTCGGCGGAGGAAGTCTGCGACGCGGCCCTCGGCCTGCTGCGGCGCTCGGCCGGCGGCCCGTTCTTTCTTTTCGTGCACTTCTTCGACCCGCACCAGCCCGATCTGGCACCGGAGCGCTTCGCCACGCAGATCACCGACCCCTATCTGGCGGAGCTGGCGTACGTGGACGAGCAGATCGGGCGTTTGCTTGCCGAATTACGCACGCTCCGTCTTGATCGCCGCACGCTGGTGGTCGTGACGTCCGATCATGGCGAGGCGCGCGGCCAGCACGACGAAGACACGCACGGCCCGTTCCTCTACGACACGACAATGGCCATTCCGCTCATCTTTCACGGCGCGGGGTTGCCGGCCGGACGCGTCGTCGCGCGGCAGGTGCGCATCATCGACGTCGCGCCGACCATGCTCGACATTCTGGGCCAGCCGCCGCTGGCCGCTGCCCAGGGCCATTCGCTCAAGCCGCTCATGACCGGCGGCGGCGCATCGTGGGACGTGGCGGCGTACGGCGAGACATTCTTCGCCCGGCTGAACTTCGGCTACTCGCATCTGCGCATGCTTCGCCGCGACGGCTGGAAGTATGTCCACGGACCGCGGCCGGAGCTGTATCACGTGGCCGTCGATCCGCAGGAGGAGAACGACTTGGCGGCGCGCGAGCCGGGGCGCGTCGCCGAGCTGCGCGACGAGCTGCGCGAGCTGATTGCCCGTTCGCCGCCGCCCGCGGCCCGCATGAGCGAGGCTCACACCGTGATGTCGTCCGACGCGCTGGCCAAGCTCGTCTCGCTGGGCTATGCCGGCGGCGACGCACCCACGGCGCTGCTGCGGACCGGGAGCGAGCTGGAGCTGTTCGAGCCGGCGGGTCTGCACCCGCGCGACCACGCCCGCGAGATCGTCGCCATCACCAACGCCGTTTCGCTCGCTCAGACCGCCCAAGTCATCCCGGCGGAAAAGGCCCTTCGCGCCGTGCTCGACCAGTTTCCCGAGCAGGGTGCGGCGTTTTACCTGGTGCACTCCAGCCTGGGGCGGATGCTGGCGATTCAGAATCGCCACGAAGAGGCGATCGCCAGCTTTCGGCAGGCGCAAGCGCTTCGGCCCGACGACGGACGGCTGCTGGGCGACCTGGGCGAATCGCTGCTGAAGCTGGGCCGAACCGACGAAGCCCGCACCGCGTTTGCCGCGGCCGTCGCGTCGCCGATCTGCCTGGCCAAGACGCACGTGCAGTACGCGCGGCTCCTGCTGGCGGGCAGCGGCGACGTCGAGGCCGCCGTGGCGCAGCTCCAGCGCGCTCTGCAGCGCGACCCGCGGCACGCCGCGGCGCACGCCACGCTCGGCATGGTTTTCGCCCGCACCGGTCAGCGGCAGAATGCGATCGCCGCGTATGAAACGGCCGTCGAGCTTGAACCGGCCAATGAGAACTTCCAGCGCGAGCTGGCCCGCCTGCGCGGCGGGCCGTGACGCGCCGTGACCCGCGCACCGCCACGTGAGAACGCGCCATGCCCTTTGAAATTCCGGATCGCCTGAAGGCTCTGCCGCCGTACCTTTTTGTCGAGATGGACCGCCGCCGCCGCGCCGCCGTCGAAGCCGGAAAGGACGTGATCAACCTGGGCATCGGCGATCCCGACCAGCCGACGCCCGGCTTCGTCCTCGATCGCCTGCGCGAGACGCTGCCCGTCAGCGCCCATCACCGCTATCCGCAGCAGATCGGCGTCGCCGCGTTTCGCGAGGCGGCGGCGCGCTTCATGCAGCGGCGCTATGGGCAGCGGCTCGATCCGGTCAGCGAGATTCTGACGCTGATCGGCTCGAAGGAGGGCCTGGGCCATCTGCCGCTGGCGGTGCTCAACCCCGGCGACGTGGCGCTCGTGCCGGACCCGGGCTACCCCGTCTACCAGGCGGCGACACTTTTTGCCGGCGGCCGGCCGCACTTCCTGCGCCTGACGCGCGAGCAGTGCTGGTTGCCTGATCTTGCGGCCATCCCCAGCGACGTGGCCCGCCGCGCGCGGCTCATGTTCCTGAACTATCCCAACAACCCTATTGGCGCGGTGGCGCCGCGCGGCTTTCTGGAAGCCGCGGTGCGGTTCGCCCGCCAATACGACCTCGTCATCGCCTACGACGCGGCCTACAACGAAGTGTACTTCGACACGCCGCCGCTGAGCATTCTGGAAATCCCCGGCGGGCGCGAGGTGGCGATCGAGCTGCATTCGCTCTCCAAGACGTTCAACATGACGGGCTGGCGGATCGGCTTTGCGGCCGGCCGCGCCGACGTCATCGCCGCACTGGCGCGGATCAAGTCAAACATGGACAGCAGTCAGTTTGCGCCGATCCAGGAGGCCGGTGCCGCGGCGCTCGATGGGATCGAGCGTCCTGAGATCGGCGCGACGGTCGCGATGTACCGCGCGCGGCGTGACGCGATGTGCGCGGGGCTGCGCGCCGCGGGGTTTCACGTCGAGCCCCCGCCGGCGACGTTTTACGTCTGGGCCGGCATACCCGCTCGCGCCCGCGCGACATCGGATTCCGCGTCGCAGGGCAGCGCTTCGATGAACGTCTGCGCGCGCATCCTCGATGAGGCCGGCGTCGTCTGCGTCCCGGGAAACGGCTTCGGCGCTGCGGGCGAAGGCTACGTCCGCTTCGCGCTGACTGTCGATCTCGACCGCATCCGGACGGCGGCCGAGCGGATTGCGGCCATCCGCTGGTGACGCCGCGCGTCGGCGGCAACCCGCACCCTACCCCGCACGCAGCGCCGCCGTGATGGGCGGAGACAGGCAGCGCCAGGCCGGCGGCAGCGCGCCGATCGCCGCCATTCCCAGACCCGTCGCCAGCGCCAGCGCCAGTGAACCGGAATCGACGTTCAGCCCGAACGCACCCAGCGAGAAGCGCACCGCCAGCCCATCCAGCAGCGTCATGCCCAGCAGCGTGGCCAGCAGCGCGCCGGCCGCGCCGCACAGCAGCGACTCCTGCACCATGCTCCACACGATCGCGGCGCGCGAAAACCCGAGCGTCTGAAGCGCCGCCAGCTCGCGAATGCGCGACGCAAACGCCGCGTAGCTGGTGTTCAGCCCGCCGAAGAAGCCGCCCGCCGCCACCAGCACGGCCGTGACCCAGACCATCATGCGGATCGGGCCGTAAAAGCTCATCAGCCGGGCGTAATACTGCGACTCGCGCATCGCGACCAGTTCGAGATCGAGCCGCGATTTGCAGAACGCGTCGACGTCGGCGAACTCGGCCGCATCCAGCGTCGCCACCACGCACGAGATCGTCGTCCGCTTGTTGGCGATCATGATGTCGCTCAGCGGCAGCCAGATCTCGGCGTCCATCACCGTGCCCGGGGCGCTGAACCGCCCGCACACCGTCCAGGCTCGCTCGTCGAACCAGATCTTGCGGCCGATCCCCAGCTCCTCCTCCGCCACACCCAGCCGCGCCGCCGCCAGTGCCCCGACGATGATCTCGTCCGCGCCCGGCACCGGCGCGCGGCCCTCGAGCATTCGCACCTGCGGATAGACCAGAAACGCCTCCGGCTTGACGCCGCGGATCATCGCCTGAACCGTGTGCCGCGCCGCCGGATCGACCCGCACGTTGATCGCCACGTGCACTTCCGGCGAAACGTACACGACGCCCAGCCGCTGGCGCAGCCCGGGTACGCCGGCCGCGACGAGGTCGCCGGCGGCGGCGGTGATCTCGCTGCGCTCGACGCTCTCTTCGCTGCCGGCTCCGAGAATGACGACGTTGTCGCGCCGGCCGCTCTCACGCAGGCTGCGGTTCATGCCGGAGACGAACGCCGCCGAGGCCAGCACGAGTCCGGCGACCAGCGCGCTGCCCAGGAGCGCGGCCGCCAGCCGCGTCGGCGAGCGCAGCAGGTTGCGGGCGGCATATTCAAAGGGCAGCGTTTTCATGTCACACCGCCCGGAAGCACGCGACGATTTCGCGCCGCGAGGCTTGCCACGCCGGCACCAGCCCGGCCGCCACACCCAGAAGCAGCGCGACGAGCAACCCGGTCCCGAGCACCCCGGCTGAAGCGCTAATCGGAATGCTCAGCCCCTCCATTGAGATGGCAAGCTGCCTCCAATGCAGAACGGCCAGCGCAGCGCCGCACCCACCCAGCCCGCCGACCAGACTCATCAGCGCCCCCTCGGTCATGATCAGCCGTGCGATCAACCCGCCGCGGAAACCCAGCGTCTGAAGCACCGCGTGTTCGCGAATGCGATCCTGAACCGCCAGCACGATCGAGTTGCCCACCAGCGCCAGCACCGCCGCCAGGCACCCCCAGCCCATCCAGCCGGCGAAACGCACGATCTCCAGAATGTCGGACGCGGCGTGCGCCACGAACGCCTTCTCAGAGCGCGTCGTGGTCGGTTCCTGATCGCTGGCGAACTCGGCGTCGATGGCCGCCGCCACCGAGTCGAGCAGGGCCGGATCGGTCACCCGCACGTTGAACTGCGTCACGATGCCGCCCTGCCTGCTGCCGCTGGCAAATTGCAGAAACGACAGATGCGCGTAGGCCACGTTCTGGTGCTGCGGCTCGGCCGAACGGATCACGCCCGCCACATACGCCGTGATGCCCACGGCGTCGAATCGGTCGCCGACCTTCAGCCCGCGGCGGCTGGCCAGCGTTTCACCGAGCAGCACGCCGTCGCTGCGTTTCAGCCACTCCGCGAGCGATCCGGCCACGACGGTGAATGCGGATGTGTATTCGCGTTGAAAGGCCTCGTCTTCCACGCCGCGAAACGTCACCACGTCCAGGCTGGTGCGGCAATTGCTCACCGTGATCTTCATCGGCATCACGCTGGCGACCCCCGGGATCTTGGCGATCCGCTGTTCGTAACTCTGTGGCATGCGGCTGGTGAACGGGCAGAAGCGGTCCTTGCGGTACACGATCAGCGTGTTGTCGGCGGCGGTGGCGCGCGTGGCGGCCTCGACGCCCGCCTGCATGGCCTGCACGGTCGTATAGAGAAACATCGCCACCGCCACGCCGCACATCGTCAGCACGCTGCGCGTCGGATTGCGAAGAACCTGCTTGGCCACGAGCGGTAGATACCTTTTCCGTAGCATCCCTTAGTCCCTCAGTCCCTGTGTCCCTTAGTCCCCGCGCCTCCATTCGCCTCCACCAACCGGCCCTTCTCCAGATGCAGCGTCCGCCGCGCGTGCTGCGCGGTCTTGGGATCGTGCGTCACCATGATGAGCGTCTTGCCGAGCTCGCCGTTAAGGCGCGCCAGGAGCGCCATGATCGCCCCGGCCGCCGCTGCGTCCAGGTCGCCGGTCGGCTCATCGGCGACGAGGATGCGCGGATTGGCGACGATCGCCCGGGCGATCGCGACGCGCTGCTCCTGACCGCCGGAGAGCTGTCGCGGAAAGTGGTCGGCACGATCGGTCAGGCCGACCAGCTCCAGCGCCACCGCGACCTTTTCGTGCCGTTGCCGCCGGGAAAACCGGTGCAGCAGCAGCGGCAGATCGACGTTTTCATAGGCCGTCAGCGTCGGGACGAGGTTATAAAGCTGGAAGATGTAGCCCACGTTGTTCGAGCGCCACCCGGCCAGCCGCGAGCGCGACAGCGCGCTGACCTCGACGCCGTCGATCCGCAGGCTGCCGGCCGACGGCCGGTCGATGCCGGCGATCAGGTTCAGCAGCGTGGTCTTTCCGCTGCCCGACGGACCCATCAGCGCCAGAAAGTCGCCTTCGTCAACGTCGAGGTCCAGATTCGCCAGCGGCGTAATCTCGATCTCGCCCTTGCGATAGACGCGCGTCAGACCGCGGCATTCAATCAGCGCCATCGCCGCCTCCGATCTCGGACGACGCGAAGGCGCGCGACTCGCCCGTGATCCGCACGCGCTCGCCCGGCCGCAGACCGCTTGTGTCGTCCGCGATCAGCCGGTCGCCGCTCCGCAGCCCGTCGGCGATTTCCAGCCAGTCGCCGACCTTGGCCGCGCCAACCTGCACGCGGCGATACTCGGCGACGTTGCGTGCCTGGTCCGCCAGCCAGACCTGTGCCTGGTCGCCGTTACGTTCGCGCAGCAGTCCCGCCGGAATGAAGAGTGCTTCGCGCGAGGCGGCGCCCGAGGTCGGCGCGGCCGCCATGAAGCGGACGCGCGCCAGCATTTCGGGCTTGATCTCCGCGGCGGGCGCGACGATCGCGACCTTGACCTGGAGGGTGTTCTTCTGGATGTCGGCCTCGTGCACCAGCCGCGTGACGTGCCCCTTGAACGTGCGGTCGGGCAGCACCAGGACGACGACTTCGGCATCCTGCCCGACCCCGACGTGCGCCGCCTCGGCCAGCGGGACGTCGACGCGCACTTGCAGCTTCTGCGGATCGTAGAGCCGCACGATCTGCGATGAGCGCATCGCGTCCATCAGCAGCATCACCTTCGATCCCGGCTCGACCAGCCGCGCCATGACGATCCCCGCCGATGGCGCCCGCACCTCCATGCGCTCCAGCCGCAGCCGCGCTTCGCCCAGCGCCGCCCGCGCGTTGTCCAGGGCTGCCTTCGCCGTGCGCACCTCAGCCTGCGATGCGTCCAGCATCCGCCGCTCTTCCACGCGCAGTTGCAGCGCTTCCGTCGCCGCCGTGACGTCCGCCTCGGCCGAGGCGAGTTGCGCTTCGAGCACCGGCTTGAGCGCGGCGGTCGCGGCGGCCTGGGCCGCCTGGGCTTCATACTTCTGCTTGGCGCGGACGAACTCGATCTCGCTGGCCTCGTTCTGCCTGAAGAGCCGTTCGGTCAGCTCGAAATCCGCCTTCAGCTCCAGGGCGTACGCCTGCTCCTTCGCCAGTTCGGACGGCCAACGCTGCAGCGCCGCACGCCGCTCCGCCAGCATGGCTTCGGCCGCGGCCAGCTTTCGCCTCAGCTCGACGGGATGGTCCCAGTTGGTCTGCGCGGCTTGCAGGGCCGCCTCGGCGCTGGCCAGCATGCCTTCGCGCGACTGAGCTTCGGCTTCCGCCCGCGAGAGCGCCAGGCGTGCGTCGTCATCCACGAGCCGCGCGACCACCTGACCGGCTTCGACCCGCTCGCCTTCCAGCACCAGCACTTCCTTCACCACGCCGTCGGCCAACGCCGGAACCGCCGTGTAGAACGGGTCGGCTTCGACCCAGCCTGGCGCCTGCACGCTGATGGTCCGGCCAGCCGCGCCGCCGGCCTTGGCCACCACGGGCACGACCGTGACCGCCCGCGCCGGCACCAGTGCGTCGCGTGCGCTCATCGCGAGCATGCCAGCCGCCGCCGTCAGAAGTGTTCCCGGCAGCAGTATTCGTGTTTTCCACTGGCGGCGCGGCGGCGCGAGCGCCACCGTCGCTGCCGGGGGCATCGCTTTGCCCCCCAGGACCGCGAGGTCCGCTGAGGCGTTCATTCTGAGTGCTCCTGCTGATTCATGCGGCGCGCGCGTGGCGCGCCATCACCGACGTCGCACACCGCGCGGCGTCACGTCACGAAAGACTGGATCAGCGGAAAATTCGCGGGGGGCGGAAAATCCCACGCGGGGCACGAGAGGCGGGAATATCTTCGCATGCCGGCAACAGGCGCGCCGACACCGTCGAGCCGGGCGGCAGCGTTGAACCGCTGCTGGAAGTCGCCGGGTTCGTCACGCAGCAGGCGCAACACGTCCGCTTGCAGGCGTGTTTCGACGAAGGCGATGACGACTTCGGCGCGTTCTCCGGCGTTGTCGCCTTTGACTGGCAACAGCTCGAAGCCACGCTGGCGCTGGCGGGTGACGTTGATTCGCTCGTCGCGCGGCAGCACGGAGCGCTGCGGGCCGGAGCCAGCAGCGCCGCGATCAGCACCAGACGTATTGCTGCGCCGAATATCACGGTTCACACCCGCACGTGGCGGCCATCCGGCCCGCGCGGCTAAAACCGTCGCCGGCGCGACGCGGAACTATCTTTGAGTATAGCCACGCCGGCGGCCCTGGGCCAAGGACCGGAAAAAACCATCCCGCGCCGGGTGATCAGCCGGCGCGGGACGCTGAAAGGGGGACACGACAGCTTCTCTTGAATTGTGCAATTGTTTTTCAAGCTCGTCCGCCAAATCGCCGATCTGCGACTCAATTCCGCGCTTGCATCCCGCCCGCCGGCATCTAATATGCGGACCATGCTCCTGGCCCGTGCGGCTGCTATCGCGACGCTCGCGCTCCCATTCCTGCCAGGCTGCGCCGCGCCCGTCGCGCCTGACGCTCCCACCGCCATGTCCATGCACCTATCGGACTACGACGCCTTCATCGATAATTCGCTCACGCTGCTGCGCGAATTCGACTTCGTCCCGCTGCACGTCGACCGCGCCGCCGGCGAAATTACAACGCTGCCCGCCACCAGTGCGCAATGGTTCGAATTCTGGCGCGGCGACGTCGTCGGAGGCTATCAGTCCCTCGAAGCCAGCCTGCACACCATCCGCCGCAAGGTCGTCATCAGCGCGCGGCACGACGACGAGGGCGACGCCGACGATTATCGGGTCGCGATCACGGTGGAGAAGTTCCGCTATTCGGCGCCCGATCGGCAGGTGACGACGCCGTCGGGCGCGCTGGCGATTTACAGCGACCGGATCCCGACGACCGAGGGGCTGAAAAAAAGCGCGACCCGCGGGGAGCACTGGGTCGAGCTGGGGCGCGACGGATTATTGGAAGCAAGGCTGCTGGCGCGACTGCGGCGGCTGGCGGCGGCGCCGGCCGCGACGCAACCCACCTCCGCCGAGTGATTCACGCGTAGGCATCGATTCTGCCATCGCCGGCCTGCTCGGCGTGATCGGCGATTTCGCCAAGCTGCGCGATGAGCTGGGTGGCGACCTGCTCGGCCTGATCCATGGCGATTCTCTGGACGCGGATGGCTACGGCGGATCCGATATTGGCTTGCGCGGCGGCGGTGACGGACGGCTCGATGTTCATGCCGACTGCCCCCTTTCTGACACGGGTCTGGTGTCGATATCGGTCAGATTGACGGCCGGGGCGAATTGACGTCGGCGGGGGACGGGGTAGAATGTACCCAAACATAATCCGAACGTTAACGGCGGCCCATGCAGCGATTCGTGGAACTGTGTGCCCAGGCGGACCGGTCGCGGCGGCCGGGCGAGCGGCTGGATGCGCTGAGCCGCTACTTCCGCGCGGCGCCAGCCGCCGACGCGGCGTGGGCGGTGCACGTGCTGGCGCGGCGCGGCGTCGTGCCGCCCGTTTCCCTGCTGCAAACGCGCGGTTGGGTGTGCCAGGTGCTGGGGCTGCCGCGCTGGCTGGTGGCGGAGTGTCGCCGGCCGCGGCGCGATCCGCTGGAAACGCTGGCGCTGCTGCTGTGCGGGCAGCGCGGCGTCGCGCTGGACGTCAGCCTCGACGAGCTGGTGCGCGCGCACCTCGCGCCGGCGGTGCGCGGGGACGCGAGCGGCGTGGCGGCGATGCGCTGGGTGCGCGATCAGCTCAGCGGGCCGCAGGCATATGTCGCGCTGGCGCTGCTGACGGGCACACCGCCCCTTCGCGTGCCGCGGGCAATGCTGTTGCGCGCGATCGTTGAAAGCAGCGGACGGCGCTGCGCTCCGGAGTCGGCGATCACAGCCGGGCGCCGCTGTGCTACATCCACAGCCGAGGGCGGCTGTGCTACATCAGAGTACGAAGCGAGTGCCGGCGGACTGGACCCGGCCACCGTGGCCTATCGGCTTGACACGGGCTGGTCGCCAGAGCGACGCCGATTTGAGGATTTGTGCGCGCCCCGCGTACCGGCGGAGAAGATTCCCGCGCCGCCGCGTTTCCCGCGCCTGACAACCGTGACGCCGGATGACTCACGCGTCGCGACGGGTGACGTGTTGTGCGGCGTGTGGCAGCCGGAAGGTACCCGCACGCAACTGGGCAGGCAGCAGGGCGTCGGGTGGGTGTGGACGGCGACCGGGCGATTCGTGCAGCGCGATTTTGCGGAACTGGCGGCGGCGGCGGAGTGGCTGCCGGAGGGCGTCGTTCTGGAAGGCGCGATCGTGCGAGCAGCGCGGCGGCAAGCGGGCGGAGCGCACGGCGGGCCGGAGCACTCCGCCGGGCAGATGAGGCTGTTTTCGCCGGAGCCGGTTCGATTCGTAGTGGTCGATCTTCTGGCGGGATGGGATGGTGGTGGCGTGCAGCCGGGTGCGGCGGCTGTGCAAGCGTGGCCACAGAGGGCCGACTCTACGGTCCAAGCGTGGCCACAGAGGGCCGACTCTACGGTCCAAGCGTGGCCACAGAGGGCCGACGCTACGGTCCAAGCGTGGCCACAGAGGGCCGACGCTACGGTGGGTGGGGGAGCGCAGCCGGGGGCGGCTTCTGCGCATACAGCACCGGCGGCGGGAACACAGCCGGGGGCGGCTGTGCTACATCAACCGGGCGAGAGGCGGAGGGCGCTGGTGGCGCTGCTTGCCGCGCCGGGCGCGCCGCGATGCCTTCAGCTTGCCGACGACGTCGTGCTCACGCAATCCGCCGCGCTGAACGATCTCGCCGCGCCGGCCGTGCGGAACTCGGCGCGAGGAGTGCGCGTCGTGGGCCACGAGTGGCTCGTCGTCCCGCAGCCGCGATGCATCCGCGCGGTGCTGATGTCGGCGCGGCGCGGGCGTCGGCGCTCGTATTCGCGGCTGGAAGTCGGCGTGTGGTGCAACCAGCAGCTCTCGCCAGTCGGCCTGTGCCGGTCGGCGCTGCCGGGCGCGGAGCAGGAGATCGTCGACCACTTCGTGCGCGAGTCCGGCCGGCGGCACGGTCCGGCCGCCGTCGTCCCGCCGCGGATCGTGTGCGACGTGTCATTCGAAAAGGTCGTGCGCTCGCGGCGGCGCGTGGGTCTGTCGCTGGTTCGGCCGCATGTGGTTCGGATCGTCCGCGACGTGCCGGCGGGCAGTGCGGCGGATCGGGGTGAGTTGGAACGGATGCTGGAGGGCTGAGGGTGGGGCTTTTCTTGACACGGGCGGCGGGGGGCATACAGTTCGCGGCATGGTTCGATTGTGGGCGGCGGCCGCGGCGCGTGGCGGCCTCCGGGCGAGGACGACGGGCGGTCGCAGCGGATGAGGACGCTGCACGGCTACATCCTGCGTGAGCTGCTCAAGACGTTCGGGCTGGCGCAGTTGGCACTGACCGGCCTGTTCACGATGGCCGGGGGGCTCTACAACGTGATGCGCTACGAGGGCGTCACCAGCAGCGACATCGCCGGAACGCTGCACATCACGCTGCCGCTGGTGGTCACGCTCACCATGCCGCTGGCGGCCCTCTTCGCCGCGGCGCAGACCTACGGGCGGCTGGCGGCGGACAACGAATTCACCGCCATACGCAGCGCCGGCGTGCACGTCCATGGGATGTTTCTGGCCGCGTGTGTGCTGGCGGTCTTCGTCTCGATCTTCACGACGCTCTTCGCCAATTACGTCATTCCGGAGCTGACCAAGCAGCTCGAGCACTTCGCGCGCAGCAACGTGTCGGACATCGTCGAGGCGCGGCTGAAGAGCAAGGGCTACGTGCGGCGCGACGAGGGTCGCCAGCCCTGGTTCATGACCGCCGAATCGGTCGAGCACGTCTCCGACGCCGAGATGGCGCGGCGCGGGTTTCCGACCGGTGCCGATTTTCAATACCTGCTGGTCGGGTCGCCGACGCTGCTGGAGCTGGAGGAGGAGCGCGTCATGCGCTTTCTCTCGGCCCGCTGGGGGCTGATCCAGTTCGACAGCAGCACGGAGCAGATCAAGATCACCGGCGTGGTTGACGACGCGCGCGAGTTCGTGCCGGGCAGCCGGTCGGTGCGGCTGACGCGGCAGACGATCGGCCCGATGCCGTGGAGCTTTCCGCTGCCGTCGAAGCCCTCGTTCGCCGACCTGACGCGGTTGTTCGAATGGAGCCGCGAGCCGTGGCGGTTTCCCGAGGTGGCCCGCGAGATCGATCACTTCCGCCTGCTGATCGCGCGGCGGATGCTGGCGGAGGACGTCGTGGCGCGGATCGGACGCGGCGAGACGCTGCGGCTGCTGGACGCCCACCAGCGCGTGTATGAGGTGACGGCGGAACGCGCCCAGCTCGACGCCAAAGGCGAGATGGCGATTCTGTCGCGGGCCCGCGTGCTGCGGCCGATGGAATCGGACGCGGGCCCGATCCGCTATGAAACGCCGCGGGCCGAGCTGATCAGCCGCCCGGCGCCGATCGCGGCGAGCGGCGCGTTTGCACCCGAGCGGATGATCAGCCTGGAGCTGCGGCTGGTGGATTCGGCCGACGGGCCGGTGCTGGAGTACAACCCGCGCAGCGCGCGGCCCGACGCGCCGTCGCGCAAGCCGACGATCAGCCTGGACGCACCGCTGCTGCCGCCGGAGATCGCGCAACGTGCCGCGCAGATTCGTCCGGAGGACGTGGTTTCGGCGGGAGCGGCGCTGCCGGGCGGGCCGGCGCTGGAGGACCGCCGCGCCGGCCTGCGGGCCAAGTCGGAGATGACGCGGCGCAAGGTTTCGGCGCTGATCCACTGGCGGCTGGGGATGAGCGTCAGTTTTCTGCTGACGATCCCGATGGGCGCGGCGCTGGGGGTGATTTTCCGCGGCGCGCGGATGCTGGCGGCGTTCGCGCTTTCCTTCGTGCCCTTTCTCACGGTCGCGGTGGTGACGCTGATGGGGCGGCAACTGGCGGAAAACGATCTGACGCAGATGGCGGGGGTGACGGTCATCTGGAGCGCGCTGGGCGCGTGCCTGCTGGCCGATCTGGCGATCCTGCGGCTGGGTGTGCGGCGATAGGAGCGGCGTGGTGTTCAGCATCGTCGATCGGTACCTGGCGCGGAACTACCTGACGGGTTATTTCATTCTCGTGCTGGTCGGGATGGGCCTGTACGTGCTGCTGGATCTGCTGGTGAACCTCGACGAGTTCACCAAGGAGTTCACGTCGCTGTCGCGGGTCGTGTCGGCCGTGTTCGACTACTACGTGTACAACATTCCGCTCTATTTCTCGCAGATCGCCGGGCCGATGATGGCGATCGCCGCGTCATTCACGCTGGCGATGATGCTGCGGAACAACGAGCTGACGGCGCTGATCTCGACCGGCATGCCGCTCTCGCGGCTCTCGGCGCCGATCCTGCTGTGCTCGGTGGGGCTGATCGCCGTCTGGGTCGCCAATCGCGAGCTGGTGCTGCCGCAGGTGGCGCCGAAAATCGTGCGCTCGCGCGACGACGTGGCCGGCACGAAGACGATCGGCGTCTACTGCGTCCGCGATGAGAACAACGCGATCGTCACGGCGCTGCGGCTCTATCCGCGCGAGGGGCGGATGTATCGGCTGTTCATCATCGCGCCGGATGCGACCGGGCGGCCAGCGCAGCTGATCGAAGCGGACAGCGCGGCGTATGACGCGCAGCGCAAGGTATGGGTGCTGGAGCGCGGCCGCATGTCGGCGTTGCCCGATCCGATCGGGCAGGAGGGGCTGGGCCAGCGGCAGGAGTATGAGATCGTCCGTGAGTTTCCGCTGACGCTCACGCCCGAGGACATGGTCCTGCGTCAGGCGACGGAGTGGTCCGACCTGCTTTCGACGGCCCAGATGAACGCGCTGGTGCAGAGCCGCAAGCTGCCGAACCGCGCCGCGGTGGTGATGAGCCGGCACATCCGCCTGACGCAGCCGCTGCTGCAACTGATCCTGATCATGCTCGTCTTCCCGTTCTTTCTGACGCGCGAGCCGACCAGCGTGCTGGCGGCCGGCGGGCGCTCGCTGCTGACCGGCGGAGCGTTTTTCACGCTGGCCTTCGTGGCACACAACGTGATTGAGGAATCCAACGCGGCCCTGATCGCCTGGATGCCCATCCTCGCGTTCGGGCCGTTCGCGGTCGTGCGACTGGCGAACGTCAAGACGTAGTCACTCGATCCGAGCCGCCCCGCGCGAGCCGCGCCGAGCCGCGCGATCCGGCCCGCGCGATTGCGCCGCGCACGTGCCTGTCCGAGCCGCGCCGCGCGATCCGAGCTGCGCCCGTGCCTGTCCGAGCCGCGACCGTAAGGGAGCGGTTTCTTAGCCCCGCGCGCGGACCCTTCGACCGCCGCTCGCACTCCGGCTCGACCACGAAACCGCTTGCTGACGCGCGCGGCTCGGTTCCAGCCCCGCGCGATCCGCGCCGCGCCGCGCGATCCGAGCCGCGCCCGCGCCTGTCCGAGCCGCGACCG
>JAJVHV010000050.1 GCA_022072445.1 Phycisphaerae bacterium | reverse complement strand
GCACCCCGCCCTGCAACGCTTGGGTGTCGCCGTATGGCGTATAAGTGTATCGCTCAACCAGCGTGCCGCCGACATCGATGCCATGATCGGTCAGCGCAACGACATTCCAATTCCGATCCTGATGCGCAAAGTAACGATGATCGACGGGACTCTCGGCGCCCTCGCCAGCGGTGCCGTCTGGGTCGGTATCATTGCCGATGGTCGGGTCGCCGTTGCGCTCCAGCCAGATCAGCTCGTCGATGTACTGCGTGCCCCAGAGATGCTGCCAGGTCGCTTGATTGGAGCCGTTGCGCGTTTCGACGATGCGCCATTGATCGTCGTAATAGAAGTTGACCGTCGTCTCGCCACCGTCGTTGGGATAGACCTCGACGCCGCTGTTCGCGACGACCTTGCTATTTCGCCGATTCGCGCCGTCGTAGGCATACGTCGCGAACGTCGTCTGCGTCGTGCTGGCGGTGTAGCGGCTCTTGACCGCGACCAGGCGATTCCAGGGGTCGTAGACGAACTTGAAAACGCCATCGTCGGTGAGGTTACCGTTGTCGTCGTAGGACAAGGTCGTCGAGTTCGAGGCAAAGTCGTCGTTGATCACGATCGAGTCGCCGCCGTCGTCGAGGTCCAAGTCGGCGTTGTTATCGTAGCCGATCTTCACGTCGTCGAAGTCCTGCGCCGCCGTGCTGGCGATGTGGCCGTGGAACAGGCCGGCCTGGCCCGCGGACCAGTCGTCGTCGACCGTGGTCGTGTCGAGCAAGGCGGTCTCGTCGCTCCAGGTGCCATCGTCGTCGGTGTCGATCCAGAACCGCAGCCGCTGCAAGGCGGAGTTTCCGAGATCGTCACCCACGACCACTTTGCCAGTATACCAATTCCCATTCGTCAATGACACCGTGCTGCCCGACGACAGCGGGCTCTGCAGGATGCCGTCGTTGACGCGCTTGTAGACCCAGGCCTTGTCGTCGGCGGCCTTCACCATCACCGCCAGCCAGTCGCCAGGGGTCATCGGAAGAGGAAGCGTTGTGCTGTTATGGTCCGATTCACAATTATCCACACGAACGGACGCACAGTTACCAGGCTGATCAGTTCGATCACGGATAGCCCAATATTCAGGAGTGGAGCAGCGTGGACAAGTGCGCTGACAAGCGGCGGGCCCGAGATCAGTCGGCCAATGAGGCACACAATCAGAGTAAGGCCCACAATGCCCGCACCCATGAGTGAATCGGATCGGCGCATTGCGCACCACCATAAGCCATAGGTGCAGACTAGAAGAACGAGATCGCCTATCGCCTCCACGGTTGTTGCCTCAGGAGTGGTGATGAGCGCGATGCGTGCCGAGATGGCCAAGACAAGCCCTCCAACAAAGCCGGTCTCTGCGGCAGAGCGGTGTGTGTGGAGCATGTATGTTATGGCCAGGGACGCGTAGGGCACTTGCGATACAAATCGAAACGTCACTGCGTATGTGGGACTCTGAGGCTGAAGAAGTAGCCACCCAGCCATCAGAGCGACCTCGAGAACCCACAGAACTGCCGAAATGCGGAGACCCACAAGAAACGGAGCCGGGCTGAAGAGCAGGCGGGTTGGGTCCCTAGAGCAAGACGCATTACCACCACACTCAGGGCAAGATCTTTCGGCGCCGAAGAGATCATACCCACAGAATCTGCATGGCACGTGCAGTAGGACGCTCTGTGAGAGTGACAAGGTTGAGTTCATGGCGCCATTCAGCGGCAGTGCATTGGCGGTGGTGGTGGCGGCGGCGGCGGGCCTCCCCACGCGGTTAAACACACCGCGTTACAGGGGCGGACAAACGTAAAGAGACGAAACCTCGCAAACACCGGGCCGTGCTGAACTTCATAGCAGATTCCCAAGTACGTGTTCGGTGGCGGCGGGCAGTAGCAATTCCAGTCACACCACATTATTGGAGTGATCACGCACAGACATACGCCGGGAAACGGTGCCCAAGACTTTATTGCCGACCAGGCGGGGCCCGCTGAAGCAACGAGGACTTCGTGTGGCAAGTCACCGCAGGGACACATTCCGAAGGTTGCCAGGCAGCAACCTAGGCCTTGCGGATCGCTCCATAGCATGGGGTTACTGCGCATAGCCGCGAATCTGTTTAGACCATCCGGGCTCGGAGTCGCTGCCGGCACATTCAACAAGGACAGATAGGGGTCCGGAGTGTGAAAGCGGGTTAGTGCCGGATTGTAATACCGATGGCGCGACACTAACAGCGCACTCTCGTAGTCGTGGGGCCAGCCCTGCCACGACAGCATCCTCCCAACATGGGAGCATACGCTTGGTGCTTGCACACCGCTCTGCAGAATATTCGCGTGCGCAAAGTAGGGGCACTGGGCAACTCGCTCGACAATCTGCCCATACGAACCTACGCCGTAGTCGGTCAGCGCCACGACGTTCCAATTCCGATCCTGATGCGCGAAGTAGCGATGATCGGCGGGCGATTCGGCGCCCTCGCCAGCGGTGCCGTCTGGGTCGGTATCATTGCCGATGGTCGGGTCGCCGTTGCGCTCCAGCCAGATCAGCTCGTCGATGTACTGCGTGCCCCAGAGATGCTGCCAGGTCGCTTGATTGGAGCCGTTGCGCGTTTCGACGATGCGCCATTGATCGTCGTAATAGAAGTTGACCGTCGTCTCGCCACCGTCGTTGGGATAGACCTCGACGCCGCTGTTCGCGACGACCTTGCTATTTCGCCGATTCGCGCCGTCGTAGGCATACGTCGCGAACGTCGTCTGCGTCGTGCTGGCGGTGTAGCGGCTCTTGACCGCGACCAGGCGATTCCAGGGGTCGTAGACGAACTTGAAAACGCCATCGTCGGTGAGGTTACCGTTGTCGTCGTAGGACAAGGTCGTCGAGTTCGAGGCAAAGTCGTCGTTGATCACGATCGAGTCGCCGCCGTCGTCGAGGTCCAAGTCGGCGTTGTTATCGTAGCCGATCTTCACGTCGTCGAAGTCCTGCGCCGCCGTGCTGGCGATGTGGCCGTGGAACAGGCCGGCCTGGCCCGCGGACCAGTCGTCGTCGACCGTGGTCGTGTCGAGCAAGGCGGTCTCGTCGCTCCAGGTGCCATCGTCGTCGGTGTCGATCCAGAAGCGCAGCCGCTGCAACGCGGAGTCTCCGAGATCGTCACCCACGACCACCTTACCAGTATACCAGTTCCCATTCGTCAACGACACGGTCGAGCCGGACGAGAGCGGGCTTTGCAGGATGCCGTCGTTGACGCGCTTGTAGAGCCAGGCCTTGCTGTCGGCGGCCTTCACCATCACCGCCAGCCAGTCGCCGGGGTTGACCCAGCGCACCAGGAAGCCGGGCGACGGACCGGGGGCCCACTTGAAGCGGAACGTGGCCACGTACTTGCCCGCGCGGAAGCCGCGGCGGACGATGCAAGTGTCGTAATACTCCGTGCTCGTCGCCGAACTGCTGCGGAGCAGGTTGTTGTTGGAGTCGTCGATCTGGACCTCGGCCTTGTCGCTGAACCAGCGGCCGTCGGCTTCGTACGGACCGACCAGGTCTCTCACTTTGAAATTATCGAACGAATTGGCGCTGGCGTGGCTGCACCACAGGCCGACCTGGCCAGCCGGCACGGTCGCGGCGTAGCCATGCGCGGCGCCGCTGCGGGCCTCGGCCTCGATGCCGAAGGCGACGCCGTTGGTGATGCTGAAGCTGCCGCTGGACTTCTGCGTCCAGGTGCCGCTGGACACCTGGTAGATGAAGACCTTCTGCTGGGCCTTGCTGTAGAGCCGGACCCAGAAATTCTGATAGTCCACGTAGCCGAAAACGACGCCGCAATTGTCGGCGGCGGAGTTCAGCGTGGCGGTGGCGAGAATGCGAGCCTGCTGGTAGGCTTCTGCGGCACTACTACCGCACCGTAGCCTGAATTCTTCGCTGTTCAATCTCGATCCTGCCATCATTCATTCGGCCGAGTATGATGTCGCTGCGCGCTGGCATCGGCGCACACCGGCCTGGTTTGAGCTACGATGGCGGCCGCCAAGCTCCGTAGAAGCCTGAATCCCTACCACACACCGACATTGAGGACGAAACAGGGAGGCGCCGACGTTTTGGACCCTCGCACCGTGGACCTGCGCGCGCTGGTGCACTGCCCGTTAGCGTGAGATACGATCAGGATCGGTTCGCCCTCGCACGCGGGACCTGCGCGGTCGTTGCCCAGCCAGCCGGAATCGCTGCGGCTCTCGCGCTTCGCCAGCAGCGCCAGGCCGCCGAAGCCCTATTGCATCTTGCACGCGACTCGGTGCGCTTCACACTCGGCTCAGCCCAGTCCTCGAACTCAATCACGGACGTCGGGAAAGCCGTACATGATACGACTAGCCTGTTGCAGAATTATATCCATGTCCGGGCTGTTTCCCAGAAACAACTCTGCTTCTATGCGCGTTACGCGCCGGTTGATCGCGTTCACGGCTAGGACAAATGGTAGGAGCGAGTCCGGTCGCACCCCCTTCATTTCGTCAGATATGCATGGCAACGCGCGCTCGCCAAAGGCCAGCACTGGGTGATTCGGCTGCCCAGTCGGTGGCCCGCCTAGATGAAATCCAGCGATCGTTATCGCAAGCGTACGATCGGCTATGATGTCTGCGGTGGGGATCTGTCTTACGGCCGCAAGGATCTGCGTCTCATCACCGACGTGCGTAGGACGGCTCTTGCATGCAGCGTACTTCCGGATCTGGGCGCGCGCTTCCTGAAGTCCTAGAGAGTTTCGCCATGTGGCGATGACTTGCATGCGCGCGTACCACACATCTCGAACCGACGGAAGTCGGAAGGCGGAGATCGCCGTCTCAATCGGTGTGACGGTTCCGACAATCCTATGGTACAGCAACAGCTCGCGGACTGGGTATTCCTGGTCGGCGACTGCCGCTGCCAAGTAAGGCAGTGCCTTATCCCCAAAGCCAAGGAGCGGGTGTGGAGGCCGCACCGAATTCACGCCTATGACATCGTACGGTCCGAGCGAAACGTTGTAGTGGTTAAGACACTGGGGCGCGAGTTCCCACAGCCCATCGATCAGCGCGATGATATCCTGAGATTCAGACTCGGCAATGGTGGCCTGCGTTGTCGGGGGTTGATAACCAGCACACGTATGCGCGCTGCCAAGGGCAGCGCTTCTAGCGCGCTCAATTTCAACGTGTGTCGGCTCCTCAAGCAACATCACGCGAATCTCCAGAGGCGTGATGTGGCCAATCCGCCCGTGGTAGATGAGTAATTCTCTGAATGGGTACTGATTCTGCTCAATTCTAGCGACAAGTCGCCTAACGAAATCGGGATCTTGCGTCGTGAGGAGAGGATGCCGAACGCTACGGCTACTGAAACAACCGTTCACCCAATAGCCGCCGAGGTAGACTGCGCCGACGGAGAGCGACTCAACTCGCTGGCTCGCGAGCTGCTCAAGCTCCGCCGATTGGTCATGAAAGATGACCCGTGAGCACAAAAGCAATGCAAAGGACACCGAGAACGTCGGGCTCATGGTGCACCGATCCTTGTCGCGCTAGTCGGCGAGGTGGACGTTGGCTGTGTCGCAGCGTTCGGGGGTTCGTAATGGCCCGGGGGTCCATTTGGAATGATGAACCAGCTCCGTGCGCGGTTCGAGTACCGGGTTATTCCACATGACTGTCCATTACAGTCGCCAAATTCGCTCGATACCGCTCGTCCGGGTTGTCCCAGAGAGCTACGCTGGGCGTTTTGTGCATCCAATGCGTCCCCGTTATGGCAGAAATCAAAGGAGTAGCCATCGGCCAAGCAGAGGCGTTCGGCGATTACGTGTGCCCAGATCTCACCGTGAGTCTTGTGCGATGGGGCGCCGGAAGGCGGTTGAATTGGCCAATCATCAATATCGTCAAGGTCAACTTGATCGGTCTGATAATCATCTGTTACAACGTTTGTGCTCTTAACCGGGATGATCGTTATGTCTCGCGTGTCGAAGGTGGCATCATCCAGAAGCCGACATACAGAGCGGTCCGCGCCTTGCGTGGGACACACCTGTGTTATGATGACTCTGAACGGGGGAAAATTGTTGCACGTGAATACGTCGCCCTGACTGTGCGGACCAATCGTCCGATTGAACGAGGCTGCCACATCCAAACAATCCTGTCTCAAGGACCCCGGCACGAGGATGCGCAAACCGCTAGGATCCATGTGCGTGGTCGGATTACTCGCGAGATACAGATATGAATCGGGGACGCCCTCTCTCTCCAGCGGATCGCGCGCCGATAGCCGCTCGATACCGTACACGTACGTTCGATTGCGGTTGTGATGGTTGTTTTGGTCACGATCATATCCGAGACCTTGATGCGCAAAGATGTTCCCCACAGAAGATCCCATGACGATCGCCGAGCTCTCAACGCCGCTGACTTCTCCCTTAAGTACGCGGAACTCACCGTATGCCGTGTAGCTGTATCGCTCGACGATCTTCCCATTCACACCCGACCCATAGTCCGTCAGCGCGACGACATTCCAGTTGCGGTCCTGGTGATAGAAATACCGATGGTCGGTCGGAGATTCCGATCCTTCGCCGGACGTGCCGTCCGGGTCGCAGTCGTTTCCGATGGTTGCGTCGCCGTTCTTGTCGGTGAAGATGATCTCGTCGACGTATTGCGTGCCCCAGAAGTATTGCCACGTGGTTTGGTTTGAGGCATTGCGCGTCTCGAAGATGTTCCAGTTGAGCGGAATCGGACCATTGCTAGCTTTCGGAGTGCGAGGCTGCGGACCTCCATAGTAGAAGCTGACCGTCGTCTCCCCGCCGTCGTTCGGGTAGACCTCGACGCCGTTGTTCGTGACGACCTTGCTCGTCCGGCGGTTGGTGCCGTCGTAGGCGTAGGTGGCGACGAGGCTCTTGGTTTCGGTGGGCTCGGGGCGGCGCTGGACTTTGACCAGGCGGTTCCACGCGTCGTAGACGAACTTGAAGATGCCGTCGTCGGTCAGATTGCCATTATCGTCGTACGTCAGCGTCATCGCGCTGCTGGCGAAGTCGTCGTCGATCTGGATGTCGTCGCCAGCGTCGTCGATGTCGTCGTCCGCGTTATTATCGTAGCCGACTTTGAAGTTGTCGTACGAGAGCGTGCCGCCGCTGCCGGATTTGACGTAGAAGCCGACCGAGCCGGCGGACCAATCGTCGTCGATCGCGGTGCTGGTGAGCCGCACGGTGCCGTTGACGTCAACTTGCAGCTCCTGCAAAGCCGAGTTACCCGGGTCGTCCTGAATGACAATTCTCACACGGTCGCCATTGCTCATGCTGAACGCCGAGCCGCTGCTGATGGCGGTGTAGTCGCCGCCTTCGCGCTTGGCGAGCCGCGGCGTGACGTTGCTGACGCCCTTGTCGAACAGCACGACCATGAAGTTCTCGGGGTCCTGCCAGTGCAGCACGACGCCGTTCTTGTTCAGAGACACGACCGGATGATCATACTCCATTATATACTTGCCGCCGCGAAAACCGCGACGGATGATGCGCATGTCGTACTGGATCAGCGCACAATGCCGCGCCAGACTGCAATCGAGAAGTTGCGATCGCTCTTGATCGGATACTTCTCTCCGCGAGGCGGCCCCCCACTTGCAGCGATCGTTGTCCCATGCGCTGAGATGGCAACCGTGTGAACCCACCGTTTGTGAGCTCGCTGCGACCAAACGACATGTCCATCGCTGGTTCGAACGATTCGGACGCCTCCATCGGCCGACCCCACCGCACAAACCGCGCCGGAGTGAGTCATCGCTAGCGCAGTGATAGGCCCCTGCGTCAATGCGTACGTGCGCCGACAGCGATGCACCGCCAAGTCCCAGATCTCAAGAACGCCGTCGCGTCGTCCGAAGACTGCGATCCGGCCGTCGGCCGAGATCGCAGCGGCCAGACTGTACTCCGTATTTGACGCCAAGTCCGCGCATTGCCCTTGCAGCAAATCGTACGTGTAGAGATGGCCATTCAGCCCCGAACTTACCGCGGCTCGACCGTCCGGAGTGATGGCGAGGCTCTCGCTCGTAAAGCACGTCCGCTGCTCTTTCCCGAAACACCGCGTGGCCCTCCGCCGGCATAGGTCCCACAGATATACACCGTCCACTCCGAGCTCAGTCAGCGCCCAGAATCCGTCCGATGAGAATGCGAAGATACCAGTGGTCGATCCGGGTCCACATGACACTCGCGAGACTTCCCTCCCTGTTTGTAAATCGAACTCGCGAATGCTCCGATCCTCGAAGCCGCACATCAGTCGGTCCCCGTCAACGACTCGACCGGCGACTGCGTGCATCGGCCTCGACTGGAATCGGAGCCGTTCCTCGGCAAGCTCGACATTCCAGACTATAATCTCGCCACCGCCGGAAGCCAGAGTGAGTCCGTCATCCGAAAGTGCCAAGAACGTGACAAGTTCGGAATGCCCCACTAGCTCTGAAAACGAAGGACCGACAGTCAGATCAGCCGATAGAACTGCATAGAAGAACAGTGGATGCATCCTCGACTCCTAACGGAGACAATTCGGGAGCTCGACCGGTATCCATCCCCAGAGCGGCCCCCAAATCTGCTTCCAATGTCGAACCGGACGTCCCCACCCGGGTGCACTAATGCCTGGTGGCGGGTCGAGGTCCAGGCCGCAACACGTGAGAATCTGTGATAAGCACGAATTCGAGTTGCTAAGCAGAGCGTTGTACGACTTACGGGGCACATCGTTCATGTCGTCACCGTGCCGACGAATACACTCACAGGTTCCCGACGGAGCACCGTGTGATTCTGTGGCGCGGTTTCGCGCCTCAACGTCGTATCGATACCAGCTTGGATTACCATTGTCATTCACGCCAGCGCCATCGGGTCCGCTACAGCCCCCAGAGACGGCCACTTGACCGTGTACGTCCTTGCAAATCACGTCGCAGTGGGCGGCGACCGAGCCACTGCCATTGGTATTCCGACTACTACCAGAAGCGCCTATGCACGATATTGTGACAGTTTCCTCAGGCGCTGATCTCGGTTCCTGTCCGGGAGGAAGCGACGGTCTGCTCGCAATCGACCGCCAGTTACTCGCGCTCTCTCGAGCTCGCCCGCAGTACAGTTCAAGTCCCCTGGGGACTCCAATAGTTGAACAGGAGGCCGATGTTGCCGAAAGGTCACCGCCCGCCAGATACCCGTAAGCACCAGAAATCTCGCGTTCTGCGACGTCGCCGTTGACGCCGGCCCCGTAATCGGTGAGCGCGCCGACGTTCCAAGCCCGATCCTGATGCGCGAAGTACCGGTGATCTGCAGGCGATTCGCTGCTTTCGCCCGCCGTGCCATCTGGGTCGCAGTCGTTCACGACGGTCGGGTCGCCGTTCTTGTCGGTGAGGATGATCTCGTCGACGTATTGCGTGCCCCAGAAGTACTGCCAGGTCGTCTGGTTGGAGCCGTTTCGAGTTTCAAAGATGTTCCAGCACTTGGGCATGAGGCCGCCGAAGGGCGTCGGTTCCGGGTCTACGCCGCCGTAGTAGAAATGCACCGTCGTATTCCCGCCGTCGTTCGGATACACCTCGACGCCGTTGTTCTGCACCACCTTCTTCGTCCGGCGGTTCGCCCCGTCGTAGGCGTAGGTGGCAAACGTGGTCTGCGTGGTGCCCGACGAGTAGCGCGACTTCACCGCGACGAGCCGGTTCCAGGCGTCGTACGTGAACTTGAAAATCCCATCGTCTGTGAGATTGCCGTTGTCGTCGTAGGACAGCGAGGTCGTGTTCGAGGCGAAGTCGTCGTTGATGACGACGCTGTCGCCGCTGTCGTCGAAGTCGCCGTCCTTGGGGCTTGAGGTGTCGAGTCCGAGCTTCACGTCGTCGAACTCCTGCGCCGCAGCGCTGGACGCCTCGCCGTGGAACAGACCCACGTAGCCGGCGGACCAATCATCGTCCACGGTCGTGGTGTCGATTAAGGTCGTCTCGTCGGACCAGGTCCCGTCGCCGTCCGTGTCGATCCAGAAGCGTAAGCGCTGAAGCGCGCTATTCCCGGTGTCGTCGTCGACCAGTACCTTGGCAGTATACCAGTTCCCGCTGCTCAGCGAGAGCACCGTGCCCGACATGACCGCCGGGTTCAGCACGCCGTCGTTCACCCGCTTGTACACCCAGGCCCGCCCGTCGGCGGCACGCACCATCACCGCCAGCCAGTCACCCGGGTTCACCCAGCGGACCAGAAAACCCGGCGACGGACCGGGGGCCCACTTGAAGCGGAACGTGGCCACGTATTTGCCCGCGCGGAAGCCCCTTCGCACGATGCAGGTGTCGGTGGTCTCGTTGCTCGTGGCGCTGCTGCTCTTCAGCAGGTTGTTATCCGACTGATCGACCTGCACCTCGGCCTTGTCGGAAAACCACTTGCCGTCGGCCTCATACGGGCCGACCAGGTCGCGCAAGGTGAAGTCGTCGAAGCTGTTGGCGCTGCCGTGGCTGCACCACAGTCCGACCTGACCGGCCGGCACCGCGCCGGCGTAGTTGTGCGCCAGGCCGGAACGCACCTGCGCCTGGATGGTGAAGGGCGTACCCGCGGTGATCGTAAAATTCGCGCTGTTCTTCTGCGTCCAGGTCCCGCTGGACACCTGGTACACGAACACCTTCTGCTGGGCCTTGCTGAACAGCCGCAGCCAGAAGTTCTGCCGGTCCACGTAGCCGAACACCACGCCGCAGTTGTCGGCTCCCGCGCTGAGCGTCGCGGTCGCCCGCACGCGCACCTGCTGGTAGCGCGGCCCGTCGATCAGCAGGATCGAGCCCGTGCCCGCGTCGGGCGAACCGCTGACGGTGATCCCCATGACGCACTCAAGGTGACTCCCACACGGCCTGTCCTTCAGAGTCCCAAACGATGATCTTGCCGCCCCGATCACTCGAATACACCGACACGCTGGTCTTTGATCGACTGTCGGAGATCCTCACCCGCTCATCGTTGGCATCCACATTCATCACAATCACTGCCTTGCCTTCGCACCCGGTTAGAACAAGCCCAGTATAACTGCCGTGCGAGCATAGGAACACGCGCTCTTTACCGTCTGGCCCCGCGAGTATTAGATTTTGCGCCTCCTCGTTTCCGCCGAGTTTGATGAGCGCCGATCCGTCAGCCGACATTATACTCAGCCCGGCAGATGTATCGGTAACGCATACACGGAGCCGCTCGCGAGAGTCCGAGGTGTACATCATCAGTATTGGGACGTCGTTCATGAGGCCGAGCCGCGCTCTCATTCTACCGTTACGATCACGAACGATGAATTCATTCGCCTCAATCGTTCGGCCGGCCGACATACACCCGCCCACCGTTACCAGCAACACAAAGACGGAACTCGCTTCGCATCTCATGGATCGCTCTCACAGGTTCGTGCTTCACGTATCGGTACCGATGCCTCATCCAACAGGCGGGCACTTCGCCGGAGGCGGCAAGTCCCAACCTGGTTTGGTACCCTCAACCCTGTCAACCTCTTCCTTTCCTCTCTTGAAGCAGCAGTCCAACATTGCTCGAATCGCCCCGTTCGAGTTGGAGGTACCGTCGCCGGCAGTTGGGATATACCTATAGGGGCCTAAGCATGGATTGTCTTTTACAAAATCACGAATGCACTGAATCTCGAACTGATTGGCAGGTAGCGAGATCGTTAAGTTTGGAGCCTGCGCGACAATCGGTCGCCCACCTCCGCCTTGTTGTCCGACACAATTCTGGCCGTCTTCCTTTCTCAGGCCGTAGTCGTACTCCGTCTTCTTCGGATGTTTCGGGTCCCCATCGACGATATCGACACCGACGTGGTACACATTTAACCCGAAATCGTGAAGCCGTATTTGAATACGAGGAACTGTCGGCGCAGGGCGCGACGTCTGCAACCCTAGGCTGTCCCGAAAGCTCAACGGATTGAGCGAGGCGTAGGTGTAGAGGTTGGCACTGTCGAAATATCCCAGAGGATCACGCTGTTGAAATCGGTCAACACCGGACGCAAGAACGCGCTCGCGCATATGGCCGGCTTTGCGGTCTGCATCCTCCACCGCGCCGGCCATTCCAAATACGGTTCCGATCTTCGACGACTGGGAGACCGCACCAATCGGCGACTGCGTAAGCGTCGCGTACGACGCGTGTCGCGCGTACCGCTCTACTATCGCACCGTGCACACCCGTGCCGTAGTCGGTCAGGGCCACGACGTTCGAATTGCGGTCCTGATGGTATAAGTACCGATGATCGGCTGGGGATTCGCTGCCTTCGCCCGCGGAGCCGTCCGGATCGCAGTCGTTGCCGACTGTTGGGTCGCCGTTCTTGTCGGTGAAGATAATCTCATCGACGTATTGCGTGCCCCAGAAGTACTGCCAGGTCGTCTGGTTGGAGCCGTTGCGGGTTTCGAAAACGTTCCAGCGTATCGGCCACTCAGCGAGCCCCCACACCTCCTCGAGGCCGCCGTAGTAGAAATGCACCGTCGTATTCCCGCCGTCGTTCGGATACACCTCGACGCCGTTGTTCGTGACGACCTTGCTCGTCCGGCGGTTCGCCCCGTCGTAGGCGTAGGTGGCAAACGTGGTCTGCGTGGTGCCCGACGAGTAGCGCGACTTCAGCGCGACGAGCCGGTTCCAGGCGTCGTAGGCGAACTTGAACAGGCCGTCGTCGGTGAGATTCCCGTTGTCGTCGTAGGACAAGGTCGTCGAGTTCGAGGCGAAGTCGTCGTTGATCACGATCGAGTCGCCAGCGTCGTCGATGTCCAAGTCGGCGTTGTTGTCGTACCCGATCTTGACGTCGTCGAAGTCCTGGGCCGCCGTGCTGGCGATGTGGCCGTGGAACAGGCCGGTGTAGCCGGCGGACCAGTCGTCGTCGACCGTGGTCGTGTCGAGCAAGGCGGTCTCGTCGCTCCAGGTGTGGGTGGGGCGGGCGTCTCGGCCCGCCAGCCGTCGGCGTCGATCCTGCTCGCGGGCTGGAAGCCCACGCCACCCCAGCCGCTGCAACGCGGAGTTTCCGAGATCGTCGCCGACGACCACTTTGCCAGTATACCAATTCCCATTCGTCAACGACACGGTCGAGCCGGACGAGAGCGGGCTTTGCAGGATGCCGTCGTTGACGCGCTTATACACCCACGCCTTGCTGTCGGCGGCCTTCACCATCACCGCCAGCCAGTCCTTGACACGACGGCCAGCTTCGCTGCGATCGCGTAGCGATCAACGCGGCGTCGCGGCACTCGTCGCGTCAAGGGCCAGTCGGCGGGGTTCACCCACTTACAACGCCAAGAAAACACGCAGCCACGCAGCCACGAAGCCACGAAGCCAGGTAGCCACGAAGCCACGAAGCCAGGTAGCCATGAAGCCACGAAGCCAGGTAGCCATGATGCCACGAAGCCAGGTAGCCATGTAGCCACGAAGACGCGAAGCCCGGGCCGCCTGTTGTCGGCGGTACGATGCACATCGTTCATCAGAGTGGAACGGAGCCAATCGGGAACTGACGCTGTCAGACCACTTGCGGTACGCGCCGTATCGCTCGGATTCCTAAGAGGAGCTCCGAATGAGGGCGGGCGACTACTCGAGGAACGGCTGGTTTTGTTCGTGCCGCGATTCGTTCGCGCTGACGACGCGGATCGCCGCCTCGTCGGCGAAGGGGCATGAACGTTCGCATGCGCCGCAGCCGATGCAGCGTGCGGGGTCGACGCGCGGCTGACGCACGATCGCTTCGCGCGGAGCGCCACGGCCGAACGAAGACGTGCTCGGATCTCCGGGCGCGATGCCCGCCGCACTCGGCGCCGGAGGTCGGTTCCCCGCGTCAACGGCTGAGGGGGGGTCCATGTCGCGCAGCGGCGCCGCCGCCGGCACGAGGTAGATCGCCTTTTCAGGGATCGGACAGTGCTCTTCGCAGACCGTGCACTCGCGCCCGAAGGCGTAGGGGATGCAGCGCGTCGTGTCGATGATCGCCAGCCCGATCCGCACACGCTTCTTCTCGTCGAGCGGCAAACGGCGGATGGCGGCCGTCGGGCACACGTCGCCGCAGCGCTTGCACTCGTAGTCGCAGTCGCCGATGCGCGGGACGAGTCGCGGCGTCCAAAGCCCCTCGAATCCCGCTTCGGTCCAGGCGGGTTGCAGGCCGCCGGTCGGGCAGATTTTCATGCACAGCCCGCAGGCGACGCAGCGCGAGAGAAAGTCCGGCTCGGCGCGCGCCCCGGGCGGGCGGATGAGCGCCGGCGCGAACGTCTGGCCGCGCGCCTGGGGCGAAGCGCGCAGTGCCAAGGCGCCGGCCGCGCCGCCCGCCAGTGCAACGAGCACGCCGCGTCGCGAGAGATTGACTTTCGCATCCTGCGGATTCGAACGCCATGGCGCCGACCACTCGAAGCGCACGCCTTCGCGCGTACAGGAGTCCGTGCAATTCAGGCAGCCGAAGCACTCCTGCGGCAGCCACGGTCCGCGCGCCCCGGCGGTGGCGCCGCTGTGACAGGTCATCCCGCACAAGTCGCAATCGTTGCAGTTGCCCTCCGCGACGCGCCTCCGGAGCAGCGGCCGGCGCGCGACGAGGCCGAGCAGCGCTCCGAGCGGGCAGACATAGCGGCACCAGAAGCGCGGCCGCAGCACGTTCAGGCCGAGGATCACAGCCAGAAACGCGAAGACGCCCCCGCCGCCGATGAACGACTGTCCGGGCCGGACAAACACGTGCTCGCGCAGCCAGCGGGCCGGCGGCTCGCTGACGGTGGTCAGCCGCCATCGGCCGACGCGCGGGTCGGCCTGGTACACGCCGTCAGCGCCGGCCTCGACGGCGGATTGCGCCGCGGGAATCAGCGCGGTTACCGTCGTTCTGTAGAGGATCACGAACGGGTCGAGCAATGTCAGCGCTTGAACCCTGAACGCGGCCAACGCCGCCAGCGCGACCAGCAGCCAATACTTCGAGAGGTGCCAGCGCGACCAGTGCCACGCGGTCTGCCGGCGGCGGAAGCGCCGCGTGATGCGCGACGCGATCGCGTGCAGCGTGCCGAGCGGACAGAACCAGCCGCAGAACACGCGACCGAAGGTCACCGTGACCAGCAAAGTCGCGAGGGCGAGCAACAGCGCGGCCTCCAGCGCGCGCGTGGCCAACGTCGTCGTCACGAGGATGAGCGGGTCGAGATCAAAGAACACCCCGAGCAGCGGCGATGGCGCGGCCCCGACAACCGCGCGCGCCACCGCGACGGACGCGACGAACGCCGTCAGAACCAGAAGCTGAACGCCGCGGCGGATGTTGACCGGGCGCAGTCGGGCCCGCGCGGCGCGCGGCGTACGGCTTCGCTGCGGAGCGACCGGCATCGGCGGCGGCGCGGTCACGTGATCACGACAGCTCGAACTCGCGCGGCTTGAGCGCGCGATAGTCGATCGTCCCCAGGCCGTACTTCTCGCCCATCGCCACCGTGGCGATGTCGGCGGGCTTGTGTCCGAGCAGCTCGCAGCCAAACGCGTCGAGCGCCACGATGTCCACACCCGCGGCGACGGTGTTGAGCGTCTTGACGTCCTTCGGGTCGCCGCCCGTCGGGCCGTGCGCGGTCAGGATTCGCGTCGCGTCGAGCACGCACAAACGCGGCTTCATGAACTGCGTGATGTCGGCGATCGTCGTCGGCAGATCCTGGTGGAAGACAGGGCGTTTCTCGACCACCCCCATGTAGTTCTTCATGCACAGCGTGACGGTCGTCTGGCTGTGGTGCTTGCAGACCGGCACGTTGATCACCAGGTCGCACTCGACGATCTCGGGGTAGACTGGGTGCTCCTTCAGTCGGTTGCCGCCGATCTTCATGTCCTTGAAGCGGCTCGGTTCGAGATAGACGATCTCCGCGCCGGCGGCCTTGGCGGCGGGCGCGATCCCGCTGTTCTCGTAGCTCAGCCGCGCCTCGTTGCAGGTGAAGTCGCCGACCTTCACGGTCTTCGCACCGGCACTCAGCGCGAGGCGCACCAGCGCCGCCACCACGTCCGGATGCGTGTTGGCGGCGAGCTCCGCGCTGCGATTCCAGCCGATATTCGGCTTCACCCACACCACGTCGCCCTTCCGCACGAACCGCCCCATTCCGCCCAACTCCTCGATCGCCCGCTCGGTCAGGCGGCGCGGAAGATCGAGTTCGGCCTCCGGAGACGGGCGCCCGCGCCCGATCGTCATGCCGGGCGGCTGCGGCTTCTCCTGCTGCCCGGCACGTGCCCATGACGGCACCGCCAGCGTCGCGAAGCCGATCGCGGACGACTCCACCAGAAACTCACGTCGCGTACGATTCAGCATGGCATATGCCTCCGATGCAGGCCGGCCGCGGGCGGATTGGGGGCGGCGTGGGCGCACAATCCGACCTTCCGGCGTCGCTTCGATAGGAACTGATGGCAATCTGCGTGCCGGAGCAAGTTGAAACTCGGCACGACTTTGGAGGTGGAAGGCGGAGGAAGCGGAACGCGAGGTAACTCGCGCCCCCGTCAAGAGAAAGCCGCCGGTGTCAAGTCGTGACAACGGTGGTCAACGAAAGCGGGTGATGGGACTTGAACCCACGACATTCACGTTGGCAACGTGCGGCCCGCGGTTTTTCTGAGAGCGCCTATCAGATCCCCGCACGCGAGTGCGGGGCGGCTGAACCCACCACTCGCGTAGTGGGTTCTGTTAGCGGTTCTAAGTGACGTAGCCACAAGGGTTACGGCGCTGCGACACCTCACCTTGCACGTTTTCTTTGGCGGGGTCCAACACGTCGATGCGCACGTTCAAGGTGTCCGGTAGCCAAGGCGGATATGCCAGGGTGTCGGTACGCGCCTGCGGGCGGCGGCACGCCGTTTGCGGGCGGCGGCTGGCTGAGGCGTCCGAGCACGTCGCGCTGGAGCTGACGCGGGCGCAGGCCAAGGCGTATCGGATTGCTGATAACCAGACCGCGACATTGGCGAGCTGGGATAATGGGCTGCTGCCATTGGAGCTGCGTGATCTACAGGCGCTGGAGGCCGCACGCACGCTGGCACACGAGGACATCTACGTGCGTGTGGCTAACGCGCGCTTCGCCAAACCGCTCGACGAAGCCATGATCACCGCCGCCTTGGCCGGCGGCCGGCCGGTCGTCACGGTCGAAGACCACTCGCGCGCCGGCGGCAACGGGACGCAAGTCGATTACGAGTATGACGACGCCAACCGCGTGCTGAGTATCGAGCACAGCGGGCCGGGGCCGGCGACGCTGTACATGACCGACTACGAATGGAACCCTAACAACACCATTGTCAGCCGCACGGAAACGGACAATTCATCCGGCAGCACGGTCGAAACGGTGGTATCATTTGAATATGACGCCCGCGACCGGCTGACGCGCGAGACGCGCGTGCGGCAGGGCGATCCGGACGTGACGGAGTATCAGATCGCGTACACGTATGACGGGCTGGGCAACCGCTTGACCAAGACGCAGACCACCGCGACCGAGGGCGACCCGCTGACCGTCGAGACGGTGTACAGCTACGACGTGGACGGCAACGAGGCGTTCGAGACGAACAACAACCGCCTGCTGGAGTACAATGAGTACGTCGACGAGGAGTTGACGCGCACAATGAGCTACGTGTACTACAAGACCGGCCACGCCAGCAACGTCACTATCAAGGACGCGGGCGACGAAGTCTACCGCGGGCTGGCGTTGTACTATACGCGGACGGGGCGGCTGTGGCTGGCGATCTGGGAACAGTGGGAGCTGGACGAGTACCAAGAGGTGACGAACTACGCCGCGACGGCGGCCCGCGAGTTCATGTATGACAGCGGGCGGGCGCGCTACCTGGCGCGCGACGTCGATCCTGAGACGTTCGAGCCGGACGGCGCGCAACGCTGGAGCGACTACGACGGCGATGAACCCTATGGCGACTTCGCCGTCACCATCGGACAGCAGGGCGCCGCGGTGATCGACGAGTCGATGCGCTACCTGAACGGCGGCGGCACACTCGCGCAGCAGGCGGTCGTCGAACGCCAGGGCGACGAGCTTGATTACCTGCACGGCGACTTGATCCGCAGCACGGTCGCGACGACCGACGCGGACGGAACGAACCAGGTCTACGTTGGCCCGCCGGTGACCGTGGCGTACACCGCCTTTGGCGAGCTGGTGACGCGCGACGGAAGCGGCAACGTGACGATCGGCTCTGCGGCTCCCGCCGGCTTCCCAAGGTATCAGTACGCGG
>JAJVHV010000047.1 GCA_022072445.1 Phycisphaerae bacterium | reverse complement strand
CTGGCGACGCTCCTTGAAGACGATTCGTACGATCATTGGACCGAGTACGTGAACGACCTGGTGCATCGCGATCTTGAGGTTGACAAGGGCGACGGCAGCGTCAGCACCATGAAGCGCTACGTGCACGGCGGCATTGGGGTGGGACGGGTTTCCAACCCGTCGCTGGGCTACGGTCTCGTCGCGCAGTACGGCGTCTCGGGTGGCGACACGCGCTTTTTCCATGCCGATCTGGTCGGCACCACTCGCATGATGACCGACAGCAGCGGGGCGATCCAGACTCGGCTGCGCTGGACGGCGTTCGGCGAGCCCCTTCCGCTGGTCACCGGCGAGCCGCCGTACGGGTACGAGCAGCCGAGCGGGGCCGAGACGCGCTACGGCTACGCGGGCTCGTGGGGGTATCAGAACGACGGTCTGGCGGGCAATCCGCCGTCGGGGGCGACGCTGGACATCGGTCTGCTGCACGTCGGGGCGCGGTACTACGACCCGGCGATCGGGCGATTTGTGATGCGCGATCCGATCGGGATTGGGGGCGGAGTAAACGTCTACGCATACTGCCGCGGCGCACCGACGATCGCCAACGACGCGACGGGCCAGTCTGCAATCATCGGAACCGTGATTGGGTTTGTACAACAAGACACAAATAAAGTACACTGTCCTTGTGGTTGTCGTTGGGAGCGCGCTGATTACAACCTGCGAGCACATTCAAGACCTTGCCTCCATGCCCAACTTGCGTGACGACGAACTCTACGGCGGTGAGGACGGGACCCCAGTCACTTCCGACGAAACGCAAGCGGGTGGCAAGTCGTGTGATCAGATGGAGCAGGTGCAGCATGACGTGGAGGGAGCCACAAAGACCCCTGGCACAATCTTCAAGGTCCCTGCAAAGCCGGGGCGACCATAATGGGATGCAAGGACAAGATGCAACCTGGACAAATCGAGAGCTCGCGGCTCGCGGCACCTGAGAGAGCGAGCAACCTGTTGTACTGGACTGCTCCACTCTGCCTGCTCGCTGGTGGGTGGGTCAGCCATGCGTTCGGCCAGAAGGTAGTCTCGCTCGTTCTCTTCGCGGCAGCATGCGCGAGCTACTTGTTTCTTGCGCCGCTCAGTTTCTGGGAGTCGGCTGTTCTAAATGCCCCGCGCACTCAGCAACTGCGCTTTCTGCGCGCGACAATGGCCATCGCGTTCGTAA
The DNA here is from genome assembly GCA_022072445.1 of Phycisphaerae bacterium. Taxonomy (GTDB): domain Bacteria; phylum Planctomycetota; class Phycisphaerae; order UBA1845; family Fen-1342; genus JAJVHV01. Next base: position 18,268 of record JAJVHV010000047.1, on the reverse strand, counting down.
CTGGCATGATATGCGCAATACTCGGCGTGTACCTGCTGCGTTGGTCTAAACAGGCGTGATGCCGGTACGGTGCGACGATTGCGAACCATGCGCCGACGTCGCTGCGGCAGGGCGAGCCGCCGGCTTCGACGCTGATCGAGAAGTGCTGGTACGCGTACAACCGCGGCGGGCAGGTCAAGCGGATCGTGCAGAACTTCCCCGAGTCGGCCAACCCGACGTCGGCGGCGGTGCGGTGCATCGAGGGATGCACCCTACAGCTACTCCCGGACGTCGGCGGCCGTGTGGTGCATCGAGGGATGCACGCTACGGCTACTTTTGTGAAAGGAGGCACGATGAACGGGTTGCCGATCGTTCCATGACTATGTTGGCGCGCATCAACGAGGCTTTCGTCGCCAATTGGATGACGGTGTTCGTCGGCTGGGAGGGCCTGGGACGGTTTTCTGGCTGGCCAGACCGCTGGACCGAGTTCCCGTCGCTGCTGACTGCCGAGGAGATCGTCACTTTTTGGGAAACACGGCTGATGGCTGAAGCCGGTCCGCAGGAAGAGCAGTTGATTCTCCGACTGTTGACCGTTGATCTCCGAAACGAAACGCGCGAATCGGTCAAGGACATGCTGGGCGCGCTCGCGGCGCTGGAGGGAGGCGACGCCGGCACGGAACTTCGGAAGTGGCGCGTAATCTTGCTCGAGGGGGTTTTGGAAAGCCTGCCCCAGGACCCGGTTGATGGGCTGATTGAACTGACCGAATTCTGGCAAGGATTCGGCTTTCCCGCTGATAGCCCACACGTGGTCCAACGCAGGGGAAATGCGATCGACGCTCGTGACCACTATCAACAGGACAACTTCGTGGGGCTGCTCGCACGTCACTACGCTTGGCTCGAAGCGGAGCGTGCAGCCATAGTCGCAGCGGCGCGAAGTTGAGAACGGAATATGATCGTGGCGGCCCGGGCGACGGCCGGTCACATACGTCACGGGCGGGTTGACAGGGCGCCGACGCGGAGCTTGGAGGCCCTGCCGGGCGCGTGGTAGACGCGCTGTTCGGCGACCAGAAAGTCGGACGGTTCGGCGTCGGCGACGTTTTCGACGTACTTCTGCGGGTTGCGGTCGACCAGCGGGAACCAGGAGCATTGCACCTGGACCATGAGGCGGTGGCCCTTCTGGAAGGTGTGCAGCACGTCCTGCAACTCCCAGGCGACGCGGGTCGGCTCGTTGGGGACAAAGGGCCGCGGCGTTTCGTAGCTGTTGCGGAAGCGGCCGCGGATCACCTCGCTGCGGACCATCATCTGATAGCCGCCCATCCGCCGCCCGCGGGCCAGATAGGGATGGTCGGGGGCGTTGGGCGGGAAGACGTCGATGAGCTTGACGATCCAGTCGGAGTCGGTGCCGGAGGTCGAGACCCACAGGTCGGCGATCATCGGGCCGGCCAGCGTCAGGTCTTCGTCCAGCGCGGGGGTCTGATAGACGAGCACGTCGGGCCGGCGGGCGGCGAAGCGCTGATCGTCGGTCATGTAGGCCCGCGACATGCCGATGTCGATCTCCTCGCTGAACGGGACGGGGCGGGCCGGGTCGCTGGTGAACGCGTCGTACTCGGTCGGACCGGCCGACTCGATCGGATTAAAGCTCAGCCCTCCGCCCGACTCGAAGTAGATGTCGAACAACAGTGTGTCGGCGGGCGGCCAGTGGTCGAACTTCCGCCAGCGGTTGGTGCCGGTTTCGAAGACGTAGGCTTCGGGGAGGTCGGGGGCGGGTGCGTCCTTGAGATGATGCTGAAAGAAGGCGAGTTCCAGCTCGCGGTAGCCGGGCGAGGTTGGCGACCCGAAGTAGGCGTTGCCGAGGTGGTCGCCGTCGCCGTGGGCCCAGCCGCCGTGATCCCACGGGCCCATGATCAAGGCGTTGAAGACGCTGCCGTTCTGGTTTTCGACGGCGCGATAGGTTTTCAGGGCGCCGTAGAGGTCCTCGGCATCGAACCAGCCGCCGACGGTCAGGACGGCGGGGGCGACGTTCTTGAGGTGCGGGAGGATGTTGCGGGCCTGCCAGTAGCTGTCGTAGTTGGCGTGGGCGAGCAATTCGTTCCAATAGGGCACGTCGCCCTTGAAGTAGATGCGGTCGGCATTCTGGAGCGGGCCGAGGTCGAGAAAGAACTGGTAGCCGTCGGGCGTGCCGTGGTCGATGCCGCCGCGGTAGTGCTCGGTGGGCGCGGGGCGTGGGCGGCCGAAGCCGTTCAAAAAGTTGAAGGCGTGCGGGAGGAAAATGGCACCGTGGTGGCGGAAGTCGTCGAAGAACCAGTCGGCGATGGGCGCCTGGGGCGAGACGGCCCGCAGGGCGGGATGGGCGTCGATCATGCCGGCGGAGGCGTAGAAGCCTGGGTAGGAGATTCCGAGCAGGCCGACGCGGCTGTTGTGATTCGGGATGTTGGCGAGCAGCCAGGCGATGGTGTCGTGGGTGTCGGTGCTTTCGTCGATGTCGGCGGTGCCGCGCTTGTCGGGGTCATGGGGGCGCATGTTGACGAATTCGCCCTCGGACATGTGTCGCCCGCGGACGTCCTGATAGACAAAGATGTAGCCGGCCTCATCGTAAGCCGGCCACGTGCCGAGCACGTCGCGAAAGGCGTCGGGGCCGTATGGACCGACGCTGTAGGGCGTGCGGCGCATCAGGAACGGGTGGGTGCGGGACGCGTCCTTGGGCTCGTAGATGGACGTAAAGAGCCGCACGCCGTCACGCATCGGAATGAGCACCTCGCGCTTGGTGTAGTTCGCGCGGACGAACGCCGCCGATCCGGCCGCGGGGGGCGGTGCGACGGCGGTGGTGCCGGCGGCGGGTGCGCGTGCGGCGGGTGCGGCGTCGCTGGGGGCGTCGCTGGCCGGGCGCGAGGTGCTGCGGCAGGCGCAGGTCAGCGCGACGAGCAGCAGCAGAGCGGCGCGGGCGGCGTGGCGGGCGATGCGCGGCGGGGCGTCGGAGTGGGTGCGGGTCATCCTTGAGTTCTCCACGGTTTTGAGGCGTGGCGCGAGCGTTGGTCAGAGCGACTCCAGCCGCATCTTCAGCTCGCGGTCGTTCAGCTCCTGAAGGAATTCGTCGAGGTCGCCGGCCAGGACGCGCGGCAGATCGAAGACGTCCCTGTTGATGCGGTGGTCGGTGACGCGGTTTTGCGGATAGTTGTACGTGCGGATGCGGTCGCTGCGGTCGCCGGTGCCCACCATGCTCTTCCGCTCGCTGGCGAGTCTGGACTGCTGCTGGGTGACGAGATGCTCGTAGACGCGCGACATGAGCACGCGCCGCGCCCGGGCGCGATTTTTGTGCTGGCTGCGCTCGTCGCGCATGGAGACGGTGATGCCCGTGGCGAGGTGCTCGAGCTTGATGGCGCTGGCGACCTTGTTAACGTTCTGCCCGCCCGGCCCGCCGGCGGCGCTGACGTGCTCGATGACGTCCTTGTCCCAGTCGATGTCCACCTGCACGTCCTGCGGCTCGGGCAGGACGGCGACGGTGGCGGCGGAGGTGTGGATGCGGCCCTGCGCTTCGGTCTTGGGGACGCGCTGCACGCGGTGCCCGCCGCCCTCGAAGCGAAAGTGCAGATAGACGCCCTCGCCGGTGACGTTCAGGATGGCCTCTTTTACGCCTCCCAGATCGCTGGGGCTCAGCGAGAGCACCTCGGTCTTGAAACCGTGACGGGCCGCGAAGGCGGTATACATGTTGACCAGTTCGGAGGCGAACAGGGCGGCCTCGTCGCCGCCGGTTCCGGCCCGCACCTCGACGATGATCGAGCCGATGGCGGCCTCGTCGCCGGTGACGAGTTTTTCCTGCAGCGTGCGGATGAGCTGTGCGCGGCGTGCTTCGAGCGTGTCGATCTCGTGCTCGGCGATGGTGCGGAGGTCGGCGTCGTCGGCGGGGTCGTCGAGGATGGCGTGGGCTTCGTCGAGCTGCCGGCCGATGGCGACGTAGTCGCGGTAGGGCCGGGCGGTTTTTTCGAGCTGGCCGTGCTCGCGTGCCAGCCGCGCGAACAGCGCGCCGTTGGAGGCGACGCCGGGCTCGTTCATCTGCGCGGCGAGTTCGTCGGCGCGCTGCGCGAGCTGTTCGACTTTTCGCAGCCAGGCTGGATCGGCTTCACGCGCCATGGGATGGATTGCGCCGCATGGAACAAGAGCGACACGGTCCGGATGTTCGGCCGGACCGTGCCGCGGGTCGACGACGCTGGGGGGCTACTTCTCGGCCTTGGCCTTCTTGAAATACCCACCGGCGAATTTTTTCTGAAAGCGCTCGACGCGGCCGGCCGCGTCGACGTACTTCTGCTTGCCGGTGTAGAAGGGGTGGCAGGCGGAGCAGATGTCGACGTGCAGCTCGCCATTCTTGACCGTCGAGCGCGTCTCGAATTTGTTCCCGCACGCGCAGGCGACGAGTGTCTTCTCGTACTTGGGATGAATGTCTGCCTTCATCGTTCTCGTTTCCGGTAATGAGCGACCGCTTTGCCGCCCGGCCAAGAGCGCCGGCGGAGCCCTGAATCCCGCATTATGGCCGCTGAACGGGCGCTTGGCAACCCGGGGCAGTGTCGGCGAAGACTAATTTGACTACCCCGGAAGTGGTCGATAACATACGGTGCTCGAAACCGAATCGCGCGACGCGGCGGGAGCTGGCCGTGGGCGCGGCGTTCCGGAAGAGGTGGCAGCGTGGCGCGCAAAGTGACCAAAAAGGCCGTCAGCCAGCGCAGCAGCCGCAAACCCGCGGCTCGGACGCCGGCCAGGACGAACAACAAGGCCGCGGCCAAAACCGCTCCCAAGCTGGCGTCCCGCGGCCCGGCAGCGGGGCGCAAGCCCGCCGGCAAGCCGGCCGTCCCGCCTCCGCCGCCCCCACCCGCCGTCGAAAGTGGCCTGACCTCCCGGGACATTGCCGAATTACGACAGGCCCTGCTGCTGAAGCGCTCGCAACTGATCGGCGACGTGACGACGCTGCACAAGGAAGCGCTCCGCAGCAACCGGCAGGACGCCTCGGGCGACCTGTCCAGCATGCCGATCCACATGGCGGACATCGGCACCGACAACTACGAGCAGGAATTCACGCTCGGGCTGATCGAGGGGGAGCGCAAGAATCTGCGCGAAATCGAGGCCGCCCTGGAGCGGATCGAGCGCGGCACCTACGGGCTGTGCCAGGCCACCGGCCGTCCGATCGGCAAGGCGCGGTTGAAGGCGAATCCGTGGGCCAAGTTCTGCTACGAGTACACGCTCGAGCAGGAGCGCGGCATGCAGCGCAGGTTCTGACCCCTTGCCGACCGGCCTGCCCAGCCAGACCGAATCCGCCGCGGCCGAGCTCGTCCTCGAACCGGCGGCGCCCGCCGCCGAGCAGCGCTCCGCCATTCTTGACGTTTCCTCGCACGTGCGGCTCTGGACGGTGACCGCGCTGGGGCTGGCGGTCGACCTGTGGTCCAAGGACCGCGCGTTTCACGTGCTGGGGCAGGGCGGGCGGCGTGTGCTGATCGAGAACGTGCTCGAATTCCAGACGATGCTGAATCCCGGCGCGCTCTTCGGCATCGGACGGGGCCAGACCACCTTCTTCATCATCGCGTCGATCCTGGCGCTGGGCCTGGTGATGTGGATGTTCGCGCAGAACTCACCCCGCCGCCGGCTGCTGCACCTGGCGCTGGGCGCCATCCTGGCCGGGGCGCTCGGCAACATGTACGACCGCATTTTCGTCCAGCTCGTGCCGCATCCCGTGCGGACGGCGGGGGGCGGCTACGTCAACCGCTACGTCATTCCCACCGGACAGCGCGACGGGTTCATTCACGCGCGCGAGTATCCCCCGACGCGCAACGGGGCCGAAATCCTGATCAGCCCCGAGGCCTTCGCCGACAAGCGGCTCGTCGGCTACGTCCGCGATTTCATCAAGATCCCCACCAAGGCGCTCTGGGGCGAGGTCTGGCCCTGGGTCTTCAACGTCGCCGATTCGCTGCTCGTGTGCGGCGTGCTCGTCCTGGCCGGCTACCTGTGGGTGGATCGACGGCACACCTCGGCGCGGCCGGCTCCCGGCGCTCCGGCGGCGGAGGCCGCGGACCTGCCGGGCGAACCGTCCGACGAGGCGGTCTCGCTGTCGAACCCCGCCGAGCTGCATCGTCCCTGAACCGCCCGCCGTTTCCATTTTGTGCCCCGGATGGTACAACCGTCGCCCGACAAGCGCGTCAGGAGAGCGGCATGATCGGATTGATCGGCGGGACGGGGCTGGGGCAGGCTCTGTTCGGCGAAGCTGGCGGCGAAGAGCGCTGGGTTGACACGCCGTTCGGCCGGCCGAGCGGCCCGGTGCGGCTGGTTCAATGGCGCGGGCTGCGGCTGGCGATTCTGGCGCGGCACGGGGAGGGGCACGTCCTGAACCCGTCGCAGGTGCCGTACCGGGCGAACATTTTCGCGCTCAAGAAGCTGGGGGTGACGCACGTGCTGGCGACCGGCGCGGTCGGGTCGCTGCGCGAGGAGATCCACCCGCGCGACCTCGTGATCGTCGACCAGGTGATCGACCGTACGTACCGCCGTGTTCCGACGTTCTATGACGAGCTGGCGGTGCACGTGGAATTCGCGCAGCCCTATTGCCGGCAGTTGCGCGACGTCCTGAAATCGGCGGTGGCGGAGGTGGATGCGCGTGTCCACCCCAACGGCACGTACGTTTGCATGGAGGGGCCGGCCTTCAGCACGGTGGCCGAATCGATCTCGCACCGCACATTGGGGGGCGACGTGGTGGGCATGACGACGATGCCGGAGGCGAAGCTGGCGCGCGAGGCGGAGATGTGCTATGCCCAGGTGGCGCTGGCGACGGATCACGACTGCTGGAAACCGCACGATCCCGGCATCTCGCGTCAGGCTCTGATGGCGGAGATCATCGGCAACCTGAAGCAGGCCAGCGCGAACGCCGCCGCCCTGCTGAAGGCCGCTCTGGGGCGGCTGGCGGAGGCACCGCCCGGCGAATGCGACTGCCAGCGCGCCCTCGACCTGGCGATCTGGTCGGACCGCGCCGCGATCAACCGCGCCGCCGTCGAGCGGCTCAGCCCGCTGCTGGATCGCTGCCTGCACGCGTAGCCGGCCGCCAGAGCCGGCCCTCGACGCACCGATTCACAAGGAGGTGGAGGTGGCAACGGCGAACGGCGGCGACAAAGAGTGGATCATCGCTCCGCCGCATCCGCAGCGCGAGCAGTTGGCCGCGGCGGCGGGGATATCGCCGCTGGTGGCGCAGCTGCTGCTGTCGCGGGGGATTGGGGAGGCGGCGGAGGTTCGCCCGTTTCTGTCGCCCGACTTCCGCGCGCTGCACGATCCGGCTGAGTTGCCGGGCGCGTTGGAGGCCGCCGACGTGCTCTACGAGCGGATCGCGGCGCGCGTGCCGATCGTGGTGTACGGCGATTACGACGTGGACGGCATTACGGCCAGCGCGATCCTGTGGCACGCGATTCGGCTGGCGGGCGGGCAGGCGGAGTATTACGTGCCCAGCCGCTTCGAGGAGGGCTATGGCCTCAGCGCCGAAGCGCTGGAGCGCCTGGCGCGCGACGGCGCGCAGTGCGTCATCAGCGTGGACTGCGGCATCACGGCGGTGGCCGAGGCGCGCCGGGCGCGCGAACTGAACCTCACGTTGCTGATCAGCGACCACCACGAGCCGCGGGCCGAGCTGCCCGACGCGGCGGTGATCGTGCACCCGGTGGCGCGCGGCGTTTCGGTGAATCCACACCTGTCGGGCGCGGGGGTAGCGCTGAAGATCGCCTGGGCGCTGGCGCGGCGTGCCAGCGGCGGGCAGCGCGTCGCACCGGAATTCCGCGAGCTGCTGCTGGACGGCACGGCGCTGGCGGCACTGGGCCTGATCGCCGACGTCGTGCCGCTGCGCGGCGAAAACCGGGTGATAGCCAGCTTCGGCCTGAAGCGTCTGCGGCACTCGACGAATCCCGGCGTGCGGGCGCTGATCGAAGTGTCGGGACTGGCCGAGAAATCGAGCATCGACGACTACGACGTCGGCTTCATGCTGGCGCCGCGGCTGAACGCGATCGGGCGGATGGGGCATGCGCGGCTGGCGGTCGAGATGCTCACCCGCGCCGAGCCGGCTCAGGCTCGCGAGATCGCCCAGACGCTCGACGGGCACAACCGCAAGCGGCAGAGCGTCGAGCGGCGTATCACGCAGCAGGCCGAGGAACTGGTTCGGCAGCGCGGGCTCGACCGTGACGGATCGCGCGCCATCGTCCTGGCCGGCGAAGAGTGGCACGTCGGCGTGGTCGGCATCGCCGCGGCGCGGCTCGTGGACCGCTTCTGCCGCCCGACTGTGCTCATCGCGCTGGAGAACGGCATGGGCCAGGGTTCGGGCCGCAGCATCCGTCATTTCCCGCTGCACGAGGCGCTGGCCGCCTGTGAGCGGCACCTGATCAGCCACGGCGGGCACGCGATGGCCGCGGGGCTGCGCATCCGGGCCGAATGCGTCGAGCCGTTCGCCGAAGCGTTCGGCGCGCTGGCCACGCAACGCCTGACGCCGGTGGACCTGCGCCCCAAGCTGCGGCTGGACGACGAGGTGGAGCTGGCGGCGCTGCGGATCGGCGACGTCGAGCACATCCAGCAGATGGCGCCCTTCGGCGAGGGCAATTACCGGCCGCGCCTGGCCACCGGCGTGGTCGATCTTGCCGGACCGCCGCGCACCGTCGGCCAGAGCGCGGCCCACCTGCAATTCTCCGTCCGCCAGGGTCCGCACGTGCGCAAGGCGATCGCGTTCAACGGCGCGGGGCGAATGGAGGAGCTGTGCGAGCAGCGGCGGATCCGCGTGGCGTTTGAGCCGATCATCAACGAGTGGAACGGCAACCGCAGCGTGGAGCTGAAAGTCATCGACTGGCGGGCGGCCGAAGCGCAAGCGGTGTCGGCACAGCCCTGAGCGGAACCAGGCGTGTTGCTTCGCGACAACCCGCGGGGGCGCGTCTTCGCTGTGAGGCGCGGCGCGGTTGGCGCGGCTGTGCCCAGCCGCGGCGCTGAGCTGCGAGCTCCGGCGCCGCTACTCCGGATCTACATACTCCTCCACCACGAAGCCCTTTACCTTCTTGCCATCCATGAACGTCCCGCCGCTGATCTTGCCGGTGCGCGTGTCGTAGGTGACGGTCTCCTTGGTCGTGCCGCCCTCCTCGCCCTGCTTGGTGTCGTGCGCCACGTCGATCGTGTAGGTGAATTCGCCGGTCTGCTCGATTCCCACCACGGCGGCCACGTGCCCCTCGACGTGGATCTCCACGTCCTTGTCCGCGTCGAGCGCGTCGCCGACGCTGTCGACCTTCGACGGCAGCGCGACCGACGTCTTGATCGGGAAGCCGTGCGTCGTCATGTAGTCGCTCTTGGTCTCGGCCCAGTTGTGCGACGGGCTGCGCCACGACGCTCCGTTCTCCGACGTCCAGCCGACGGCATCCTCCATCTTTTCGGGCGTCACGTCGTCGGGGCCCATCTCCGTCGAAGGAATGTCGTGCGTCTCGATCAGCCAGTTCAGGCTGTTGGACACGGCGACCGGCCCGCACTTGCCCTTGCCGCACTCCTGGTTCGGGAATCCGCTGTTGTTGTGCTTCAGCGTGCTGTCGACCGTGCCGCCTGATAGCGCCGCCGTCGGCCCGTCGGCTGTGGTCGACGTGGGCGCGTCGCTGCCCTCGCCGCTGTCGAACACGACGTCCTCCTCCTCGACGCTGGCCGCCTGCTGCAGTGCGGGCGGCGCACCCAGCGGGCTATCGCTCAGCGCCACGCCGTACAGGACGCTCGACACCTGCGTGCCGGCTGTGACTCCCAGCCCGATGGCATAAGTCATCTGCTGCACCACGCCGCAATCGCCCTCGATGCTGCCGACCGGGATGTTCTGAATCTCCCAGCGCCCGTCCACGTTCAGGTTGAGGTAGAGCATCTCGAGCGCCCCGACAAACGTCAGCTCGAAGCGCCCCCAGCCGGAGTTGGTGATCTGCGTCGCGCCGCTGTCCAGGTTGAAGTCGATCTGCGTGAAGCGCGTCGCGACAATCGCGCCGGCCGAGGTCAACGAATTGACGAACGGATCGACGTCGAAGCCGTTCACCTGCCCGTCGCCATCCATGTCGCCGGCGCACGGCGCGCAGGGAGTTCCAATCCCGATCAAGAGCTCGACCAGCGGCTCGATGTCGAATCCGTCCACCGCTCCGTCGCAATTCACGTCGCACGGCACGCAGGGCGGCGGCGCGACCGGCACGCAGTCGGCCGAGCACGGCGCGTGGCCGGTCTGCTCGTCCACGTTGTTGTAGAACGCGACCATCGCACAGAGCGGATCGGGGCACGAACCGAACTCATAGTCGTAGCACTCGCCGACCGGCGATTGTGCGAAGTTGTGCACGCCGTCGCGCGGGTTGTCGTCGTCGTACTGATAAATCCCCTGGTAGTCGGGATTGAATTCATAGACCGTGCCCCACAGCATGCACTGCCCACCCTCGGCCAGCACGAGACTGCCGCCGCTGGTGCCCTGCGCCAGCACGATCAGGTATCCGCCGTGGCCGTCGAGCGGAAGCTGATGAAACAGCCCGAAGTCGCACAGGTTCTCGACGTCGCTATAGAAATAGGCTCCCGTGTTGCACGAGAGCGGCCCGAAGTCGTACACCACGCCGCTGTACGTTCCGTCATACGAGCCCGGCCCGGTCGTGCAATCGGCCCAGTCCTCGGTGGTGAAGACCGCCACCAGGCAGGGGCTGACGCCGGAGCTGGAGGGGCACGGCCCCCAGTACCACGCGAACTCGATCCGCTCCGAAACGCTGTTGTTGCACGAGGTGCAGCCAAACTCCATGTCATTGGCCGTCAGCGTGCCCGGCAGCCACGACGTGCCGAAGAACCAGCGTGAGCTGCCCATGCCGCACGCGCCGAACGCGTAACACTCGGTCGGCTCGCCTGGCACGCCTCCGTCCGGCTCGAAGCTGTCGAAACACAGCAGCGTCGAGCAGACGCTCCGCGAAATGCCGCCCTCGCCCAGCGCATGCCACGGCGACGTGAGCTCGCCCCGCGGCGAAATCCGCGCCATCGCCCGCGGCGACACGAATCGCCCGCCGATGGGTTGCAGTGATCGCTCCTGGGCCATCGCCCTGACACTCGCTGCCAGCAGAACGACCGTGATGGTCAGGCGCAGATATGACATGTACCCTCTCCTTCATCGTCGCGTTGTGTGGGACAGCTTGCCAGACACAGTGGCGTCAGCAGCCGGCGCAGGCCGCACCGCCCGTCAGCATTCTAACGAATACGTCGATGTCAAAGCCGTTCACCGAACCGTCGCCGTTGGCGTCGCCGGCACACGGCGAGCAGCCGGCGTCGCCGCCGCTGAGCAGGCCGACCAGCGGTTCGACGTCGAAGCCGTTGACCGATCCGTCGCAGTTGGTGTCGCACGGACAGCAGACGACGCAGAACTCGGTGCACGGGGCGCGCCCGACCGAGCCGTAGAAGGCGATGCTCGCGCCCAGCGGATCGGGGCAGACGCCAAAGGTGTAGTCATAGCACTCGCCGCCCACGATTTCCTCAATGTAATTGTGCACGCCGTCCTTGGGGTTGTCGTCGTCGTACTGCTTGGGACCCTGGTAGTCGACCGACTTCGTGCCCCATAGCATCGGCTGGCCGCCAGTCGACAACACGATGTGTCCGCCGCTCGTGCCGTTGCTCAGAATAATGAGGTAGGCCCCGCTGCCGTCGGCCGGAAGCTGATGGAACAGGCCGAAGTCGCACAGGTCCGAAACGTCGGCGAAGTAGGGACCGGTGTTGCAGGTAATTGCGCCGAAGTTGTAGATCACGCCGCTGTAGGTGCTGCCCTTGTAGGCCGGGTAAGCGCAGTCGGCCCAGTTCTCGGCGGTGAAGATGGCGACGTAGCACGGATCGGCAAAGTGGCCGCACGGGCCCCAGTACCAGGTGAATCCGACGCGCTCCGACACCGTGCCGTCGCAATCGTCGCAGCCCATGGTCATGTCATTGGCCGCGAACGAGTTGTTGTACGCCGTGCCGAAGTACCAGCGCGCGCCGTCGCGCCCGCAGTCCGGGCTGTAGCAATCGTTCGGAACGCCGGTGGCGTCGGGCTCGAACGCGTCGAAGCACAGCAGAGTCTGACAGACGGTCTGGGCTACACCGCCGTCGCCCAGCTCGTACCAGGGAGAGGTGAGCTGTCCGTCGGGTGCGATCCGCGCCGCCGATATCGGCCGGATGGACCTGGCTGGCCCGGCGAGCTGCGGCGGGCCGTTGCCGGCCAGTGCCGCAACGGCAGCAATGGCGGCGACGCACGCTGTCGCGGCCGCGCAACTCAGGAGCGGAATTCGATTTGGCGCGCTGGTGGACATGGCAAAGCCTCCGACAATGTGTGACGGCTCGAGCCAAGTGGCTCCTCGCGGGGGAGGGGCTCGCGGAGAAGTGGCAGGGCGCGCAAACCCGCCCCCCGGCTCATGAGTAATCGTATCCCGATGCGTACGCCGAATGCAAGCAGCGTGGCATGGTTTCGCCGCCCGGCGTAAGCATGCCTTCTCCCGGAGCCAGCACGTGCGGCCAGGCGCATGCATGGCGACCCGCTTCGCGTGACGCCGTGCCACCCCCGCGTGACTATGCCCGTGACCATGCCACCCCCGCGTGACGCCATGCCGCCCCTCGCCGGAGATTGCCAACCCCCGCGTCCCGCGGACACAATGCCGCCATGAACGCGGACATGGGCATGGTGATTCCGCCGTGGGCGCTGAGCGAGCAATCCGGGCTGCTCGAAGCCGCCGTGGGCGAGAGCGGCCTCGATCGCATCGTCGTGCCCGCCGTGAGCGGGGTCGTGCGCTCGCTGCGACTCTCGGGCGGTCAGCCCGAGACGTTTGTCAGCGACGCCGGCTGGCACTACCCGGCGGACGCGTCGCGCTACGCGAACACGCGTCTGAAGCCGCGACTGGCGCGCTGGTTCGGCGGGCGTCACCCGCTGGAGAGCGCTGCACAGCGCGCCGCGCAGCGCGGTATCCGGCTGACGCTGCGCTTCGATCTGCTCGCGTGCGCCAGTGCCCAGGACTGGCCCGCCGTTCGCCGCAAAAACGCCTGGGGCCAGGAGCGGCCGGACCGCGCCGCGTGCCCGATGAACGCCGATCTGCGGCAACTGCTCGACGACACACTCGGCGAACTGGAGCAGTTCGACCCGGCTGGTTATGAAATCGACGATTGGTGCGGCGCGCTGGACGGCGGCGCGCCGCCGCTCACGCCGCTGCCGCTCTGCAACTCGCTGCTTGACGTGTGCTTTTGCGAGAGCTGCCGGCAGGCGGCGCTGGGGGCGGGCGTCGACGCCGAATCGGCGGCCCGCTCCGTTCGCGTTGGTCTCGAGGCGGCGCTGAAGGACGCGTCGTCGCCCGGCGCTCGCCGCGTCGCCGACGACGCGATGATCCGCGCGTATCGCGACGTTCGCGGCGCGCAGCAGCGCGCTTGGCTGGAACGCGTTGCGGCGCGACACGACGCCCGCGTGCGGCGCTGCCGGCTGCCGGCGGGCTCGGCACCCGCCGGCTCGGCGACGGGTTCGTCGCGGGCGGGCTGGGCGCCGCTGATCGAGTACACGCCGGGCGATCGGGGAACGTTCGAGCGATTCCCCGCGGCACTGAACGTCGCGTTCTGGCGGCCGGGATTCGCCGACGCCGCCGCCCTGGTGCGATTCGTCCGCGCCCTGGCCGATGCGGGCGTGTCGTACGTTGATTTTGACGGCGCGGACGAGTCCCCGCCCGAGGCGCTCGACTGGCTGCGGCAGGCGCTGCGATACGCACGACGGGAGTAGAACCGTGCTGCGCATGGCGCGCCCGCTCGAGCGAGGCAGACTGCGATACCATGAATCGAATGAACCGCTCCGAAACTCGCCGCGGCGCGCCGACCGATCCGCACCGCCGGCGCGTGGTGCATCGCGCATCGCGCCTTGTCGTGCTAACATCGGCTCTCACACTGCTGACGGCTCGCGCCGCTGCTGCTTCGGCCGACTGCGCCGAGGCCGCGCCCTCGCTCGCGGCGGCGGCCGCGTCGCGGGCGGACAGCCCGTTTGAATTCGGCGAATTTTTGCGCGAAATCCGCGATCTGGAGAACCCGACCGCCGTCGCGCTCGAGGCCGACGAGCTTTTCGTGTGCGAGAGCTACCGGCATCGTGTTCGCGTGTTCGGAATCGACGGAGTCGAACGGCGCGTGCTGGGCCGACGCGGCAGCGGCGCGGGCGAGCTGCTCGCGCCGGCTGGTCTGGCGATCGACGCGGCCGCGGGCGTCGTGTGGGTCTGCGACACGGGCAATCATCGCGTGCAGTCTTTCTCGCGCCGCGGCGAACACATCCGCACGATCGGCCGCCGCGGCCGCGGAAACGCGGAGTTCGAATCGCCGCGCGGTATGGCCCTGTTCAGCGGGCGGGTGTTTGTCGCCGACACGGGCAACGACCGCGTGCAGGTTTTCGAGCCAGACGGGGGGTTCGTAACCAGCTTCGGCCGTCGCGGAACGGGTGACGGCGAATTCCGTCGGCCGTGCGCCGTCGTGGGCGGCCCGGGCGACGCGGTTTACGTCGCTGATGCGGAGAATAACCGCATTCAGGTTTTCGACGCGTCGGGACGGTTTGTGCGTCGTTGGGGCGAATGGGGCGAGTTTCCGGGCATGCTTTCAGCGCCCAGTGCGCTCAGCTTCCGCGACGACGGGCTCTACGTCGCGGACACGCGCAACCACCGCATCCAGCGCTTCGACGCCGCCGGCGCGCCGCAACACGAGTGGGGCACGCACGCGTTGCTGCCGCGCGAGGGACAGGGGCGCGTGCACTACGTCGACGGGCTGGCAATCTCCGCGGATGGGTCGCTGGGTGTCGTGGGCGAGTCGTTCGAGAACCGCTGCCAGCTCTATGCCCGCCGCATCCCCGGCCAGACGCCCAGCTACGTCCGCCCGCCGATCGGCCGCATGATCACCTCGCACTTCGGCGAGCGTCTGGACGTCGACGGCAATCTGATGGCGATCGCCGAGCCCGAGACGCACATCGTCAACATCTTCCAGCTCGGCGGCAGCGAGCCGATCCTGATCCACACGATCGGCCGTTTTGGTGCCAAGTTCGGCGAATTCAACGTGCCCACGGGCGTGTGTGTTGATGCGGCGTCGCGGCACGTGTACGTCGTGGACAGCGCGAATGGGCGGGTTCAGATGTTCTATCTGAAGCCCGACGCCGCCGCCGAGCCGCGCTTCGTGCCGTTCATGAGCCGCCTGGTGCGATCGTTCGATTGCGACGAAATCTGGCGCGCCGCCGGCCGCCCGGCGCCCGGCTGGCCGATCCAGCCGGGCGCGCTGGCGCGCGGCGACGCGGGCGAGCACTACGTGCTCGACACCCGCAACGCCACGATTTTTGTCTTCGACGCCGACATGCGGCCCGTGCGGACCATCGGCGGCTATGGCGATGGAGCGGGCGAGTTTCGCCGGCCGGTGGAGCTGTGCGTGGATCATCGCCGCGGGCGGCTCCTGGTGGTTGACGCCGATGCGTCACGCGTCGTCGTGCTCGATCGTGAGGGCCGCTGCCTGACGCAGCTCGGCGGGCCGGACGCGGGCGACGCGACGCTGATCGCCCCGTTCGGCGTCGAGGTCGGCACCGACGGGAGAGCCTTCGTGAGCGACGCGGGCGCCGACGCGGTGCTCGTATTCAACCCGGCCGGCGGCTTCGAACGCCGCTTCGGTTCGCGCGGGCTCGAAGTCGGACAGTATTACAAGCCCAAGGGCCTGGCGCGCGACTCGGCCGGGAAGCTCATCGTGCTCGACCACGGCAACCACCGCGGCGTGATCTGCCAGCCGGACGGCACGGTGATCTCCATGTTCGGCTCGCGGCTCTTCACCGCGCCGGCGCGGCGGTTGAAACGATGAACGGCCGACTCTTCGCTTTGCGTCCGCCGAGGAAGGAGTCAGGTGTGATCAGCACGACCCGCTCGGATCGACTCGCGACCGGCCGCCGTGCATCGGCGCGTGTGGCGCGATGGTTCGGCGCGCTGCTCGCCGTGCCGCTGGCCGCGTGCCACACTCGAAGTGCGGACACCGCCCCGGCGGGCGATGAGCGCTCCAACTCGCCCCCGACACAGCCGACCCACGCGCTGCGTCCCGCGCCGTGGGACACCACGCAGGGGACCGGGGTGCTGAGCAACGGCGGCCGCTATTATGTCGCGTATCGTACGAAACCCGATGCGATTCCGCTCAATGAGTCCTTCGTCATCGAGGTCTGTGTGTGCGACGCCGCGAAGCGGGACACGCTCGTGCCGGGCGTGCAACTGCTGGCCGAGGCGCGCATGCCGGAGCATGATCACGGCATGAACGTCTCGCCCAGCGTCACGCTCCGACCCGACGGCGCGTATGAGGTTTCGGGCATGCTGCTGCACATGGCCGGATTCTGGGAAGTTTACTTCGACGTGACGCGCGGCGGCATCACCGAACGCGCGCAGCTCGAGGTCCACCTGGACTAAAATCCAGGACGCATGACAGGCACGTCGAAAACACGGCCGCGAGGCGGTACAGCGTGGGCGCCGGCGTGGGCCGCATGGGCCGCACTGCTGGCGGCGACGCCCGGCCCCGCTGCGGCGCAGACCAGGCCGGACGCCGAATGGAGCGAGCAGGAGCTCCGCCGAATCTTCCAGTTCTCGCCCCTGCCCGAGCCGCCGCCCGATCCGACCAATCGCGTGTATGACGATACCGCGGCTGCGCGGCTGGGGCAGTTCCTCTTCTATGACGAGCGCCTGTCGGGTAACGGCAAGATCTCGTGCGCGACCTGCCACGATCCGGAGCGGGCCTTCACGGATGGACGTTCGGTGTTTGTCGGCGTGGCGGAAGGAACGCGCAACACACCGGGGCTGCTCAACGTGGCGCAGCAGCGCTGGTTCTTCTGGGATGGCCGCGCCGACACGCTCTGGGCGCAGGCGCTCCAGCCGATCGAAAACCCCATCGAGATGGACGGCGCGCGCGTGGCGATCGTCCGACTGCTGCTGAGCGATGCTTCGCTGCGCGCCGCGTATGAGCGCGTGTTCGGCGGCATCCCGGTCGCGCTGGCCAGCGCCGACCTGCCGCCCGCGGCGCGGCCGGCCGCCGCGCCCGCCGGCGACGCACGGCAGCGAGCCTGGGCGGCGTTGAGCAGCCCGCGGCAGGAAGCGATCAATCGCGTATTCACCAACGTGGGCAAGGCCATCGCCGCCTACGAACGCCGGCTCGTCGGCGGCCATTCGCCGTTTGACCGTTACGTGAAGGCACTGCGCGACAACGATGCGGCCGGGCTTGACGCACTTTCCGCCGAGGCGCGGCGCGGCCTGCGGATCTTCATCGGCGAGGGCAACTGCCGCATGTGCCATCACGGGCCGAACTTCAGCGACGGCGAATTCCACAGCGTGCAGGTCCCGCCGCGCGGCGGCGGTCCGCCCAGCGATCCGGGACGCTATGACGGCGCGGCGCGCGTCGTCGCCGACGAATTCAACGCCCTGGGCCGCTACAGCGACGCGCCCGACGGGCCGGCGGCCGAAAAGCTGCGGCGGCTGCGCAACACGCCTGAGAACTGGGGGCTGTTCAAGACGCCGAGCCTGCGTAACGTGGCCCGCACGGCGCCCTACATGCACCAGGGGCAGTTCGCGGCGCTCGACGACGTGCTCGATCACTACTCCAACATCGATCGCGCCCCGGTATTTGGCCATCACAAGCGCGAGACCGTGCTGCAACCCCTCCGCCTGAGCGAGGCCGATCACAAGGCACTGCGCGCGTTTCTCGAGTCGCTCTCCGACGAAGCGCCTGACGCGGCCCTGACAACGCGCCCCGCCGAGCCGTAGCGACCCCCGACTGGCGTCGGGGTTCGGATCTCCCCGACATGCGTCGACCCATCCGAACCCCTCACGCCAGTGAGGGGCCGAAGGCAGGGCGGGCGTGCCGCGCCAGCGACGTCACCAGGGCGTAGCCGCGTCCCCGCCGTTGCGTCCCCCCGACATGCGTCGACCCATCCGAACCCCTCACGCCAGTGAGGGGCCGAAGGCAGGGCGGGCGTGCCGCGCCAGCGACGTCACCAGGGCGTAGCCGCGTCCCCGCCGTTGCGTCCCCCCGACTCGCGTCGACCCATCCGAACCCCTCACGCCAGTGAGGGGCCGAAGGCGGGGCGGGCGTGCCGCGCCAGCGACGTCACCAGGGCGTAGCCGCGTCCCCGCCGTTGCGTCCCCCCGACTTGCGTCGGGGGTCTCGACTTTGGCCTTTTCTTTATCCGGCGACGGTATAGAAGAGGCTGGTTGCGATTTTTGGAGTAGGTTTTTGGGCCTTTTGGTTTTCAGGGGTGGTGGTCGGGAAGGGGTGTAAA
>JAJVHV010000032.1 GCA_022072445.1 Phycisphaerae bacterium | reverse complement strand
CGCCGCTGGCCGTCTTTGAGGGGAAGGTCTACATCCCGGTCTCCAGCGGCGGTGGCCTGCACATCGTCGACGAGCAGACCGGAAAGCTCATCCGCATCCTGGACCAGGGACGCTACATCACCGGCACGGCGGTCGATCGCAGCGGGACAGTATTCTTCCACTCGGAATCCCAACTGACGGCCTACGACCGCTTCGGCAATCTGCTGTGGCGCGAATACGCCGGGCCGGCAACGACATGGATGCCGGTGGTGATTGGCCACAACGGCCTGCTACTGTCGTGCAACAGCATCTACCTGCGCGCCTTCGAGTCGCGCTACGCGCCGGCCGACCTGAACTGCGACGGCAGCGTGAACGCCTTTGACCTCGATCCGTTTGTGCAGGTGCTGACCGACTTCGAAGGCTACGAGCTCTCGCACGTGGCCTGCGACCCCTGGCTGGCCGACGTCAACCGCGACGGCAGCGTCAACGGGTTCGACATCGAACCGTTCGTCGAAGCGCTGGCCGGGCCATGAGACGGCGCCGGCGGAAACGAATCGTGTCGCCGGTGGTGAGTGGTCTCGCGCCCGCCGCGCCCCGAATTGTGCTCCCAGCCCCGACCATGACGGCGACCAGTGCGAGAGCCCGAATGGAGGGTTCGACTTGAGCATGCCATCGAACTCGGCGCTGGCGCCCCCATCGGGCCGCGCTCATGTGACCTCCCGCGCTCGCTTCGGAACCTGAGGGCGCTGCGCTGCTACTTGCCGAAGTGCGCCCGAACGTCCTCCAGCAGCAGCCGGGCGCGTTCCGAGATGTCGCGCAACGCTGCGGCCTTTTCGTAGTCCGCAGCAATGACGTGTACGTCCTTGGCGGAATGGAGCTGCTCGATGAACTGCGCGAGCAGCCAGATCAACACCTCGGGTGACGCGGCCAGCTCCGGCGCCGCACCGGAATGCGCACGCATTGCCTCCGCACGCCGCCCGGCGGCAGCCCGATCGCTGCCCGACGCGTCGTCGATGCCGGCGCCGAGCAGATTGCGCACTTCCACGCGAACTTCATCGAGGCTGACGCCGAGGTTGAGCAGCACCTGCGCCGCGACGCCGTCGTTTTCCCGCAGCAACCCCAGCAGCAGGTGCTCGGTGCCGACGTAGTTGTGGCTCAGTTGGCGGGCCTCGTAAATCGCGTATTCGATCACCTTTTTGGCGCGCGGTGTCTGCGGGAGCTCGCCGGCCGAGGCGAGCTCGGCACGCTTGTGGATGAGCATTTCAACCTCGCCACGAGCGCGGCGAAGGTCGACCTTGAGATTCTTCAGAACGTTGGCCCCGACGCCCGAGCCCTCCTTGATCAGCCCGAGCAGGATGTGTTCAGTGCCGATGTACTCGTGCTTCAGGTGCTGCGCTTCCTGGTTGGCCAGGACCATGACTTTGCGGGCGCGATCGGTGAAACGCTCGAACATGCGGCGTAAGTCTACCGACCCCCGCCGCGGAGCACCAACGGCGTGCACGGCATCCGATTCGCGCGAGGACGTCACCCGCCCAGCCCCGACTTCGAAGGGCACGCCCAGCCGAGCCCCGACCGTGAGGGAGGGGTTCGTACGGCGGGCGCCGACGGACTCGGCACGGCGTCCGATGGCAATCCTCCGTCGACCCCCTCGATTCAGACTCGCTTCGCGCTGATCTTGTGTCCGTTGAATGAACCGCACTGGCAGTCGGACGGGGTGACGTTTAGTGGGTGGGCGTCGCCTAATCCTGTGCTGGGGGCGCTTCGACGGGCTGGGCTTGCCGTTTCTTCCACTGATCGGGCAGCCACTCGTCGATGCGGCTGACACGCGTGTCGGGCAGGTTGGCAAGCAATTGCGTTAGAAAGAGTTGCGGATTGATTTCGTGCCGCCGGCAGGTGCTGGTGAAGCTGCTGAGGATCGCCGCCGTGTGGCCGCCGTTATCGGGATGTAACCATGGCGACCTCAGAACGCCTGGCGTGATGCCGCAGGCATCTGGCACGCGGAGATCATCCTGCGCCGCTATCAACTGCGCTCCACGATCATGACCAGCAAACGCCCGCTGGAGGACTGGGGCAAGCTCATCGGCGACGTACCGGCCGCGACCGCCATCCTGGATCGCTTCCTGCACAACGCCGACGTGATCACCATCACCGGCCGCAGCTACCGGCTCAAGGATCGGGCCGGCAAGCCCGCCACCGTCGCTGAGAAGTCGAAACCTGAACCCGCTTGCGAACCCGTGGAGAAGTGAACATCGTGCATGCGACTGGCCGGTTTTGACCCGCCCACCTCTGGCGGGAATTAACCTGCCCGGTGATACTGAGGCGCTACACTAGTTGATGGTGGGCAGATTCGGCCTGACCGGTAGCCACATTTGAACCGCTGCGGCGATGCGCAAGTACCTAAGTCCAAGAGTAGCCGCTCGGCTGCCTGTCACTGCCCCAACAAACCGCCGTTGCCCAGATAGGTTCTCGTGCCAGGACGCTTCGGCTGACCGATTCAGGAGGCTGCCCCTGTCATCCCATCCCGCTCGCCCATCCCCGCGACGCGCCCCCAGCTACCTCGCCCTGTCCTTCCTCCCCGCCCTGCTCACCGGCGCCGCTCAGCCGGACCAGGACCCCACCGCCCCAACCACGCCCCACGACCGCCCCGCGCAAATCAGCGCCTACGTGCGGCGGATCTTTCAGGACCGCGCCGGCAACCTCTGGTTCGGCACCAATGACGACGGCGTGTGTCGCCACGACGGTAAGTCCCTCGACTATTTCAGCGTCGAACAAGGTCTGGCCGGCCGCGCGGTGCGCGGAATCGTCCAAGACCGCGCCGGCGCCCTGTGGTTCGCCACCGACGGCGGAGTCAGCCGCTACCAAGGCGGCAAGTTCACCAACTACGCCACGGCGCACGGCCTCAGCGACAACAACGTCTGGAGCATGCTGCTCGACCGAGCCGGCACCATCTGGGTCGGCACGCAGGCCGGCGTCTTTCGCCTGGAAGGCCAGTCCTTCGCCCCCTTCCCGATTCCCCGAGCCGAAGTCGAGCACCCGTCGTCCCAATTCTCCCCCAATCTGGTCTGGACCATGTTCGAGGACGCCGCCGGCAACGTCTGGTTCGGCACCGACGGTGAGGGCGCGCGCAAGTTCGACGGTAAGTCCTTCACGACCTACACCACCAAGGACGGCCTCGCCGGCGACAACGTCAGGTGCATCCTCGGCGACCGCCGCGGCCGAATCTGGTTCGCCTCCGCCACCAGCGGCGTGACCTCCTACGACGGCCGCGCGTTCCGGACATTCGCGGAAAAGGACGGACTGAGCCCTGGCGGCGTCTGGACCATGTTCGAGGACCACGCCGGCAACCTCTGGTTCTCCACGCTGGGCGCAGGCGTGTGTCGCTATGACGGCAAGTCGTTCACGCCCTTCCGTGAAGATGGCGGACTGACCCGCAACCACGTTCAGAGCATCCTCGAGGACCGCGACGGCACGCTCTGGTTCGGCTTCTCCGGCGGTTTGTTCCGCTTCGACGGCAAGTCCTTCATCAACGTGACGCGCACCGGCCCCTGGCCGGCGCCGCTGCGCGCCCCCACCCCGCCAGCATCGCCAACCCCATGACGGCCATCGCGCAACCGCCCCACCGTATAATCTTCCGCATGGCTCTCGTTTTCTTCCTCCGCGGCGTAAACGTCAGCGGACACCGCACATTTCGCCCCAATCGAACACTCAGCGCTGATCTTCGGAGTCGGGCTTCGGGTTGGGGCGCGTCTTCGGGGCACGATCGGTCGATCGTGCGCTCGACGATCGCAACTCCCGTCCGAACCCCTCCCTCACGGTCGGGGCTCGGCTGGGCACGCCCTTGTGCGATCGGCTCGGCTGGGCACGCCCTTTGCGATTGGCTCGGCTGGGCACGCCCTTTGCGATTGGCTCGGCTGGGCACGCCCTTTGCGATTGGCTCGGCTGGGTACGCCCTTTATGGTCGGTTCGGCAGCGTGCACGCTTCACGGTCGGCGCTTGATTACCCACCCCCGGAATCCGACAATCGGCGCAAATGACCGACTGGCCCCACGCTTTCCGGACGCGGCGCACGCAGATTGACGATGAAATTCTGAAAATATTGAAACCTCTGGAATCCCCGCACAGCCCACTCGCCGAGGGCGTACGCTACTGCATGACCGTCGGCGGCAAGCGGCTGCGGCCGATCCTGCTGATCGAGAGCTGCCTGGCGTGCGGCGGCAGCGAGGACGCCGCCCTCGTCCCGGCCGTCGCGATCGAATGCACGCACGCCTTTACGCTCGTGCACGACGACCTGCCGGCGATGGACGATGACGACCTGCGCCGCGGCCGGCCGACGCTGCACCGCGCCTTCGACGAGGCCACCGCCGTCCTGACCGGAGACTGGCTGTTGAGCTTTGCCATGAGTCTGATCGCCGACGAGTCGCGCAATCCGGCGCTTTCCGCCGAACAGCGCCTCGCCTTGCTTCGTACGCTCTCGGAGGCCGCCAGCGACGTGATCGTCGGTCAGTCGGCGGACGTGGCGGGCGAGTCGCAGGCGCCGACGGCGGAGCGCGTCCGATACATTCACGAGCACAAGACGGCGCGGCTGATCGAGGCGGCCTGCCGCATGGGCGCCATCGCCGCCGACGCCCCGCGCGAGACGGTCGAGCAACTGGGACGATTCGGCCGGAATCTCGGACTCGCGTTTCAGATCGCCGACGACCTGCTCGACGCGACCGGCGACGAGCAGCGCGTCGGCAAGCGCCTGCGAAAGGACCAGGCGGCGGCCAAGCAGTCGTATCCGGCGGTGTTCGGACTTGAGGCCAGCCGCGAGGCGGCCAACGGGTCGCTTGCGGCGGCGCTGGATTGTCTGGAAAATCTTGGATCGCGCGCCACGTTCCTGCGCGGGCTGGCGGAGTTTGTGGTGACGCGCGACCGATAAGTCATCCATATGCGGTGCGACAGCGCGGCGCCGCATCCAGAAGAAGGACGCATGAACACCATTCTAAGTCGCATTCGCTCGCCGCTTGATCTGCGCCCGCTGAGCCTGGAGCAGCTTCATCAGCTTGCGGCGGAGATACGCCAGCGCTGCATCGACGTGGTAGGCCGCAATGGCGGGCACCTGGCGAGCAATCTGGGCGTGGCTGAGCTGACCCTCGCGCTGCATCGCGTGTTTGATTTCCGGACCGACCGGCTGCTGTGGGACGTGGGGCACCAGGCGTACGTGCACAAGCTGCTCACCGGCCGCAACGAGCGTTTCGACACGCTGCGCTGCGCCGGCGGCATCAGCGGATTCCCCAGCCGGCACGAGAGCGAGTACGACCTGTTCGACGTCGGCCACGCCGGCACGTCGATCGCCACCGCCGTCGGCATGGCCCGCGGCGACGAAGCGCTGGGCCGCGACGCCCGCGTCGTGGCGCTGATCGGCGACGCCAGCATCGTCAACGGCGTGGCGTTCGAGGGATTGAACCAGGCCGGCACGCTCAAGCGGCAGTTTCTTGTGGTGCTGAACGACAACTCGATGGGCATTGCGCGGACGCAAGGCGCGTTTGCGTCGAACCTGGCGAAATTCCGCATGAGCCACCTCTATGAAGAGGTCAAGCACCAGGTCAAGGCGGCGCTGGAGAGCGTGCCGGTCGTCGGTCAGGGCGTGCTGGGCATGCTCGACCACCTCAAGGAGGGCATTAAGGCGACCGTCTCGCCGCACCAGATTTTCGAGCAGATGGGCTTTCAGTACATGGGCCCGGTCGACGGGCACGACCTGAAACACCTCATCGAGCTGCTCGAGCTGATCAAGGACGTGAAACACCCGATCCTGCTGCACGTTCACACGGAGAAGGGCCGCGGCTGCGACTTCGCCAGCGACGACCCGTGCGCCTTTCACAGCCCCAGCAAGTTCAAGATCGAGGGCGATCAGGTCGTCCTGCAAAAGACCGAACGCAAGAGTTGGACGACCGCGTTTGCCGACGCCTTCGCGCGGCTCGCGGCCGACGATCCCCGGCTCTTCGTGCTGACCGCCGCCATGCCCGACGGCACGGGCGTCGCCAAGGTGCGCAAGACACTGGCGGAGCGCTGCCTCGATTGCGGCATCGCGGAAAGTTGCACGGTGGACATCGCGGCGGGGATGGCGCGATCGGGGCTGCGGCCGATCGCCGCGATCTACTCGACGTTTCTGCAGCGGGCCTTCGACCAGGTGTTTCAGGAGGTCGTGCTCCAGCAACTTCCGGTGATCTTCTGCATCGATCGCGCCGGGCTGGTGGGCGGCGACGGCGCCGTCCATCACGGCTATCTCGACATCACCTACTTGCGCGGTTTCCAGAACATGGTGCTCCTGGCGCCGGCTGACGAGGCCGAGCTGAACGAGGCGCTCCGATTCGCCCTGACACTCGAGACGCCCAGCGCGATCCGCTATCCGCGCGACCAGGTGCCCGTGCCCTACGACGCGTGCCCGCCGTTCGAGCTGGGCCGGGCGCGCGTCATGCGCGACGGCCCGGATGCGACGATTCTGGCCTATGGCACCCAGGTGGGCTTCGCGCTCGAAGCCGCCGCCGCGCTGGCCGACGAGGACATCTACGCGCGCGTCGTCAACGCGCGCTTCGCCAAGCCGCTTGACGAGGCCATGATCACGGCCGCCCTGGCCGGCGGCCGACCCGTGGTCACCGTCGAGGATCACTCGCTGGCCGGCGGCTTCGGCGCCGCTGTCCTCGAAAAGGCCAACGAGCTCGGCCTGGCGACCCAGCAACTGCTGCGGCTCGGCCTGGCCGAAAACACGTTCTACAAGCACGGCGCGCGCGGCGGCCAGCTCGCCGAAGCGGGCATCGACGCGGCCGGCATCGCCGCCGCCGTCCGACGCCTGGTGCTCGCGTCGCGAGCCAGCGTATTGCTGTCGCCGCCGGCGTCGACGACGATCGGCCCGCTGCCGCAGGTGATTTGAGCGAACGCGCGCCGTGGGTCATGCTTGCGCGCTGGTGTGTAGAGCGGCCGCCCCTTCTGCACTCCCCGCCGCCCCGGCTTCGCGCCCACCCGCCCGGGCCGCGTGTGACGCAGCCCGGAACCGGCTCCGATCGTCGCATCTCAGCAACCACCGCCGGTCAGGGCGTCCACCAGTCCGTCGATGTCGAAGCCGTTCAAGCTGCCGCGCTACCTCGGGTCGTTGGTCGTCTCGGTCGCGAGCCCGGCGACGACCGCCTCAATCCGGGCAATCCGTGCCTTGAGCTCAGCATTTTCTGTCCACAGGGCCGCGATCTGAGAGTCTTTTTCGGCGCGCAGCTCGCGCAACGCCTCGACCAGTACCGGCGTCACCTTGCCGTAGTCGATGGAGTAGTAGCCGTCACCGTCCTTCGAGACGACCTCGGGCAGGACCGCCTCCACTTCCTGCGCGATGAAGCCGATCTGGCGATCAGCACTGAAACGGCGGTCGGGAAACTCTTCACGCTTCCAGTCGTAACTCACGGCGCGAAACCGTTGCACGGTTTCGAGCGACCCGCAGAGCGTTTCGACGTTCGTCTTGAATCGGGCGTCGGAGCATGTGCCAAATGTCCCGGTGTAGCACAGGTTTCCGTTGACTCTCACGGCCCCGTCGAAGAAACCTGCATAGCTATTGCTGCCGCCGGTCGTGGTCCCCCGGACCGCGATGCCATTGGTACCGTTTGTGACTCCGAGCAGTGCGGACGAGCTATTCGCCGAATTGGTGATCTCAAAGTAGCCCGCTTGGCCCGTGCCGAGGTTCTGTCCATAAACCCCTTTGCTGTTGGTAGTGAACCCCACGCCGGAGACGCCGATGCCGCCGTTGCCTGAAGACGCCCATCCCGAAACACCTGTGCCGCCGCCGCTGTTCTTTCCGAAGACCGCGGAGCCGCCATTCGTCTGGGTCTCGGCTTGGATCGTCGTGTTCCCGGTGCTGAAAGCGTAGATGGCCCTGCCGCCACCGCCGATTTGCTCCACGCTTAGCACATCAGTGTTTGAGTTCGTTGAGAGGGTTAGCGGAAGGTTGATTTTCTTGTTTGTCACGGACCCATCAGCGAGATCTCCCGCCACGATCGTAAGATCCTCGATCTTGGCACCGGTCACGCTGTTGTTGGCCAGCTCCGTGCTCCCGACTGCGCCGTCGGCAATCTCGCCACTGTCCACGCTGTTCTCCGCCAGCTTTGCTGACGTGACGGCGCCGTCCTGAATCATGGTGGTCGAAATCGAGTTTGCCTGGCCTTCATTCACGTACTGGGCGTCGCCAAACCCTGCGTCGAACGAAATCTCGTCCGCGCTGACGGTGACACCAATGCCCGCACCGACATCCAGCGTAACAACTCCGGTGGAGCTGCCGCCCGTCAATCCGTTACCAGCTATGATGTCCGTGATGCCGCCGCCTCCCGTTCCCGGCGTAGTCCACACCAATCCGTTGTCGTACCCAAGCACCTTGCCGTTTGCTGCACCCGATGCACTGAGCTTACTCGCCGTAACGGCGCCGTCCCGAAGCTTTGCACTTGCGACCGCGGCGTCGGCCAGCTTCGGCTCCGTCACGGCCCCGTCCACGAGCATGTGCGCTTCGATCGATCCTGGCTGTCCTTCGTCAACAAAGAACGGCGAGCACACTACACAAGTAAGTGCTGTGACGTTGCAATCATTCTGGTCCACGGTGCCATCACCATTGAAGTCCTCGTTCGCGTCCTTTGTTCCATCTCCATCGACATCCCAGCACGCGACTCCGGGTGCGCCAGGAGGTCCCGGCTGGCCGGCCGCGCCATCAGTGCCGGCGTGACCATCCGCACCCTTCTCACCTTGGGGCCCACGATCGCCCGGCGCCCCCACGGGACCCGCTGGACCCTGTGGTCCTGCCGTCAACGTAAACTGCCGGGCCGCGTCATCCACAGCCTGCTGGACGAGTCCCTCGATAGACTGGCCATCGCTCGTCCCGTCGCCCGGGCACCCGCCGAGGAGCAGGACGAGGCCAACCAACGATGGCGGTACAACTGCCGCAACCGTCAGCAGGCGACATGCAGTCAGGCGGACCGTTGCTCGATTTGCGATGCACCGAAACATGCGAGTTCTCCTTGTTCTTGAGGATGTGAAGTCGATCCAAGAATCGTTGCTTGTTCTATCCGGACGCAGGGTCTGCGTGTGGCTAGTGCGCTCCCTCCGCCAACTCCGCCCACGGCCGCAACGCGTCGCACTGCCCGACAGGACCATCACTACACACGCGCTGCTTGACTGCCAGCGCCTCGTCCAGCAGCTCGCGCCACTCGCGGCTCGGGGCGTTCGCGCCGAGCAGCGCCGCGGCGCGCAGGATCTTCAGCTCACCCCGTGCCGCCAGGCCGAGCCGTCGGCCGTAGAAATCGGGATCGTCCACGTGCTGCTCCGCCTCGGCGAGGTGGTCAAGCGCCGCGCGGTAGTCGCGGCGGGCGATGGCGATCCGCGCCTGCTCCAGCGGCACGTAGAAAACGAGTCGCGACTCGTCGTGACGGTCGTACGGCTGCACGGCGCGCAACTCGCACAGCGTGGCGAGCGTCTGCTCAGCAGCGGCGAGTTCAGACGGGTTGGATACCCGTCCTATAGAATCAGACGAGTTGGAAATTCGCCCTACTGAATCAGACGGGTTGGAAACCCGTCCTACGTGCGACTCGAAGCTGGCCGCCACGCGGTGCAGCCGCGCGACGCGGTAGAGGTGTTCGCACAGCTTGACGACGACGCTGGCACTGGGCACCACCGGGCCGTAGTCGCGGGGCCAACGCTCGTGGTCGACCTGGGTCTCGTGCTCAGGCGGAGTGCGGAACTCAGCCGGCATGGCGCTGAAAACGGTCAGCAACGGCGCGTCGGCGGCGACGTTGACGTGGCACTCGGCACAGACGGCGGCGCAGTATGCACGCAGCAGCGCGTCACTCTGATCGAGAGCGCGGCGTGCTTCATGCAGTTCGTTCTCCGCCAGCCACGTGTCTGCGATCCGCAGGTAGACGGGTGTGAGGCCAAACGCGCGGTCACCGGTTGCGAGCGACTCGTTTGGGCGCACCTGGTATTCGACGCGGTAGTCGATGCTCTGCTGATACGCCGCCCGGGCTTCGGCGTACCGGCCCGCGGCGGCCAGGATCAGCCCGCGGTCGTAAAGCGGTACATGCAGTGTGTTCCACGACGCAGTCCGGTCCAGAAACTGAATGGCCTTGTCGCACTCGTCCAACGCCGCCTCGAACTGGCCCGTGTCGCGCAGGGCGTAGTACACGTCCTGCCACTCCATGCGGATCAGCTCGCCCCGCCCGTCCGCTCCGGCGGTATCGCCTTGCGATTCGAACGCCGCGAATTCGGCCAGAAGCCGGTCGAGCTCCGCCCGTGCTGTGGAGAGGCGGGCCTCGGCTTGCTGCCGCGCGACCGGGTCGGCGGCTGCTAATGCGAGGTCGATCGGAACGGTGTCGAGGTGGGTAAGCGCCAGCCGCGTCGCAACAGCCGCGAAGGCCGCGCTGCGCGAGGCCGACGACCACAGGACGAGACCAACCGCCAGAATGACTGATGCGGCGGCCGCCAGGCCTCCCCCGACGGCCCAGCGGCGCGCGATTCGCGTCGCGAACCAGCGCAAGGCCCGCGCGGGCTTCGCATGTTCCACGTGGATGGATTTGGTGCTCGCCGCAATGAGAGAAGACTGCTCGTCTGCGTCAGTCGGCGCTTGGGACTGTTTGGCGTCGACCGAAGGACCCGCGTCGTCCGTCGGACCCACGCCGGCGGAAGGCCCCGCTTCGGCGATCCGCGCCCGCACACGCCGGGCGAAGTCCGCGTCGCTCTCGTAATCCGCGCGGCGCTCGTCAAAGTGAACTGCCAGCAGGCCGTGCATCAGCCACTGCTCGGCGTCGAACGCCGCTGTCGTGTCGTGCAGGTCCTCAGCCGATGGCGGGATCGGGTGACCAGACTCAGGCGGTTGGAACATCGGGTCAGGCGGGCGCTGATCGGGCATAAGCCACCTCTCGGCGTAGCTTGCTGACGACGCACTCGCGCAGGCGAGCGCGGGCGCGTTGGAGGCGCTTCTTGACCGCCTCTCGGCCCTCGTGCAGCCCGTCGGCGATTTCGGCGCAGCTTCGCCCTTCCTCGTATGAGGCGCGGACGACGCACGCGTCGCGCGGCTCAAGCGCCGCCAGGCACTTGCGCAGCGCGCCGAGACACTCTTCCATCGCCTCGGGCGCCGGCTCGACAAGGCTCTGGAATGCACTCGATAGCGCCGCCAGATCGGCGGGCGCAAGCGCGCGGACGTGTCGGCGATGCGTCGCCATGTTGCGGTAGTACTCGAGCACCTTGTTGCGCGCCACACCGCGCAGCCACGCGCCAAACGGACCGGCGTGGTCGTATTGGTCGAGGTGCTGCCAAGCGGCGACGAAAACGTCCTGGATGAGCTCGTCGGCGGCGTGCCAATCGTGTACGTGAGCGCGCACATAAGCCGCCAGGCCGCGCCGGTTGTCGCGCACGACCAGTTCGAACAACGCTTCGGGAGTTCGCTTCACCGGACTGCTCCGTCCGAATCACACCGCCCGCACTGCTCCGTCCGAATCACACTGGCAAGACGAGATGCTTCCCCATTAGGTTGCGCCAGTTGGGCGGTTGGGGACAGGAACAGCGAACGACGCTTAAGATCGCCGTATTGCGGGATGCTTGGCGAACTTGATGTGTGCGCGCGATTCCGCAGAAACCGGTGAAAGCTACGGCGGCGAGTACGACGGATTTGGCGCGGCGGTTTTGCCGCCGAACCCGCGTCACACCGCCGCGCAGACCTTCTTCGCCGCGTCTGTCAGGTCCGTCGCCACCTGCATCCCCGGGATATGCGCTTCCTTCAGCATCTTCCGCGCGATCTCGACGTTCGTCCCCTCCAGCCGCACCACCACTGGTACCGAAAAGCCGATCTGCTGCGCCGCTTTGATCAAGGCGTCGGCGATCACGTCGCACTTCGCGATGCCGCCGAAGATGTTCACCAGGACGCCCTTGACGCGCGCGTCGGACAGGATGATGCGGAAGGCCTCGACGGCGGCTTCGGCGGTGACGCCGCCGCCCACGTCGAGGAAGTTGGCCGGCTCGCCGCCGTGCAGCTTGACGATGTCCATGGTGGCCATCGCCAGGCCGGCGCCGTTGACCAGGCAGCCGATGTTGCCGTCCAGCGCGATGTAGCTGAGGTTGAACTCCTTGGCCCGCAACTCCGAAGGGTTCTCCTCGGCCGGGTCGAACATCGCCTCGGCGTCGGCCTGCCGGAAGAGCGCGTTGTCGTCGAAGTTGAACTTCGCGTCGATCGCCAGCAGCTTGCCGTCGGCCGCCTGCACCAGCGGGTTGATCTCCGCCAGCGAGCAGTCCTTTTTCAGGAACAGGCCGGCCAGCTTCAGCATGATGTCGGCGGCCGCCTTGGCCTGCTCGCCGCTCAGCCCGATTTCCGCGGCCAGCGCGCGGGCCTGATAACCGCTCAAGCCGAGGTGCGGGTGAAACCACGCCTTCTTGATCGCGCCGGGGTTCTTCGCCGCGACTTCCTCGATCTCGACGCCGCCCTCGGCGGAAGCCATCAGCACCGGCACGCGGCGGGCGCGATCGAGCACGACGCCGAGGTAATACTCCTTGGCGATGTCGACCGCGCTGGCCAGCAGGATCTTGTTCACCTTCACGCCTTGCGGGCCGGTCTGGTTGCTGACCATCGGATGGGCGAACATGCGGGCAGCGTTTTCTTCGGCCTCCTTGGCATTGTTCACGAGCTTGACGTAACCGGCCTTGCCGCGGCCGCCCGCGTGCACCTGCGCCTTGACGACCACCCGTCCACCACCGACGGCCTGATAAGCGGCGGCGGCCTGCGCGGCCGAATCGATCACCTTGGACGGCGGCACGGGCAGGCCAGCCTGTTCGAGCAGCGTGCGGGCCTGATATTCGTGAATCTTCATGCTCAAACGCCTCCACGCCGTACGGTGGCGGAACGCGGAGATTCTACGGCAAGATGCCGACAATCGCGACGTCCCCGCGATCGCCCGTTTCGGCTGAGTCGGGAGCGCGGTGCCGCAGAGTTTTCGGTGCGCGGCAAGCTTGTGCCTAAGTGGAGTGCAGCGCGTCAGAAAGCTGCTGTGCCCACCGCCGTGCGGGTGCGTTCGTCAACGTCGAAGCGACATTCTTCTATGAGCCAGTCGGGCGCGCGGTGTAGCTTGACGAGACGCTCGACGGCGTGGCTACGGCAGGCCGAGCACGGCGTGCGCTCACTAACGATCAGCAGCGGCTCGACGGCCTCGTCGGTCGGGTCGGACTGGAACACGTCAAGTAAGTCCATCAGAGCCCAATGGATGTCATTCTCGTCCGTTGGCCAGCGAAGCCAGGTGCGCAGTCGCGCCCAGTCGCCGGGTATCCGATTGTTGAGAAAGAGCTGAAGCTCGTGCTCCCGATGCCGGCCAGCGCGCGCCCGGCGCAGCGCCAGCGCGCGCACCTGTCGGTCTCGATAGAGCGCCAGCGCCCGGTGGGCCGCAGAGCGGACTGCGCTGTCGGCGTGGTCGGCCAGTCGCAGCAGGCGCGCGTCCAAGTCGGGCACGGCCCGGTGGGCGAACGCCCGCAAGTAGCAGCCCAACCGCGACGGGTCCTGCTCACAGTGCATCCGTTCGGCGAACTCGCGAAGTGCGTCAACAGGCGCCTGGCGCACCCACCCGATCGGCACACGACGCAATGCGGCCGACTCGATACCTCGAACGACATCGTCGACCGACATGCCGCGTAGCTCGGCGGCACGTGCCGCCCGCTGATCGCCCGGCGAAGCACGCCGCGCTTCGGCTTCCTTCAAATGGTCCAGATATGCGCGCACCGGAGTTCGCGACTCTACGGCGGCCGCGAGAGCCAGTTCGGCCTCGTTACGCGTGAATCGTCCTACGAAGCTGTCCAGCGGCGAGCAGTGCAGCTGGCTGCCGGGGTTTGCGGAAAGCCACGCGCCGATCTGCTCAGCGACGTGCAGCAGGCCGGCGATGCCATCCAGCTCGACGATCTCGTCTGCCGCGAAGAATGCAAGCTGGTCGTCGTCCGGCTTCAGCCCTTCGTAAAGCGCCGCCCGCGCCACATCGTGCCCACGCCGGGCAAGCGACAGCGCGACGCCGCACAGGTAGCCAGGCCCGGCGCATGCGTCGTCGGGCCCGCGCCGCAGCGCCGCAGCCACTTTCTCCGCGACGATGTCGCCCAGCCCCGCCGCGACGGCGATTTCGCCGATCCACGGCCCGCGCGCACATTCGCACTGCGGATCGAACGTCGGGTCGCGCAGGCAGCAGTCGACGATCAGGTCGTCGACTCCTTCTGCACCGTGCTGCGCGACGTGCATGAGCGCTCGCCCGAGGCCGGCGCGGGTGGCTGCCGCAAACTGCTCGCGGGACAGCGGGAGTGAGAACGGCCGAGGATTCATGCATTGCTCCGGCAGGCTTCTAGCCTGACCAAGCGATGGAAGATCGCAGGGCCGCGCTGCACGTCGCTGAGAGTCAGACCCACTTCTGCGCTCCGCCCCACCACGCCCCGCAACCCCCCGCTGCTCACAAGCTCCGATCCAACCTCCGATACTGAATCGCCTCCGACACGTGCGCCGCCCGCACATGCTCTTCGCCGGCCAGGTCGGCGATCGTCCGCGCCACGCGCAGCACCTTGTCGTGCGCCCGGGCGCTCAGCCCCAGCTCGCTCACCGCCTGCCGCAGAACGCGCTCACCCTCGGCGTCCAGCTCGGCGAATTTGCGCAGCAGGCGCGACGACATCCGCCCGTTCGTCGTCGTCGTGGCTTCGCCGAAGCGCCGCCGCTGAATGTCGGTCACCCGCGCCACCTCGGCCCGCAGCGTCGCACTGTCTGTGCCGGCCGCCTGGTCGCGCAGCGCCGCGATCGGCACGGCCGGCACCTCGATGTGAATGTCGATCCGCTCCAGCAAGGGTCCCGAGATGCGCGCCAGATAGCGATCGATCTGCGGCGCCGAGCACTTGCACGGCTTGCGCGGGTCGGTGAAGTGCCCGCATGGGCACGGATTCATCGCCGCGATCATCAGGAAATTCGCCGGAAACCGCACCGAACTGTGCGTCCGCGCGATGGTCACCTCGCCATCCTCGATCACCTGCCGCAGCGACTCCAGCACGTTGCGGCTGAACTCCGGGAACTCGTCGAGGAACAGCACGCCGTGATGCGCCAGCGAAACCTCGCCCGCATTCGGAATCGTCCCGCCGCCCACCAGCGCCGGCGTGCTGGTCGAGTGGTGCGGCTGACGCACCGGGCGTGTCGCGATCAGGCTCTCGCCGCCCTTCAGGTGGCCCGCCGCCGAATAAATCCGCGTCGTCTCCAGCGCCTCCTGCAGTGTCATCGGCGGCAGGATGGTCGGCAGGCGCTTAGCGAGCATGGTCTTGCCCGTGCCCGGCGGCCCGATCAGCAGCACGTTGTGCCGCCCCGCCGCCGCGATCAGCAGCGCCCGCTTGGCGTGCTCCTGACCGCGCACGTCGGCAAAATCAATCTCGTAGCGGCTCGCGACGGTGAACAGCGCGTTCAAATCGACCGACGTCGGCTCCAGCGGCAGACCGCCCGCCAGAAACGCCGCCGCCTGCGTCAGCGTCGAAACGCCATACACCTCTAACCCGTCGACCACGGCGCCCTCGACGGCGTTCTCGGCGGCGACGATCAGCCCGCGCTTGCCGGCCTGCCGGCAGAGGATCGCCATCGAAAGCACGCCACGCGTCGGCCGCACACGCCCGTCAAGGGCCAGTTCGCCCGCGATCAGATACTCTTCGGCGTTGCCGCTCTGAATCTGGTCGTCGGCCAGCAGAAGCCCCAGCGCCATCGGCAGGTCAAACGCCGGCCCTTCTTTCTTGATGTCCGCCGGCGCGAGGTTGATGGTGGTTTTCGTTCGCGGCGGCGCGAAGCCCGAGTTCGTCAATGCGCTGCGGATGCGGTCGATGCTCTCCTTCACGGCGGAGTCGGGCAAGCCGACGATGGTCGGAAAGCCGAAGCCCCGCCCCGTGACGTCCACCTCGACCTCGCACGGTCGCGCGTCGATCCCCGTCAGCGACATGCTGTGAATTCGAGCCAGCATGGCGGAATAGTACTGATCGTCGGCCCGAATGTCTCTCAGAACAACTTCAGCCATCCGGGCCGGGGGCTCTACACAGCCGAGGCCCGCTGAGCCACACCTACTTCAGATACTTGTCCATCCAGGCGGCGATGCGTTTCAGGCGCTCGGCGCGATTCTGCGGGCGGCCGCCGCGCGAGAGACCGTGCGACTCGCCCTCGAAGCGGATCAGCTCGACGGTTCGGCGAAGCACCTTCAGCGACGTGAAGAGCTGCTCGGCCTGCTCGATCGGGCAGCGATGGTCCTCTTCCTCGTGCTCGATCAGCAACGGCGTGCGGATGTTCTTCACGAAAGTCAGCGGCGACGAGCGGCGATAGGCGGCCTGCTTTTCCCACGGCACGCCGCCGAACATCCAGCCCAGATCCCAGCCGAAGTCGCTGGTTCCAAACATGCTCTCCATGTTGACGACGCTGCGTTGCGTGACGGCCGCCTTGAAGCGCTGCGTGTGTCCGACGACCCAGTTGGTCATGTATCCGCCGTAACTGCCGCCGGTGACGCCGACGCGCTGGTTGTCGATCCAGGGCAGTTTCCAGATCCAGTCAGCCACTTTCGTGACGTCGCGATAGTCGAGGTTTCCCCAGTCGCCGTGGATGCAGTTCATGAACTTCAGGCCGTATCCGACGCTGCCGCGCGGGTTGGAATAGACGACGACGTAGCCTTTCGCGGCCAGGAACTGCATTTCGTGGAAGAAGCTGTAGCCGTATTGCGTGTGCGGGCCGCCGTGAATCTCCAGGATCGCGGGATACTTGCGGCGCGGGTCGAAACCGGGCGGTTTGAGCAGCCAGCCTTGGATGGCGTGGCCGTCCGATTTGATAGTGAACGGCTCGGGCTGTGCGACGTGGATCTTCGCGAGTTTTTCCTCGTTGACGCGCGTGAGCTGCGTCGCGCGGGTTCGCGTGTTGGGGTCGTAGATATGGACGTCGCCGGGATTCGTCGCCGTGCCGATCGCGAGGGCGATCGGTCCGTCGTCGGCGGTGCGATGGAAACCGTAGACGTTGATCTCACCGCCGACTTCGAGCGTCAGATCGCGCTTGTGGATCGAGCGGCTGTAGAGCCGCGTGGCTCCTTCCTCGGTGACCAGGAAGTAGAGCCGCTGGCCGTCGACGGACCAGATGAGCGGAGCGGCCTCAAAGAGCGCGCCGGTGGTGTCGCCGATGGTGACGTTGAGGCAGTTGTTGTCGATCTCGCGCGTGAGTTCGGTTTGGGCGCGGCTGGCGACGTCGAGCAGCCAGACGTGCACGTTGTACTTGTACGACTGGCCCATCTTGGCCGGATTGCCGAGGTAGGCGATGGTCTTGCCGTCCGGCGACCAGGCGTGCCCGCGGACCATTCCGGGCAGGCGCGTGAGTTGCCGGGTTGCACCGCCGGCGGCTTTGACGACGAACAGGTCGTCGTTGTCGACGTTCATCTCCCAGTTTTCGACGCGGTTGCTGATGAATGAGACCCAGCGGCCGTCGGGACTGAAGGCCGGCTCCATGTCGTTGTAGTTGCCGTGGGTGAGCTGTCGCGGCTTGCCGCCGTCGGAGGGGATGATCCAGACGTGCGTGTAATTGCCGTTCCACCAGCCGGCACCGTCGAGCTTATGGCGGATGCTGGTAATGTGCTTGTATTGCGGCAGCTTCTTGACCTCGTCGTGCTTGCCGTCGCGCTCCAGCTTCTCGCGAGCGTTCATCTCCTGATAGACGTATGCGATGCGCGAACCATCAGGCGACCAGGCGAAGTCGCTGACGAAGCCATCGGGCTCGGTGAGCCGCTGCGGGTCGCCACCCTCCATCGGCAGCACCCAGAGCGTGCGGCCCTTGTCGCGGTCGGACGTGAACGCGAGGCGCGTGCCGTCCGGAGACCACTTGGGCAGCAGGTCGACGCGCTCGCCGCGCGTCAGCGAGCGCAGACGCGTTCCGTCAGCGTCGACCAGCATGATGTTGACGAAGTTCTTGTTCTTCTCGAAGTCGAAGCGCTTCAGCTCGAACGCGATCCGCCGGCCGTCGGGCGCGATGGCGACTTTGCCGACGGCCTTGAGGGCGAAGAGATCGTCGAGCTTCATGGGGCGCTGCGTGGGCATTCGTGCGTTCTCCGAAGGGCCGCCGAGCGACGCACCGTGATCGGACAACGGCGTCGCGCGGGAGCGGCGACTATAGTCGCGCCGCGACGGGAAGCAAAGCGGCGGCGTTCGCGCCGGCCGTCGCCGAGCTTCCTCGGCGAACGGTTTCATGGTTGGGGGAGCGGGGCGTGCGGAAACGGGCATGACCCGGGCCGGCGTCGCGACTACAATCCCGCCATTCATCCTGGCAGGCCGGCGGCGGTGCCGAGCCGGCCCACAATTTGGACCGACGCGTGGAGGACGCAGAGATGGGCAGCGCGGAACGCCCCAATCGTCGTGACTTTCTCGGTTATTCAGGGCTGGCGGTGGGGGCCGCAGCCAGCGGTGGGCTGGCGGCCTGCGCCGCCCCGCTCGCGGCGC
Source organism: Phycisphaerae bacterium (assembly GCA_022072445.1). GTDB lineage: Bacteria > Planctomycetota > Phycisphaerae > UBA1845 > Fen-1342 > JAJVHV01. Next base: position 3,208 of record JAJVHV010000032.1, on the reverse strand, counting down.
GCCAGGACGACAAGAAGTCGCCGCCCAGCGAACGGATCGTGGTCGGCCTGGTCGGGTGCGGCGGGATGGGCCGGGCGGATCTGAACGACTCTCTGCGTCTGGAGCACGTCGATTGCGCGGCGGTGTGCGACGTCGACGAGCGGCACTTGCAGGAAGCGGTTGAAGACGTGAAGAAGCGTCGCGACAAGACGCCCGACACTTATAAGGACTTCCGCAAGCTGATCGAGCGCAAGGACCTCGACGTGGTGATCATCGGCACGCCCGACCACTGGCACGCCCTGACGTTCATCGAGGCGTGCATGGCGGGCAAGGACGTGTACTGCGAGAAGCCGATCGCGCACAACATCGTCGAAGGCCGGGCGATGGTGAACGCGACCAAAAAATACAACCGCGTGGTGCAGATCGGGACGCAGCAGCGCAGCGGCAGGCACTTTCAGAAGGCGATCGAGATCGTCAAGAGCGGCGTGCTGGGCAAGATCGCGCTGACGCGCACCTGGAACATCGACAACGAGTTCTGGGGGAACCCGCTGGGCAACCCGCCCGACGGCGAGCCGCCCAAGGAGCTGGATTACGACTTCTGGCTTGGCCCGGCGCCCAAACGGCCCTACAACGAAAAACGCGTGCACTACAACTGGCGCTGGTTCTTCGACTACGGCAGCGGCAAGTGCGGCGACTGGAACGTGCACCTGCAGGACATCGTGCACCTGGCGATGGGTGTCGACGCGCCGATCGCGGTGAGCGCCGGCGGCGGCACGCACGTGATGAAGGACATCCGCGAGACGTACGACACGCTGGAGGTGACGTACGACTATCCCGGCTTCACGCAGGTTTATTCCTATCGCTGCACGAACCACCGCGCCAACGACGGCAAGCGCTACGGCATCATGTTTTACGGTACGAACGGCGCCCTGTTCGTCGATCGCGAGACGATCGAGGTCTATCCCGAGACCTATGATGAGGAAATCGACGGCATCCGCACCACGCAGAACCGCACGCCGGCGATGAAGCTGGGCGGCTCGGACCAGCACTGGCCGCACGTTCAGAATTTCTACGAGTGCGTGAAGTCGCGCGCCAAGCCGATCAGCGACATCGAGAGCATGCACAAAACCACCGCGGTCTGTCACCTCGGGAACATCGCGCTGCTCAGCGGCTACAAGGTCTACTGGGACGCCGCCAAGGAGCTCTGCCGCGATAAGGAAGGGCGCGAGATCAAGGCGGCCAACGCGTATTTGTCGCGCGAGTACCGCTCGCCGTGGAAGCTGCCGCAGGTGTGACGGAGATTCAGGGACAACGGGACGCAGGGACAGAGGAACGCAGGGACAAAGGGACGCAGGGACGCTTCCGAACCCCCGACGCCAGTCGGGGGTCGCAGGCGCGCAACCACGCGAACGCGGACCCGCCCCCAAGGGCGCACAGACGCGTGGCGTCGGACCTGTGCGTCCGCCGTGGCGTCGGACCTGTGCACCCGACGCCTCGTCCGCCATCCGAACCCCCGACGCCAGTCGGGGGGCGCAGGCGCGCAATCGCACGAACGCAGACCCGCCCCCAGGGCGCACAGACGCGTGGCCCCGGACCTGTGCGTCCGGAGTGGCGTCGGACCTGTGCATCCGACGCCTCGCCCGCCATCCGAACCCCCGACGCCAGTCGGGGGTCGAAGGCGCGCAACCGCACGAACGCAGACCCGCCCCCCAGGGCGCACTCACGCCCGGCGTCGGACCCGTGCATCCGACGCCATGCCGCGCCAGCGCCTAATCCACGCTGAACTCCGCCGCCTTGCCGCTGGCGACTTTGATCGTCGCCGTCTGGGACAGGTTGAGATTGCCAAAGTGCAGCGCGCCGTGCGTCAGGAAGTCGGCGTCGATGTCCAGCGTACCCCGCCACGCGCGCACATTCACGTTGAACGTGCTCGTGTCGGCGATGGTGAACTTGTCGGTCAGCCACAGCAGGCTATTGTCGTTGCCCGTGACCGTCCAAGTCCCCGCGCCGTCCACGTCTATGGCGTTGATGCGCACGGTCCCGCCGCCCGAGGCCTCAAGATTACCGTCGTCTCCAACGAAAGCGTTCGTCGGAGGCGCCTCGCTGCCGCCCAGGACCAGTGTGTCGCCGGCGCCATCGGAGCGCAGGTTGCCTTGGTTGGTCACGTCGACCGTGATGGTGAAGTTGCCGACCAGCAGCGTGGCGGCGTCGAGGATGATCTTGGAATTGGCCGGATCATCGGCATCCGAAATCAGTCCGGGGCCGTAGCCGTTCGCTGTCCGCGCGGTGATCGTGCCCCCGGCGCCGCTGTCGAACGTCACGGTCTTGTGAATCAGCAGCTCGGGCGTGTCGTTGGCGGGCTTCTTGAAGTAGATCTCGCCGTTGGTGATCGTTGACGTCGTATTCTCGTTCGCGCTGCCGAGCGTCAGCTTGTAGCCTTCGATGCCCAGTGTGCCGTTCACCTCAATGATCTTCGCCACCGCGTTCGCCGACTTCACCTTGCACGTCAAGCCATTGGGAATGACGGCCGTGTCAGTGGCTTCGGGAGGGCCGGATGGGGTCCAATTGTCAGGGACACTCCAGTCATCGTCCGTGCCGCCGTCAAAAGTGTGGGTGTCCGCGACCGCCACCGGCGCCGTCATCACGGCGCAGGCCAGCGTGAGTGCCGTCAGAAACGCGTTCAGTCGGGTATTCATGATCCACCTCGTTTGTTTGAGAGTGTTCGTTTTCCATGTTGCCTTCGAGCACCGATCCGAACCCCGCACGCCAGTGCGGGGCGGCTGTACCCACCACTCGCGTGGTGGGTTCTGTTAGCGATTCTAAGGCAGTAACGCGATAAACGGATCCACGTCGAACGCATTGACCGAGCCGTCACCATTGACGTCGGCGAGTCGCGGGTCGCAGTTCGGATACTGCGCTGTATAGGCGCTGGGATCAGTCAGCAAAAGCACAAGCGGGTCCACGTCGCCGAAGTCCACCCGGTCGTCGCAGTTCAGGTCGCCAGGCGACAGGCGCTTCATGTAGCGGATGTCGACGTCGCCGGGGTACATACCCCGCTGCCACGCGACTTCGCCGCGGTCGTTGATGCCGCCGCAGACGTTCCACACCGGCTCGTCGGTGAGTCGCAAGAATTCGCCGTTGACGACGTACCACACCTGCCAGACCTCGGTGTCGTCATGCCAGCGGTCGAAGGCGATCTGGCCCGCGTTGTTGAGGTACACGTTGCTGCCCC
>JAJVHV010000033.1 GCA_022072445.1 Phycisphaerae bacterium | reverse complement strand
CTGGATTCAGAACTTCCGCCGCTTGTGCATTCGCTGGGAAAAGTCGACGCCACTGTTTCAAGGGTTCTTGCACCTCGGATGCACATTATTACTGCTCAAAGTGGTTTTGGGATAGGCTCTAGTCGTAAGTATACTCGACCTTCTTGTCGCCATTCGTCGGCGTCGCGGCCTCGGGCAGCACGCGAATGAGCCGGTTCTCGGCGTCCCACTCGTACCGCACCTGCCGGCCGGGCGCGATCTCGCCGTCGCCGTTCGGAGCTTCGCTCAGGTTGCCATCGTCGTCGTGCTCGAACACCTCCACCGGCTGCGTGCTGCACGGCTGCGACGTCGCGGCCGTGTGCTCGTACTGGTTCAGCTCGTTCGCACAATAGAAGATCGGATCATCCTCGCCCTTGGTCGACTCCGTTCGGTTGCCGATCGGATCGTACGCGTACGCGCGGTCGTCGCCCGGCACCGGATCGCCCGAGCCCACCGTCGTCCCCAGCCGCCGCGTGCTGCCCGTCAGCTCGTTGCGATCGTTGTACGCCCACACGTCGTGATGCGCCGCCGAGCGGCCGTCATTGCCGTCGAACGCCGCACCCGTCCGCACGCAACTCGTCCGGCGGGCCAGCGCGTCGTTCTGATAGGCGTACTTGCTGGCCATGTACGCCGTCGGCGACGGGCCGCTCCAGTCGTTCTGCACCGACTCGATCAGCCCGCGGCTGTTGAACGCGCGCGTGGTCTGCACGATCGTGGTCGAGCTGCCGCTCTTGTAGTTCACCTGCGTCACCAGGTTGCTGCCGGTCGTCCCCGATCCGGCCGGCTCATACACATATTGTACGCCCGTCCCGGCCGCCCCGCCGCCCGGCAGACCCGGCCCGGGGTTCACGCTCGTCAGCCGGTCCGTGTCGCCGTCGTAGTCGACACGGCAACAAGCCCGATCAACCCTCTTTTTTCGTTCGCACGTCCGGCACGCGCAATCCACTCGCGGCCCCGCATCGTATTTCGATTGTCGTGCGCCGCCGGTGCCCCGCCCGAGCACGCGTCATCTCCGCGACGGGCAGGTGCCACCGATCGGCTCCGTCCCTGTCCGGCGAAGGTGTCGCGCAGCGGGCGGCTTCAGCGACAGAACACGCTCGGCGTCAGGATCCACATTCGCACCCGCACTGCGCGCTGGTGCGGCACGCTCGCATTGAAAAGGAGACACACAGCAATGAAACCACGCGTGAAACCGACCGTATTTCTTGTCACCGCCATCGCGCTCGCGGCCGCCGCGCTCGCCTCCAGCCACCGCGAAGCGCCGTACGTCACCGAGCACCCCAAGATCGACGGAACCGACTTCTACATGTTCCGCAGCTACGAGCCGGGACGCGAGGGATTCGTCACGCTCGTCGCCAACTACCTGCCGCTTCAGGACCCATACGGCGGGCCGAACTATTTCTTCATGGATCCCGAAGCGCTCTACGAGATTCACATCGATAACGACGGCGACGCGGTCGAAGACCTGACGTTTCAGTTCAGATTCAACAGCCGGCTGGCGGATATCACGCTGCCGATCGGCCCCGACGCCACACCCGTGTCCGTACCGGTCATCAACGTCGGCGCGATCAGCGCTGGAAACACCGCCAGCCTGAACATCGAAGAAACGTACAGCGTATCGCTGGTGCGCGGCGACCGCCGCAAGGGCCACGCCCGCGCCGTCTCGAATGCCGACACCGGCGCGCGGACGTTTCTCAAGCCGGTGGACAACATCGGAAATAAGTCCATTCCGGACTACCCGTCGTACTCCGCGGCGCATGTCTACAACATCCGCATTCCGGGTTGCGACCAGACCGGCCGCATGTTTGTCGGACAGCGCAAGGACCCGTTTGTCGTCAACCTCGGCGAAACGTTCGACCTGGTGAACATCAGCAACCCGCTCGGCCCTGTTGACGCCGAACGCGACGACCTGGCGGACAAGAACGTCACGTCGCTGATTCTGGAGCTGCCCATCAGTTGTCTGCTGAAAAGCAACGACCGGCCGGTGATCGGCGCGTGGACCACCGCCAGCCTGCGGCAGGCGCGCGTGCTCGACCCGACGCCGAACTTCTCGCGTCCCGCCGTCGAGGGCGGGCCTTGGGTGCAGGTCTCGCGGCTGTCGGCGCCGCTGGTGAACGAGCTGGTCATCGGTCTCAAAGACAAGAACCGTTTCAACAGCAGCGAACCGAAGAACGACGCGCAATTCGCACAGTACGTCACGCACCCGACCTTGCCCGCGATTTTGGAGATTCTTTTCGGCTCGGCCGGCGTACGAGCGCCGACGCTGTTCCCACGCACCGACCTCGTCGCCGCGTTTCTGACCGGACTCGAGGGCGTGAATCAGAACGGCTCCACCGCGGAAATGCTGCGCCTGAACACCTCGATCGCACCGACGGCTGCTGACAGTCAAAGCAACCTCGGCGCGCTGGGCAACGACCTGGCTGGTTTCCCGAACGGGCGCCGCCCGGGCGACGACGTGGTCGATATCGCCTTGCGCGTCGCGATGGGCGTGCTGCTGCCGGCCGATCAGGCTCCGTCGGGACAGCTCCCGTTCACCGACGGCGCCCTCTGCTCGGTCAGCCTGTTCGACAGCACCTTCCCCTATCTGCGCACGCCAATTCCGGGCTCGCCGAACAACACGCCCTGACGATCGTAACACCGCAACGAATACCTTGGAGCTATCCCGTGAAGAGAAACGTAGCACTGACTGCCGCGACACTCGCCGCTCTGCTGCTGGGCGGTTGCCCGAGCGACGTCGTGACCGGCGATGGAAACCAGGATCAGAGCGTGAAACTGGCCACGTTCGTCAGCGACCTGATGAATGACACCAGCGACTCATCCGAACCCACCCCACTGGACGCACTGGTCGAGGCCGACGACGGCTCGGAAGACGACTACGCCGATGTTCTGGCACGGGCCGACGCGATCATCGCCGCCGCCAGCGACCGCAGCGACGGTGACGCCGCCGATCTGGAGAATGAAGAATGAACCGTCGCTTGAAGCTGATCGCACTGGGCAGCCTGCTGGCCTTGCCCGCGGCCGTCTCGGCTCATGAATTCTGGATCGAGCCCCGGACCTTCCACCTGACGCCCGGCGCGTCGCTACCCATCGCGCTGCGCGTCGGAGATGGTCTGCCCGGCGAACCCTACGTGCGGAATCCCAAGCACATCCGGCAATTCGTCGCCGTCGGCCCGTCAAGCCTGAACGTCGACGGCACGCCGGGGAGCGATCCGGCGGGCGCCGTGAGGCTGACGCAACCCGGCTACTACGTGATCGGCTATCGCAGCAACCAGTCGAAGATCGAGCTGGCGGCCGAGAAGTTTGAGTCCTATCTCAAAGAAGAAGGTCTCGACCACGTCATCGCGCTGCGCAAGGCGCGTGGCGATTCGAGCAAACCGGGGCGCGAGACGTACTCGCGCTGCGCGAAGTCGATCGTCTGCGTCGGCGACGCCGCCATGAGCGGCCACGACCGGGCGCTGGGCTTCGACCTGGAGCTGATCTGCGAGTCAGCACCGGCAGCCATCCGCCGCGGCGAGAGCATCGCGCTACGCCTTCTCTACAAGGATAAGCCGCTGCCCGGTGCGCGCGTGAGCGCCGCGTGCCGGAACTCGACAGGACCCGCCCAGACGGCGCGGACGGACGCGGACGGACGCGTGACATTCACGGTCGATACAGACGGCATGTGGCTCTTTGCGACGACGCACATGTTCGACGCTCCCGCCGGTGCCGACGCCGACTGGGAAAGCCTCTGGGCTTCACTGACGCTCGAGGCGCGCGCCACGTAGACCCAACCTGCGTCGCATCGACACCCCTGTGGCACAGCCGCCCTCGGCTGTGCTCCACCACTGACCGTATGGCATGCTCTCGCCGCCAGGCGTGAGCATGCCACGGTCGCATCCGATAGCTCCGGCCGAATCGCAAACCGGGAGGGCCGAACCTTCCTCGCAAGCCGCAGGCCGGGAAGGACGATCGTCCCAGGGGTGCCAACTCGCGCGGCCAAAGGCCACCAGCCGAACTCCGACACGCCCTGAGCCGCCGCCGCGCGCCCAACGATCTGACCCGTCGCGTGTCCTAAAAGGGGCTGGCTCGGAGAATATCGCCAGCGTTCGGCCGAATACGTCTGCAAAGAAGTCGCGCGACCCTTCCGTAACCGGTTGCGGACTCATCTGAAATCGTCTGCCTTGGAGATGCACCATGTCCTGCTCATGCCGTCTCTCGCGCTTCGCACTCTTGGTCGCAGCGCTGTGCGGAAGCGTCGTCGCCCAGGCCCAATCCGCCGAAGACAGCTTCTACCGCGCGTTCTATCTCGAAACCGAAAAGGGCGACTTCAAGGCCGCCGCCGATCTCTACGCCCAGGTCGCGTCGGCGGGCAATGCCGACGCGCGTTTACGGGCCGAGTCGCAAGCCCGGCTGAACGGCTGCCGCGAAGAGCTGGCCTGCACCGATTTCGCGCGCCTCATGCCTGCCGGCACGTTCGCGTACGTCGAACTGAACAATCCGGGCGATCAGCTCTGCCAACTCGCCCGCAGCCTCGGAATCCTGCGCGAGCCCGGCGCTGTCGGCGCCGAGCCCGCGCAGCGCTTCGCAATCAGCCCGGCGCTCATCAAGGAAGTGCTCGGCGTGCGCGGCGCGGCCGTGGCGCTGACCGGCATCGACCCGATGAAAGGCGGCATGCCACGCGGCGTGGCCGTGTTTCACCCCGGCGACCTGGAGATCGTCCGCGGCTTGATCGAAACCGCGCTACCGGTCGCGGCGCAGCCCGCCAAGCCGATCGAGGGCCACACCACCTATAACATCGAGAATCAGGTCCTCGTGACGCTGACGTCGCGGCTCGTGATCGCCAGCATGCAGGAATCCGAGATCGCCGGCGTCATCCAGCGGCTCAACGGCAAGGGCAAGGACTCGCTCGCGACCAGTCCCGCGCTGGCCGAAGCGATGCAGGGCCGCGACGGCTCGCTGCTCTTCTTCTGCGTGAATGCCAAGCCCATCATGCCGATGCTGAACGTCGCGACTGGCGCGGCCGGCATGTCCACCAGTGAGATGAAGCTCGTGCAGGCCCTGCTCGACCCGGACAGCGTGCGCTCCCTGGCCGGCCATGTCCGCATCACGCCGGGCGGCGCCGACGCCGACCTGTCCGTCTTTCTCGAAAAGGACCACGAAAACGTCGTCTTCAACCTCCTGCGCACCCCCGCCGTCGACCAGTCCACGCTGCGCTGCATCCCCGAGGGTGCGGCCGCATTCCTGGTGGGCGCGCTGAACGAGGCTCCGTCGCGCTTCCCGCAGCGCGCCGAATCGGATCAGCCGCAGGGCAAGTCGGCGGTCAGCCTGCTCGACCTCGGCCGCGAAGTATTCGCCAACATCGTCGGCTTCGGCGTCTTCGTCATCCCCGGCGAGGGCGCTGCCGGCGGCGGCCCGCCGATTCCCGACGTCGCCGCCGTCATCTCCGTCAACGACCCCGCCAAATCCAAGGCGCTCTGGACGCTCGGACTGGGCCTGGCAAGCCTCGCCGCCGGAGCGGATTCCAAGGAAGGCGATCCGGTTGAGGTCGACGGCGTCCGCGTGACGGCATATCACTTCCCCGAAGGCATCGTCGTCTACTACGGCAACGACGGCAACGATGTGATCATCTCACCCAGCAAGCTGGCCATCAGCCGGGCGCTGGCGGCGAAGCGCGGCGGCAAGTCGGTCGCCAACGACAAAGCCTTCTCCGCGGTCATCGGCCGAATCGGACCGGACACGAACTTCGCGCTCATCGCCCACGCCGGCCGCTGCATGGAAGTCGCGCGGCGTTTCATGCCGGAAGGCGACGTCCGCGAGATCGAACCGTTCATCGGCCTGATGTCCGAGACCGTCATCGCCGAGACGATCGACCACGGGCCGAACTCGCTCCGCCTCACCTGGACGCTCAGCGGACTGCCCAAGATCGGCGGCCTCGTCTCGCGTCTCATCGAAGAAACCCGCAATGGCGCAGGCCTGGTCGCGATGCACCAGGCGCGGCACGACCAGGATGAGCCGGACGTTCGAGCGCTTCCGTGGGGCGGCGAAAACGCGGCCAAAAACGTTCGGCTCGTCGCGCCGAAGCCGGCCGACCGTATCCTGGCCAAGTTCAACAAACTCGCCGCCAAAGGCGACCCCGACGCGGCACTGAAACTCGCCGACAAGCTCGCCGAATCGCTCTGGAACGACGCGCCCAGACTGAACGAGCTCGCCTGGCGAATGCTCACCGAAGACGAGTATGGCGACGCCTACACCGATCTGGCGCTGCGCCTCAGCACCCGTTCGAACGAACTGACCGGCCTGAGCGACTGGATGCTGGTCGACACGCTCGCGCTGGCGCGGTTCAAGAGCGGCGACATCGAGGAAGCGATCCGGCTGGAGCGCAAGGCGGTCGAACTGTGCGGCTCGGGCGCGCGCTGTAGCGAGGCACGCGACGCGCTGAAACGCTTCGAGGCGGCGCACCAGCAGGAAACGGCGGCGCGCTAGCGAGTCGCGAGAGGTCAGCGCGCCACGCCCTCCGCGCTTGGGGAGTGCGGGCGTCTCGCCCGCACGCGCGGGCCGCCGCCTGACTGCCATTCTTGTGGCGCAGCAGCACGGGATCAGCCGCTTTCCACCTCGGAAGCGGCTGATCTCGCATGAGACAGACGGCGCAATTTGCGATACCCTCCCGGCATGTGACGCGATCCATCCGTCTCATATCGGGAGCACCGCCATGAACGACCTCTCCAACCGGCCCACATCATTCGCCGCCGCCGATCAACCTGCCGATCACCCGCATGACACCAGCCGCCGCGACTTCATACGCTACGGCACGCTGGCCGGCGTCGGAGCCGCAATCGGCGTGAGTGCCGCCGGCTGCGCCTCGACGCATCGCAATCTCAGCACGCGCCCCGCGCCCGATTTCGCCACGCCGCCGATCGAGCGACTGCGCGTCGGGTTTGTGGGCGTCGGCGGAATGGGCTCCAATCACGTCAGCCAGTTTCTGAAGTGCCCAGGCGTGGAAATACGCGCCGTCTGCGACATCGTGCCGGAGAAGGTCGCGCGCATCGCCGACCAGGTCGAAAAGGCCGGCCAGCCCCGCCCCACCGGCTACAGCCGCGGCCCGCGCGATTTTGAGCGGCTCTGCCAGACCGAAGACCTCGACCTCGTCTTCACCGCCACGCCCTGGGAGTGGCACGTGCCCGTCTGCGTCGCCGCGATGAAGGCGGGCAAGCACGCCGCCACCGAGGTCCCCGCCGCCGTTACACTCGACGAATGCTGGCAGATGGTCGAGACCGCCGAAAAGCACCACAAGCACTGCGTGATGATGGAGAACTGCTGCTACGACCGCGCCGAGATGATGATCCTCAACATGGTCCGCAAGGGCGTCTTCGGCGAAGTGCTGCACGGCGAGTGCGGCTATCTGCACGACCTCCGCGGCGTGAAATTCAGCGCAGACGGCGAAGGGCTGTGGCGCCGCGCTCATTCGTCTCGCCGCAACGGCAATCTGTATCCCACGCACGGCCTCGGCCCGATCGCCAACTGCATGGACATCAACCGCGGCGATCGCTTCGACTACCTCGTCTCGATGAGCGGTCCGTCGCGCGGGCTGCAACTGTGGCAGAAAGAGCATCTCGACGCCGCCGACCCGCGCCGCACCGAGCAGTACGTACTCGGCGACGTCAACGCCACGCTGATCAAGACCGCCCGCGGCCGCACGATCTACGTCGTGCACGATACCAACCTGCCGCGACCCTACAGCCGCATCAACATGATCCAGGGCACCCGCGGCCTTTTCATGGACTACCCGCCGCGCTTCCACGTCGAGGGCCGCAGCCCGTCGCACGAGTGGGAGAAAATCGACCAGTACGCCGAGTTCGAGCACCCGCTCTGGAAGTCCGAGGACGTCAAGAAAGCCAGCGGCGGCCACGGCGGGATGGACTATCTGGAGGATTACCGGCTGATCAAGGGCCTGCGCGCGGGGACGCCGCTCGACATGGACGTCTACGACGCCGCGGCGCTGAGCTGCATCTGCGAACTGACGGAGCGCTCGGTCGCGAACCGCAGCCGGTCGATCGACATTCCGGATTTCACCCGCGGCCGCTGGAAGGGCCGTGCCCCGCTCGCCATCGTCGAGGCGTGAGACGCGTCATGCGGGCGACGCCGTACCTGCTCATGCTCGTGCTCGCGGCGTGGGTCTCACCCGCGCTTGGGGCCCAGTCGGCGCCGGCCGATGCGCTGGCCGACTTGGCCGCCCATCAGGATGTGTTCCGGAATGCACTGGCCACCGTCGCGCCGTCCATCGTGCGGATCGAGACGATCGGCGGTGCCCTGCCGCCCGCGGCCCGTGGGCAGCGTCCGCCCGCTTTTCGGCAGGCCGACGGCCCGACTACCGGGCTGATCTGGACGTCCGACGGCTACATCCTGTCGAGCACGATCAACTTCGCGCGCGATCCGACCGTCATCACGCTGACCCTGGCCGACAAGCGCCAGTTCATCGCCCGCCTGGTCTCGCGCGACACCGTCGGCCGCATCGCCGTTCTGAAAATCGACGCCGCCGACCTGCCGGCGCCGCGCTGGGCACCGGCCGACCAGGTGCGGCCCGGGCAGTGGGCCCTCGCCGCCGGATACGGCTTCGGAAGCGACACGCCGGCCCTGTCGGTCGGAATCGTCAGCGCCCTGCATCGCGCCGGCGGCGTCGCCATTCAGACCGACGCGAAGATCTCTCCGGCGCACTACGGCGGACCGCTCTTCGACGTCGAGGGCCGAGTGCTGGGAATCTGCACGCCGCTCGGTCTGAACGAAGACGAGCTGGCCAACGTCGAGTTGTACGATTCCGGCATCGCGTTTGCCGTCGGTCCCGAGCGGCTTGAGCGGCTCGCCACGCGCTTGCGGAGCGGGCACGACGTTCATCGTGGACTGCTGGGCGTCATCCTGCGGCCCGAAGGCGATCCGCCACGCGCCTTGCGCGTGATACAACCGCCGAGCGGCCCCGCCGCCGCCGCCGGCCTGGCGAAGGACGACGTCATCACGCACGTCGACGACGCGCCCATCCACTCGACGACCGAGCTGCGCCGCGTTTTGAATCGCAAATCAGCCGGGGAAGACGTGCGCGTCCGCTATCAGCGCGGCGGCGCGACGCAGGAGCTGACGCTCACACTGGCGACGATCGATCAGCTCGGCCCGCCCGCAACCCAGCCCGCCGCCTCCGCCCCGTAGCATCGACCCCCGTGCCCACGCTCGTAGCGTAGGGCCTCCGTGCCCACGCACTAGCGTCGCCCCTCCGTAGCCACGCGGAATAACGAATGGCGAGTGACGAATTCCGCCGTCGTAGCGGCGAATCTCGCCCTTGCCGTTCATTCGTTATTCTTAACTCGCTATTCGCTCTTCATCGTAGCGTCGGCCCTCCGTGCCCACGCACTAGCGTCGCCCCTCCGTAGCCACGCGGAATAACGAATGGCGAGTGACGAATTCCGCCGTCGTAGCGGCGAATCTCGCCCTTGCCGTTCATTCGTTATTCCTAACTCGCTATTCGCTCTCCATCGTAGCGTCGGCCCTCCGTGCCCACGCAGTACCGCCGTTCATTCGTTATTCTTGACTCGCTATTCGCTCTTCATCGTAGCGTCGGCCCTCCGTGCCCACGCTTCTGCATTCTGCATTCGTCATTCTGCATTGCCGTCGAGCGCCGGCTCGTCGTGCGGCAGCGCCGCCAGCGGACAACCGTCGCAGCGGGCCACGCTGCCGCAATGCTCCTTGCCGACCCGCACCAGCAGCGCGTGATATTCGTTGAAAACCCGCTCGTCCGGCGGCAGCGACCGCATGAACAGCGCCCGAAGCGCGTCGTAGGCTTCGTTCGCGCCGGCCAGGAAGTGCCGCCTCAGCACGCGCCGCGTGTATGTGTCGATCACGAATGTCGCGTGCCCGCCCGCATACAGCATGATCGCGTCGGCCGTTTCGGGTCCGATCCCATGGATGGCGAGCAGCTCGGCACGAATCTCGTCGATCGTGCGGGGCACGCTGCCCTCGGTCTGCCGCGTGAGCATGCGCTCGATCGAGCCGCCATGGCGCGCCGCCACGACGTGCGCGAGCGCCTTGAGCCGCGCCGCTTTCACGCGGAACGTACCCGCCGGGCGAATCACCTCCGCCAGCGTTTCAGCCTCGGCCGCGTCAATGCGGCGCCAATCCAGCCACCCGCCCTGTCTCATCCGCTTAATCGCACGCTCGACGTTGGTCCAAGCCGTGTTCTGCGTCAGGATCGCGCCCACGGCGACTTCCGTCGGCGAATCGCCCGGCCACCAATGCTGCGGACCGTAGGCGTCGAGCAATCGCCCGAAAATCGCCGGCAACACCGCCTCGTCCGGCGCGCGTTGGTCTTTCAATTTCATCGTGTAATCATACGCGGCGGCGCAGCCGCACCCGGCTCCCGACCGTGTTTCGCCCCAACGGGGTGAAGGCTCGATCTTGCGGGCCAAAGTCGAGGTCTCGCCCAACGGGGCGAACGGTTCGCCCAACGGGGCGAAGGGTCTCGCCCCAACGGGGCGAAGGAATGTCGCCACGGGTGGAGCGCAGCCCGCCGCCAGGCGGGCGAAGCGCAACCCGTGGAAAACGGTGGCTTGTCGAGGCCGCCCCGAAGGGGCGGAGGGACCGCTGCGTACGGAAGACTGGCGCGAAACGCGCGTGTCCGGTCAAACACGCGGGTACGTGCAGGATGCGCCACGCGGCGGACGCTCCCTCTGCCCCTTCGGGGCAGCATGAGGGACATGAAGTCCACGCGTCCACCGGTTCCGCTCGGCCCGACGGGCCTCGCTCCACCCTTGGCTACATTCCTTCGCCCTTCCAGGGCTGCCATCCCTCGAGTCGCGCGACCGCGCTTGACCGCCGAGAACGTTGCTACCTATCCTTGCCACGCTCGTTTCGAGCGCCTGGCCGGAGTCGTCCCATGAGCCATTGGCTGACCAAACCCTCGATCGACTGGCTGGCCGTCTTCCTGCCGGTCGCCATCGGGCTCGAAATCGCCCACGCCGCCTTTCACGCCCCCTGGGCCACGCCCACGCTCATCTTCATCGCTTCCTGCCTCGCGATCATCCCCGTCGCCGGCTGGATGGGCCACGCCACCGAGCACCTCGCGGCGCGGCTGGGCGAAGGTGTCGGCGGGCTGCTGAACGCCACCTTCGGCAACGCCGCCGAATTGATCATCGCGCTCATGGCCCTGATCGAGGGCGCCCGGCACCCCGAAAAAACCGCCGCGATGCACAACATCGTCAAGGCCTCGCTCACCGGCTCGATCATCGGCAACGTCCTGCTGGTGCTGGGCCTGGCACTGCTGGCCGGGGGCATTCGCTTCAGCATCCTCAAGTTCAACGTCACCGCGGCACGCCTCGGCTCCACGCTGCTGCGGCTCAGCGTCGTCGCGTTGCTCGTGCCGGCGCTCTTCGGCTTTCTGGTCTCGCCGGCCGACGACGGCGCCGCCGACATCAGCTTCGAAATCGCCATCGCACTACTCGTCGTCTACGCCCTCAGCCTGCTCTTCTCGCTCCGCACGCATCAGCATCTCTACGCCGGCGACGCCCACCCCGAGCCCGACGGCCGGCCCGACCACGCCGTCCACGCCACCTGGTCGCTCAAGCGCGCGCTCGGCACGCTGTTGGGTGCGACGGTGCTGATCGCGATCGTCGCCGAGATCTTGGTCGGGTCGGTCGAAGCCGCTTCGCGCGCCATCGGGCTCTCGGAGCTTTTCGTCGGCGTCATCGTCGTCGCCATCGTCGGCAACGCCGCCGAACACAGCACCGCGATCCTGGTCGCGCTGCGTAATCGCATGGACCTCAGCCTCTCGATCGCGATCGGCTCGTCCATCCAGATCGCGCTGTTCGTCGCCCCAGCGGTCGTCCTGATCAGCTACGCGCTCGGCACGCCCATGAACCTGATCTTCACGCTGCCCGAGGTCGTCGCGATCGCCATCGCCGTCTCGATCATGGGTCAGATCGCCGGCGACGGCGAGAGCCACTGGCTCGAAGGCGTGCTGCTGCTGACGGTCTATCTCTTCCTCGGCTTCCTCTTTTTCCACCTGCCCGGATAGCCCGCGAAGCGTGTGGCCCAGCCGCCCCGGCTGCACTCCGGGGCACTCGCCGGCGCTTCGTGCTCTGATCGCAGGTGGCACAGCCGCCCCCGGCTGTGTGGCCCGTGGCGAGCAGCCGCCCCCGGCTGCACTCCCCGTCGCGCCGAGTGTGGAAGCTGCCACGCGTCGGAAACGGTTCACGTCCGCGCGCGTCGGTCGACGTGTTCGCTCTCATCCCAACCGCGGCGCGGTAGTTACCGGCAACGCCGCCTCAAATGCGATGTCAGTGCTCGCCAGAGTCGGAAATACGAATCTGAAGCGCCTCCTGCTTTCTGATTGCTTTTGCTTCTGCGAATGGGCTATATGACGGGACCCACGGGCTCAGGGGATTCGCGGCCCCGGGAAAACCGCGAGAAGCACTTCAGTTCCAAGGAGGTTACTGATGAGCACCAGTCAACAGGGATGGGGAACACGTCCGCCAGGACGCGCGGCCAATCTCAGTTCTCGAACCATCGAAGGAGTGCCCGCGTTTGCGGCTGCCTCATCTGGCCGGGTATACTGCTGGTCATGATGCCCGCGCGCATGGCAGTCGCGCAGTCCGCTCAAGACTTTCAGACCCCGGTCGTGTACGAGACCGACTCCGGCGAAAGCACGTATCCGCTCGGTCTGGCGGTCGGCGACATGTTCAACGACGACGACTATCCGGACCTGGCGGTGGCCAACAGCGGCTCGCACAGCGTGTCGGTGTTCGAGAATCTCGGCCGCAGCGGTACGACCTGGCTGGGCTTCGACACGCCGACGGTCTACACGATGCCCAACACCGGCATCGACGATCCTTACGACGTCGAATTCGCCGACATGGACAACGACGGCGATCTCGATCTGGTGGTGACGACAAGTTCGCGAGTCGTGCTGCTGCCGAATACCGGCTCGGGCTCGTTCGGCACGGCCCAGACCCTTACTCCGTCGGGCGAGGTCGTCCATGGTCTGACCGTCAGCGACGTGGATGGCGACGGCCGTAAGGATATTGCCGTGGGCGGCCTGAGCGAAGTCTTCTTCGACGGCGTGGCGCAAATCGAGATTTTCTATCAGCGCAGCACGCTGACGTTCGATCCGCCGCAGGTGATTGCGACCGAGGAGTCGTTTGCCATCGGCAGCGAGGTGCTGAGCGGCACGTTCAAGCTGCCGGCCGTGTCCGGTCGGCGCGACCTGGTCATGTCCATCGAAGGCTCGGATAACGTGATGGTTCTGTTGAATCTGGGCGACCTGGACAGCGACGGAACAACCGACTGGGCTACAGAGCTCGTTCCAGCCAAGAGCAGTTTCGGCTTGGCCAAGGGCAAGTTCCGGGCCGGAACCAACATCGACCTCGTTGTGAGCAATCACGACACGCAGGCCTGCCGCGTCCTATGGAACGACAACAGCGATGGCAGCTATGAGATGCACTCGACCCCGTACGAAGTGACGGACGGTGAAGACCCCTACGGCGTCGATTGCGGGAAGCTCAATTCTGGGGACACCACGCTGGAAATCGCAGTCGCTTGTGCGCACGGGTTCGACGACGGTCACGGCGGGCTGATCGTCTTCGTCGGCAACGGCGACGGCACGTTCGACGAGCCGGGCTACGAGTTCGACGTGCAGCCCGGCAACGAGCCCGACCCTCCTTATGAGAC
Organism: Phycisphaerae bacterium; assembly: GCA_022072445.1. Taxonomy (GTDB): domain Bacteria; phylum Planctomycetota; class Phycisphaerae; order UBA1845; family Fen-1342; genus JAJVHV01. Next base: position 12,741 of record JAJVHV010000033.1, on the reverse strand, counting down.
TTACAAGCCCAAGCCGGGCCGTGTCAAGATCGAAGACATCGATCAGGACGGCTACAACGACGTGGTCACGTCCAACTGGAATACGCACACGATCAGCGTGTTGCTCAACGACCAATAGGGATGATCCGTGTATCGATCTAGATCGATGCTTGTGGCGCTCGCGATCGCCGCTACGTGCGGCGAGCGCGCCGGCGCTCTTCAACAGACGCTCTATCGCGTCACTGGAGTCGGTGATCTGCCGGGTGGACATTTGTACTCATTGCCGTATGCAGTCAGCGACACGGGATTAGTGACGGGCATAGGCAATCGCGAGGACTACGGGAATAATGCCTATCTTTGGCAAGGGACTGACGCATTGTGGGATCTGGAATCACTCGATCCGCCAGACGCACAGAGCATTGGCGAGGGTGTCAACAATCTGGGCCACGTCTGTGGTGTCAGCGAAACCACGCCCAACGGCGACGAGCAAGCCTTTCTCTGGACGCCGGAAGCCGGCATGATCGGCCTGGGCGATCTGCCTGGCGGGAGTTTCTACAGTTGGGCCCACGGCATCAATGACTTGGACGAGGTCGTGGGCCTTGGAAGAATCGATAGCGACTATGGTGCGTTCCTCTGGACCGCCGGCACGGGAATGATCTACCTGGGCGACCTGCCGGGCGGTGAAATCATGAGTAACGCTCTCGCCATCAACAACCGCTCCGAGGTCACGGGCTACAGCGTCTCGTCGCGCACCGCTCTCGGTGAAGCCTTCATCTGGGACGCGGTGAACGGCATGCGCTCCCTCGGTAGCATTCCCGGCGGCGGCTACCTGGCCGAAGGGCAGGCCATCAACAACCTGGGCCAGATCGCCGGCCCGGCGGCCACGCCCGAAGGAAAACGGGCGTGCGTCTGGGACCCGCAGACGGGCTTCAAGCTGCTGGGCGTGCCAGAAGGCTTTGCCTCCAGCGATGCCTGGGGAATGAACGACGTCGGCCAGGTGGTCGGCCAGTGCGCCAAGCCTTTCGAAATGGGCCAGCGCTACGAAGGCTGGGTCTGGGACGAGCAGTACGGCATGCAACTGCTGACGCCGCTGCTGGGCGCCCGCAAGCCGGCGTATCTGAAGGAAGTGCGCTGGGCCAGGGACATCAACAACCGCGGCCAGATCGTGTGCTCGATCCGCGGCTCGAACGAGGGCTTTCTGCTGACGCCGTTCGTCCTGGGCGACCTGAACTGCGACGGCGCGTTCGACGCGTTCGACATCGCGCCGTTTGTCGATGCGCTGCTGGACAAGCCGGCGCATGATGCGCTGCACCCGGATTGCCCCGCCGACTGGGTTGGCGACATGAACCAGGACGGCAGCTTTAACGGGTTCGACGTCGACGCGTTCGTCGAACTGCTCGCCGGCGGCGGATAGGCCGGACCCGATACCGGCGTGGCGCATCGTGCTCGGATAGAGAGGCATCGAGAGCAGCCGCCCCGGCTGCTCGGGCCGGTACGTTATACCGGCCCGAGCAACGGACGCTCATCCCCATCTGCACTCCGGGGCACTCGCTGGCGCTTCGTGCTCTGATCGCGTGTGGCACAGCCGCCCCCGGTCGTGTGGCCCGTGGCGGGCAGCCGCCCCCATCTGCACTCCGGGTCACTCGCTGGCGCTTCGTGCTCTGATCGCAGGTGGCACATGGCTTCGTGGCTCGGTCGCTCCGTCGCTGGTATGATTCTTGCTAGCTGCTTCCACATCGTCCGTAAGCCGTAGCCCTCATCGGCTGTGCCGGAACAACGCCCCGGAGGTTGCCGTGAACGAGCTGCCCAAGTCCATCGTCCCGCTGCTCGAGGCCATGAAGCAGCTCAACGCCAGCGACCTGCACCTCAAGACCGGCGTGCCGCCCTACTACCGCATCGCCGGCGACCTGCGAAAAACGCAGATGCCCACGTTCAGGCCCGACGGCGGCGAGATCGAGGCGCTCATGACGCCCATTCTCCCCCAACGCCGCATCGACGAGTACGATAAAAAAGGCGGCCTGGATTTCGCCTACACCCTGCCCAGCGGCGATCGCTTCCGCTGCAACGTGATGCGCGCCGGCAACCACATGCACGCCGCCATCCGCCGCGTCAAGGCCGAAATCCCCAACTTCGAAGAGCTGCACCTGCCCGAAATCTATCGCAAAATCGCCGCCGAGAAAATCGAGGGGCTGGTGATCGTCTGCGGCGTCACCGGCTGCGGCAAGAGCACCACGATGGCGGCGATGATCGACCACATCAACGATACGCAGGCCGTGAACATCATCAGCATCGAAGATCCGATCGAATATGCGTTCCGGCCCAAGAAGGGCATCGTCAGCCAGCGCGAGATCGGCCTCGACGTGCACGCCTTCGCCGACGCACTCCGCGCCGCAGTCCGCCAGGACCCCGACGTGATCTTCGTCGGCGAGATGCGCGATCGCGAGACGATGCTCGCCGCGCTTCAGGCCGCTGAAACCGGACACCTGGTCTTCTGCACCCTGCACACCGCCGACACCATGCAATCCCTGACGCGCATCCTCGAATTCTTCCCGCAGGATCAGCACGTGTTCATTCGCAGCTCGCTGGCCAACTCGCTGGTCGCCATCATGGCCCAACGCCTCCTGCCCGCCGTCGATCCAGCCATCTCGCGCGTGCCCGCCACCGAGGTCCTGCTCGGCGAGCCGATCGTCAAGGAGAAAATCCGCGAAGGCAACGACACCGACCTGCCCGAAATCGTCGCCGGCAGCCGCGAGGTGGGCATGCGCAGCTACACGCACTCGCTCGTCGAACTCGTCGAGAAAGAGCTGGTCTACACCGACACCGCCATGGAAAACGCTCCCAACCGCGAAGCCCTGCTGGGAGCCATCCGCGGCATCAAGACCAGCGCTCAGGCCCTCGTCCATCGCATCAAGCATGGCGGTTCACACTGAACCCGCCGATGCGCCGCCTCGCCGTCGGATGCATGACCGGAACCAGCCTCGACGCGCTCGACGCCGCCACCGTCGAGATCGCCGGGCACAGCCTGTCGATGCGGGCCGCCGCGCGGCGCTTCGTCTCCCGTCCGCTCGGCGCCCTGGCCCCCGAATTGCGCCAGATCGCTGACCAGCATCCCGTCGCCGCCCGCCAGGTGGCTGACGTCGCGCGGCGTCTCGCGCTGCTGCACGTACATGTCCTCCGCGAGTTGCTCGACGGCCAGAGTCCCGCGCTCATCTGCGTCCACGGCCAGACCGTCTTTCACCAGCCCCCACTGAGCTGGCAATTGCTCAACCCCGCGCCGATCGCCGAGGCCCTTGCCACCCCAGTCGTGTTCGACCTCCGCGCCGCCGACCTCGCCGCCGGCGGCCAGGGCGCGCCGATCACCCCCCTGGCCGACGCCATCCTCTTTGCCGACGCCCGCGAGCGCCGCGCCATCGTCAATCTCGGCGGATTCTGCAATGTCACGCTGCTCCCGCCACGCGGCGAGCCGCACGATGACGCAAACCGCGCGGCGTGGCTGAATCAGATCGACGGCGGCGACGTATGCTCCTGCAATCACGTCCTGGATGCCCTGGCGCGCGAGCTGCTCGGCGCACCCTACGACGCTGGCGGCGCAGCCGCCGCGCGCGGCCGCGCCCTGCCGCATCTGCGCTCCGCATGCGCGGCGCTGCTCGCGGCCCAATCCGCCGCCGGCCGTTCGTTGGGCAGCGGCGACGAGCTGATAACCGCCGTCATCGCACTGGCGCGCGGTCACGCGCCGCACGACGCGCTCGCCTCGCTCTGCGCCGCCATCGCCGACACCATCGCGCCGCGCGTCCATCCGGCCGACCGCCTGATCATCGCCGGCGGCGGCGCCCGTAATCGGACGCTCGTCGATTCCATCGCCGCCCACACCAGCACGCCCGTCGCCGTCTCCGACGACTTCGGCGTGCCGTTATCGCACCGCGAAGCCGTCGCGATGGCCGTGCTCGGCGCGCTCTGCCAGGATCGCGTGCCGATAACGCTGCCGCGCATCACACGCGCCACCCGGCCCGTCGTCTCCGGCGTATGGATCGTCCCTTGACATTGTCGCGTATCGAAGGAAATTCACGCCATGGTTTGTCGGGCCGAGAATCATTTTCGATACTCATCGAGGGGGACCGCAGCTTCGAGCCGCTTGGTTCGGAGGTCGGTCCATGGAAGCGATTATTGGCACGACGGCGGCGCGGAGCGGGCGCTACGTCGAACCCTCGGAGCGCCTGGGGCGACACAGGCCCGATGCGGCCGCCGCCCCGCGGATTCTCGGAGCGCGCCGCCCGCGCGATCCGCCGGACGCCGACGAGATCGAACAACCCGCGCACGTCGTTCTCCAGATTTTGCGGAACTCCGCGGAGACGTTTGCCGCGGTGGTGGCCTCGGGACAATCGCCCGAAGTCGCGGGCGCCCTGTCCGGCTTTCGCGTCGACGTGTACGCCTAGCGGCGACGACCGACGCCCGCAGCGCCGGTGCCCGGACCACTGGTCTCTGCCCCGCTTGTGGGCGGCGGGCGCCGCGATGCGCTGAATTCGCGGCCACGGCACCAATCTTGCATATGTTCCCGGTACCCATCGGAGGCCGACCGTGAGCAGCCGCGTGTCCCGACTCATCATCATGGGCGCCGCAGGGCGCGACTTTCACGACTTCAACGTCTACTGGCGGCAACGCGACGACGTCGAGGTGGTCTGCTTCACCGCCACGCAGATACCCAACATCGCCGGCCGCACATATCCCGCCGCGCTGGCCGGCCCGCGCTATCCCAACGGCATTCCGATCTACCCCGAGTCGCAACTCGAATCCCTGATTCAACAGCACCGCGTCGACCAGGTCACGCTCGCCTATTCCGACGTCTCCTACGACTACGTCATGCACCAGGCCAGCCGCGTCCACGCCGCCGGCGCCGACTTCCTCCTGCTCGCCCCGACGCACACCATGCTCAGCAGCTCGAAGCCCGTCATCGCCGTCTGCGCCGCGCGCACCGGATGCGGGAAGAGCCAAACCGCGCGGCGCATCACCCGCATCCTTGCCGCGCGCGGCAAACGCGCCGCCGTCGTCCGACATCCCATGCCCTATGGCGACCTGACGCGCCAGATCTGCCAGCGCTTCGCCGCCACCGCCGACATGGACGCCGCGCTCTGCACCATCGAGGAACGCGAGGAATACGAGCCGCACATTCAGGCCGGCAACGTCGTCTTCGCCGGCGTCGACTACCAGCAGATTCTGCACGCCGCCCAGCGCGAGGCCGACGTCATTCTCTGGGACGGCGGCAACAACGACCTGCCCTTCTTCCGCCCCAACCTGCACGTCACCGTCGTCGACCCCCATCGGCCCGGCCACGAGCTACGCTACTTCCCGGGCGAGACCAATCTGCGCATGGCACACGTCGTCGTGATCAACAAGGTCGACACCGCCGCCCCCGCCGACGTCGAGGCCGTCGAACGCAATGTCCGCCACCGCAACCCCGCCGCGCGCCTGGTGCGCGCCGACTCGCTGGTCTCGGTGGACGATTCGCACCGCATCCGCGGCCAGCGCGTCCTGGTCGTCGAGGACGGCCCCACGCTCACGCACGGCGAAATGCCCTACGGCGCCGGACACGTCGCTGCCGATCGCTTCGGCGCCGCGTCCATCGTCGACCCGCGGCCCTACGCCAGCGGATCGCTCCGCGAAGTCTTCGAGAAATACGCGCACCTGCACGACATCCTGCCGGCCGTCGGCTACGGCGACGCGCAGGTCGCCGACCTCGAGGCGACCATCAATCGCATCCCATGCGATCTGGTCTTGATCGGCACGCCCATCGATCTCGGCCGCATGCTCAAGATCAACAAGCCGGCTCTGCGCGTCCGCTACGAGCTGCGCGAGCACGACCCGCGCGTCCTCGAAGACACCGTCGCCGCCTGCCTCTCACAATCGATGTAGCACAGCCGCCCCCGGCTGCGAACACTCTGGAAGACCAGCCGCCCCCGGCTGCACCTCCACCTCACGCACCTGCGCGCGAGCGCCGCCCTCCGCCTTGAATGCAGCGCAGCCCCCCGATCACCACTTCTGCATTCCGCATTCCGCATGCTGCATTCACGCCCTACACCCACACGTCCACGATGTTGAACGCCAGCCGGATCGTCTCCATCACCGCGTCGCAACCGCTCGCGAAGACCAGACCACTCGACATCGCCACCAGCCACCGCGCCTTGATCCACACTCGTCGATTCATGACACACCCGTTCTCAGTCGCAACGCGCACCCGCCCGCTCCGCACCACGACGGCGGCGGCGGCGACGCTCACCCATTATATCCTGCGCCCGGCGCCCAAAGCTCTCACCGGCCCCGACCCCGCCACCGACGCCGATCGAACCCGCCAGCCATCATCCCGTGCAACGCACGGTGACCAGCGTCTGATCGTCGCTGGCCGCGGCGCCGCCCGCAAACGACGCAACCGCGCCGCGAATCCGCTCCAGATGCTCCGACGCCGGACAACGCGCACACAAACGCAGTACCTCGTCCAGCCGCTCAACGCCGAACAGCGCCCGCCGCCCCACCGCGTCCGGCGGCGACATCGCCTCCGTGATGCCGTCGGTATACAGCAACAGCACGTCCCCCGTCTCCAGCGTCAGCGTCGCCTCGTCATAGCGCTCGCCAGCCGAAATTCCCAGCGGCAGGCCCGCCACCCCGTCCACCGCCAGCACGCGCTCGCCACGCAGCAGCCGCGGCGGATTGTGCCCCGCCACCGCGTAGCTCAGTTGCCGCCGCGCCGGTGACAGCGTCCCGTAAAACGCCGTCACAAACGCACCCGACGACGTGTAGAGCTGCGTCAGATGACGGTTCAGGTGCGCCAGCAGCTCCGACGGTGGTTTCGGCGTCCCCGGCCGCGTGTGGGCGATCGCGTGCGTGATCGCCATCAGCACGGCGGCGGGCGTGCCGTGACCCGATACGTCGGCGATGAACAGCCCCCACTCGTCGTCTCCCAGCGGAAAAAAGTCGTAGTAGTCGCCCCCGGCACGCGCGCTGGTCTGATAGTGGGCGGCGAACTGAAAGCCGGGGATGTTCGGCAGTTCCGGCGGCAGCAGCGAGCGCTGGATCGCTCCGACCACCTGAAGCTCGCGGTCGAGCTCCGCCAGCGCCGCCGCGAGCTGATTGCGCAGCACCTGGTTTTGCGTCCCGCGGCCGAACAGCCCCGCCTGCCAGTGCATCAGCGGCACCACCGAGCGGTCGAACTGCACGCCGGAACCGAAGAGCGAAATCCCCACGTTTAGCCCTTTGCCCTCGTCATAGTTCGGCAGCGCGATGAGCGACTGAAAGCCTTCCAGATAGAACCGCCCCGGATCATCCGCCGCCAGCCGCGCCGGAATGTCGTCGATCACCAGCGGTGCGTCGGCGTAGGCGATCTCCCCCAGCAACCCGCCGCGGAGTCGCGGCAGCTTCTCGCGCTCGGTCCACGGATTGAAGTGCTCTTTGAAGCGCGACGAGCGGGTCACGATGTAGTCAGGCGGCTCGACGCCCCGCCGCGAAAGCGCCAGATAGTCCTCGATCGGCAGCAGTTCGTGCACGCCGTCCCAGTAGACGCGGACGAGTTCGTTCGGGTCGCTGATCGTCGAGACGGCTCTCATCACGCGGTCGATGATGGCCAGCTCTTCGACCCAGCCCCTTCGGCGGTAGAGCATTCCGATGATTGTATGTCAGATGTGGCCCAGGCGGTTCAGCCTTTCTTGAGCGCCTCGACGCGCTGCCGAACCTCGCCTCCCAGGTAGTTGTAGTCGCTCCGCAGCAGTCGGCCATACGCCTCCAGCGCCCCGGCAGCGTCGCCGGCCGCCTCGGCGGCCCGCCCCTGCCAGTAGGCGATGTCCTTGGACGTCGCGTCGCCCTCGATCTCGTACGATCGGGCCGCGTCGTCCAGCAAGTGCCGCGCCTGGTCGTAAATCTGCTTCTCGTAGAAGCAGCGGCCCATGTAAAACAGCGACTGCGTGCGGTTCCGCGGATCGACCTGCGACTCCTGGAACACCGGAATCGCCTCGTCCCAGCGCTTCGCCGCGAACAGCGCCATGCCGTAGCGGAAACGCACGCGCAGATCGGTCGGATAGGCCGCCATCCGCTCCGACCACACCTCGATTTCCGTCTCGACGCGCTCCGCGTTCGCCAGCCGCAGTTGCTGGCGGTCTTCCTCGCTGCCGGTCTGCTCGGCGCGGGCCTTCAGCTCGCGCACCTGCCGCGTCACCTGCCGCAGCCGGATGTCGTCCAGCTTGCTCTTGAAATTGTAGTTGTTAGAGTCCTTGTAAGCGCGGCCCAGCACCGCCATCGCGTCGTCCTCATCCTTCTTCCGCTCGCGCCGCAGCAGGTGCTCCACCAGCGCCATGACTTTGCCCGGCACGCCAGGATTCGCCTCATACTCCGCCCGCGCCGCCGTAATCAGATGATCCACCGCGTCGTCCGACTGCACCACCCGGTCGCCGTCGTGCAGCAGCTTCGACTTCTCCGCGTCCCGCAGCGAGTCGCGGAACGATTCGCCGTCGCGGTACTTCCCGCGCACGATCGTCAGCTTGCCCGAGAGGTTCCGCAGTTGCGTCGCCGCCGGGCCGTCTCCCGGCAGCAGCCGCGCCACCGCGTCGGCCGCCGCCACCGCCTGCTCCAGGAACCAGACCGTGTCCGTGTTGCGGCCCGCCGTCTCGCCGGCGTCCGCCGCTTCCTCCAGCATCTCCACGGCCGCTTTGAACCGCGCCGCGCTGGGCTTCTTCTCGTTCTTCAGTCCGTCGATCAGAATCGGCGCCACCCACTTGGCCGTCTCCGCACAGCCCAGCTTGACCGCGTTCTTCAGCAGCGGCTCCATGTAGGTCGCGTTCTTCGGGTCCTTCGCCAGCAGCTCGCAGGCGTTCAGCAGGTTCTGCTTCACGTCCTTCCCGTTCGTCGACTTCTTGAACTGGTCCATCATGCCGGGCTTCTTCCCGCCCGCCATCAGCCGCTGCATCGCCACCGCACGCAGCGGCTTGTGCCCCTCTTCCACCGCGTCGGGCCAGAAACCCAGCCCCGTCACGTAGCACTCGATCCCGTAATCATAATTCCGCGACTCGGTCACCTGCTTGGCTTGCGCAAACCAGCGCCGCGCCTTGGCCTGGTCCACCGGCGACGTCTCAGCCGCCGCCGGCTTGCTCGCGTCCTTCTGTGCCATTCCGCCAACCTCGCTCGCTGCAAGACACTCACCGCGCCGGCGGTGGCGACCAGATCGTCACGCTGCGCGCCGGCAGGCTTCCGTCCAGGATGCCCGCCGCCAGTTTGAACGCCCAGCCCGCGATGAGCAACACCAGTAGTGCCACGAACAGCCGCTGCGGGCCCAGCCCCCAGCGCTCCAAATCCGGAAATCGGCCCGTCAGCGCGCCGCGGCCGGCCAGAACCGCTGTCGCCCCAGCCGCCAGCGCCAGCACGAAGCCCGCCGGCTGCGCATACGCCGCCCGCAGCCACCGGCCGCGAACCGCGTGGGCAAACGCCGTCGTCATCCCGCACGTCGGACAGGGCAGCCCCGTAACCACCAGCATGCCGCACGGCCCGTCGCCCAGTTGCGTGTGTGTGCCGTAGCCCGCTGGCGACGGCTGGAGTCGCACTGCGACGACCAGCGGCCCCAGCGCAGCCAGCGCAACCACCGCCGCCCCGCTGCGCCGCCACCACCCGCGCCACGCCACCGCCCGCGCTGGCGCGTCGCAACGCTCCGACTCGCGCGACTCGTCCGCGCTCACCCTCGTCTCAAGCTCACAGGCTTGCGGACCGTGCCGTTGTCGGACTTGCGCCGCGGTTTACGCTCGTCGAGGATCTTCATTGCCTTCGAAACGTCCGACACCTTGAAGATGCCCACGGTCTTGCCGTTCGGCGCCCCCGTCGTGCAATACGCGTAGTTCACGTTGACGTGCGCGCCGGCCAGCCGCCCCACCACGTCCGAGAGCGCCCCGGGCCGGTTGGGCATCTCCACCATCAGCACGTCCGTCTCGGTCGACGGCACCCCGATCGCCGAAATCGTCCGCCGCGCCTGCCGCGCGTCCCCCACTACCACGCGAAGCACGCCGTGCTCCATCGAGTCCATCATCGACATCGCGACGACGTTGACCTTGTCATCGGCGAGCCGCTGGCAAACCTGCGCCAGCACGCCGGGCTTGTTCACAAGGAAGATCGAGAACTGGGTGTCGGTATGCATCATGGCTTGGCTCCTGCTCCTGTTCGAGTCGTGCCGTCGGCACGGCCGTCGAGGATGGTCGTCGCGGCCACGCGCCAGGCGCGCGATTCGGCCAGCGCGGACCGCCGTTTCGACGAATTATGCTATCATGCTGCAAGTGACGCCTGAACGAGGTTCATAGCTCGATGTCACGCCGGCGCCCGCCGCGCGGAGAAGACCAGCCCATCACGGCCGGCGGCCCGGACTCCGTGCGCAACGCCTGGCGCAACTCCATCATTCACTATATCGGGAACCACCCCAGCCGACCACTGAAGTGCCGTGCCCTGGCACGCGAACTCGGCGTCGCCGACGCCGATTACACGCACTTCCGCGACCTCGTCCACCGGCTGACCGCCGACGGCACGCTTCACCTCGGCTCAGGCCGCACCCTGACTCTCCCCGACGCCCGCGCCGACCTGGTCGGAACGCTCCACCTCGACCGCCGCGGTTTCGGATTCATCGATCGACCCGGCCTGCCTGGCGTCTACGTCCCACCCGCCGGCCTGAGCGACGCGCGGCACGGTGACACCGTCAGCGCCCGACTCGTACGCTCCTCCGTTCGCCGCGGCGCACGCACCGCCGAAATCCTCGCCGTCATCCGCCGCGCCGAACGCCGCTGGGTCGGCGTCCTCGCGCGCCACGGCCGCCGCTGGCTTGTCACCCCGTCCGGAAGCTCGCCGGTCAGCGCCATCGACGTCGACGACCCGGCCGCCCTCGGCGCGCGCGAACACGACCTCGTCGTCGTCGAGCCCCTCGGACGCGCCAACACCGATCTCGTCGCGCGCGGCGTCATCGTCGAACGCCTCGGCCCGTCGACCGACGTCGCCGTGGCGATGCGCGGCGTGCTGCGCCGCTACGGCGTCAACGAGCCCTTCCCGCCCGACGCCCTCGACGAGGCCCGCCAGGCCGCCGCGGAGTGGTCCAACGACGCGTTCGACGACCGCGACGACCTGCGCGGCCTGCTGACTATCACGATCGACCCGCCCGACGCGCGCGACTTCGACGACGCCATCTCGATCGAACGCGTCGACGGCAGCCTGGAACTGGGCGTGCACATTGCTGACGTGGCCCGCTTCGTGCCACCGGGCAGCGCCCTCGACGCCGAGGCCGCCCGCCGCTGCAACAGCGTCTATCTTCCCGGCTACGTCGTCCCGATGCTGCCGCCCTTGCTCTCCAACGGCATTTGCAGCCTGCACGAAGGTCAGCCACGCCTGACGCGCAGCGCGCTGCTCCGCTACGACGCCGAGGGCCATGTCCGGGCCGTGCGTTTCGCCAACAGCGTTATCTGCTCGGCCCGCCGCCTGACCTATGAACAGGCCGCCGAGATCCTCGCCGGCCGTCTCCGCGATTGCGACCCGCGCATCGCGGCCCTGCTCCGCGAAGCCGAGACCCTCGCGCGGCAAATCCAGCGCCGCCGCTTCGCCGACGGCATGCTCTCGCTCAATCTGCCCGAAGTGCAGTTGGAGTTCGACCCCCACGGCGCCGTGATCGACGCCCACCCGGCCGAAAGTGGCTTCCCCCACACGATCATCGAGATGTTCATGGTCGAGGCGAATGAGGCCGTCTGCCGAGCGCTGGCTGAGGTCGACGTCCCACACCTTCGCCGTGTTCATCCCCCGCCCGACCCCGAAAGCGACGAGCGTCTCGCGCACCGCCTCGCCGCCCTGACGCTGCACCCGCGGCGCTCGCTGGACCGCGCGGCGCTGCAACGCGCCATCGAATCCGCCCGCGGAAAACCGCTCGAAACCGCCGTCAATTACACGATCCTGCGGGCCCTGCCGCAGGCCGCCTACTCCACCGAACCCGTCGGCCACTTCGCACTCGCCAGCCGCGATTATTGCCACTTCACCTCGCCCATCCGGCGTTATCCAGACCTGACGATCCACCGCCTCCTCGATCTGCACATCCGCGGAGTGATCGAGCAGCGCTCCGTCCGCCGCGAGCTACCCACTGCCGCGCACCTGCAGTCCGTCGCCGCACAATGCAACGCCGCCGAACGCCGCGCGCAGCAGGCCGAACGGGACGCGCGCTCCATGCTCCTGGTCCGATTCATGGAGTCCAAAGTCGGCCAGACGTTTTCCGGCGTCGTCACGGGAGTCACGTCCATCGGCGTATTCGTGCAGATTCAGCCCTTCATGGCCGAAGGTCTAATACGCACCGCCAGGCTCCGCGACGGACCCTGGCGGCACGACCTGAAACTCGGCCGGTTGACCTCTGCGCGCGCCACGCGCGTCATCTCGATCGGCCAGTCCGTCCGCGTGGGTGTCACCGCCGTCGACACCATCCGCCAATGGATCGAGTTGGAACCCGCAGGCCCGCTCGGCGAGGCATCGGACGAGAAGGACGTGCGGCGGCACAAGGTCCGAAAACCGCGCGGCCGGCGGCGCTGACGCCACGGCCAGCAAGCGGATCGTCCCTCGAGATGTTGGCGCAAAAAAAGAGGGCACCGGTGCCCTAACCCGACCTTCGCACTTTGAAAAAATCCGGCGCGATTTTTCGGTCCTGGCGTTTCGCCCGGGCTGATTTTGCCTCCGAAATCGCTGTAGTGCAGACCTACCCGATTGAAAGGGTCACGGCGATTTTGT
>JAJVHV010000043.1:11262-30236 GCA_022072445.1 Phycisphaerae bacterium | reverse complement strand
GGCCGTGCTCGCCGCTGGCGAAGGCGTCGGGCACGAACGTCATGCAGCCCTTGAGCAGGACGGTGATATCGACCGTGTTGTTCCAGTCGAGCGCGCCATCGGCGGCGTTGACGCGATACACCTCGCAATTAAAGCCGTTGCTGCGGCCGAGAATGTAGAGCTTGCCGTTGTAAAGCACCGGCGTAAGCTGGTCGCGCGAGCTGTAATCGGCGTTCGGCAGCGCCGTCTGCCAGATTCGCACGCCCGTGGCCTTGTTGATGGCGGCGACGTAATCGTTGCCCGCCGCACCGCCACCGAGCACGTACACCGCCGCACCGCCGACGACGGCCGACGAATCGGTGAATCCGCCCAGGTTGATGACGGTCGAGCCGTCGGTGGTGGCATTCCAGCGCCACGTACCGTTCTTGTTCACGCTCGAAAGCTGGCCGGTGAACGACCGCCAGTAGATGTTGCCGGCGGCGTCGAAGGTCAGCGAGGTGTAGCCGGCGGAGCGGTTCGAGCCGTTGGCCGTGGTGCTGATGCGCCAGGCCTCGGCGGCGCCGCCGCCGTTGCCGAACAGCACGGGGATGTCCGTGGTGCGGGCGCGGCCGAACAGGTCGCCGTTGGCCGTGCCCCACGGCCCTTCGATGTTGTCCTGGGAAAGACCGCCCGGTGAGAGGGTCAGGAGTACGTAGCCACACAGTGACATTTGCCCAAGCGATTTCATCGTCGACTCCCGGAGATTGTGGTCAGTGTGCGCTTACGATCTGGGCTCGCGCTGCAGCGCGTTCACGGCGGCCGGCTCGTCGGCGCTAGCCACGGCGCAGACGATGCACGCGATTACAACCGACCGCTTGGCCGGCAACATGGTCAATACACATCGATGGTCACCCATTCGCAGGCGATTGTAGGCGAACCACGCCACGCGCGACACCGCGTTGATCCTTGGGCCCCTGTCGTGCCGGCCGTCATCCGTCAACTGCTCGATCGTCCCGTCCGGCCAGCGCAGCATGATCTCGCCCGTCGGCCCATACTGGTCCGGCGGCCCGAACTCGCTCGACCACACGATCACGCCGTCGTCGTTGATATCCGGCAGGATGTCGTTGATTGCATCGTTCGTGAGCTGCGTGAAGTTGTCCGTGGCGCGGTCGTAGAGAATGATCTCGCCCGTGCCGTTCGGCCCGCTCCGCCGTGCAAAGACGATCTGATCGTGATTGTTGATCTTCGGCGGGTCCTCCTGCCAGGAGTTCTCCGTAAGCTGCACAATCTCATACCCCGGCGGAACCTGGGCCACGGCAGCCGGTCCGAGCCAAATCAGCGCCAATCCCCCCAGCCCGCCGAGCCAGGCGACCGACACGATGTTCGCGTAACGCATGACGTGCTCCATCCAACCCCCTTCGGCCCCCGGACCTACCCCGCCATTTTATCACATGTCGCCGAGGGACTTTTTCAATCGCGCTCGAAGCGCAGAGCGCCGTCGGTGAGCCTAACGACCGACTTGTTCGCGATCGCGACCGAGTCGCCCCGTCCCGTTTGCCGCCTCAGCGCCGCATGAACAGCAATCGCAACCCGTTCGCCACCACAATCAGCGTGCTGCCCTCGTGCCCCACCACGCCCAGCGGAAGCGTCAGCTTCGCGCCCAACACGCCCGCGCCGAACACGCCCGCGACCAGCACGACGATCACCCCCAGCGCAAACGAGATATTCTGCCAGACGATCCGCCGCGCCTGGCGGCTCAGCCGTAGAGCATAGGGCACGTTCGCCAGATCGTCGGCCATCAGCACAAGATCGGCGGTCTCGAGCGCCACGTCCGATCCCGCCGCCCCCATCGCCGCCCCCACGTCGGCCGCGGCCAGCGCCGGCGCATCGTTGATGCCGTCGCCCACCATCAGCACCGGACCGTGCGCCGCCCGCAGCCGCCGAATCGCGTCGACTTTCTGCTCGGGCAGCAGGTCGGCAAAGTACTCGTCCACGCCCATCTGCCGCGCCACGCCCGACGCCACCGTCGCGTTGTCCCCCGTCAACATCGCGACGTGTCGTATCCCGACGGATCGGAGCCCGCGAACGATCGCGGCGGCCTCGGGCCGCGGGCGGTCGGCGATGGCGATCAGGCCCAGCCACCCGCCATGCGCTTCGTGCGTGCCCACGTCGCCGTTGCGCTCGACTTCGCGATGAACCACCAGCACGGTCTTGCCGTCGCGCTCCAGTTCCGCCTTGCGATGCACCAGCCGCGCGGGGATCACCTCGCCATGCTCTTCATACAGCCGCTGCCCGCCGATCCAGACCAGAAATCCGTCGGCCCGCGCGTGAATGCCCCGCCCCGGCAGGGCGCGAAACTCGCTCAGCTCCGGCAGCCGCAGCCCGCGCTGCCGCGCCGCCCGCAGCACCGCCCGCGCGATCGGATGCTCGGAACGCGATTCGAGCGCCGCGGCGATCGCCAGGAGCGCGTCGGGACTGCTCTCGGGCGGACCATCCGCGAACGGCTCGACGTCGGTCACTTCCAGCGTCGCCGCCGTCAGCGTGCCCGTCTTGTCAAATGCCACGACGCGCACTTCCGCCAGATTCTCCAGGTGCACGCCGCCCTTGAAGAGCACGCCGTGCAGCGCGCCGTTCGCGATCGCCGAAAGTACCGACGCCGGCGTCGAGATGATCAACGCGCACGGCGACGCCACCACCAGCAGCACCATCCCGCGATAAAACGACGTCGCAAACGCCTCGCCCAGCAGCAGCCACGGAACCAGAACCGCGGCGGCGGCCGCGACGACGACGAACATCGCGTAGGCATTCTCGAAGCGGTCGAAGAGCCGCTGTGTGCGTGATTTCTGGGTCTGCGCCGTCTCGACCAGTGTGATGATGCGCGCCAGCGTCGAATCGCGCGCCGCCTTCACAACCTCCACCTCCAACGCGCCGCTCCCGTTCAGCGTTCCGCCCAGCACCTCGTCGCCCACCGACTTGTCCACCGGCGTCGATTCTCCCGTGATGGACGCCTGGTTGACGTCCGAACTCCCATGCACCACCCGGCCGTCCGTCGGCACCGTCTCGCCCGGACGGATCAACACGCGATCACCGGGCCGAAGCGCTTCGATCGGCGTACGGCACTCGCGCCCGTCGCGCAAGACCGTCGCGTGGCTGGGGCGGAGCTTGAGCAGTTTCGCGATTGCGTTGCGCGAGCGTTCCATCGCGTACGACTGGAGCGTGTTCGACAGCGAGAACAGGAACAGCAGCGTGGCCCCCTCGTGCCACTGGTCGATCAACGCAGCGCCGATCGCCGCGACGACCATGAGAAAATTGATGTCAAGCCGGCGTTGCCGCAGCGCGGGAATCGCATCCGCAATGCCGAAAAAACCGCCCGTCAGATAGGAAAGCAGATTTACCAGCAGAATGACGCCGGCGGAGCCGCCAGCCGATTCGATAGCCAAACTGCTGATCAGTAGGCCAAGCGTCGCCACCGTCAGCATCCATTCGACGCGCCGCCGATCGATTCGTGTGATCGGCTTCGGGCCGGGCGTCACGGACGGGACAACGCTGGTGGCACTGGTCTCCAAAGTTCCTCGAATCGGCCCGCACGCCGGGCTGGGTCGTTCCGCGCGCGCGTGACGCTGGATCGTCCCGCGCGGCGGCGCAACACGCCCCGCGCGCCGCACCTTGTTGCGCCGGAGCAAGCGGCGCGCCACGTTAAAGCATATCGGCCATTTCCGGGTGGGGCGGGCATCCTGCCCGCTGCTGTGGCTTGCCCCACCCAGGCCCCACCTTGGCCACCGTGGTTCCGGGCTTGACACGCATCCGTACATTGACCTAACATACGCACGACGTGGGCGAGCAGTATCGGGCCGTCTCGGTTATAGTCCCATCTCTTGCGCGCCGCACGGGCGGCGCGCGGTGCGGGCACCGAACCGGTTTGTGAACGGAGACCAAACATGAAGCGCTGTATGTCGATGTGCCTCGTCGCCGCTGTCTGCGGCTTCGTGCTTTCGAGCTTTTCGCTCGCGCAGGATAAGAAGGACGACAAGGCCAAACCCCCGGCCGCCAAGCAGGAAGGCGCCAAGAAGGATGCCGGTGCCAAACCGGAGGGCGCCAAGCCCGAAGGCGGCGCCGCCGCTGACATGGATCCTGCCGCGATCGCCGCCATGATGGAAAAACTCGCCGCCGTCGGCGAAAACCACAAGCTGCTGGAAGGGTTCGTCGGCGAGTGGACGTTCGTCAACAAGTATTGGATGGACCCCTCGGCTCCGCCGCATGAGTCCACCGGCACCGCCTCCACCAAGGCCATCATGGGCGGCCGGTACTTCGTGCAGGACGTGAAGGGCGCGATGGAAGTCCCCGGCGCGGACGGCAAGATGGTCAAGCGCGACTTCGTCGGTCAGGGCACGACCGGTTTCGACAACGCCAAGCAGAAGTTCTTCAACACCTGGCTCGACAACATGAGCACCGGCGTCATGCTGTCGGAAGGCACCTATGACGCCGCCAAGAAGGCGTTCACGTATCACGGCGAGATGGACTGGGGCGGCACGAAGGTGAAGGTGCGCGAAGTGATCCGCGTGATCGACAAGGACAATCACGTCTTCGAGTGGTACGAGATGCAGGGTCCGCAGGAAGTCAAGACCATGGAGATCACCTACAAGCGCGCCAAGTAACACCGCGCCGCGACTCGCGCCGCCGCCCCCGCCACACCGCCGGGGCGGCGGTGCTTCGCATCACAACGCACCTGTGCCTTCTCCCCCTACGTCCCTCTGTCCCTACGTCCCCCCCGTCCCAGTTCTAATTGCTGCCCGCCGCCGAATAAGCCTCTTCCAGGCTGCCGCGCAGCTTGCTGAGCGCCTGATTCTGAATCTGACGCACGCGCTCGCGCGTGACGCCCACCACGTCGGCCACCTGCCCCAGCGTCTTCTGCGGCCGCGGATCGGGCCGCACCGGCACGTCAAAGCCGAATCGCTCGCGAATCACGCGCTGCTCGATGTTGTTCAGATTGGCGGCGTTGGCCGCGAGAATCAGCTTCAGCTCGTCGACGTAGTCGTCGTTGATCAGCTCGCGCTTCCGCTCCAGAAAATCGCTGCGCTCCATCTCCGGATCGAACTCCGTCGGAAAGTGGTCGCGATCCCGCGCCATGCGCGACAGCACCCGCGAAAAACTGCTCAACACAGAGCGGCACGCGTACGTGCTGAACTTGAAGCCGCGGCCGCAGTCGAACTTGTCGACGCTCCGCAGCAGCGCCATCTGACCCTCGCCGACCAGGTCGCCGAAGTCGATGCCCGTAATCCGCGAGCGCTGGATCATCGCCGGCACCAGCCCCAGATTCGCATAAACCAGCGCGTCGCGCGTCGCCAGCGCCTCGTCATCCCAGCGCAGGATTTCCCGCGCCGCCGTGATCGTCAGCCGCCGCCCGCTGAACCGCCGGATCGTCCGCATCACGCGGTAGCGGCAGTAGTTGAACCGCAGGAACAACTCGCGCTCCTGCGCCGCCGTCAGCGTCGAGCGCAGCGCCGTCGTCGCGTCCTCGTTGGTCCCACTGGTCACGTGAACCGACGCGCCGCGCACCTCAAACGGCAGCGGCCCGACAAACCGGGCTTCCGATCCCGTCCGTCCGAATCCGGGGTCGAACACACACTCCACCGGCGCCGACAGAATCCGCTCGAGCTGCTCCCGCTGCTCCAAACTCAGTCGCTCCAGCACTGCCCGCGCCGGTACCATCGCCCTGGGCGTGCACCGCCGCAGCGACCCCGGCGACTCCTCGGCAGCTCGATTCGTCCGCGTTTTCATAGTTCTCTTTGAACCCTTCGTACGCGTGGTCGGTACTCGCCTACCAATAACAAGTATACATCATATTCGATCAAAACGCGCAGTATTTCGACGAGTTTTTTCGGGACCGATTGTTGTCTGTTGTGCAGCTACTCGACAATAACATATTGTAAATAAACGTGTTAAATTGCAGTTTCTCTCTCGAATCACCGCCCGAGTTACGTTTGCCGATCCTGGCCGCATTCAACAAAATCGGTCAATTCGACAATCAGTCGGTCCCATTCGGCGCACGGCTCCCCAGCCCTTATACGCCCCAACCGTCCGCAGGTTCACGCGGCGGACGCGCTCCCGCCACAAGAACCCGGACGCACACCCCCAATCAGATGCGCCCACGGGCCAGCGCGATACCGCGGGCGCGTGTAGCGCCGTTTTCCAAACGGTGCGAGGGTCGTTCCAAAGCGACAACCCACCCATCGTCCCTTCGTGACGATCGAGATTTCCCGGCTGCCCGACTGCCAAGTCCCGGCCACTACAGCATCGCGTGCCCGGCCCGGAAGGTCTGACCCTTGACCAACGCCGGTTACAATCCACCATCGCGCGTGCCAGCATGATCGAAGAACGAACCGAATCGCGAACCACTTCCAGCGACGAGACGCCCGCGCCGCACGGAACGCGCTTCGTCGACGCGCGCCCGGCCGAATCACCCGACCGCGACGCCGCGTCCGCACCGCCGCACGCCGTCGCACCGCCGACCGCCGCTCCGCCCCACGACGAGCCGCCGTACCACGCCCGCCCGCGCGACCCGCGCGTCCTGTTGGAGCGCATCGACGCCGCCCTCGCCGACATCCGTGCCCATCTCGACGCGCTCGCCCGCGACCGTGAGCGCCGCGACCTCACCGCCGGCCGCCTGACCGGCGCGATCGCCCAGTCGCTGGTCATCGCCCTGCTGGCCTGGGCCGCCTCCGACTGGATCTTCGGCGTCGCGTTCGAAACCCTGGCGACCAAGCTCGGCTTCGCACTGCTGCTCCAACTGCTCGCGCTGACCGGCTTCCTCCTCAGCCGCGACTGACGAGCCAGTCCTGGACCCGTGAGAACTTCAGCCGAATAAACTGCCGGTCTCCACGCGCGTCGCGTCGGCGCCCAGTTCCGGCCACCGTTCAATGAGTGGCTTGGCCGAGATGCGTCCCAGCTCGCTTGGCTCGATCTTGTTCAACCCGCCGCCGTAGACCCGACCTTCGCCGCGCAGTTCGTGGCCCGTGATTTCCCGAAGGGCTTCGAAAACCCCGACAGCGCGCGCTGGATGCGATTGCAGCATCCGCCCAAGCGCGCCAGTCGGATACAGCATCAGATAGAGGTTGCTGGCGATGGCGCGAGATCGATTCCAGATAAACCGGAAGGGCTGCTTGTCATCCGCACCGCGGCCCATGTAAGTGCAGAGGAATGGACACGGCTCGCGCTGTTCCTGCCTAAACCACGGGCTGCGCTTGCCCACCAGATAACCGTCCTTCACGCCCCGCGCCGCGCCCTCTTGCAGGTACTCCCACAAACCCGGGTGACGCTGCTCGACCGTGTATTCCGGCAGGCCGCAATCGAGCACGCAAAGTTGCGGGTCGATCCGCGGGTATCCATCCTCATCCGCGTCGATCACCGTGTCCTTGAGAAAACGAGGACTCGGCAGAATCGGGCGCAGATACCGCCGGGGAAGGTGCCGGACCTTCGCGTCGGAGCGAGTCAGGATGAAGAACTTGTTGTCGCCGGTGGCGATCCCGCGCTGCACGCGGAAGAAGCGCGACAGCGTCGGACCATCGCCGTTGCTCAGCGTGTGCCGGTCGTTCTTGCGATGGTTCGGGTAGATGGTCCACTTGTGCGATGAGCGGAGACGATCCAACGCGATGCGGTCGCTGGCGTGAGGCGTTTGCAGCGTGCCTCCAAACGTGAACTCGGGCTCGTGTCCCGCCGGCGGTGTGGCCTTCTTGAACACTACGACGGCTGACGAGACGAGTGCGTCGCCGAACTGAACGTCGTCGGGGTCGAAGCGATGAGCCCGGATCAGTGTGACCCGATCCGTAAGGAAACGCTTGAGCGCGGCCCCGTAGTTCACGTCCATGAACTCGGAGGGAATCAGCCACGCGGCGTAGCCGCCATGCTCCATCCAGGCGGTCGCCAGCAGCACGAAATACACGTACAGTCCCGCGAGTCCGTTCACCTCAATGCCCGTCAGCCCGCGCGTCAGCCGCTGCAAGCGCTCCTTGTCCTCGCGGTCCAGATGGTGATGACGCACGTACGGCGGATTCGCCAGGATCAGGTTGGGTGCTGGCGGGCGGGAGCAATTCGCGACAATGCGCGTGAAATCGCCGCGCACCACCTCAAGCCCGGCGGCGCTCCACAACTCGCGGGCCGCATCCGCGAAGTCCGCGTCGAGCTCGACGCCGACGGCGCTCGCGATCCGCTTGGCGCCATATACCGCCAGCGCCGCGGAGAAGAAACTCCCCGAGCCGATGGACGGATCGGCGAAGCGGATGCCGCACCTGCGCCGTCCGAGCAGCGTACCGACATAGCGCGCCATCTCGACGGCGAGCGCATTCGGCGTCGCAAATTGGCCCAGCCGGTTTCGCTCGGCCGCCGACCGGCGCGCGTCGAGCCGCGCCTGCAGCGCTTCGCGGCGCCTTTCGATCGTGTCAACGCCTTTGGTGATCATCGGAATCAGAGCCCCAGCTTGATCAAGTCCTCGATGCGATGCTCCCAAACCCAATCGATTCCCTCGGCGGCTTCGTAGCCCAGATAGTCACTTCCGAAGTATCCACAAAGAAACAGGATAAATCGGACGCTCTCGCCGTAAGTCGCTTGTAGTTGATGGACCTTCGTCGCTTCTTCCTTGCGCCGTTTGTTCGTATTGGCAAAGTCACCCGCTGACTTGGCTTCAATGAGAATGGGCAGGTGATTCCGCGCGAGCCTCTTGGGTTGGATCGCGACGTCAATCGGAACGTTCACTTTGACGTTTTTGCCGACGACAAGGTTCATGTGAAACACGTAGGTTCCAGCCGCCATTTCGGTCAGCGGTTTTCCGGCAGGATGCGCTTGCCGCCGGTAGCCGCGCTTGTTCAGCCACTCGGGCGATGACCGCGAGCTGCCGCTGTTCCTGCGCATTGCGGATAATCGGATTTGCAACGGCGCTGCATAGCCGGTCGGCGACGATCGTCGACGCGCGCTCGCGCTCGTGTTCGCTCGGGCCGTTCCGTGCTTCGAGCCACGGAAAAATGTCGCGGTCAAGTAGCTCTGTGAGCACGCGGCAGACCTTGGAGAGGTTCTCGTCGAGGAGCTCGGCCTTCATCCGCGCTGCGAGCTCTCCCTTCTCCATGCGGCCAACAAGAGACTTGCTTGCGCCCGAGAGCCCGACCAGCCGGTCAACCGCCAGCGGTGGCGCCGTACACATGCGAAGCGTCGGAAGTGCGTTTGGGTTCGCCTTCAGCGTACGCGCGTCCAGGCTGCGCAAATCGCGCGTCGAACGCAGAGCCACCTTCACATGCTCGGTTGTTTTCACGCGCGTCGCGCGAAACGCCGCCGGCGCGAACTCCATGAACCACCGATTGAACTGGTCCATCGAGGCCGCGATGTCAGCTTTCCACAGATGCGGCTTGTCTGCGTTGATGCGATCTGGCGACATCGTGCCCTTCCGACTCCTGCGACGGGACGACAGCAGAGGACGATGCCGCATGGCGGTATTATACGGCAAATGTTAGGTACACTTCAAGCCTCACCGATTCACCGACTTACACCGTTTTCAGGACCCACGGCGCTCGCCCGCACCTCACGCGCTTAGCCACGCCGCCAGCAACTCCACCGCTGCCCGCGCGTCGCCGCGATGGATCGTCTCCGTCACCGTGTGAATGTAACGCGTCGGAATCGACAGCGTGATCGCCCGCGTCCCGCCCCGCGCCCGCTGCAGCGCTCCGGCGTCCGTCCCGCCCCGCGGCAGCACCTCGCGCTGAAACGGGATCTTGCGCCGCTTGGCCACCGCGACGAATTCCTCGAACAGCCCGCGATGGCTGATGCTGGCCGAATCCATCACCTTGATGCCCACGCCCCTGCCGAACTCCGTCACCGCGTCGTCGCGCGTGATCCCCGGCGTGTCGCAGCACAGCGTCGTGTCGATCGCGATGCCCACGTCGGCGTCGACCGCGTACGCCGCCGTCGTCGCCCCGCGCAGCCCGACCTCCTCCTGCACGCACGCCACGAAGTACACGTCATACCTGCTCGTCGCCGCCGCCCGCCGCACGGCGTTCACGCCCACCCACAGGGCCACGCGATTGTCCATCGCCTTGCCCGAGATCGCCTCGCCGATCGCCGCCGTGCTCTGCTCCAGCGTCACCGGATCGCCGACTTCGACCAGCTTCTCGACCTCCTCCTTCGGCATGAACAGGTCGATGCAGAACTCCCGGATCTCCGGAATCTTCTTCTTCTCCTCTTCCGTCGCGATGTGAATCGGCTTGCCGACCGGATTCATCACCCCGATCAGGTCGCGCCGCCCCTGCACCCGCACCCGCCGCGCGAACAGGTTGCGCGTGTCGAAACCGCCCGCGTTCTGCACCCGCAGCAGCCCGTCGTCGTCGATGTAGCGCACGTAGAAGCCGATCTCGTCCATGTGGCACGCCAGCATCACCTTCTGCGCCCCGTCGCCGCGCTTCGCCCGCCGCGCGGCGCGCTTCAGGCAGATCAGGTTCCCCATCGCGTCGACGCGCGTCTCGTCCCACATCCCGCGCGTCTCCGCCAGCACCAGCTCGCGGATGCGCTCCTCGCGCCCCGACACGCCCGAAGCCTCGGTCAGCCGCCGCAGAAATTCAAACTCGCCGAACGCACCGTCACCCCGCGCCGCCACCGCCGATTTCCTCGCCATCCGTCCCTCGTTTCTCGCTCAACAAACCGTCGCGTCTGAACACACCAGAGTCGTGCTACGCGGCACAACGCAATCCGCGCCGCCGCCGCGCCGCACGCGCCGCTCCAGCCACCCATTCAATACCGCACCCATTGCAAGCACAAGCCGCGCGCCGCCGCCGTCGGCCCCGCCAGGCGGCGATCCCCCGACGCCAGAACCTCGCTGATCCGCTCCTCCGGCCAGTGCCCGCGCGCGATCTCCAGCAGCGTGCCCACCATGTTCCGCACCTGCCGGTAAAGAAACCCATCCCCCGCCACGTCGATCAGCACCTCGCGCCCCACGCGCCGCACGTCCACCCGCGAGATCGTCCGCACCGTCGTCGCCCGCGGGCTCCCCTGGCTCGCGAATCCGGCAAAGTCATGCCGCCCGATCAGCAGCCCCGCCGCCGCTCGCAGACGCTCGTCTTCCAGCCGCGTCCAGCAATGAAACGCATAGCGCTGCAAACGCGCATCCACCGGCGGCGTCGGCCCGTGATAGATCCGATAGCGATACAGCTTCGACTTCGCGCTCCGCGAGGCGTGAAAATCCGCCGGCGCGTCGGCCGCGTGAATGATGGCAATGTCCGGCGGCAGCCGGTGCCCCAGCGCATGTGCGAGATTCTCAGTCGGAATGCGCGTCGTCGTCGCGAAGTGCACGACCTGGCCCGCCGCGTGCACCCCCGAGTCCGTCCGTCCCGCCCCGCTCGCGTCCAGTGCGTGCCCACACACGCGCCGCGCCACGTTCTCCAGCTCTTCCTGCACGGTCCGCCGACCCGGCTGCCGCTGCCAGCCGTGGAAGTCCGTCCCGTCATAGGCGATGGTCAGCCGGACGATGCGCTCCATAGCCGCCGCATCGTACGCCAAACCCGCCGCACACGCGGAATAGCGAATATCGAATGGCGAATAACGAACAGCGAATTGGGCAGCTTGGCGAATACGGCGCCGTCGCAGTTCAACTCGTTATTCTTAACTCGCTACTCGCTATTCCTACGCGACGGATATTCCCCGTAGCGTGTGCCCTCCGTGGCCACGCGGAATAGCGAGTTCCGAATAGCGAATAACGAATTGGGCGAATAAGGCGCCGCCGCAGTTTCAACTCGGTATTCTTAACTCGCTACTCGCCATTCCTACGCCACGTTCAGGTTCGCCGCGTCAGCCGTGATCACGATCCGCGACCCGGCCGGATCACGCACCTCAACCTTGACCTGGTTCTTCCGCCGCAGCTCGTCCCGCAGCGACTCGCTGCCGATGAACACGATGCTCCCCGAGATCTTCTTGTCGCCCTTGAAGAAGAGCTCCTGCAGGCGCTTCTTCACCGGCGTCGAAGTGCGCTGATGATCGTCGTCCCACTCCGACCAGCTCGGCACCGCACTCGGGACCGCCACACGCACCTTCGTTCCCGCGTTCATGAACTTCGCCGACTTCTTCATGGCGCACAGGCTCCTTCCATGGGCGAACGCTCGGCGTTCGCTCTAAGAAAACGACCCAACACGTCTCGTTTCGTGGAAATGGGCGCCAGCCGCCAAAGATTGGCCGCCGCCGGACGGGGGCTCGATTCCCATCCATCCGCATCTTATCAGAACCCGAATGTCGGTCAAGTGTTACACCGAAAGCGGTCCCGACCGCGGCTTTTTCTCCCTCCCACCCACGCCCCACGCCGATCTCATCTATTGAACCACGCCGCCGACCCGCTATACTGTCGCGTCTCGGCTGAATCAGTCGATCGTGAAACATCGCTAAGGAATGAGGTTATGGCTGCATGATTCGGGTGAAAGTTCGCGGAAACGAAACCATCGAGCAGATGGTGCGGCGGTTCAAGAAGCTCTGCGAGAAGGAAGGCCTCAATCGCGACATCAAGCGGACGAGCTATTACGAAAAGCCTTCCGAACGCCGCCGCCGCCGTCAGCGCAAATCCATGAAGCGCATCGTCAAGGACGGCTTCTAGTTTCTGTTCCGCAGCGGCGCACCACGCGCGGCGGTGCGATTCGCTTGCCGTTTCATCCTCCCAGGCAGCTTGGCGCGGGACAATCCAAGAATCTGTACGTTCGTGAAATTCTTCACGGTCTTCGTGGAAGTCCACCCGCCGCACAATCGCAGCTTTTCGCCGGCAGTCCGACCACCTGGCGGTCGGGTCGCGTCTGCCGCCTACAACGGGTCGCTATCGAATAACGGTTCGTAATCGAAACCTCAGACGGAGCTTGATCGTGAGACGTCGCGGACGGAAATGGCGGTTACCCAGCGCAGTGCTCGCCGCACTCGCGTTCCTCTTCCTCGGACTCTACTACCACGCCGGCGTCTACGGCGCGCCGCAGGGCCTGCTCGCGCAAACCCCCGCCGCCCCACAGGCGCCCGCCGCCGGCGGACACGGCCACGCAGGTTTCCAATACTTCTCATTCATGACCAGCGACCACTACGCGAGCTACGAACGCGTCGCGCTCTGGGTCGTCCTGCTTACCGCCGTCGCCGCCCTCGTCTACGCCGGAATGCTCGTCGGCCAAATCTACGCCGCCGACAAGGGAACGCGGCGCATGCAGGACATCGCCGCCGCCGTCCGCGAGGGTGCCAACGCCTACCTCAAGAAACAGCTCGGCACCGTCGCCGTCCTCATCGTCGTCCTCATCGGCCTGCTCTACTGGACCAAGGCCATGCAGGACGGCCACGGCGGAGCCCCCGCCTGGGACAGCCCCTTCGCCTTCGGTCGCGCCGGCGCTTTCGCCATGGGCGCCATCTTCTCCGCCATGGTCGGCTTCGTCGGAATGCGACTCGCCACCACCGGAAACCTCCGCGTCGCCGCCGCCGCGCCCCACGGCTTCGGCAAGGCCCTCATGCTCGGATACCGCACCGGCACCGTCACCGGAATGCTCACCGACGGCCTCGGCCTCCTCGGCGGAACCATCATCTTCATGACTTACGGCGAACAAGCCTACGAAGCCCTGCTCGGATTCGGCTTCGGCGGAACGCTCCTGGCGCTCTTCATGCGCGTCGGCGGCGGGATCTACACCAAGGCCGCCGACGTCGGCGCCGACCTGGTCGGCAAGGTCGAGAAGGACATCCCCGAGGACGACCCGCGCAACGCCGCCACCATCGCCGATAACGTCGGCGACAACGTCGGCGACTGCGCCGGCATGGCCGCCGACATCTTCGAGTCCTACGAAGTCACCATCGTCGCCGCCATGATCCTGGGCTGGGCGTCCTTCGGCCACAAAGGCGTCATCTTCCCCATCCTCGTCCGCGCCATCGGCGTGATCGGCTCGATCATCTCCACCTACAGCGTCCGCGCCGGCGACAAGGGCGACGTCGCCCAGGCCATGAAGGCCATCAACAAGGGCTTCTGGCTCGGCTCCGCCATCTCGGTCATCGGCTTCGTGCTCCTCGGCCTGGTCTACCTGCGCTTCGACGAAACCATGGTCGCCAGCGGCACGCTCTCCAGCGTCGCCTGGGAGAGCATCAAGGCCCTGCCCTGGTACTTCAACTTCGGCATGGTCGGCCTCGACATGCGGCCCGCCATCACCTGCTTCATCGGCATCCTGCTCTGCATCGCGCTCAACCGCTGCACCGAGTACTTCACCGGAACCGAGTACAAGCCCGTCCGCGGCATCAAACGCAATTGCTCCACCGGCCACGCCACCACCATCATCGAAGGCTTCGCCGTCGGATATGAGTCCTCCGTCTGGACCGCCATCATCCTCTGCGTCGCCATCTTCCTCTCCGTCGCCGTCTACGCCGGAACCAACGCCATCTTCATCGCCTTCGGCGTCGCCATGTGCGGCATCGGCATGCTCACCCTCACCGGCAACACCATCTCCATGGACGTCTTCGGACCCGTCGCCGACAACGCCAACGGCATCGCCGAGATGGGCTTCGACAAAGCCGAAATGGGCGAAGCCAAGTACAAGGAAAGCCGCCAGATTCTGGCCGACCTCGACGCCGTCGGTAACACCACCAAGGCCGTCACCAAGGGCGTCGCCATCGGCTCCGCCGTCATCGCCGCCGTCTCCCTCTTCGCCTCTTACATCACGGTCATCGGCTCCGGCGGCCAGAGCGAAGACAAGCCGCTGCCCGTCGACCTCTTCAACCACGTCGCCAACCTGCTGACCGTCTCGAATCCAAAACTGCTCATCGGCATGCTCCTGGGCGGCGCCGTCCCGATGCTCTTCTCCGGCATGCTCATTCGCGCCGTCGGCCGCGCCGCTTACCTCATCGTCAACGAAGTCCGCGTCCAGTTCCGCGACAAGGCCATCTGGGAAGGCACCAAAAAACCCGACTACGGCCGCGTCGTCGCCATCTGCACCGCCTCCGCACAGCACGAGCTGATCGGCCCCGCCATCCTCGGCGTCTTCACCCCCATCCTCATCGGATTCTGGCTCGGACCCATCGGCCTGGCCGGCTTCCTCGGCGGCGCCATCGTCGCCGGACAGCTCATCGCCTCCTTCATGTGCAACGCCGGCGGAGCCTGGGACAACGCCAAGAAAATGGTCGAAGACGAACCGCGCGACCTCGAGCGCAACACCGGAAAGGGCAGCGAAAAGCACAAGGCCAGCGTCACCGGCGACACCGTCGGCGACCCCCTCAAGGACACCGCCGGCCCCGCCGTCAACCCGCTGCTCAAGGTCATGAACATGGTCGCCGTCCTCGGCGTCCCGCTCATGGTGGCCTACGACCCCACGGTGGTCTCCACCGTCAAGTCGGGCGCCGCCCTCGAATCCGTGCGCAAGCTCGGCTTCGTGCTGCCGGATACGTTCGCCCAGAAACCCATCGACATGATCTGGATCGGAGCGATCGTCGTGGCCCTGCTCCTCATCGCCTGGTCCATCTGGCAGTCCAAGCGCGAAGCGCCCGAAATGACGAGCTGATCGCTCCCACCCTCACGATTGGATTCCATCCGGCCGCCCGCTCGTGGTATGATCGATCGGGCGGCCGGCCTGTTCCCCTGCCAGCCCTCTCGCGCCGCGACGACGGGCGTCCTGGCGCGCCGCTCACGCTTCACGAACTGGACGCCCCCGACATGCCAGAGCCGACTTACTACCTCGAGACCTTCGGCTGCCAGATGAACGTTCTCGACAGCCAGCTCGTCGAGGGCCAGCTCGTCCAGCGCGGTATGCGCCGCGTCGACTCCTTCCGCGACGCCGACATCATCCTCTTCAACACCTGCAGCGTCCGACAGCACGCCGAAGACAAGGTCCTCTCGCGCCTCGGACAACTCAAAACCCTCAAACGCCGCCGGCCCGAGACCATCGTCGGCGTCATCGGCTGCATGGCCGAACGCGAGCGCGAAGGCGTCTTCATCAAGGCCCCGCACGTCGACCTGCTCTGCGGCCCCGGCGAGTTGAATCGTCTGCCCGCCCTCATCGACGAGGTCCGCGACCGCCAGGAACAGGTCGTCGCCCTGGCCGGCAGCCTCTCGCGCCGCACCGAAGTCCTGCAGCGCGCCCTCGAATACGACAGCCTCGAAGCCCTCGACCTCTCCCGCGCCCCGGTCGCCGGCGAATCCGAACTCCAGTCCTACATCCGCGTGCAGCGCGGCTGCGACAAGTTCTGCACCTACTGCGTCGTCCCCTTCACACGCGGCCCCGAACGCAGCCGCCCCGCCGAACACATCGTCCAGGAAGCCCGTCTGCTCGCGCAGCGCGGCTGCCGCGAGGTCACCCTCCTCGGCCAGACCGTCAATTCCTACCTCAGCCAGGAGGACGGCCGCCCCGTCTGCTTCGCCCAGTTGCTCGAACGCGTCCACGCCGTCGACGGCATCGACCGCGTCCGCTTCGTCACCAGCTTCCCCGCCGACTGGGACGACGACATCTTCCGCGTCATGCGCGACTGCCCCAAAATCTGCACCTACCTGCATATCCCCGCCCAGAGCGGCTCCGACCGCATCCTCAAAGCCATGCGCCGCACCTACTCCACCGCCGACTACCTCCGCCTCATGGACACCGCCCGCCGCTTCGTGCCCGACGTCTCCCTCGCCGGAGACTTCATCGTCGGCTTCTGCGGCGAGACCGACGCTGACTTTGCCGCCACGATCGACCTCGTCCGCCGCGTGCGCTACCAGAACGTCTTCGTCTTCAAGTATTCCCCCCGCCCCGGCACCGCCGCCGACCGCAACCTCGACGACGACGTCCCGGCCGACGTCAAGCTCCAGCGCAATCACGAACTGCTCGCTGTGCAGCACGAGGTCGGCCTGGCGCAGAAACAATCACTCGTCGGACAGACGGTCGAAGTCCTCGTCGAGGGCTACAGCAAGCTCGCCCGCCGCCTCCAGGAATCCGAGCAGGACCGCGGCACCGAAGTCACGCAGCGCCCCTCGCGCCAGCTGGTCGGACGCACCCCCGGCGATCAGATCACGGTCTTCAACGGCGACGAGAGCCTGATCGGCGCCCTGGCCCGCGTGCGGATCACGTCCGCCTCGGCGCTGACGCTCTTCGGCGAGGTGCACGCGCTCGTCTCGCCGCGCCGCACGCCGCCGCCCCCGCCGCCCGCCGGCCTGACGCCGCTGCGCGTGCTGGGCGCCGAGCCCTCCGGCGCGCGATGATGCCCGCCACGTGATCGTCGCCGATCGCACGTCGCCCGTCTGCCGCACCGGAAGGACCCAGTGCCGCGTCAATCCCTGCTCGTTGAAGAAGTTCCGCTCGGTGTCCAGCGCCGCGGCGCGTGGCGCGGCTGCCTGACCGCCGTCGCCATCTGCCTGCTGACCCGCCTCATGGTCTGGACCGCGACCTACGCCGGCCAGATGGTCACGCTCCGCATCCAGCACGGCTTCCAGCCGCCGATCGAACAGCGCCTGCTCGAACATCGCGACGAACTCGCCGATCCCGCCTCGCCGCTCCGCCACAGCCTCGATTCCCAGCTCTTCGCCTTCGCCCCGCTCCTGCACTGGGACGCCGGCCACTACCGCGGCATCATCGAGCAGGGCTACGCCTACGCGCCACCCGCCGCCAGCCAGCCCCGCGCCGACGCCCAATACAACATCGCTTTCTTCCCGCTCTATCCGCTCGCCTGCCGGCTCTTCACGCCGCTCGTCGGTGTCCCCGCCGCCATGGTGCTCGTCTCCAACGGCAGCACGCTCCTCGCCGCCGCCTTCCTCTACCTGTTCGCACGCCGCCGTCTCGGTCACGGCGGCGCGCTGGCCGCCGTCACGTTCGCCTGCGCCTGGCCGCCGGCCTGTTTTCTTAGCTACGGCTACACCGAAGGGCTTGCGCTGCTGCTCGTCACACTTACGATCTGGCTCGTCGATCTCGGACTGTTCCTGCCCGCCGCGCTCGCCTGCGCCGCCGCCACCGCCGCACGCCCAACGCTGCTCTCGCTCGCCTTCATCCTCGGGCTGGCCGCGGCGCAGCGCGGCGGCTTACACCGCTTCGGAAGTCGAATCGGCTTCGGCGGTCGAATCGGCTTCGGTGGTTCCGGTGGTGGAATCGGCTCCGGCGCCAACGATCCAATACCGGCCTTGCGCGCCGCCGATACGCAACTCGCACGCGCCCCGCGCACCGCCACCGCCCGCATCGCACGCGCGGTGCTCTTCGCCGCGCTCGGTTGCGCCGGCCTGTTCGCCTACGCCGGCTATCTCGGCGCGCGCTTCGGATCCCCCATGGTCTATTTCGACAATTTTGCCGCCGGCTGGATCGGCCCGCGCGACCGCGCCTCGTGGCCGCAATTCCTGCTGCTGGCGCCCGTCTGGCGCGGCTTCGAAGGATTCTTCAAGGCGCTCGGCAATGGTCCGGTCGGTCTGGTTCGCCTCACCGGCCCGATGACCTGGAACATGCCCGCCGCCCTCGCCCTCGTCCTCATCAGCCTCGCCGGCCTGCCACGCGCCCCGCGCCGCTTCCGCCCCTACCTCTTCCTCGCGCCGCTGATCTTCGTGCACACATACTTGGCCACCGGCGGCTCCGACTTCGGCCTGACCAACGCCGCCCGCTACACCGCCGTCGCCGCCCCGGCGTTTATCGTGCTCGGTGCCTGGGCCGTCCGCGAATGGAGCGCCAACACCCGCACCGCCCTCATCTGCCTGCTGCTCCTCCTTCAATCCGCATGGGCGTTTCACTTCGGCATGCATGAATGGGCCGGGTAGCGTCGGCCCTCCGTACCCACGCACCACCGACCCTCCGTACCCACGCGCCGTAGCGTCGGGCCTCCGTGCCCACGCACCACCGACCCTCCGTACCCACGCGCCGTAGCGCCGGGCCTCCGTGCCCACGCACCACCGACCCTCCGTACCCACGCGCCGTAGCGTCGGGCCTCCGTGCCCACGCACCACCGACCCTCCGTACCCACGCGCCGTAGCGTCGGGCCTCCGTGCCCACGCACCACCGACCCTCCGTACCCACGCGCCGTAGCGTCGGGCCTCCGTGCCCACGCAC
>JAJVHV010000043.1:0-11252 GCA_022072445.1 Phycisphaerae bacterium | reverse complement strand
CGGGCCTCCGTGCCCACGCACCACCGACCCTCCGTACCCACGCGCCGTAGCGTCGGGCCTCCGTGCCCACGCACCACCGACCCTCCGTACCCACGCGCCGTAGCGTCGGGCCTCCGTGCCCACGCACCACCGACCCTCCGTACCCACGCGCCGTAGCGTCGGGCCTCCGTGCCCACGCGGATGGCGAATATCGCGGCCGTCGCAAGCCGTTGCAGTTTCACTCGTTATTTCTAACTCGCTATTCGACATTCAACGCTGCCGATCCATTCGTTACTCTTAACTCGCTATTCGACATTCAGCCCGAGGCTGCCGTGCCCGTTCGTCCCTGGTTGCCGGTGCTCACCGTCGTGGTCGCGGCTGCTGTCGCCGGTCTGGCATTGTGGCGGCTGGTCGCGATCTCGGTCCCACGCGCCCTCGTCCCGCCCCGCGCCGTCGCGCCCGCGCCGGACGCGGAGCGCGCCGACAGGTCGCCGACCGACGCAGCCGCGCCCGCTAACGCCCACACGCCGTCCTCGGCGGCCGCCGTGCGCCTCGCCGAAACCGCTAAGGACGGTGTCGCCGACCGCGCCGAAGCCGCTGGAGCTGTGCACGTCGAATCCGCCGATCCGCCGCCGATCCGCACGCTGCCGTCGCCTCACACCGATCCCGACGAAACACTTCAGCCCGCCATCGGTGCCGCCGACCAGCAGATTATCGCCGGCGTCGCCTCGCGCCCCAGCACGACCATCCGCGACGCCGAACGCGACGTGCAACGCCGCCGGCAAAACGTCGAGAAGCTCGGCGGCACGCCGCGGACCGAGGACGCGGTCGACGCCGGACTGCGCTGGCTGTCGCTGCATCAATCGCCGGACGGCTCGTGGCAGCGCGACGGATACGTGGCGTGTTGTCCGGCGAACGACCGCTGCACCGGCGCGGCCACGTCGCGCACCGGCGCATCGATCGACGTGGGGCTTACCGGACTGGCGCTGCTGGCATTTCTCGGCGCCGGCCACGCGCAGGGCGACGACCCTTATCGGGCCGCGATCGCCCGCGCGGTCGATTGGCTGCTCGAGCGCCAGCAGCCCGACGGCAGCTTCTACGCGCAGCACGACATGGCCGGATACAACGATTCGCTGGCCACGCTGGCGCTCGGCGAGTACTACGCCGCCACCGGCGACGCCCGGCTGCGCGAACCGCTGCAGCGCGCCGTGCGCCGGCTGGTGGACGGTCAGCAGCCGCTCGGCGGTTGGGACTACACCCTGGACTCGCAAACCGGCCGCAACGACACGTCGATCACGGCGTGGGTGGTGCAGGCGCTCTACGCCTGCGCCGCCGCCGGCATCGACGTGCCCGCCGAAACGCTGATCGGCGCCAGCATGCATTTTCGGCGGGCGTCGTCGCTCGATGGGCGCGCCTGGTACGCCGACGCGGGCGTCGGCGTCGAATTGAATCGCGAGACGCTCGGGCTGACGTTTCGTTATGGGCCGGCGATGAGCGCGTGTGCCCTGGTCGGCGAATCGCTGCTCGGCTGGCGCGGCGACACGCTGCTGCCGCTGGCGCAATCGTCGCTGCTGCTGCGCCAGCTTCCGTCGGACGATCTGGCACGCGGCCGCGATCCGACACAACTGCACAGCGAGTATTACTGGTACTACGGCACCCTGGCGATGTTCCAGCTCGGCGGCACGGGCTGGGAGCGCTGGAATGCCAATCTGCGCGACGCGATTCTGCCGCTGCAGGAACGTCCCAAAGCGGCCGACGGGCGCCGGCCGCACACGTTCGGTAGCTGGCCGCCGTATGGCAGCAACTGGGGCAAGTGGGGCCGCATGGGCGGGCGGGTGTACACCACCGCGATCTGCACATTGACGCTGGAAGTGTATTACCGGCACACGCCGGCGTATTTGCGCGGACAGCCGTTGGTCACATCCGACGACTGGCGAAATTATCTGGAGCACGCCTCGGCCCGAAAAGCGGTCGACGCGATCGCCGTGCTGCGCGACATCCGCTACGACATCGGCGAGCCGGTGCTGCTCGATCTGCTGCGCGACGGCGACGCGGGCGTGGCGCTGGCCGCCGCCGCGGCGCTGGCGGCGATCGACTCGCCGGCGGGCGAAGCGCGGCTGAACGAAGCGCTGACGCGCGTGCCGCCCTGGGAGCGCGCGCCGCTCGAGCGGGCGTTGCGGCAGATCGACGATCTGCGGCGCCGAGCGACACCGCGCGGGACGATCCGCATGGTCGACGCCGACGGGCGGCTGGTTACGGCGCGGCTCGGGTCGGCGTGGGCCGGCATGCCGGTCGTGATCCGCTCGGAGGACGACGAGATTGCGCGCGGGGTCGTGGTGCGGCGGTCGAGCGACGGGGGACTGTGCGTGATCCGCTACGACGCCGGCGCGGGGCGCGAGCCGCGGGCCGGCGACGCGGTCGCCGGAGAGTAGCCGGCGGCGGCGGCGCAGGACGGCCGGAAAGAGCAGTAATCGGGGGCGCAGAGTGATCATGAGAAGAACAGGCTGCTCGAATAATTGACGCGGCCGTGCCGCGCCACGGCCCAAAACCAGGTGCGCGCGCCGCCGTCGTTGACGGTCACGTCGGCGACGCCGGAGGCGTTGGTGATGACGAAGTAGCGTTTCTTGGCGGTGATTTCGGCCAGGACGATTCCGCTGTTCCACGTGACGGAGTTCGGCGCGGTGCTGGTTTCGCCGCCGCCATAATCGTCGGCCAGCCAGCAGTGGAAGAGGGAGTATCCGGTGAGGGCGGTTCGGAAGGAGGTCTGGATGTTGTTGGAGATTTCGGGTCCGACGCTGAGGGAGACGAAGGCGGCGTAGTCGGGGGCGAGGCGGTCGGCGAGCTCGCGGATGAGGTCGGCGTGGGCCTTGAGGTCGGCGTCGGAGCGTCCGACGGGGGCGCGGAGCTGTGCCAGGGCGGTGGCGATCTGGACGGCGGCGGTTTCGATGCGCGAGGCGGCGAAGGGTCCGCGGGCCAGGTCGGGTCCGAAGAATTCGGTATGGCGCTGGTTCACGTCTGTTTCTCCTGTCACTCTAGCAACTCTACCATCTCTATCGTAGCGGGTCAAGCGGGGCTTGAATGAAATTCCGGCCCAGAGGCGCATGGGCGACGGCGGACGGCGCGAATCCTGACCGAAACTTAATTATCGGAATTAACTTGAATCGGGGGGGGTAGGCGCAGAATGTCGATACGGTTATTGGTCGTTTGACGCCGGTGGCGGCTGACGAACCGACGGGGCTCGGCAGCGCGACTCGACTCGGACGGCCGGGGCCGTGCAGGGAGCACGCCATGACTGGAAGGATTCTGACGGGGGCGCGGGGCGATCGGGCTGCGGCGGCGCGGGCTGTCGGCGTTGTGCTGGGGCTGGCGTTGCTGCCAGGGGTTGTGCTGGCGGCGACGTTTGGCTGGACGGGCGGCGGCGCGGATGACGACTGGGACACCTGCGACAACTGGACGGTCACGGGGATTCCGGCGTGCTATCCGAGCGCGAATGGCGACGACGTGTCGATCGGCTACAACGCGAGCGGGTGGAGCGTCAATCTCATCGCTGAGCAGATCGACGACTTCACCATCGACTCGGACGTTGACTTCGACAACACGGCCGGCGGCAACGTCACGCTGGTCACGAGCACGGTGACGATCGCGGCGACGAATGGCGAGTCGATCGTCACTGTTTCGAACGATTCCAGCATTACGGCGGAGGATTGAATGGGCCGGGCGAGTCGTCGAGCTCGATTGTCCATCCTGCCGCGGCAGTCAGCGGCAGGGTTCGGAATCCTCGTGGCGCTGGCTTTCGGCGGAAGTGCGGCGGCGCAGATACCGCCGGGCTACAAGGTCGTGGTGGTGACCGAGTCGCCGGAGTACGACAGCAGTCCGCGGATCAACAATCGCGGGCAGATCGTGTTCCTGCGGCGGTATGACATCAACGATCGCTACACGCAGGAGATCATGCTCTATGACAACGGCCAGCTCATTCGATTGACGGACGACTACGTCTGGGATTCGGCTCCGGACATCAACGATGATGGTGTGGTTGTGTGGTCACGCCGCATGGGCCCGAACGAGACGCAAGAAATCGTCCGTCTCGAAAACGGCAAGCTGACACGGATTACTGACAATGAGATCGACGACAGATCTCCCAATATCAACAATCTGGGTCAGATTGCGTGGAAGGCCTGGAACGGCCTCGGTTGCGAGAACTCGGGCTCCGAGCTCCGCTTGTTTGACGGCACCATTATTGTTGACATCACGGCGAACGGCTTTTCGAATCAGGGTCAGCGGCTCAATGACCTGGGTGAAATACTCTGGACGCGCTTCGACTTCTGTCCAAAGCCGTGGGAATCGGTCGCCCTGTTCTACAGCAACGGCCAGACCACGCAGCCTACGGTTGGCCAATGGCAGCCGTTTACGACTTCCCTCAACAACAAGTCGCAGGCGGCCTGGATGCATCGCGTTCCGCCCGATTACCATCACGAGAACCAGATCTGGCAGGCCGGGGTGACAACGACGCTGACCAACTGGGGCACGAACGTCTACCTCAATAATACCGGCCAGATCGCCTTCGACCGCTGGCATGACGACACCGAAGTCTGGCAGGTGTGGTACGTCGTCAATGGCGGATTTCTGCGGCTCACCGACGAGCCCGTCTGGAACGTCTGCGGCGAGATTAACGACCGCGGCGAAGTCGCGTGGGAGCGGGGTATGTACCCCGGCGACGTCGACATTCGCTACATGAAGCGGCTTCCCCCCGGCGACCTCAACTGCGACGACCGGGTGGACTTCGGCGACGTGGACTTGCTGGTGCTGCTGCTGACTGATCCCGGCGCATACGCTGCTGACTATCCGAACTGCGACCCGCGACTCGCCGACGTCAATGGTGACGGCTCGGTCAATGCATTCGACGTGGATCCGTTTATCGAGTTACTGCCTTAGAAGCGCTAACAGCCCCGCACTCGCGTGCGGGGTTCGGATCGGTGCTCGAAGGCAACATGGAACACAAACACTTTCACACAGACGAGGTGAGATCATGAATACCCGACTGTACGCATTTCTGACGGCACTCACGCTGGCCTGCGCCGCGCTGACGGCGCCCGTGGCCATCGCGGGCACATTCACGTTTGACGGCAGTGAGGGCGAAGACTGGCATGACCCCGACAACTGGACGCCGCCCGGCACGCCCGGGGCCGGCGACACGGCCGTCATTCCCAACGGCCTGACGTGCAAGGTGAAGTCGGCGAATGCGGTTGCGGAGATCATTCAGGTCGCAGGCACACTCGGCCTCGAAGGCTACAAGCTCACGCTCGGCAGCACGAGCGGGAACACGACGTCGACGATCGGCAACGGCGGCGTCATCTATTTCAAGAAGCCGTCCACCGAAACACCAGAGTTGCTGGTCCACAAGACGGTGACATTCGACAGCACGACGCTCGGCACGATCACCGCGCGGACCGCGAGCGGCTACGGCCCCGGCCTCATCTCGGATGCCGATGATCCGGCGAATTCGGGGATCATTCTGGACTCGGCAACGCTGCTGGTGGGCAACTTTACCATCACGGTCGACGTGACGAACAATGGCAACCTGCGGTCCGACGGCGGCAGCGACACGCTGACCCTCGGCGGCAGCGAATCGCCGCCGACAAACGCGCTGGACGGCTCGGGCGCGATGCTGGCCTCCGGCGGCGGAACGATCCGGATCAACGCCATGGAGCTCGACGGCACGATGACGTGGACGGTCAATGACGGCACGCTGTGGCTGACGGACAAGTTCACCATTCCCAACCCGGGCTCGTTCGACACCAAAGTGCGCGTGCTGGATGGGACGCTGGACATCGACGCGGACTTCCTCACGCACGGAGAGCTGGATTTCGGCACGGCGGGCCACGCGGCGACCATCAAAGTCGCCAGCGGCAAAGCGGCGGAGTTCAACGTGGATGATTGACGGACCAGGCAACAGGGAGCAGGGAACAGGGAACGGGGCGGACGACGACTGGGACACCTGTCCGCATAACTGGGCGGTGGTCGGTCTGGGTGGTTGTTACCCGAACGACTCGGCCGACGACGCCACGATTCCGTACAACGCCAGCGGCTGGACGATGAATCTCATCACGCTGCCCGACAGCGAGAAGATCGATGATCTGACGATCGATTCGGACGTCACCTTCGCGAGTGCCGGCGGCACGGTGACGCTGCGGACGACCACCGTGGTCA
Source organism: Phycisphaerae bacterium (assembly GCA_022072445.1). Classification (GTDB taxonomy): domain Bacteria; phylum Planctomycetota; class Phycisphaerae; order UBA1845; family Fen-1342; genus JAJVHV01. The sequence continues at coordinate 5,066 of JAJVHV010000043.1, read as the reverse complement.
TCGCGGCGACGAATGGCGAATCGGTGGTCACCATTACGGGGAGCGCCGGCATGACGGCGAACAACGAATGATGTACAGGAATACTATTCGGTGCTCGCGTTGGGCGCTGCACCTCGCGCCGTCGTGTCCAGACGGACGGTCCGCGCCTGGGCGGCACGCCAGCGTCGGGCTCTGCTTGTCTCTGGTGTTCCTGCCTCTGGCGGCGGCGCAGGTTCCTCCGGGATACGAAGTCCTGCAATTGACGACCGGGCCGGCGATGGACTATCCGCCGCAGATGAACAATCGTGGTCAGATCGTCTGGGAAGAGCGGATTGATAGCGCCGTGGACGAGAGCAGCGAGATCTTCCTCTATGACAACGGGACGATCACGCGGCTGACGAATGACGGCTTCCGCGACGCGTTTCCCGATATCAACGACGCCGGCGAGATCGTCTGGTCGCGGTTCATCGGTCCGCAGGGGCCGTATGGGCTGACGGCGGAGATTGTGCACTACTTCGACGGTGTTCTGACGCAGATCACGTTCGATGGTGAGGACGACAACGCACCCAAGATCAACAATCTGGGTCAGTCTGTCTGGTCCAAGTACCTGGGCTTCGGCCGCGCGGACGTGTACCTTCAAGACGGTGAGGGAATCGTCCGGCTGACGGACGGCCTGACGGAGAACCGAAGCAATCAGGCTGCGGAGATTAACGACCGCGCCCAGGTCGTCTGGACGCAGTACGATTTCTTCGTCAATCCCTGGGAAGCGGAAATTCGTTTCTACGAGAATGGCGTGACGCGCACGATCAGCCCGCCGAACGAGTTCGAGCCACAGTTGCCGGATATCAACAATCTCGGGCACGTCGTGTGGTACCACAACAACTTCACCACCAGCCAGCAACTGCGATTGTGGAACGGCAGCAAAGTGCTGGACCTCACGTATGGGCGCAATCCGCATATCAATGAAAGCGGTGCGGTCTACTTCATTCGCTGGCACGATTTCGGCGGCTGGCAGGCGTGGCTTTACCACGGTAAGCAGGTCTACCAGCTAACTAACGACCCGTTCTGGAACCGAGATGGGGACGTGAATGATCTGGGCGAGATTGCCTGGCGATCCGGTGAGACGTTTTCGTCAGATATCCGCTTCATGCGTCGGCTGTTCGGCGACATGAACTGCGACAGCAGCCGTGATGGGTTTGATGTCGCCCCATTTGTCCTGGCTCTCTCCGACTCGGTCGCCTATGAGGCGGCGTATCCTGATTGTGATATTGCGCTTGCAGACATCAATCGTGACGGTTCCGTCGACGGATTCGACGTCGAGCCGTTTGTCAATCTACTCAACGAGTAAGACTGAAAGGCCATCACAATGAATCGAATACTCACAGTCACACTTACGCTCATCGCTGTCAGTGCGACGAGCCTGGCTCAGACGACGTACACGTTTCAGCCATCCTCTGGAGTGTGGGACACTCCAGGCAACTGGGATCCAACTGGCAAGCCCGTTGCCGGCGACAAGGCGATCATCCCCAGCGGCAGGACGTGCCGCATCGAGAACGAGGACGCGGCCGTTAAGCTGCTGGCCGTCGACGGCACGCTGCGGATCTCCGGCTACTCGCTGACGCTGGGTGATCCGGCCGACAACACAACCCTGGAGCTGGGCGGCAGGATCGAATTCAAGAAGCCGAGCACGGAGGTGCCTGAACTGCTGATCTACAACGAGATCACCACAACCGGGCCGGGCACGATCGACGCGCAGGTCGACCCGGCCGATACGGACGAAGGCATCATCGGCGACGCCGACAGCCCGGCCGACTCCAGGCTCGTCATCGGCTCGCAGACCTTCGTCGAGGGCAGCATCACGTTCCTGGTGAGCGTGACGAATGACGGCCACATGATCGTCGACGACGACGCGGACACGATGGTGCTGGGCGGCAGCGAATCGCCGCCGACGAACGAATTCGAAGGCAGCGGCGGAAGCCTGAGCGTCTCCGGCAACGGCACGATCCGGATCAATGCCATGGACCTGGACGGCACAGGGACCTGGACGGTCACGGGCAGCGACAACAGCCTGCTGTGGCTGACCGACAAGTTCGCGATCCCGAATCCGGGCTCGTTCAACACCGACATCGAGGTCAAGCGCGGGACGCTGGACATCGACGCGGAACTTCCTGACGCACGGCAACTTGACCTTTGGCACGATCACGCAGACGGCGACGATCAAGGTCGCCAGCGGCAAGGCGGCGGAGTTCAACGTCGATTAGGCGCTGGCGCGGCATGGCGTCGGATGCACGGGTCCGACGCCGGGCGTGAGTGCGCCCTGGGGGCGGGTCTGCGTTCGTGCGGTTGCGCGCCTCCGACCCCCGACTGGCGTCGGGGGTTCGGATGTCGGACGAGGCGTCGGATGCACGGGTCCGACGCCGGGCGTGAGTGCGCCCTGGGGGTGGGTCTGCGTTCGCGTGGTTGCGCGCCTGCGACCCCCGACTGGCGTCGGGGGTTCGGATGGCCGGCGAGGGGTCGGATGCACGGGTCCGACGCCGGGCGTGAGTGCGCCCTGGGGGTGGGTCTGCGTTCGCGTGGTTGCGCGCCTGCGACCCCCGACTGGCGTCGGGGGTTCGGATGGCCGGCGAGGGGTCGGATGCACGGGTCCGACGCCGGGCGTGAGTGCGCCCTGGGGGTGGGTCTGCGTTCGTGCGGTTGCGCGCCTCCGACCCCCGACTGGCGTCGGGGGTTCGGATGTCGGACGAGGCGTCGGATGCACGGGTCCGACGCCGGGCGTGAGTGCGCCCTGGGGGTGGGTCTGCGTTCGTGCGGTTGCGCGCCTCCGACCCCCGACTGGCGTCGGGGGTTCGGATGGCGGACGAGGGGTCGGGGGTTCGGATGGCCGGCCGGCGTGGGTTCGGCTGGCGCGCGGGGCGGGCGGCAGGTTCAATGAGCGGCAAGTATCTGGAGGCGGAGGGCAGCCGGGGACGGCTGCTCTCCACGCCGGTCCGGAAAAACGGCGCGGTTTTTTTGCCCGCGATATAATGTTGAGCTATACTTAGGGCAGCGATATATCGAGAACTGCTCAGGGACGAAGGGACCAAGGGACTAAGGGACTAAGGGACTAAGGGACTAAGGGAGAGGTGGCGTGGGGTTTTCGCGTGATCTGCTGCGAGGGAGCCTGGATCTGGTTGTCCTCGCTGAACTTAGCTGCGGGGAGCGATACGGCTATCAGATTCTGAGCGCGCTGCGGGCGCGCAGCGGTGGGCGGATCGATCTGAAAGCCGGCACGCTGTATCCGATTCTGCACAAACTGGAGCGCGACGGGTGCGTGCGGAGCCGGTGGGACGAGTCCGCGGGCCGCGACCGGAAGTGGTATGGGCTGACGGAGAAGGGCCGAGGGCGGCTGGCGGAGAACACGCGCGAGTGGCTCGACTACGCGCGATGCGTGCGGGGGATGCTTGGAGGGGAAGGGGCCGCGGTCGAGGGGGCGGTGTGAAGCGGGCGTGGGCACGGAGGCCCGACGCTACGGGCGCGAAGGGACGATGGGACGAAGGGACGAAGGGGCAGAGCGACGAAGGGACGAAGGGACAGAGGGACGAAGGGACAAAGGCGTGAGCGAGAGGGAGTTCGAGCCTTATCTGAATCTGCTGACGCGGTTTCTGCGGCTGAACGCGGGGCAGCGCGAGGAGATTCGGCGCGAGCTGCGGGCGCATCTGGAAGAGGCGATCGAGGACGCGATCGCGCGCGGGGTGCCGCGCGACGAGGCGATTCGCGAGGCACTGGACGATTTTGGCGACGCCGCCGAGCTGGCGGCGCGGTTCCGCTCCGTGGGACAACAGAAGAGGTGGATCATGAAAGGGACGTTGGCGGCGGCATGCGTGAGTCTGGCGGCGTTGGGCGTGAACTTCCTCTGGCCTTCGGCGCCGCCGCGGGTGAGCGCGTTTTCGTGGCAGGCCGGGCGGGCGCAGGCGGAGCCGCGGGGCGGAGAGGGGCGCGGGTCGGAGGCGAGCCGGGGTGATCGCGCGGCGATGGGCGAAAGAGACGCCGGCCGGCGCGGCGAAACCGCGGAGGACGCGCGGATTCGGGCGGCGCTGCGCGAGACGGTGCAGGACGTGGAGTTTGAGGAGCAGCCGCTGTCGGAGGTTCTGTCGCAACTGGCGGCGGCGCTGAAGGTGAACGTGCACGTGCGGTGGGATTCGCTGGAGGAGCTGGGGGTGGCGCGTGACACGCTGGTGAGCGTGCACTTGAGGCAGGTGAGCGTGGAGCGTGTGCTGCGGCTGGTGCTGGAGGGGCTGGCGGAGCGCGTGGATTACGAGGTGGACGAGGGGATTCTGGTTGTGGCGTCGCGCGAGCGGATTCGGCGCGAGATGGTGACCCGTGTGTATGACGTGCGCGATCTGATTGGGTCGGGTGGCGGCGCGGAGCGGCAGGTGCGCGGCGTGCCGGGCGGAACGCGTGACGCGATTCGGGCGGATTTTCAGCGCTTTGCGCTGGCGCGGGTTGCGTGGGTTCAATCGAACGATGCGGACGCGGCGATGGTGCCGCAGTCGGTGGAAGAGGACGATGCGGGCGATGGGCTGCTGGAGTTGATCTACGCGGTGGTGGAGCCGGACGAGTGGGAAGTGAACGGGGGTCGCGGGCAGGCGCGGATCTATCAGGGGACGCTGGCGGTGCGTCAGACGGCGACGGTGCAGCGGCGGCTGGAGGAGTTCTTGAGGGATTTGCGCGCGGCGCGGGTGGGGACGGGGCGGTAGAAGTGGGTTGAAAGCGCGAGTGCGAAGTGAGGCACGCGGGTGTGGTGCGCCCGGTACGGGATCGCGAGGGCGGGTGTCCGCTCCCGACTTGCGTCGGGAGTGGGCGGGCAGAGACGCCCGACCCGCCCGACTAGAAAAGGCCAAAGTCGAGACACAGGCTACACAGGCTAATAGCCTGTGCTACACAGGCTAATAGCCTGTGCCACACAGGCTACACAGGCTAATAGCCTGTGCCTCGACTTTGGCCTTTTCTTTATCCGGCGACGGTATAGAAGAGGCTGGTTGCGATTTTTGGAGTAGGTTTTTGGGCCTTTTGGTTTTCAGGGGTGGTGGTCGGGAAGGGGTGTAAAC
>JAJVHV010000038.1 GCA_022072445.1 Phycisphaerae bacterium | reverse complement strand
AGATGTTATTCCGTTGGGACTAGTTTCGCGACCCGCACGAAGTGCCCAGGCACACGCAGCCGCGCCGCGCTCCCAGCCGTGCCCGGCGTCCCCAGCCGCGCCCCGCGCTCCCAGCCGCGCCCCGCGCTCCCAGCCGAGCCCCGCGCTCCCAGCCGCGCCCCGCGCCCCCAGGCGCGCCCCGCGCTCCCAGCCGAGCCCCGACCGTAAGGGAGGGGTTCGACCGCGAACGACATCCGTCGAGCGCAATCGCGCTCCCAGCCGCGCCCCGCGCTCCCAGCCGAGCCCCGCGTCCCCAGCCGAGCCCCGACCGTAAGGGAGGGGTTCGACCGCGAACGACGTCCGTCGAGCGCAATCGCGCTCCCAGCCGAGCCCCGACCGTAAGGGAGGGGTTCGACCGCGAACGACGTCCGTCGAGCGCAATCGCGCTCCCAGCCGAGCCCCGACCGTAAGGGAGGGGTTCGACCGCGAACGACGTCCATCGAGCTGAGTCGCACGCCGCGGGGAGTGCACCGCGGGCGGCTGCTCTCCATGCCGCGCGCCGCTGCTCTCCTCACGCCCGAGCGTGTGCGAGGGTTTCGTGGGCACGGCACACAGCTTGGGCGTACGCTTGCCGAGCACAGTCGAACTGGCGTCGCGGCCTCACCGTCGCCGCAACCCCCACGCTGCCACGCCCGCGATCCAAACCACATTCAACGCCGCCTGCGTCGCCCACGGCCACACAAACCGAACAGCGCCGCCTTCGCAAAGCTGCCGGGCCCGAGCCCACCGCCCGATCTTCCACAGCGCCTTGCGATAGTGGGACTCGCCAGCCCCGTTGTACGCGTACGTCACCCCGGACTCGAAAAACGACCCGCCACCCGCCGGCAGGCGCGTCAACAGCGCGTCGTCCGGCGAATTTATCGTGCTGAGCGGCTGAATCGTTACCAGCTCGCCGCGCGCTCGTCGCGCGATAATCTGCGATACCGACAGCGGCTCGCCGTGCTCGTCGCACATCGTGACGCCCAGATCCGCATCCACGTACAGCCACCGGCCGCGCCCACGGTCAAACACCTCCGTCGTGACGTGCCCCTTCAGCCGAATGACACGCGCCACGTGTCCGGCGTGCTGCAACGCCGCGCACAGAATCTTCGAGTACCCGTCGCACAACACCGACTTTTCGCGGGCGAGACGAATGCACGCGTCCGGCACCAGCGGCACAAGCTGACCCTCGTGTCCATGCCGCAGCAGCTCACGTACGCGTATCGCCAGCCGCCGCGCATCGTCAAACCCCTCGCCACTCAGCTCCACCGCTCCGAAGTACTCGTCAAACACCGGGGCCGAAAATTGCACTGGCAGCCGATACGAAAACGCCGGATCGGACGCCAGCGAGCCATCGTCGCGCGGCGGCTCGTCAAACTCCGCCGCCCGCTCGCACAGAGTCACCCGCACGAAGCACCACGGATTGGAGACGTACAGCGCCAGGTTTCCGCCAAGCACGCCCGCCGCCAGCAGCAGCGCGGCCCACACCAGCCGCCACGCGCTCCGCCGCCGTGGTCGCTGGTCGTCGCACCGTTGCGAACCACCGCCGTGAGCCACGGCCGGCCCGCGGCCGTCCTCCGCGGCGGCCCGTGCCGAGTCCGATTCCAGCAGCGCGTGCACCACGGCCTAGCCCGCTCCGACCGGCCGCGGCGCGCCGGCTTCAGGGCGTAGCGTGTCTGAGAGATAGCGCCCCGTCGGCCAGACCGGGCGGTGAAAGAGCAGCGCGTTCTTCCACGATCGCCGCCCGATCCAAAGGTCAACCCCGGTCTTACGCTCGGCGCCCCAGCGCCGCTTGTGCTCCGAAAACCCGCCGAGAAAGTCGTAGGTGTGCAGCCCCTCTTCGATGCATGCCGCGATCGCCCGGTTACGCAGGACGTTTCCAAGCCCCGCCTCCGCCGCCGGGTTGAAGCCCTCCTGAAGCTGCAAATATGTACCGTTGAACGCGTAGCCGTATTGCACCGCCTGAATCTGACCATCAAGCCGCAGCGCAAACAGCCGCAGCCAGCCGCGCTCCAACGCCCGCGGCGCAAACCGCTCGTAAAATCGCCGCATGAGCGGCTTGCGGGCAAAACTGCCGCTCTGGCCCTCCTCATTCCAGCGCAGCGCATGCAGCTCAAACAGCGCACCCAGGTGCTCGCCAAGCTGCTCGACGCGCTCGCACCGCTCGAACCGCACCGCGCCTGCCTCTTCCAGCCGCTTCTGTTGCCGCCGCAGCGTCGAGCGGGCGTTACCGCTCAGCGCCTTGAAGTACGCGTCGTGGGTGGCGGGCAGGGGAAGAACCGCGAAGTCGCGCGGCCGCTCGAACAGATGACAGCCGCCCTCGAGGGCCAGCGCCCGCAGCCGATCCGCCGCACCCGTCCAGCCGGCGATGTTCGGTAGCCACAGACAATCCCAGCCCGCGCCGCGCCGCGCCAACGCCCGGACCAGCCGCGCGATCGCATCGCGCTCATACCCGCCGCGAATCAGCACGTCGGGATACTCCGCCCCGGAGAACTGATCTCCAAGCACCCGCAGGCAGTCATACCCCAGCAGCTTCATCAGCCGCATGCGGCCGCGATACAGCGGCGCCGCCGCCACAAGCTGCGATCCGTCGCGCACCGTCAGCAGCATCATGCGTGCCCTGGGATGCACGACCTCCAGCCAGGCCGCGATCCAGTCCCAGCTCTGGAAGATCGTCGCCCCCGATGCCGCCCGCACAAGCTCATCCCACTCGACCGCCAGCTTGCGGAACGCGTCGACGTCGCCAATCGTCTGCACGGTCAGTTCGCGCCCCACGTCATCCTCCCTCCGCCCTGGCTCCGAGCCGCCGCGGCCAGAGTCCATCGCGCACCCGCAGAATCCACGCCTGAAAGCCCGACAGCTCCGCCAGAAGACGATACCGGTCGAACACGTTGCCCATCGAAATCCGCCGCAGCGCCAGCGGATTGTCCCCCCGCGCCGCGAACCCGGTTTCCGTCACCAGCCCGCACACGTAGCCCGCGGCGCGCAGCGCCGCTTCGCTCTCGGCGTTGAAATCGCCCGGCTGGCCATTGGGGTACGCAAACAGCGTGCACGGCTCTCCCAGCCGTTGCTCGATGATCTCGCGCGACCGCCGCGCCTCCTCGCGCATCCGGTCCGCGCTCGCCCGCCCCAGAATCTGATGCGTCACAGTGTGGCTGCCGATGCACATCCCCGCCGCGCACATCGCGCGCGCCGTATCCCACGTCATCGGCGCGGCCCGCTGCGCCTCTTCGTCCAGTTGTTCCGCCAGCCGTATGCCCGCCGCCGCCTCAATCTGCTCGATTGCCGGCATGACGTCCGCCAGGTCCATCGTCTTGTAGCGCCGCTTGAGCCGCTCAAACGTCGCACGCCGCTCCGCGCACGTCCCCAGCACCAGCACCTCGCGCGTCCCGTTACTCCCCACCTCGATCTGCGTCGCCGCCGTCCGCGCCAATGCGAAGTCCAACCGGTCAAACCAGAGCGGCTGCCCGCGATCGACAAAATCCGTCACCAGGAAAAACGCCCCCGACACCCCGTGCTCGCGCAAGACCGGAAACGCGTACGTCGCGTTATTTCGATATCCATCGTCAAACGTGATCGCCGCACATCCCGGCCGCAGCGGAATCTCTCCGCGCAGCATCGCCGCCGCCTCGTCCAGCGGAACCACCCGGTAACGCCGCACCAGCAGCACGATCTGCCGGCGGAACTCCTCGACGTCCAGCGGCGGCGCCGAAAGCCACGCCTCGCCTCTTGCGTCATGCGCCGCAACACCGTGATAGCGCAGAATGACGACCCGCCGGCGATTCAACCAGGCAAACAGCCGATTGACGCCCAGCCACTCCACCAGCCGGTAGACGATTCCCTTCATCGTCCCTGGCAAGCCTCCGCCGTCAGACCATCCCGCGTTCGACCCCGCGCCGCGCGGCCCGCGCTGCCCGCGCCGCCGCTGTCAACGCTCACGGGCGCCTTGCGGCCGATGTACAGCAGGTGCGGGCTCCACGCCGTCTCCAGCCCGCGGCCGCGCAGAATCAGAAACATGCCGTGATTCAGTGCGTCGGCGAATCGATCCATCACCCGCGCCACTACCCCGCGCACACCTCGCTCGTGCCGCAACGCCACACCGAAGAGCTGGCACACGCCAATGTACTCGCAGAACGCCGGCGTCAACCCGAGCCCGTCGAACAGCGCCGCAAACGGCCTGCGACGCATGATCGCCCGGTTATGCGCATTCAGCAGGTCGTTGGCCATCAGCCGCAACACCGGCCACACATAGCTCCGCAGATTCGGTATCGAGCACACCAGATACCCACCCGGCTTCAGCAGGTTCGCGTGTGCTTCCACCACCGGCCGCGGATCGTCAAAGTGCTCGATAAACCCCGCCGAATGCACCACGTCGAACCGCTCGCGCTGCGCCGCCTGAAACGCCGGATCGAAGAAGTCGCACTGCATCACGTTGCCCGGGTCGAATCCATGCCGCCGAAACGTCTCACGCGTCGTTTCCGCCCCCACCGGGCTGTAATCGACGCCGTACGGCTGGTAGCCGAACATGCGGTGCATCCGCATCAGGTTCCGCCCCGGCGCGCAGCCCACCTCGATCGCTTTCCACTCCGGCCGTCGCGGCAGCAGCGACGCCAGCTTCCGCGTGATCAGAAAGTCAGGGTACGACTGGTCCGGCTCCGCACCCAGCTTCGATCGCACCCGGTTCATGAACGACGCGTCGCCGGCGTCGCGATCCCGGCGGCGTTCGCCCGCATACCCGCTGTGCCGCGCGTCCCAGAATCCACGCTCCGCCAGCCGCCCCTTTGCGGACGAGGTTTCTTCGTTCGCCTCGGCGGCGACCGCCGGCGGTGGCTCGACCGCGGGCAGCGGCGCCAATCCGCCGGCGTGCGCGTGCGCGGCTGCCGTCATTCCGTGAACACTCACCGATTCGCCCTCCGCGGCGCGACTTCCGCGCGCCTTTCCGCCCGTCCCGAAAACGCGCCGCACGTTTCCTGCGATCCGCCGCCGCTGCTCGTCGTTCAGCGCCAGCCGCCAGCAGAGAAACCCGTAAATCGGCCCGCTGACGCCAATGCCCACCAACGTCTGCCCCAGCGCCCCACCCGGCCCCCACAGCCGCACCGCCAGCATCGCCAGCGCCGCCGGCGCCGCGACCATCAGCGGTTTCGCGGCGGCGTGCAACAGGTAGCGTGAGATCGGCATCTCCAACGCGGCGCAGACGCGCATCGGCAGATACACGCCGTTGACGATTGTGCTTGGAATGACGATCGCCAGCGCCGCACCCATCAGTCCCCAGCCCAAATGCCCGACGGCCAGCATGGCCAGCGCGATGCCGGCCAGTGCCCCAACGAATTCCGCCGCCGCCGGCGCGCCGTGCAGCCCCATGCCCATCAGGATGGCGTACGTCCCGCGCGAGGCGTTGGTCGCCAGGTGCCCCACCGCCAGCACCGCCAGCACGGCGCCCAGCGCAAACTCCTTGCCCATCCACAGCCGCATGATCGGCTCGCCCAGGATCGCCAGTGTCAGCAGGCACGGCAGCGACACGTACAGGCTGTATTCCGAAGCGGTTTTCAAGGCCCGTCGCAGCGCCTCGCGATCGCCGCGCGCCTGCAGTTCGCTGGCTCGCGGCACAAACACCACGCCCATGTTGCTCATCAGCCGCTCGACCGCGAATACCAGCGACCGCGGCCGGCTGAACATCGCGATCGCCTCCGCCCCCATGTAGCGCCCGACCAGCATCGTGTTGGTCTGATACAGCAGCACGCGCGACACCGCCTGCATCACCGTCTTGCCGCCGAAGCTGAACACCCGCCGCACCGTGCTCGCCCGCACGTACTGCCCGCCCAGCCGCCAGTGCGGATTGACCTGCCGCGCATAGCGCAGCTTCAGCAGCCCGCCCACCAGCTCGCCCAGAATGTAGACCGCCGCCATCGCCGACAGGCTGTAGCCCAGTTTCACCAGCCCCACGCCGAGCACCACCGTCGCCGTGAAACACGCCCCGTTGATCGTGTTCTGCAAAACGTAGCGCTGGCTGCCCGTGATCACCCCGTTGAAAACGTGCAGGCTGAAGCGCACCGCGATGCTCGCCGACAGCAGCAGCAGCACCCAGCGCGCCTCGGGGATCAGCCCAGCCGACAGCGTCGGAATGAACCACGGCAGCATCCACGCCGTCAGACCTCCCAGCGCCACCACCAGCGCGGCGCAGCCGGTAAAGATCACCCAGCAGGTGTTGATCGTCGCCGACAGCGCGTCGTAATCCTCGCGACCCGTGTGATGCGCTACGTCGCGCGTCACCGCCGACATCATCCCGCCGCCCACCAGCATCAGGTGCGCGACCATCGACCAGCCGAAGTCCCAGACGCCCAGCAGCTCCTTGCCGACCGCGTCATACAGCAGCCGCGGCACCACAAAGCCCGTCAGCACGAACATGAACTGGCCCAGCACGTTGGCCACCATGTTGCTCAGCAGGCCGTCGCGCTTTCGCATCGCTGTTCGTGATTGCCCGCTCACATCGCTCCCCATCGGCGTGCTGACCGCGCCATTGGCACACCCTCGACGGCTCAGTCTACGTATCCCAACACGCGGTTGTACGCCCGTGTCACACGCTCAACCGTTCGCAGATCGGGCCCCAGCAGCCCGCTACGCCAGCTCTCGTCCAGCCGAATGTCCTTGCCCGGCGACAAGCGCATCCGGTTGCCCAGCACGTGACTGTCCCAGCCGCGATAGTCCGTCTGCGCCAGCTCCGGCGCGATCCCCACAAAGCGGCAGATGGCCGCCATTGTCTCCCGCGGCGACGAGCACAATTCCTCATAGCGCACCGCCAGCCAGCGGTCCGCCGGAAACCTCGGCCGCAGCCGCCACGCCTGCCGGTGCTCGCGCACCCAGTCGTCAGCCGCCAGCCGCGCCGGCGTGCCCTTCTTGATCATTGAGTAGGCCACGGCCCGCCCGTCGCGGAGCAGGTGCAGAACGTAAATGTCGAACCGCCCGCTCTCGTGTAGATACCGCAGCCGCGAAGCGTCCTTGCTCGTGTCCAGAAACACGCACGGCACCGCCGCGCCGCCCGCGTCGGCCGGCTCCTCCGGCTCCAGCAGCCCAATCGCGCCGCGCGGCGCGTGTCCGGCTCCGCCCGACTGCGCCTCCAGCGCCTGCGCCGTCGCGGCGCTCGTCACCGCCGCCGCCGCCCGCTCCGCGCTCCGCCCGCCCGCCGTCACGTCGCAGATCGCGTGCATCAGTGCCTCGTTGCACCGCAGCGTATGCGCCCAGGTTGCGCGCAGCCTGGGCAGCACGCTCAGCAGCACGCGCCGTACCGCCTCGAACGGCCACGACCGCACCTGCCCCGCGATCAGCTTGCGCACCAGCCGCCGCGCGTCGCTCAGGTGCGTGCAGAAGCGGGCGTCGTCCAGCTCGAAGCCGCGCTGCCGCAGTTGCTCCGCCACCGCCCGCCAGAAGTCGCACTGCTCCATCCGCACGCCACACGAGCACGTGTGCCCCTCGCGATAGCCCGGCGGCACGAACTTCAGCTCGCCCGCTGTCGCCACCGCCGGATGTGCCCCGAGCAGTAGACCCAGCAGCGTCGAGCCCGAGTGCCCCGGCGAAAGAATGTACACCACGCGCATGTCCGCACCCTGCAAGGTCAATCCGCCTCATTACTCCGCAAGACTCCCCGCTCCGTCCCTCCGTGCCTCCGTGCCTCCGTGCCTCCGTGCCCCGACACCTTTGTGGCTGCTTTCTCCGTGGCTCCGTGGCTTCGTGGCTCCGTGGCTTCGTGGCTTCGTGGCTTCGTGGCTCCGTGGCTTCGTGGCTTCGTGGCTCCGTGGCTTCGTGGCTCCGTGGCTCCGTGGCTCTGCTTCTCCCACGCCCCCGCCGCATTGTCGAACCACAACGCCAGCATCATCACCCCGAACAGTGCGTGTGCATGATCCGCGCGCCGCGCCGCGTGCTCGCCGGCCAGCGCCTCGACCGCGTTCACGTCCAGATATCGGCCCAGCTCGTGCCGTCGGCTCCTCACCGCGTCGAGCATCAGCTCGCGCAGCGACTCGCGCATCCAGCGCTCCAGCGGAATGTTGAAGCCCGACTTCCGCCGATCCAGAACGTCAGCGGGAATCGAACCGCGCAGCGACTCGCGCAGAATGTGCTTGCGCCGCTTGCCGCGCCGCAGCTTGAACTCGGCCGGCAGGTCGGCACAGAAGCGCACCAGGTTCACGTCCAGAAATGGGACGCGCACCTCCAGGCTGCTGGCCATGCTCATCCGGTCGACCTTCACCAGCATGTCGTTCGGCAGGTAGAACTCCGTGTCCGCGTTCAGCAGCCCGGCCAGTCGCTCGCGCGACGCTGGCACCGCCCGCACGTGCGCCGCGTACGCCCCCAGCGGGTCGCAGCCCGCCACGCGCCGCAGGAAGTCGGGCTGATACACGCGCTGCTTGAGCGCGTCGTGGAAGATCACGCGCCACGCGCAGTGATCCCGATCCACCCCTTCTTCGGCTCCGCGCACAAAACGCGTCGCCACCTGGTGCAGCCCGTATTTCCCGTCGCCGGCCGGCAGCAACCCCGCCAGCGGCGCGAGCACGCCGCGCCGGAGCACGCCCGGCACCCGCCGGTAGCGCTCAGCAAGCGCCGTCGCCCGATACGTGTCGTACCCCGCCAGCAGCTCGTCCGCGCCGTCGCCCGACATCGCCACCGTGAAGCGCTCGCGGGCCGCCTTGCACAGCAGGTACACCGGCAGCATCGACGAGTCGGCCGTCGGCTCTTCCACGTGTCGCGCCAGCCGCGGCAGCAGCGCCGCCGCGTCCATCCGCAGCTCCTGTTCCGCCAGCGCCACGCCCAGCGCCGCCGCGCTGGCCCGCGCTCCGTCGCGCTCGTCGAACCCCGCCGCGTCGAAGCCCACCGTCAGCGCGTGCACCTCGCCAGCGCCGGCCCGCGTCATCGCCCGCACGATCGCCGCCGAGTCCAGCCCGCCCGACAGAAACGCGCCGACCGGCACGTCGCTCACCATCTGGGCCTTGGTCACCGCGTCCAGCAACCCGGTAAATTCCCGCCGCGCTTCCTCAAAGCTCACCTGCCGCGCCGACTCGCCGTATGGCGTCTGCCAGAATCGCCGCGTGCGGAACTGTCCGTGTTCGACGATCGCCACGTGCCCCGGCAGAAGCTGCCGCACGTGCCGAAAGCCGGTCGCCGGCGCCGGCGTGTAGTTGAATGTCAGAAACGCGTCGAGCGCTTCATCGTCCGGCTCGCGCGGCACCGCGCGATCCGTCAGGATCGCCTTGATCTCCGAGCCGAAGCGCAGCGTCCCGTCGATGATCGAGTAAAACAGCGGCTTGACCCCGATCGGATCGCGCGCCAGGAGCAGCCGGCGGCGAGTCGCGTCCCAGATCGCAAACGCGAAAATCCCCTCGATGTGCTCGACGACTTCCACGCCCCAGCGCTCATATCCTGCCAGGATCACCTCAGTGTCGCTGCTGGAACGAAACGCGTGGCCCTCCGCCTCCAGCTCGCGCCGCAGCTCGCGGAAGTTGTAAATTTCACCATTGAAAACAATGACCTGTTCCGCCCCTGGGCCCCTTGGCCCCTCGACCCCTCGGCCCCTTGGCCCCTCGACCCCTCGACCCCTGACCATCGGCTGCGCGCCCGCGCTGCTCAGGTCGAGAATCGCCAGCCGCCGATGCCCCAGACCAACCCCCGGCGCCGTCCACGTCCCGCGGCCGTCCGGGCCGCGATGCGCCAGGCTGTCGGTCATCGCATCGAGCAGCGCCGCGTCGATCGGCCGCGTAGGCTCCCCAAAGTGATGAATCCCCGCAATCCCGCACATCATCTGCCCCCAGCCGAACCGCGCCAACAGCCGAACCGCGCCCCAGCCAACCCGCGCCCCAGCCAAACCCGCGCCCCAGCCAAACCCGCGCCCCAGCCAAACGCGCGCCCCAGCCAAACCCGCGCCCCAGCCAAACCCGCGCCCCAGCCGAGCCCCGACCGTAAGGGAGGGGTTCGACCGAGAGTGATGCGCCTTCGCGCACCAACCACATCCACACCCCGCGCCTTACGCCATCTGCTCCATCACATGCTCATGCGCATCCTGCATGCTCGGGTTCGTCCCGTTCAACGCCACCTCGAAACGCTCCTTCCGCAACTCCGCCACCTGGTCGGCCACGATCCCCATGAAGAATGTCAGAATGCCCGAGATCACCGCCGTCCCGGCCAGCGTCGGGAATCCCTGCCCGTTGATCAGCGCCACGATCAGCCCGTAGATCAATCCTGGCACAAACAGCGCCGCGCCCAGCGCGCTGAACACCTTGAACGCCTCGAACAGCACCACAATCCGCACAATCAACTGCAACGTGCGAACCCCGTCCGACACGATCTTGACCGTCGATTTCCCCACCCGCGGCTGCGCCACGATCGGCACGTACGCAATCCGATAGCCGCGCTTCATCATCATCAGCGTCGAAGTCGTCGACGCCGAAAATGTGTCCGGCAGCAGGTGCAGATAACGCAGAATCACTTCGCGCCGAAAGCATCGCAGCCCGGAATTCAGGTCCGGAATCTGCTCGCCGCTCACCAGCCGCGCCACCAGCGCCAGCACCTTCTTGCCCGTCCGCCGCTCGCGCTGCACCGCCGATTCACGCCCCCGCACGCCGATCGCCACGTCCGCCGGGCCGTCGGCGACCGCGCGCGCCACGCTGATCAGGTCGCTCGGCCGATGCTGCCCGTCCGCGTCATACCACGCGATATAGCGCCGCGTGCTGTTGCGTATGCCCGTCTTCAGCGCCGCCCCATAACCACGGTTCCGCGTGTGCGAGATCACCCGCACACCTTCCACCCGCCGCGCAAGCTCTGCCGTCCCGTCCTGCGAGCCGTCGTCGATTACGATCACCTCGGCGGCCGAACAATGCCGCCGCAGTGTCTCAAGCGTGTCGCAGATCCCCTCGTGCTCGTTATAGGCCGGAATGATCACCGACAACTCCGACAGACCGCCCGGCCCGCCGTGTCCGAAACTCGGCAGCGCGGGCAACTCGCCTGCACCCTCGCCGGCTCGCCCAACCGTCCGAATGGCATTGGCCCGTACCGACACGTCACGCCCCCCTTTGAACCGTCGCCCCGCGCGCCGTCGGCGCGTGAATCTGCTCGTGCAGCATCGCCGCAGCCAGCAGGCACACCAGCGGCATGACCGTCACGGCGTATCGGACTACCGCGAGAATCGCCACGTGGCTCGCGAACAGGTACATCGCGATCACGATCCACACGCTGATCGCCCCGTGCCGCCGCCACGGCAGCCGCCACAACCCCAGTGCCGCGAGCAGCAGCAGGGGCCCGTGCACCAGCACCGAGGCGTAGACGGACTTGGGCGTCGGAGCGCCGAACCAGAAGCGCCACAGATTGCCCACCACGTGCCGCGCGAATCCCGCACGATCGGCGGCAATGCGTTTCCACGCCTCGAACTGCGCGAGTTTGTCGAGCTTCACCTCGTCGCGCGTGTCATAAAACCAGCGCGGGTACTTGTCGCGCGGGTCCATGCGGATGCCGGCGCGCTCGCCCAGTTCCCGGACCTCGCGCGCCGCCTGATGCGCCGACGTCCGAATGTCCTGGTCCGGATGTGCCGCGTACGTCATCGCCGTGTAGATCGCGAGCCCGCCGGCACTTGCGGTCGGGACGAACGATCCGCTGACGCGATAGTTCCGATAGATCCACGGCGTCATGGCCGCCGCGACGCACAGTCCCGAAACCAGCGCCGCCGTCGCGACGCGTCCACGGCCGCGCGGCCAGAGTCCGGGAACCGCCGCCGAGAGCAGCAGGAACGCGGGCAGCGCGGCGCCGACATTCTTGCACAGGGCGAGCCCCGCGCAGGGCAGTCCGAGTAGCAGCAGATCGCGCCACCCGCCGCGCTCCACGTAACGTCCGCATAGCAGCGCAAACAGCGCGGTCAAGAATACGAATAGTGGCTCGGTCAGATAACGCGAGCAGGAGACCATCGCGCCGGGATAGAGCGCATAAGCGATCGCGGCCCATAACGCCTTGCCCGCGCCGAAGCGCGGCCGCGCGAGTAGATAGATCAGCAGGCACGTCCCAGTATCCAGCAGCGATTGCGCCACCTGCGCGGCGACCATGTGCTGATCCGTGAGCAGAAACAGCCCGGCCAGAAAGAGCGGATAAAGCGGCGGGAGGAACATCGTCGGACAGGTGTCGGCGGCGAAGCGATAACCGTGGCCGGCGGCAAGCGACTCGGCGACGTGCTCATAGCCGTCGGAGCCGCGCGACAGTCCGCCGGCCTGCTGCACGGTCGAGTACAGGCCGACCGAGAAAACCAGCCGCAGCACGAGAGCCGCCAGCAGCACCCAGGTGATCGGACCAGCGCGGGCCGTGTGCCGCGGCGGCGCGAGCGGCGCCGCGCTGACGCGCTGCGAGTCCGTCACCGTGTGAATCGAACTCACTCAGTCTCCCTCGCCGGCGGCGCAAGTCTGGCCCGCGCCGACCAGCACGCCACGTGCGTCGGCGTCGCACCCGTCGTCGGGTGGAATCCGCTGGTCGACGTAGGTGGTCTTACCCCGTGCCGTCAGCGCGATGTCGTCACACACTTCAATCGTCAATTCCAGCCGCCCTTCGAGCTTGGGCGCCAGTTGTCTGAGAATCTTTCGCTTCTCGGCGTCGTCGATCGGACCGGCGGGCACGATTCGCAGGACGGCGCGGCCGGGCGTGTCCTGATAAATCTGGAATTGCCGGACGCGCACGAACGTGTCGTCGTGCATATTCAGGGCGGTCCAGGAGAAGCGCGAGCCGTCGGCGGCGACGAGCAGTTCCTGCGTGCGGTGGCCGCGGATGTCGGTCAGCACCATGTGATTGCGATCGCAGGCGTCGCAACGCAGCGACACGAGCCGGGCGTAGTCGCCGGTCCGATAGCGGATGAACGGCACCGCCGTGTTGATGAACCCAGTGCCGACCAGTTCGCCGCTCTGGCCCGGCTGAGTAACCGGGCGGCCGTCTTCGTCGAGCAGTTCGCAATAGCCGTAGGTCGGGCTGACGTGCTCGCAGGTGGAGTGCTCGCACTCGGCGGCGAAGATGAGTTTTTCGGTGTGCCCGTAGCACGAGAAATAGCGACAGGCGAAGACGCGCTCGACCTCGTCGCGCTGCTCGGGAAAGACAATCTCGGACTCGGCGATAACGGCGCGGATGTTGCGCGGCGCGGGGATTCCGCTGCGGCGGAGGAAGCGCGCCAGGCGAAACGCGGAGGACGGGTAGGCATGCAGAAAGCACCGCCCGATCGAGCGGATGTGCTCGACGTAGCGGGCCATCTGCTCGTCGGTCATGTGAAACGTGCTGTAATAATGGTGCCGCAGCAACGGGTCATACTCGTGTTGCAGCCCGCCGGCCGCCGGACTGACGACGCGCCCGCGCAGGACGGCGAGGGTGTCTCCGGGGCGAAAACCGACGCGCGACCAACTGTCGGTCAGGTACGCGAACTCGATCGCCGATCGTTCGGCGTTGATGTAGAAGTGCAGCGGGCGGCCGCTGCTTCCGCCCGTGGAAACGAAGTCCACGTGCGCCTGCTGGGGCGCGACGGTGAGCATGTCGTCCAGGTGGCCCTGGAGCGTGAAGCGATCGATGGTGGGCAGAGCGGAAAAGTCCGTCAGAGAGCGAAGGTCGCCAGGCTCGAAGCCCACCGCCGAGAATGCGCGCCGGTAGTGCTTCGTGCGGCGGTAGGCGAGAGCGACGACGTCGCGCAGGCGCTCCAACTGGTACTGGCGAATCTGCTCGACCGACCAGAACTGCGCATCGTCGACGAAGCGCCGCACGGCGCGAAAGCGGCGGCCGAAGAGCCACGGCAGCGGTACGGCGCGCAGCAGGGCGCCGGCCGCGGCGCGGACCGGCCGCGGCGCTGCTTCCCAGAGGTTCTTGGCGGAAAGCGCCTTCTTCATTTCGATATGCCCCCCACGATCGGTTCGGCCGCGACGCGGAGCACGCGCGCTGCACGTCCATCGCGGGCGCCCAGGCATGCGTCCCAGCGGCGTGCGATGGCCTCGATGCTATGCCGCGCGACGACGGCGTCGCGCGCCCCGCGGCTGAGCCGCTCCAGCCGCCGCGGATCGGCCAGCAGGCGCACCACGGCGTCGGCGGCGCGCGGCAGGTCTTCGAGCGTGATGAACAGGCCGGTCTGATCGGGCCAGAGCAGCTCTCCCAGGTCGCCGACGCGCGGCGCGATGACCGGCAGGCCAGCGGCCATGGCCTCCATCATGGCGATCGAGAGTCCTTCGGACTCGGAGGTGAGCACGAAAAGCCGGGAGCGGGCCAGCAGTTCGGGCACGTCGACCACGTGGCCGAGAAACTCGACGCATTCTCCGAGTTTCAGGTGCGTGGCGTATTCGCGCAATGCGCCGTGCAACGGACCGTCGCCGGCGACGGCGGCTCGCAGCGCGGGATAGTCGGCGCGGACGCGCTCGATCAGGTCCAGAAAGCGATCGACGCGTTTCTGCGCGATGTGCCGGGCGACCAGCACCATGTCGTAGCGCGCCGTCGCGGAGCGCGGCCGAAACCGCTCGACATCGATGCTGCCAGCGATGATGGCGATACGCCGCGCCAAGCCGTGCTCGCGCAGGTAGGCGGCCGCGTTCTCCCCGCGGACCACGACCAGGTCGAAGCGCCGCACGGCGGCGAACATGAGCCGTTCGAGCAGGCGCGAAGGCCGGCGCAGTTTTCGAAGCAGCGGATTTTCGCTGCCGCAGCCGCCGCCGACAAGCTGCACCGGTCCGCCGGTCATCTGGTAGACCGCCTGTCCGCCGCAGAGCCGTGCCGCGACGAGGCAGAGCAGAGCATTGGGCATGATGTGATATCCCATGAGCAGGTCGGGCTTCAGGCGTGCCGCACTGCGCAGCAGTGTCCAGGCGCGGGCGGCGCTGCGCCCGAGAAGGCGGCGGCAGCGGTCGGACGGGCAGATGTAGGTCACCTTGTCGAGCGGCATGAGCGGCCGATCGCACACGACGCTGATCTGGCCGATGGAATCGGCGGCCGCGAGCGGCAGGATGTGCGACCGAAACCAGTTCGGGTTGTTAAACGTGCCGGTGAGCATCAGGTGCAGCGGTGGATTCGTGGCGGTCGGGTGCCGGTCTCGCCCGGCGCCGCACCGCCTGGGCGGTTGCCGTTTGCGCAGCGCAGCAAGCGCGTCGCCGACCAGGATCGTGAGCGCGAGAATCAGGAATACCAGCCCGCGGGCCACCAGGGTGCTCATTTCGTCTGCTTCTCCTCCAGCAGCCGCAGGTAGACCTGCTCGGTCTTGCGCGCCAGGGCGGCAGTCGAGAACTCGTGCGTCACCCAGGCGCGGGCCGCGGCGCCCAGCGCGGCGCGGTGCTCATGGTCGGACAGCAACGCGACCACCCGGCGGCTCAGCTCCTCGACGTCGCCGAGCGGCACGATGAAGCCGCACTGCTCGTGCGGGGCGACGGCGGCGTTGTCGGCGACGTCCGTCGCGACGATCGGCACGCCGCAGGCCATCGATTCAAGCAGGACGTTGGGCGTTCCTTCGCGCTGCGAGGAGAGGACGGTGAGGTCGCAGGCGTTGTAGACCTCGGGCATGTCGTCGCGCGCCCCGGCGAAGATGCAGCGGTCGGCGATTCCCAGGCGATGGACGAGCTCGCGCATCTGACGGTGGTAGTCGTCGGCGCCCTGCTGATTGTCGCGCAGCGGCTCGCCCACGCACAGAAACCAGGTGTGCGGATGGCGGTTGAGCACCTGGCGGGCCATGCGGAAGAAATCGCCGTGGTTCTTCTGGCGCTTGAAGGCGGCGATCATGCCGACGACCATGCCCGACTCGGGCAAGCCGAGCGCATGACGGGCTTCGAGCTTGTCGGACGGGGTGAAGCGTTCCACGTCGACGCCGTTGTGAATCACGCTGATGCGTTCGTCGGGCAGGCCGAGCGTGCGCATGTTGAAGCGTTTGCCGGCGTTGGAATTGGCGATCATGTGGTCGAACAGCCCGCGCGTCAGCTTCTGACCGAGCCAGTGCAGCCAGGAGCGGCGATAGTCCGCGTTTCGCTCCGAGGCGACGACGACGGGCGTTCGGGCCAGCAACCGCGCCAGGCGCGCGGTCAATTCGGCGTCGAAAAGAAACGCGTGCAGCACGTCGATCCGCCGGCGGCGAATCTCGCGCGCCAGGCGCGTCACGGTCGTCGCGTCGAACTTCCAGTGCTTGGGCAACACGAGCAGATCGTTGGCCGGATCGGGCAGGAACTCGGCCAGCGGCGCCACGTCCGAGAGCGTGCAGACCAGCGGGTCGAAGCGCGTGCGGTCGATCTGGCGCATCAGCTCGACCACCTGCCGCTCGGCGCCGCCGCGCTCCAGGCTGCTGATCAGCAGCATGAGGCGGACGCGCTCGCGCGCGGGCGCGGCGACTGCCGGCTGCCCGGGTGCGTGGTCGATGGATGTTGTGTCAAATGCCATAGCGCCGGCACCAGTGTTCGAACATGAGCAGGGTCCAGATCTTGCGGCTGAAATCGCGCATTCCGGCGGCGTGCCGCTCGATGATGCGCCGCATGGCGCGGCGCTCGAGAAATTGCACGCTTCGCGCCGCGGGCGACAGCAGCAGCTCGCGGGCGTAGTCGTGCAGCGCGCCGCGGAACCAGTCGCGGATCGGGATGCCGAAGCCTTTTTTGCGGCGATTGAGAATCTCGGGCGGAAGATGCGGCGAGAGTATCTTCTTGAGCAGGTATTTTCCGCCCTTGTGCCGGTACTTCATGCGCAGCGGCGCGCTGTTGACGGCTTCGACGAGCTTGTGATCCAGGAGCGGGACGCGGGCCTCGAGCGCGACCTGCATGGAAAGGCGGTCGACTTTCACGAGGATGTCGTCGGGCAAATAGTTCTTCAGATCGATGTGCTGAAGCACGGAGATCAGGTCGTCGGGGTTTCCGCGCGCGAAGAACGGCTCGTAAATGCGGGCCGCGTCGCACACCGCCGACGCTCCGGCGGCGAGCAGCTTTCGCCGGTCGCGCGTGGTCAGGCGCGCGGTCTGCGCGAGGTAGCGGGCCGCGCCGGAGAGCGACAGGCGCTCGAGCTCGCCGCGGCCCCACATGTGCTCGGGCACACAACGGAGGAGCATGCCGCCCAGCCCGCGCCGAATAGCGGACGGGAGCCAGTCGATGCGACGATAACGATCGGCCTGGCGATAGCGCGTGTAGCCGGCAAACGTCTCGTCGCCGCCGTCGCCCGAGAGGCACACTTTGACGAAGCGGGCCGCCTCGCGGCAGACGTAGAAGGTAGGCAGGGCGGATGGGTCGGCGAAGGGCTCGTCGAGGTGATAGGCCAGGTCGCTGAGGATGCCGATGTCGCGATCGCGGACGATCAGCTCGTGCGATTCGGTCTGGTAGCGCTGCGCGACGAGCCGAGCGAACTTCAGCTCGTCAAAGCCGGCCTCGTCGAAGCCGATCGAGAACGTCTTGAGCGGGCGGTCGGACTCCTGGCTGGCGAACGCGGCGACCGCGCTGGAGTCCACGCCGCCGCTGAGAAAGACGCCCAGCGGTACATCGGCGCGGAGCCGCAGGCGCACGGCGCGGCGGAGGGCCGCTTCGATGCGCTGCATCCACTCGGTTTCGTCGGCGGCGTGATCGGGCGTCAGGTCGACGTCCCAGTATTTCTCGACACGCAACTGGCCGTCCTGCCAGAGCATCCAGTGCCCCGGGGGCAGCTTCTGCACACCGGCGATGATGCAGCGATCGCCCGGCACGTAACCATACGTCAGATAGTCGTCGAGCGCCGGGACCGCGAGCGTGCGACGGATGCGTTCATCGGCCAGCAGAGATTTCAGCTCGCTGGCGTACAGCAGCCGTTTGTCGTCCAGGTGGTAGTACAGCGGCTTGATACCCAGTCGGTCGCGGGCGATGAAGAGCGAGCGGCGGCGGCGGTCCCAGATGGCGAAGGCGAACATGCCGACGAAGGCGTCGACGCAGCGCGGCCCGTGCTCTTCGTACGCGTGCAGAATGACCTCAGTGTCCGACGTCGTCGAAAAGCGGTGGCCGGCCGCCTTGAGCTGCGGCCGAAGCTCGCGATAGTTGTAAATCTCGCCGTTAAAGACGATCGCCAGGTTGCCGTCTTCGTTGAACATGGGCTGATCGCCGGTGCTCAGGTCGATGATGCTGAGCCGGCGATGGCCGAGGCCGCAGGGGCCGTCGACGTGCAGGCCGTGGCCGTCGGGCCCACGATGAGCGAGCGTTTCGGTCATGCGTTCGAGCAGCGCCCGGTCGGCGTGGTCGCGCGGCGAGGATTGAACGATTCCGGCGATTCCGCACATCAGCAACGCACCTCCGCGTGTCGCGGGTGCACGGCGCCGCTGCGGCGGGCGGGCAGGGCCGCGAAGATCTGCTCGTAGGCGTCGACGACGGCGTGGACGCTGTGCGCGCTGCGGACGTGCAGGCGGCAGCGGTCGGAGCAGGCGCGATAGGCGTTCGCGTCGCCAGTCAGGGCGCGGCAGGCCGCCAGAAGGCTCTCCGCGTCGCCGCCCACGCGGCCGACGCCGTAGCGCGTCAGGCAGTCGTCGGGGTTGACCGTGCTGACGACGGGTGTGCCGGTGGACCAGGCTTCGAGAAACGTGTTGGGAAAGCCTTCCCACTTCGAGGTGCAGAGCAGCAGATCGGCGTGCTGGTAGAACTGCCGCATCCGGGCGTGCGGGACTGCGCCGTGCATGGTCAGGTTGGCGACGCGCGCCGCGCGGCTGGCGACGCCGCGGGCGAAGTCGCTCGTGGCGTTCGAGGCCCCGACCAGGTGGAATTGAATGTCCGCGGCGCGCTCGGCCATCTCGACGAACAGCTCGGGTTGCTTTTCGTACGACAGGCGGCCGACCCACAGCAGTTGCAACGGCCGCGATGGCCGCGCGGCGTCGGACTGCACGTCGTCGTGGTCGGGCGGCGCGCAGCTCGGGATGACGTGCGACAGGACGCCGAAGGCGTCGATGAGGCGGCCGCGCTGCGTGTCGGTCTGAGCGATGACGTGGGCCGCGCGGCTGAGACCGTGGCGGTACAGCCAGCGCTCCTTGGCGGTGCGCAAGTAGTGCAGGTCGCGGGCGCAATCGCTGTCGGAGCCAACTGCGAAGACGAAGGGCCGGCGGCGGAGCTGGCAGAAGAGGGCCGTCTGTCCGGTTTCGCAGCCGGCCCCGCGCTGGTAATACACGTCGGCGTTGCAGCGGGCCATGCCGCGCCACAGCGCAGTCCAGCGCGGATGCACGAATCGCAGGCCCGGCAACCCGGCGCGCGGCGCGTAGGTCTCGATCAGCTCGATCCCGTCGGGCGTGACGCAGCGCCCACGCGGGTCGGCCTGGTGCGTGGCGCCGCCGGCATGAACCAGGACGCTGACGCGCACGCCGCGCCGCACCAGTTCGCGCGCGATGAGGGCCTGCTGCGCCTCGGCGCCGCCGATGTGCCCGTCGATCCGGCTTCCCAGCAGGATCGGTCCGGCCTTCAATGCCACGAAACAGACGTGCACGCGGGACATCTCCTGAGGGCTCACGCCGGCCGCGACGAGGTATGTGTCGGCCGCGGGTCGGTTTTCTGCTGGCGCGGGTGGTCGGATTCGAGCCGTCCGAGACAGCGCGCCACCATGGCGCCCAGCACCATCCAGACGAATTTCACGTTTGTGATCAGATAGCGCTTCCACAGGCGGCGCGGCTCCTGCGCGACGCGGTAGGCCCACTCCAGCCCCAGCACCTGCCACACGCGCGGCGCGCGCCGCACCTTGCCGGCCAGCACGTCAAACGAGCCGCCCACGCCGTGACACACCGGCACGTTCATGTGCTCGCTCCAGCGCGCCAGGAACTGTTCTTTCTTGGGCGACGTCATGGCGACGAAGAGGATGTCGGCGCGGCTCGCGGCGATGGCGTCGGCGACGGCGGATTCCTGTGCGGGTGTGAAGTAGCCGTGTTGCGCGCCGGCGAGTTGCACGCCCGGAAAGCGCTGCGCGATCTCGCGCGTCACGCCGTCGAGAACTTCCTGTGTGGCGCCCAGGCAGAAGACGCGCCACCCACGCTCGCTGCCGCGCGTCAGCAGCTCCATCATCAGGTCGATGCCGGCGACGCGCTGCGGCAGCGGCCGGCCCAGCAGCCGCGACGCCCAGACCACCGCCATCCCGTCGGCGAAAACCACGTCGCAGGATTGCACGGACTCGCGCAGTGCCGCGTCGCTGCGCATGTTGACGAGCTTGGCCGCGTTGACCACGCCGATCAGCAGCCGCTGACGCGCCGCGATGTGTTGCTCGGCCAGATCGAGCGCGTTGCGCATCGTCGCCGCGCAGATCGGCGCTCCCAGCACGCGCTGCGTCGTCAGGTCGCAAGTCATGCGGCGTTCTCCCCCGTGGTTGTGCGACGGCGTCTGCGCGGGTCGTCAGGTGCGCTCGGCGCGCTGCGGCGGCCAGGCCAGCAGAATCCAGCCCATGTGATACGGACGCGATTCGTAGTCGATGGCGTGAGGCGGCATGAGCACGTCGACGCCCGGCACGCGCAGTGCCGGATGGATCGCACTGGCGACGGCCTGCACGCGCCGCGCCAGCTTGCGCGGCTCACGCCGCGCGACTTTTCGCCAGATCAGCCCGGCCGACTCGTCAATCAGCGATGCTCCGCCCAGCTCGGGGCTGCGCTCCAGCCACGCCAATCCAGCTTCGACCATGTCGGCGTGCTCGTCGCCGCCGGCGTCGCGCAGCGCGTGCAGTGCCATCGGTGCCATCGAGTTCTGATGGACGGCATAGACCGGATAACCCTCGATGACGTTTCCCGTGCGAACGTCATGATGCCACCAGTACTGGCCGTCGGGCCCCTGTGTGTCGCGGATGGCCGCGGCGCAGCGCCGCGCCGCGGCGAGCGCCTCGTCGCACGGCGTGACTTGGTGGTAGTGCGACAGCGCCTGAATCGGGTAGACCAGATCGGCGAAGCAGGCCACGTGCGCCCGCAGCGCGCCCACCCGGCCGCCGACGTAGTGCGGAAACAGGCCGCTGTGGTCGTTGAATGCGCTCAGCAGCCGCCGCGCGACGGCGTCGCGCTGCTCGGCCGCTTCGGAGTGCGGCGCGTGCAGGCTCAGCGCGGTCAGCGCCCAGGCGAGCTCGACCGTCGGGTAGGGCTGCGTCGCCGGATCGAGCTCGATCAGCCTCTCCAGCGCCGCTGCGGGATTGTCGTGATTCAGCCGCGCCGCCGCCCAGAGCGTCAGTGCCACGTCGCCCAGGTTCGTCAGATCGTCGACGTCCTCGAGCAGGCGGTCCAGAACCATCGCGGTGCCGCCGGGTCCAACGATCCGCCGCGCCACGGCCTCGTCCTCACCAGCCAGCCCCAGCAGCGTAATCGCCGTGTAACGTCGGCTGACTCCTTCCGGCCTGTCGCCGGCGTCGGTGCGGCGGATGCAGAAGCAGAACATTTGTTCCTGTGGCAGGTACATGCGGCGCAGAGCGTCGATCGCCATCGAGCGCAGCCGCGCGACACAGGCGGGACGATGGTGGGCGGCCGTGGCCGAAGGTGTGACGGTGGGCACCATGGATCAAACCCCCTGCAAAGTCGGCTCGCGACGCCAGGGTGGTTCCTGGCTCGCGGCGGTGAGGATCGGAAAGTGCTCGTGCGCGACGTGGGCGCGCGACTCGTGCTGGTGTGCCGAGCGCGGCAGCAGGCGTCCGACCGGAAAGCCCCAGCGCCCGCCGGCCGTGACGATCGTCGCCAGCAGTATCTTCAGATCGAGCGCCAGCGACACGTGGCGCACGTAAAGCATGTCGTAGTAGATCCACTGGTGAAAGTCGCTTGCGGCGCGCTTGTCGCGGCAGACCTGCCACAGCCCGGTGATGCCCGGCCGGACCGACAGCCGCGCGATCCGCCACGGCACACAGATCTGGTTCTCTCGAAACGGCGAGGGCCGCGGGCCGATCAGGCTCATCTCCCCCGTGAGCACGTTGATCAGTTGCGGCAACTCGTCGATGTTGCTGGCGCGGAGCAGCCGCCCGATCCGCGTCACACGCGGGTCGCGCTCCAGCTTGAACTGCGGCCCGTCCACCTGATTGTTCGAATACAGCGCACGCTGCTGCGCGTGCGCGTCGGGCACCATCGTGCGGAACTTCCAGCAGTGGAAGGGCTCGCCATGCCGGCCCTCACGTCGATGCCCGAAGAGAACCGGCCCGGGCGACGTGAGCTTCACGGCCAGCGCCGTCAACGCCAGCAGCGGCGACAGAATCAGCAACGCCGCCAGCGCCACGACAACGTCAACGCCGCGCTTCAGCAGCGGATAGACGCGGCTGTGTGCGTCGTGCTCGAACGCCAGCACCGGCGACGGCGCGCCGCTCAGAACGGCACCCATCCCGCGCGCCCGCCGCGCAGCGCGCGCACGTCCGGCGTCCAGCGCCGAGGAGTCCGGTCCGCAATGCACACGCTGCCGAACCAGCTCGCCCTCGTCGACGATGGCTGCTGGCGTCACCACCGAGTGCGCCACCATCGCGTGCCGTCGAATGATGCATCCCTGCCCCAGCACGCTGGGCCCGATGATCGTGGCCCCCGGCTCGACGATGACGCGCTGCTGGATGGCGACCGGGCCGAGGATGCGCGCGTCCGGCGCGATTTCGGCCGTCGCCGGCCGCGCCGGCGGAGCCGCACCCGCGTCCGGGCTGCGCAAGAATCGTTCGCTCAGCGCCAGGTAGCCGCGCTCGTCGCCCAGGTCGACCATCCCGCCCGGACACGAGACGTCCTGGCATGGCACGCCCGAGCCCGCCAGCGTGCGGCGAAGCTCGGAAAGCGAGGCAAAGCACAGGTCGCGCCCCAGCAGCGTCGCGGCGACCGGCACCAGCGACACCGAGACGCCCGAGCCCTGCAAGCGCGTGAAGCCGTCGTAGTAGCGCTGAATGCGGCGGACACGGCGCTCGGCGTCGAGCTGCACGTATTCCTTGGTGCCGTCGAGGCTGGTGAGCAGCGGGACGAGGTGTCGCGCCACCCAGCTTGTGTCGAGCGAGCGCGTGAAGCCGCGCAGGTCATACCCCGCGCTCGGAAAGTAGCGCGGCTCGATCAGCAGCAGCCAGTCCGACGGCTCATGGTCGACAAAAAGGTCGTTGAAGCCGTGATCGGGCATGATCTGCACGCCGCGCGGGCAATGCTCCTGAACCGCCTTCGCGTACGCCGCGCTCGGCTCGAACTGCGTCAGAATCGTCAGCGGCTCGGCGCTGACCTGCCGCACCTCCTCGACCAGGTGTTCGAGCACGGTTGACGAGCCCAGCGGCAGCAGGCCCAGCGACAGGGTCGGCGAGGTCGCGGGTAGGAATCCCGGCGAGCTGTCGATGATGATCGGCACGATGTTCATGGACGCGGCGCCCGCTCCCTGCTTTCTGACGCCCTACGCGTACGTGTATCCGTAGCTGTACGACGATCCGTATCCGCTGCGCCGTCCCGAGCCGATGAAGACCGTGCCCAGCAGCTTGGTGCCGGCCGCCCCCAGACAGGCCAGCGCCTCGATCACGTCGTTCCGCCGGCAGTGATTCTCGCGCACCACCATGATCGCCCCGTCCACGTGCCGCGCCAGCATGCGCGTATCCGCCACCGGCAGAACCGGCGCCGTGTCGATCAGCACGACGTCAAACCGCTCGCGCCAGCGCCGCAGCGCGCTCTCAAACGCGCCGTCAGCCAGCAGCTCGGCGGCTTCCGCCGCCTGCTCGTGCCGTACGCCCAGCAGCACGCTCAGCCCGTCCGTTTCCGTCCGCGAGATCGCCGCGTCGTCGGACGCCTTCCGCTCCAGCACCGGGATCAGTCCCGGTCCCGGTTCGCACTCGAAGTGGTTCCGCAAGGCCGGGCGCCGCACGTCGGCGTCCACCAGCAGCACGCGCTTGCCGGCCTGGGCCAGGCTGCGGCCCAGCAGCGCCGCGCACGTCGTCTTGCCGGTCGAAAGTCCGGCGCTGGTGATCAGAATCGTCGCGCCCTTGCTGTGCCCGATTCGCTGAAGCAGCGCGGTCCGCACCATGCGAATGCACTCGGCCTGCGCCACGCGCTCCTGCGGGCTCGGGTTCTGCGGCCGGCGCAGACCCGGGAGCTGCCCGAGAAACGGCGTGCGAGCGGTGGTGGCCAGCTCGCGTGCGCCGTGCAGCGACTGCGTCAGGCGGCTGCGGGCGAACGCGACCGCAAAGCCCGCCACGATGCTGCCCAGGAGCGCGGCGACGGTGTAAATCTTGCGCTTGTCGCCGTCGGGCTTGGTGGGCTCCACGGCCTGTGCGAGCTTCATGATCGAGGCCGGCCGCTGGCGCTCGGTGTCGAGGTGCAAACGGCGCGTCTTCACCGCGTCGTACAGCTCTTGCTGCTTGGCGCACTGCTCTTCCTTCTCCTTGAGCGACGCGGCCTTCTCAAACAGCACGCGGTACTCCTCGTGCTGCGATTTGAGGTCCCGGGCCAGCACGTCGCGGCGCTTCTTGAGCAGCTCGACCTGGCGCTTGAGCGCCTCCGGGTCGGTCGCCGCCAGCACCTCGGGCGACGCGCCGGCCGACGGCGCCACGCCGTTGTCCAGTTGCGCCTCGCGGGCCGCGAGCATCTCCTCGGCCAGCTCGACGCGTTTTCGCGCCGCGATGATGCCGGGGTGCTGCTCGCCGAGCTGATTGCGCTGCAGATCCAGGTTCAGTTGCGACGTCTTCAGGTCCGACCAGAGGCGGCGCCACTCCGCGTCGCCGCGATAGGCCGACTTCGTCGCCAAGGCGGCGTCGGCCGGCGCGCTCGAGGGACGTGAAGTGCTGCCGTCCGTGAGCTTCTGGGCGATGTCAAGCTGGTACTCGACCACCATGATGTCGCGATCGAGCGTGTTGGCCTCGGCCTGCATCTGGTCGACGCGCGCGATCTTCTGCGAAAGCAGGTGGTCGGGCGTCGAGGTCTGGAGTTCGCGGCGCAGCTCACGCACATCAGTTTTCAGCGTCTCCAGCTCGCGGTGATAGCGCTCTTCCAGGTCGCTCAGCGTCGCCAGCACGTCGCTGCCGCCCTCGGCGTCGCTGCCGTCGCCGCCCGGCGAGCCGTTCACGAAACGGATGTACTCGTCGACAACCGAGTTGGCCAGAACGGCCGCGTCCTTGGCCTGCTCGGTCGTGACCGAGACGTCGATCAGCTCGGTCTTGTTGCGCGGCATGACTACCAGCGACTCGTTCAGTAAGGCCGGGGCGTTGTGCTTGTGGTCCTGGAACCAGCGCGTGGCCTGGACGGCCGGCAGCTCCAGCACGCGATTGAGCACGCGCGGGCTGCGGATGACGCTGACCTGCGTGTTCAGATAGTTGTTGTAGAGCGGAATCGTGCCGCTATTCTCGGGCGTCTCGAACACCACCAGCTTGACGATCGGCCGCACGCGGACGATCGCCTGCGCCCGGTACGCGGGCTGGTACAGCGCCCAGATCGCGACCGTCAGCGGCACGGCCACCAGCAGCGTCGTGATGATCAGTGTCCACTTGTAACGCAGCGGCGCCAGCAGGCTCACCGGCGCGTGCGCCGCGTCGTGCGCCGCGGCCGAGTGTGCCGCCCATGGATCGACGAAGGACTCGCCGCGCTCGCGGCCGGAGTGGTCCAGCGGCGCGAGGGCCGCGATGCCGCTGGAGTGATGCCCGTGTTCGTGTCCGCTGGCCATCAGTGTTGCTCCCGACGGGCCGCGCGAGCTGCCGGAACGCAGGGATATTGGGGCGGCGCATCAATGGCCGCTCCACACCCGGCTATCCGCCCTGCGACAACGAGGGCGCGCTCCCGTCGCTGATGTCGGCCACTTCCACCGTGTTGTACAGTACGGCCCGGGGGGCGACGGTGGCGTGATAGGACAGGATCGAACGGTCCACGAAACTATCGGATTTCACGCAGCAGTGTTCCCATATCACCGAGCGCGCCACGACCGCGCCGCGCTGCACGACGCTGTGCGCGCCGATCACCGTCGGCCCGACGATCAGCGTATTCGGACCGATCTCGACGCCCGGTCCGATGGCTTGAGGTCCGATCAGGCGCGCGCTCGACGCGATCGCCGCCTCCGGATGCACCAGCGCCTCGCCGATCACCCGATAGCCGCTCAGCTCGCCGGGCGCGTCCAGCAGCACGTCGAGCATCCAGGCGTTGGCCGCCAGATAGGTCTCGATGCTGGTGACGCGCGGACAGGCGGCCTCGGACTCGAACAGCTCGACGTGCTCGCCGGCGGCGTTCAGCCGCGGAATGAGCAGCTCCTTGATGTCCTGATAACCCGTGTCCGCGACGTGCGTCACGGCCCGCGAATCGAAAACGTAAACGCCCATCGGGACGGCGTGCGGCTCGTCGTCGCACCGCGCCAATGGTTCATCGCCCACCACCACGGTCGCGGCGGCGCCGGAATCGGCATGCTGCGCCAGCAGACGCCGCAGGTCGAGCCGCGGAATCACCGTGCTGTCGGCGACGATGACCGTCTCGGCCTGGCGATCGAGCAGCGCGTCGTGAACGCAGCCGGCGGCACCGCGCGGCGTCTTGTCCTCGTAATACGAAAGCTCAAGACCGAACGTCCCGCCGTCACCAAGGCAGTGACGCATCTGCCGCGACGTGCTGTTGGCGCACAGCGTCACGCCCCGCACGCCGGCGTCGCGCAGCCAGCGCAGCGCATAGCAGATCAGCGGCGACTGCACGACGGGTAGGAGCGGCCGCGGAAAGAGCCGGTCAAATGTCGCCCGGCTCCAACGATGGTCGCCCGCCAGCACGACCGCCGCGATGTTCGCTCCCGTCGATAACATGCCTTGCGCGCTCCTGCGTTGTGCCTATCGTGCGGCGGCTGCGGCCGCGCGCCGTGCGCCCGCGCGTGCCAATCCGGCCGGCACGCCGATCTCCACCCGCGTCACCAGACGCACGGTCTGCGCCATCTCGCAGCTCGCGGAAAGCGTCGTCGCGGGCGAGCGGCGGTGATAGCCGCGGCTGACCCAGCCAGCGATCGGATCGGTCGAGCCGCGGAGTGCGGCGACCGTCAGACGCGGATCAAATGACATTTCCACGATGCCGCGGCCGGTGTCGATGCGCGCCTGACCGTCCTCCAGCTCGGTCACCGTGCAGCTCTCCGCGAGGTGAAAGTGCAGCACGGCGCGGTGGTGGCCCTGCGTAATCAGCTCGTCGACGATCGTCAGCGTGCGGCTGTCGCCGTCGAGCGTGACGAAGCGAATGTGCCGCAGCGGATCCTTCAGCCGGCCATAGCCGTCATGCTCGGCCACGACGGTTCCGCCGGAATCGCTGGGCCGCCATTCGATGCAGTGTGCCGTGGCGCGCGCTCCCCAAAGGAAGAGGCCGAGCGTTTCTGACTGGTCCAGACCGTCGATCTCGACGGTGTTGTGCGCCCGCGTGCTGCGAAAGTACGCGCGCCACTCCGGATACGTGAAGTAGTCAAACGTGCCGGGATCGACGAGCACGTCGCCGCCGAATGCCCGCAGCGTGACACTCAGCGCGTCGGCATGACCATGCGCCGCGATCGGTCCGAAGCCCAGCTCGCCGCAATCGAGCGACACGCTGACGCGCTCCGGCGAGTCGGCGCGGCCGGCTTGCAGCAGATAAATTCCGGCCGATGGGAACGCGCGCGACGCGAGCGTGTGCGCTTCGCGCCGCTCCGCCGCGGAGCCCGCGCAACGCGGAGCGGCGTTTTGGCCCATCAGCCAAAGCACGCTCTCGGCGGCGTGTCCGTCCGCAGGACGCGGTCCTTCGTCCGCGAGGAGCGTGGCGCCGGCCGCGAGCCACGGGTGGGCCGCCAGCGGGTCATCCGCAAGATCAAGCACGATTCCGTCGTCGGCGTCGCCGTACATGGGCAACACGTCGGCACCCTGCGAGAGGGCGTCGACGAAATCGAGCATGCGCGCGAGCGTGGTTGAGTAGGTATTTGAGAACGAATCGCCCACCTTGCGGCCGACTAAAGCGGCGATCAGGAAGAACTGCATCGAGAAGAGGTGATAACCCAGAGCCTGCTCGCGGTTCACGCCGTCGTCATACGTCTGCCGCAGGATCTCCTGTTCGAGCGTCCGCCGGGCCTCGGCGGCCCATGAGGCGGCGCGGTCCAACGCGCGGAAGTAGCGTGTGGCGACGTAGACACCGGCCGCCTCGCCGATGAGGTGGTTATTGGCCGACGACCCGTACGAGTACTTGCGCGTGATCTCCAGCAGGTGCAGGTACACCGAGCTGACGATTCGACGCGTCAGGCGTTCGTCGACGACTCCCGCCTCGGAGATCAGATCGAGTGTCCACGTCCAGTTGATCAACCGGATGCCAAGCTCGAGCGGGCTGCGCCAGTTCATCCCGTGGCCGAACGGACAGGCGTCGATCCAGCTTTCGATCTGCCGGGCGGCTTCAGCGGCAAAGCGCGCGTCGCCCGTCGCGCGGTAGGCGCGTCCTAGAACCACGAGGTGCTGGCAGCGGTTCGGCTCCCAGACGAACTTGCAGTCGCCCGTGACACGATGGTCGCGATAATCGATTGTGTAAGCCGGGGTCATCGGCGTGTCGATTCCGGCCTTGTGCTCGTGGTTCCAGCGGATGGGCGAGCCGACGTCGCAATCGGCCAGGTCGAAAAGTTTCAGCCGGTGGTCGCAGACGCGCCCGGCCCGACGCAGCAGCGCATCGCGCCACGCGGCTTCACGCGGGTCGCTTGGTGCGTCGCGCCAGAAGCCGACTGGCAGATCGCAGACGCGAAAGCCGGGCTGAATGGTGCGCGGGTGACGGTCGGCGGCGCGCTGCGCTACGCGGACGTGAAATCCCGGACCGAGAATGTGCCGGTCGACGGCGTCGCGGATGGAGGAGCGCGCGCGCCACGCCACCTCCGATAGCGTCATGGCCCGCAGGCGGCGGATGTACCAGGTAAGTGATTGCATGCGCCTCCGCGGGGCGCCGCGCGAGCGGTCGTCGTGGCCGCGTGATTACGCGCCCCGCAAGGTGCTATCGGCCATCCCGCGCCGCCGAACCAGTGTCGGCCCGACGCCCGCCAGCACGAGGGCAGCGCCGATAACAACCGCGCTCCATTGTTTCCAGCCGATGCCGGCGCTGAGCGAGAGCCCGAGAACGTCGGCCAGGCCGGACAGAGCGAAGAGCGCCGCACCTCCCAGCGCCACCACGTCGACCCGCAGCAGCGCGCCGATCGACGCCAGCAGCGCACCGCCGCACAGGCCGAGAATCTGGAGCCAGCCGACGTGGTCGAGATCGCGGCCGCGGAGCTGGTCGGCGGCGATTCCGAGTGCGCCGAGCAGCGCTCCGGCCGCGACCGATAGAATCCGGAGTTTCAGGCCGATGTCGCGCGGGGCGCTTGGGCCGGCGTTTTCGTCGGTTCGCTGATCGGCACAGTGAATACAGTATCGAACGATATCGGGCTGTCCGCCATCGTAGCCGCGCAGCACCGCGACGCGCGCTGGTGCGTGGCAGCAGCAGCACTCCTCCATCGGGCCCCCTCCACGAGAAACGGCAGGCATCACCCCATTCTAGGCCGGCCGCGAAGCTGGGGGAGCAACGCGCGGCGCGCGGCCGGGGCGTTATCGGATGCGGCGGAAAGTATGTCGGGGGCGGGAGTGGCGTCAGGCTGGACGCGCAGCGACGCCCGACTCGCACGTCAGCGGCGCGCGGCTACGCAGGCGGTGCCAGTCGGCGATGACGCGCACGATGCGCTGGGCGGCGTGACCGTCCCAATACTCGGGCGTGCGCGGCTGCGTGGGCTGGGACACGATCTCCCGGAAGTTTGCGACGATGTGCCGCGGGTCGGTGCCGACCAGGCGATTCGTACCCTCGCTGATCGTCACCGGGCGCTCGGTGTTCTCGCGCAGCGTCAGGCACGGCACGCCGAGCACGGTGGTCTCTTCCTGGATACCGCCGGAATCGGTCAGGACGGCGGCGGAATCGCGCATGAGCTTGATGAACTCGAGATAGCCGAGCGGCTCGATGAGCCGGAGGCGCGGCATGTCGGCGAAAAGCGTGCTGGCGGCGCGGCGCTGCAGGTTGGCGCGGGTGCGCGGATGCGTAGGGAAGACGACGGTGTGGGAGCGCTGGATT
This sequence comes from Phycisphaerae bacterium, assembly GCA_022072445.1. Taxonomy (GTDB): domain Bacteria; phylum Planctomycetota; class Phycisphaerae; order UBA1845; family Fen-1342; genus JAJVHV01. The sequence goes on along the minus strand of JAJVHV010000038.1, from coordinate 1,358 downwards.
TCGCGCAGCGCGGCGCAGAGGCGGGCGAGCGCGGCCGGGTCGTCGACGTTGGACGGGCGGTGCAGCGTCAGCACGACGTAGTCGCGTGGATGAAGCTCAAGCCGTGCGACGACGTCGGAGCGGTCGGCGAGCTGCTGGTGCGCGCGGAGCGTGTCGATCATGACGTTTCCGACAAAGTGGATCTTCGCCGGGCTGACGCCCTCGCCTTCCAGATTCTCGACCGCGGAGCGCTCCGTGACGAACAGCAGGTCGCTGAGCGCGTCGGTGACGACGCGGTTGATCTCCTCGGGCATGTCGCGGTCGAAGCTGCGCAGTCCGGCTTCGACGTGGATGACAGGTATACCGAGCTTCACCGCCACCAGCGCGCAGGCCATGGTCGAATTCACGTCACCGACGACGAGAACGGCGTCGGGGGCGTGCTGAAGGACGATGGGTTCAAAGCGCTCCATGATGCGTGCGGTCTGGACGGCGTGAGAGCAACTGCCGACTTCGAGATTCACGTCCGGCTCGGGGATGTTCAGCTCGTCGAAGAACTGATGGCTCATGGCGGTGTCGTAGTGCTGGCCGGTGTGTACGAGGATCGACTCGATTTCGGGGTAGTCGGCCAGCTCGCGAAGCAGGGCGGCGATCTTGATGAAATTCGGACGTGCACCGCAGACGCTGATGAGTTTCACGAATGCCGACCTCCGCGGGCGGCCGGCGCCGCAGCCCGCGGCGATCGGCGCACACCTCGACATGGCTATCGGCCGTTGCGGCGGAGCACTCGACCACGTCGCTTAAGGCGGCGTCGCAGTCTTGGATTGAGGCGGCTTTCCGCAGAGGCGCAGGAATTGCACGCCGTAATCACTCCGCCCAGTGCGCGGCGTTTGATGAGCGAGACTGTGTGGTACGTCCTGGCGCGCGGAGACGTGCCCAGCCGATCCCCGACCGCGAGGAAGGGGTTCGACCGGCGCATGCCTGCGGACTCGGCGAGAGTGAGGCTGAGTCCCATCGCGAGGGCCGCTAAGTGATAACGCGCTCGACGATAGCAACCGTTGCTCGAACCCCTCCCTGACGGTCGGGGCTCGGCTGGCAGATCGTTCGTTGCTCAAGACGTGGAGGTTGGGGCTCGGTTGGCGGATCATTCGGTGTTCAGGACGTCGAGGTCGGGGCTCGGCTGCGTATGCGGGAAGGTGGGGCGCAAAAGAACGGGTCGGAACTGCGAGAAGTTCCGACCCGCTTGAGATTCAGGCTAGAGCCTATCCCAAAACCACTTTGAGCAGTAATAATGTGCATCCGAGGTGCAAGAACGCTTGAAACAGTGGCGTCGACTTTTCCCAGCGAATGCACAAGCGGCGGAAGTTCTGAATCCAGGCGAT
>JAJVHV010000049.1 GCA_022072445.1 Phycisphaerae bacterium | reverse complement strand
GCGCAGCCCAGCCGCCCACCGGCGGAACGCGCCGCCGCACGCCCCCGACGCAGCCCCCGCGCGGCGCCGCCCTCTGGCAACCGAGCGCCACCGCCGCGCCCCGCACCGACCACGTCGCACCGCGGCCAGCCGCGGCTTTCATCGGCGTCTGCCTGCTCACTCAGTCGATCAGCGCGGCGCTGGCGAACCAGGCGGCGCTGGCGCCGGCCATGCCCGCGACCGAGTCGCACGCCGTTCACGCCGCGCTCGTCGCACCCCTCGCGGCCAGCGAGCGCGATGCGCTCATCGAAGCCCTCAGCCGCTTTGCCCGGCCGGTGTCGATGGCCGCGGCTGAAGCGCGCGCCGCGATCGGCGAATCGGTCGCCAGCGGCCAGGCGACCCCGTCGCTTTCGTCGCACGAGTTGTCGAACGACGTCGGCGCCGTGCTCGCCGCTCTTAATCGCATGGTCCCGCCGGACGACATCTCCACCCAGTTGAATACCCCTGTCGCCGTCGGTGCTGTGGCCGACGTCGCGACCCCGGCCGATGCTCGCGCGGATTCGCCGGATTCGGCACTGGCGGCGGCGCCGACCAGCGATGACCGGGCGAAAAGCTGGCGCGATCTGATCGTCAGCGACGGCAAGGCCGCGCCGAAGTCGCCGCCGCCGGCCGCCCTACGCCCGCGCTCGCCTGCCCGTCGTCCCGCCGCGCTCTCAATCGGCGCGCCTGCGGCCGGTCGCGCGCTGCCGCCGGGCCAGATGTTCTCGCGCCTCGCGGCGCTGGCTGAAACAGAACAGCCCGAACTGCCCGACGACGTGAACTACGACGCGATCCGTCTCGTCGCTTACTCCGATTCACCCCTGCGCCGCGCTGAAGCCGTCGGCGGCCCGCCCGAGACCGAGGCCGAATCTCGGCCGGACGCGGACGTCGCCGCGCCCGAACTGGCCGACGAGCCCGCAGCCGACAACAGCATTGCGGCCGCGCCGGAAGATGCTGAGAGCGACGCGTCCGACCAGGCTTCGGCCGGCGTCGACGATTCAGCCGAAACTGCCGAGCAGTCGAATCCGACCCAGGAAACGCCGGTCGAAAACGCGGGTGTCCGTGGCGCCACGCAGGAGCATGCGCCGCCGCCGGCTGCCCGGCCGTCGTCGCGCCAGGAGCGTGTCGTTCCGATACCGTCGGATTCCTCGACCAGCCGCCCACCGGCCCCGGACGAGCAGGCTACCCAACCCGCCGCCGGCGACGCCGTCCTGCTCCCCGCCGGCGTCACCGGTACGCTCCGCGGACAGGTCCAGGTCACGCCCATCGGCAGCGACCAGGTCATCATCTATGGCGACGAGCGCGACCTCGAATTCCTTCAGCAGATCGCCCGGACGATGGAAGCCGCCACCGGGCCGGCGCAGTTCGCCGTCTTCACGCTCAAGCACGCCAAGGCGGCGTTGCTGGCGCCGGCCATCACCGAGCAGGTGCAGCGCCTGATCGAAATCCGCACCGATCAGCCTGGCCCCGCCGACCGCTTCGCGATCAGCGCCGAAGCCCGCAGCAACTCGCTGATCGTCTCCGCTTCCGACAAGATCATGGCGACGATCGAGACGCTCATCGATCAGCTCGACGTGGACACCGGCGACACGCAATTCCGCCTGATCGGCCTGACGCACATCCGCGCCGCCGACGCCGCCCGCATCGTGGCGCCCACGCTGCAGAAGTTGAACCAGTTGCGCGAGGTGCCCGCCGATGCGCAAGCCTCGGTGCAGGTCGAGGACCGCTCGAACAGCATTCTGGTCATCGGGACCCCCAAGGACGTCGAGGAGATCGAGCGGCTGATTCAGTCCGTCGACGTCGAGATCAAGCCCGACGACGGCGGCTCGGCGTACACCGTCGGCGAGATGCTCTGGATCAACCTGAAGAACGCGAATTCCGACCTGGTCGCCAAGGCTCTGACCGACATGATCAACGCCGAGCAGCAGGCCGCTCAGGAGGGCGCCGCCGCCGAGCCGACCAAGCCCGGCAAGCCGTTCGTGCGCCGCCTGCGGATCACGACGGTCGACGGGCGCGTGCTGCCCGAGCTCGATCTCGAGAAGCCGATTCGCATCGTCTCCGACAAGGGTACGAACTCGCTGATCGTGTACACCTCGCGCTCGAACAAGGACCCGCTGACCGAAATCGTCGGCCTGTTCGACGCGCTGCCCGCCGGCGCCGACGTCGAGATCAAGTCGTTCGCCCTCAAGCACGCCGACGTGGTCGACGTGGGCGAAATGCTTCAGAAGCTGTTCACCGAAGGCAAGGCGGCGCTCGTCCGCCCGTCCGACGGCGACGCGAAGTCGTTCGCCAAGGACGTGCTGCCCCCGATCCCCGCCGGCATCACCGGCAAGGGGCTGCCTTTCCCGATCTACATCGCCCAGGACTCGCGCAGCAACACGCTCTTCGTCGTCGGCCGCAAGGATGCCATCCTGCTGACCGCCGGCCTGATCGCCGAGGTCGACAAACCCGGCACCAGCCTGGCCATGGAGACGCATCTGATCCAGTTGAAGAATTCGCCCGCCAGCACGCTGGGCAAGAAGCTCCAGGACCTGCTCAAGGAGCGCCAGACCGCCCTGGGCAAGGCCCAGAAGAACCCGGAGCGCGAGGGCGCCATCATCATCCCCGACGACCGCGCCAACATGCTGATCGTCATGGGACACCCCGACACGTACAAGATGGTCGAAGACCTGGCCCTGCAGCTCGACGGCGCCGAAGCCTATGGCACGGTCGACTCGCAATATCGCCAGCTCCAGTTTGCCGACTCGGCCAAGATTCAGGCCATCATCCAGGAGGTCTTCGAGAAAAAGGCTGCCGCCACCAAGGAGACCAACCCCGAGCAGAAGGACGTGCTGAATGTCATCGCCGATCCGCGCAGTAACTCCGTCGTCATGACCGGCACGCGCGACTACATCCGCCAGGCCAACGACCTGGTCGATCAGCTCGACCGCGCGTTCGACCCCACTGTCGAATTCCGCGTCCGCGCCGTCAAGCTCAACAGCGCCACCAATATCGCCGCGCTGCTCACCGAGCTGATCCAGAAGAGCCAGCAGGGCAGCGGCGGCGGCGACGCCAAGCTCAGCGGAACACCCATTCACATCGCCGCCGACCCGCTCTCCAACAACCTCCTGCTCGCCGCCTCCAAGGAAGACATGCAGATGGTCGAACGCTGGATCGAACTGCTCGATCGCCCCAGCGAGGTCGGCCGCATGCTCACCATCCTGCCGCTGCGGCGGAACGCTTCCGAAGACGTCTCCAAGATCCTGCAGGACATGTACAAGAGCACCGGCGGCGGGCAGGGCGGCGGAACCGGAGCCACCGACCTCACCGTTACCTTCGACCCCGCCACGAACTCAGTCGTCGCCATCGGCCCGCCCGCCCTCGTCAAGGAAGTCGAGACGATGGTGCAGCGCATGGAAACCGTCGATCCTACCGGCGGCGCCGTCGTACGCATCTTCAAGCTTAAGCAGGCCGACGCCGAAGACGCCGGCGAACTGCTGAACGCCATCCTCGAGGGCCGCGGCGGACAGGTCGGCAGTAGCCAGGGTGGTGGAACGCGCAGCTCCGGCGGCGCCGCACAGGAAGGTGCCAACCAGGTACTGCTGATCTACCAGGTGCAGCACCCCGACGCCGGCGTCGAGACGCTCAAGGGTCTGCGCTCCGAGATTCGAATCATCAGCGACGTCCGTACGAATTCGCTGGTCGTGACCGCCTCGCCCGAAAGCATGGCGCTGATGGAGTCGCTTGTCGCCGCGGTCGACGTTCCGCCCGATGCCGCCAAGGTCCGCATTTTCCCGCTACGCAACTCCGACGCCGAGGAGATGGTCAAAACGCTCGAGGCGCTCTTCAGCTCGCAGGGCGGCACGGGGACGGGCACGACCCGCACCGTCTCCAACACCACCGGCCAGAACGGCCAGGAGCGGCAGCTCGTGCTCGAAGGCGTCAGCTCCGAAGGCGGCCGCCAACAGCTCATGTTCACCACCGACGTCCGTACGAACTCGGTCGTCGCCGCCGGTACGAAGGGCTATCTCGACCTGGTCGAAGAACTGGTGCTCCAGCTCGATACGCAGGAGATCAAGGAGCGCAAGACGTTCGTCTACCAACCGCGCAACAACGAAGCCAAGAGCCTGGCCGATTCGCTCAAGGCCTTCAGCGACGCCGAACGCGACCGCCTCCAGGACATCGGCGAGGAGCTCTCGAACCAGAAAAAGCAGGAACGCGAGATCATCGCCATCGCCAACGAAGATGCCAACGTACTGGTCGTCAGCTACGATCCGCAGTTCGAAAGCTCAGTGCTCGACATCGTCAAGGAGCTCGACCAGCCGCCGCCGCAGGTCATGATCCAGGTCCTGATCATCGAAGTCACGCTCGACAATTCGCTCGAGCTGGGCGTCGAATTCGCCTTTCAGGACCTGCAATTCACCAAGGCCGGCCCGAGCGACACGACGACCTATGACTACGTCGGCGGAACCGACGTCGGCGCCGTCGGCGCCGGCCTCGGCGGATTCACCTTCACCGTCACGGGCGCCGACTTCAACTTCCTGATCCACACGCTTCAGAGCGAGAGCAACCTCAAGGTCCTCAGCCGGCCGATGATCATGGCCATGCACGGCCAGGAAGCCACCTTCAACGTCAGCCGCGAAATTCCGTTCGTCTCCGGCACGTCGCAGACCACCGGCGGAAACGTGCAGAGCAACATTACGCGCGAAAAAGTCGGCATCGAGCTGACCGTGACGCCGCAGATCAACCCGGACGGCTACGTGCGGATGGAGATTTCGCAGGTGATCTCGGAAGTGGCGGACTCCAACGTCACCATCGCCCCGGGCGTCGAGCAGCCGATCACCATCAACCGCGAAGCCAATACCACCGTCACCGTCATGGACAGCGAGACGATCGTGCTGGGCGGCCTGATCACCAATAGGGAGTCGACCACCGAGCAGAAGGTGCCGCTCATGGGCGACATCCCGCTCTTGGGCGAGCTCTTCCGCTTCAGCACCTACAACAACCAGAAGACCGAGCTGCTGATCGTCCTGACGCCGCGGGTCGTCCGCACGGTCGAGGACTTCCGCGACCTGTCGACCCACTCGCGCGACGAGAGCGGCCTGCTTGATCAGGAGGTGCTCGGCAGCCCGCTCATGAACAAGCTCCGCCGCGAAACCGAGACGATGCACGACGGCGCCGAGGGCGTGCCGCTCGAGCCGGCCGAAGGCGAGACCGTGCCGCTTGAGAAGGACACGCTCAAGCCGGAGGAAGACGAGTACGGACCGCCCGTGCCCGCCCGGCTCGGTTCGTCGCGCGGCCCGGCCGACGCCGATTCCTACGATCTGCCGATTCCCGGCCGGATCGAGTAACGACGACGCGCCGCCGGCCGCGAGTGCTCGAAAGCCCGGACCGCCGGTGCGGATGCCGCCGGCACGTTGATTTCAAGCGGCAATCGCGCGAGCGTCGGCTGGCCGGTGTACGAGGGACGTGTGTGCCGCGAGCGACATGCGCACGCTCCGCCTGAAAACAGACGATGAACCATGAAACGCCTGTCTGAACATTCCCGCGTCGTGCATCGGCCGGGGTTCGCGCGAACTCGCGTCGCCGCCGCGCTGCTGGCGCTCTCGGTTGCAGGCTGCCAGTGGCCGCAGCAGCACAAACCAGTTTCGTATAGCGTCGGGGCGGATAACGCCACCGCCAAGCCCGTACCGGCCATTGACGCCGCCAAGATCGCCGCCCGCGACGACATCGTCGAGCTGATCCAGTTCTGGCAGCCGGTCCCCTGGTTGTTCGACGCCTCGACGCCGGTCGGCTTCAAGGTCCGCGTCTACGCCGTCTCGGCCGCGAGCGGCAAGGGCGCTTTCGGCACCGGCGCGTTCGAAGCCACCATGCACGTCATCGAGCGCGACGAGAAGGGCCAGTTGACGCGCAAGCTCGTCCATCGTTGGACGTTCAACCAGCAGGACGCCACCGGATTCCGCATCACCAAGCTCGCCGCCGGCGGATACTCCTACGGCTTCATGCTCAACTGGCCCAAGGAGGCCAAAGTCTGCGGAAAGCACGTCGAGATCAACTTCAGCTATCAGCGCGGCGACGGTCGCGTCGTCAAGGGTTCGCCGCTGCGCCGCCGCGTGCCCGCGCCGGCTTTCGGCCGCGAACTGCCCGAGGCCAGTTGATCGCATGCGCTGGGGCATCTTCGTTGCGATGATCGTCGTCGTCGCCGTGGTGCAGACCGCGCTCATCGCGCGCCTGCGGGTGCTATCGGCGCTCGATCTTTTCCTGCTCACCGCGCTGCTTTGGGGGTTTCTCTCGCCCCCGCGCGAAGCCCCCATCGCCGGCTGGCTGATCGGCCTGGCTCAGGACATGTGCTCGTCCGATCCGGTCGGAACGCGCGCCGTGGCGCTCGGCCTGGCCGCCTGGCTGGTCACCTGGCTGTGTGCCCGGACCAACGGCAGCGCCTGGTCGGCGCAGCTCGTCATCGCCGTTCTCGCCGCGCTGGCTGCCAGTCTCGCCGCTTCGACGCTCGTGGCCCTCAATGCGACGCTCTGGGGCGTGGCCCACCCCTGGAGCGGCTTCACGCTCGGGCTGGGCGGTGCTGCCCTCGGCGCGCTGCTCTTCACTCTTGCCGCGCAGATGCTCCAGTTGCGCCCCCGCGGCCGCGGCAGCCCTTATCGGTACTGACCGCCAGGCTCGCCGGATCTGCCGCTCGCCACTCCTGAAATCCTCTTTACCTCCGCCCGATCCGATTCCTACCATTGAAGTGTCTCGAATTCGTCGGGTGACGAAATGTCGCTGAATGCGTCCTCAAATCAGCCGATCCGCGCGCTTTTCGGCGGCGTCGTGCAGCAGGTCTTCATGGTTGACGTCGGGTTATGCGACCCGGGCGTGACCGATTACCTCTCCGACATGCTTGCGGATTTTCTGCACGTCGACCGGATTTATCGGCTCCACACCGTGACCGGCGAACCGATCCGCGAAATCCAGCGCATGCACAGCGATGCGTATCTCGGACCCGACATCGAGCCCGCGGCGCGCAATCGCCTGATTCACAAGTACATCGGCGATTTCGCGCTCTTCTGGGCGGGCGTCTTTCCCGAACAGTTGACCCGGCGGCATGGGCCCGATCTTCTGCGGGAATATCTGCTGCGCGGCAAGCGGTCCTATCACATCGCCAGCGAGCTGAGCCGTCCGGATACGCATCCACCGTCCGATTTGCTCCGCAATCTCGGCGAGCACTTCGAGTTCTGCGTTCACGGATTACACCTGGTTCGCGACAATCTGCATCAGATTACTGTCCCGCCGCCGCCGGCTTCCTGAGAATTTTTCTCGCCCCTGGACTACCAGCCGCCCATACAGGCGGTACTCCGCGTACGCCGATGTCCAACCTATTGGGATTCGCGTCGTGCGCGGGCCCGCGGGTTTCCCCAAATCGCCACAATTATCAGAGTCTCCTCTTGTAATGACGTCGCCGTGTGGTATTATGTCCCATGAAAGTCCTGTTAGGTGGTGCTTAGTGGGACTCATGTTCGACCATGCTCTTCAGCGGCGCTTACGAATTCACGATCGATGCGAAGTTCCGCCTGTCGATACCGTACGGCGTTCGCGCGAAGCTGAATCCGGACATCGACGGTCGAGCGTTTTTTGTGCTACCCGGGAGACGGCTGGGAACGCTTGCGATTTATCCGGACCGGTACTTCGAGAAGCTTCGTCCGATTCCGACGGCCCCCGATCGACTGCCGGATGCCGCGTTCGAGTGGTGGCAGTTCGAATGGTCGCAGACTGTGCTGCTCGATCCGGACAAAGAGGGCCGGATCCTAATCCCGGAGTGGTTGCTGGAGCGCGCCGGGATTGGGAAGGATGTCGCGCTGATCGGCGTGCAGGATCATCTGGAACTGTGGCCGCGCGAAGCATATCGCGAGTTCATTACGCGGAAGTGGCCAGACTATCCGGCGGAGCGCGCCGCGGCCTGGCGTGTGATGGCTGAGCAGGAGCAGTCGCGGGACGCGATTCGTGCCGCGGCTGAGTCAGGATAGAGGGTTTCGAGGGCGCCCGGATGAGCGGGTGCCGAGCGAGGCGGGCTGGCGGAGTCCGGTCATGTGCCGCACTCCGCCTACCCGTGAATCGACCCGCGGACAGGGCCCGCCAGGCCCTGCGTTCATGAGCGATGACGCATCCGCGCGGCGCGAGCGGCCAGGGAAGGCCGCTTGAGACTGATCCGGCCGACGCAAGTCAGGATGATAAGCGCCGGCCCGCATTCAATCAACCCGTCCGTGGCGCCGAGGTCACGGCGATCATCTCGCATGTCGGCCCGTGTCGTGTAATCTGGGACGAGAGCGGTGCGCGCACGAAGCGCGGCGGTGGGTTGTGGACGTCGAGCTGTCTGGGCATGAGCCGGTCCTGGTGTCGCGCGTCACGGAGTATCTCGCGCCCGCCGCGGGCCAGATCGTGCTCGATGGCACCGTCGGTTTAGGCGGGCACGCTGCGGCGATCGCGCCGCGGCTGGCGCCTGGTGGTTTGTATGTCGGACTGGATGTGGATGGCGCGATGCTCGACGGTGCCCGCCGGCGCCTGGCGGGGATGAGCGACCCAGTGATTCACCTGGAGCAATGGAACTACGCCGAGTTTCCGGCGCTGCTGGAGCGCCTCGGCATCGGGCAGGTTGACGCGATGTTGCTGGACCTGGGCGTGAACTCCGCGCAGCTCGCGAAGGCCGAACGCGGCTTCAGCTTCGACGTCGACGGTCCGCTCGACATGCGTTTCGACCAGCGGCAGAAGACGACCGCCGCCGATCTGGTCAACAGCCTGAGCGAGCGCGAGCTGTCGGACCTGTTCTACGACTTCGGGCAGGAGACGCTGAGCCGCAAGATCGCGAAGCGCATCTGCGAATTGCGGCGGGAGTCGCGGCTGACCACCACGCGCCTGCTCGCCCTGGCGGCCGAGGGCGTCTACGGCGGCATGGAGAAACACGCGGTGCGCGTGCATGCGGCGACGCGCATTTTCCAGGCCCTGCGCATCGCTGTGAACTGCGAGCTGGACAATCTGAGGGCATTCCTGGAGCGTGCTCTACCGTTTCTACGCCCCGGCGGACGGCTCGTGGTGATCAGCTTTCACAGTCTCGAAGATGGAATCGTCAAGCACTTTCTACTGGAGCGCAAGAAGGCCGGCGAGGTCGAGATTCTGACCAAGTCGCCCGTCGGCCCGGATGAAGAGGAGCGCCGCGGAAACCGCCGCAGTCGCAGCGCGAAGCTGCGCGCCGCGCGGCGCGTGGCATGAGAGCGGCCCACGGCACGGTGCGGAATGTCGCCAGGATCAGGGTGGCCCGGGCCGAGAGAGCAAGGATGCGAGCAATGGGACCCAACGTGAAGGTGGCGTCGCTGGTGAGCCTGAGTTTCATCGGCACGATGTCATGGCTGCTCAACGGAATGGCCCGGCCGACGGCCGAACTGCCGATGGCGGTGCCGGGTGTGATGATGCGCGCCGCGGCCGAGTCGGCCCCGGGCGCGGCGCTGGCCTCGGTTCCATTCGAGCGGCCCAGCGCCGTCGCGCCGCTGCCGGAAATGGAGGACGCGTCGCCGCGCATCGCGATGCCCTCAACCGCGCTGGGGCCGCTGGCGATGCAGGCCGAGCCGGTCGTTCCGCCCCTGGATGGAATCCTGCCGGATCGCAACGAAGCGCCGCGCGACGCGGCGCCGGCAACCGACGACGTTGTGCTGACGGCCGTGGCTGCGCCGGCAGCGCCGATGAACGAAACGCCAAGTGGCCTCAACGCGACCGATGCGGTCGTCCCGTCGCAGGGCGCGGAGCGTGCTCACGTTGTTGTCAAAGGTGACACGCTCAGCAAGATCGCCCGCAGCGAGTGGAAGCGGGACGACCCCGGCGCGTTGAAGCTGCTTCTGGCCGCCAATCCGCAGCTCAAGGGCCGCGCCGACAGAATTCGCGTCGGGCAGCGGTTGACGATCCCGCGACTCGAGGCGGGCGCAATCGCGGGTACGGCGTCTCCGTCAAGAACAGTGCCGCGCGCCGCCGAAGCGGCTGGCAAGCCAACGCCGGGGCCAGCGGCAGGCGAGAAGAAAGAGGCGATGGAGAGCCGTGGCGCGAAGAAGAGCGCAAAAGTTGCCGCCGCCGAGCGCGGCCGCGACGCGAGTGGCAAGTCGTCGGTGACCCGCGGCGGGCGGCCGGGCGCGGTGCGGCGGACGGAGGACACGCGCGCGACGACAAAACCAGCGCGCTGGTATACGATTCAACCCAGCGACTCGCTGCGGAGCATCGCGCGGCGGTACTTGCGGGACGATCGCCGCTGGCGCGAGATCGCGGAGCTGAATGAACTGAACGCGCGGCGGCCGGTGGAGGCCGGCCGGCGGATCAAGTTGCCGCCGGCGTAGCGTCGAGCCCGGCGCGAGCGGCGCGAGAGAACCGGATGACACTCGGACGCGGCATTGTCCTGCTGGTCGCCACGCTGGCGGTGATGTTGACGACCGCGCTGCTGCGCGGCGAAGTGGCCCGGCTGCAATTCCAGATGTCCGAGCTGGATCGCCAGGAGGAGTCGCTGCGCCTGCGAATGCGCGAGAGCCGGCTTGAGCTGGCGCGACTGAAGAATCCGGCGCAAATCCGCGACCGCGTCAAGGATCTGCTGGCCCCGCCGTCGGCCGCGTCCAGGCCGTCGGCGAGCCCGGCCGGCCCGTCCAAGGCCGTTGAGCCGAAGGAGCGCGACCGCGGACGCTCCGGCGACAAGCGTGGCCGAAGCGGCAAGCAACCGGCGGCGCGCAAGCCGGGTGGCTGACGCGCGGGCCGAGCGTCGTGGTCGCCGCAGGCGTTTGTCGAGAATGGAGTGCAGCCGCGGGCGGCTGCTGTCCATGACGGCGCAGCCGCGGGCGGCTGTGCGCCGCGCCGGGCACGGAGGTCGGGCGGAATGAACACGAGTAGCGGATCAACCGTTCGAACCGGGCTGTTCCCGTTCGTGCTCGCCTCGCTGGCGCTGGCGATCGGCGCCGGCCGGCTGGTGGTCATCGAGACCACGCAGGGGGCCGAGCTGCGGGCCAGGGCCGACAGCCAGCAATCAGCCACCATGCCGATCCCGGCGCAGCGCGGCGACATCCTCGACGCGCGCGGCAGGGTGCTGGCCGGTTCGATCCGGCGGCCGTCGATCTTCGCCGATCCGTTTCTGATTCCGGATATCCGCTTCGCGGCGTACAGCATCGCGCCAGTGCTGAAGCTGAACGCGGCGGAAGTCGAGCAGTCGCTGCGGGAGGCCCTCGCAGCCGACCGGCACTTCGTCTGGATCAAGCGGCAGATCAGCGACGAGGAGCTGGCGGGGTTCTCCGAAGTTCGCGAGGCCAAAGAGCTTGGGGGGCTGGTGGTCCGCTACGAGGCGCAGCGCAAGTACCTCAACGGCCGGCTGGCGTCGCACGTGCTGGGATTCCTGAGCGCCGACAACCGCGCGCTGGCCGGAGTGGAGCTGACCTACGACTCATTCCTGCGCGGCGTCGACGGCAGCCGCACGCTGGTGGTGAACACGCGCCGGCAGCGCGTCAGCGCCCGGCCCGAGGACTTCATCGACCCGCGCGACGGCGCGAGCGTCGTGCTCACGATCGACGCCTACATTCAGGAGTGCACAGAAAAGCACCTCACCGCCGCCGCGCAGACCTACGCCGCCGAGTGGGCCACGGCGGTCGTGCTCGATCCGCAGTCGGGCGAAGTGCTGGCGATGGCGACGTATCCCGATTTCGATCCCGCCGACCCGATTCCGGCCGGCCTGCGTCCCGCGGAGCACAAGGCCGCCGAGGAGCGGCTCTTCAACCGCGCGATCTCGGGCGCGTACGAACCGGGTAGCCTCTTCAAGCCCTTCGTAGTCTCCTGCGCGCTTGAGGACGGCCTGGCGCGGTATGGCGAGCGATTCGTGATCAACGGACCGACGCGCAACTGGGGCCGCCGCACAATTCACGACACGCACACCTACTCGACGCTGCTGCTCGAAGAGGTCGTCAGCAAGTCGAGCAACATCGGCATGGGGATGATCGGCGAACGCGTCGGGAACGAGCGGTTGAACCGCTACGTGCGGCGGTTCGGCTTCGGGGACCTGACGGGCATCGATCTGCCCGGTGAGCACGAAGGACTCGTGCAGGACTTTTCGCGCTGGACCGGTTACTCGACCCAGTCGATTCCAATCGGCCAGGAGATCGCCATCACGCCGCTTCAGGCGCTGGCGGCCTTCAGCGTGTTCTGCAACGGCGGAATTCTCTACCGGCCGCGAATTGTGCGGGGCATCGTCGGCGCGGACGGCACGCTGCTCCGCGACGACTCGCGCCCAGTGGCCATCCGGCGCGTGCTCGACACGCGCACCGCCGACAGCATCCGCCTCGGGCCGCTGGTCGACGTGGTGCTGACCGGCACGGGCACGAAGGCGGCCATTCCCGATTATCAGCTCTTCGGCAAGACCGGAACGGCGCAGATCGCCCGGCCCGGCGGCCATGGCTACCTGCCCGGGAAGTACATGGGTTCGTTTCTGGCCGGCGCACCGTCGGACGAGCCGCGCGTCGCGGCGATCGTCTCGATCTTCAAACCCGGGCAGCGGGCGTACTACGGCGGAACCGTCGCCGCGCCCGCCGCGGCGGCAATCGTCGCCGACGCGCTCAACTACATGCGTGTGCCGCCGCAGAAGTCGATGCCCGACCGGCGGTCGCGCGGCGCGGGCGTGGCCGATGCCGACTAAGGACCGTTGCTTCGCGGGATTTCCTTGGATCAGCGTTTGACGAGTGGGACGGAGCGGAATGTTGCTGGAGACGATGACGCCGAGAACTGAAACGCGAACGCTCGGGACGCTGCTGGAGGGCATCGTCGGCGCGGCGCAGCTCGCGGGTCGCGCTGCGCAGATCGCGACGGGGGTGTACGACGATTCGCGCCGCGTGACGCCTGGGGGCATCTTCGTGGCGCTGCGCGGAACGCGCGCCGACGGCGGCGACTTCGTGCGTGACGCACTGGCGCGCGGCGCGGCCGTCGTGCTGGGAGAGCGCTTCGCCCAGCAGGACGAGCGTTGCATCTGCGTCAGCGACGCGCGTGCCGCGCTGGCGACGCTGGCGGCCCGTTGGTACGGTCTCGAGCAGCGCGTCGGCCGCACGCTGCGCGTCGCCGGCGTGACCGGAACCAACGGCAAAAGCACGACGGCGTTCATGACGACGGCTATCGTCCGGGCCGCCGGGCAACGCTGCGGCATGCTGGGGACGGTGTATTACGACCTGTGCGGGCGCGTGGTCGCGGCGAACATGACCACGCCCGGGCCGCTGGAGCTGGCCGCGTACGTCCGGGAGTGCGCCGACGCGGGTGCCGCGGCCGCGGTGATGGAAGTTTCGAGCCACGCGCTGGATCAGCGGCGGACCGACGGCCTGAGTTTTTCGGCGGCGGCGTTCACGAATCTGACGGGCGATCATCTGGACTACCATCAGACGCTTGCGGCCTATCGCGATGCCAAGGAGCGGCTGTTTGCCGGGCTCGGTGCGTCGGCGGTCGCGGTCGTGAATCGCGACGACGAACATCAGGCGTACATGGTGCGGCGGTGCGCAGCGCGGGTGATGACGTATTCGCTGCTGAGGGAGGCGGACATCACGGCGCGCGTGACGCGTGAGACGATCAAGGGCACGCACTACGTGCTGCGGATCGCGGGGCGTGATCTGGCGCTGGAGAACGCGGTGGTGGGGCGGCACAACGTCTACAACGCGGCTGCCGCCGCAGGCCTGGCGCTGGCTCTGGGCTATTCGACCGAGGCGATCGCGGCGGGCCTGTCGTCGCTGCGGAACATACCGGGGCGTCTGCAGCGCGTGCCGAGCAAGAGCGGCTTTGATGTGTTCGTCGACTACGCTCACACGGATGACGCCCTGGCCAACGTGCTCCATGTGCTGCGAAAAGTCACACCGCGGAAGCTGCTGGTGCTCTTTGGCTGCGGAGGCGACCGCGATCGCACCAAGCGGCCGCGGATGGGCCGCGTCGCCGTCGAGCTGGCCGACGAGGTCATTGTCACCAGCGACAATCCGCGCTCGGAGCCGCCCTCCGCCATCATTGAGGAGATCTTGAGCGGGATTGACCCGTCGAAGCGCTCATGCGTCGCCGTCGAGGCCGACCGGCGCCGCGCGATTCAACTCGCCATCGACCGCGCCGCTCCGGGCGACGTCGTGCTGATCGCCGGCAAGGGGCATGAGAACTACCAGATACTCGGGTCGCAGCGCGTGCCCTTCGACGACGTCGAGGTGGCGATCGACGCGCTGGCGGGCAGAAGGGCGGGCGATGCCTCCGCCGGTTGACCGCCCCGGTGGCGCGCCACTCGCGCCGCCGAACACTCGTCGGAGCGCGGCCGGTCTGCCCGCGGCACGTCCTGGATCATGCTGAATCTCGCCCTTTCAGACCTGCTCGCAATCGTCGCGGGCGCGACCGACTCGCCGCGCGTCGACGTGCCGATTCGCGGCGTGAACACTGATTCGCGACGAGTGGTGCCGGGCGAGCTGTTCGTGGCGATCCGCGGCGAGCGATTCGACGGACACGATTTCATGGCCGACGCCGCGGCGCGCGGTGCATCGGCTGTGCTGGCCGAGACGGGGCGCGGCACTTCGCCGGCCGGCGGCCCGCCGCTGGTCCGCGTGCGTGACACCGTCGCCGCGCTCGGGGCGCTGGCCGCGTCTCATCGCCGCACGCTTCGCGGCAAGGTGATCGCGGTGGCGGGCAGCAATGGCAAGACGACGACCAAGCTGATGATCCATCACCTGCTCTCGGGGCGATGGCGCGGGACGGCGGCTCCCGGCAGCTTCAACAATCAGATCGGCGTGCCGCTGACGCTGCTGGCGGCGTCGAGCGACGACGACTACGTCGTGGTCGAGATCGGCACCAACGCGCGCGGTGAGGTCGCGGCGCTGGCGGCCATCACCTCGCCCGACGCGGGCGTGATCACGAGCATTGGCGAGGAGCATCTCGAAGGATTGGGAGATCGCGCCGGCGTGGCCGCCGAGGAGTGTGCGCTGCTGCCCGCGATCCGGCGCGATGGGCGGGCGTTCGTCAACCTGGATTCGGCCGAAGTCGAGCCGCATCTTCACGCCGCGCCCGCTGCCCTGCTGACGCTGGGCCGTTCGGCCAGGGCGTCGCTGCGGCTGGCGGCTGCACGCGTCGAGCCGCCCTGGACCTGTGCGGAAACCTCAGACGGGCTGCGATTCCGGCTGCCGATGTGCGGCGTGCACAACGCGGACAACGCGCTGGCCGCGCTCGCCGTGGCGCGCTGGCTGGGCGTGCGCGACGACGAGATCGTCACGCGGCTCGCTGGCGTGGCGCTGCCGGGCATGCGAAATCAGGTGGTGCAAGTCGGTGGCGTGACAATCATCAATGACGCGTACAATGCCAATCCGCCCAGCGTCGTCGCCGCCCTCGATTTTCTGGAAGCCATGCCGACGGCCGGGCGTCGCTGGGCCGTGTTGGGTGAAATGCGCGAGTTGGGACCCGCCAGCGCCGAGCAACATCGCCGCGTCGCTGCCGACGCCCGGCGGCGCGGCATTGGCGGATTCGTGCTGGTCGGGGCGGCGGCCGCGTTGATGGGGCCTGATCTGCCGCCCGATGGCGCGACGCGGCGAGTGGCGCGGTGCGGCGATGCGGAGGAGTGCGCCTGCCTTCTGGCGCGTGAGCTTCACCCGGGCGACGTGGTCTTGTTGAAGGCGTCGCGCGCCGTGCAGCTCGAGCGCGTGCTCGAGCCGCTCGGTCGGCTGCTGCGCGGATCGGGGTAGCGCCCATGCTCTATCACTTCTTCGTCTGGCTGACCGGTGACCGGCCCTATGCCTACGCCAGTCCGCTTTTTCGCGGCACGCTCGCGGTGATCTTCGCTTTTCTGATCGTCTGGTGGCTCGGACCGCGGGCCATCGCCACGCTGCGCCGCCTCAAAATCGGCGACCGCCCCGAATTTGACCACGCCCAGCTCAACGCCATGACCGCCCAGAAGGCCGACACGCCGACCATGGGCGGCGTCCTGATCGTCATCGCGGTGCTGGCCACGATTCTTCTGCTCGCGAATCTGCTGAACTTCTACGTCCGCATGGCGATGTTCTGCATCGTGTGGCTGGCGTGCATCGGCGGAGCCGACGACTGGTTGAAGCTGACGAAGTCGCGGCGCGTTGGGACGAGAACCGGCTTGCGGACGTGGGAGAAGCTCGTTTTTCAGATCGCCCTGGGCGCCCTGCTGGCTGTGTTCGCTTTGCGCGAGGGACGCGCCAAGGCGCTCGAAGACCGTTGGACCGACCCCGGCAAACCCTATAACCCAGCCTACCGCGTGCTGAGCGTACCCTTCTACAAGGGCGAGAAGATCGGCGATTATCACGGCGTCCTGCTGCCGACCGCCGCCTTTGCCGTCCTGGCCGTCGTGGTGATCGTCGGCACGTCGAACGCCGTCAACCTCACCGACGGCATGGACGGTCTGGCCAGCGGCTGCATGGTGCTGACGGCTTTCGGCTTCATGGTGCTGGCCGCGGTGGTGGGCAGCGCCGATCTCGCCAAGCAGTTGCTCGTATTTCACATTCCCGGCACGGCCGAGCTTTCCGTTATCTGCGGCGCGACGGTCGGCGCCTGCCTGGGATTTCTCTGGTACAACTGCTACCCGGCACAAGTGTTCATGGGTGACACCGGGTCGCTGCCGCTGGGCGGGCTGATGGGCTATGTCGCGATCGTGACACGGCTCGAATCCATGCTGGTCCTGGTTGGCGGGATCTTCGTGATCGAGGCGCTTTCCGTCATTCTTCAGGTCGGCTACTTCAAACTCACCGGCGGAAAGAGGCTTTTCCGCGTGGCTCCCATCCATCATCATTTCCACCTGGGCGGCTGGACCGAGACGCAGGTCGTCATGCGCTTCTGGCTGCTGTCGGCCATCTTCGCCGCCTTCGCCCTGGCTACGCTTAAGCTGAGGTGATCGCGTGACGACTCTGACCGGTGTCCGCATGACCAGCCGTACGCAACAGCTCGAACCGCTCGACAGCGAACCGGCCGACGGGTGGATCATCTTCCTCGTCGGGCTGCTCATGGCGCTGGGCGTGGTGATGGTCTACTCGGCGTCGGTCCGCGCCGACGCCGCGCCGATCGACTGGTCGCAGTGGTGGAATTCCCCGCTGCGGCAGGGAGCCTTCGCGCTGCTCGGGCTGATTGTGATGCTGATCGTCGCCGGCCTGGATCATCGCACGTGGGCCTGGACGCGCCGCCGGGGCATGCTGCCAGCCGGGATCGTCGCCGGCTTCGCGCTGCTCCTGCTCGTGGCCGTGCTGATTCCCGGCCTGGGCGAGTCGCGGCTCGGCGCGCAGCGCGCCTTCTCCCTTCCCGGCGGAATGACCTTCCAGCCGTCCGAATTCGCCAAGGTCGCGATGATCGTCTGGCTGGCGGCGATGCTCGCGCGCCCCGGGGTCCCGGTTCGGGCGCTCGCGACCGGCTACCTGCCCGCGATCGGCACCGCCGGAATCCTGATCGCGCTCACCGGTCTGGAGGATTTCGGCACCGCGGCCCTGATGGGGCTGGTCGCCTTCGCCATGCTCGTCATGGCCGGGGCGCGGGTGACGCACCTCAGCGCCACGGCCGTGCTTGGCATCGCCGCGGCCTCGATCCTGATCTTCTCGAAGGAATACCGCGTCCGCCGCCTGCTCTCGTTTCTCTCCGAAACGCCCGATCCGGCCGGCGAGGGCTACCAGCTCTCGCAGGCCCTGATTGCGATCGGCTCGGGCGGCTGGTGGGGACGCGGGTTGGGCAACGGCGTGCAGAAGTATGGCTACGTGCCGCACGACGAGAACGACTTCATCTTCGCCATCATCTGCGAAGAACTGGGCGTGGTCGGCGGCATCGTCGTCTGCGGGTTGTTCATGGCGCTGCTATGGCGCGGATTCACCGTCGTGCGCCGGAGCCGCGACGATTTCACTCGGCTGCTGGCCGGCGGGCTGACCATGGTGATCTGCCTTCAGGCCGCAATCAACATCGCCGTCGTGACGGGTGCGGTGCCGACCAAGGGTATCTCTCTGCCCTTCGTTTCAGCCGGCGGATCGGGCCTGATGTTCCTTTGCCTGGCCGCGGGTCTGCTGGCCGCCTGCGGACGGTCCGAGTCTGCACCGCGCGGCGCCTGACTCCGTTCAGCGCTCGGCCTGGCGCAACAACTCGATCGCCAGCGGCTGATCCGGGGCCAGCCGCACCGCGGTGCGATACATCTCCAGCGCGGTGCTCCGATCGCCGCGCCGTTCGTAGGCGCGTCCGAGCAGGCTGTAGGCCGCCGCGTTCCGCGGATCGCAATCGACCGCCGCCGCCGCCGCCGTCGCCGCCGCGCCCACGTCTCCGCGCGAGAGATACAGCGCCGCCAGCAGCGAGTGCGCGTCGGGCGAGCGCGGCGAGAGTGCCGCGGCCCGCTGGCCCGCCTCGACGGCGCGGTCCCAATCGCCGCACGCCACGCGGGCCTGCGCCGTAAGCAGCCAGACCTCGGCGTGCTCGGGGTGGCGCTGCGCGATCGCGGACAGCCAGTCCAGTGCCGAGATGGTCTGCTGCGTCGCGAGCAGGCTGCGGGCGTAGGCCAGCGCCAGCGGCAGCGCGGCCTGCTGAGCGTCAAGCCGCAGCGATGTCAGATACGTCAGCGCGTCTGCGTCGCGGCCAAGCGCGTGGTAGAGCAGCGCCAGCGACTCGCGCGTCGTTCGATCGCCGGCCCCCAGCGCCAACATTCGCTCATACGCGGCACACGCGTCCGTCAGGCGCCCGGCGGCTCGCGCCAGCTCGGCCCGCGCCGCGTGATACACCGGCTGATCGTCGAACTCCTCTCCGCGCGCTCCGAGCAACTCGAGCGCCGCATCCGGACCGTCCACGCGCGCCGCGGCGGTGGCAGCAGCGACGAGATAGTCCAGATTGGCCGGTTCCAATTCCGCTGACCGTCCGTAGCAGTCGCGCGCCTGCGACCAGCGCGCATCACGCTCGTGCACAATGCCCAGCAGATAGTGCAGATTCGCCTCGGCGGGCGCCATGGCGACGGCCAGCTCCAGAATTCGCCGCGCCGCGCTGAAGTCGGCCCGCGCCAGATACGTCCGCGCCAGCAGCGCCGCGTGCGCGGGATTGTCCGGCGACAGGGCTCCCGCCTCGCGCGCCAGCTCGAGCGCCTGCTCGGTGTTGCCGCTGCGGAGTTCGTCGCTGGCCAGTTCCGACTTCACCGCCGCCCGGTAGGCGTTCCACGTTTGCGAGGTCTGCTCGCGCACCTTGTTGTCGCGTTCGGCGCACCCCGCCGCAAAGGCGACGAGCAGCGCCGGCACGCAGACCGCCAGAGCCGCGACCGTCAGGGAGCGGAGGCGGCGACCAACGCCGCCTCGCCAGATCAGCTCGTCAGCGCGCTTCATGGTTCGTCCGTCTCCGCCGCATCTGATTCGGCCGCTGGCAAATCGCGCAGCAAGCGCTCCACGTCGGGCCGACCAAGCGTGGGCCGCGGCGACAGTCCGGCGTCCGCGCGCAGCAGTTCGTCGACGAACGCCCGCATGCGGAGCATCTCCGACGTCGAAGCCCGCTCGCCGGTCAGCCGCTCGATCAACTTCTGGGCGTCGAGCATCGTCGGGCTCAGGTCTGCCGCGACGCGCGCGTCAAAGAGGGCAGAGTTCGCGTCGCCGCGCCGCAGATGCTCCACGGCCCAGTGATAGTGCGCGTCGGCCAGGCGCTCCCGGCCGTTTCCCAGCAGTCCGCGCCGCATCCCCACTCGGACGCGCTCCACGTCCTGCCTCAATTCGTCGAATGCCGCCGCCTCTGATGCACTCTCGCGCAGAATGTGAACCGTGAGCAGAATGATGACCTCTTCCCGCGTGGTCTGGTCCTGCTCCACGCCGAACAGGTGCTTGAAGATCGGAATGCTCCCCAGGTAAGGCACGCGGCTGCTGCCCGCCTGCGTCCGCTCGCGAAACAGCCCGCCGATCACGATCGTGTGACCGTTGCGGATCACGACGTTGCTGGTCGCCTCGGTTGTTTCCTGAAACGGCAGGTTTGCCGGCGTCAAGCCGCCGTTGCTGTCTTCGGGGTGGATTTCCACGCGGATGCGGTCTTCGCCCATGATGAACGGCCGGAACAGCAACTTGGTGCCCGTCTCCAGGAACTCGACCGTCTGCACCGCCGCCGTCTCGGTTACCGTCGTCGTGAGATATCCGTCGCGCCGCCCGACGATGATCTCGCCGCGCTGCTTGTTAAGCGCCAGCACCTTCGGGTTGGCCATCACCACCACGTCGGTGGTCTGCTCCAGCGCCCGGATGAACGCCGCCACCTGGTTGGCGATGATCCCGAACGTCAGTCCGCCATTCGGCAGCAACTGGTTGAAATCCGTCCGCACCGTCGAGCTGACGTTGTCGAATTCGCGATCCGGCAGGTTGCCCACCGTGACGCGCGTAATGCCCGGACTGCTCGCGTCCAGCGAGCGCAGGTCGATCCCCGCCAGCGTATTGAAATCGATCCCCAGAGCGTTCTGCTCATTGAGTGTCGCACGCAGAATCGTCGCCTCAATCAGCACCTGCCGCGGCGGCACGTCGAATTCCGCCAGCGCCGCGGCGACGCGCTCCACCACCGCGGGCGGCCCCAGCACGATCAGCAGCTCCTCGCCCGCCGGGCTCACGCCGCCCGCATTCTCCTTGTCGGGCTTCACGCCCACCTGCGGCGGCGCGGTGCGCGTCGCGATGCAACCTTCCGGCAGCAGTGGCTTGATGAACAATTCGGCGTCGGCCGCGGTGACGTACTTCAGCCTGAAGACGCGCATCACGTCGCCGGCCCGGTCGGTTTGCGGAGCCGGCGGAGGCTCATTCCGCACAATGATGACGCCGTCGCGATCCTCGTACGTCAGCCCATTGGAAACCAGAATCATGCGGAGCGCTTCGTCGAACGTGACGCGCCGCAGGATGGTGCTGACCGTCCCCTTCACCCCGTTCGTGATGATGATGTTCCGCTGCGTCTGCTCGCTGAGCAGCTCCAGCGCCACCGCCAGGTCGAGCTCGCGAAAACGGATGTCGAGCCGGCCGTCGGCGCCCACGTCCACCCGGTCCTGGTACTCCGTCGACTCGGGCTCCGCCGCCGCCGGCGACGCCGGCGGCGCCTGAGCGACCGCGTTGCTTGCGGCGTGAAGTACAATCACCAGTATTCCGCAGGTGCTCGTCAGAAATCGGCCCATACGCCGTCATCATCCTTGAATCACGGCCGTCGGCATCGGCGGCAGGTGGTCGACCGCTCCTTTATCGGCACCAACCGGATGCGGCGCCCGCGTGCCGGAACCGGACGCGCAGACCTTGCACGGCCGGGAGCGGGCGCACGGCGTGTCCGGGTCGCGTCGCCTGGCGATAGAATCTCATGGAGCGGATTGAGCGGGCCGGCGGCCCGCTCCGGCAGACCGGAAGCCTGCCGATGTCAGCGGAGCGGGTGCCTGTCAGTGTCGTCCAGAAGGAGCCTCGACATGGTGGTCAGTCCCAAGAAGATCCTGTGGCCGACGGATTTTTCGACACTGTCGCTCCAGGCCGGCCGCTACGCACGCGGTTTTCGCGAGGTGTTCGACTCAGAATTACACGTCATTCACGTCGTCCCGCCGCCGTACAGCGCCGACGTGTCGGTCATGCTGCCGGCGGATATTCCGGTCGCGGCGCCCGAAGCGGACGTGGTGGCCTTTGGATTTCGGACGCTCAAGAAGGTGATCGACGAGCACTTTGACGGCGACCAGACCATTCAGCTCAAGGCCTTCGTCGGAAACCCGTGGATGGGCGTGTGCGACTACGCCCGCGAGCAGCACATCGACCTCATCATCGTCGCTACCCACGGCCACACCGGCCTCAAACACGTGCTGCTCGGAAGCCTCGCCGAGCAGATCGTGCGCCACGCGCCCTGTCCCGTTCTGACGGTCAAAGTCGACGAGAAGGACTTCATCATTGATTAGCCGCCGGACGCGCTCGCGGCGCGCTGTCGGCCAGAACGCCGCGCAGCCGGCTGCCGCCGCGCCACGCGCCGCGCATTCAATCCGGAGCCGGATCGACGCCGCGATCCGCCGGCGGGCGCATCTGCTGGCGGACTTCGACTGCACCGCGTGCCGCGTCGTCAATGGCGCCGCCGACGATCTGCCCGGTTTGATCATCGAGCGCTTCGGACCGGTGCTGATCGCCCAGCTTCACGCCGAGCGGCTGGCGATGTCGGAGTCCGAAGCGCGCGACGCCTGCGCTTATGCCGCCGACGCGTTGCGGGCCAGCAGCGTCTATCGCAAGTGGTACCCGCCGCATCGCGGCACGATCACGCCGCAGCAGCGGGCGGCCATGTCGGCGGCCGAGCCCTGGATCGGCGTCGCGGCGGCGCCGAACGTCACGATTGTCGAGAACGGCGTTCGTCTGGTGGCGCGGCCGTATGACGGGCTGCTGGCGGGCGTGTTTCTCGATCAGCGCGACAATCGCCGGCGCGTCGCGCAACGCGCCGCCGGCCGCCGCGTGTTGAATCTGTTCAGCTATACGTGCTCGTTTTCGGCCGTGGCGGCGGTCGGAGGTGCGGCGGCGACGACGAGTGTCGACGTCTCGCGCAAGGCGTTGGCGTGGGGGCGCGAGAACTTCGCCGCGAACGGACTGGAACTCACCGCGCACAGCTTCCTTGGGGACGACGCGCGGGACTTCGTGCGGCGCGCCGGCCGGCGGGAGCGGCGCTACGACCTGGTGATTGTCGATCCGCCGACGTTTGCCCGCGCCGCCGGCGCCGGCCGCGTCTGGATGTTGCAGCGCGACCTGCCGCACCTTCTGGCCGATGTGCTGGCGGTCTGCGAGCGCGGCGCGCTCGTCCTGCTATCGGCCAATCAGCGCACGCTTGAGCCGCGCTGGCTGGAGCGAGCGCTCCGCGCGGCGGGGGCAGGGCGGCGCGTCGAGGCGGTGGAGCGGCCGGAGCTGCCGGCGGACTTCGCGGGTGACGACGACCTATCGCGCTCGATCTGGGCGCGGATCGACTGACGGGCGGGGCTACGCCAACAAGGCCGGAACAACGTTGCCGTGCACGTCGGTCAGGCGGAAATCTCGTCCCTGATAGCGGAACGTGAGCTTTTCGTGGTTCATGCCGAGGCAATGGAGGATGGTGGCGTTCAGGTCGTGGACGTGCACCGGATTCTCGGCGATGTTGTATGAGAAGTCGTCGGTTGCGCCGTGCACGATGCCTCCGCGAATGCCCCCGCCGGCCAACCACATGCTGAAGCTACGCCCGTGGTGGTCGCGGCCATGGTTCGGGTCGTCCACGGCCCCCTGGCAGTAGACCGTGCGGCCGAACTCGCCGCCCCAGATCACCAGCGTGTCGTCGAGCATGCCGCGCTGCTTGAGGTCGAGCAGCAGGGCGGCGGAAGGCTGATCGACGTCGCGACATTGCAGCCGCAGGGCCTTGTCGAGGTTGAAGTGCTGGTCCCAGCCGCGGTGGAAAAGCTGAATGAAGCGCACGCCGCGCTCCGCCAGCCGTCGGGCCATCAGGCAGTTCGACGCGAACGAGCCGGGCTTGCGCGAGTCGGGCCCGTAGAGCTCGAAGGTCGACTCGGGCTCGTCGCTCAGGTCGGCCAGCTCCGGCACCGACATCTGCATGCGATAGGCCATTTCGTACTGCGCGATGCGCGTGTTGATCTCGGGGTCGCCGAACGTGCGGGCCGCGATGTTATTAAGGCGGGCGACGCCGTCGAGCATGTCGCGCCGCGCGCCGCGCGAGACGCCGGGCGGATCGGACAGATACAGCACGCGATCGCCCGAGCCGCGGAACTTCACGCCCTGGTGATTCGACGGCAGAAAGCCGCTGGCCCACAGCCGGTCAAACAGAGGCTGATCGTCGGGCCGGCCGGTGCCGATCGAGATGAAGACGACGAACGCCGGCAGATCGGCGTTGTCGTTGCCCAGGCCGTAGCTCAGCCACGCCCCCATGCTGGGGCGGCCGGGCTGCTGGCTCCCGGTCGTGATGTACGTGATCGCCGGGTCGTGGTTGATCGCCTCGGTGTTCACGCTGCGAATGATGGCGATTTCGTCGGCGACCTGCGCCGTGTGCGGCAGCAGCTCGCTGATCCAGGCGCCGGAGCGGCCGTACTGGGCGAAACGAAACGGCGACCCGAGCAGTTGCAGCCGCGCCTGGTTCGAGGTCATGCCCGTGATGCGCTGCCCCATCCGCACCGATTTGGGCAGGTCCTGCCCATGCAGCTCGCCCATCTTCGGCTTGTAGTCGAACAGATCCATCTGCGACGGCCCGCCCGACATGAACAGATAGATGACGCGCTTGGCGCGCGGCGCAAAGTGCGGCGCGCCGGGATGTGGCCCCGCGATGCCGCTCGCCAGCGACATGGCCGGATTCAGCAGCGAAGCCAGCGCCGCGGTCCCCACGCCGGCCGCGGCCCGGCCGAAGAGTTGCCGGCGGGTCAGCAGCAGTTCGCATTCACGGCAGACGTCCATGAGCGCTCACTCCTTTGTGATCGCCTGATCCAGGTTCATGATCGCGCTGGCCACCATCGTCCAGGCCGCGTGCTCGCCCGCGTCCAGCGTCTCGTCACGCGGCGACTCGCCGATCCCTAGCAACTTCGCCGCGGCGTCGCTGTCCGCCGCAAAGTGCCGCCGCTCCGCCGCGCACAACTCGCTCAGCACGCGCAGCTCCGGTTCGCTCGGCGGCCGCGCCAGCGCCAGCTCGAAACCCGCCGTCAACCGCGCCGCGTCGTCCGAGCCGGCCCGCAGCATCCGCCGGGCAAAGTGCCGCGCCGCCTCGACGTACGTCGGATCGTTCATGAGCACCAGCGCCTGAAGCGGCGTGTTCGTCCGCGCTCGCCGCACGGTGCACACCTCACGGCTGGGCGCGTCGAAGATCTGCAGCGCCGGGTGCGGCACCGTCCGCTTGCGGAAGACATACAGGCTGCGCCGATAGAGCGCATCGCCCGAGTCTTGCTTGTACACCTGGGCTGAAAACTCGCTGCCGTCGGGGTCAATCGCCATCTCCTCCCACAGGCCCGGCGGCTGGTACGGCCGCACGCTCGCGCCGCCCAGTTTTTCCACCAGCAAACCGCTGATGGCCAGTGCGTTGTCGCGTACGCCCTCGGCCGAGAGCCGCAGCCGCGGGTGCCGGCTGAGCAGCCGGTTCTCCGGGTCGGCGGCGAGGGACTCGGGCGACACGACCGCGCTTTGCCGATACGTCCGCGACATGACCATCAGCTTCAGCATGTGCTTGACGTCCCAGCCGCTTTCGACGAACTCGACCGCCAGCCAGTCGAGCAGTTCCGGGTGGGACGGCCATTCGCCCTGCGTGCCGAAATCCTCCGCCGTCCGCACGATGCCGATGCCGAAGAGCATCTGCCACAGCCGGTTTACCGTGACGCGCGCCGTCAGCGGCTGATCGCGACTGACCAGCCAGCGGGCCAGCGTCAACCGGTTCGCCGGCTCGCCGTCGGGCAGCGGGGGCAGCGCCGCGGGCACGCCGGCCGACACCTCGCGCTCGGGCTTGTCGTAGGCGCCGCGCGTGAGGACGAACGTCTTGCGCGGCTTCTCCGCGTCCGACATCACCATCGTCGTCGGAATCTCGGCTTCGAGCTTCTTGAACTCGGTCTCGGCGGCGGTGAATTCGTCCCGCACGGCCCGCCACTCGGCCGAGTGCGCCGCGCGATAGAAGTCGCGAATCCGTGACTGCTGCGCCTCGTTCCGCTGCTCCTCCGGCAACTCCAGACAGCGGCCGACCGCCAGCGGAATCTCCAGCGCGTCGTCCTCCATCCGCGCGAAGTACAGCCCGAAGCCGCCGCTGTAGTTCACCACCTTGATCAGCAGGCGGCTTTCTCCCGCGGGAAGCGCCAACTCGACGGAATCCTGATCGGGCGCCAATGGCCGCGGCGTGTCGCTGCGATGCACCACCTTCCCGTTCAGCCAGACGACGATGCCGTCGTCGCTGCCCAGCGACAGCCGCATGTGGCGCTCCTGCGGCGATCGAACAGTGCGGTAGTAATACGTCGCCGAGTAGGACGGTGCCGGAGACGGCTGCGGCACACCGTCCTTCAGCTCCGGCCGCGCCACCCACCGAATCTCGCCCTTCTCGCCGTACGCCGCCGACAGATCGACGCCGCTTTCCGGCGGAAACGCCTTTTCGAACGCGGCCCGGTCCGCCGTTTCGCCGGTGGCGAACGGTCCGGCGACGTGCCAGACGCCGAGCTCGGCCGGCAGCAGCCGCTCGCGCCGCTCGCGCGCCCCGCACACGGCCAGCCGCACCCGCCCGATCGAGTGCTGCGCGTAATCCGATTCGAACCGCAGCCGGAAGCGCAACACCGACCCGCCCGCGTCGCCGAACGGCTTCTCCGGCACGAACACCGCGATGCGGTCGCTGCCGCGCTTCGGATGCTCGACCGCCCAGCCGGTCTTCAGGTCGCCGTCGATCGCGCGGCTGACGTGAAAGCGCGGCTGCGAATGGTCGGCGTGAGCCGCGACGAACTTGATGGGCTCGCTCTGCGCGGGATTGGCCGGCGCGATGCGCTCCAGCTCGATTTCGCTCAGCACGAAGTTCGCGAACGATGGCCGCCCCGGGCCGCCGTCGGGCAGGCTGGCGTCCGACAGGGCTTCGACGCGCACGGCGCCGATCTCCGCCACGTTGCTGACGCACACGATCTCGTAAGTCTCGCGGTCCGGTAGCGGACCGCTCGCCAGCACCGCGCCGTCGGGCTGGGCCGTCAGCACGCTGCCGCCCGTCGACGTCGCCGCGAGCGGCCGCAGAATCGTCCACGCGTCGCGCTCGCGCTGCGCGGCGGGCCCCTGCCAAGCCTGCTGGGCGGTGTCGGTCTCGGGCATTGGTCCGGCCAGGCGCGTTTCGAGCTCCTTGAGCCGCGCGCCGGCCCGATCCCACTGCTCCTGCTGCGCCTCCTGCGGCGCGCGGATGAATGGGATCGAATTGCCCTTCTGCCCGTCGAGGCCCTTCTCCGGCAACGTGTTAAAGAACGCGTAGAACCGGTAGAAATCGTCCATCGCGAGCGGGTCGTACTTGTGATCGTGGCACTGGGCGCAGTTCATCGTCAGACCCAGCCAGACCGTCGCGGTCGTGTTGACCCGGTTCACCAGGTATTCGTTGAGATACTCCTCGTCGATCGCCCCGCCTTCGAAGTTGATCATGTGGTTGCGGTGAAAGCCCGTCGCGATCCGCTGCGAGAGCGTCGCCTCCGGAAGCAGATCGCCCGCGAATTGCTCGATCGTGAACTGATCGAACGGCATGTTGCGATTGAACGCGTCGATTACCCAGTCCCGCCAGCGCCACATCGACCGCTCGTTGTCGATGTGATAGCCGTTCGTATCCGCGTAACGCGCCGCGTCCGTCCACTCCAGCGCCATCCGCTCGCCGAACCGCGGCGATGCCAGCAGCCGGTCCACCAGCCGCTCATACGCGTCGGGCGACTCGTCAGCCAGAAACGCGCCCACCTCCTCGGGCGTCGGCGGAAGGCCGGTCAGGTCCAGGCTCAGGCGCCGGATCAGCGTCCGGCGATCAGCCTCGCCGTTCGGCTCCAGCCGCGCCGCCCGCTGCCGGGCACGCACGAACGCGTCGATCGCGCCCAGCGCCTCCGACCCGTCGGCCGCCGCGGGAGGCGTCGGCCGCTGCGGCGGAATCAGCGACCAGTGCCGCTCGTACTTCGCCCCCGCGCTGATCCACGATTCGAGCGTGCGGACCTGCTCATCGGTCAGGTGTTTGCCCGTTGCCGGCGGCGGCATGATCTCGCGCGGATCGTGCTGTCGGATTCGATCCAGCAGGGCGCTTTTCGCCGGTTCGCTAGGCCGCACCGCCACCACGCCCGACTTCAGCACCGCCGTCGCGCCTTCCGCGGTGTCCAGCCGCAGTCCGGCCTTGCGCGCCCGCTCGTCCGGCCCGTGACATTGATAGCAGTTCTCGGCCAATATCGGACGGACGTGATGATTGAAACTGATGACGACCGACGCCGTCTCCGCGTCCGCGTCGGCGGCGGTGCCCGCCCGCAGCGCGACCGGCGACGCGTCGTTCGTGACGTTTCCGTCGGGTGCGAAGCGCGGGCTGTTGGTCGCGGCCAGCAGCAGTGCGACACTCGCGGCAGCCGGTATCACGGCACGCAGAATGGACTGCACGGAGATTCGGCCGTGATCAATGGCGGGCAAGGCTTGCCTCCGCGGGCGCGGGCGTCGTGTTGTCCTTCGGGATCGGAAATGACCCAATAGACCGATTTTACGGATCACGAATGGGCATCGCAACCCAATTCAACCCAAAGGTCGTGTCCTGGCCGACCGGTCTCGCGACCGGTCTTTGCCCAAGCGGATCAACATCGACCAAAAGACCGGCCAGAGGCCCGTCCCCCAATCACGAGCAACCAATCTTCCAGACCGGCCGGCCACACACCACCATCCCGAAGATCGGCTGAAGCCGCTCCGCGCACCGAGTGAATCCGGGCGCAGAGCGCAAGCGAGTGCATCGCCGACGCGAGCGCAACTCCCGTCGCGGTCGCGCCGCCGGCGGCCTATACTGCGAGGCGATCGCTGATCGCTATTCAGGAGCACGTCGATGGCCCGCAGTCTCAACATCGCCTTGATCGGCCAGAAATTCATGGGCCGAGCTCACAGCAACGCCTGGCTGAAGGTCGCCCGGTTCTTCCAGCCGCCCGTCACGCCCGTGATGTACACCGTCGCGGCACGCGAGGCCGCTGGACTGAAGACGTTCGCCCGCCGCTGGGGCTGGCAGAACTGCACCACCGATTGGCGCTCCGCGGCGCTCGATCCGGAAGTTCATCTGGTCGACGTGGGCACGCCCAATCACGTCCATGCCGAACAGGCCATCGCGGCGCTCGAAGCCGGCAAGCACGTCGCCTGCGAAAAGCCGCTGGCCGGCACGCTCGCCGACGCCCGCGCCATGCGCGACGCCGCCCGCGCCGCGCGGCGGTCGCGCACTTTCGTCTGGTACAACTATCGCCGCTGCCCGGCCGTCGCCCTGGCCCACCGGCTGGTGCGCGAGGGCCGCCTGGGCCGCATCTTCCACGTCCGGGCCTGCTATCTGCAAAGCTGGGCCGGGCCCGCCGTCCCGCTGCTCTGGCGCTTTCAGAAGAAATTCGCCGGCTCGGGCGCGCATGGCGATCTGAACGCCCACATCGTCGACATGGCCCGCTTCATCACCGGCCAGGAGATCACCGAAGTCTGCGGCGCCGTCGCCGAAACGTTCATCAAGCAGCGGGCCGAAGTCAGCGCCGCGGCCCGCGGCGGCATCGCCGGCGGAACGTCGGGCGGACGCGGCCAGGGCCGCGTCGACGTCGACGACGCCGTCCTCTTCCTGACGCGCTTCGCCGGCGGCGCCGTCGGCAGCTTCGAGGCCACGCGCTTCGCCACCGGCAACCAGAACAACAACACCATCGAGGTCAACGGTGAGAAGGGCGCCCTGCGCTTCGCCTTCGAGGACATGAACCTGCTCTGGTTCTACGACGCGCAGCAGCCGCCGCGCGAGGCCGGCTGGCGGCGGATCATGTGCACCTCCGGCGGAAACCACCCCTACGCCGACGCCTGGTGGCCCGACGCCCACGTCATCGGCTACGAGCACGGCTTTGTGAACATGGCGGCCGACATCCTGAACGTGATCGGCGGCCGCAAGCCGGTCGTGCCGCTGCCGGATTTTGCCGACGCCTACCAGACGCAGCGCGTCCTGGAAGCGGCCCTGCTGAGCGCCCGGCACCGCTCGGCGGTGAAGCTGAGCGAAGTGAAGTAGCCTGCTCAGGCGCCCCGCGCTCGGACCCGCCGGCGCGTAACCAGCGCGCTTGTGCCGGCCACAAACAGGAGAAGCGTCGCCGGTTCGGGGATGATCACCGCGTTCTAGTGTACTTCCTCAGAAATATTGCGTCCGATTCGGTTCGGGGAGCATCGGCCTCTGGCCGGTGCGAAACGCCGTCCGCGCTGGCCGGCGGCCGATGCGGACCGCCCGGAGGCCAATGCTCCCCTTCGGAATACCGCACGGCATTTCTGAGGCACTAGTAAAGCGCCACCAGCCGCAGCCGCATTTCTTGGACGCGGGGCGACACGGCACTGAATCTGGATCGCCGGGTGCCACCGCTCCGCGAGCCTTGCGTCTCTGATCGGTGTGCGTCTTCGGCGAGCGCAGGTGGTTCGGCCAACGCGTTCGACAATTTCAAGGTCCGCGACCTGGTCGGCCCGTACGAAGCCGACGGCCGCTGGTTCAGCGACAAGGCCGAGGTGCAGATCGACGAGTCGAACAGCAACCTGCTCCGCAGCAGCTCGGCGACGAGCACGGAGTATTACGACACCTGCATCGTCCGCCGCGGGTTCCGCGCCGGCAAATACGTCGCGACGTTCCGCTTCAAGTGGTCGCCCGGCCCGTCGCCCGGCTTTCTGGTCCGCTGGGTGAACCCCGGCGACTGGCTGGCGGTGATGGTGAAGGCCGCCGACAGCAAGGCCTGGGTCTACAAGCGCGTCAACGACGGCATCCTGCAAAGCCCGCTCTCGTCCGGCTCGACCGTGTCGTTGACGAATGGGAACTGGTATACTGGTAAGGTGGTCGTCGGCGACGATCTCGGAAACAGCGCGTTGCAGCGGCTGCGGTGGCGTGGGCTTCCAGCCCGCGAGCAGGATCGACACCGACGGCTGGCGGGCGAGGACGCCCGCCCCACCCACACCTGGAGCGACGAGACCGCCTTGCTCGACACGACCACGGTCGACGACGACTGGTCCGCGGGCCACGCCGGCCTGTTCCACGGCCACATCGCCAGCACGGCGGCGCAGGATTTCGACGACGTGAAGATCGGCTACGATAACAACGCCGACTTGGACATCGACGACGGCGGCGACTCGCTCGTGATCAACGACGACTTCGCGTCGAACGCAACCACCTTGTCGTATGACGATAACGGCAGTCTGACCGACGACGGCGTCTTCAAGTTCGTCTACGACGCCTGGAATCGCCTGGTCCTCGTAAAGAGCCGCTACACCGCCAGCACGACGCAAACCACTTTCGCGACCTATGCCTACGACGGGGCGAATCGGCGAAATAGCAAAGTCGTTGCGAACAGCGGCGTTGAGGTGTATCCCAACGACGGCGGCGAGACGACCGTGCATTTCTACTACGACGATGATTGGCGCATCGTCGAGATGCGCAACGGAAGCAATCAAGCGACTTGGCAGCATCTTTGGGGCACGCAGTACATCGACGAGCTGATCTGGCTGGAGCGCAACGGCGACCCGACCATCGGCAATGATACCGACCCAGACGGCACCGCTGGCGAGGGCGCCGAGAGTCCAGCCGATCACCGGTACTTCGCGCATCAGGATCGGAATTGGAACGTCGTGGCGCTGACCGACTACGGCGTAGGTTCGTATGGGCAGATTGTCGAGCGAGTTGCCCAGTGCCCCTACTTTGCGCACGCGAATATTCTGCAGAGCGGTGTGCAAGCACCAAGCGTATGCTCCCATGTTGGGAGGATGCTGTCGTGGCAGGGCTGGCCCCACGACTACGAGAGTGCGCTGTTAGTGTCGCGCCATCGGTATTACAATCCGGCACTAACCCGCTTTCACACTCCGGACCCCTATCTGTCCTTGTTGAATGTGCCGGCAGCGACTCCGAGCCCGGATGGTCTAGAACCTATCCCATAACCCGGACACTTGTAGGATGTCTATAATGGAGCATGCTAAAGATCACGAAAGGAGCTGAGCATGTGCATGTGGGCACTTGCGGTTGTTCTGACTGCGCGAGGAGTGACGTCATCGGACGCACTTCATGACAACATTACCCAGCACATCATCTTGGTAACGTCTGCGGGCACCATCGAGTGCGGGCCATACCCGCAACCGTCGGTGGTGGATGTGGCAGATGTTTTTGGTGATCGTGTCGCTCAGGGCTATCTGCGAATTCCGTGCGTCGATTTCGACTCATCCGGCGCGCGCGCCGTCTACGTTGCGGACGGGACCGACGTATTTAGAACCTATCCCATAACCCGGACACTTGTAGGATGTCTATAATGGAGCATGCTAAAGATCACGGCTGAACAATTGGATTGGCTGGTCGCGCGGCTTCCGGTGTCCGAGCGCAACCCGAAGGGCGG
>JAJVHV010000042.1 GCA_022072445.1 Phycisphaerae bacterium | reverse complement strand
ACCCTGCGCCCCGCCCGCCGCCGCGCCGGGCGCCGCACGCCGCGCCCCGTCCGGCGACGCATCCGTCCCTGCGTCCGCCGCCGCGCTCCGCGACCGATCCGGCGCGTCAAAGCGCAGATAGCACAGCAGCGCCAGCAGGTAGAACAGCCCCGAGAGCGTGTTCTTGCGCTGGCTGACCCACGCCACCGACTCGACATGCACCGGGTGCAGCGCAAAGAGCAGCGCCGCGACGAATGGAAACGGCAGCCCCAGCCGGCGGAGCAGCACAAACAGCAGCACGCCGTTCAGCGCGTGCAGCACCACGTTGACCACGTGATACCCCAGCGGCTCCAGCCCCCAGAGCTGCGACTCCAGCCAGAACGCCGTGTGCGTCAACGGGTAATACTGCGGCGTCGCGCCGGGCTCAAACCAGTACCGCGCCAGCCCGGCCACAGTCCGATCCTGCGGCCTCACCGGCAGATGATGATCCAGATCGTCCCAGATGTACCCGGCCCGGTACGCCGGGATGTACGCGACGAGCACGGCGCTCAACAGCACGGCGCAGCGCAGCAGTGTGCTCATCGGGGCCGTCGACTCCCGCGGCACCCACCGCTGGTGAGACTGGAGATCGTCACGGACAGTCGCCACCGAGGATCGCGGTCAGCAGACCGTCAATGTCGAACCCTGTGACGTAGCCGTCGCCATCGACGTCTCCCGCGCACGAACTGCACGCCGGGTAGCAGCCGGCCAGGCGTTCGAGGAACGGATCGATATCGAAGCCATCGACGGCGCCGTCGCAATTCACGTCGCACGCGTCGCCCGCGACGATCAGAACGGAGGCAGCGCCAACCGTCGTTCCGCATGCGTCCGTGACAACTGCCTGGTACTCTCCCGCATCGTCGCCAGTGGCTTGGAGAATCGTCAGGCCGGCCTCGGTCGCCCCTTGAACGTTAGGGCCGTCAACGAGGGGTACGCCGTCCTTCTGCCACTGATAGCTAAACGGCCATCGGCCGTCGGCGGCAGCCGAGAACCACGCCGATCTCCCCGGACAAACGCGCTGCACGACCGGGTATTGGGTCACATCAGGTCCCCCGGGCGCGAGTTCGAAAACGCGGTTGATCGCCAGGCAGTACGTTCGGTCGCGGAACGGATCGTACCATAGAAAGTCAGCGCCATTGGGCGCTGCGCCGAGAGTCTGCCAGGTTGCGCCATCGAATCGCCTCAGCCAGAGCCCACCGACGCCGTCGTAATCGACAGCGAGGCAGTCCTGTTCACCGGAGCGGTAGGTCATTGCCTGGACCCATGTGGCCGGTTGCTCGTTCATCAATAGCGTTCGCCAATGCGCGCCCGTCCATTCGTGTGTTCTGTAGGGCTCAATCTGACTCGGACTACCCAAAGAACCCCCGGCACACACCGTGACCTGCCGCGCCGCGTCGTAGGTCATGGCGTGGTACGCGCGCGCCGGCGGCGCCGGCTCGGTCCTTTGAGTCCACGTGATGCCATCCCATTCCCACGTGTCTCCGATCACGTTCGGCACGGTGGCGATTCCGCCAGCGTAGAGCACCGTCACACCGCGCGCCGCGTCGTAGGCCATGGCGTGAGAGGACCTCGGCGGTGGGCCGGTTGTCGCACGGAGTGACCATTCGCTTCCGTTCCACTCCCAGGTGTCGCCCAGCGAGGTGTCGAAACCGCCGAAGAGCACGCACACGCCGCGCCGTTCGTCGAACGCCATGGCCGTTTGAGCGCTAAGGTTTGGTAGACGCGGTCCGCGCAGCGCCCAGCGATCGCTGTCCCACTCGAAAGTTGCATTTCCAACGAGTACAACGACACCGCGCGCACTGTCGAACGCCGCACACAGGACTGCCGGCCGATTCGAGTAGCGCCATTGCCACCCGAGTCCGTTCCATTCCCAGATTGTGGTTCCGTCGATCGTAAGGAGAAGCACCGCAACCCCGCGTAGGGCGTCGAAGGTGATTGCCTTTCGCGAGTCAGGAGATTCGGGGGTCGGGCCGCCGACTGCCAGCAAGGCCCAACTTGTCCCGTCCCAGCCCCACGTTTCGGCGGGGTCGTCAGAGCCTCCTGTCACAAGTGTCACGTGCCGCACAGAATCGTACGTCATGAGCGGGGATGATCGAGCCGGTCCGCTATTGTCGCGCTGCGTCCAGTTGGAGCCGTCCCATTCCCACGTGTCGCCGAATACCATGCTGCCACCCGCGGCACCGCCGAACAGCACCGTCACGCCGCGGTTGCTGTCGTATGCCAGGGCGTGGTTTCCGCGTGGCGGTGGACCGCCCGTTGCCTTCAGTTCCCACGTCTGGCCATCCCACTCCCACGTGTCGGCCAAGAACTGCTGTTGCTGCTGGCTGTATCCCCCGAAGAGCACAACCACGCCACGATGCGAGTCGTAGGCCAGCGCGGCGAACTTTCGCGGCCCCGGGTCGGCGACGCAGCGCTGAATCCAGGACACCCCGTTCCATTCGCACGTTTCGCCATCGGGCGAGTAGTAAACGCCGACTCCGCGCCGCGAGTCGAACGCAGTGGCTGGGACGCCTCCGACTGGATTGCCGACGACCCCGTCTCCAATGCGCGCGAATCTCGATCCGTCCCACGACCACGTACCTTCGCCGCCGGCCGCAGCGAGCACCGTGGTTCGCCGCGTCGTGTCGTACATCAGCCAGGTGTTTGTGAGCGTTTCGGGCGGGGGCGTGCGATCGATCCAGCGGATGCAGTCCTGGGAAGACGCTTGCGCTGCGGCGACGCAAAGCGATGCCGCGAAGCCGACAGCGATCGCGGCGGCAAATGACACTTGTCTCATGACTCGTACCCCGACATGTCCGTACGGGTTGGCTTGGAATACGCTACCAGGGCGATTCTACCGCGCAGCAAGCGTTGCGGGTCAAGGCGAGCCTTACGCCAACCCGCGTACGGCGGCAAGATAGTGCTCATACGCCGCTTTGACTTCGCCCAGCGTGTCGCCGGCGAACTTGGCGAGCCAGGCGCGGGCGATTTCGAACGCCACCACGTTCTCCAGCACGACGCTCGCCGCCGGAACGGCGCACACGTCGCTGCGCTCGTAGTCGCTGCGCTGTGGCTGGAGCGTCTGAAGATCGACGCTGTCCATGCCCTGCATCAGCGTGCTGATCGGCTTCATCGCGGCCCGCACGACGACGGTCGCCCCGTTCGACATGCCGCCCTCCAGCCCGCCGGCGCGGTTCGTCGGCCGCACGAACCCGAGGTTGTGCCCGCCGCGCTGCACCGCGTCGAAGTGAATCGCGTCGTGCACCTGGCTGCCCGGGCGGCGCGTGGCGTCGAAGCCGAGCCCGATCTCGACCCCCTTGATCGCCTGAATCGACCCGACCGCCTGCATAAGCCGCCCGTCCAGCTTGTCCTGCCAGCGCATGCACGAACCAAGCCCGGGCGGCGCGTTGAATACCCGCGCCTCGACGATCCCGCCGATCGTGTCGCCCGACTGCTTGGCCGCCCGGATCGCCGCCACCATCGGCTCGACCGCCGCCGGATCGGGCGCATACACCTCGTTCGCGTCGCGCGCTGCGATCAGTTCGTCGGGCGCGGCGGTATCAGCCACGTGCGCCGCTGCCGTGCCGATCGACGACACGAACCCCACGCAGCGCACGCCGAACTCCGCCAGCAGGCCGGCGGCCAGTGCGCCAGCCGCGACGCGCGCCGCCGTCTCGCGCGCGCTGGCCCGCTCCAGCGTCTCGCGGCAATCGGTCGCCAGCCATTTCAGGCTGCCGGCCAGGTCGGCGTGTCCCGGCCGCGGGCGATGGATCGGCGGCGCGTCATCAATACGGACATCGCGATTGGCGATCTGCATCACCAGCGGCGACCCGATCGTCACGCCGCGCCGCACGCCGCTGTGCAGCTCGACGGCGTCCTTCTCGATCCGCATCCGCCCGCCGCGGCCGTAGCCGCCCTGCCGGCGATGCAGCTCATGGTTGATCCGCTCGACCTCGACGCGCAGCCCGGCGGGCAATCCCTCCACGAGGATCGTCAGCGCGCGTCCGTGCGATTCACCGGCGGTTCGATAATCGAGCTGGCTCATGGCGACACCTCGGGGCGGATTGTACCGCCGAGCCGCGCGCGGTCGATCGAGTCCGGCGGGGCCAGCGCCATCGGCTCCGGCGGGGCCAGCACAGTCGGCTCCGGCGCGGCCAGCACACTCGGCGCGGGATCCTCCGCCCCACCGAAAGCACTAACCAGCACCGCGCGGCGCGTGTCTACGCTCGGGCCACTGGGAGACTTCAGACATGCAACGTCGACTCAAGACCCTCGCCTTCACGACGCTCCTCGCCGGTGCGTCGCTGTTCGCCACCATCACTTGCGTCGTGCCCGAACGCTGGTTCGACAACGAGATCATCGTCATCGACGATGACTGCTGCGACGACGACTGGTCGTTCGGCGATTTCTTCTTCGACTGGTTTGACGACGACTGCTGCTGACGTGCGCTAGCGTGCCGCGGCGGATGGAGCACCCGCCAGCCGTTCGCGCAGCCGCTTGAGCGCGTCGCGGTATTGTTTCAAATCTTCGTGGTAATCCGGAGTGCGCGTGTGGTGAATCTCCGGACCCAGCTCGTCGAGTCGCAAGTCGACGAGCTCCCGCAGGATCGCCAGCTCCTCGTCCGAAAACCGCATCCGGTTCATCGCGACCTCCTCCCCCTCGGCCGCCAATAACAATTGTAGCACGCAGACCGCATCGAAACGCGGAAAGCCCCGCAGCCGTGAAGGCCGCGGGGCTCCGCACACTCGTGTCAAACCGAACTGCTGCGACTTACGCCCGACGACGGGCCAGACGCGGCGTCACGCCCAGGCCCAGCAGGCCGAGCAGGACGGCGGCCGGGGCCGGAATCGCGGCCGGGGCCAGGATGTCGGCCAGGCCGACAGCGCCGTGGTCGAGCAGACCGACCGTCGCGCGGGTGTACCTCGGGGCATCCGTCTCGAACCAGAAGTACGCCGACGTGTGGCCCGGGCCCATGATCGTGCCGTTCGGGCTGCCGTCGATCGGGTTCGCGAATTCGACCGCGGGCGCTCCGCCGGCGCCGCGTTCGATCTGGAACGGATCGCCGTCCGTCCAGGTCGCGACCGCGCCGCCGATAGCACCCGACGCGCCGCTGCTATCGGACCCGGTGTCGAAAATCGTCCAGCCGGCCCAGTTGCCTGCCAGCGACGCGCGATCGAGGATCGGCTGCGTCACGGGATCAAGCAGAATGCGATAGACGAAGGTCAGCGCGCCGTGGCCGTTCGCGTACACGTAGCTCTCCACGGTGCCGTGGAAGAAGCCGAGCGTGATCGGCGCGGACAACGAGTCGACCAGGGCTCCGACCGGCGGGAAGCCGAGCGTGTAGTCGGGGCTATAGGACGCACCCGGAATCAGGTCTTTGTACTGCGCGGTGCCGGGCGGCAGCGGTCCGGCGAGCGCGATGGGCGCCAGGACGCAGGCGGCCAGCACTCCACATAGTTTCCTCATGAGGATTCCTCTCCTTGTGTTCGTTGACACGAGCGTTCTTGCAAACTGGTCCGCCCCCGTGGACGGTTCGGGATCGCTCCCGTCGCTTGACACACTTTACACTGCCACAAGGCGCGAATCAACACAAAAACGGCATAAATGCATTAACAGCAAATTGTTACGCGCAGTGTTATTCTGGGACTTCCGGTCCCTGCGGCGTGGAAGACACTTTTTCTGGGGCGCTCCCCGGCGGCCGCGCCGCCCTAGCTAGCTAGCCCCCGGCAGGCAGCCGGTGCGCTTCGCCGGTGCGATAGCGAGCCGCACGGGCGCGCACCTCGTTCGCCGCCCCCGCAGCCCCGCCGGCCTGCAGCGCTTCCGCGGCCCGGTCGGCCAGCTCCGCCGCCTCTGAAAACGAGCCGGTCTCTGCCAGGGCGGCGGCGAGCGCGTCCAGTAAGGCCAGGTTTCCCGGCTGCCGCTGCAACCCTTCGCGTGCCAGCCGCGCCGCTTGGGCGCCATCGCGAAGGCCGTCTTCCGGAGCCGCCGCCAGCAGAAACACCAATCTCGTCCGCAACGCCGCATCATCGACCGCCGCCAACCCCGCACGGGCGGCGCCGATCGCGGCGGAGAATTGGCCCGACTCCGTCAAGCTGCGCACGTAGCCGTTGAGCGCCGCCACGTCCGCCGGCGACACGTCGCAGACGAACTTGAAATGCTCGACCGCCTCCGCGGCGCGCCTGGCGTCCAGCAGCGCGGTTCCCAGCGCGACGCGGTAACGCGGCTGACCCGGATCGGTCCGCAGCGCGGTTTCGAACGCGCGAATCGCCTCCGCGGTCTTTCCGGCCTGCACATGCGTCTGGCCCAATCTCAGAAACGCATCGCCCGGACGGGCGAGCGCGCGGGTCGTCGGCTGCATCGCCGGCGCGGTGCTGGCACCCGGCAGCGCCGGGACGCCGCCGCGTTCGGCGGCGGCGCGGCTGATGATCTCGGTTCCGGCGGCGAATTCGCCCTTGTGGACGAGCAGCCGGCCGAGGCAGGCGGACGCGAGCTCGCGTCCGAGGGGGTAAGCCTGCGCCCGACGGTACAGCTTCTCTGCGTCATCGAAGCGCTCCTGGCGGGTGTAGATGTTGCCGAGGTTGACCATCGCGATCCAAGCGTTGTCATTCTGCCGAAGGGTGGTCTCCCAGAGCGTCTGTGCGCTCTCGTATTTCAGCGTCGCGCGTGCGGTCAGCAGTCCACATGCCAGCAGCGCCGCGCCACCCAGCGAACACGCGACGTAGCGCGGCGCCTGAGCGCCGGCCGGCCCGCCCGCCAGGCGCACGACCTGGCCGCCCGCCCAGTGCGCCAGCAGCGCGAACAGCGCAACGAAAGCGGCACTCGCCAGATATTGGAAATGGTCGGCGACGAAACTGTAGCGGAAGGCGTAGACCGAAAGCAGCGTGGACGCCGGAAACACGAGGGCCGCGCAGCAGCCGAGGATCGCCAGCGGCGCGCGGACACCGCGTCGCGCGGCGAGCAGGGCGGCCGTCACGATCAGCAGCACGATCAGCAGCGGGATGAACATCGCCGCCTGGAGCGGCTCGTGCGACCAGCGTCCGTAGACGAACTGGATCGGGTGCGGCCAGGCGATTTTTCCGGCGTAGAAGCAGAACGCGCGCGGCGCGAAGAGCACGGCCCGCGCCCAGAGCGGCTCCTCGAATCCCGCGCCCACGGCGCCCACTTTGACGCGCTCGAGGTAGGCCGTCCAAAGACCGCCCGCGGCTCCCAGTGCGAAGAACGGAGCCAAGGCGAGCAGATCGCGGCGGCGCAGGCCTTGCTGCCGATACCACGTGACGAACAGCAATATCGGCGCCAGCATCGACGTCGTGGTCTTGCTCAGAAGTCCGACGAGCAGACTGCCCAGCGCGGCGAGGTACGACCGCGCGCGGCGCAGCGCGAGATACGAGAGGTAGCAGTCGATTCCCAGGAAGAAGAACAGACCGGAAAGCGTGTTCTTGCGCTCCGTGATCCAGGCGACGGATTCGACGTTCGCCGGGTGCAGCGCGAATGCCGCGGCGATGAACCACGGTGCCGGCAGGCCGACTCGGCGCGCCACGCGCCACAGGAGCAGCGCGTTGATCGCGTGCAGCAGCACGTTCACACTGTGATAGCCGAGCGGATTCAGCCCCCACAGCTTGTGTTCGAGCCAGAACGTGGTGAACGTCAGCGGGTAATACTGCGGCGTCTCGGTGGTGAACCAGATGCGGGCGAGGCCGTCGGTGCGCTGAACGAGGTGGTTTTCGGTGAGGTACGCGTCGTCGTCCCAGATGAAGCCGGCGCGGTGCAGCGGCGCGTATGCGACGAGCGTCGCAAGCACGATCGCCGCAGCGCCCAGCAGCGGGACGGCCGCCGCCGGCTGCGCGCGGCGCACCAGGTGCGCGTCGGGCGGCGGCGGGGAGGACGCGCGGCGCGCGGCGTCAGCGGATGCCGCGCGGCGCGGGGTCGGATGGACTGGCGGTCGACGGCGCATCCGGCGGACCTCGCTGCGGTGCCGCGCCGCCACACCGGCGGGGCGACGAACAACCCTTCTGATCGACGAATTAGCGGGTGCTCTGCGCGTTAATCAGGTTGACCATGCGCCTGAGTTGTCCGACGCTGCGTTTGTCGAAGATGAACTTCAGACGAGGCTTATCGGGATATTCACCGCCCTCATCGGGGAGCATTGAGCATTGTTCGATCGGCCCTTGGGCCAGGATGGGCGCAAATTCAGCGTTGAGCCGGTCGAGCAGCGCAGCGCTGAGCGCGTGATTCAGCCGCAGCACGAGGAAGTCGTCGACGTAGCGCGACGAGTGGTACGTGCGATAGAACTCGGTCACTTCGCGAACGGCGTCATCGACGCTGTCGGTGATCTTGTAGAGGTTCGTGTCCTCGGCGCTGATCAGCCGCTTGGCCAGCAGCTCGGCGCGGACGTAGCTCTCCCAGGCTCGCCAGTACGACCCGCCCGGGTGCTCGATCATGACGATCGGCAGCAGCGGCGCCTTGCCGGTCTGGACCAGCGTCAGTGTCTCGAAGCCCTCGTCCTGTGTGCCGAAACCGCCCGGGAACAGCGCGACGGCCGACGCTTCCTTGATGAACATCAGCTTGCGCGTGAAGAAATAGCGGAAATGAATCAACTTGCGGTCGTCGGCGATAATATCATTCGTCTTCTGCTCGAACGGCAGGCGGATCGCTACGCCGAAGCTCGCGTCGGGCCCTGCGCCGCCGTGGCCGGCTTTCATGATTCCGTCGCCGGCGCCGGTGATGACCATCCAGCCGGCTTCGCGGACGCGGCGCGCGAAATCGACGGCCTGGCGGTAGTCGGCGTCGTTTTCGGGCGTGCGGCTGGACCCGAAGATGCTGATCTTGCGAGTTTCGCGGTATGGGGCGAAGACCTTGAGGCCGTAGCGCAGCTCCTGGACGGCCTTGTGGACGAGCTTCACGTCGCCGCGGTCGGCGCCATCGTTGGCCATGCGGCAGATGGTGACGAGCATCTCGGCGTAGATGGAATGATTGGGGCCCTGGAGGAATCGGTCGGCAAACTCCTCGATGGCTCGGACGCGGTCGGATTTGTGGGGCGAATCAGCCGTCGAGGGTCGTGCGTCTTGCAAGCGGAGTTCTCCAGAACGTCGTGCGCGGTAGCGGGCGGAAGGTGCGCGAGTGTATCGGACGTGTCGCGACGTTGACCGTGGCGCCGACCGGCCTTAGCATGATTCTCTTTGGACAGTGGCCCGCGAGGCCACCGGCTCTGTTTGGATCGTTAAACATGGACGTTGGGTGGATGTCAGTCACCGGGTTCGCGGCCTACGCGACCGTCCTGGCGATTTTGTGCGTCTACGGCCTTCATCGGTACACTTTGGTCTATCTATTCGGGCGGGTCAAGCGTCGTCATCCCCAGCCGGCGGCCCGTTATCAGGCCCTGCCGCACGTCACGATCCAACTGCCGATGTACAACGAGCGGTTCGTCGCCCAGCGGGTGATCGAGGCGGCCTGCGCGGTCGATTATCCGCGCGACCGGCTCGAGATTCAGGTGCTCGACGACTCGACCGACGAGACGTGCGGCATTGCGCAGGCCTGCGTGGAGCGGATGCGTCGGCAGGGGCACAACGTCGTCTACCTGCATCGCGACGACCGCACGGGCTTCAAGGCCGGGGCGCTGGAGCACGGACTTCGCAAGGCGCAGGGCGAATTCGTCGCAATCTTCGACGCCGACTTCATCCCGCCGCGCGACATCCTGCACGACACGCTGCACTACTTCACCGATCCGCGCATCGGCATGGTGCAGACCCGCTGGGGGCACACGAATCGCGCGTCGTCGCTGCTGACGCAGACCCAGGCGATCCTGCTGGACGGCCACTTTCTGATCGAGCACACGGCCCGCAACCGCTCCGGCCGTTTCATGAGCTTCAACGGGACGGCGGGCGTCTGGCGGCGCAGCACGATCGAGGACGCCGGCGGGTGGGAGCACGACACGCTGACCGAAGACCTGGATCTGTCGTACCGCGCCCAGCTTCGAGGCTGGCGATTTGTTTTCCTGCCGGGCGTGGTCTCGCCGGCCGAGCTTCCGCCCGAGATGAACGCCTTCAAGGCCCAGCAGCACCGTTGGACGAAGGGCGGCGCGCAGACCTGCGTGAAGCTGCTGCCGCGCGTGCTGCGCAGCAATGAGAGTTGGAAGGTGAAGCTGGAGGCGTTTTTTCACCTGACCAGCGGGGCGGTCTACGTGCTGATCGTGCTGCTGACGCTGCTGATCGGTCCGGCGCTGTTCTTCAACCTGGGGTGGGGTGGGCAGCGCACCATCTGGCACCGGGCCGTGGACTTCGTGCTCTTCATCGTCGGCACCTGCTCAGCGCTTAGTTTCTACATCGCCAGCCAGCGGGCCGCGGCCCGCTCATGGTTCGATTCGATCCGCTACGTGCCGGCCCTGATGGCTATCGGCGTCGGCATTGCGTTCAATAACGCCGTCGGCGCGATCGAGGGCTTTTTCGGCCATCAGAGCGAGTTCGTCCGCACGCCGAAGTTCGGCGACGAGGCCCGGGCCGACGGCAACTGGCGCGGGCGTCTGCGGCATTTCAAGATTCGCGGCTCATGGCAAGTCTGGGCGGAGCTGGCCATCGGGCTGTACCTGGTGGCGTGCATTGTGCTGTGTCTGATGTCGGAGGAGTGGCTGACGCGCGGCTCGGCGGCGATTCCGTTCCTGGCCATGTTCGCCGCCGGCTATCTCTACGTGGCGTTGCAGACGCTTCACGGCCAGTGGCTGCTGCGGCGCAGCCTCGGGTCGGCCGCCGCGGCGAGCTGACGAGGCGTGTCGGCGGACCGACCTTCGCCCGAGCCACCGTTTTCGTCCCCCCCCGCCGCGCTGCTCGTCGTCCGCCGCGGGCACGTTCCGCTGCTGTTGTTCTTCGTGTCGCTGGCGATCGCGCTGACCGTGTTCGCGCCGCGCGTCTGGCCGGTACTGGGCTACGAGGGCGTTTTCGTCGCGCTGGTGCTGCTGAGCGCGGCTGGCTGGGGCGCCTGGCCCGCGAGCTGGTTCCGCGGTTCACACGGGATCTGGGAGCCGTGCGTCGCGCTGGCGCTGGGCGCGGGGATTCTCGGGCTGCTGACGCTGGCCCTGGGTCTTGCCGCCGCCCTCGGTACCATTACCGCGTGGAGCCTGATCGCAGCCGGCGCGGTCGCCGGCCTCAGCCGGCTGGCCCGCGACGCGGCGGGCGATAACGGCCGGCCGCTTGTGGCGCTCGACGGCCGCCGCACCTCACCGGACGACGCGGTCACCCACGTGGCGGCGCGCAGCGTCGCGTGGCTGGTGCTTCTGGCGCCCGCGTGCGTGATGCTGGTCGGGGCGGCGGCGCCGCCCGGCGTGCTCTGGCCGGACGAGGCCGGCGGTTACGACGCGCTGGAGTATCACCTGCAATGCCCGCGCGAGTATTACCAAGCCGGCCGGATCACGTTTCTGCCGCACAACGTCTACGCGTCGTTTCCGCAGCAGGTTGAGATTCTCTACCTGCTGCTGAATCATCTGCTGGGCGGCCCGCTCAACGCCGCTTCCG
The DNA here is from genome assembly GCA_022072445.1 of Phycisphaerae bacterium. Taxonomy (GTDB): domain Bacteria; phylum Planctomycetota; class Phycisphaerae; order UBA1845; family Fen-1342; genus JAJVHV01. Next base: position 22,034 of record JAJVHV010000042.1, on the reverse strand, counting down.
CCGCCCAACTGCTGCACGCGGCGTTTGGCGCGCTCTTTGTGCTGGTGGTTTACCGGGCGGCGCCGGCAGGCTGGCCGCGCGTGCTGACGGCGGTCACGGCCGGCTCGGTCCCTTGGCTCTCCTACCTGGGATGCCTCGCGTACGTCGAGCTGCCGATGCTCTACTTCGCGGCCCTGGCCGGGCTGGCGGCGGCTCGCGCCGTCCGGAATTCGCAGCGCGGCGACGGCTGCCGCCGCGCGTTTCTGCTGGCCGGGCTCATGGCCGGTCTGGCATCTGCCTGCAAGTACACCGCGATCGGTCTGGTGACCGCGGGTCTGAGCGCCGCCTGGCTGATCGCGGCGCGCGGTGGGCTGCGCCTGCGGCTGCACGGCGTGTCCTGGATTCTGGGTGGCGCAGTGTTGAGCATGTCGCCGTGGCTGGTGCGCAACGCGTGGTTCACGGGCAATCCGGTCTTTCCGCTGGCTGGCGCGTGGCTGGGCGGGCGCGACTGGAGTGGGCAACAGGCGGTGCAGTGGTCCGCCGCCCACGCCCTTCCGCCCGAGCTGCGCCCGCTGCCAGCGCGCCTCGCCACGGCGTGGCGTGAGCTGCTCGGCGCGCCGCCGGGCAGCGGGCTGTTCGGCGTTGCGATTTTCGTGGCAGCGGGCGTGGGGATCGTCGGCCGGTGCGTCATCGGGTGGCGTGCGACCGAGGCGGGAGTGCAGCCGGGGGCGGCGGAAATGCAGCCGGGGGCGGCTGCTCTACATGAAACCGATGTGGAAACGGCGTGGCGATTGTGGGCCGTCTGGGGTGTGCTGATGGTGCTGATGTGGGTCAGCGCCTCACACATGCCAGGGCGGTTTGTGCTCCCGCTGGTGGTTGCCCTCACATTCCTCGCGGCGTCGGCGTTTTCGCTGCCGCGCCCCGCCGCGATCGCCGCCGCGGTCGTCGTCGTGCTTCTGGCTGCCTGGAGCGCGGGCGGGAACGTCGCGCGGCTGCGGGCGGTCGAGCGCGCCCGGGGAATCCGTGTGGCGGACTGGGCGGGCGCGGCGGTGGCGGTGGCGGAACATCACTGGATTGCGCGTATCACGCCGCCCGATTCGAACATCTGGATGGTGGGCGACGCCGCCCCCTTTTATGTCCCGAGGCGGTTGCACTACAGCGTCGTCTTCAACCGCGACCCATGGATCGAGTATGCTGCTGCGGCCGATGCGCCGGGCGCTGTCGCCTGGCTGCGGGAGCGTGGCGTGACGCACGTGCTGTTCGCCTGGTCGGAGATCGACCGTCTGCGACGGACGTACGGCTTTTCGCCGATCGTGACGCGAGAATGGGTCGCGGCGCTGGAGACTGCGGGCCTGCGGCGGGTCGCCGCGAAGCCGCCTGCACCGGCCGGCATGGAGCTGTTCGAGGTGACGCACTAGTCCAGTGCCTCAAGAAACGCCGCATGCTTCGTAGGATGGAGCGGGCATCTAGGCCGCTCGGGCGGGCTGGAAGCCCGCGCCATCCTTCGCTTGAAATACGGCGTACTTCTGAGGCGCTGAATCAGAGGAACGATGGCGTCCAAGAGCAAGAACTGGATCCTGGCCCTGCTGCGCTACGGCCTGTGCGTCGTGGCGATCGCGTTTCTCGTGCGCCAGGTGACGTGGTACGACTACGTCAAGCTGACGGACGGCGCCCGGCATCGGTTGGTGAGCGCCGCGGATGACCACGTCGTCATCCGGCACCATGGCCAGGAAGAGCGCATCCCTGCCGAGCGCGTGGCGCGCGTCGCCGGCGGCGAGTTGCTCGACATCGAATACGGCATCGCCAGCGTCGTCCGTGACATCGACGCGTGGAATGCCTTTCTGGCGTTCGCCATCTTCTTCCCCGCCACGATGCTTCAGTCGCTGCGGCTGATCTGGATGCTGGCGATGCAGGAGGTGCGGCTGTCGTTCTGGCAGTCGGTCAAGCTCTCGTTCGCGGGCAACTTCTTCAATTTCGCGCTGCCGGGCACGACCGGCGGAGACCTGATCAAGGCGTATTACGTCACGCGTTTCACGCATCGCAAGACCGAAGCGGTCACCGCGATATTTCTGGACCGCGCTATCGGCCTGCTCGGCCTCGTACTGCTGGCCGGGACCATGATCCTGCTCAACTGGGACGCGGAGAAATTCGGCAACATGGCGTATGGCCTCGGTCTGCTGGTCGCCGGCCTTGCCGTCGGCGTGGTCATGATCTTCAGCAGCCGCATGCGGGCGATGCTGAAGCTCTCGGAGCTGGTGGCGCGCCTGCCCGCCGGCCAGCAACTGCTGCGCGTCGGCCGGGCGACCGTCGCGATGCGGCGTCACCTCCCGCTGGTCGTGCTGTCGCTGCTCAACACCGTCGCCCTCCAGTCGTTCGTCATGATCGGCGCCTATTTCATGGCCATGGCCATGGGCATGAAGGGCACGCTCGCACACTATATGATCTACGTACCCGTCGGCTACCTCATCGCCGCCATCCCGATCCTTCCGCCGCAGGCCTTCGGCGTCATGGAGTGGTTCTACGTGCTGTTCTTCGCCCGCACGGGACTGAGCAGCGTGTCGCAGGCCGTGGCCTTCGCGCTGGCCCTGCGGCTGATCCAGCTCTTCTGGGCGCTGCCCGGCGTGCTCGTGCCGCTGTTCGGGGCGCACATGCCCACGCGGCATGAGCTCGAAGAACTCGAAACGCCGGATGCGGCCGACGCGCCCCCCCGCGCCGCTGGGCCGCTGCCGCCCGCCCCCATTGTGGCGGCGCCGGGAGAATGACCACGAACGCACCTCTTTCACGACGGCTGCGGCGGCTCTCCGCCGCGGCCTTCGCGTTGGCTGTGATCGTGACGCTGATCGCGACCCTCCATGGCCGCAGCCTGGAATACGGCCTGTTCATGGACGATCACGCGCACGCACGGCAGCTCCGCGAGTCGGGCTGGTCGCTGCGCGAGCTGGTGGACGCCTGCCGGCTGGACCTGTTCGGCAAGATTCTCGAAGTCTGGTGGCAGCGCGACTTCTCGATCCGCTTCTTCCGACCGGTCGCCTTCGCGTGCATGAAGGTCGTCTACGTGCTGAGCGGCTGGAGCGCCGTCGCGCAGCACGTCGCGTCGCTCGTCTGGCACGCCACCGCCGTCCTTCTGCTCATGCGCCTGCTGCGGCGGCTGGGCTACGGCTATCTGGCCAGCCTGTCGGCCGCGGCGCTCTTCGCGATCCACCCCGGGCAGATCGCGACTGTGCAGTGGATCGCCAGCCAGAGCGAACTGATCGTCTCCACGCTGCTGCTCGCCGCCGTGCACTGCTTCGCCAACTTCCGCGGCTGGCCCGGCCGCCGCTGGAGCGACGCGGCCGACAGGGCCGACGCGCGACCCGCTCCACCGCCGCACTGGGGCTGGCTGGCGGCGACGGCGGCGCTCTACGGACTCGCGCTGGGTTGCCGCGAAAACGCGATCATGCTGCCGTTCGTGCTCCTGGCCGTCGAGACGGTCTGCACGAACCGCTTTCGTCCGCGCAACCTGCTGGCGTACGGCCTGCTCGCCGCCGTCGCGCTCGGCTACGTCGCAGTCCGGTCGGCGTATCTGGGCGGTGCCGCCCTGCCCGGCCGCCCGTACGTCGTCCCGCCGACCGAGCCCGACTTCGTTCCCTACGTCTTCGACAAGTTCTGCTACTACCTGCTGGGCGAATTCGTCTGCGCGCCGCTCGTGCCGATCACCGGCCTGAACTACTGCCGCGAAAACGCCTGGCTGTTCTATCCGGCGACCGGCATCATCGCGGTGCTGATGCTGTGGATCGCGCTGCGCGCCCGGCCGCGTGTCGGGGCCGTGCTCGGACCCGCCTGGGTCTCGCTCTTCATGCTGCCGGTGTTGCCGGCGTTCGAATCGCCGCACCACCTTTATCTGCCCGGCCTCGGCTGGGCGATTGTCTTCGCGCAGCTCGTGACGCTGGCGGCGCACGGGCGCAACGCGCTGCGCGGCGCCGCGCCCGGCCGCCCGCCGGGCACCGTCCGCGTGGCGATCGTGACGCTGGTCGTCGCGGCCCTGGGCGTGGGCTTTGGCGCCGGAACGCACTTTTTCAGCCTGACGGTGGACACAGCCCAGGACGTCGAGGATCGCGTCGCCGACGAGGTCGTCGCCGTCGCCTCCGAGCTGCACGACGGCGACACGCTGTACTTCGCGAACCTCCCGCTGATCGCCCACTACGTGCGGCTGATCGTCGAAGACCGGACCGGTCTGAAAAACCTCCACGCCGTGGCGCTGACCTGGTCGCCGCGGCTCCTCGGCATGCAGACGCCTGCCGAACTGCGCTGGGTCGACGAGCGCACCATCGACGTCGAGATCGCCTCCGACCGCTACTTCGACGGTGCTTTCGGAAAAATGGTCCGCGACGCGACGCATCGCCCGATTCCCATCGACCGCGGAAAGCCGATCGTTCACGGCGGGCTGACCGTCGAACTGCTGGACGCCGACCCGGATGCAGTCCGAGCCCTGCGCTTTCGCTTCGACCGCCCGCCGGGGGAGAGCGGCGTGCACCTGTTCTGGGGTTCGCGGACCCGCTGGGCGTATCATATTCGTCGATAGAGCCGCCCCACGCGCGCCACGATCGAGGTTGCGCGGGACGGGCGTGGAGACGCCGAGCGATGGAATCGCGCGTGGATGAGGTGTTGCCGGCAGTGCGCCCCGTCGACGTGGTCGCTTTCCACAATCACAACAACGAGCTGTACTTCGCGCTGCGCGACCTGACGCGGGTCGCGCCCGAGCCGGTCGCGATCTCGCTGCCCGGCTACTTCGTGGTGGCGCATCTCGACGGGCGTCACTCGGCCGAACAGATCCGCGAGAAATTCCGCTGCGAATTCGGGCGCGACGTGGACCGCGCGGAGATCGAGCGCGTCGTCGCCGCGCTGGACCAGGCGCTGCTGCTCGCAACGCCGCGCTTCGAGCAGGTGTACGACGAACATCGCGCCGCGTACGCGGCGGCCGCATGCCGCGATAACCGCGACAACTGGCCGCCGGCCGACGAGTTGCGGCGCGAACTCGACGCGACGCTGGCGGTCGGCGCGGCACCGCCCCTGGCCGGCCCCGTGGGCGGCATCGTCGCGCCGCACCTCGATTACCGCCGCGGAAAACCCTGCTACGCCGACGCCTTCGCCGCCCTGGCGCAGGCCACGCCGGCGGAGCGCTACGTCATTCTCGGCACCAACCACTTCGGCCGCGGCCACGGTCTGGTGGCAACGGCCAAGCCCTTTGAGACGCCGCTGGGCCGTGTGCCCGTGGACGAGGAGCTGATCGCGTCGCTGGAGAACGCGCTGGGTGCGTCACTCCGCGGGCACGAGCTCGACCACCGCGCCGAGCACTCGATCGAGCTGCCCGTGCACATCCTCCAGCACGTCCGCGCGGAGCGGGCATTCTCGATCGTGCCGGTCCTCTGCCCCGACCCGGCCGGAGCGGCCGATCCGCCCGACCGCATCCAGCGCGAACTCGACCGCTTCGCCGATGCCCTGCGCGAACTTCTGGCGCGCGACCCGGCGCCAACGGTCGTGATTGCCAGCGCCGACCTGAGCCACGTCGGGCAGCGCTTCGGCGACCCGCAGCCCAGCACGCGCGCCTCGCTGGACGCCGTCGAGACCAGCGACCGCCGGCTGCTGGGACTGCTCGAGCAGCGGCGCGAGCGCGAATTCGTCGCCGAAGTCCGCGCGGCGCAGAATCCGACGCGCATCTGCAGCGTCGGTTGCATCTACGCGGCGCTCCGCACGCTGCCGGGGCACGGCTTCCGCCTGCTCCGCTACCACCAGGCTGTCGACATGGACAACGACACGACCGTGACCTGCGCGGCGGCGGTCATGTGCGGTAGTTGATCTTGGGTGGCATGCTCTCGGCCGCTGGCATGCGCTTACCGTGGAGCGCAAGCAAGCTTGTCCCCTGAACGCGAGAACGTGTCCCCGCTGGTCACGGCACTTCAAACGCCCCCATGTCCGGCGCCGAACCGAGGAAATTGTCGTTGATCCCCGGCAGCGGCGTGCCGGCGTTCTTGCACGGGCTGATGGTCTTGATCGTAAAGATGCTCTCGACCAGCAACTTGGCCTGCACGATCGCCGTCTCCGCGTTCGGAAACGCGCCGGGGTCGTCAAACGGCTCGAACAGGTCGGGCGTGCGGTCGCCGTCGCTGTCGATCAGCAGCGGCGCGAGATTGTTGAGCAGCGGGTCGACCGGGTGGCCGATGTTGTGCGGACTGGTGTTAGTCTCAAAACCGCCATTCGCACCGACGTAGCAGTAGTCATACACCCCGGCCGGCGGAAACTCGTACTTGATGTCTTGGGACAGGTTGGCCAGGCTGATGTTGTTGAATACCCGCGCACCCGAATCAGAGCTGGTCGTAAAGCCCTTCGTCCCGTTTCCGTACAGCGTGTTGTGATAGACGTACGAGACGGCCCCGGCCTGGCCCTGGTTGTTCACCTGGATGCCGGTGTTGTTGTTCAGGAAACTCACGTTGTGGTGCGCGATGTGACCGCCGCCGCCGCCTACGCCCAGCTTCACGCCATTCCCGTCGCCGTTCGGATCCTTCACCCAGTCCGCCAGGTACAGGATGTTGAAACGGATCGTCGTGTTCAGCGAATCGACGCTGTCGATGCAGTCGTCGCCGGCGTGGTGGAGCAGGTTGTTCTCGATCAACGTGCTGTCGGCGCCCGTGTTGCCGACCTGGTCGGCGTGCTCGGGCTGCGCGCCGGTATTGTGGTGAACGTGGTTCCAGCGCACCACGGTGTTCTTCGGCCGGCCTTCCGTATCCGTGTTGCGCACCACCACGCCCGCCTTGTCGCAATGGTGAATCATGTTGTATTCCACCACGCACCCGTCGGCCAAACCCGCGACGCGCACGCCGCAACTGCGCGTGTTGTAGACGTGGCAATTGCGCACGATGCTCTCGCGCGCGCTGCGCATCAGAATGCCGGCGGCATTCCCCGTATTCGCCGACGAGCGGATGCAGGTGAATCCGTCGACCGTCACGTAACTGCCGACGCCGCCTCCCGACTGTCCGATCGCGATGCACGTGTCGCGCTGCTCCTCGCCGTCGATGATGACCGTGTCGGTCCCATACACCTTGAACGTGATCCGCGCGCTGGGCGTGCCGTTCTTTTTGATGCCGACGCCTTCCTTGTAGGGCTTGCTGGCATTGCCGCGCACATAGACGGTATCGCCCGGACCCACGATCGACGCCGCCTTGCTGATCGTCAGAAACGGGGCCGCCTCCGTGCCGGCGTTGCTGTCCGATGCGTTGGCGGCCGTGTTGTTCACGTAATAAATCTTGCCGGCCGGCGGCTCATTCACCGTGATGGAAAACGTCGCCACGTTCGACTCCGCCTGTCCATCGCTGGCCTTGAACGTGAACGAATCCGCCCCGACGTAGCCGCTGGCCGGCGTGTAGGTGATCGTCGCGCTGCTGCGGCCCGAGTTGTTCAGCCCGCTCAGCGTGCCATGCGCCGGATTGCCGACCACCGAAAACGTCAGGTCGTCGTTGTTGGCGTCCTGCCCGTTGAGCGTGAGCTGCGTGGGCGTGTCCTTGAAGAGCGTCACGCTCTGGTTGGAGACCGTCGGCGGCTGATTGGTCTGCTGCTGCACCGTAATGGTGAAAGTCCCGGTGTTCGAATTCGCGCGGCCGTCGTTCGCCCGGAACGTGAACGTGTCGACGCCCACGTAACCGGCCGCCGGCGTGTACGTCACGCTGGCCGAGTTGCGGGCCGTGTTGTTCATGCCGGTCAGCGTGCCATGCGCCGGACCGCTCAGAATCGAGAACGTCAGATCGTCGTTGTTCGCGTCCTGTCCCAGGAGCGTCAGCGTCTTGACCGTGTCGCGATTGGTCGTGTCGGTCTGGTTCGAGACCGTCGGCGCGTCGTTCTGCTGCTGGTTGATCGTGATCGAAAACGTCGCCACGTTCGAGTCGTCCGATCCGTCATTGGCCTTGAACGTGAATGAATCCGTGCCCGTAAACCCCGGAATCGGCGTGTACAGCACGCTGGCCGAGCCGACCTGCCCGTTATCCAGCCCGGTCAGCAGACCGTTCCGCGGCTCCGTCACGATACTGAAGGTCAGGTTGTCATTGTCCGCGTCCTGCCCCAGCAGCGTCAGCGTCGCGGTGTTGTTCGTCGTTACCGTGGAGCTCTGGTTCGACACCGTCGGCGGCTGGTTTCCGCCGCCGGCCGAAACCGTCACGGTGAACGTCGCCACGTTGGAGTCCAACGAGCCGTCATTCGCGCGGAAACGGAACGTGTCCATCCCGCTGAAGCCGGGCGCCGGCGAATAGGTCACCTTGCCGACGCTGTACTCCGAGTTGTCCACCTCTCCCAGGCTGCCGTGCGCCGGACCGGACACAATCACATAAGTCAGGCGGTCTTCGTCCAGATCGTCGGCCGTGATGGAAAGCTCGGCCGGCGTGTTGAAGGCCGTCGTCGCGCTCAGATTGCTCGCCGTGGGCGCGTGGTTCTCGAGCACCTCGACGAAGTGCTGCTCAGTGTAGTTCCGGGCGACGTTTTGAAACGCGCGCATGCCGGGTATCAGGTGATAGTCGGTGTGGTAGGCCGAGATATAGCCCGACCAGCCCGCCGGCACCGCCAGCGCATAATCGCCGTTCGCCGACGTGTACGCCAGTATGTCATTCAATGCGCTGCTCTCGCCGGTGCCGACGCCCGTGATCGTCACGTTGACGATCGGCTGCCCGTCGGTGTCCAGCACCAGCCCCGACAGGTTGTAGGTCCCCTCCTGGGCCGCAAATGACTGATTCGGAATATCGTCCGCGACGTTCGAATAACCGCGGCTCGGCGGACTGAAGCGATAACCCAGCGCCCACGGCGTCAGCGTCCCGCTCCAGCCCGGCGCGACGCGCACCTCGTAGTGCCCGCTCGCGTCCGCCAGCACGCTGCCCGTCCCGTCGCTCAACGTGACGCGCGCCCCGGCCACGCCGTGACCCAGCGCGTCGCGAATCTCGCCCGAGATGGTGAAGCCCGCCACCGTCAGCGGTCCACCCGAAAAATCCTGCTCGGCGATGTCCTCTTCCACGTTCTCATAAATCCGCGCCGCAGGCGTGAACTCGTACTCCGAGCTCCACGGAAGCACCGCACCCGACCAGCCGAACGGCACGGCGACGGCGTACAGCCCATCGCTGTCCGTCACCGCGGTGATGCCGATCGTGCTGATCTGCACGCCCGGTATCGGATTGCCCGATTGATCGCGGATGTGCCCGCTGATGATCGGCCAGATCGTCACGCTGCCGCGGGCTTCGTTGCCCGAGTCGCCGAAGATCGCGTCGATCGGCGTGGGAATGCCGGCCAGTGCGATCGTGAGCGCGACCGTCAGCCGACCTCCGCGCGCAGAGCGATACTGTAATTCCGAATGAGTTGCCACGTTTCCGCTCTCCGTGTGCTCCCCGATGGTCCAGTTGTACTGACCGTCGGGAAGCGGCTCGCCGTTGGAGGTGAACGCCCGAGCCCTGATCGTCGCGTCACGCGACGTGTCGGATGGCTCCACCGCGAAGCGGATCGAAGGATAGACGATTACACGGAGAGTAACCAGCGTCGGCGCCGCGCCATTTCTTTCAGCGCGAATGACCATTTCATCTTTTCCGGTGAAATCCACACCCGGCGTGTAGGTGAGCTCGTACCCACTCGAGCTCTGGCTTATGGGACTCACTTCGCCGCGCGTCGGCGATCGTTCGATTGCAAACGTACTGAACGGCTCCGCCACGGCCAGCAGTCCGTTAACCCGCACCGTCACCGGCTTGTTAACCAGCGTGCCGACAGTTCCCGAAAGCGACGATTGAGAGTCATCAACCGTCAGGTCGACGTTCGGCTCGACCGTGATGTCGATCCCACCGTCCACGCCGCCGCTCTGCGGGCAGCCGCCGATCAGAACGGCGTGGAGTGCTACGACGAGCGGCCAGATCATGGATGGTCCGATACGTAACAAGCGATAACGACAACCATGGCCGCTAACCCTTCTCATGCTTTCCCCGCCGACGGACGATGCTTCTCAGGATTCTCCAGACTCTCTGGATTACCCCAGTAGCAAGCATCGAATTGCGGCGAGGGTGAGGCAAACGAAAGGTCCTAATGCGCGTAACCGACGACGCAGCGCGCAGCGCTCGTTATCTGACTCGCGCCGCGGCGCTGACCGCGATCGCGATGTTTGTCGCCAGCGGGCTCGCTTATCGGTCGCTGGCTGCGATGCTCAAATCCGACAGCGCCGCGGCGATCGCGCCCGGCACGCTGCAACGCCTGCCGCTCGAAATCGGCGGGTGGCGCGGCGTCGAGGTGCCGCTCGACAAGGACGTCATCCGTCGCACGGACACGGATGATCATCTCAATCGGCACTATCGCCGCGGACTTGAGGGCGTCGCGCTGTTTATCGGCGCCGGCGGGCGGCCGCGCGACCTGATGCCGCACCGTCCCGAAATCTGCTACACCAGCGTCGGCTGGACGCTGCTCGAGACCGAATTCGTCGAGCTGCCGCTCGCCGCCGGCAAGCTCAACTGCCGATTGCTGACGTTTCGGCGGGCCGGATTGGGGGGCGAACGCGTCGTCGTGCTGAACTACTACATCGTCGATGGACGTTACTCGGCGGACAGCACACTGCTGCGCAGCAAAGCGCCGACGTTCTTATCGGGCATGAAGTGCATGGCGCAGGTGCAGATTAACTGTCGCGTCGATGGGCTCTCGAATGAGGCGGCGGCGCGGCAGACGGTGATCGACTTCGCGCGCGCGACGGCGGACGCGATCCGCGAGCTGCTACCTGACGGCGGACTGACGGCGCCGCCGCACGGCGAGGAGCAGGAATGAACACGCTCGCATCGACGGAGCCGCTCGCGGCGCGGCGCGGCGCGTGGCGCGTCGAGACGTGGCTGGTGCTCGGCACGTTCGCTTCGCTGCTCTGGAGCTACTGGCCGACGGTGCGCGGTTTGATCCGCGAGTGGCAGCGCAACCCTGAATACTCGGTCGGCCAGCTCGTCCCGCTCGCAGCGGCCTACGTCGTCTGGCGGCGGCGCGGCGCGCTGGCCGGTTGCCGCGTGACGCCGTTCTGGGGCGGATTGGGGCTGATTCTGGCGGGCGAGGCGCTGCGCGCTTTTGGATTGCTCTATGTTTACGACTCGATCGAACGCTTCAGCCTGGTGGTGACGGCGGCCGGGGCGCTGCTGCTGGCGCTGGGGCGCGAAGTGTTCTGGGCGTGTCGCTGGGTCATCGCGTTCCTGCTGCTGATGGTTCCGCTGCCGGCGACGATTCACAATCTCATTTCCGCGCCGCTTCAGGAAGCATCGACCGCCGGCGCGGTCTTTGCGCTCGAAATGCTGGGGGCGACGGTCGATCAGGACGGCTTCACGCTGACGCTGAACGACCGCACGCAGGTCGGCGTGGTGGAGGCGTGCAGCGGGCTGCGCATGCTGACGGCGTTTGTCGTGGTCGCGTCGACGCTGGCGCTGCTGGTCGAGCGGCCGCGCTGGAAGCTGGCGACGCTGGTCATCTCCAGCGTTCCGATCGCGATCGTCTGCAATCTCGTGCGGCTGGTGGCGACCTCGCTGCTCTACATGGTCGTCGAACACCGCGCGCTGACGCAGACGTTTCACGACGTGGCCGGCGTGGCGATGATGCCGCTGGCGCTGCTGCTGCTGATCGTTGAGCTGCGGGTGCTCGATGGCGTCGCGGGCGCAGGAGCAAACGTAGGCCGCGCAAGAGCGAATTCAGAATAGCGAATAACGGCGGGTGCCCTGCCGACGGAGTTCGCGTCAGCGGGGCTGGGCGATTCGCGCCGGCAGGTCAGGAGACGGCCCTGACTGGCCCTACCTGCTACCGGACTGGCGTCATGCCAACCCGTTACGCTTCATTCGGCATTCACTATTCGCCCCGCGCGACATCTCTTCCGCGCAGCGCAAACCACGCCGTCCCCGCGGCGCCAAACGCCGCCGCCGCCAGCAGGTTCGCGGTCGGCGAGATCTTCCACAGCCAGCCGCCGCCCAGCGCCGCCAGCGAGACGATCGCGTCGCGCAGGAAGTAGTACGTGCCGAAGGTCAGCGCTCTGCGGTCCTCCGGCGCCAGATCGAGGATCAGCGCCTTGCGCGTCGCGTCGCCAAATTCCTTCAGCCCGCGCACCACGAACGCCGCCGCCAGCAGCCAGAAGCTCTGCGCCGCCAGCAGTGCCAGCGGAAAGAGCGTAAAGAAGACGAACGTCACCAGGACGAACGGCCGCTTGCCGAAACGGTCGGCGTAGTGCGCCACCGGAATGTAGCACAGCGCGGCCACCGCCATCTCGATCGCCGTCAGCACGCCGAACTGCGTCGCGCTCACCGGGGCGCGCACGACCTGCATGCACCAGATCACGACAAACGCGTCGGGAATCTGCTCGCAGAAACGGATCAGTACGTCAGACGCCAGCAGATGCCGCAACGGCGGCGACAGGTCGGTCATCCACGTTGGCGCCGGCTGCGGGGGCGGATCGCACGCGGCTGCGCCCGTGCCGTGCGAGCGCCCGGCTCGCGGGTTGTCGCCGGCCGAATTTCGCGGCGGCTCGGCGACGTGCTCGATCAGCCACTGCTGCGCCGCCATCGCCAGCAGCGCCATGCCGATCGCAATCGCGAACCCGATGCGGATGCCCGCCTGCTGGCCCCATTGGTCGATCAGCACGCCGCCCAGCACCGGCCCCAGCGCCATCGGAAGCCGCCGGATCAGCGAGTGCAGCGAGACGCCCATGGCGCGCTTCCCGGGCGGCACGACGCGCGCCACCAGCGCCATCGTCGCCGGCAGCGAAACGGCCGACCAGGAGATGAACAGTGCCGCGCCCAGCAGCACAAGATGCCACGACGGCGCCACGATCACGGTCGCATAGCCGGCGATCGCGAGTGCGTTGAAGAGCAGCAGCGCGCGGCGGTAACCGAGCCGCTGCGAGACCATGCCGCCGGGCAACGCGTAAACCGCCGAAAGCGCGTTCTTCGCCCAGCCGAGCAGTCCGATCGCGAGAGTTCCACCGCCCAGCGCGCCGAGATAGACCGGCAGAAACCGGTCTCCCATCCGCTCTCCAAGCGTGACCAGCAGCGCCATGACCAGCATGCCGATCATGCTGCGGCGAAGCGACAGGAACTCGATCACGGGGCGGCTCGCGCTCATCTGCCATTCGCTGTTCGCCCCGATAGGTCAGCATGCGGCCCGGACCGGCCGTATCTGGCTGGCCAGTCCTACCTGCTACCTGCTGCATCGGCGCGAACCGGACATCGGTCAGGGAGTGCAGCCGGGGGCGGCTGCTCTCCACGGCTGGGGGCGGCTGCTCCCCACGACTCTCCACGATTCTCTACGCTGCTATCGCAGCGCGCGGACCGCGTTGCGGAAGACCGCGAGGCCGTCGCCGACGTCGCGCCGCGGCAGCGACGTCCAGCGCGGATGCTGCGTCCACTCGACGGCGCGCTCGGGGTGTGGCATGAGGCCGAGAATCCGCCCGCTGCCATCGCACAGGCCGGCCAGGTCGCGCGCACTGCCGTTGGGATTGGCCGGAAGCCCGGCCCCGATCGTCGCCTCGGCGCTGACGTAGCGCAGCGCCCCATGACCGGCGCGAAGCGCCTCATCGGCGGCCGCGTCGCTGGAAAAGCAGATTCGCCCCTCGCCGTGGCCGATCGGCATTTCGTACGTCTGGCCGGGCTCCAGAAACGGGCAGCGCTCGGCGTCGGCCCGCAGTGCGACCCAGCGGTCCTGGAAGCCGGCCGGCTCGTTGAACGTAATCGTGCACTGGCGCGGCGAACCATCGTCGGACGGGGTTGGCAGGAGCCGGGCCTTCACGAGCACCTGAAATCCGTTGCACACGCCGAGGATCAGGCCGCCGGCGTCGACCAGCCGCAACGCGGCGTCGCGCAGGTGCCGCGAGAATTGAGCCGCGAGGATCGAGCCGGCGCCGACGTCGTCGCCATAGGAAAAGCCGCCGGGGATCGTGAGTATCTGGAAATCGGCGAGGGTGTCGGTGTTTTCGATGATCTGGCGGATGTGCATGCGGGTGGGCAGCGCGCCGGCGAGTCGCCAGGCGTGCTCGGTCTCGAGGTCGCAGTTGACCCCGGCGGCGCGGAGGATCAGAACGCGGACGTGCGGCATGATGGCTCCGGCCGGACGAAGATCAGACGCGGGGACCGAGGCTGCATGATCGGAGATACTATGCGGCGAGGGCGGCGACCGCCAACCGCGGCGCGCCGGGAGCGGGCTGACGCCGGCCATCAGAGGAGAGACCTGCAAGTGAAGAAAAGATCGATCAACAATTGGGCCGGTGGATGCATCGCCGTCGCAGCGTTTTTCGTGCTGCCGGCGCGGAGCTGGCAGTCAGCGCCGCCGCCGCAGACGGTCCCGCCGCCCTCGCCGCGGGCCGCGCTGTCGCCCGACGCGACGCTCAGCCGGGTCGCATTCGGCTCGTGCGCGCGCCAGGATCGCCCGCAGCCGATCTGGGACGCCATCGGGCACGATCGGCCGGAACTGTTCCTGATGATCGGCGACAACATCTACGGCGACAGCGACGACATGAACGTGCTGCGTGCGAAATACGCGCAGTTGGAGGCGGTCGAGGGATTCCGCCGCCTGACGGAGAGCTGCCCATTGCTGGCGACGTGGGACGACCATGACTACGGGAAGAACGACGCGGGCGCCGATTTCGCGATGCGGGCGGAGTCGCAGCAGGCGTTCCTCGATTTTCTGCGGGTGGCGCCGACGTCGCCGCGGCGGACGCGCGAGGGCGTCTACGACGCGGTGGCGGTCGGGCCGGCGGGGCGGCGCGTGCAGATCATTCTGCTGGACACGCGCTATTTCCGCAGCCCGCTGAAACGCGGCGATCCGGCGCCGGCGGGCAGCGGCCGGCCGGGGCCGTACGCGGCGGATGACGATCCCGCGGCGACGATCCTGGGCGAGGCGCAGTGGCGCTGGCTGGACGAGCAATTGCGAACCGACGCCGACGTGCGGATCGTCGCGTCGAGCATTCAGCTTGTTGCCGGCGAGCAGCAGTATGAGAAGTGGATGAACTTCCCGCGCGAGTGGGCGCGGCTGTATGGGCTGATTCGGGCGCGCGGGGCGAAAGGCGTGATCGTCATCAGCGGCGATCGGCACTCGGCCGAACTCTCGTGCCATCGACCGGCGGCGCGGCCCGCGGGCGCGGACGACGAGCCGCCGTACCCGATCTACGATCTGACCTCCAGCGCGCTGAATCAGAATCGCGGCTGGCAGAACGAGGTAAACCCTCACCGGATCGGGGCGGTGTATTTTGAGCCGAATTACGGGCTGATCAGTATCGACTGGACGACGGCCGATGCAGCTCTCACGCTTGAGATTCGGTCGGTCGAGGGTAAGCCGCTCATTCGACATGATCTGCGCTTGAGCGAGCTGCGATGAGAGCGGGCGGCGGTGGGCGTCTTGGGTTTCGAACTGCGCGGACGGGCCACGCGATCTCGCGGTGGCTCGGCGTGGGTTGAGGCCCACGCTATCCGCATGCTCACGCCTGCCGGCGAGAGCATGCGACCAAGTGCAAGACCGCAGTTTGACGCCACCGGGTGGCGGGCTTTCTAATACCGTGTTCCATGCGCGCCGCCGCACCGGCGTGCGTCGTCGTTCGCAGCGTCCGCGGCGGAGGCGCCGAGTGGTGTGCCGCTGCCGAGTGATTCGCCGCCGCGGCGCAGTGCGCCGTGGTGGGATTGAGGGTCGAGCTTGTGAGCATGAAGATCGCGTTCAGCAACGTCGCCTGCTCGGAATTGCCGCGTGACGCGCTTCTGACCAGAGCCAAGGCGTGGGGCTACGACGGCGTCGAGCTGAAGTTCCTGGACGGGCGCTTCGACCTGACCGAAGCGCCCAGCCTGGCGGACGCCGAGGGCATCCGGAGCAAGCTGTCGGCCGCCGGCTTGACGCTGGTGGCGCTGCACTCGTCGCTGGCCTTGTGCGACGCCGATCCGCGGAGCCTGGCGGCCAAGGCGCAAAAGCTGCGGAGTTACATATCGCTGGCGCATCGTCTGGGCGGGCCCTACGTCGTGATCGCGGGCGACGTGCTGAGCCCGCGGGCCAGCCGGGCGCGGGCCGTCGAGCGGATGATCGCCGCCCTGCGCGAGATTGCGGTGGAAGCCGCGGAGCGGCAGGTGACGCTGGTGCTCGAAAACATCGGCGACCTGGCGTCGTCGCGCGTGCTGTGGATGGTTCATGATGCGGTCCGGCTGCCGTCGGTGCAGGTGTGCCTGAACCAGGTGAACGCGTGCGTCGTGGGCGAGCGGCCGTCGCTGACCGTGCCGCGCCTGGGCCGCAAGCTCGCCATGGTGCGCGTCAGCGACGCGACCTTCCGCGACGACCGCCTGATCGACTCGTACGTCGAGGTCGGCAAGGGCCAGGCGGAGGTGAGCCGCATGATCGAGTTGCTGCGGGGCATCGCGTTCGACGGCTGGCTGAGCGTCGAGTGGCCGCGGATGTGGCAGACCTCGCTCGCGCCGGCGGAAACGGCCCTGCCGGCCGCCGCAAAGTTCCTGCGGTCGGAGCTGGCCCGCGCGCCGGTCGTGCTCTCGGCGTACAAGGGCGACAAGAACGCTCCCAGATTTGCCGGACGCGGCGCACCGGTGGGCGCGAAGTAAGGGAAATCGCAGGCGATGGGAGAGCTGCCGCGTCTACTTTCGGACTTTCGCCGGCCGCCGGGCGTCATCAAGCAGGACTACGTTGACTTCGTCGTCGACGAGGTGCCGCTGTACGCGTTCAGCGGTGCGGGGTCGCACACGTACTTTCAAGTCGAGAAGACCGGCCTGACGACGATGCAGGCGGCGGCGGACATCGCGCGGGCGCTGAACGTGCGGATGCGCGACGTGGGCTACGCGGGTCTCAAGGACGCGCGGGCCGTGACGCGGCAGTGGTTCTCGGTCGAGCACGTCGAGCCGTCGGCCGTCGCGGCCATCGACCTGCCGCGGCTGAAGGTGCTCGACGTGACGCGGCACGCCAACAAGCTGCGGCACGGGCACCTGCGCGAAAACCGCTTTCGCATCCGCGTCCGGCAGACCGACACGGAGCGGCTCGCCGAGCTTCAGGACGCGTTGCGGCGCCTGGCGGCCGAGGGCGTGCCGAACTACTTCGGCGCGCAGCGCTTCGGCGACCGCGGCGACACGTGGATGGTGGGCCGGGCTATTTTGCGCGGCGATTTCGACGACGCGGTCGACCAGCTTCTGGGCCGGCCGTCGAAGCGCGACTACGGCGACGTGCTGGCGGCGCGGCGGCTGTACGAGGAGCAGCGCTATCACGAGGCGGCCGAATTGTGGCCGTGGATGTTTCGGAACGAGCGCCGCGCGTTGAAGACCATGGCCAAGACCAAGGGCAGCCGCCGCCGGGCGCTGTTCTCGATCGAGCCGGCGTATCGCGAGTTCTACGTGTCGGCGTACCAGTCGCACCTCTTCAACGCCGTCGTGGCGCAGCGCATGAGCGACGGGCTGGGGCGGCTGAAGCTCGGCGACCTGGCTTGGGTGCATCGCAGCGACGCGGTGTTTCTGGTGGAAGACGCGGCGGTCGAGCAGCCGCGGGCCGACGCGTTCGAGATCAGCCCAAGCGGGCCGCTGTACGGCTATCGGATGAGTCAGCCGAGTGGCGCGCCGGGCGAGACAGAGGCGGCGTTGCTGGCAGCCGAGGGTCTGCCGGCCGACGCGTTTCGCGCCGGTTCGCTGCGGATCAAGGGTGCGCGGCGTGCGCTGCGTTTCCGGCCGATGGACGCGCAGATTATGCTTGGCGCCGATGAGCGCGGGAACTATCTTGATCTTGAGTTCGGATTGCCACGAGGTTGCTACGCCACGTCGCTGCTGCGCGAGCTTTTTGACGACAGTGCCGACGTTGCCGGGTGGTCGATCGGCGAGGAGGAGGAATGATCCGAAGGAATTCGCGTCATCCGTACCTGCACGTCCCGACGGTCCCGGCTCTACTGCGACCTGATTGACGTGCTTCCCGAGCGGGCGGAATT
This sequence comes from Phycisphaerae bacterium, assembly GCA_022072445.1. GTDB lineage: Bacteria > Planctomycetota > Phycisphaerae > UBA1845 > Fen-1342 > JAJVHV01. Next base: position 4,111 of record JAJVHV010000042.1, on the reverse strand, counting down.
CTGGGGGTCGTTCTGCGGCCGGATTCGGTCGCGCTTTCCCGACCTCTACCGGTCGTGGATGGACGATCTGGTTCCGGGCGAACTCGACGCCGGCGTGCTGGTCGTTCGCTGCGCCGACCGCGGGCGGACGCACTACCTTCAGGAGCGCTGCGCCGGGTCGTTCGCCGAGATCGCGGGCGAGCTGACCGGACATCTGGTAACAGTGCGCTTCGAGACGTCGTCGCAGCCGCTCGAGGCGCCGCGCGAAATCGCTCCGGCCGAACGGCCGCGTTCGCTCGACGCCGACTACGTTTTCGACGAATTCGTCGTCGGCCCGTCCAACCGCCTGGCGCACGCCGCCTGCCGGGCCGTCTCGAACGAGCCGGGCGCGGCGTATAACCCGCTGTTCATTTACGGGCCGTCGGGCGTGGGCAAGTCGCACCTGTTGCAGGCGACGTGTGCCGAGATCATGCGCGCCCGGCCGCACTTTGCCGTGGTCTATCTCTCCTGCGAGACGTTCGTCAACGAGTTCATCAACGGGATCGAATCCGGCCGCGTGCAGCAGTTTCGCGACCGCCACCGGCAGGCCGACGTGCTGGCGATCGACGACGTGCAGTTTCTCGTCGAGCGCGAGACGAGCCAGGAGGAGTTCTTCCACACGTTCAACGTGCTGCATCAGGCCCGCAAGCAGATCATGCTGTCGGCCGACGTCTCCCCGCGGCAGATTCCCACGCTGGAAGACCGGCTGGTGAGCCGCTTCAACTGGGGCCTGGTGACACACATCGATTTTCCCGACCTGGAGACGCGCCGCGCCATCCTGCAAAAGAAGGCCCGCCTGCGCGGCTACGTCGTGGCCGACGAGATTCTCGACCTGATCGCCGAGCGGGTCGCCAGCAACATCCGCCTGCTGGAAGGCGCCCTGATCCGCGCGGTGTCGCAGGCGCAGCTCTCCGGCCAGGAGTTGACGCGCGAAGCCGTCGTCGAAATGCTCGACGAATCCGACGGGCAGCGCCGCCGCCTGCCCATCCGCGACATCATCGAGACGGTCTCGAGCTACTACGGCGTGCGTCTGGGCGAGATGCTCGGGCGCAAGCGGACGCGCTCGGTCGCCCAGCCGCGGCAGATCGGCATGTACCTGGCGCGGCGCCTGACCGGCCTGAGCCTGGAGGAGATCGGCGGGCATTTCGGTGGGCGGGATCACTCGACGGTTCTGCACGCTGAGAACGCGATCGAGTCCTTGCGCCGCCAGGACCGCGAGACCGATCGCGCCCTCACCACTTTGACCAATCGCCTGCTTCAGAAGCGCTAGCGACGTGCTCCGAACCTGACGCAGAGTGGGGCGGGCTTCCAGTGGGTGGGGCGAACTTCCTGTCCGCCCAGAGAGGCTGACAGCCCGCCCAAGGCGCGGCCACGGGGGACTACGCTGCGGGGCGTGGGCGCGCGTGGGCACCGGGGTGGTCGGCGTCGCGCGAAGGGTGTAGATTGCGCGTCGTGAAGGCGTGGCAGACAACAAGACACCCGTCGGCGGCGTCCCGCGCGGTTGGCCGCCCGCCGGTTCCGTGACGTGGAGGAGTCAGCATGAACGAGACGCGGATTGAAAAGGACTCGATGGGGGAAATGAAGGTGCCGGCTTCGGCGCTGTGGGGTGCCAGTACGCAGCGGGCCGTGCTGAATTTCCCCGTCAGCGGTTATCGCTTCGGGCGGCGGTTCATCCGCGCCCTGGGGTTGATCAAGTTCGCCGCCGCCGAGGCGAACGCCTCGCTGGGCAAACTGGAGAAGTCGGCCGCGGCGCTGATTCAGAAGGCGTGCCGCGAGGTCATCGACGGCAAGCTCGACGAGCACTTCGTGCTCGACATCTTCCAGACCGGCTCGGGCACCAGCACCAACATGAACGCCAACGAGGTGATCGCGCACCGCGCCGCGCAGATCGGCAACGGCGGAACGAAGATCCACCCCAACGACCACGTCAACATGGGTCAGTCGTCCAACGACGTCATCCCGACCGCGATTCACGTCGCCGCGGTCGACGCCATGCATAACGACTTGATGCCCGCGCTGCACAAGCTGCACCAGGCGCTGGAGGCCAAGGCGCGCGCCTGGGACGACGTCGTCAAGATCGGCCGAACGCACCTGATGGACGCGACACCCATCCGCCTCGGTCAGGTTTTCAGCGGCTTCGCCTCGCAGATCGCGCATTCCGACCGGCGCCTGCTGCACAAGATCACCGTGCTGCGCGAGCTGCCCATCGGCGGGACGGCCGTCGGCACCGGCATCAACACGCACCCCGAATTCGCCCGCCGCGTCTGCCAGATTCTGAATCACGAGACCAAGGAATCGTTCCACGAGGCGAAGAATCACTTTGAGGCGCAGGCCGCCAAGGACGCCATCGTCGGCGCTGCCGGCGTGCTCAAGACCATCGCCGTCAGCCTGACCAAGATCGCCAACGACATCCGCTGGCTGGGCAGCGGGCCGCGCTGCGGCATCGGCGAGCTGGCCCTGCCCGCGACGCAGCCCGGCAGCTCGATCATGCCCGGCAAGGTGAACCCGGTCATCTGTGAGAGCGTCATGCAGGTCTGCGCGCAGGTCATCGGCGCCGACGCCGCCATCACCTACGTCGCGGCGACGCTGGGCAACTTCGAGCTGCACACCGGCATGCCGGTCATGGCGCACAACCTGCTCGAGGCGATTCGCATTCTGTCGAGCGTGGTGCACGTCTTCGTCGACAAATGCATCGTCGGCCTGGAAGTCAACCTGGCGCGCACCACCGAGCTGATCGAGCAGTCGCTGATGATGTGCACCAGCCTGGCGCCGCTGATCGGCTACGACGCCGCCGCCGCCATCGCCAAGGAAGCGCACCAGTCCGGCAAGACCGTGCGGCAGCTCGTGACCGAGCAGATCAAAGCCGGGAAAGTCAAGCTGACCGAGGCGCAGCTCAACGCCGCGCTCAACCCGCGCGACATGACCATGCCGAGCGACAAGGTGCTACCCGGCGGGGGCTAACCGTCAGCCCGGCCAGGTCCGAGCCGCGACCCGCGTATCCGAACCGCGACGGGGCGATCCGAGCCGCGACCCGCGTATCCGAGCCGCGACCGTCAGGGAGCGGTTTCTTAGCCCAACGCGAAAATCCATCGATCGCCGCTCGCACTCCGGCTTGGCCAGGAAACCGCTTGCTCACGCGCGCGGCTCAGTTCCAGGGCCCGCACCGGTCAGCGCCGCGACCGTCAGGGAGCGGTTTCTTCGCCCAACGCGAAAATCCATCGATCGCCGCTCGCACTCCGGCTTGGCCAGGAAACCGCTTGCTCACGCGCGCGGCTCAGTTCCAGCGCCCGCACCGGTCAGCGCCGCGACCGTCAGGGAGCGGTTTCTTCGCCCAACGCGAAAATCCCTCGATCGCCGCTCGCACTCCGGCTTGGCCAGGAAACCGCTTGCTCACGCGCGCGGCTCAGTTCCAGCGCCCGCACCGGTCAGCGCCGCGACCGGCAGGGAGCGGTTTCTTAGCCCCGCGCGAAAATCCCTCGATCGCCGCTGGCACTCCGGCTTGGCCAGGAAACCGCTTGCTCACGCGCGCGGCTCAGTTCCAGCGCCCGCACCGGTCAGCGCCGCGACCGTCAGGGAGCGGTTTCTTAGCCCCGCGCGAGAATCCCTCGATCGCCGCTGGCACTCCGGCTTGGCCAGGAAACCGCTTGCTCACGCGCGCGGCTCAGTTCCAGGGCCCGCACCTCAGCGCCGCGACCGTCACGGAGCGGTTTCTTAGCCCAACGCGAAAATCCATCGATCGCCGCTCGCACTCCGGCTTGGCCAGGAAACCGCTTGCTCACGCGCGCGGCTCAGTTCCAGCGCCCGCACCTCAGCGCCGCGACCGTCACGGAGCGGTTTCTCAGCCCAGCGCGAAAATCCCTCGATCGCCGCTGGCACTCCGGCTTGGCCAGGAAACCGCTTGCTCACGCGCGCGGCTCAGTTCCAGCGCCCGCACCGGTCAGCGCCGCGACCGTCAGGGAGCGGTTTCTTAGTTCGACTTTCGCACTTTTTGGAGGAATTGGACAGTCCCCTGTAAACAAAGACGAGCTTCCCGCACCATGCGTGTTCTGTTCAAGGAAGAACGCACAGAGCAAGGAGGCTCGCGGTGGAACTT
>JAJVHV010000036.1 GCA_022072445.1 Phycisphaerae bacterium | reverse complement strand
CCGTATGAGTTGCCCGTCGTCATACAGCATGATCTCCTGCGTGTAGCGATCGTTGATGTCATACCGCCGCAGGAACACGATCTGCCCGCGGTTGTTGATCCGTGGTCTGCTGTCGTACTCCGGCGACTCGGTCACCACCACGACCTTGTACCCCGGCGGAACCTGCGCCGTCGCGCTTCCGCTGAAAGCCAGCGCCACGAGTATTCCGAATCCTGCCGGTGACTGCCGCCACAGGATGGACAATCGAGCTCGACGATTCGCTCCGTCCATTCAATCCTCCGCCTTGATGCTGGCGTCGCTGGTCACCGTCACGATCGACTCGCCATTCGTGGCGGCGATGGTGACCGTGCTCGCGACCAGCGTGACATCGCTGCCCGTCGCACTGTCGAATGCAACATCCGAGTCGATCGTGAAATCGTCAATCTGCTCACTGATGAGATTGACGCTCCACCCGCTCGCGTTGTAGCCGATCGACACGTCGTCGCCACTCGCGCTCGGGTAGCACGCCGGAATGCCCGTGACCGTCCAGTTGCTGCACGTATCCCAATCGTCATCCGCGCCGCCGCCCGTCCAGGCAAACGTCGCCCCCAGCACCACCCCCGGCAGTAGCGCCAGCGCCAGCAGCATGATCCCCAACTTCTGTCTGTGTGTCATTGCGATTCCTCCGTGGGTAGAGTGCGGTGGAGGGGCGATGCCGCTGCGTTCACACGCGCGAACGTCTCGCGCGGCCGCGCCAGCGCCGCACGAAGCAACACCACAACCGGGCCGGCGTCCGAGAGCCAGTGCTCCCGACGCGCCCGGTTCGATAGCCACAGCCCGTGTACCCCTGTATTCCCCAGAGAAGATCGGCGCATCCAGAGACGCCAGCAACCGCAGCGCGTGTATCGAGGAACGCCCGCGCGCTGGCGCTTGGGGCTCGGACGGGCCGTCTGTGCGCACATCGGCGCTCGCGCCAGCGTCGCCGAATCTCCGCGCGCCGCAGCAACACCCGCCACAGAAGACCGCCGCGCTGCGCCAAGAATGAGACGATCATCGCGGCGGGTGTGGTGGAGCGATAATGAAGTCTACACCGGAAACCCGCGCACGGCAATTGTTTTCGGTCGTTTTCACAGCACATGAGCGCCAGCGGCAACCGGCAGCGGTGCGCGATTCCGTTTCGCCGGCTTCTCTGGGGCGTTGACCGCGACTTTTCCCGCTTCGGCTGGAGAGTCGTTTCCGCTATCGCTGTCGCAATCCGCGCCGGACCTCCTCCAGCGCCACCGTGTCCAGATTGCGATCCCACTTCAGCAGCGGCAGCAGCGTCGTCCGCTCCGGAAAACGCGCTTTCGCACGCGTGATCAACTCGCGCGCCACGGTCGCCAGCTCATAGCCTTCGGCGATCCCCGCCGCCCGGCTCCGCGCGATCCGTGCCTCCAGCCACTCCATGTCCTGTTGCGCGCGCCGCAGCGCCTTCAGCCGCAGCGATGCGAACACGGCTCCCTGCGCCGGCGTCGCAGCGGGCAGCAGGATCGCATTCTCCGACGCCAGCTCCCAGTCGCGCCCCGCGCCCCACGCATCCGACAGGATCAGACCCTTGGCGCCCGCCATCCGCGCCGACCACGCCCAGCGCAGCACGGCGTTCCAGCCAAGCTGCGGCGCCACATCGCCCGTGTCCGACCATACCTCGCCGAAGCGGTTTCCCGACGTCACCACCAGGTCGTTCTTCTCAAACAACCCGACGCCCAACCCGCAGACATCCAGCATTCCGTCGAGCGACTCCCGCGGCAGGTTTGCCCATGCCATATCCGCCCGCACGTCGAGCGCCGCGCCGCGCCCCGGACCGAGCGCCGCGCGAAACGGCGCCAGCAACGCCCGCAGCCCCAGAATGTCGTCACGAATCTCCGGGTCGGGAACGCGGAACCACGACAGCGAGCGCCGCGAATGCAGCCGCGGATTCAGGAAAATCTGAAAGCGCGTGTCCTTCCACCCCTGCTGTGCAATGTGCGCCGCGAAAGCGCGCACCAACGCCGACGCCTCGTGCTGATAGCCCGCCGCGTTCGACAACGCCGGCGGCCACGCCAGATATGATTGCAGCGGCGGATTACTCGCGGCGCGCCCGCCCTCGAACCAGGTTGGCCGCGGGTGGTACCGCTCGGCCAGCGCCGCCCGCGGCGCGGCCTTCGACCATTCCGCCGCCGACGGCCAGCTCTCATTCAGCGGCAGTATGAAGTGCTGTACCGGAACGCCTTCGCGCGGCAGCGAGCGAAACAGCGAGCCGTCGAACAGCCGCCCGAATCGCCGATCCCACTCGTCCCAGATCAGCTCCTGCCCGCTGGCCGACTGCACGACGATCGGCGCGAAGTCCGGCAACGGAGCACCCTGGGCCGAATACGGCAGCACCGCCGCCGTAGCGCGATGCTCATGCGCCATCCGGTGCAGCGCATAGAACCACTCCCAGTCAATGCTCCCCGCCACGCCACCCTCACGCGCCGCCGCATTGTTCGACGGGGCGACCGTCAGGCTCACCTGGAAGCTCAGCGCGTCGGACAGCTCCGCGTCGACCACCTCCAGTTCCACCGGCGTGTCGAGCACCTTCGCTCCATCGCGCGTCACCGACACGCGCGTCCGCCAGACGCCGCGCGGCGCATGATGCGGCACCCGACACTCCACGTGGATCGCCTGGGCGTGAAAGGCCGACGCCTGCGGCGCGGGCGGTCCGGCTCGCGCAGCTTCCGAGGCCGCCGTATCGTCGGGCCGCGGCGCCTTGGCCGCGTCGCCCTGCTCGGGCCCAATCTCCAGCGCCAGTTTCAGCGGTTCGCTCGCCGCGATTGGCACGGCGATCTCGGGCACATACTTTTCATTACCCAGCCGCAGCCGCGGATAGTGTGCCCGGTAGAGCCGAATCTGCGGCGCCGGCTCCGCCAGCCCGGGTGACTCCCATGGCGACGTTTCCAACGCGTACGTCCCGGCTTCGCCCGCCAGAATGACCTGAAACGCCACGAACTCGTTGCGCCCCGCCTGCAATCGAACTGGACCGGAAAGCGGGTCCCACCAGCACTCGGGCTCGACGCGCATGTAGCGTCCGTCACGGCTGATCGAAATGTCTTCCTGGCACGTGAACGGACGCTCCATCCGAATCGGCAGCGCGTGCCGCTCCAGCGTCGGCGCCGCAACCGAGAGCTTCACGCTCGGCAGCGGCGGCAGCTCAATCGAGACCGGCGCCGACCAGACCCCGGACGCTTCGCACGTCCGCACCGCAACGTGCCGATGCTGGCTCTGATGATGGTGCGACAGCAGAATCCGCCGCGCACCTTCACCGGGCGCCGGCATCGCCCAGGTCGGCAACTGCTCGGCCCCGTCCAGGTCCTGCGCCGAGCGCACCGGCTCCGTCGCCAGGTACGCCTCAAACCCCAGGGCGCGCGGCGCCTCGAACGTCAGCCACTCCAGCCCCAGCGCGTCCGACCGAATCGCCAGCGACCTCGGCGGCTCGGCCGGCCGATCGCCGCGCGGCCGCACGGTCACCAGCAGCACCGGTGGATATTGCGACTCGCGCGCATGCACCGTCGGCCGCGGACCGGCGCGATGAAAATCGTCCGCCACACACAGCCCGCCCGGCTGTACGCCCAGCGTCACCGCGGTCAGCAGCTCCGGCGGCACGTCGATGACGATCGCACCGCTCGCCACGTCCAGCCGCGCCGCCGCCGTCACCCAGCGCGACCCACCGGCGCCAAACGACACGTCAGCAAAATCGCTGCCGGGAAACGCCCACGGCCGCGCCCTCTGCGGATCGCGGCGAAACACCGCATAGGAATACGTCGCCCCGCCCTCGGCTTCATCGAGCGTGCTTGGATGCGCCTCCCCCGGCTTGGCCCCGTGCGTCCAGCCGTGGCCCGTCCCTTCCTCCCAGTCGCCGGCCACCGTGCTCAGCCCGACGCGCGCCAACTGCTCATCCGCGCGCCGCAAACGCAGCTCCGCCGAGACAATTTCGTAGCCCTCAAGCCGCGACAAATCGAACTTGAGCAGCGCGTAGCGCTCCGTCGCGCTCGCGTGCAGCCGGTCGAGCTTACCGGCGTTCACGTTGCGGTCCGCCGGCGTTGCCACCAGCGTCGTATCCGCCGTCACCCGGCAGACCACGCGGCGGCCCGCCTCATCCTGCGCCCCTCCGTCGCCAGTAGCATCGGCCCTCCGTGGCCACGCCGTAGCGTCGGCCGCCGCCGCAAGCAATCCGGCAATCAGCGCGGCGACGAGTTCTGGTTTCCGCCCGAACGAAACACGCCTGAGTCGCATCACCTTCTCCGAGTGGCAACATTCTACGCCTTCAGACAAGGCGAAGCGCCACTGAGCACGACGCAGCATCCGAGCACGAAACGCGTGCAAGTGCGCCAACCCCTCGCGCAACCAGCGCCCACCCGACCCCGAAGCGCCGTCGGAGCACGAAACGCAAGCGAGTGCCCACTCCCACCGCGTCACCCCGCACAAACCATCGCGCGAATATCGGACGCCTCCCGCGCCGAACTTGCGCCCGCCAAAGGAGTTGCGATCACGCCGAAAATTCCGCGCTGTCCCCCGTTTTCCCGCTTGACGATTCGCCGCCCGCTACTATGCTTCGCCGCGTGTTCTCTGTCTCAAGGAGCCAACAGATGTCCGCCCAATCGCTGAACGCACGCTGCGAAGTGCTTCGCGTGGCGTTGCTCGAATCGCGCATCGAGTCGCTGCTCGCCGACTACTGGGGACGTCGCCTCGCTCACGTTCTGCTCGATTCCGACCCCGGCAGCTCCTTTCACCTCGAGCCGCGCTGCGCCCGGGGAGACGACGAGGAAGAAGACGACGCTGAAGTCGACGACGACGAAGAATTCGAGGAAGAGGACGACGACGTCGAGGAAGACCTGGACGAAGAACTTGAAGAATATGACGACGACAGCGAGCTCGAAGTCGACGACGACGACGACGACTTCTAGTCGCGCCCCCGCGTCGCACACCTCACGTCGCGCGCCCTCAGCTCAGAGCCGTGCTGTCCCCAGCCGAATCCCGCGCCCACAGGCGGCTTCGTTGCTCCGTCGGTTCGTCATTTCGCCGTTTCGCGGCTTCGTGCCCGTCTTGTTTCGTCACTCTCAGGGTCCGCCGAGCGGCGAGGCGACGCGGAAGATGTAGCCCGCGCCGCGGTTCATCGTCTCGAACGGGGCACCCACCACGGCGCGATCGCCGCGTAGCGCCACCGACCAGCCGAACAGGTCGCCGGCCTCAGTATCGGCGCCGACCAGCGGCAGCGCTGCGCTGGGGCCGCTGTCGAGCAGATGAATAACATGCGCCGTTCCGGCGCCCGCGCCCGCCGCCGTGTCATCGGTGTAGGCGCCCACCACCAGCGTGCGCCCCGCGAGGGCGACGGCGGTGCCGAAGCGGTCGCCGACTTCGGGCGACGGATGCGTCAGCTTGTGCACCTGCGTCCACGTGCCGCCCAGAAGCTCGTACACGTAGACCGAGCCGGCGGAGGCTCGGCCGTCGATGGTGTCCTCCCACGCGCCGATCGCAATACGGCCGCCGGCGATGGCGACCGATTTGCCGAACTCGGCCGCGGCCGGCAGATCGCTCGGTGTCAGCGTCGCCGACAGTTGCCACGCGCCGGCGATCTTCTCGTACACGTATGCCGCGCCCACGCCGGAGGCGACGGGCCAGCCCTCGGTGCCGGCGACGACGATGCGAACGCCGTCGGTCGCGACCGACGTGCTGCCGTTAAAGCCGGCGTTGTAGTCGTCGGGCATGGCGAGCCGCGCGGTCTGCTGCCACGTGCCGCTCGAGCGCTCGAAGACGTACGCGACGCGCGCGTCGGACGAGTTCATCGCCGGCTCGCCGAACTCCCACGCGGCGGTGACCATGACGCTGCCACGAAAGCCGAGCTGTTCGCCGAAGCGGCCGAAAGCGACGGGATCGCCGGCGGAAAGCGTCGTGGCGACGGTCCAGACGCCGTTGACGGGTTTCAGCACGAACACGGCGCCGCAATCGTCCACGCCCCCCACCGTCCGGCCGGGCGCGCCGCACAGCAGGAAGTTGCCGTCGAGCGCTACGCCCAGGGCGAACGCGTCGCCGGAGACGGCCTGCGGCGGGAGGATGCGCTGTGTCTGGACCCAGCCGCCGGCGGCCGAGCGTCTGAAGACGTATGCCGCCCCGGCCGACTCGTAGGGCGCCGAGACGACGACGTTGGGGCCGTCGGTGGCGACGGAATATCCGAAGATCTGGCTGGTGAGTCGCGGCGTGGGAGTGACACGCGAGAGCTGAAGCTGGGCGCAGGCGGTCAGTGCGGCGGACGCGTGGAGCAGGATTGCCAGGCAGCGGATGGTCGGCACGGTGAGGCTATGGGACATTTCGAGAGCTCCTGAACGTGGGTTGCACTTGAGGCACAGTCGCTGAACGGGTCGCACGTGTAGCACCGCCGCCCACGGCTGTGCGACGGGTCTCAGCCGAGGGCGGCCAACCCACACGGTCTCAGCCGAGGGCGGCTCAGGCAGCACAAATCGGCGCTACGGCTCGCCGCGCGGCTGGCGCGGCAGCACGTGAGCCAGGGCCGCTTCGAACTCGGGCTGTTCGCCGCGCTCGCGGAGCGTGCAGACGATCTCGGCGGCGTGACGATCGACGAGGCGGATCAGCCCCGGCTCCATGCGGATCATCTCGCCGCGGTGATCACCGATCTGGTCGAGGATTCCCAGCGATTTTGCGAGCAGCATGGCCTGTCGCTGGCGCGGCGCGTCGGTGATGTCGAATGTCACAAAGAGCACCGGCTCGTTGGCGAATTTCTCGCCCAGTTCCTGAAAGATCGGCGCGACTTTCGGACTGCGCGGGCACCAGTCGGCGTGCATCTTGAAGAGCACCAGCCGCGGCTCGAGGCTCGGCCGCGTCGAGGCGGGCGGCGGCCCGTCGGTCAGCGCGATCGCCGGGCCAGGCGGCGGCACTCCGCCCGCGGGTGGCGTGCCGCGGCGGCCGGTGCTGTAGCCGATGGCGAACACCGCCAGGACGGCCGCCGCCGCAAACAGGGCCAAGCCGAAACCGGGCCGCCGCTGCGCCGCGGCAGGCCGCAGCGCGGCGGCCGGTTCCGCGGGCGGTGCGGCGACGAAGTCCGCGGGCGATGCGGCGACGAAGTCCGCGGGCGGTGCGGCGACGAAGTCCGCGGGCGATGCGGCAGACGCGGACTTTCGCAGCCGCTCGCCGGTCGCGGGCGACGGCCGCAGGCTCCGGTAATAGTCTTGAATCTGCCGTTTCAGCATGGTCAGTCTCAGGCTCCACTGCGCTGCGCGGCCCAGTCGCGCAGCCGTCGCCGCGCGCGATGCATCAGGCTCAGCACGGTGCCGCGCGGCCAGCCAAGGAACTCGGCGATTTTCTGTGCGGTGAACTCCTCGACGGCCCACAGGTAGATCACCGCCCGCTCTTCGACGCGCAGCCACCCCAAGGCGGCCGCGAGCTGGTCCGAATCGGCGAATTCGCCCTCCAACTGATCGCTCTCGGCATCGCGCGGGCTGCCATGATCATCCGAGTGATCCTGAATCTCGTCGGCATTCAGCGGCGCGAACGGCGCGCCGCGCTGGCGCCGCGACAGGTCGACGAAGCGGCTGCGAATCGCCGCGAGCAGATACGCGCACGTCCACGGTCCGCGGGCCGATAACACGCTGACCCAGGCGTCCTGGAGCAGATCTTCGGCGCGCGCGGCATCGTGCGTCAGCGCGTACGCGAAGCGGTAGCCTCGCTGCACGAGGTCGTCGAGCTCCTCGGGCGTCGTCGTCATTGATTCCACGCGGGGCGCGCCCGCCGATCGCGCCGGGCGGCGCTCGCCCGCGCTGCGGCCTGGTCACGCTGTCGCCGATCGGCCCGCCTGCCCGGCGGCGCCTGGTTCGGCCGTCAACATGGTAGACGCAGGAGCGACGGGTTTGATTGCGGGGATTTGGGGCGCTGCTCGACGGCCCGTCGCTGCCGCTGCGGGTTGGGGTGGGGACCTTATCGCCGAGTCCCGGGGGCGCACTCCGGTCGAACCCCTCGCTGACGCTCGGGGCTCGGCTGGGCGCGTCGCTCGGCTGGGCGCGTCGCTCGGCGGCGCGTCGCTCGGCTGGGCGCGGCGCTCGGCGGCGCGTTGCTGCCACTGCGGTTTGGATAGGTTGTTTGCCTGCGCCGGAGCTTACGCCCGCGGACCGGCGGCCCGGACTTCCGGGCTGGCGCCGACCTCGTACTTCTTGAAATTCTCGACGAAGAGCCCCGCCAGCTTCCGCGCGCCCGCATCGTATCCGCTCTTGTCCTTCCAGACGTTGCGCGGCGTGAGGATGTCCGCCGGCACGTTGGGGCACTCGGCGATCGTGTCGAAGCCGAAAGTCGCGTCGCGCACCGTGCGCACACCCGCGAGCGAGCCAGCGTGAATCGCGTCGATGATGGCCCGGGTGTACGAGAGCTTGACCCGCGCGCCGACGCCGTAACCGCCGCCGCTCCAGCCGGTGTTGACCAGCCACACCTTCGCCTGGTGCTTCTTCATCCGCTCGGCCAGCATTTCTGCGTAACGGGCCGGATGCAGAACGAGGAACGGTCCGCCGAAGCACGGTGAGAAGGTCGCCTGCGGCTCAGTGACACCCACTTCGGTGCCGGCCACCTTGGCGGTGTACCCGCTGATGAAGTGATACATGGCGTGCTCGGGCGAAAGACGGCTGACCGGCGGGAGGACGCCAAACGCGTCACAGGTGAGGAAGATGATGTGCCGCGGATGGCCGGCGACGCAGGGAATCTTTGCGTTGGGGATGTACTCGATCGGGTAGGCGCCGCGCGTGTTCTCGGTAATGCGCGAGCTGCTGAACACGACGCTGTGGTCAACGTCGTTCACCTCGACGTTTTCGAGCACGGCGCCGAAGCGCAGGGCGCGAAAGATATCGGGCTCCGACTCTTCGCTCAGGTTGATCGCTTTCGCGTAGCAGCCGCCCTCGATGTTGAAGACGCCCGACTCGGTCCAGCAGTGCTCGTCGTCGCCGACCAGCAGTCGCTTCGGATCTGCCGAGAGCGTCGTCTTGCCGGTGCCCGAAAGACCGAACAGCAGCGTCGACGACCCGTCGTGCCGCTCCGCCGTCGCCGAGCAGTGCATGCTCAGCACGCCGCGCTTCGGCATCAGGTAGTTCATGATCGTGAAGACGCCCTTCTTCATCTCGCCGGCGTATTCCGTTCCCAGGATCACCATCTCGCCTTCTTCGAAGCTCAGCGAGACGCTGGTGCTCGAAGTAATGCCCGGCACGTGCCGGTTCGCCGGAAACTCTCCGGCGTTGTAGATCACGTAGTCGGGCTTGCCGAACGCGGCCAGCTCGGCGGGGCTGGGGCGGATGAGCATCTGGTAGATGAAGAGTGCGTGGTACGGCCGCGCGCAGATCACGCGGATCTTGAGACGATGCGCCGGATCCCAGCCCGCAAACCCGTCGACGCAGTAGAGCATGTCGCGCGTGTTTAGAAAATTGACCGCTAGCTCGCGGTTGGCGGCGAACGCCGCCGGCTCGATCGGCACATTGACCGCGCCCCACCAGATGTCGTCCTTGGAGCGGGCGTCGGAGACGATGCGCTTGTCCTTCGGCGAACGGCCGGTCTTCGCCCCGGAATACGCGATCAGCGCTCCGCGGTCCGAAATGCGGCTGCCGCGCTCGTGATGGATCGCCTCGGTGTAGAGCTTCGACGGCGGAAAATTGCGGCAGACGCGCGGCACCTGGATTCCGTAGCTTCGCAGATCAAACTCGGTCATGAAACGCGTCTCTCACCAGGCACGATTTGCAACAGACAGCCCAAGCTACTATTCTGACCGGCCGGCGCTGGGGGTCAAGCCGAAACGCCTCGCCGCGGAAAAGGAGCTGTCGCCGCAGATGATCGAATCATGCGGAGCCGAACAGGTGTTCGATTCGCCGCGACTGCTGGCGCGGCCGTGGCGTGAGGACGACGCGGAGGCGGCGTTTCTGATCTACAATGACCGCGAGGTCGTGCACTTCATCCCACAGGCGTTCGTTCAGACCGTCGATGAGATGCGGCAGCGGATCGCGGCGATCCAGGAGCGCAACCGCAAGCAGCCGCCGGGAATGGGCTCCTGGCCGATCCTGGAGAAATCCAGCGGCGAGATGGTCGGCCTCGTGCTTCTCAAGCCGCTGCCCGACGATCCGCGCGTCGAGGTCGGGTGGCATCTCGCGCGGCGCGTCTGGGGCTGCGGCTACGCGACCGAGGCGGGCGGCGCGGCGCTGCGACACGGCTTTACGACCCTCGGACTGGACAGCATTTACGCCATCGTCGATCCCGACAACGTGCGCTCCAGCCGCGTGGCGCTGCGGCTGGGTATGCGGCTCCTCGGCCTGACGGATCGATTTCACAATCTGACGCTGCAATTCTACGAGCTCCCCCGGGCCAACTGGCTCGTTTCTGCCGCGGCGAGCGCCGGGGCGTCGCCGGAGCCGGGATGATCCGCAGGACCGACTCGCTGCTTCGCTCGCTGGTTGCGATCGACCTGGACGGCACGCTGCTGAACACGCGGCACGTCGTCTCGCCCGAGAACCGCGCGGCGCTGCACCGCGCGCACCAGGCCGGTATCCGCATCGTGCTGTGCACGGGCCGCAGCCTGCCCGAAACGCGCGCCGTGATGTCCGAGATCGGACTCGATCTCGACGCATCCGTCACCGTCTCCGGTGCCATCGTGACCGACCTCGCGGCCGACCGCACGATCGAGTACGAGCCGATGACGCTCGATACCGCGCAGCGCGCCACCGACTGGTTTCAGGCCCGCGGCTACGCCGTCCTGTGGCTGAACGACCGCGACCGCGAGGGTCGCGACGGCTACGTGTTCGATGGCCCGCGGCGGCACGCGGCGTACGACCGCTGGCTCCAGATGGCGCCATGCCGCGTCGACGCCCGTCCGTGGCCCTCCAACGGGCTGACGCCTCCGGCGCGCATCTCGATCATCGATGAGATTGACGCGCTGGAAACGATGGCGCTCGATTTCGCCGCCAAGCATCGCGGCCAAGTCGCCTTCAACGTCATCCGCGCGCCGGTCTACTCGCTCACCGTGATCGAGTGCTTCGCGCCCGCCGTCAACAAGTGGTCCGGTGTGCTCAAGCTCTGTCGCCGCTGGAACATCGACCCGCGCCGCACGGCGGCCGTCGGCGACGACATGAACGACATACCGATGATCACGCACGCCGGCGTGGGCATCGCGATGGGCAACGCGCAGCCCGCCGTCAAGGCCGCCGCCGGCAGGCTGACCGGCACGAACGACGAGCACGGCGTCGCGCAGCTACTCGATGCGATTCTGGCCGGAGCGTGCTGAGCCGCGGTGCGTCAGCCGGCCGGCGGCGGCGCTGAAAGCCGAGCCAGGATGCGATCGATCCGGCGGCGCTGCTCGCGCGAGAGCGGCCGTGCCCCGAAATGCACGCGGTAGTACTCTCGGGCCAGGAGCGGCAACTCGGCAAAGCGCTCTTCGCGCTCCGCGAGCCGGCTGGTGAATTCCAACGGCGTTGCCGACGCCTCCTTGCGATGCCCCAATTCGGCCAGCGTCTCGAGCGTGCGCAGGTAGAACAGCTCGGCCGCCGGCCGGCGTCTGGGCTGGCCGCCGATGCGTTTCACGCGCCGCCACAATCTGCGGAGCGGGCGTGACGCGAGCCTCATGGCCATGAAAGCGGCGAAGAGGCACAGCGCGATGGTCGCCCAGTACATCAGCCGGTAGCGCAGCGCCAGGCCCTCGGGCCCGAGCAGCAGCTCGCGGGCGGCGTACACGATTTCGCGCCCGAGGCTGCCCTGCTTGCCCAGGCCGGCGAGCCAGTCGCGGAAATTGGCGATCAGGTTTTCCCGGCTCGCGGCGCTGTACGAGACGACGACGTCGGCCCAGAGCACTTGCAGGTGGCCGAAAATACTCATCACCGTGCTGAGCAGCGAGTCGTCGGCCCGGTTCACGTTGACGCTGCCGGGCGTCGGGTCAAACAGGGCCCAATCGCCG
This sequence comes from Phycisphaerae bacterium, assembly GCA_022072445.1. Taxonomy (GTDB): domain Bacteria; phylum Planctomycetota; class Phycisphaerae; order UBA1845; family Fen-1342; genus JAJVHV01. The sequence continues at coordinate 23,230 of JAJVHV010000036.1, read as the reverse complement.
TCGTCCAGCTCGACTTCCACCCAACTGTGCGCGTCCTGCGACGCGACGATGTAGTACCCGCCCGCCGCGTTCCATTCGCCCCCGCGATAGCCGTTGACGACCCGCGCTTGCAGCCCGGCCAACTGACACATCACCGCCATCGCGGAGGCGAAGTACTCGCAGTGCCCGCGACGGCGGCGGAACAGAAAGTCCTCGGTCGATTCGGCCCGGCGATCCACGTCCGAACGGTCCAGCGAGTACGAGAAGCGGTCGGACAGCAGGTGGTTGCAGATCCGCTCGGCGACGGCCCGGCGGCCCGGCGCGTCAGTGGCCGGCGGCGAGTCGGACAGCAGGTCGCGCACGTACTGCTGCACGCGCGCGGAGACGACCTGATCGATCGGCGGAATCGGCGCCGGGGCACGGATGCCGCGCCACGGCACGTTGCGCGGACCGCGCCCCGCCGACCTCGCGTCCTCGCTCAGGCGCGCCGCGAGCCGCGGCGTCGAGCGCGTCACGCTGCGCACCGAATAGGTAATGCCATCGCGCGGACGGTCCGGCAGCAGCAGCGCCCGATCCCCCGGGCGATACAGCAAGTTCATATCGCCCGGCAGATCGACGTCATATGGAACGTACACAGCGAACAGGTGATTCGTCGCTGACGCACTCAGCGTGATCCGCTGCTCGAGCAGGTTGTCAGCCGGCCCGGGCCGGAAACCCGCGATCATGGGACCACGCGGCCGCGCCGGCTGAAACGACGATGGCCGCGACGCGTACCACTCGCGCCCGTCGTACAGGTCGAGCGTCGTCCCGCGGTAATAAAGCTGAAGCCCCGGCGAGCCGACCGATTCGCCATTGATCAACAGCTCGACGCGCATCACCGGCCGCTGGCTTTTCTTGATTTCGCTGATGTCGCCGAAACGCACGCGCTCGGCGAATCCGGTCACGGAAAGACTCAGTGGCGTCGCCGAGTGGCCGAAAATGCCCGTGCTCAGCCGCGGGCAGAGCAGGAACACCGACACCGCGGTGACCAGCCCGAGCGTCAACGTCGGCAGCATGACGCCGCCGGGCGCGTGTTGAAGCCGGTCCACGCTGGCGGCGAAGACACGCCCGCCCGCCAAACTGCGGCCGCTCAGGTGCCCGATGCGCTCGCGCTCGTGCTTGATGTGCAGCAGCGTGATGGTGTGCACGCCGAGGATGAGATAGCCGACCAGGTACGCCCCGTAGGTCAGGTGACCGCTGACGATCCCCCCGACCACGAGCATGAAGAGCGAGGCGACCAGCAGCTCGGCGTCGTCCCGTGCCGTGCGCTGATCGAGCAGCTTGATGATGACGATCACGTTGAAGAAGTGCGACAGCGCCAGCACCGCCGGAATGTTCCAGCCCTGAATCTCGTAGGCCGTCGCCATCAGCGCCGCCGCCGCCGCCAACGACGCGATCACGCGGCCGATCAGTCCGCGCGCCGTCCGGTGCCGAACGAGCACCGCCACCCCCACCACCAGCGTCAGGCCGATCAGAATCCCCACTTTCAGCGGCGCAATCGAGAATTCGGACGACCCAACCGACAGCGCCCCGCACAGACTCATGCCCACCAGCCCGAGCCGATACGACGGCGGGTCGGCCGGTACCGCCGCGGATTCGCCGTTTGTCGCGGCCGGCGTCTGGCTCAATCGTCGTCTCCCGCGCCCGCGGCCACGCGCGGCTCGCCGGCGCCGCGCGTCTGAAACCAGTTGGCAAACTCGCTGTCGGCTGCCGTCACGACGTCCAGCCCGGCGCTGCGCCCGCGCAGGACGTTGGCCGTCTGCCAGAGCGATTCGTCTGAGACCGGCCCGACCAGCACACACCGGCAGCGCCAGTGCGCCGGCCAGCGCTGTTCCGCCAGCGACGCCGCCACGTCCGCCGGCGAGGCCATCTCGATCGCCGCCAGCTTGGACAGAAACTTCGCCCTCAAGCCGCGGCCGGCCGTCGGCGGAATCACCACCGGCGAGCGCGTCAGAACCACCAGACCGGCGCGAAATCCCTCCTCCAGCGCGTGGCAAATGATCGTGCCGGCGGCGCTGATGGCTCGTTCGCGGTCGATCGGGGTCGCGGCGGCCCTCCCCGGATCGAGCACGACCATGATGCTGCTCGGCCGCGGATCAACCATCTCGCGCACCAGCAGCTTGCCCATCCGCGCGCTGCGCCGCCAGTGAATCCAGCGCAGATTGTCGCCGTTGCGGTACTCGCGCAGCCCGTAAAACTCGTCGCCGCCGCGGACGTGCTCGCGCGAGGCCGTCGCTTGCCGCATGCGATGGTCCGGGGCCCGCGCCAGTTGCCGGCGAAGATGCAGCAGCGCAGGGTAGACCGTGGTCGCGTGTTCCGCCGCCACGTCGAGCCGCTGCGCGAAGAGGCCGAACGGGAAACGCGTCGAGAGCCGCACGCGATCGAATTGCAGCACGCCGCGCCCGGGCGGCACGACCTGCACGTCGAGACACTCGACCGCGCCGGCCGGGACGACCGCCAGGTAACCCTCGAGCTGGAGCACTTCCGCGCCACAGCGCACCCGCTCGCGGATGCGCAGCGAGTGCGCCGCGCCGCGCGGCCGCGCATTGCTCACGCGGTAGCGCACCGTGAACGGCCGCCCCGCGACGACCGCGTCCGGCGCTTCGCGCGTCACGGTGGCGCGCCGCAGGCAGCGGCGTGCCAACCTTCCGCTCACCAGCATCACGCCGATCAGCATCCCAAACAGCAGAAACAGCAGGTTGATGCTGGCGTTGATCGCCGCCAGCCCGATCACCAGCGACGCCCCGATGAACATCGCCCCGCCCGCGGTCAGCGAAGACGCCGCCCGCCCGACGCCGCCGCGCGGCGGTCCGAGCCGAGCCGTGATGGTGGGCCGCGGATGTAGCATCGTGGCTGAACCTCCCGCGTTTGCCGCGACGACCGTCAGTCGGGCGCCGGATTCCGCTCCAGCAGCTCGGAGATCACCTCGCGCCCGCTGGAGATTTGTCCGTCGGAAAGAAAGCTGCGGCTCACCAGCCGGTGCGCGCAGACCGGCAGTGCCAGTTGCTTCAGATCGTCGGGCACGACGTAGTCACGCCCGTCCAGGACCGCCGCGGCCTGCGCCGCCCGCAGCAGGTGCTGCGCGCCGCGCGTCGAGACGCCGACCTCGACGTGCTCATGCGAGCGCGTCGCGCGGACGATCTCCATGAGATACGCCAGCACCGATTCGTCCACGCGCACCTCGCGCACGTAGTGCTGCACGCGCACCACGTCGCCGGCCGTCATCGCCGGCTCAAGCTGTTCCAGCGCCGTCTGCGCCGGCCGCTCGCGCAGGATGCGCAGCTCGCTGGCCGGATCGGGATAGCCCACCTCCACCCGCAGCATGAAGCGGTCGAGCTGATTCTCCGGCAGATAATAGGTCCCCTCGAATTCAAACGGATTTTGCGTGGCGATCACCACGAACGGCTGATCCAGCGGCAGCGTCCGCCCGTCGATGCTGACCTGCCCCTCCGCCATCGCCTCCAGCAACGCCGATTGCGTCCGCGGCGTCGTCCGGTTGATTTCGTCGGCCAGGATGACGTTGGAGAAGATCGGCCCGCGCTTGAAGTCGAACGTCGCCTGCTTCTCGTTGTAGATCGACACACCCAGGATGTCGCTCGGCAGCAGGTCGGGCGTCATCTGGATGCGCGAGAATGAGCAGTCGATGCTCCGCGCCAGTGAGCGAGCCAGCACCGTCTTGCCGACGCCCGGCACGTCTTCAATCAGCAGGTGCCCCTGTCCGATCAGCCCGATCAGCACCTGCGTGACGGTCTGCGGCTTGCCAAGAAAAACGCTCTCAATATTGGCGCGCAGCCGAGCCAGCTCGGCGTAAATCTGTTCCACATCCGCAACCGTGGCCGGCGGCCCCGTCGTCTCCATGAAACCATCTTATCCGACGCGCCGCGAACTGTCCGCCGCCCCCGCCCGTGTGGGGCGCCCCCAGCCGAGCCCCGACCGTAGCGGGCGCCCCCAGCCGAGCCCCGACCGTAGTGGGCGCCCCCAGCCGAGCCCCGACCGTAGCGGGCGCCCCCAGCCGAGCCCCGACCGTAGCGGGCGCCCCCAGCCGAGCCCCGACCGTAGTGGGCGCCCCCAGCCGAGCCCCGACCGTAGCGGGCGCCCCCAGCCGAGCCCCGACCGTAGCGGGCGCCCCCAGCCGAGCCCCGACCGTAGCGGGCGCCCCCAGCCGAGCCCCGACCGTAGCGGGCGCCCCCAGCCGAGCCCCGACCGTAAGGGAGGGGTTCGAACGACAGACGCCGACGGACTCGGCGAAGTTCGGCGTCAGCTCCGATCGGCGGGCAACGACATTGTGAGTTCAACGATGGCAACTTTCGGTTGAACCCCTCCCTTACGGTCGGGGCTCGGCTGGGAACGCGACGCGGAGTCGGCCGGGAACGCAACTCGGAGTCGGCCGGGAACGCAACTCGGAGTCGGCCGGGAACGCAACGCGGAGTCGGCTGGGAACGCAAAGCGGAGTCGGCTGGGAACGCAAAGCGGAGTCGGCCGGGAACGCAACTCGGAGTCGGCTGGGAACGCAACTCGGGGCTCGGCTGGGAACGGCACTCACGCACGAAGCGATTGGGAGCACCCGTTCAGCGTCGGGGCTCCCCTACTTCCTCCACACGCTCCCGGCAGCTCGCTCAATCGAGCCCAGCTCACCCCCATCCAGCCAGACCACGCCGCATCCCGCGCAAGTGTCGATCACCACGTTGCCCGGACCATAGTACGGATGCGTCTCCATCCGCGTCTGACAGCTTGGGCACCGCACCTCGCGCTCCAACTCTCGTGGGTCGATTGGCGCTGCCGTCGGCCGCTCTCCGACGAACGCCTGCCGCCGCCGCCGCACGATGTCCGCGAACCGGTCATGCGACGTCAACACGCCATGGCAGCGCTCGCAATGCCGCACTTCGACCCCATCCATCACCCCAGCCGCCAGTCGGACATCGCACACCGGGCAGCTTTGCTCCACGTCGGCGGCCATCGGGAGGATCCCGTCGCTGAGGGCGTCCGTGCGGCAGACGGAGGCGCAATAATCACACACGAACCGCCGCCGATTCTCCAGATACCGCATCGCCGCGCCGCAATTACTGCAATTCATGGTCCGCCTCTCCTGCCGGCAGCCGCCCGCCGACGCTACCGACTTTTCGGCCCGACCGGCCGGCTGCTTTCCGACACATATAACGTCCGATAAGAGACCACGTGTAGAGCAGCCGCCCTCGGCTGCACTCCCACGCACCACGTGGCCTCGCCCGCACTCCGTGTACTGCCTGCTCCCGCTGCACTCCCCGCGCCCTCGGAATCGCATGCTTCTGCCCGCCTCCCGATCACCCGCGGCGCGCCAGTTGCATGCTGTCGAGGGGCACGCAAGCCATTAGAATCTTGCGGCCGAAGGATACTGGGAGCTCGAACGTCCAGGGGTACGGGAGTGCCGCGATGAAACGCGCCTTCACGCTGATCGAACTGCTCGTCGTCGTCGCCATCATCGCCGTGCTGATCGCGCTGCTTCTGCCGGCCCTCAACGCCGCCAAGAAGCAGGCTCGCGAGAGCGTCTGCATGAGCAACATGCGCCAGCTCGGTCTCGGCTGGATCGCCTACAGTGTCGAGTCGGGCGGCTATCTGCCGGGCAGCGGGTACGACACGACCACCTTCAAGGGCTGGACCGGCCAGGCCCGCACCTGGTGCTGGCTCGGCACGCGCAGCGACACCAATAGCTGGACCAATCTCACCAATGTCAAGAAGTACGTGCCCATGTCCGGCACGATCTTCAAATTCGTTGGCGAGCAGCCCGGCGTCTATAAATGCCCCGAGGACGCGCTCACGAAACTCGTTGACAAGGGTACTCAAGCGTTTGAGAAGCCACCCTACAGCTACACCGCGCCGGTCATGCTGACCGGAGCGCCGGTCGAGTTGCTCGTCCGCACGCGCTTCCCCGAGACGTTCGACTCAAGCTGGAACGACCTGAAGGACTGGAACAAGGCGACCGGCCACGCCTCGCCCTGGATGATCGTCGAAGAAGACGAGCGTTTCCGGCTGGCCGAGTTTCTCGACAGCGCCTGGTGCAACGTCGATGAGATCGCCGACCGCCACCGCGGCAAGGGCGCCATCGCCCACGCCGACGGCAGCGGCACGATGCGCGCCTTCCAGAAGAACCCCACCCCGCTCACCGCGTGGAAGGTCTACTACGAGCTGACCGACGGCCGCATCGTCAGTGCCGGGAGCTGGGAGAACCCCAATCCGCGCTTCGGCTACCTCAAGAGCGGCGCCGCCAAGGGGCTGAACCAGTAACGCAGCACAGGCGCACTTCGGTCGGCTTCCGTGCTCGCACCGGTCATGCTTCGGGCGGATTTCCACTGGGAGCGCGGCAAGCAGATCGGTTGGGATATCACGGTGGGACGCTGGGCGGAAACCCCAGGCGGCCTCGGCACTGTGTGGAACTGTCCACAGCAAGCGACCAGCTACGTCGGCAATGCGCGCGCCTTGGGACTGGATCATCGCGAGGTCGAGCCTGACGGGCCGGTCCACATCGCGTCGCGCAGCAAGTGGTCGCACACCGGCCGCTTGGTTCTCTGTTACGACGTCCAGTACAACCTGTTGAGCGGCCGCTTCGCAAACGCGACCGACCCGGCAGCGGCCGATCTGTCGGATGAGAATGACTACCCGTGGCCTTACGACGGCGAGGAACTGCCGTTGTGGCTGCCGTACTGGGGCCCACACGGCGAGCGCTACGGCATTCTTTTTGCCGATGGACACGCGGTGTGCAAGTCGATCCCTGGGCAAAGCGAGGCTGTCCTGTGGGCGGGCCCGAGGTGGTGGCCCGACCCACGACAGTGATCAGACTATTGCCTCTGGAGTGATTCGCTCCACAGGTTGGTCTGCACGGGGAATGACAGCCCCGAAACGCCCTGTCCGCAGCCGAAGTACGAGCCGGATCAGATTCCGCCGAATCCGTGAAACGCCATGCTCGCATCCACAGCACTGCTGGCGCTGCTCGTGGCCTTGCAAGAGGACTCCGTCGAGAGTGTCACCGCCGCGTTGGAGCAGCGCCTGGTCCGTCTGAACCGCTTGTACGTCGAATACGACTGGGGCGAGTACACGGCGGACGCCTCCAGCGATCCGTTCGATCAAGCCCAGTGGCGTGATGCCGCTTGGGCTCCCGAGAGACAGGCGCCAGTTCTGCACTGTCGCGCGTGGGTATTACGCCCCGATTTCCGGCTTGCCTGGACCGGGCCGCTCCACTACCACCGCGACGTGCAGCACAGTTGGATCGACGGCGTACACGTGAACAAGACCCGCGATACGCAGGCGGATCGCTGGAGTGTCACGATTGATCGCGATCGATGGATGATCGGCGGCGGGACTCCGCTGCGCACCTGTCTCGAACTCGACCAAACCTGTGATCTTGCCGAAAACCTTGTCGACGCGATGCGGCGGGCGCCCATCGCGAGGGTGGAACGGGCGACCGCCGGAGTCATCGTGTCGGCAGGCCCGCTCTCGGAGAGGTCACCGTGGATGCTGACGGCCACCCTTGATCCGACGCGCGACTGGCTGCCGATTGAGGTGCGGCTTGCGATCCGCGTTCCCAAGGCGAACAAGCGGATCGAGTGGACTCTGCGAACGATCGAGAGTCAGGTTGTGGCGGGCTCGCATGCAATCCGTGAGGCGGTGCTGGCGATGCGAAGGCCCGACGAACCGAATTGGCGCTGGCAAGTGTACCACTATCGGGCAGGCGCCATTCGGACCGAGCCGACGCTGACGAAGGCGTCGCTGAAACTGGCCATCCCGGAGACGAACGTCCTGGTCGTGGACGAAGTGAATCTCTTCACCAGGACTGTAGGCACTAACGGAAAGACACTGCACTACGAGAAGTGGACACCGCAGGAACGCACCGCGCAGTTGGAAGCCATCAAGGCGGCCGCCGCGGCTCGTGACGCGTCGGCCAGAACCCTGACGCTCCGTCGCAGCGCCTTCTATTACATCACATCCGCGGCGTTGGTGGTGACTGCGGTGGTCGTCGGGGTGTGGCGATGGAGACGACATCTGGCAATAGCGTAGCTTCGTGCTTGCCACGCTGGTCACAACTCGTGCGAGTGTGCATCGCGATCGTCCTCGCGTGGACCGGTGGGGCGAAGCTGCTGCTCGCCGTTCCCTTTGAGCGGCTACTTTCGGGCATCGGGTTGATTCCGATTCGCTCGTCAAACCGTTTGCGTATGGCCTTCCCGGCCTCGAGATCGCCTTGGCACTGCTGCTCGCCACAAACATCGCCTCGGTGCTGACCTGCTCGACCACGCTCTGCCTGTCCACGGCGTTCGCAGGTTTTCACGTGTACGCGCTGGCCGCGGGCACGGTTGTTCCTTGCGGGTGCGCCGGGATCCTCATCACCCACGCATCCAGCGGCGTTCACGCGTTGCTCGCCGCCGTCTCAACGGCGATGGCGATCGGCTCGACAGCGCTGCTCTTCAGCTCGAGCACCGATTTCGCCAGGCCAAAACTGTGGCGCGACGCTTCGGGGCTCGTCGGCGATAACGGGAGCACTCGCTCCTAACGCCCTTCCCGCACGCACGCCCATCGAAGCACGAAGCGCCGCCGAGCGCGACCGCCCGGCCGCGCGAATCCACCTCCTCTGGCGATTTTGATACGCAGCGCCGAACATGGCCGCCGTGAGTCACGACCAGCGCGATCCGACAGGCGAGACTGCCCCCACGACTGCCCGCACCGACGACGCACACCCGCGGTGCGTGTTCTGCGACTATGACCTGAGCGGCCTGAGCGAAGCCCGTTGCCCCGAATGCGGCCGGCCGTTCGACCTCGCCGAGCGGCTCGCCGCCGCCCAGCGCCAGCCGCTCATCGCCTGGGAGGCCGCCCGCGGCTGGTTTCGCGCGCCGGCGTTCTTCATCACCTGCGCCACGGTGCTCTTCGCCCCGTGGGTGTTCGCCCGGCAGATCAACCGCTGCGCGTCGCTCTCGCTCGGCCTGGTCTTCGCGCTGCTCTGCTTCGTGCCGGGCTCGATCGTCCTCATCGTCCAAAGCCCGGACGAACTCTGGTTTCTCACCACCTGGGTGCTCACCGCCGCCGTCTACATCCTGGTGCAGACGGTGCTTCTGGCGCTGCTCGATCCGGCCCGCCGCGGAGCCTGGCGCCGGACGCTGGGGTTCTGGCTGTGCGTCGGGTTCTACACGACCGCGATCGTCGCCACCGAGTTCGTCTGCGGCCCGCCGGTCGTCACGCTCGAGGAACTCGGCGACATGCTTTTCGAGCGAGCACCCTACCAGGCGCTTGAGTATTTCGTCGACGACGATCGCTTTCTCTGGGCGCCGCAGCTCCTGCTCTGGTCGGCCGGCCTGGCGGTCATCTTCCATCACCGCTGCCGCCTGGCGTCATGGCGACGCCGGCCCGCGATTCTCGCCAGCGTCTTCCTGGCGCTGGGGTTGCTGCTGCTCTTCGTGCTGCACATCGACTACGTCGCCATGTCGATCCTCGCGCTCATTGATCGCTGGTTCGACGTCCTGCCCTTCTAGTGTACTGCCTCAGAAATATTGCGTCCGATTCGGTTCGGGGAGCATCGGCCTCTGGCCGGTGCGAAACGCCGTCCGCACTGGCCGGAGGCCGATGCGGACCGCCCGGAGGCCAATGCTCCCCTTCGGAATACCGCACGGCATTTCTGAGGCACTACACTAGCGGCGCCGGCGGCCGCGCGCGGATTCCACTCAATCGCCGCTCGACCAGCCCCGACCAGTCGCCGTTCGCGGGCCGCTCGCTTAACCACGCCACGATCGCCGCGCCCGCCTCGCTGTGATTCAAGAAGTGCGACAGCAGCCAGGTCGCCTCCATGCGGGCTTCGGCCGAGTCATTGGTTGCCTCTGGCGGCGCGGTGCGCGGCGCCGCCTCGCCCCCCGCCGATGCGTCGATGTCGGCGGCGCCGGTTGCGATCGCCCGGGCCAGCTCACCGGTCTTCACCGCGCCGCCGACGTCAAACCGCCCGCGATCAAACCGGCAGATCTGCCACTGCCGCCGCCGCGGCACCGGCAGCGCCAGCACCATCCGCAGCGCCTGCTCGCGGGTCGGCAGCGCCGCCCACCCGCGCTTCCACGTCTCGGCGAACTGGATCTGCGAGCGAATTTGCGCGGCTCGCTCGAAACGCCGCTCGTCGGCGGCGCGGCGCATCGCGTCGGTGGCCCGCTCGATCCAGCGTCCGATGATCGCGCGGCGGCCGTCGGCGTTCTCGCCGTTTCCGCCGGCGAACGCCCACGCGGCGCGGCAGCGATCGTGGTAGTGGCGGATCTCGGCGCTGCCGTCGCAGGGCGCGTCGCAGCGGCCCATTTCGGCATACTGGCAGCGCTTCCCTTCGGGATAGCGGCGCACCTCGTTGGGATAACGACACAGATCGAACAGGTCCCACAGCCCCTCGACGGCCCGCTGGCACGTCGCGCGGTCGCTCCACGGACCGAGCCACTCGCCCGAGCCCTGCCACACGCGATCCGTCGCGCGGATGTCCGGCACACGTTCCGACCAGTCAACGTGCAGAAACCACGCCGGCCCGAACGGCAGTTGCCGGCGGTAGAGGCGCGGATACATCAGTCGGGCAATCTGAAGATACCTCCAGCGCGCTTCCAGCCCCGTGGCACACTCGCACCAGCGCACGCCACGCACGATCGCGCCGAGTTCGACGCGGCGGCGCTGCGGTTCGGCATCAGCTTGCGCGAGCCGGCTGCGCAGCAAACGACGTAGATCGTGCGTCAGCGCCAGTTGGATCGGCCGGTCGTGTTCGTCCAGCAGCACATAAACCGCGGCCCGCGCCGCGGCGCCGTCGGCGGCGGATGCGGCGTTCCCCGTATGGTGCCGCGGCAGGAGCAGGCGCCAGTCCGTTTCCGCGGGCATGCCGTCCGCCGCCGCCCCTAGACACGCATTCCGATAATGACCGCCTCGAACGCCATCTTCGTGCCAACGAACCCCTGCGTGTCCCAGATCGTCCGCCGCGGACGAAGTTCGCGCACGCGCGCGACGATCAAAAGTCGCGCCGGCGGCTCAACCGTCTCGCGAAACTTGACCTGCTCCAGCCCCCCAAACCCGACAAACCCCACTTCGTCCGGGCCGAGAAGCTTCGTCCCGAAACTCGCGAGCTGCGCGGCCGCCTCGATCATCAGCACGCCCGGAAGCAACGGTCGCCCCGGAATGTGCCCGCGCACCCACCAGTCGTCCGTTCGCACGTCCATATATCCGGCGATAATGCCCGAGGGCAGGTCCTTGTGTACGATGCCGTCGAGCAGCGCGAATTCGTGGCGATGCGGGTTAAGCTCTCCAATTCCGGACTTGGAGACAAGGCAGGGCGCGTCGCGAAGCGTCGCGGGGTCGAGAATCACGGGCGGCGGCATACGACTACACCTGTCGAAAAACAGAACGGGGCTGGCCAAACCATGGCCGCCCCGCACGAATGGACGGATTCAACCAGACGGACCCATATCCTCGACGCTGCCCAGCTCCGCCGCACGTCACTTCTGAGGCGCCGGCGCGTCGCTCCGCGATCCAAGGATCTTCTTGCGGACTTCCTGGGCCGTGTTCTTGATGTCCTGCATCACTTTCCGGACGCGCGTCCCGGCCGCCTTATTGCCCCCGGCCGCCTTCGCCACGTCTTCCGCGACTTCTTCCACGAGTCGCCGGAGATTCTGGTACTCCTCCATATTGCTCTCCCTGCCGCGTCAACCGGCGGCCTGTCTGGGCGCTTGCAAATGCGACACCCGTCGCTAGGCTTTCGCGCGTGCCTGGCCTGAATCGCGGTTATTAACGCCCGCGGGCGTATATTTCAAGACGCAAATGCGTTCGGGCGTGTTCTGGGCCAACGGGCGATGGCGTCAATGGGCCGATTTCATGCGTGGCGGCGACGGTGAGGGCGGCTGGGTGGCGCTGTTGCCGGTTGAGAGGCTGAATCCGACGGAGACCGGGACGTTCGTAAGCGTTCCCGGATATGAATTGGCGATATTCCGAGTCGCCGACACGCTTATCGTCACCGATAACGCATGTCCGCACGCGCACGGCAACCTCGCCGGCGGCGTTGTCCGAGGGTCGATCGTCGCGTGTCCGTGGCATCAGTGGCAGTTCGATCTGCGGACCGCGGCGTGTGTGCATAATGCGAGCGTGAGGTTGCGCAGCTACGAGGCGCGGGTCCGCGACGGCGTGGTTTACGCGCGGCTGCGCGGGGTCCGCGGAGCCGACGGCGTGTGACGCGGGCGGCGGGCGGCGCGCGGCGCGGCGCTATAATGCCGACATGCCGAAACCCGACGAGGCACGCATCGCGCGGCTGCGCGAGAAGATCGGTCACTTTCCGAAGACGCCCGGCGTCTACCTGATGAAGGATGGCGACGGGCGCGTGCTTTACGTGGGCAAAGCGCGCGACCTGCGCTCGCGCGTCTCGAGCTATTTCCAGGACTCGGCCGACCTGCTGTCGAGCCGTGGTCCGGAAGTCGCGCACATGGCGGCGCTGGTGCAGGACATTGATTTTCTGGACTGCGAGACCGAAGTCGACGCCCTGCTCCGCGAAAATCGCCTCATCAAGGACATCCAGCCGCCCTTCAACGAGCGGCTCAAGGACGACAAGTCGTTTCCGTATCTGGAGATCACCACCGGCGACGACTTTCCGGGCGTGTTCGTGACGCGCGCCCCGCGGCGGAAGGGCGTGAAGCTTTATGGGCCGTTCACCAGCGCCAGCGGGCTGCGCGACGCGGTGAACGCGCTGCAGCGGGTGTTCAAATTCCGAACGTGCGAGCTGGAGATCCGCAAGGACGACGAGTCGCGCCGTTCTTTCCGGCCCTGCCTGCTGCACTCGATCCACCAGTGCACGGCCCCGTGCGCCGACCTCATTTCGGCGGAGGCCTATGGCGAGGACATCCGCCGCCTGCGGCAATTGCTGCGCAGTAAGCGCAGCACGCTTGTCAGGCAGATGACGCGCGAGATGCAGCAGGCCGCGGAGGCCAAGGATTACGAACAGGCGGCGGTGCTGCGCGATCGGATCAAGGCGATCGGCGCGCTGTCGCTGAGCGGCGACGTCGATGCGGACGTGCAGCCCGAGGTGTTCTACGTCGATCCGCGGGCCGGTCTGGATAAACTCGGGAAGCTGCTCGACCTGCCCGACCCGCCGCGGATCATCGAGGGCATCGACATCGCGACGCTGCAGGGCGAGGAGTCGGTGGGTTCGCTGGTGTGCTTCATCGACGGCCGCCCCTTCAAGAGCGGCTACCGGCGCTATCGGATCAAGACCGTCGCGGGCGTGGACGACTACGCGATGATCCGCGAAGTGATCGCGCGGCGTTATCGCCAGGCGGCCAGCAGCGAGGCGCTCTTTCCAGACGTGATCCTGATCGACGGCGGCCTCGGGCAGCTTCACGCGGCGCTGGAGGCGTTCGAGATGATGCACCGCGCGGTCGAGGCGGAGGGTGGGCGGCCCGGCAAGCCGGCGATGGTCATTTCGCTGGCGAAGCGCGAGGAACTGGTCTACGTGCAGGCACGCAGCGAGCCGCTGCGCCTGTCGCGGAATAACGAAGCGCTGCGCCTCGTGCAGCAGATTCGAGACGAGTCGCATCGTTTCGGCCAGCACTACCATCACATCCTGCGGCGCAAGCGCGTTTTCGACGAAGAAGTGAAGCAGGGCCGGCGCCCGCCGCGGGCGGCGGCGTTGCCGCGCGACGCGTCGCGGTTGAGAAAGCGCCGCGAGCGGCGGGTGGAAGGCGATGAGTCGCAGGTGCCGCCGGGCGATGAGGCTTAGATCTGGATGCGCCATCGGGGAGCGGCTGCCTGCCGCGTGCGGCCGCCCGGCCGTGCGTCATCGGGTTCCAAGGGCCTGCCGGCCTCGACGGGGCGAGAACCCGACGGCGACGGCCTTAGACGGCAGACCATCGACGAGCGGAACCTGTGCGGGGCGGGCAAGCTAGGGTAGTATTCACTCGAACCCCCTCAAGCGGTGAGGCGACGATGACTGATGCAGCCAACATAACGGCTCGCGTGGCTGAGAATTTCGCCCAGGCCCTCATTGCGGCGGATGCCTCCTACGTCGAAGCCGCTGGCGAACTCAAGAAACTACTCGCCGACACAAAGCCGCAGAAAGCTGAAACGCTCGTCGCACTTTTTGAGAAGTACGCGGAGGGGTCCCGTGATTCAGCTTGAAGAAGTTCACATCGAAGAGCTTCGTGGAATCCGCAAGCTAACACTCGCCATGAACCGCAAATCGTTCGCGATTCAGGGTCCCAACGGGTCTGGAAAAAGCGGTGTCGTGGACGCCATCGAGTTTGGCCTGACCGGCGACATGACTCGGCTGTCTGGCAAGGGCACGGCCGGCCTCACGGTCAAGACGCACGGGCCGCACGTCGATGCTCGTGATTATCCCGATGCAGCCTTTGTGCGTCTGAAGGTATATCTGCTTACGCTGAATAAGCATGCGACGATTGTTCGCAAAGCCAAGAAACCAACTGAACCCGACATTACTCCCGCCGACAGCGACATACAAACGGTCCTAGCCACCGTCGCGGAGCACCCTGAAATAACCCTGACCCGGCGGCAGATTATCAAGCTAATCCTCACCGAGGCTACGAGCAGGTCAAAAGACGTTCAGACACTGCTTCGCCTCGACTCAATCAGCCAAGCTAGGGCCACACTGAAAACAGCTTCCAATCGTGCCGGGAACAAATACACAGAGGCACAGGCGTCGAGTAACTCGGCCGCCGACACGTTGCGACGGCACTTTGACTTACCGAAGCTTGTAGCGGCCGATATCATCACTGCCGCGAATAAGCATCGTGCAGCATTGGGATTAAAGCCCTTAACCGAATTGACCGCCGAGACTTCACTTAAGGAAGGAGTCCCGGACGCCCGTGTGGAATCGGAGCGAATCAATCGTGACACGACCCTTCGGGACGTTCGTGAGTTGACTGCTCGCGTGAGTAAGTCTCAGGACCCAAAGACCACTTCGGCGGCCCAACTATTGATATGCCTCGACAAGATAAAGGCCGAGCCGACTCTACTGACGACTCTGCAACGTCGTGCGTTCTTTCAGACCGGCCTTGACTACGCAACGGAGGAGGCGTGTCCCCTATGTGATACGGAGTGGAATATTGACGAACTACGTGCTCACCTCCAAACGAAACTCAAACAGTCACAAGCAGCCGAGGCCGTAGAGCAAGAGCTGCGTCTCGCCAAACAGACCGTCTCTGCCGACATCGATTCCGTTGTGTCACTCGTCGCCGTTGTACAGAAGGCGGCAGTCGCCCTCAAGGACGAGCTCTCAGGGCAGGCACTTAAGGATTGGCATGCGGGTTTGTCGGAGCTGAAAACGACAGTCCAGACTACCGAAGGTGCGGAGTCCGCTCGGCTCCAACTATCGGGCGATTGGCACAAACCGCCGAAGAAAGCGATTGATGCACTCGCACGCTTGGATACGGCGGTTGACGCATTGCCAGACCGTTCAGCCGTGGTACAGGCACATACCTTTCTTATCGTTGCCCAGGAACGCCTTGATGCGTTGCAAAAGGCCCGTCGCCACGAAGAGAAGATGGCTCGGGCGGCGAAGATAGCCGCGGCGGCTTACAAGGCCTACTGTGATGCCGCGGAACAGGTGCTAAGCGACCTCTATAACGAGGTGCAGGAGTCATTCGCTGGTTTGTATCGGCTCATTAACCACGATGATGAGGGCGAGTTTACAGCGAAACTCTCTCCGTCAGAAGGGAAGCTTGAGTTGATGGTCGATTTTCACAAACGAGGCCTGTTTCCGCCTGGAGCATATCATAGCGAGGGCCATCAAGACGGAATGGGCCTGTGTCTTTATTTCGCCTTGATGAAGCGTCTTCTTGGAGAGAGCTTCTCTCTTGCAGTATTGGATGACGTTGTAATGTCAGTCGATAATCAGCACCGCAAGGAATTATGCAATCTCCTCAAGACTCAATTTCCGCACACTCAGTTCGTTATTACCACCCATGAGCAGGCTTGGTTTCACCAGATGCGGTCCGCCGGCATCGTCAACAAGGCGTCCTGCGTCACTTTCCGTAGCTGGACGGTTGACCACGGCCCGCTTGTCGATGAGTCAAAGGATGTCTGGGAGAAGATTGCGGAACAGCTCGCGAAGGAAGAGGTGTCCGAAGCGGCGGCGGTGTTGCGGCGGCACCTTGAGTTCGTTTCACATGAATTGGCTTCCAATCTTGGTGCATCCACTCCCCATAGGCTTGAAGGCGGACATGAGCTTGGGGAATTACTGCCGAATGTCGTAAGTCGCTTTAAGGCCTTGTTGGGAAAGGCGGCCGACTCGACTCAGGCGTGGAAAAACGAGGACGCAAAGAAGGCCATCGCAGACTACAAGCATCGGTTTTCGGAATGCACAACGAGGAGCAATGTCGAGAACTGGGCCGTGAATTCGGCTGTGCATTACAACGCTTGGGCTGAGTTTGTGCGGCAAGACTTCGAGCCTGTCGTCGCCGCCTACAAGGACCTCTTGGCGTGTCTCATGTGCCCAGCCTGCGGGTCGTGGCTGCACGTGTCACCTCGAAGGGGGCTAGAAGAGGCGGTCCGATGTGAGTGCCTCAAGGTATCGCTTAACCTGACGAAGCCGGGGAAATAGACGCGACTAGGTTTTGAGCCTCTTCGCGAAGGGTAGAAGAGCTAGCTTGACAATCCTAGGCCGTTTGGCCTAATGTGACTGTGTGAGGGAAAGAAACGCCGTCGAACTTGAACAAGCCAGGAGGGATGCAGCCGAGCGATTTCGCGAAATCGGCCTCGCAATCCTGAAAGAGGCCGGTTGCCAGACATGGGAGTTTCACACCAGCGGGCTTCGAGGACGTGCTTGGCCGAAAAGGCAACACGTCACCTGTCCCGACCCGACAACCCGGCGACGTTTGTACATCCTCGCCCACGAGTGTGCCCACATCGCTCTTAATCATGTCGGCTCAAAGCCGTCGCACCGCCGGGAGTTGGAAGCGGAACTCTATGCACATGACGCTCTTCGTCGGCATGGCGTAGCTGTTCCGAAGAGGGAGACGGATAGGGCACGAAAGTACGTCGCCTACTGCATCGACAAGGCAGTGCGGCTGGGCAAGGCATCAAAGCTGGACCGTGAGGCTTTGGAATGGTCGCGGCCGCAGCTTGCTCACGCTACGCTTGAGGCTCTCCGGCAGGGACGTGTCGAGTTGGTCGATTATGGCAAGGGAGCGAGGCACCGCAGAGCGGCTCGGCGGAAGACCGTCGAACCCCGCCGAGCCGTCGGCATTGCCGAGCACATCCGCCTTGCAGCGAAGGCCAGTGGCCTTAGCGTCAATCAGATATCGCTTCGTGCCGGCGTGGACCAATCGGCACTGAATCGTTTCCTGAACGGGACGCGTGAGAACATCCGGCTCGACGTTGCGAACCGTCTCTTCCAGTTCTTCGGGCTCAGCGTGCTTCGGCCGGACAAGCCCGACATCCGTTAGCCTGCTCGGATGGTTGAATCCAGCCGCCCGGCTGTGCGGGTCGGGTTCCGAGGGCCTGCCGGCCTCGATGGGGCGAGAACCCGACGACGACGGCCTTTGGGCGACGCCCTCGCTTGCCCATGCCGCCGACGTGCGATAAACACGCCGCAGGGTCGGCTTGACCCGCCATAGCAATATTGTTATAATTCAGGAGTGCCGCGGTGCCTCGTACGACGGTGTTCTTCTATCAGGATAGGCCGGGCGAGGCTCCGGTCGTGCGTTGGCTTGAGGAGCTGCGTTCGCGTGACCAGGTAGCCTACGCGAATTGCGTTGCCGCGATAAGGCGGCTGGCCGATGAAGGACATGCACTGAGGCGGCCGACGGCCGACTATTTGCGGGACAAGATTTACGAGCTTCGAGCGAAGCGAGGCCGCGTGAACTACCGCATCCTGTATTTCTTTCATGGGCAGAACGTGGCGATTCTCGCTCACGCCCTGACGAAAGAAGACGTGGTGCCGGCCATCGACATCGAGCGAGCGATTCAGAGGCGAAGGCTCTATGAAAAAGACCCGAAGAAGCACACGTACACCGAGCCGGTCGGGTAGGCGTCGCACTGCGAACGCCCTGCACATCATCGACCGCATCACCGGAGGCGATGAGAAGCTCCGCCAGATGATTGCGGACGCGACCATCAACGCGAAGGTCGCGGAGATGCTCTACGACGCACGGCAAAAGGCCGGCCTCACGCAGGCCGAGCTTGCAGAGCGTGTCGGCACAAAACAGCCTGTCATCGCACGCCTTGAGGACGCTGAGTACAACGGGCACTCGCTCACGATGCTCCAACGCATCGCGGCCGCACTTGGGCAGCGTCTGGACATCCGGCTGACGCCGGCGTGAGGAGAGGCAATACGGCGGCGGGTTGGAGACCCGCCCCACCCGGACGACTCCGCCCCAGCCTGACGGCTCCGTCCCACATTGACGACTCCGCCCAACCGGACCTGGAGCAACGAGACGCCCGGCGCGCGACGCGATCAGCCGGACCGGCTGGCGCGCTGCGGCCAGAGGCGGAGCGTCACGACGAGCGACAGAAGCAGCGCCAGGGCGAAGTCGACCGTCAGAATCCAGCCGACGAAGGTCGTCATGTCGGCGACGGAGCCGCGCGGCCCGGCGCCGACCAGCCATTGCCAGTCCATGAAGAACACGGTCGCGTCGGGATCGCGTTGGCCGGTTTGCATGCTGATGACGTGCCGGCCGTAGGCTCCGCCGCCGCGGGCGTAGTATCCGACCGCGCCGCCTCCCTCGGCGACGAATCCGAGCGCACCGCCGCCGTGCGCGACCGCGCCGACGCTTCCGCCGCCCCAGCAGAGTCCACCGATGGCGCCGCCGCCCAAAGCGGTGAGCAATCCGATCGCCAGGCCGCCGATCGAGACGAAACCGATGGCCACGCCGCCGATGGCGATGAATCCGACGGCGCGGCCGCCGATGGCCAGCCAGCCGCGGGCGGAGTCGCCGACGGCGATGATGCCGCGGGCCTTACCGGTCAGCTCATCGCCATGCGGCCCGAGCGCGACGTCAACGAGCGGCAGACCGAAGACGTGCAGTTCGCTGCGGAAGCGCCGGCCGCCGCGAAAGAACGGTCGTCCGCGCTGCAGGACCTCGACGAGCGGCTTACCGCACTCGGGGCACTTGCTGGATTCGGTCAGGCCGACCAGGGAATAGCCGCAGTTGCCGCAATAAGGATCGCTCGGCACTTCACGACCTCCGGACCCGTGTGGCGCGGCATTTATAGTCGCCGACATTCCCCGCTACAATGCCACCGATGCGGATCCTGCTGGTGAATGACGACGGCATCATGGCGCCGGGAATCGAAGCCATGTACGTGGCGCTGCGCGGCGCGGGCGAGGTGGAAGTCGTGGCGCCCGAGACGACGCAGTCGGCGGTCGGCCACGCGATCTCGGTCAAGACGCCGATCTACGTCCACCGCGTGCACGTGAACAACGTGTTCTACGGCTGGAGCGTGGACGGACGGCCGGCGGACTGCGTGAAGCTGGCGATGCACGAGCTGCTGGAGGCCCGGCCGGACGTGGTGGTGAGCGGGATCAACGCGGGGGCCAACACGGCGATCAACGTGCTTTACAGCGGCACGGTGGCCGGCGCGGTCGAGGGGGCGTTTTTCGGCGTGCCATCGATCGCATTCTCGCTGGAGCTCTCGGAAGAGCTGGATTTTCACCGGGCGGGCGCCATCGCGCGGCGTATTTTCGACGCGTACATCGCCGGCAAGCCGCCGCGCGGCGCGTGCCTGAACGTGAACATTCCGGCGCTGGACGCGGGTCCGCCGCGCGGGCTGCGCGTCTGCCCGCAGGCGACGCTGACGATGGAAGAGTATTACTACAAACAGACGGACGCGCGGGGCGGGACGGTCTATTGGCTGGACGGCCGCTTTCCGAAGGCCGACCAGGAGCCGGACAGCGATTATCACGCGATGAAATCCGGCTTTGTCACCGTGACGCCGCTGCGTTTTGACATGACCGACCGCGCCGCGATGGCGCGCACTGCGGAAATCCCATGGCCCGACACATTCGCGTAACTTCCCGTCGTTCTTCGAATCTTGCGCGTGCGGCGCGCCCGCGCAGGGGGTCGCAGGCCGCGTTCGCACTCCTGCTGGCCGCGGCAGCGGGCGGCAGCGCCGGCTGCCAGGGAGTGGCGCGGCCGACGCTGTGGCGCGAGGCGGGCGGAAACGCGGCGCTCTTCCGGCAGTTCGCCGCGTACGACGGCCGTACCGGTGCGCCGCTGTCGTTTGCGGCGGTAGTGGCGCGGTGCAGCGCCGCCGACGTGGTGCTGTTCGGCGAGCAGCATTCGAACGCGATCTGCAACCAGATCGAGGCTCAGCTTCTGCATGGGCTGGCGCAGCACGACCGGCCGGTCGCATTGGCGATGGAGTTCTTCGAGACCGACACTCAGACGACGCTCGACGCGTATCTTGCCGGTCGCGTGAGTGAGGGCGAATTTCGAAAGGCCGCGCGACAGAACCAGGCTTATCTGCTGGCGCACCGGCCGCTGATCGAGTATTGTCGCGCGGGGGCGATTCCGGTTATTGCAGCAAACGCGCCGCGGCGGATGCTGCGCGCCTTCCGGTCGGCAGGCGGCGATTACGACGCGTTCCGCGAGACGCTCGGCACCGCCGACCGCGGGCTGGTTCCGAGCCAGTTCCGCTATGTCGCGGGCGGGTATCGCGAGCGATTCGCGGAAGTGATGAAGACTCACGCAGGCGTCGGGCCTTCGCCCGCCAGCGCGCCGGCCTCGGCGCCGGCAAGCGCGGCGGCGGGCGCGCCAGGAGACGATGCCGAAGCCCGGCTGGAGCGCGGCTACCGCGCGCAGCTTCTGTGGGATAACACGATGTCGGATTCGTTGGTTCGATATCGCCGGCTGCATCCGCAGGAACGCGTCATGCTCGTCGTGGGCTGCTTCCACGTCGAGCGGAACGGGGCGACGCAGCAGTTCATTCGCAAACGTCGCCCGCACGATCGCGTGCGGAGCATCACCTACCGCGCCGCCGAAGACGCCAATCTCGCCTTTCGCCGCGAGGACCGCGGGGCGGCGGATATCGTGATCTATGGCGTGACGATTCCCGACGAGGACGAAGGCATGCCACCGCCCGGGCCGACTTCCGCACCGGCAAGCGCGCCGGCCAGCGCGCCGTGATACGGCGACGGCCGCCGCGCGGGTTTTTCAGGACCTCCACGTGAACGAGTCGCGAAAAAAGAGGCTGACCGACTACGCCTCGTGCGCCGGCTGAGCGGGCAAGCTGCCGCAAGCCGGCATGGCGCACGTGCTGCGCCAGCTCACTCCCGAGCGACACCCGGACCTGCTCGTCGGAACGGAGACGTTCGACGACGCGGGGGTGTTTCGCATTTCCGACGAGCTGGCGCTGGTTCAGACGACCGACTTTTTCCCGCCGCTGGTGGACGATCCGTTTGATTTCGGGCGAATTGCCGCGGCCAACGCCCTGTCCGACGTGTACGCGATGGGCGGCGAGCCGCTGACGGCGCTCAACATCGTCGGATTCCCCGACAAGGAGCTGCCCTACGAGGTGCTGGTCGAGATTCTGCGCGGCGGCGCGGACGTGGTGCACGCGGCGGGGGCGGTGATCGTCGGCGGGCACAGCGTGCGCGACGCGGAGGTCAAGTACGGACTGGCCGTGACGGGCCGCGTCCATCCACGACGAATCCTGACCAACGCCGGCGCTCGCCCCGGCGACGTGCTGGTGCTCACCAAGCCGCTGGGCAGCGGCGTGCTGACCACGGCGGCTAAAAAGGGCCTGATCGCCGCCGAGGAGCTGCGCGAAGCGGTGGCGGTCATGACCGCGCTGAACCAGGCGGCGCGCGACGCCGCGCTGGCGGTCGGCGTGAATGCCTGCACCGACGTAACGGGCTTTGGGCTGGTGGGTCACGCGGCGGAAATCGCCGCCGCCAGCCACGTCGCCATCACGCTGCACGCGGCCCGCGTTCCGCTGATGGCCCGCACGCTGGAGCTGGCGCGCGGCGGCGTGCTGACACGCGTGGCGCACGGCGCGCAGACCTATCTGGGAGAGGCGTTGCTGATCGACGCGGAGGTCGAGGAAGCGCTCGCCGGCGTCATGCTCGACGCGCAGACCTCGGGCGGGCTGCTGTTGAGCGTCGCCGGCGAGCGGGCCGACGCGCTGTGCCGGGAGCTCGCGGCGCGCGGCGCGAGCTGCGCGGCGGTCATCGGCGAGATCGGGGCGGATCAAGCGGCGCGGGTGCGCATCGTTCCATAGCGGACCGCGCCGCCTGCGGACCGTTCTCAGGCGAAGCTGATCAGCCGCAGCGGGTTTTCGAGCATCTCGATGACGTCGCGCGTGAAGCGGGCGGCGTCGGCCCCGTCGACGACGCGATGGTCGAACGAGAGTGCCAGGGGCAGCAGAAACCGCGGCACGATCTGGCCGTTGCGCACCGCCGGCTGAAGCGAAGCCTTTCCCAACGCCAGAATCGCGACCTCGGGAAAATTGACCATCGGCGTCGATCCGGTGCCGCCGAGCGCCCCTACGTTCGTCACCGTGAACGTTCCGCCGCGAAGGTCGGCGATCTCGAATTTCGACTCGCGCGTGCGGGCGGCCACGTCGTTGAGTGCCGCGGCCACTTCGGGCAGCGTTTTCCGGTCGACGTCGCGTATGACCGGCACGACAAGGCCGCGCGGCGTATCGACGGCGACGCCGATGTGAATGTAGTCCTTGTAGATGATCTCGCCGGCGGCGGCGTCGAAGCTGCAATTGAAGATCGCGTGCTCGCGCAGCGCGGCGGCGACGGCCTTCAGCACGATGGCCGTCATCGTCATCTTCGGCTGACCCTCCTTGAGCTGCTCGTTCAGCCGCTTGCGATTGGCCTCGACCTCGGTGATGTCGGCCACGTCGCTGTGCGTGACGCGCGTCACGCTGAGCCACGAGCGGACCATCTGCCGCGCGATGGTCTTGCGAATCTGCGACGCCTGAACGCGGCGGACCGGGCCCCACTGGGAGAAATCGGGTAGATCGGCCGGCGGCAGCGCGATCTCGGCGCCGCCGGCGGCGCCGGGCGCGCTCTCACCGCGGGCTGCGGGCGCAGCCCCACGATGCCCGAGCGAAAAACGCTCGACGTCTTCGCGCAGGATTCGGCCGCTCGGGCCGCTCCCGCTCACAAGATTGATGTCGACGCTCATCTCCCGCGCCAGCTTGCGCACCGCCGGCGCCGCCGGCACCGGACCCGTGTGCACGGGCGGCGCGGCGACCGCGGCGGCGGCGCGATGCCCATCACCGGCACGCGCGGCTG
>JAJVHV010000048.1 GCA_022072445.1 Phycisphaerae bacterium | reverse complement strand
ACAAAATCGCCGTGACCCTTTCAATCGGGTAGGTCTGCACTACAGCGATTTCGGAGGCAAAATCAGCCCGGGCGAAACGCCAGGACCGAAAAATCGCGCCGGATTTTTTCAAAGTGCGAAGGTCGGGCTAAGTCGAAGCCCGCCAGCGCCGCGTCCACGCCGCCAGCCTCCGGATAGAGGTGCACGCTGAGAAAGTCCAGCTCCGGCCCAACGACATCCGGCACGAATCCCGAGGTCAGCCCAGGCCGGTCGAGGCTCCAATCCACCAGTCCCACGGTGACCAGGTGCCGCGGATCGTGGCGCCGAATGGCGGCGACGAGCGCGCGAGTCCAAGCGGCGGCGATTGTTGGCCGCGGGCGTTTCCCCGGGTCGAGAGTGATGAACTGCACGTAGTGGTACTTCTCTGCAAACGGTGGACCCAGCCAGGCACCTGGATCACGGCGCCCTGCGGGAACCACCGGTTCGTTCATGAGGTCATAGCAGAAGATCGCAGGGCTCTTGGCACAGCACTCGGCGATCGCCTCCCAGAAGGCAGCCTGGGCGGCCCAGCGATCTTCTTCGCTCAAGGCATCGTACCAGGCCGACACCTCGTCCTTGAGGTAGCAGCCCAGGCCGGTCAGATTCAGTCGAAGCTCAAGCTGCTCGGCCAGCCTCACCAGCCGCGCAAGCCGTGCCAACGCAGCGGCATTCGGCTCGGTCGGCCCGCGCATGAACCGGCCGAATTGCAGGTGGATCCGAATCACGTTCGCGCCGAGCGCCTGCATCTCGCGGAAGTCCTCCACGACCTTGACCCACTCGGCATCCCAGTACTCCTCGATCAACCGTCCGTCCGTATCATGGTCGTAGTTGAAACCCCACGGCACAAACGAGCGCCCCGAAGGAAGAAGCACGAAGCCCCTCGCATCGCTGGCGACGCTGACCCACTCCATCTCCCGCGCCGGTCCGGTTGGACGGTCGCTCGCGCACCCGGCTTCGATCAGCATGAGCGCAACCGCCGCGCGGGGCGCGACTCTCCGAATCAGTCGACGGTTACCGGCACCGAGCATGCTCCCGATGATATTCGAAACACCCTTGGCTTAGGGAGCGCCGCCGAAATCACCAGCAATTTCGGCAAACTGATCGACCGCCGCCTCCAGATCTTCGACGATCTCCTCTGCAATCGTCGCCGGCGCTGGCAGGTGTTCCGAGTCCTCCAGGCTCTCGTCGCGCAGCCAGAAGATGTCCAGGCTGATCTTGTCGCGCTTCAACAGCTCATCATACCCGAACGCCCGCCAGCGACCGTTGGGACTTCGCTTTGGCGTCCAAGTGGCCTTGCGCTCGTGCCGCGCCTCCGGGTTGAAGCACGTCACGAACTCGTCCAGATCGCCGCGCTTGAGTGGGTTCGTCTTGAGCGTGAAACGCATGTTCGTGCGGAGATCGTAGACCCACAGCTCCTTGGTCCACGGCGTCTCGCTGGCCGGCTTGCGGTCGAAAAACAGGACGTTCGCCTTGACGCCCTGCGCGTAGAAGATTCCCGTCGGCAGCCGCAGCAGCGTGTGCACATCGCACTCGTGCAGCAGTTTGCGCCGAATCGTCTCGCCGGCGCCGCCTTCAAAGAGGACGTTGTCCGGCACGACGATGGCCGCACGCCCGTGCATGGCGAGCTGGGACTTTACGTGCTGCACGAAGTTGAGCTGCTTGTTCTTCGTCGACGCCCAGAAGTCGTCGCGCACGATGACCTGGTCCTGCTTCTCCGCCTCTCCCTCGTCGTTCACGATCGACAGGCTGCTCTTCTTGCCGAACGGCGGATTCGTCAGCACCATCGAGAACCGCTCCCCCGAATCCGCTCGGATCGAATCGGCCACGCGGATCGGGCACTCGTCCGGATCGATTCCGTGGAGGTACAGGTTCATGACGCACAGGCGCGCCGTGTTGTCGACGATTTCCCAGCCGCGCAGCGCCTTGTGTTTGAGATGCTTCTTCTGGTCCGGGTTCAGGCGATGGTGACGCGAGATGTACTCGTACGCCGCCAGTAGAAAGCCGCCGGTACCACACGCCGGGTCGCAGATCAACTCACCCGGAGCCGGCCGCATGCAGTCAACGATCGCCTGGATCAGCGGCCGCGGCGTGAAGTACTGCCCGGCGCCACCCTTCACGTCCTCGGCGTTCTTCTGGAGCAGCCCCTCGTAGGCGTCACCTTTGACGTCGGCGTCGAGCGTCAGCCAGCTTTCGCGATCGATGAGGTCGACGATGAGCCGGCGCAGGTTCGCTGGGTCCTGAATCTTGTTCTGCGCCTTGCGGAAGATGATGCCGAGCATCCCCGGCTGCTTGCCGAGGCCTTCGAGGGTCTTGCGGTACTGCACCTCCAGCGCGTCGCCGTCACGCTTGAGGAGCTGTGCCCACGAGAACGGCTCGGGGATGATGGCAGGTTTGTTGAACGGCGGCCGCGTCCGCTCGTCGGCCATCTTCAGGAACAGCAGGTACGTGAGCTGCTCGATGTAGTCCTGGTAGCTCAGGCCGTCGTCGCGCAGGACGTTGCAGTAGTTCCAGAGCTTCTGAACGATCTGCTGTGAGTGGTTGCTCATGATGCGATCCGTCACATGTAGTACTTGTACTTGGTCAATGGAGCCTCGATTCCGACCGCCGGCAGCTCGGTCAGGATGCGCCCGACCTGCCTCGAAAACGCGATCGTGATCGGGTCACGGCTGGCGAAGCCGCAGTTGTTCCAGTTCAGCTTGGTCAGCGCCAGGATTTCCGAGCAGACCTTGTCGGCCGACGAGTCACCGTGATGCTCCGCGATCTCAATTGGATTCGGAACACGCATGCCCGGATACGCCCGCAGGTACGGGACGTAGCCGCGTGTATACAGCAAGTAGTTGCGGCGAGCGAGCTGGATCACCGTGCCGCGCAGTGGCGGCTCGTGACCAAGCCGCAGAAACCGGATGCCGCGCCGCTCGAGCGTGAGGAAGTCAAACGACTGAACGTCGCCGAGACCGGCCTTGAACCCGGCGAGTTCTTCCGGCCAGTAGCGCGACGTCTTGTGGACCACCACGCGCCGCGGCTTGTTGAAGTGCTTCTCGTATTGCTGGATCGCGTGCTCGAGCAGCTTCCGCGCTGCCGGCTCCGACAGGTGTGGCTTTCGATCCCGATCGCGATCCCACTCCACCGGTTCGCCGCGCAGCACCAGGCCATCGCCCGTCTCCGAAAAGACCTGAGCCAAACTCACGCGTGTCACCGCGCTGGCACCCGGCCGCTCACGGTAGAAGGTCACGCCCACGAAGCACGTTCCGGGGGCCTCGAATCCGAGTTCCCAGGGCACATTCCCCGCCTTGTAGAAAAGCGCAGTGAAGAAGTTCCATGCAATCGTGGCCGGATCTTGCGTGTCCCGGGTGCCAGCGAGCGTGCTCTCCCAGATGAGTTGCGTGGGCAACTGCGACCGCATCGCGTGGACCTTGAGCGCGTTGTGGAAGTCCCAATGCTCCTCCTGCTCGGGCTCGTCGTCGGTACTGGGGAACGCCAGCAGCATTTGACCGACCCGCGCGGCCTGGCGCCGCATGCGTTTCTCCGCGCGTTGACGCGGCGTCAGTGGAACTGCGCGAAAAACCCCGCGCCGTCCCTGTGGGCCACAGGCGCGATCGACCAATTCTGGCATTGCACAGATGACCACGTCCGGCGACGGCTCGCGCTCGGCCAGGACGCCCAGCCGTTCGGCCACCACCTCGACGACGCCACGAACACGAGCTGAGAAAGACGCCCCCTCAACGGCCTGCTCCACGTCTTTCAACGGCAGCGTCTCGCACAAGCGCTCGTCCAGTTCCAGCGCACACCGGAACGGCGAATCGGGCGAAAACCCGGGGAAGTCCGGCGCCAGAACCGCGTCGTATGCCTTCCCTGCCTTGTTGCGACCGGCGGTGATTCTCCCTTCGGCAGTCGATAGCCAGTTGTGAAGAAGCTGTACCGTCTCGCCGGTGCCGACGACGCCGATCCTGATCGCCTGACGGGAGAGCTGGTCGAGCTGCCGCGGCCCGAAGACCGTAATGCCCGTCTTCGGGTCCTCGGTCCGCCGATCACCGGCGAAGATCAGCTTGGGCTCCTCGATGTGCCACGCGGGGAACGACGACGTCGCGTCCGTGATCAGGCGCTGCATCAACAGCGCCCCACGGCTCACGCTAGGCCGTGGGCGGCTCTTGGGCCGCCCGCCCTGTGGTCGTTTACTCCGCCAGCTCTTCTTCATCATCATCACTTTCAGCCGGATCGACCAACACCACGTTCGCCGCAGCCCTGCCAAGCTCATCTTCGACCTGATGGAGGAGCGATCCGACGGCGATGTGGTCGAAGTCGATGCCTCGATTGACTCGAGCGAGCGCGGGGATGCCGGATAGGACAATTGGCGCCGCCCCCGTGTGGAACTCGAGTTTCGTCGCTCCGCGTCCCAGGAATCGCGTCCAGAACACCACGTGGCGCAGGATGGCGGCGTTGCGCTCCTTGCCGGTCCACTGCATGGACAGCGGCCCGACGGTGCGGCCAACGAGTGGACGCTCGCCGTCGGCCGTGAATACGTAGCACGGATCGATCAGCAGATACAGCGAATCGCCCAGCGACTGGAATCGCAGCCACGCCGCCTGATGGACCCAGAATTCAGCTCCGGTGGAGGCGTTCGTCTTCTTCGCCGCGACCTCGCGCGCCGGGTCACCGGGGTTGACGACCTTGCGCGGGTTGCCGCGGTCGGAAAGGAAGAAGTACCGGCCGCGATCGTCGCGCTTCAGGTACAAGCGCCGCAGGTGCTGGTGGAGGCAGCGGTTCAGCAGCCCGATGAACCAGCGCATTCGGTCCGGATCGTCGCGCCATTGCTGGATCGCCGCCGGCGTGACGGCGCGTGCGTCGATGAGGGGCGAGAACACGTTGTCGCGTACCGAGAGGTCGACGAACGTGAGCAACCGTCCGCCCTTCAGCTCGAATGGCGGGGGCTGCTCGATGCGCGCAAAGATGTCCTCAGCGTCGCGGGCGCCCGTCGGCGCGCTCCAGATCGTCGTCGGATACGATTCCACCGGGAGGAGGTTGCCAAGGACCACTTCGTTGATGCGATCTGGCGCTGCCGGGCTGTCCGGTTCGATTACCCCGATCGGCGTAGCGGGATCCTCGCGCGAGGCCAGCGGCCGGCGACGCCGCCCGCGAGTCGGCGGCTTATCGCGCAGTTTGCGGATCAGCCGCTGGTACGAGCTCTTGAACTGCTTGGCTTGTCGGAAGTCCAGCCAGTGGAGCGCTTTGAACGGCGCTGGAAGCTCGATCCGTTCGCCGTTCTTCTCGGTGCCGTCGCGGAAGAAGATCGGGATTAGCCGGTTGCGCCGATTCGTCGGATCGCCCGCTACTACATCCGTCCACTCCAGCGCGGGCCAGGGCGCTTTCAGCATGTCGGGAGAGAGGACGATTCCGACGTAACGGGCGCGTTGCAGCCCATCATTCAGCCTCAGGACCACGTTTTCGCCGACGTCGATATCCCACTCATCGAAGAAGACCCGGAGCGACCGGCCGTCAGGCCGCCCGTCAAAGGTCTCCGACTCGACCTGCTCGGCCAGGTGCCGAACCCAATCCTTGTCCGCCCCGTTGTGGCAGAGGAACAGGTCCACCGGCGCGTTGTCATCATGGCTGGTCCCGCCGGAGCCGCTATCCATGCCGTACCCTCCGCCGCGGCCGAGTACGTCGCGTAGTCCGGCGCTCGCCTGCGTCGCGCTCTGCCCGAATCCGCTCCAGCAGCACCGCCGCCGGTACATCCGACGGGTCCTGGGCGACCAGCCGGCCTTCGAACGCCGCCTTCAGGATTGACTGGCGTAGTCGGTCCGCCCGTTTGAGGTTCACCTCAACCGTCTGCTCGACCGACTGCACAATCGTCCAGGTGTCGTCCACCATCTCGGCGATCACCGCTTGCTCATCCTGCGGGGGCAGCGGAATACAAGTTGCGCGGACGTCCTCGAGATTCAACGTCTTACGAGCCACCTCGTGAGCTTTGCCCGTGAGCTCGCGCGCTTTCGCCGGGTTACGGAAGCAGATCTCCACATACCTCGCTTCGATCGGCTGCGCGATGGGCAAGACGGCGACGGCGCGCGCGGTATTCGCGCCCGCTAGTTCCGCTGGAACAACAGCGGAGCGGCCGATCGTGCCCACGATCGTGACGAGCACCTCCCCGCCTTCCAGCTTGGTGCGTGGGTACCGCGCGGCGATGGCCGGCGAGATTCTCTTCAACTGATCTCGGAGAATCGCGCCTTCCCAGATGTCGCACACGCGCACAAACTCAATGCCGCCGTCGATATCGCTCCCGGGTTGCAGCACTCCATAGGCTGCGGGCCGGTCAAACGGCGTGAGCTGCTCGACCGTCGCCCAGCACCACGTCGGCGGCAGCTCGGCCAGGCCGGCCGTGCGCGGCGGGGCGGGCTCTTTGTAGCGTTGCTTCCAGCGGTCGTCCTTCGGCGGCTTGTCCTTGGCGACCAGCTTGGCCAGCTCCGCTTCCTCCCACCGCCGCCGGCGTTCGCGGAGGATACGGGACAGCAGCTTCTCTGCCGGCTCGACGTCCGCGTGGGCGGCCCGCCACGGCGCCGACAGGCTTCCATCGCACGCCGCCTTCAACACCGCCGCCTTGTACCGCCGCAGATTCGCCTCGACGCGCTTCAGCGCCGCCACGCCGGCATCCAGCCGTGTGAACTGCTTCTCGATCTCGGCGACGATGCGATCCTGCTCGGCGATTGGTGCAATAGGAATCTGCGTGGCGGCCACGAAGTCGGCCGGCACGCGCAATTGGCCTGCGGAGCCGGTCATCTGCCGGCGCGCCTCGCGCCGGAACGACCTCTGGAGAAGGAAGTAGAAGAACCAAGCGGAGCGAATCGGATCGCGAGAGCGGAGCACGTGGAATTCCGTTGAGCCGAATCCGACGCCCCCTGTCAGCTCCGGAGCAACCGCCAGCTTACCGTTCTCCATGCAAGGCGTGATCTTCGCCAGTAGCACGTCGCCGCGCAGGAACGGCGTGTAGCCCTTCCTGACTTCAGCAAAAGGACGCGTCTGCGAGGTGTCGATTCGGCCGGATTCCTCCTCCACGGCTGCCATCGGCACAAACGACACTGTCGCGTCGTCGGCGATTCCGTTGCGGTCGAAGCGCGGGTTCACGTCGGCGATCTCGCCCACTCTTGCGAGCGCCCAGCCGATCGGCAAATCAGTGACGTCGTCGCGCTTCATGCCGCCAACGCCTCATTCAGCTCGTCCAGCAGCTTGTTGAACTCATCACCGAAGAGCTGGTAGACCCGGCCGATGCCGCCCTCCTCGTTGAACGGCGTGTATTCGAAGTCCTCCGGCGTGATCGCCAGGCTCGTGGCGACGTGGTCGCGCATCAACTCCAGCCAGCGCATCTGATCGGGCGTGAACGTGCGGCCCGCCGCCTGCTGCGCCGCCAGCCAGGTGGCGAAGCGCTCATGGACGACATCGGCGTAGGGGACGAGCGCCTCGTCGTGGTCCAGCGCGTGCCGCACCAGCGAGACGATGTCGGTGAGCTGCCGGCCACCGCTGCCGCGCACCTTGGATTTCTCCAGCACCTCGTAAGCCCGCCAGAGGCGCTCCGGCGTGAGGCCCAGCGGCGGCTTGCGGATGGCGTCGGCCAGCTCCTTAATCTCGCTGAACGTCAGCCGGCGGCGGTAGGGCTGGCTGTAGAGCACCTGGAGTGCCGTGATCTCGTCGCGGTGCGCGGCGATGAACTGCTGGAAGTTCGCGACCGTCTGCTGCGCCCGCTCCTTGGCGTTGCCGTCGAAGCCGGCGTCGAGCACCTCGTCCTGGCTCACTGTATCGATCGTCTGCTCGAACGATTGCTTGATCTCGACGATCTTGTTGCGGGCCTTGGCCTTGCGCAGCGGCTGGGCTGCCTCGGTGAGCAGCTTGGCCGCGGTCTGCTGGACCTGCTCGGGCGTGGGCGCTTCGGTGCCGTGTTCGACCTTGGCGCGCTCGACCTGCGTGTCCGGATCGAGCGCGGCCATCAGGCCGCCGACGATCTCGGTTAGCGATGCGCCGTCCGTCGCATCGCGGATCTCCTGGCGTTGTGCGTCGTCGAGCCGGTGATCGAGGCGGGCCAGCCGGCCGGTGAGCGAGGAGATGACGTCCGTATCGGTGCTACCGAACGCGACCGCCTCCATCAGCTTCTCGAACGACACCTGTCGCTTGCGCTCAAGCGGAACCGTGTCGCTCTTGCAGGCCTCGCACACGCCGACCGCGTCGACGATGATGAAGTGCGTCTTCGTGCCATCCGGCGTGACGGCCTTGAAGTCGGTGTCGCTGATGACCCGCACGCCGCGACCCTTCATCTGCTCGAAGAACGTCCGGCTGCGCACCGAGCGCATGAAGAACACGATTTCGAGCGGCTTGATGTCGGTGCCCGTCGCGATCATGTCCACGGTGACGGCGACGCGCGGGTTGTAGCTGTTCCGGAACTCGGCGATGAGCTCCTCCGGCTTGCGGCCGGTGGTCTTGTAGGTGATCTTCTGGCAGAACTCGTTGCCCTTGCCGAACTCCTCCCGCACGATCTGCACGATATCGTCGGCGTGGCTGTCGTCCTTCGCGAAGATCAGGGTCTTGGGAACGTGCGTGCGGTCGGGGAACAGGTCGCGCCCCAGCGCGTCACGGAAGGCGCGGACGACGGTGCGGATCTGGTCGGTCGCTACCACGTCGCGGTCGAGCTTCTT
This sequence comes from Phycisphaerae bacterium, assembly GCA_022072445.1. Taxonomy (GTDB): domain Bacteria; phylum Planctomycetota; class Phycisphaerae; order UBA1845; family Fen-1342; genus JAJVHV01. Next base: position 28,565 of record JAJVHV010000048.1, on the reverse strand, counting down.
GGCATCGTAGATCAGATCTTCGTCGAGTTGCTCCCAGCGTCGCGCGCGGGTCTCCCGGTCACGCTTGTCGACGTAATACCCCTTGTCGACCTTCGAGCCCTGCTCCGTGATACGCGTCTTGATGCGGTAGACGTCGAAATTGACGTTCACGCCGTCAGCCACGGCCTGCTCGTGGTTGTACTCCATGACCAGGTTGCGGTTGAAGAACCCGATGGTCTGCTTCGATGGCGTCGCCGTCAGGCCGATGATGAAAGCGTCGAAGTAGTCGAGCACCTGCCGCCACAGGTTGTAGATGGAGCGGTGGCATTCATCCGTCACGATGAAGTCGAAGGTCTCGATCGGGATCGCCGGGTTGTACTCCACCGGCGCCGGCTGCTTGAGCAGGGGGTTGGCGGCCTCGAAAACCGACCCTTCTTCGAGGTCCGGGTCGAGTTCCTCGCCCTTGAGCATCGCGTAGAGCCGCTGGATCGTGGTGATGCACACGCGGCTGACGCGGTCGATGTTGGCGCCCTGGAGATGCTGGACGTTGTACAACTCGGTGAACTTGCGGCCATCATCGGGCGTGATGAACTGCTGGAACTCCTTCAGTGTCTGGCGACCGAGGTTGCTGCGATCGACCAGGAACAGAATGCGCCGGGCGTCGGCGTGCCGGATCAGGCGGTAGCCGAAGTTCACCGCCGTGAAGGTCTTGCCGGAGCCGGTGCTCATCTGGATCAGCGCGCGGGGGCGGTTCTGCGCGAGCGACCGCTCAAGGCTGAGGATCGCGCGGCGCTGCACATCCCACAGGCTGCCGGGAACGAGCGGTGGCAGGCTGCGCAGGCGAGCCCGCAGCTGGTCCGGCGCCGTCGCCCAGTTGACCAGGGTCTCGGGGCGGTGGAACGTGAACACCTCGCGGCTGCGCGCGTCAGGATCGAGCACGTTGGTGAAGCGGGTCTCGACGCCGGTGCTCTCGTAGGCGAATGGTAGGGGCCGGTGGTAGGCGGGGAGGGTAGGGGCCAGGCCCTGCGTGTACTTGGCGGATTGGACCTCGACGCCGGTGAGCGTGGTGCCTTCGGGTTTCGCCTCGACGACGCCGATGGCCTTGCCGTTGGCGTAGAGGAGATAATCCGCCTCGTCGCCACCGGCGAGCGGAAACTCCCGGATCGCTACGCCGGGCGCAGCGGTGATGTCGGCCGCATCCCGGTGCTGCACCGTCCAGCCACAGCGGGTGAGCTGCTCATCGATCTGCCTGCGGGCTTTTTCCTCCGGCGTCTCCGGCACGATCACGCCCCGCTCATCAGTAATTGCCGATATCGGGCGGCGCCACGAGCGGCATCGCCCAAGATGACGCCAATGTTAAGTCCTTTCCTGCGCGATGGGTAGGCGTACCCGACATCCCGGAATCCGGCCGCCGGCGCCCATATTCCCTGCCCAGTGCCACACCGAGGGGTAGGACAGGCGGGGTCAGACCCGCCGGGCGCATCGCCGCCACGCGAGGCAGATTTTCGGGTCTTGTACGGGATATGGCTTGACATGGCTGTTGCCGTACATTAAGCTAACACGATGATCGGCCGCGGTCATCGGCCGATGCCAGCCAAGGCTGCCCGGCGCGGCCAAGGAATTGCTCCCCACGGACGGGGTCGCCGGGCGCTTTACGGCGTGCGCAGACGATTCCGGGCGACCGAACACACGGCCAAGCCGTGGCGGGGAATCCCTGCGCTGCTCATCAGGAGATCGGAGATGACGCAGGCTATCACACACTCTCTCGGCCGATCCGCCGGAGGCGGCGACCGGCCAGAAGCCCACCGCATCAAGTCAATCAGCGTCGCGGGCGGGTTCCTCGACGGCGTCGAGTTCGAGCTGGCCGACCGGCTGAACTGCCTGATAGGGCATCGGGGTACCGGCAAGACGACCGCGATCGAGTTCGTCCGGTACGCGCTGGAGGAGTTTCGCGGCGACGGCGACGGCACCCTCCGGCGCTGGGTCGAGTCCCTCGTTCAGACAAACCTGGGCGGCGGTCGAATCACGATCGTCGTCGAGACGAAGGACGGGATCGAGTATCGCGTCAGCCGCACGGCGCACGAGCCGCCGGCCGTCTTCACGGCCGACGGCGAGCCCACCAACATCGCCCTCGGCACGACCGGCGTGTTCCGCGCCGACGTTTTCAGCCAGGACGAGGTGGAGACGATCGCGGACGATCCCCTCTCCCAGCTCGCGCTGCTCGACAGCTTCATCGCGGAGTCCGTCGCCGAGATCGAGGCCCAGATTCGAGTGGCGATAGGTGCACTCCAGACGAACGCCGTCTCCGTTTCGGAATTGCGCGACGCGCAGGCGGGGCTCACCGACGCCCTCGGCGAGCTGCCGGCGATCGAGGAAAGGCTCAAGAAGTTCGCCGCGACCGCTGGTGGCTCGTCGGAGGCGATCAACCAGGCCCATGCGCAGAAGGCGCTCCGCGACCGCGAGGTCCGAGCGGTCGCTGCCACGCTCGAAGTGCTGCGCCAGGAGCATCGGGGCCTTTCCGCTTTCACCGGGCGAATCAATCGGCAGGCGCCGGCCCTCGAGCCGGACATGCTGGCCGGCCCCAATGGAAAGGTGCTTCAAGCGGTCGCCGCCGCGATTCGCGAGTGCGGAGAAAGAGTCGACGCTGCAATCGCGGAGGCCTGCGCCGCGGTCGAGCACGCGGGGCGATCGATCTCCAATGCCCAAGACGGCCTGCGCAACGAACATCAGAAGCAGGAGGCGGTGTTCCGCCAACTGGTCGAGAAGCACAAGGTCGCGGAGGCCCAATCGGCCGAGCGGGCGCAGCTCGAACGCAAGCGCAACGAGCTTCTCGCGCACCGAAAATCGAAACAGGACCTCGAAGCGCGTCTCGCGACCGGGCAGCAGGAGCGGCAGGAGCTGCTGGCTCGGCTGTCGGAGCTGCGCGATCGCCGGTTCAAGCTCCGCACGGAGCAGGCAGCCCACATCACCCAGCAACTCCGCGAGGCGATCCGCGTGCGGGTCGAGCAGTTCGGTAACCGCGATGCCTATCGCCAACTCGTCGAGAGCGCGCTGGAGGGGGCCAGGGTCAACCGCAAGGTCGTCGCCCAGAAGATCGTAGACGCGATTTCGCCGGCGGAGCTCTCGGCGATCGTATCGACCCGCGACCGCGACGCGCTGATCGATCAGGCCGGACTGAACACAAACCAGGCCGACTGGGTCTTCACGGCGCTGGCGAAGGACCAGCTGCTGTTCGATCTGGAGACCGTTGAGTTGATCGATCGCCCGTGGATCGAGCTGCTCGACGGCGAGCAGTACAAGGATTCGCTGTCCCTCTCGACCGGGCAGAAGTGCACGGCCATCCTGCCGATCCTGATGCTTGACAGCGCCAACCCGCTGCTGATCGATCAGCCTGAGGACAACCTCGACAACAGCTTCATCTACGAGACGATCGTTAAGGGCATCCGGGACGTGAAGACCCGCCGCCAACTGATCTTCGTCACGCACAACCCGAACATCCCGGTCCTGGGCGACGCCGAGCGCGTCTTCGTCCTGCGCTCGGATGGAATGAAGGCGGTCGTCAGCCGCGTCGGGACCGTGGACGAGTGCAAGCAGGACGTCGTCACGCTCCTGGAGGGCGGCGAGGACGCGTTCCGGGAACGCCAGCGGAGATACAAGTACTGATGCACGCCGAGCTGACGCCCGCGAACGTTCAGCAATTGGTCAGCCGCCTTCGCGAGAACCCCGAGGCGGTCGCATGGACCGAGCGCCGTCACCTTCCCCGGCCGCTCGTCCTGGCACTGCAAACGAGTGGGTCGGCGACCGACGCGGCCGCGGCGATAGAGCTCATGAACCGGCTTGCCGCCGACCCCAAGTGGGAGGTGCGCAAGGCCGTCACCGACGCTCTTCGGCACGCGCCCGACGACCGGTTCACAAAGACCCTCGTCCAGCTCAGCGACGACGAGAATACGTTCGTCCGCCGTGCGGCGGACGGCGCCCTGGAGCGACGCCGGTCCACTCCCGGTCCCACAAACGGCGGACGGCGTGCCTCGACGACCTTCGCCGGCAAGCTGGCGCAGCTCGAGCAGAAGCACGGGGCCGAAGCGGCCCGTCTGGCGCGTCAGATCGGCGAGACCTACTACGACCAGCTTGTGGGCGCGACAGCGCACGACGCCCGTGGCATTCTGACGCCGCTCGCGTCGAGGCTCGACCGGATCATCGACCAGTTGGCGCATACGCCGATCCAGCCGGGACGTCTGAGGCGTTCGCTCCAGCACATGCGCGAGCGCGTCGACCTGCTCGCCCGGATGGTTGATGACATGCGCAGCTACGCGCTGCCCGTGCCGCCGACGCGGCGCCCGGAACGCCTCGGCGACCTGCTCTCGGAGGCCGAACGCCTTGCGCGCGAAGCGGCGGAGGGACGCGGATACCAAACGACGGATATCGCCGTAGATCAAGCCGTCGACGGTGGGATCACAGTCGAGGTCGTCCGCGACCGCGTGCTGATGGCGTTCGTCAACGTGATCAGGAACGCATTCGAGGCATTCTCGCAGGACAGCGCGGTGGACGCACGCTCGATCGGGATCGCCGCTCGGGTGGACGAGGGCGTGGCGCAGATCGTGATCCGGGACAACGGAGCCGGCATGTCGAAGGAGGACTTGGCACAGATCCTCGAGTTCCTGCCCGGGGCGAAAACCAAGAAGAACGAGGGCACCGGTTTCGGGTTGCCCATCGCGCGCCGCAGCCTCGTCGCCCACGGCGGCTCGCTGACGATAGAGAGCGAGGAGGGCCGCGGCACCACCGTGACCATTGCCCTGCCGTTGGAGCATGGAGCGGGTGAAGCATGACGTTCAGAGCACTTATCGTCGAGGACGATCCCGGCATCGTGGAGGAGGTGGCTGACATCGTCGAGTCTCTGGGCCACGCGTCGGACTCGGCACCATGCATGCACTCGGCCCGGCAGCGGCTCGAGGCAAGCCGCTACGACTACATCCTGCTGGACCTTGAGATTCCCGTCCGCGCGGGGCGAAACATCGCCCGGATACAGAACGGGATCAACCTCCTCAAGGAGATTCGACAGCGATATGCGATGCCCGTCGTCGTGATGACCGGGCACGGAAACGACGGCCCGGACCAGGCGGTCGATGCCATGCGTTTCGGCGCCACGGATTACATCGCTAAGCCGTTCAACCGCAGCAAGCGGCCTTTCGACGAGATCATTCGCAGCGTTCTGCCGGCGGGCGGGGCACCACCGACCCTCCCGCCGGCCGCGCTGCGGAGTTTCGAGGGAGGCGACATGGTCTTCTTCTCGGGGCGCGTCGAGCTTATCGGCGAGACGATCGCTGAATCATCCGAGCGCGGGAACTTCTGGCCGGTCCTGCAGCGCCTGCGCGATAAGCACCCGGACGGAAGATTCAAACCGGCACGGGCGAACGAACTGGCCCGACTTTTCAAGGGCGGCCGGGCCACGCAGAACACCGTGTCGTCGTGCATCGGCGATCTGCGCGAACGCATCACGAGCGTCCTGGCGAGACAAGGCATCGCCTGCGGTCCGGACAACGTGATCGTCAGCGGCGGCCCCGGCTACCGCCTCAGGGAGTGGATCACGGTGCGGAACGGTTGCGGGGACGTCGCGGGGACATCTGGCGGGGACATCGCGGGGACATGCGGGGACACGGATGTGTCTGATGTCCCCGCGCCGAGGACCGATGTCCCCGCAAGCCCGGCCAATGTCCCCTTGAGCGATCGGCAGCACTGGGTGCTCGACCAGCTTCGCCAAGGTGTGAGAATCGAGCGCGCGCGCCTCGAAAAGCACTTCGAAATCGTCTCGAAAACGGCGAAGCGCGACCTCTCCGACCTCGTCGGGAGGGGCCTGATCGAGTTCGTGCGGACGCCCAGACCAGGGTACTACCGGCTCGTGAAGCGTTGACCCTCAGGCCGGCCGTGCTATAAACACTTCCAGTCGAGGAAGATGCAGCACGGGCTGCGTGAACTCGTCGGCGAAGCCCCGCAGCGCCGGTTCAAACGAACGCCAGTTAGCCCGATTCAGCTGACTGGATGGCCTCGGCAAGTGCCGGGGCCATCGGTGTTTACGGGGTAGTTCAAACGCCTCCTCGCGTCCTGTGAGCACCGGGCCGGGTTTGAACTCTTCAGCGATTCGATACACCCACTGGTCGGGTTTAGATCCTGCTGCGTGGCTTGCCTCGATTGCTACATCGGCTCTGGCTCGCCCAAACCACCTCGTGAAGCGATTTGCTGCCCGTACGCAAAGAGTTGCCGAGCTGCCACAAGTCGCTCCGCTTCCCAACCACTCAGCGCAGCGGCGTCGTCCGCGCCGTGATCTCGGAGCACGTGAGCGAGGGAGATCGCGTCAGCAGCGGCCTTCGACGTTCCTGAGGCCGTGTGCGGTCGAACGACGCAGGCAGCATCCCCCAGTAGAACGATGCGACCGAACACCATGCGCGGAACCGCAAGATCAAAGATGGCTTGGGCGAAGGGGGCGCGTGTTTGCCGCACTACGTCCGACAGGAGAGGAGGGAGGAGTCGCTCCGCTCGTGCCCGCAACCGGGCGGACCATTCATCGCTCATTTCCCCGGGGGCAAGCGAGACGCGATGACGATGGCCATTGCGATCGGTCAGAAGCGAGGTCAGCTCGCCCGGCGTGTGAGAAACGTACCAGACCCAGTTCCATCGCCGTTCCCCGCGTTGTGTGGAGCCTGACTCGCTCGGGATGAGATAGTTCAGGATGTGGGAGCGAGGATACGCGTAGAGGACGAAACTGTCGCGGATAAGCTCAGCTTGCGCCTCTGACAGCTCTCGCTCTGGAACAAGGCCGCGATAGCCGACATAGCCCGCATACTTGGGCTCAACATCCGGCAGCAAGAGACGGCGTACCAGAGAGCCGATTCCGTCAGCCGCGACCACGAGGTCGAACTCACGCTGCTGCCCGCCGTCGAACTTGCACGTCACCCCGCTGGTGGTCCGCTCGACGGCTCGGAGCGTCATCCCGTTGTGGATACGAGAGGCATCGAACGCGTCGCGGAGCGCCCGCAGCAGGGTGTCCCACGCCGTGTAGAAAACCGCGTCGCCGGAGGTGGCAGCAATGGACCCATCACGAGCGAGAAACCGGCGGCGTGTTGTCGGCACCGCAGCCGATTCGGGCCGTGCGTACCCGAATGCCTCCAGGTACTCGGCGAAGTCCGGCTGGACAACAATTCCACCGCCGATGCGGTCGAAGTCGGGATTCCGCTCGAAGACTTCTACGTCATGCCCAACGCACCGCAACGCCAGTGCGGCGCACAACCCGCCGTACGAGCCACCGATCACTCCGACCTTCATGCCCGATCCAACGCTCATGGACGCATCGTAGCTGGCTTTGGACCTGTTCCAAAGCAGCGTTCGCTCTGGCCTAGCTCGTACGAGGTTCCCGTGTCTTGGCGGCCCTCAAGGGATCGAGGGTCGGTCAGCCGCGACTTTTGCCTGCGAGGGCTTGGCCTGCTGTCACAAGCCGGGCGGCGACGCCGAGCGGCTGCGATTTGTGCAAGGCAGGTTGTCCCTTGCCGACGGACCCGAAACGTGCGAATCGCCTGCCGTGCGAGACGCGCTGGGCCGATCCGATCCGGGCGTGGCGTTGCTCAGGACGACTCCGGGCGTTGGGCCGCGGACGGCGGAGGTGATCGTCACGGTGCTCGACCAGCCGCCGCGGTTTGCCACGCGCCGGCAGGTGTCGGCCTACGCCGGGCTGAGTTGAACTGCGACACCGCCGTATTCGCCAAGCTGTCCAATTCGTTATTCGCTATTCGACATTCGCTATTGATCCGCGTCGCCACGGAGGGCCGACGCTCCTGTTACGCTTCGGCGGTGCCGAACAACTGCTCGATCGTCGCGGCGGGGTCGGGGCTGCGCATGAGCGTCTCGCCGACGAGCAGGGCGCGGGCACCCGCGCGGCGCAGGCGGTCGACGTCGCCGCGCGTCCGCACGCCGCTCTCGGCGACGATCGGCGTTCCGGGCGGGGCGAGGGGGGCGAGCCGCTCGGTGGTGGCGATGTCGACCTGCTGTGTGCGCAAGTCGCGGTTGTTGATTCCGAGCAGGACCTGCCCGCGATGGTGCAGGTCGAGCAGCGGGCGGACGCGCGTGAGCGAATCCTCGTCGTGTATTTCGATCAGCACGGCGAGGTCGAGCTCGATCGCCTGCGCCGCGAGCCGCGCGAGGACGCCGTCGTCGAGTGCCTCGGCAATGAGCAGGATGGCGTCGGCGCCGGCGGCGCGGCTCTCGACGACCTGATACGGATCGATCAGGAAGTCTTTGCGGAGCACCGGCAGATCGACCGCTTTCTTGATCTGCGCGATGTAGCGGAGATGACCGCCGAAGAATCGCTGGTCGGTCAGTACGCTGAGCGCATCGGCGCCGCCGACGGCGTAGCGCGAGGCGATCGCGACGGGATCGAAGTCGGGGACGATCCGGCCGGCCGACGGGCTGGCGGACTTCACTTCGGCGATAAGGTTCGGCTTTCGCCGCCGCGGGACGCCGGCCGAGCCGAAGAAATTGCGCGGACGTATGGCGAAGCCGGGCAGGCGTTGCAGCGCCTCGATGGGGCAAAGGGCCTTGGCCGCCTCGACTTCGACGCGCTTGTGGGCAAGAATCTCGTCGAGAACGCTTGCCAAGGAGCCTCCTGGGAATGCAGCACACACGCCGCACGATCGCCAGCGCGAGTCACGGATGCTAGCCGTAATGCCGAGCACCCTGCAAGCCGCGGACGCCGTGCTGCTGAGCGTGGGCGGAGTGGCGCTGCTGGGCTGGATCGTGGGCGTCGCGCGCTCAGGCCGTTGGCGCCAGCCGCTCGGTGGGGTCCACGCGAGCGGACAGGGCCCCGGCCTGCTGGACTTCGTGCTGATTATCGGCGTCATGTACGTCGCCAGCGCCGCGGCGGCCGCCGTCAGCTTGCAGACCGGCGGGGCCGCAGTGCCGCCTCCGGGTTCGCACGCCTGGCACGTGCGTTATGCCATCGACGGCGTGGCCAAGTCGGCGGCGTGCGCCGTGGCGATTCTGCTGCTTGCGCTTCGCCGGTCGTTTGCGCCGACGGCTGAGACCGATTCCACGGACGTTGTCGGTCTCGGCGGCCCTCGGATGGAACGAATGCTCTGTTCGGCGGGTATCGCCGTCCTGGCGGCGTGCGCATGTCATGCGCTGACGAGCGTTCAGAAATTCACGGCCGAAGCGCTCTGGCGGCGTTTTGAGCCCGGCGTGGTCCCGCCGGTGCACGAGGTGCTGCTGTCGCTGCACGAGAGTGCGTGGGGCTGGCTGGGGCGCGCGCAGCTCTACTATCGGGCGGTGATCGAAGCTCCGCTGGTGGAGGAAGTCCTGTTTCGCGGGATCGTGCTGCAGATGGTCTGGCGGTATACGCGGCACGCCTGGCTGGCCGTCAGCGTCTCGGCGGTCGCGTTCGGATTCATGCACGTCACGCAGCCGCAGGACGTCGTGCCGCTCGTCAGCATGGGGATTGTGCTCGGGTACTTTCGGCTGCGACGGCGTTCCCTGACGCTGTGCGTGGCGATTCACGCGCTGTTCAATCTGCGGACGATGGTTTTCGCCACGCTGGCACCGGAGCTGATCGCGCCGGCGGCGGGAGAGGGAGCATGAAGCAAGCGTGCGGCGTCATTTTCGATCTCGACGGCGTGCTGACCGATACGGCGGAGCTGCATTATCAGAGCTGGCTGCGGCTGGCGGAGGAGCTGGGTATCTCGTTTGACCGGCAGCGCAATGAGGCGCTGCGCGGGATATCGCGCGGCGAGAGCCTTAAGATCGTGCTGGGCGAGCGGGCGGTGAAGTACGGAGCGGACGAGCAGGCGGCGATGGCGGAGAAGAAGAACCGTCATTACCAGGAACTGGTCGACCGCATGACGCAGGCCGACATGCTGCCCGGAGCGCTCGACCTGCTGCGCGGGCTGCGCACGGCAGGCGTGCGAGTGGCGGTCGCGTCTTCCAGTCGCAACGCCAAACGCGTCGTCGACCACCTCAACATCCGCGATCTGCTCGACGCGGTGATCGACGGGACCGACACCGAGCGCTCAAAGCCCGATCCGACGCTCTTCCTGATGGCAGCCGCGGCGATCGACGTCCCGCCACGGCGTTGCATCGTGGTCGAGGACGCTGAGAGCGGCGTCGACGCGGGTCTGGCGGCGGGCATGACAGTGGTGGGGCTGGGGCCGCGGAGCCGCGTGGGCCGCGCGCATCGCGTGTGCGAATCGCTGACGGAGCTGACGGCGGCCCGGCTTGTTCAGATGATCGACCGCGGGCGAACCCCTCCCTGACGGTCGGGGCTCGGCTGGGGGCATCATTCAGGGCCCGGTCAGCACGCCGACGAAAGCGTCTACGTCGAAGCCGTTGGCAGAGCCGTCGCCGTTCACGTCGCAGAATTCGATGTTACAGTCCGGATAGGCGGCGGCGTAGGCCGGCGGGTCGCTCAGCGCCAGCACAAACGCCTCGACGTCGAAGCCGTTGACCGAGCCGTCGCAATTCGCGTCGCCGCGCGCGAACGCCGCTTGCGGTGCATAAAGCGCGAGGAGTTGTCCGTCATCGACGAGTTCGGGATCGGCCAGTGCATTGCCGGTCTGAATGTCGAATGCAAACCAGCCCGGGCCGACGATCGCGGCCAGATCGATGATCCCAGAGACCTCTTCTCCGTCGCCCATGTAATCCACGCCGCCCGGCTGAAAGAAATCCGGGTTGGCCTGAGCCGCGACGAACAGCTTGTCGTTCAAAATGTCGTAGCGCCAGACGCGCGCCAGAATGGCGTTGGCGGCGTCTTCCTGGATCATGACATAGCCGGCGCGGACGCAGATGTTGTCGGGCGAGTCGATGCCCTCCGATCCGTCGAGCAGATTTTCGATCACGCCGCCGAGCGCCGGGTTGCTCATGTCGCTGAAACGCAGGCGCCACAGCCGCCCGGGTCCGCCGTTCGCCCCGGTGGTGACCCAGTAGAAGTGCCCGGAATGTGCCGCGTCCCAGTGTCCGTCCTCGGGTCGCAGAAATTCTGTGACGCCGTTGGCACGGCTTTGCGTCTGAAGCGTCGCGCCGCTCCAGGCCGAAACGTCGCCGAAGTTGTGAAGCGAGAACGGCCGGCTGATGGCGCCGATGCCGGTCGCGGGGTCTTCGCTGGCGACGCCGTCGACCACGAGTCCGTAGAGCGTTCCGTGCGTCAGGCCGGCGCGCTCCACGTCCGAACCGCTGGCGGACTTCGTCCCGACGTAGACATACAACTGGCCGGTGCTCGAATCGTCCGTCCCGATCACGACCGTCAGGTCGCTGGAATACGGCGCGGGAGCGTTATTCTCGAAGTTCATCCGCCCGCACCAGGGCAGCTCCCACGTCACGCCCGCGCCGACCCCGCTTGCGACGTGTGCGAACGCCTGCCCGTTCGTGCCATTCTCCTCGCCGTTGAAAAACACGCGCTCCGTCGTCCCCAACCCGCTGATCGAGTTGTACAACGCTTCCGGCTCCGCCAGCGTCGCCGAACAGAACCGCCCGAAGCGCTCCGCGGCCGACGGGCCATACGCAGCGGTGGTGTCGTTCCAGATCTGCACGCTCTGTATCAGGTCGTCGCCGTGCGTGACGCCAAACGTGAGCGCGTCGATCGTCCAGCGCGAGACGAAGGCGCCCGTGGCTCCATGCGCGCGAGCAATGCCGTCCGTCGCGGTCAACTCGTGGTTCATGAACAGCGTAAGCGTCCCGTCGCCGTTGTCCATCGCGCCCAGCCCATCCGGCAGACCGACCATGCGATACGGCGTCACACCGTCGGGCTTATAGTTGACCGAGTCGCCGACCGTCAGGATCGACACGGTCACGGCGCCGGGCGCGACGGGCAACACGTAGGGCCGCTGGGAACTGCTCGGACCGGTGATTTGCGCGAACAGCGCGCCGGATGCGAAAAGCGCCACGCCGACCAGGCACGTGCAGGCGGATGTGGATTTCATGGGTTCTCCTGAAGCTCTGATTCTAATCGCACCAGCCGCCAGTTTACCCATTTGAGGCGGCGCGGGCAGACGCCCATAATGTGCCCCGCCATGAGCACCCACCGACCCAGACGGTCGACGGCGATGGACGAGCTGATCGAGGCGCTCCGCGCCCGCGAGGCGGAAATCCGCAAGGGCGGCGGGCCGAAGGGCGTCGAGCGCCAGCACCGGCACGGCCGCCTCACCGCGCGCGAGCGCATCGATCTGCTCTGTGATCGCGAGCGAGCAGCGCGGCACGAAATGGGCAGCTCCGCGCACGACGCGCATCGTGGGGCCCCTGCTCCCGGCGCGCACCATGCTTCTCGCGCGCACCCTTCGTCGCTTCGTCGCTCCGTCGCTTCGTCGCTCTTCTTCGAACTCGGCTTGTGGGCCGCCGAGGGAATGTACCCCGACGTCGGCGACGTTCCGGCCGCCGGCGTGATTACCGGCCTGGGGCGCGTGATGGGCCGCCTGTGCGTCATCGTCGCCAACGACGCCACGGTGAAGGCGGGCGCCTTCTTCCCCGCCACCTGCAAGAAGGTGCTCCGCGCGCAGCGCATCGGCCTGGACAATAAACTGCCGATCATCTACCTGATCGACTCGGCCGGCGTCTACCTGCCGATGCAGGACGAGATCTTCCCCGACGAGGACGACTTCGGCCGCATCTTTCGCAATAACGCCGTCATCAGCGCCGCCGGCATTCCGCAATTCGCCGCCATCATGGGCAACTGCGTCGCGGGCGGGGCGTATCTGCCGGTGATGTGCGACACGCTGCTCATGACGGAGGGGAGCGGGCTGTATCTGGCGGGGCCGGCGCTGGTGAAGGCCGCCATCGGGCAGGATGCGACCAGCGAAGAGCTGGGCGGGGCGCTGATGCACGCCAGCGTCAGCGGAACGATCGACTACCGCGAGCCGAACGACGAGCTGTGCATCGAGCGGCTGCGCCGCCTGATCGGCAAGCTCGGCCCCGGCCCGCACTGCCCGTTCGACCGCGCCGAGCCCAAACCGCCCAGACTTCCCGCCGAGGAAACCTGGACGCCTGTCGCGCACGCCAAGCGCGGCGAGTTCGACATCCGCACCGTCATCGAGCACATCATCGACGCGGGCAGCTTTGACGAGTTCAAGCCGGAATATGGCCAGACGCTGGTGTGCGGGTTCGGGCGGATCGACGGCTGGCCGGTCGGCATCGTTGCAAATCAGAAACAGGTGGTCAAACCGGCCCGCGGCCCGCTGCAATTCCCCTCGGTGATCTACGTCGACAGCGCCGACAAAGGGGCGCGCTTCATCCTCGACTGCAACCAGCAGCGCACGCCCATCATCTTCCTTCAGGACGTCAACGGCTTCATGGTCGGCCGTGCCAGCGAGCACGACGGCATCATCCGCAGCGGCGCCAAGATGGTGAACGCCGTCAGCAACTCCATCGTGCCGAAAATCACCGTCATCGTCGGCGGCAGCTACGGCGCCGGCAACTACGCCATGTGCGGCAAAGCCTACGACCCGCGCTTCATCGTCGGCTGGCCGAACGCGAAATACGCCGTCATGGGCGGCGCATCGGCGGCCAAGACGCTCTTGCAGCTCGAAATACAGACGATCAAACGCCGCGGCCACGAACCCGACGAGGATGAGCTGCGCACGCTGGAGCGCGCCATTATCGCGCAATACGACGAACACCAGGACATCCGCTACGCCGCCGCCCGCGGCTGGGTCGATGCGATCATCGAGCCCGCGCAGACGCGCGACTTTCTGGCGTTGGCGCTGGAGGCTGTGTCGCGCGTCGGCGATCTGCCGGAGCTCAGGACGGGCATCATGCAGGTGTAATCTCGAATGGCGAAGCTCGAGGTCTAAGCGATTGGCCGGCGTTGCGACTGAACATGACCAGGTGCTTCCGTACCTGGAAAACGAATGTCCCGCTCTCCGGCGAACGTGGGTCGAGCGCGGCTCAACCCACGCACGACGTGACCGCCTGCTCGGTTACGGCAGCAGATGCACGTTTTTCGCGATCTCCGCCGCCCGCGCCACGCTCAGCTCGAACAGCCCGTTGCCGTTGTGGCAACGCACGCACACAAAGTCAACCGTCACCGCGGCCCGTCCCTGTGCATCGCGTGCCACCGACTTGCCGTCGGCTGCGAAGAACGTCTTGTAATCGACCGGCTCGGTGTTGATCCGCACGATATGCGACCGAACGTCGCCAATCCGCGCCACCGGACCAACCAACGCCGACGCCACGGCCGTGGCGCTCTTCACTGGGTACGACATGTGGCAGCTCTCGCAGCCTAACGCCTCGCTATACCCGTCCGAACGCGTGTAAACCGCGCCTGCGTGCCCCGCCATGTTTGCCGTCGGATGGCAATCGGCACACCGCTGGCGGATCGCGTTTGCCTTGTCGTAGTAGACCGATCGGTGCGGATCGTGGCAGTCCAGGCACGATAGCTGCGCGTGCCCGCCGCTCGCCCGTAACTCGGGCCACTGCTCGTGATGCTGCAGGTAGCCGCCGCTGGCCACGATGTTCCCCGTCTGGTCGTCGTACGGGCGATTATGGCACGCGCGGCACGAAGCGCTCCCGTCCGGATCAATGAATATCCGGTCGGTCCTGATCACCACCTGGCCGTCTGACGTCGTGAAGTGGTTCGAGCCGGGACCGTGGCAAGCCTCACACTGAATTCCCGCTTCCTCGAACGTCCCGCGCATCCCAGGCCGATTGTCCTGAAACTCCGGAAAATCTTCGTCCTGCGGCAGGGCTCCGGTGGTGTGGCAAACGAAGCACGAATAGTCGAACGGCTTGCGCTCGGGATGATCGGGCTCATAATTGCCGAAGCCCGCCGCGCCTCCATTGGGACCGAACGCGAGATTCCACTGGACCTTCTTCCCGGTCGACCCGGTCGTCAGGATATAGCCCTCCTGATCGACGAACCGCGCCTTCTTCGTGTAGCCGCCGATCACCCACGCGACATCGGTCCACGCGAACCCATCGGGCGGATTCGGCACGCCCGCCGTCGTTCCGTCCGGAAACGTCGGCGGCTCGCCGGAGATCGCGGTAATCTTGTGCGCATGACCGTGACGTGAATGCAGTTCGGCGATGTCGCTATGGCAGTTTCGACACGCGTTGGCGCCGACGTAGCGGGCCTCGGCGTTACTCTTGTCGGCGTTGTTCGAGAGCGCCGGGTTGTCCTGGCTGCTGTCGTCTCCAGGCACGTTATCGCCCGTTTCGCTGCTCGAATTGTCGTTTCCGGACGTGTCGAAGATCGATGGGCATCCGCCGAGGTTCATCACGAGCAGCAGGCTCAAACTGGCGACGGGGATTCGGAGCCGGCGAGCGATCGTTCCTGTCATGGCAACCTCCTTCGGTTCGGCGCGAGTGTGTTTGATCGCGAGCATGACGAAGTGTCACAGGGGAAATCCGCTCGCAATTGGCGTGCCAAAGGCATAGCCCAACCGGCTCAGGCTGCCGTCGGGGGCGTGCGCATCGTCCGGGCATTTGGACAATACGGAGTTTATCCCGTGGTTATGGGGCTTACGGAACCGGCGTGGTTTGACGCAAATCGAGAGCGGCCGGCGCCGTCGGCCGGCACTGCCGGAGTGCTACTTCCGCGCGAAGCGCTTGTGCAGGATGTTGATCACCTCGTGATCGTCCGGGAAGCGCCCCAGGCTCTTCTTGCTGAAGACCGGCTCGCCGTCCGCAAGCACTTCAAACACGCCGCCGGTGCCCTTGATCAACTCGGCGTCGATGCCCAGCTCTTCCTTGATCTCGGCCGCCAAACTGGAGGCCCTCGGAAGGTAGTCTCACTGCGTGCAGTAGGTGATGCTGATCTTCACGGGGATCTCCTCTCCAGGCCGCAACGGTCTCTCGCGCAGCGCACTGAACAGATGATAGCACGAAAAACTGGGCGTGCGACGCGCGCCGAGATCCGCCGGCCGCGCCCCACGCCCACGCGCTGCAGTCAAGCCGCCGCGCCGCCCTAGGGCAGGACGAGCGGAGCCACGGCGAAGATGACTCGATCCAGGATGTTGAACGCGTCATCCATCAGAAACGGCGTCACCGCCCGCAGGATCGGCTGCCCGCAACTGAACGGAATGAGTTGCATCAGCACGCCGCCGAGCGAAAGCGCGGCGATCACCCGGTGCCGCCGGCGCAGAGCGTTTCGATTTCGATTCATGAATCCACACTCCTGTTGAGTCTCAGTAGGTCAGCGCCAGATCGACGGTTACGCGATTGCCCATGATGTCGTTGTCGGGATTGTGCAGCGGGAACTCCCAGGTCGAGCCGACCGACATGTGCGGCGAGAGCTTCCAGCGCAGGCCCATGCCAGCCCAGACGACGCTGTCGCCGGCGACGTTGTTCGACCCGATGTTCGAGTAGTCCAGCCCGCCCACGCTGAGCGGCAGCACGTCGCCGTCGCTGAGGTAGTGCAGGCCGTGCAGCTCGACCACTGGCGCCAGGCCGGGCAATGCCTCCGGCGCGATCTCGTAGTCCGCGTGCAGATCCCAGCTCAGAATGTAATTCGCGTCGTGCCGATCCATCGGCAACCGGCCGGTGACGTTGCCGAGAAAGTGCCAGCGATCGAAACCCTTGGCGAGACTGACGAACGGGCTGAGCTCCTGCGTCCCGCCCTGCAGGATTTCGCGGTCGCCATTGTCCCACTCCCAGCGCATGCCGCCGGTCAGCACAAAGTCGTTCTCGCGGTCGGCGATGAAGACGTACTTGGCGCCGATGGCGAAGTCGTTCCAGCCCTCGTCGTTTGGCAGGATGCGCGCGTTCAGGTCGCTGTACCCGTCCTTGGTGGCGATGAAACCCAACCGCTCGGTCAGCGCCAGGCGAATCTGCGCGGCGTACACGTTCACGTCACCGCCGCCAAGCTGCGACCCATCCGGAAAATCGTGGTGCAGGTAGAGCAGCTTCACGCCGGTGTAGTTGAATGGCGACTCGAAGTAGAGCGGGTTGCCGATCGGCTCGTAGAAATGCTCGAAGCCGCGCAGGCCGCTCAGAAAGCCTGGCCACAGGACTTCCGGGTCGTTGTGCCAGCGTTCCTTGCCCAGCAGAAACGTGGCCGTGTCGCTCATGTTCGAGCTTGCCGTCTCTTGCCTGGCCGCCGGCTTCGTCGTGGCCTGCGCCGTCCCGCCGATTGCCGGCGACATGGTCAAGAGCGACTCGGCTTTCGACTGTGCCATAGCAAACCCGCACAGCCAGCACGCAACCGCGATCGGTGCAAGCCCAACTGTGCGAATTGCCCTTGAAGACTGTGAAAATTTCCGCATCGCTGCGCTCCTCAGATGGTGCCCAGTGCCGCAAACGGCGCAGATGTGCTGCCCCATACGCCGAACTCAGACCGCGCCACGCGCACGCACATGCAATCTTCGTGCCAACGCGCGGCGCGTTCGCCCCGCCCACTGACGAACTCCCGACTGTCCCGCGGCTACCGTGCCGAGTAACCAGTTAGAGCAGCCGCCCCCGGATGCACTCTCCGCCTCGCTCCGTGGCCACGGCCGCTCCGGCCGGTTACACTCGCGGCTCGACCCGACTCAGGCCACGCCCATCCGGAGACGCGCCATGTCCACCCTCGCCCCGCTGAATCTCAAAGCCTGGATCGACGAGCACCGCCACCTGCTCAAACCGCCGGTCGGCAACCAGGTCGTCTGGAAGGACCGCGATTTCATCGTGATGGTGGTCGGCGGCCCGAACGCGCGCAAGGACTATCACGTCAACCAGACCGAGGAGCTCTTCTTTCAGGTCGAGGGCGACATCACGCTCAAGGTGATCGAGAACGGGCAGAAGCGCGACATCCCCATCCGCCAGGGCGACCTCTTCCTGCTTCCGCCGGGCATCCCGCACTCACCGCAGCGACCGGCGAACACGGTCGGCATGGTGATCGAGCGCCAGCGTCCGGAGGGAATGAAGGATCATCTGCGTTTCTACTGCGAGCAGTGCGGCGCGGTCGTGCACGAGCCCGAGTTCGACATGAAGGACATCGTCGGGCAATTGAAGCAGATCATGGAAAGCTACTGGAGTCCGGCGAATGCCGCATTGCGTACGTGCAAAAAGTGCGGCGCGGTGATGCAGCCGCCGGCGGCGCCCCGCTGAGCGCGCGGTCCGAGCCGGCGTGTCCTCAGGCCGGTTGCCTGGGGCGGATCACCATGGCTCGAATTCGCCGCGCACTCAAGGACGCGGCGAACTCGGTGCCGAGTCCGATCGCAACGCTACGTCGGACCCCACCCTGACGGTCGGGGCTCGGCCGGGAACGCCCACCGTAGCGGCTTGAACCCTGGGCGCGGAAGCCTGACCGCTGGCGCTCACGTCGTGCGAACCGCCTCCAGCAGCAGCTCGGCCACGTCCTTCTGGATCACGTCGTCGTGGCCGGTGTCCTTGAGCCCGTCGGTCAACATCGTCATGCAGAACGGGCACGCTGACGCTACCGCCCGCGCTGACCCGGTCGCCTGCGGCGACCCGGTCGCCGGTTCCGATGCCGCTGGCGGAAGTACGCGCAGCAGTTGACTTGTGCGGGCGTGGTTGACTTTTCCCGCGGCCTCGACACGGCCGCGTCCGTCGTCTTCCCGCCGCACGACGTGCTCCTCTTCCTTCCACATCTGCGCGCCTCCGGCTCCGCAGCACATTCCGCGGTCGCGGCTTTCGGCCGGCTCGACGAGCGTGAGACCGGGGATGGCCCGCAAGAGCTTGCGCGGGGCGTCGTACACGTCGTTGTGCCTTCCCAGGTAGCAGGCGTCGTGATAGGCGACGGTCGCGTCAACGCGATTCACCGGTCGCAGCCGGCCGGAGCGTACCAGCTCGGACAGGAACTCCGTGTGATGCACGACTTCGTAATGTCCGCCGAAGTCGGGATACTCGTTGCGGAGCGTGTTGAAGCAGTGCGGGCACGTGGTGACGATCCGCTTGGCGCCGCAACTGTTGAGCGTCTCGACGTTGGCCTTCGCCAACATTTCGAACAAATATTCATTGCCCGCCCGCCGCGCCGGGTCGCCGGTGCATTGCTCCTGCGGTCCGAGAATCGCGAAGCTCACGCCGGCCTGCATGAGCAGTCGGGCCGTGGCCCGCGCGATTTTTCGGGCGCGGTCGTCGAACGACGGCGAGCACCCCACCCAGTAGAGAACTTCCGCGTCCGGCTTCTCGGCCCAGAGCGGCACGTCGAGCCCCGCGGCCCAATCGGCCCGCTGCTCGTTCGGAAAGCTGTACGGGTTGGCGACCGACTCGAGCCCGCGAAATGCGTTCTGGAGCTGCGCCGGAAACTCTCCCTTCTCCATCACCAGGTTCCGTCGCAGATCGACGATCTTGTCGATGTACGAAATAAAGACCGGGCATTCCTGCTCGCACGCGCCGCAGGTCGTGCAGGCCCACAGTTCCTCGGCGGTGACCCACGCGCCGACCAGCTCGCCGCCGCTTGCGTCGGGCTTCCCGTCGCGCGTCAAGAATCCGCGCGCCGCCGTCCCTTCGCCCGCGCTCGGATCGGGGTTCTCCGCCCCCGGTCCGTTGCTCGCTGTTTCCTGCTTCCCGTTCGCCGCGCCGACCAGCACCCGCTCATTGCGATAGACGTGATCGCGCAGCTCGATCGTCAGGTGTTTCGGCGACAGCAGCTTGCCTGTCCGCGTCGCCGGGCAATGGTCGGAGCAGCGGCCGCACTCGGTGCAGGTGTAGAGGTCGAGCACGGTCTTCCAGGAAAAGTCCGCCAGGGCCTTGGCCCCGAGCGTCTCGCCGCGCTCGAGCCGCCCTTCCAGGTCGGCGATCGGCGTGAGTCGTCCGCGCGGCTGCG
This sequence comes from Phycisphaerae bacterium, assembly GCA_022072445.1. Lineage (GTDB taxonomy): Bacteria > Planctomycetota > Phycisphaerae > UBA1845 > Fen-1342 > JAJVHV01. The sequence continues at coordinate 8,860 of JAJVHV010000048.1, read as the reverse complement.
GATTGCTGAGGAAGACGTTTGGCAGCACGGTGATGACGTGGAAGTGCTTGCCAAAGGGCAGCAGATTCAGGAATAGCAGGACCAGCACGGAGTGCAGCCAGAAGCCCGCTTGCCACACGAAGTTGACCAGTCCGTCCGGCAGCGGGTTGAGCATCACCGCCGCGAGCGACGCAAACGGAGTCGCCGCCTGCCAGAGCCACTCGTCCCCGCTGAGGCGTTGAGCTCGAATCAGCTCGCCGCCCTCGTATGCCAGGTCGGCCAGCATCATCGCGAAGATGATGCCCAGAATGACGACACCCTCGACGTTGAGCGTGAGCCGCTTGAGCCGGCCGACGAGCCGGTAATACGCGAAGACCAGCACGCCGGCGATCACAGCGACCGTGAAGACGTCGCGCAGCAGCGCGTACGCCACGCCGAGCGGCGAGTCCATCCCGAGGATCCAGAGATCGAAGTGCGGGCGGTATCCCCGCGCCCAGAGAATGATCGAATTGAGCAGCAGGACGACGAAGCCTGCAAACACTACCGCGTGCGCCACGCCCGCGACGCCATAGCGGAACATGCGTTTCTGGCCGATCGCATAGCGCAGCAGCGTTCGCCAGCGGCGCGGCAGGTCGTCCGATCGTCGCTCCGGCCGTCGGGCCGCCATCATCAGCCGCCAGCGGCGGTTCATGGACCAGCCGAAAAGGGCAAACGCGGCGACCAGCAGCAGCGTCATGACGAGCGGACCCATGTCACTCCTCCATCAATGGCGGAGTCGCAAGCATATCGCGCGCCGCGCCCGCGGCCCAGCCGCGCCCGCACCCGCGCGCTCGCCAGCGCGCATTGGCCGCAGCTACCGCCCGAACCGCCGCAGTTCCACCGTCTGATACTCCATTTCGCGGCCCTCACGGTCACGCCGCCGCTGAAGAACGTGCCGCGCGACCTCGGCCGGCCCGAGCCGGCTCTCCAGCTCGGCGCAATAGCGGCGATACTGTTCGACCGGATTGAAACGCTCGAATTCCGCCCCGCCGTAGGCCAGCAGCCACGTTTGCCCGGCGGCCGTCAGCCGAACATCTTCCTGCGCCGGCGCGAACTCGGGCTCAACGGGCAGCAGCGTCCGCAGGTAGAAAACGAGCAGGGCACCGTCGCCCTTCCACGCCGCGATGTAAGGCGCGTACGTCCGCGGCTCGATGGCGTTGTAGACGATGACGCGATCGTTCGCCGCGACCTGCCGCGCCAGCTCGCGCACGACGCGCCGCAGCTCGCAGTTGGCCCGCTTCTTGTAGGGCCGCACCACATCCAGGCCGATCGAGACCAGCGCCAGCCCCGCCAGCACCCCGGCCGCGACCTGAATCGCGCCGCGCCGCCGCACCGGCGGCACGAACCGCCGCAGCACGGCCAGCAGCCCCTCGCCTGCCAGGAGGCAGAACGCCGGCGCCATGAAAATCGACGTCCGCACCGTTCCGCCGAACGGATAGCGGTGCATCGCGGCTGCGACGAGATTGAATACGAGCGGCCCCAGCAGCAGCCAGAGCAGCGCCCGATCGCCGGTGCGGCCGCGCCGCCACAGCCTGACGGCGCCAACGCACACGAGCAGGAACGTGGCGGCACTCGCCCCGTTCCGTCCGCCGGCGGGATACGCCAGCATGTTGCCCGAGAGCGACAGCAGCAGCCACAGCGGCAGCTTCCACGGCTCAGCCAGCGGCGGGAACGTCTCGGTCCACATGTCGATCTCGGCAACGCGGGCCGCGGCTTCGGCGTGCGGGCGGGCGTAGACGAGGTACATGGCGGCGAAGCTGGCGGCCGTCAGCACGAAATACGCGGCGCAACCCAGCGCGATCGGCACGCGTCGCTGGCGCCACCACAGCGTCGCCAGCAGCCCGCCGATGCCGCCGATCACGAACACGCTCGGATACGACGCCCAGATCGCCGCGCCGCTGAGCGAAATCAGCGCGACCCAGCGTGGCCACCGCCGCGGTTGCCGCCAGACGTCGTGTGCCAGCATGAGCAGCAGCAGAGCGATGAGCAGGTCGGTGGAGTAGGGCTTCACCTCGCAGGCGTGGCGGATGGGGTAGTAGGCGGCGGCGAGAAAGCCGGTGGCCAGCAGCGCGGCGCGCGGCGCGACGATCCGCGCGGCGAAGCGCCAGAAGAGCGGCAGCGTCACGACGCCGGCGAGCAGCGGGATCAGCCGCTGCGCGTATTCGGACAGGCCCAGCGTCCGCACGACCAGCAGCTCGGCCCACATGAACAGCAGTGGCAGTATCTGCCCGTAGATCAGCGGCTCCACCATGCCGCGGAAATCACGCACCAGGAAATTGACGCTGACGAACCCCTCGTCGCCCCAGAGCGGAAAATTCAGCGCGTAGCGCACGACGCGCGCGAGCACGCCGAGGGCCAGCAACCCGCCCAGCAGCACTCGCAGCCCAGGTCCACGCCGACGCGCCACGGCTCACTCCCCGGTGCCGGCGGGGGCCGGTGCGCTGGACGCCTCCGCCGAGCGGGTCGGCGATGGTCGGCTCGCCGTCAGCTCGCGCGCCAGCCGGTCGCTGGGCGGCGTGAGCGGCGGCTCGGGCCAGGGCGGCGGACGGTTGCCGATTACGACCAGGTGGTTCTTCTGCGGCCCGTGCCGCGTCTGCAACCACACATGCACCGGGGGCAACGATTCGCCCGATTCCGCCAGCTCGCGCGAAGCCTCGATCAGAAACGAGATGTAATCGACGCGTGTGATGACCAGCAGCGTCAGCGCGTCGCTGCGCAGCGCCCGCACCATCGCTTCGCCATTCGCGCGCCGCTCGTGCTCCAGCGAACGGCGGCCGCCCTGCCGGCGCAACAGATCGAACGGATCGACCAGTCGCGGGAAACGCAGGTCGGAGAGCCACACGAGCCGCGGGTCGTGCTGGCCGACGTTGCGCAGGCTGGCCCGGAAGGGAGCCAGCTTATCGCGCATTTCCCCCGCCAGCGTCGCGTGCGGCACGTCGGAAACCATCAGCGGCATCAGCTTGGGCCACGACCAGAACCACACGGCCCACATCGTCGCCACGAGCACGCCGAACGACGCGTGCGATCGGCGGCGCACGTAGAGCCACGCGGACAGGCAGAGTCCGACCGCGACGATGGCGGCGGTGACGACGTAGGCCGGCGCGAGTTCGTTCCAGTCGATGAAGCTGTAGCGCCGGTGCCACGCCTGCATGGCGAAGTATCCGCCGATGCAGCCGGCGGGCGCCAGGATCCAGACCGCGATCGACGCGAGGCGCTCGAGTTTCGGCCAGGCTCGTCGCGCCGGATCGAAGAACGCCGCCAGCTCGATTCCGAGCAGGACGAAGAGCGGCGGCAGGGCGGGCAGGAAATAGCGGATTTCCTTTCCGGTGGCGGCGGTGAAGAAGGCGAAGAGGCTGACGAACCAGATGAGGACCATCGTCGTACCGTCGCGGTCGACGCCGGCCTGGCGTCGAAAGCAGCGCCACAGTGCGCCGGGCAGCGAGAGGCAGTAAGGCAGCGTGAAGAGGAACATCGGGATGAGATAAAGTAGGTACCACGCGCCGCCGCCCTGGTCCTGCACGTTGGGCAGGTCGCCGGTGAAGCGGTCGACGTATTCGATGCGCCAGCGATCGACGGCGCCGGGTTCGAACCGCATGACGGTGAGGACCCAGGGCAGCCAGGGCGCGACGAGCAGCAGCAGTCCGGCCAGGTGCCAGCCGCTGGCCAGCGCGCGCCACTGCCCGCGCAGCACGATGTACAGCACGGCGGGCAGGCCGACGCACACAAGCGGCATGGGCATTTTGTAGAGCATGCCGACGCCGGCGGCCAAATAGCCGAGCAGCCAGATTCGTCCGCGCCGCCAGCCGGGCGCCTCGTGGCAGCCGGCCCAGAGACAGGCGACGGCCACGCCGACGCAGGCCGCCAACCCCATTTCCGAGTTCGCACGATGCGACCAGTGCAAGACGAACGTGCTCGAAGCCGTGGCAAAGCCGGCGAAGATGGCGGCGCGGGTGCCGGCGATCCGGCGGGTCAGCAGGAAGATGGTGGCGACGATGACGACGGCGGCGACGGCGTTCGGCAGCCGGGCCGAGGCGACGTCGACGGGTGTGCCGCGCGCCAGGCTGGCGAGCATCACGGCCCAGTAGGGGCCGGGCGACTTCTGAAGGCGCGGCTCGCCAGCGAAGTAAGGCATGATCCAGTCGCCGCGCTCGCGCATTTCGCGCGCCGTCTGTGCCAGCCAGGCGTCGGTCGGCTCGAACGCGGCGCCGCCGTCGAGCTGATAGAACGAGACGATGATCGTCCAGGCGATCAGCGCCAGCAGCCAGCCGGAGGAACTGGCGTGCGGGAGGAGCGAATCGGCCACGGCAGTGCCGTGGTTTGTCGCGGGTGACGCGCGCGGAGAGCCCGTCGGCATTCCTGAAACGCTCATCGGGGGGGAATTATGCGTGGTGGCACGGAGGCTGTCGAATTCGAGTGGAACGCTCCCAGGCGCGATCACGCCCCCCCAGCCGAGCCCCGACCGTGAGGGAGGGGTTCGAGTCGAGAGCGTGCGCGGACTTGGCGAGGATCCGCGCCGCGCCCGATGGCGAGTCTCCGTCAAGCCTCCCGCTTGTGGCGCGACGGTGCGCGCGGTGTGGATCGTTCGTGGTCCGACCCCTCCCTCACGGTCGGGGCTCGGCTGGCGGTGGCATCGCGCGCGGCGCCGCGCGGCGCGCGTGGTGCGTGATCGGGTATACTGAATCGCGATCCGCGAGGGATCGGAACTCGGAAGCCAGGGCCATGCTGCGCCGCGCGGCGTTCACACTGATCGAGCTGCTGGTGGTCGTGGCGCTGATTGCGCTGCTGATCTCGATCCTGCTGCCGAGCCTGCGGCAGGCCCGCGAGGCCGCCAAGACGACTGTCTGCCTGAGCAACCAGCATCAGATCACCATCGCCGCCATCGCCTACACCGTCGAGAGCCGCGACTGGTTCAACCCGATTCAAGACGTGCATCGCGTCGGCAACCGCAACGTCGAGGGCACGTGGCGCGTCTATCTCTGGCGATATGCCCCCAGTCCGGCGGTTTACGACTGTCCCAGCGAGGGCAGCGAGCGTTACGCCGACGGCGTGTCGCAGTACGACCGGCAGCAGGCCGGGCTGCCCGCCGCCGCGGTCGATCCGCTGACGTACGGTTTCCTGCACCGCTTCGAGATGTACAACGCGAGCGGCCAGGGGGCGAATCTGGCTCACTACTGGGCCCAGGCCGAGGGCGACGGACCTTTCGGCCGGCCGACCGAATCCGGCTATCCCGAGGGCCTGACACGCGCCGGGACCAACGTCCGCTTCCCAGCCCGGCTGATTCTCTTCGGCGACGGGCACGGCGACGCCGAGGAGGACTGGCCCGAAGACCGCTGGTGGATTTTCAGTTGGACGCCGGGGTTGCCGAAAGGCGGGCCGGGCTACGATCGCGTATTTCAAGGCGACGCCGGCGCGGTGCGCCACCGCCGCCGATCGAATTACAGCTTCTATGACGGCAGTGCGCGAACGATGGATGCGTCGGATATTCCGTGTACGCCGGAGGAGTGCTGGTGGTCGGTACAGTTCTACGTGCATCAGGCACACGCGGGCTAGCCCGCAAGCTGTGATGAAAGGTCCAGGCCGCAGAGCGCGGCGTGGCGTACTGTTCGGCGGGCTGCTCTGTGCCGCACTGGGGACGGCCGGCTGTCTGAGTCCGGGAGACCCGCGCGGGCTGGACCCTGTCGCGCGGCGGCTGGTGCGCGTCTACCCTGACCTGGCGTCCGGCCGCCTGGTGATTCTCGCGAGCTTCGAGCAGGCCGAGGATGCTCGGCTCTTTCGCGTGACGCGCGACGAGGGCGGCGCCGGCGACGCGCCGCAGCCGGAGATTTCCGTTTTCCGCAGCCGCGAGGGGAGCGGCGTCGGCAGTCTGCGGGCAGAGCTGCGGCCGGGCGAGTGCCTGCGGTGCGACGGTGCCCGCAGCGAGCGGCTGGCGCTCATCCGCGACTGGTCGGCCAGCACGCTGCTGCTGGCCAGCGTGCTGCACGACGGCCCGCCGGTGGCGATCGAGACGGCCATCGAGGGCGGCCCGGAGGGTGTGGCTTCCGCGCCGCGCCGCGCGGTGCTCTCGGCCGGATGGAATCTGCTGCGCTTCGATCTCGAAGAGCTGGCCGACGAGGTGAATCTGACCGACGTGCGCGCCATCCGCTGGCGCCTGCCGGAGGCCCGCGAGAGCGTCGTACTGCATCTGGACGACCTCGTGCTGGCTAACAACACGCGTGCCCTGAGTGCCGACGCGCCGGCGGGCGCTGCGCTTGAGCGCGGCGTCCTTCGCGGCGAAATCCGCGGAAAACGGACTTGTTTCGCTGTCGAGGGGCGATTTGAGCTCGGGCTGGCCGACGGGCTGGTTTCGTCCTGGCGTGCCGCTTCGCGCGACAATCTGACGGTCTTCAGCGGGCTGGGTCCGCTGCCGACGCCGCTGCCGCCGGACTGGCTGCAGTGCGAGCCGCCGGTGGTGTACGACGATCCGCAACTCTTCGCGGGTTGGGGCGAACACGTCGCCGCCGGGCAGGGCGTGGTAGAGGCGTCGGCGTTTCGGGCGGTGGTGCGCGGAAGGTGGCGGTTCGGCGCAGAGCCGCCGGCCAGCACCGCGGTTCCCGATCCGGTCGCGTCGGGTCCGACGATCGCGTGGCAGACGACCATCTACCCCTCGGGGCAGGTTTTCGTCCGCGTGGAACTTGCCACTGCTAGCGCGGCGTGGCCGGCCGGGGCGCACCTGGGTTGGACCGTCGCCGTCGACGGCCGGCGCGGGTTCGAGCCGCTGGTCGGAGATGCGAGCGGGCCGCGATTCGTCCTGTTCGCGCGCGGCGCACCGGGCGAGGCCGACCTGCTCTGGGTGATGCACGAGCCCGCCGCCACGCCGCACGTGCGCCTGATCGCCAGCGATGACGAGCGGCGCGTGGCGGCGACGGTCGGGGCGGCGGCGGTGGCGGAACGGATCGTATCGTCACAGATGCTCCGCGTCTGGCCGGCCGACATCGACTCCGCCGCCGAGGCCCGCAGCATCGCGGACGATTATCAGCATCCCGCGGCGCTGACTTTTCAGGCCGGGCAGAGCGTCGCCGATGCGGCGGGCGACGAGAATCATGACGGCTACAACGAGGGGGAGGGCTGTTATGAGCTGCGGCCGGCGAATTCGGCGCTGCGCTTCACGTTCGAACCGCGCGGGCGCTTGCGTTTCGACCCGGTGTTCCGCGTTCACGACAGCGGCGGGGCGCGCTGCTGGGTCTACGCCGATGGACGCATCGTCGCGACAACGGGTCGCGACTCGGCCGGCCGCTTGCTGATCTCCCTGCCGGGAGTCATCACGCGGGCGACGGCGGTGGAGGTCGTGATCCGCGGCGGCGCGTCCGAGGCTGACGCGGCGCGCCGCTGATGGTACGCGGGCTGATCACCCCGTTCCGTGTTCCCTTGTCCGTCAATCATCCACGTTGAACTCGGCTGCCTTGCCGCTGGCGACTTTGATCGTGGCCGGCTGGAACAGGTTGAGATTGCCAAAGTGCAGCGCGCCGTGCGTCAGGAAATCGGCGTCGATGTCCAGCGTGCCCTGCCACACCTGCACACTCACGCTGAACGTGCCTGTGTCGGCGATGGTGAACTTGTCGGTCAACCACAGCAGGCTATTGTCGTTGCCCGTGACCGTCCATGTCCCCGCGCCGTCCACGTCCATGGCGTTGATGCGCACGGTCCCGCCGCCCGACGCCCGCAGCTCACCCGACCCGTTCAGCACGTTGGTCGGCGGCGACTCGCTGACGCCCAGGGCCAGTGTGTCGCCGGCGCCATCGGACCGCAGGTTGCCGTTGTTCGTCACGTCGACCGTGATCGTGAAGTTCCCGACCAGGAGCGTGGCGGCGTCCAGAATGATCCCCGAGTTCGCCGGATCATCGGCATCGGAGATCAGTCCGGGGCCGTAGCCGTTCGCGGTCCGCGCCGTGATCGTGCCCAGGCCGCCGCTGTCGAACGTCACGGTCTTGTGAATCAACAGCTCGGGCGTGTCGTTGCCGGGCTTCTTGAAGTAAATCTCGCCGTTGTTGATCGTCGACGTCGTGTTCTCGCTCGTGCTGCCGAGAGTCAACTTGTAGCCTTCGATGCCCAGCGTGCCGGCGACCTGAATGATCTTCGCGACCGCGTTCGCGGACATCACCTTGCACGTCAGGCCGTTGGGAATGACGGCCGTGTTACCGGCATCGGGAGTGCCGGCTGGCGTCCAGTTGTCCGGGTTTGCCCAGTCCTCGTCCTCGCTGCCGTCAAAGGTGTAAGTGTCCGCGATGGCCACCGGCGCCGTCATCGCGGCGCAGGCCAGCGTGAGTGCCGTCAGAAATGCGTACAGCCGGGTATTCATGATCTCACCTCGTCTGTGTGAAAGTATTTGTGTTCCATGTTGCCTTCGAGCACCGATCCGAACCCCGCACGCGAGTGCGGGGCTGTTAGCGCTTCTAAGGCAGTAACTCGATAAACGGATCCACGTCGAATGCATTGACCGAGCCGTCACCATTGACGTCGGCGAGTCGCGGGTCGCAGTTCGGATAGTCAGCAGCGTATGCGCCGGGATCAGTCAGCAGCAGCACCAGCGGGTCCACGTCGCCGAAGTCCACCCGGTCGTCGCAGTTCAGGTCGCCGAGCGGCAGCCGCTTCATGTAGGGGATGTCGACGTCGCCGGGGTACATACCCCGCTCCCACGCGACTTCGCCGCGGTCGTTGATGTCGCCGCAGACGTTCCATACCGGCTCGTCGGTGAGTCGCAAGAATTCGCCGTTGACGACGTACCACACCTGCCAGACCTCGGTGTCGTCATGCCAGCGGTCGAAGGCGATCTGGCCCGCGTTGTTGAGGTACACGTTGCTGCCCC
>JAJVHV010000040.1:25361-41375 GCA_022072445.1 Phycisphaerae bacterium | reverse complement strand
GGTCGAACAGCCCGGACGACGGCCCTGGATCGTGGTCGACGGCCGCTTCACCAACGGCACGCTGCTGAAAAACCCGCCCGCGGGCGTCACCTTCATCGGCCGCGTCCGCAACGACGCCCAACTGTTTTCCGCATCAAGACCCTCGGCCCGCTGCGTTGGCGCGCCACGGGCAAGGTGCCGCAGCGCCTGATCGTGATCGCGCCGCCGGGATATCGCCTGACGAAGCACGGCAAGCTGCTCTACCGCCAGCCGGCCTATCTGCTCTGCAACGATCCGGACGCGCCGCTCGAGCAGGTCCTGCAGGCGTATCTGTGGCGCTGGGACATCGAGGTGAACTTCCGCGACGAAAAGACGCTGCTGGGCGTCGGACAGGCCCAGGTGCGACATCCCCAGGCGGTCGAAAACGTCCCGGCCGTCGCCGTCGCGGCCTATTCCCTGCTGCTGCTGGCGGCGGTGAAAGCGTACGGCCCCACCGGCGTCAGCAACGCGCTGCCGCCGCCCGCCTGGCGCCGCGCCGCTCCCGCGCCACGCCCCAGCACCATGCAGCTGATCAATGAACTGCGTCACGAACTGTGGAACCAGGCCATCAGCTCCGCCGGTTTACACCCCTTCCCGACCACCACCCCTGAAAACCAAAAGGCCCAAAAACCTACTCCAAAAATCGCAACCAGCCTCTTCTATACCGTCGCCGGATAAAGAAAAGGCCAAAGTCGAGGCACAGGCTAATAGCCTGTGTGGACGGGATTTCAACCCGCCGCGGCGGATGATCCTCACTCGCGCAGAACCCTCAACCGGTCCGCGATCAGCGGCCGCCGCGGATCGTCGGCGGGCAGACCGCGCAGAATGCGCGTAAACAGATCGATCGCTTCGTCCGATCGCTTGTTCAGCGCCAGCGCCTCGGCCAGATTGACGTTGTTCTCGAACACGTCCGGCGCCAGCCGGTGCGCCGTCTGCGCGTGCTCGAGCGACGCGGCCGGGTCCTCGTTCGCAATCAGCGTCGCCAGGTTGCCATGTGCGCGCCAGTCATCCGGGCGCAGCGCGACGACCTTGCGGAACGCCTCGACCGCGCGCCGCGGATCGCTCACCAGCGCCAGCGACTCCGCGTACGAGTACAGCACTTCCGGATCGTCCGGCGCCAGCGCCGCCGCACGCTCGAATTCAACGTGCGCTTCGCCGAACTGCCCCAGCTCGCGCAGCGCACGGCCCAGCTCCACGCGCAGTCCCGCGCTGGCCGGCTGCGTCGTCGTGGCCGCCCGCAGCTCCGCCACGCGCGACTCGGCGCTCGCGCGCCCGCCGGCCTTCAACAGCGTCAGCAGCTCATGGGCCTCCGAGTTGGCCTGGTCAAACTGCACGGCGCGTTCGAGAAATTGAATGGCGGTCTCGTCGCGGCGAAGCTGGTGGTACGCGGAGCCGGTCAGAAAAAGCGCCTGCGGGTTGCGCGGGTAGATCCGCAGCGCCCGCTCGAGCAGTTGCAGCGCCTGGGCCGGCCGATTGGTCGGCCCGGGCCGCAGATAGACGTTAGCCAGCGCCAGGTTCAGATTGGCGCTCTGCGGAAAAGTCTGCGCGTCGGTGGTGAACAGCGTCAGATCGTCGGCCCAGTCCAGGCTGCGAAACGTGCTGCGCAACCCCAGGGCCGCTCCATACACGACGCCGAATAACACCGCGGCCGTCGCCAGGCTCGCATACCGCTTTCCCGGCGCGAGCACCGCGCGCCACAGCAGCTCGCCGCCCGCCGCCAGCAGCAGACACGCCACGACCGACGGCCAGTACATCAGCCGCTCGGCCACGATCACACCGATCAGAAGCCCGGAATTGGAAATGAGCGCGTAGCTGGCCACGAACATCAGCGCCAGCAGCGCCGCGACGCGCGGCAGCGGCGCGGCGGACCGCCAGAAACGGCACGCATAGATCAGCCCGCCGACGGCCGCCAGACCCAGCAGCGTGTGAATTTCCGGCTGGCCGCTGGCTTCGATGACGCGCAGGCCATAGTCGGAACTGAGCTGGTCGGGCATGAGCAGCATGCGCGTGTAACGGCCCAGGATGGTGAACGGCGTGACCAGCCGGCCGGCGACATCCGCGTCGATCAGCGGGTTCATCAGTACCGAGGGCGCCCGGTCGCGAATCAGGTGCCCCTCCAGCGCTGCCACCCGCAGCGGAAAGTAAATCAGCAGCGGCGCCAGCAACAGCCCGCCGCGCACCGCCCACCAGCGCACGCCGCGCGGCCCATCCTCCCGGCGGTGATAGAGCAGCGCCAGCCCCGCCAGCGCCGGAAAACAGATCGCCGTCTCCTTGGCCAGCACTGCCGCCAGAAACGCCGCCGCGGCCGCTGCTGTGTCGCGCCAATCGACGGGCCGCCCGCGCGGCATCAGCGCCAGCAGCCCCAGCAGCAGAAAAATCGCCGCCAGCACCTCCGCCCGGCCGACCAATCCGGCGACCGCTTCAGCATGAACGGGGTGCACGGCGAAGAGCGCCGCCGCCGCCGCGGCCGAGACCGGATTCGCAAGCATGCGTCGGGCCAACATCCAGACCAGCCCGCAGGCCGCCATGTGAAGCGCGACGTTGGTCGCGTGGAACGCCGCCGCGCTCATGCCGTGGATCGCGTAGTTCAGCGCAAAGCTGAACATCGTCAGCGGGCGGTAGAGACGGTCGCGGAAGCGCTCGCTGATCCGGCCACGGGCGGTCTGCGGCTGCCACCAGTCCGAAAGCCAGATGGCGCGCACGTCGGCGATGGCGCGGACGCGGGGATTCTCCAGCACGATCGACGTGTCGTCGTACGCGTACTGGTTGCCCAGACTGGTGAGGTAACAGACCCCACCCAGAAGCACCGGCAGCCACACGCCGGTCAGCAGCCGGGCGTATCCGCCTTTCGTCGCGGGAGGCGCCGGGCCTGGATCGTCGCGGCCGCCTCTAATGCCCGGGGCTGACATCGCTCAGCACGACGTTGTTGAACTCCAGCAGCGTTCCCTTCGACTGCTCGAGTCCGGCGATGGCGATGTTGTAGTCGATGATGACTTGCAGGAGCCGCGCGCGGGCGTTGGCGAGCTGCTCGACGCCGTCCAGCTCGGTGTTCAGAAAAGCCGGATCGACGCGCTGCGCCCGCGCTTGGAGGGCCCGCAGGTTGCGCTCCGCCGCCACGACGGAGTCATACTGCGTCGGAATCTGCGAGAAGCGCACCGAGAGCGTCCGCACAGCGGTGTTCACCTCCTGCACGACCAGGTCGGTGACGCGCTGCAGCGCGATGACGGCGGCCGACTCCTGCAACTGCGCGCCGCGGTGCGCGGCTCGCGGGGCGCGGTTGCCGAGCGGATACGAGAACGTGGCGCTCACCGCGTACGACAGAAACCGGTTCGACGTCATGTCGGTGAAGCTGCCGTGCAGCGCGTCGTCGATGCCGCTGACATTGTAGGTGAAGGCCAGGTCGAGCTGTGGCAGCGTCTGATTCTTGGCCACAGTCGTCTGCACCCGCGCCCGCTCGATCGCCAGCCGCGATTGCGCGATCTCGTGCCGATGATCGATCGCACTGCGAACCTCGGCGAAGTGATCCACCACCAGCGGCGACATCACCGGCGCGTCGCTCAGGATCAGCTCGATGTGCTCCGAGAGCGGCAGCTCCGGATCGTTCAGCAGGTTCTTCAGCGCGTCTTCCGCCTCGCGCACGTTCTTCACCGTCTCCTGGTACGTCACGACGCGCCCCAGGTAGCGCGAGCGCGAGTTGTTGATCTCGATCTGCGTCGCGTCGTGCCGCTGCTTAAGGCTCTCGTACGTCGCCAGGTTCTGCGAAACCGAAATCGCCTGAATCGCGACGTTCCGCCGCGCCTGAACCAGCCGCCAGTAGGCCGACTCGACGTCGAACAGCGTCTGATTGACCTGCTGCAGAAACTGCTCGCGCGCGATGCCGTAGCTCGCCTTGTTGATGTTGATCTGCGCCCGGTTCACGTCCAGCCCGAAGCCGCGCAAGAGCGGCTGCCGCAGCGTCAGCGTCAGGTCGGTTGTGTACGACGGATCGAGAATCGGCTGCGCCGCCTTCGTCTCCCAGCTCGACACCTGCCGATTCGTCCCCAGCGCCGTCGTCACCTCCGCGCCCGTCGCCAGTAACTGCCGGAAGCCGCCCGAAAACTGCCGCGTGTCGCCCACGGCCCGCGGCGAGTCGTCCGGCACGGCCGCGTCCGTCTCGTTCCAGCTCCAGTCCAGGAAAAACACGCTGTCGAAAGCCGCTTCGGCCCGGACCACTTCGGTCTGGCTCACCGCCGGATCGTGCGACGCGATGCGGATGTCATAGTTGTTCTGCAGCGCGCGCCGGATGCATTCGCGCAGACTCAACTCGCGCTTCTTGGGCAGCGGTAGCTGACCCAGAAGTTGGGCCGCGTGCTCCATGACGCGCTCCGACGTGGCCCGGGCGCGCTCGTCGCGCACGTCCGCCATCAGCTCCGCCGTGCGGGCTCGAAGCTGCGCGATCTCGGTCGGGTCGGGCACCTGCCCGAACAATTCCGGGCCGGCCGGCATGCTGGTCGTGATCTCGCCGGTCAGCAGCGCCGCCCGCTCCTGCCCGGACGGGGACGAAGCGACTGGCTGCTCGCCCGCGGCTTCACCCTCAGACCGCGAGACCGCCTCCGCGGCAGTCGCCTGCCGCTCCAGGATCTCCGCCCGATACTGGCTCATCGACATGGGCGGAATCGAAGTCTGCGGCTCGCAGCCGGCCAGAAGCGCCGCCGCCATCATCAGCGGCAGCCCGCGCGCTCTCCGCGAGCCGTTCGGACCGGATTTGTGCCTGGAATGAGCCGGTTGTGCCGCCGCGCCAATCACCCTACGCATGGCGCGGATGATAGGGACGCCGGCGCGAACGTGTCAATTCAATCGCCCATACGCGCGCTCGGTAGGGCAGGTCGCTGTGGGCGACCTGCCGCGCCAGGCCGACTGCCAGAGCCGCGCCGGCGACCGCGAGCCGGCACCGGCCGACTCACGCGCCGCCCCCGGTTGTGACTACACTTGCGACATGCTGCGGCGTCGCGCATCCGGCGTTGGGTGCGACGCTTCGCACAACGCACCACGAAAGAATCCTCATGCGCCCGACGGATTTCGCCCAGCCGCTCACCACCTACGCCTGCGCCAAGCTCCAGCGCAACTTCCGCCAGATTCAGCGCTGCACCGCGCTACTCAGCGAGGATGAGTTCTGGCAGCGCGCCAACCAGCACAGCAACTCCATCGGAAACCTCGTCGTGCATCTGGCCGGCAACATTGGCCAGTGGATCATCGGCGGCGTGGGGCGCCAGCCGTTCGAGCGCGACCGCCCGGCGGAGTTCGACCGCTCACTCCGCCTTCCGCAGGTCGAGGCGCTGAGCCGCCTCTCCGACCATACGCAGCGCGCCCGCGCCATCATCGCCGGCCTGAGTGCCGCCCAGTTGCTCGAACCACGGACCATTCAGGCGTACCGGGTCGTGGCCCTGACCGCGGTCTTCCACGTCGTCGAGCACTATTCGTTCCACACCGGCCAGATCGTCTACTTCACGAAAATCCTGCGAAACGCAGACCTGAGCGCCTACGACGCCGCGGGCCGCCTGATCGACGATGAGCATCCCGATCTCCCGTGACCCAGGATCGGGCGACGCTGGCGACCTCGTCGCGCAAGCCGTCTGTGGCCACGCGGAAGAATAGCGAATGTCGAATAACGAATTTGGGCCCCCCCACGCCGAAACGCACCGCGCTGGATTCGAACCAGCAACCTTCGGTTCCGTAGACCGATGCTCTATCCAGTTGAGCTAGCGGTGCAACCCGTCCATCGGACAGATGAGTCAGTATATGCGCCCCCGCGACGCTGTCCAGCCACGGCAACGCGCCGACGCGCCGCGCGAACCGCCCCGGTCGATCAACCCGCGGCCAGCACCGGATTGCCCAGTACGCCAACCCCCTCGATTTCAACCTCGATCCGATCGCCGCTCCGCAGATACACCGGCGGCGTGCGCGCTGTGCCGACCCCCTCGGGCGTGCCCGTGAGGATGAGCGTTCCGGGCCGCAGCGTGAACTGATGCGACAGATAGCTGACCAGGCTGCGGCAGTCGAAAATCATGTCGGACGTGTTCGACTCCTGCATGACCTGCCCGTTCAGCCGGCTGCGAATCGGGCAACGATCGGGATCGAGCGATTCCGTGGTGACGATCCACGGGCCGAGCGGGCAGAACGTGTCGAAGCTCTTGCCCCGCGCCCACTGCCGGTCGATCCGCTTCTGACAATCGCGCGCCGAAACATCATTCGCGGCCGTGAAACCCAGCACGTAATCCAGCGCCCGCTCAGGCGAGACGCGCCGCGCCGGCCGCCCGATCACGATCGCCAGCTCAGCCTCGTAATCGACCTCTTCCGGCGCCGACGCCGGCAGCTCGATCGCCACATCCGGCCCGATTACCGACGTGGTCGCCTTCAGGAAAATCAGCGGCGCATCCGGTAGCTTCGCGCCGGTTTCGGCGGCGTGCCGCCGGTAGTTCAGCCCGATCGCGAACACGTTGGGGGGTTCGACCGGCGCCAGCAGCCGCCGTACGGCAACCGGCTCGCCCGCGCGTGTCTGCTCGCCGAACAATCCATCGCGAAGCGGGCGAATCGCCCCGGGCTGCTCGCAGACGCCGCAGACGATCCGCCCGTCGATCGCCTCGCCTCGGGCAAGTCGCACAGACACCTCACACTCCGTCACCGCCCGGCGCGCCGGCCGCGCTCATCCGCCCAGCCGGACCACAAATCCGTCGATGTCGAATCCGTTCAGCGAGCCGTCCTGGTTCATGTCGCCGAAATACGCGTTGCACTGCGGGTACGCGGCGTGATAG
Organism: Phycisphaerae bacterium; assembly: GCA_022072445.1. Lineage (GTDB taxonomy): Bacteria > Planctomycetota > Phycisphaerae > UBA1845 > Fen-1342 > JAJVHV01. The sequence goes on along the minus strand of JAJVHV010000040.1, from coordinate 34,566 downwards.
CCTGCCGGATCGCTGATCGCCGAAACCAGCGGATCGATGTCGAACCCGTTCACCGACCCGTCGCAGTTCAAATCGCCCAGCCGAAGCGGCGCCGCGCACGCCGTGAAGTCCAGCGTCACCAGGTCGATCGCCGCCTCGGTGGTTGAATTGTTCGGATCGTCGGCGGCGCTGAAGCGCGCCCGGAGCGTCGAGCCCAGCGTAATCGCCTGGTTCAGGTCAAACGTGCGCGACGTCCATGCCGGGGCGTGCGTCGCCGACTCCAGCACCTGCCACGACTGACCCTCGTCCGTGGAGACCTCAACCGTCAGCCGATCCGCGTCCTGGTCGTCATTGTAGAACCAGCGCGCGTACGACAGCGTATACGCACCGTAAGCCGACGTGTCGAACACCGGCGACAGCAGCCGCGCCGGGCCACCATCCACGTCCTCGCCAAATCCTGCACCGGTCACAGCGGCGAACGTATTCCCGTCGAAATCGGCCGTCGGGGCACCCGTGCCGTTCGGCATGATTGTCGCCTTCCGCCACGATCCCGCCGTCAGATTCTCGTCCTGCCCGCTCCAGCCGCCCGCGTCATCAAAACTCTCGCTGAACAGCCGGACCGGCACCGCGCCCACTGGCCGCACGTGAACCACGCCCGGCGCCTGGCTCGGCTCGGTTCGCGCCTCGCCCTCCGCCGTCTCCGCTGAAAAGTAGAACGACACGTTCGTCCCGCACGCGAGCGGCGGAAACACCGCGTCGAACAGACCCGGTCCGACCTCGATCGTCGGAAAGACACGCTCATCCAATCCATCGACGACGTGCAGCAGCGGCGCCGCGGACCCCAGCGTCGCACCGTCGCGCGGCGTCAGCTTCACGCGGATCGTCGTGGCGTTCGAATCCAGGCGTTCGGGAAGTCCGTCGGGGAACGTGATCAGCAGCTTTGGCGGCATCACGCGCCACACGAACAGCCCGCGCTCGATGTCGCCTCCAATCACCGTCCCGCTCGGAAAGTACGGATAATTGCTCCACAGACCGTTGAAGTGCGGATCGTCGTCGCCCGGCCAGGTGTCGAAATGTGCGACCTCAACCGGCATCAGTTCATCCGCGTTTGTGGCGAACACGCGGATGCCGCTGCGGTAGTTAGCCTCGAAAATCAGGTCGCCGCGCACGTACAGGTTGTGCCCCACCGCTGTCGAGCCGTTCACAAACGTCGACGCCAGAAACGGCGCCGTGATGTCCGACACGTCGAACACCAGCGTCGTCGTCTTCTCGACCAACGGCCCCTCGTCCAGCTCGTCGTCGAAGTAAAAGTACCGCTTGTCCGGCGACAACCAGCCCTGGTGCGAGTAGCCCGCGTTCAAGTACTGGTAGCGGACGAGGTGCACGAGGTTCTGTTTGTCCGTCACGTCGATGATCTCGAGCGAGTTCCCGCCGCGGCCGCCGTTGTTCGTGCAGCAGAACGCGATCTCACGGCCGGCGTACGGACCGTCGTCATAGGTGACGATCTGTGCCTCGTGAACGTAGCGATCGCCCCAACTCGTCACGTACTGCGGATTCGCCGGATCGGCCAGACTGTAAATCCGCAGCCCGTTGTTCGCCCCGCCGCAGCGATACAGATAGCCGCTGTCCTCGTTCAGCGCGATTGTGTGCGTCGCCTCGGTTCCGCCGGCGGTGACGTTCCGCACCAGCGAGACCTGGTTGTTGTCGATGCCGGCCATGCTGATGACCTGGATGCCGCCGCCGCCCTCGCTGACCGCATAGCAGAACGACCCATACACCTTGACGCCGCGCCACAGGCTGCCCGGCCCGGAAATGAACTTCACCACCCGCGCCGAACCCGGATTGGTCACCTCGACGAACCCCGTCCCATTCGAAAGTCCGATGATCGCGTACTCGCGCCCCGACGGCGACACATAACCCCAGCAGTCGTTCGCCGACGACGCCCCGAACGTCGACAGCGGCAGCCAGCTCATCAACTCCACGTTGTCCGCGTCGAACGGCGGGTACGTGCCGCCCCCATCGCGCGTCCAGCCGGGCCCCAGGTACGGCGGATGCCGATCCAGCGCCTTGGGATCGTCCTCATGCGCCAGGCACGGCGCCGTCAGCACAGACAGCAACAACCCGGTCAACACGCAACGCGCTCGCGACATGTCCGGTTCTCCGCTCTTTCAGATGAATTGAACCTGCACGATTGAGAGGCTGCACGACTCGCGGCGTCAGCTCACGCCGGATACTGGCCAGTTTCACAATACCCGCACACAGCCGCGACCGTAAAGACTCCGCCGCCGAAATCGCCCCCATCGCGAGCGTACCCCCGAACTCGGCACATGCCGCGCCATCCGAACCGCGAAACGCGCCCCCATCCGAGCCCCAAGCTTCAGCGCGGGGTTCGACCTCAGCGTGCCCCCGAACTCGGCACATGCCGCGCCATCCGAACCGCGAAACGCGCCCCCATCCGAGCCCCAAGCTTCAGCGCGGGGTTCGACCTCAGCGTGCCCCCGAACTCGGCACATGCCGCGCCATCCGATCCGCGAAACGCGCCCCCATCCGAGCCCCAAGCGTCAGCGCGGGGTTCGACCTCAGCGTGCCCCCCGAACTCGGCACTTGGCGCGCCATCCGAACCGCGAAACGCGCCCCCATCCGAGCCCCGACCATGAACGCGAGCGAGGAGCAAGCCTGAATGGAGGGGTTCGACCTCAGCGTGCCCCCGAACTCGGCACATGCCGCGCCATCCGAACCGCGAAACGCGCCCCCATCCGAGCCCCAAGCTTCAGCGCGGGGTTCGACCTCAGCGTGCCCCCGAACTCGGCACATGCCGCGCCATCCGATCCGCGAAACGCGCCCCCATCCGAGCCCCGACCATGAACGCGAGCGAGGAGCAAGCCTGAATGGAGGGGTTCGACCTCAGCGTACCCCCGAACTCGGCACATGCCGCGCCATCCGATCCGCGAAACGCGCCCCCATCCGAGCCCCAAGCGTCAGCGCGGGGTTCGACCTCAGCGTACCCGCGAACTCGGCACAAGGCGCCCCGCGGCGCTCGGCCGCCAGATCGTATAATGCCCGCGCACTCGGCGCCGGCCGCGCGCGGCATGGGGCGCCCATGGAGGTTGCGACATGCGCGTCCTGATCGCCGGCTGCGCCGGCTTCATCGGCTATCACTTCACCGAACGCTGCGTCGACGAAGGGCTGGAGGTCGTCGGCGTCGACAACCTCGCGACCGGCCAGAACGCCAACGTCGAGCACCTTCACCGCCACGAGCAATTCGCGTTCGCGCAACAGAGCATCACGCAGCCGCTGAAATCCGAGGGGCCGCTCGCCGGCCGCTTCGACTGGGTCTGCAACTTCGCCTGTCCCGCGTCGCCGGTGGATTTCAAGAGCAAGCGGCTGGACATTCTGGAAGTGTGCTCGCGCGGCACGTGGAACCTGCTCGAGCTTGCCCGCCGGCAGAACGCACGATTCCTTCAGACGAGCACGAGCGAGGTCTATGGCGATCCAAAGGAGCACCCGCAGAAGGAGACGTATTGGGGCCACGTGAACCCGATCGGTCCGCGTTCGTGCTACGACGAGGGCAAGCGCTTCGCCGAAGCGTTGACCGTGGCCTACCGCGACGAGCTGGGCGTCGAGACGCGGATCGTGCGGATTTTCAACACGTATGGTCCGCGGATGCGTTCCGACGACGGCCGCGCCCTGCCGAACTTCATTAACCAGGCGCTCGACAACCAGCCGATCACGATCCACGGCGACGGAAAGCAGACCCGCAGCTTCTGCTTCGTGAGCGACCTGGTTGAGGGGATCATCCGGCTGGTGCGCAGCGACGTGCGCGACCCGGTGAACATCGGCAACCCGGTGGAAGTGACGATCGGGCAGATCGCGCGCGAAGTGGTCGAGCTGGCGGGCAGCCGCAGCGAGATCGTCTTCGTCGAGCGCCCGACCGACGACCCGCAGGTCCGCCGGCCGGACATCACGCGTGCCCAGACGCTGTTGAAGTGGAAGCCGATCGTCGAGCGGCGCGACGGCCTGGCGCTGACGATCGAGTGGTTTCGCCAGGCGCGCGCGAGTGACCGAGCCGCGCGCGGTTGACGCGAGCCGCGCGCGATGGACCGAGCCGCGCGCGATGGACCGAGCCGCGCGCAACGGACCGAGCCGCGCGCAACGGACCGAGCCGCGCGCAACGGACCGAGCCGCGCGCGTCAGCAAGCGGTTTCTTAGCCCGGCGTAGGTGCGTCCGGCGACGAGCACCTTCGAGCGCGGCCAGGAAACCGCTCCCTTACGGTCGCGGCTCGGATCGTCTCGAGCCGCGCGCGACGGACCGAGCCGCGCGCAACGGACCGAGCCGCGCGCAACGGACCGAGCCGCGCGCGTCAGCAAGCGGTTTCTTAGCCCGGCGTAGGTGCGTCCGGCGACGAGCACCTTCGAGCGCGGCCAGGAAACCGCTCCCTTACGGTCGCGGCTCGGATCGTCTCGAGCCGCGCGCGACGGACCGAGCCGCGCGCAACGGACCGAGCCGCGCGCGTCAGCAAGCGGTTTCCTAGCCCCGCGCAGGTGCGTCCGGCGACGAGCACCTTCGAGCGCGGCCAGGAAACCGCTCCCTTACGGTCGCGGCTCGGATCGTCTCGAGCCGCGCGCAACGGACCGAGCCGCGCGCGTCAGCAAGCGGTTTCCTAGCCCCGCGCAGGTGCGTCCGGCGACGAGCACCTTCGAGCGCGGCCAGGAAACCGCTCCCTTACGGTCGCGGCTCCGATACGGTCGCGGCTCGGATACGGTCGCGGCTCGGATACTCTACGGCCGCGGCGTGGGTCGCGTGCGATCGGCGTGACGCGCCGCCGCCGTTCGGCTAGCCTGTTGCCATCCGCCGTCTTCGAGGATGCCATGAAATCCACCAAGAACACCACCCGCCGCAGTTTCTTGAAGCAGGCCACCAGCACGGGCGTTTCGCTGGCGGTCGGGTCGCAACTTCTCGCCGGCCAGCACCCGCCCGGCCAGGACGCCGCCAAACCCGCGCCGAAGCCTGAAAAACCGGCAAAAGCGCAGGAGCAGCCGCCGGCCGGCGAGCCGAAATCCCCCTTCGCCGACCTGCGCATCGCGTACATCGGCACGGGCGGCATCGGCGGGCACCACCTCGACGAAACCACGCCGCTGGGCGTGCGGTGCCCGTGCTACTGCGACGTCGATACGAACCAGTTCGCCGAAGTCGCCAAACGCTTTCCCGACGCCCGGCAGTATCAGGACTACCGCCAGATGTTCGACAAGGAGCAGAAGAACATCGACGCGGTCATGATCGGAACGCCCGATCATCACCACTACCCGGCGACGATCCTCGCCATGCAGCTCGGCAAGCACGTCTATACGCAGAAGCCGCTGACGCACACGCCGTGGGAGGCGTGGCAGCTCACCGAGGCGGCGCGGAAATACAAGGTCGCCACGCAGATGGGCAACCAGGGGCACGCGCTGGAAGGCTGGCGCATGGTCTATGAGTGGATTCGCGGCGGCGCGCTCGGCACGATCAAAGAGGTGCACAACTGGACCGACCGCCCGATCTGGCCACAGGGCATCGACCGGCCGAAGGAAGTGGACGCCGTGCCGGACAATCTGAATTGGGACGTCTGGCTCGGACCCGCGCCGGAGCGGCCGTATCGGAAAGACGTGTACCACGCGTTCAATTGGCGCGGCTGGTGGGACTTTGGCGCCGGGGCACTCGGCGACATGGCGTGCCACACGATGGACGGCATGTTCTGGGCGCTGCAGCCGGGCGAGCCGACGTCGATCGAGCCCGTCGCCGTCACTTCCGTCAACAATGAGACATTTCCGCGCGCGTCCGTCGTGAGGTGGGAGTTCCCGCCGGCGACGTATGCCGACGGCGGCAAGCGCCCCGGGTTCGTCGGCTACTGGTACGACGGCGGTCTCAAGCCGACGCTGCCGGCCGATCTCGAGTACGGCCGCGGCCTGGCCGGCACCGGAAATCTCTTCATCGGCGACAAGGCCGCGATCATCATCGAGGGCAGCTACGGCGACAAATGCGCGATCTATCCGCAATCCAAGAGCCAGGCGATTGGCAAGCCGCGCGAGATGCTCGAGCGCTCGCCGGGGCACGTCCGCGAGTGGCTGATGGCCTGCGTCGGGGAGAAGCCGGTCGACTTCCCCAAGTCGAACTTTGCCTACGCCGGCCCGATGACCTCGACGATCCTGCTTGGCAACATCGCTGTCCGCGTGGGCCGGCGCCTGACGTGGGACGGTGCGGCGAAAAAGTTCACGAACGTGCCCGATGCGAATCAGTATCTGACCAAGGAATACCGCGAAGGCTGGAAGTTCTAGCCGCTGCGTGGCATGGGTGGCATGCTGGGTGGCATGCTTTCGCCGTCATGCTCTCGCCGTCAGGCGTATGCATGCAGTGCGGCCTACCCCCTCGCGCCCGCCCAACCTGGATCTAATCCAGCGGATGCTGCGCCAGCAGTGCCCGCAGCTTCTCGCGCGCTTCAGTCGCCAGCGCCGTCATCGGCAGGCGGAACTCCTCGCGGCACATCCCCTGCAACGCCAGCGCCGACTTGATCGGAATCGGATTCGTCGCCAGCGAGAACAGCGCTTTGCCAAACGCGTACAGGGCGTCGTGCGCCCGCGCCGCCGCCGCAAAATCCCCCGACAGCGCCGCACGCGTCAGCCGTCGTACGGCGCTGGGCGCCAGGTTCGACAGCACGCTCACGACGCCGCGCGCCCCGAGGGCCATCAGCGGCAGCGTCAGCGGATCGTCGCCCGATAGCACCACTATGTCGCTGGTGGCCCGTAGCTCCGCGGCGCCGTCCACCGTCCCGGTCGCGTGCTTGACCGCCACAATGTTCGCGTGCGCCAGCCGCAGCCGCCGAATCGTCTCAACCGCAATCTCCACCCCGCACCGCCCTGGAATGTTGTATAGCATGATCGGGGCGGCGGCGGCGGCCGCCGCGACCGCCGAGAAGTGCTGAAACAACCCCTCCTGCGTCGGGCGGTTGTAGTACGGTGCGACCAGCATCAGCCCATCCGCACCGGCCTCGAGCGCCATCCGCGCCCGGCGGACCGACGTGGCCGTGCAGTTGCTGCCCGCACCCGCGATCACCGCCGTGCGCCGCCGCACCACCGCCACCACGCGCTGGATAAGCCGCTGTTGCTCGTCTTCGCTGAGTGTTGGCGATTCGCCCGTCGTGCCGCACGGGACGAGGCCGTCGACTCCCGCGGCGACCTGCCGCTCAATCAGCCGGTCGAGCGCCTCAAAGTCGATCTCCCCGTCGCGAAAGGGTGTGATCAGCGCCGTGTAGGTTCCTGCGAAGGTATGAACTCGTGGTTCCATGCCCGCATTGTATCGCCGGACACGGCAGCCGACTCGCGCGAGACGACCGGCGGAGCCGACGGGACAAATCGCGACCCATGCGCGACGACTCCCTCCGCGGGCACGCCGCCGACGACCTCGCCCGCCCCCACGTCGCGGATCACGACCGCACCCGGCTGAACGACGGCTTCGTCGCCGATTCGCTTGTACTGGATGATGCACGCCCCCACGCCCACGGTGACGCCCGCCCCAAGCTCGACACCGCCCGCAAGCCGCGCCGCCGCATGAATGTGTGCCGCCTCCCCCACCACCCCGTCATGATCGACGACGCAACCCGCCGACAGGATCGCGTGCGATGCCATGCGCGCCCCGACGCAGAGAGTGGCCCGCGGGCCGATCACGACGTGCGGCTCAAGCGCGGCCGTCGCGGCGATGGACGCGCTCGGATGAATCGCGCTGACCAGCCGAACGCCCGCAGCGCTCAGCCGCCGCGCCATGGCTAGGCGCTGCCGGTTGTCCCCGATGGCGACCACGACGCCGTCGAAATGCTCGATCACCGCGACCAGCGCTTCGAAGCCGCCCACGATCCGGACCCCGCCGACACGTGTTCCGTGCCGCGCCGAGTCGCTGTCGAAGAACGAGACCCGACAGCCGGGATGGGCGCTCTGCAGAATGTCACGTACCACCTGCCCCAGCCCGCCACTGCCATAAACCGCGAATCGCGCCATCATCGCACCCAGACGCTTATCGGCGCTTTGTTCGGCTCTTCCGCGTGCCACCGGCGGCAGCCTCTGGTAGCATGCCGAAAATCGCCGAGATTATCGGTGTTTGAGGCTGAAATGACGCTCGCATTGCTCACCACGCTCCTGTTGGCCGTCCAGGTCGGCGGTCAGGCGAAACAGCCCACCAGCCGACCCGCCACCACCAGCACCGCGCCGGCCAGCGGTCCATCGCTGCGCAGGCCGGCGCAGGTCGATATTCTCCGACAGCTACTTCGCGATCGCGAAGACCGCCGCGCAATCCTGCCCAAGTCCGACCAGCCCGCCGCCACGCAGGGCGCCGGCCGCCTGATTCTGGAGGGCACGATGATCGGCGAGCGGACGGGCCGCATCGTGAAGGAGGGCAGTCGCTCGGTCGTCGAAATCGACGCGGTCGAAGGCGAGAGCGAGCCGAGGCGCTTCGTCCTGCTTGAGAACGAACTGCTCGAACTCGCGGAAGCGGAGATGGACCGCGGCGTGACCCGCTTCCGCATCTCTGGTCAGGTGACGCGCTATCGCGGCCGCAACGGCCTGCTCTTGATCAAAGTCTCGTCGTTGCTCGACCACGGCAACATCAAGCCCTGACAGCCGCGCGCTCAGAGGGAACGCAAACCCGGAAATCCCAACCCGACGCACGCGGGCATTCGGCCCCCCCGACTCCACTCGCGGTCAGCCCAGACCGACGGGGCATCCGAACCCCCGACGCCAGTCGGGGGCCGCACGGCGAGGACGCCACTACGCGCTGGCGACGTTTCCGCGCGGCGCGCCTGCGCCCTGGCGACGCTTCTGCGCGGCACGCCTGCGCCCTGGCGACGCTTCTGCGCGGCGCGCCTGCGCCCTGGCGCCGCCCCTGGCGCGGCACGCCAGCTCCGCCTCCGACCCCTCACTCGCGTGAGGGGTTCGGATGGCTCGACGTTCGCACGCGCCCATCCGATCCCACGACGCCAGTCGCGGTCAGCCCGGACCGACGGGGCATCCGAACCCCCGACGCCAGTCGGGGGCCGGACGGCGAGGACGCCGCGGCGCGCTGGCGACGTTTCCGCACGGCGCACCTGCGCCCTGGCGACGCTTCTGCGCGGCGCGCCTGCGCCCTGGCGACGTTTCTGCGCGGCGCGCCTGCGCCCTGGCGACGCTTCTGCGCGGCACGCCTGCGCCCTGGCGACGCCCCTGG
>JAJVHV010000040.1:0-25351 GCA_022072445.1 Phycisphaerae bacterium | reverse complement strand
CGGCGCACCTGCGCCCTGGCGACGCTTCTGCGCGGCGCGCCTGCGCCCTGGCGACGTTTCTGCGCGGCGCGCCTGCGCCCTGGCGACGCTTCTGCGCGGCACGCCTGCGCCCTGGCGACGCCCCTGGCGCGGCACGCCAGCTCCGCCTCCAACCCCTCACTCGCGTGAGGGGTTCGGATGGCTCGACGTTCGCACGCGCCCATCCGATCCCACGACGCCAGTCGCGGTCAGCCCGGACGGACGGGCGGATCCGAACCCCCGACGCCAGTCGGGGGCCGCACGGCGAGGACGCCACTACGCGCGGGCGACGTTTCTGCGCGGCGCACCTGCGCCCTGGCGACGCTTCTGCGCGGCGCGCCTGCGCCCTGGCGACGTTTCTGCGCGGCGCGCCTGCGCCCTGGCGACGCTTCTGCGCGGCACGCCTGCGCCCTGGCGACGCCCCTGGCGCGGCACGCCAGCTCCGCCTCCGACCCCTCACTCGCGTGAGGGGTTCGGATGGCTCGACGTTCGTCCGAAAAGCCCGATCGCCCGACGCCGCGCGATCCGCTTGGGCGCGGATTCGTCTCTGAAAAAATGGGATAATTGCATCGACTTGCGAAAAAAAGTTGGCAGAATCATCATCCGTGGCTTGTTCCAGAATCGGCATCCGACCACTACCTGTGGTATTCGACTCCACTTGGCTTCGCACATCTTGATGCAGGTTATTGGCCTTAACACGTGTTAAGACTTTCAACGCAGAAAAATGTATAAATGGGTTGTTTAGGTATTGCATTCAAAAACTCTCTCGGTTACCATGACATCCATGAAATCCAATCCGGCGCGACAACCTGTAGCAGCGCCGGTGGACGCGATCACGGTCGACAACGAGAGTCACGGATGGTTTTCGCACGACCGGCCGCATCGGCTAGCAGGGACGCAACGCCGATGCTCCTCTTCGGTCGGCGTCGCTCGTGAATGGCTGTTGATGGGTGGATCCTGCGGTTCGTCGCCGGCCGACCGGACTCGTCGAAAGACGCGTACCTGAAGCCGGCACCCTCGCTCGAAACCCAACCCTCCTTGTGACAACCGGGAGGATCCACCCAGTTTTTCCCCCCACTCGACACCCGCCCGCAGCCGCCGCGGTTGACCGCTCGGCGACGATCATCGACATTCGTCGGCTACCACGAGGGCCGCGAATGGCGTGGATCACCTGGTTTCTGTTCGAATCGCCTCTCGCGCTGGCTATCCCGGCATTGCTGATCGGCTACGCCCTGCTGGTTCGCTGGCGGCGGGGCCGCTCGGCTCGCCCCTTGCTGGCATGCGTCGGCGTGTCGGCGGCATTGCTCGTGACACAGGCCCTGGTGGTGACCGACCGCGAGGCCGCTTGCTCGACGCTCGATGGCATCGGGCAGGATTTGCGCTTGTCGCGCGTCGACGCGCTGCGCGCCGCGCTCTCCGACCGCTTCCTGGCCGACGACATGACCGCGGAGGGGTTTGTCGAACGTGCCCGCCAGGCACTCCAGCAAATCCGGATCACTGAGCTCTCCCGCTGGAACCTGGAGGTCGAAGAGTCGAGCGCTTCGGGCTTCACCGTCCGCGCCACGTACTTCTCCCGCCTCGTGCCGCGCGACGGGCTTGAGCACCCCACCAAGACACACTGGCGGATCTGGTTCGTTCGCTCGGCCGCAGGACCCAAAATCGCGCGCGTGCTGCCGCTCGAGCTCAACGGAAATGCCGTTTCGAGTTTCTCCGACCTGAACTAGAAATGTAGCACAGCCGCCCTCGGCTGTGTAGGTATGTGGCACAGCCGCCCTCGGCCGCCGGTCCGCGCGCTGTCACAGATCCTTCACCAATCCCCGCCGGCGTGCTACAATCTACCTAACGTCGCCACCCCCGACGTTTGAGGTGATCTCACCGGCCAGGGGGGATGGGCCGCGAACCCCAGGGGCGCACTGCCCGCATGGAGGTCCAGCGCATGGCGAACGGCTCCAACCGTCAGAAATGGACGAAGAAAGAACTCTTGGCGCGCCCCGTGCGGCACGTCGACATCACCAGCTTCGACGGCCGCGCGCTCATCGACAGCTACCGCGACATGGCCTTCAGCGCGCGGACACTGGCGCAGGCCGCCGACATCTACTCGATGATGCTCAAGGACCGCGACTGTGCCGTCATCATGACGCTCGCCGGTTCGCTCATCAGCGCCGGGCTCAAGAAGGCGATCATCACGCTCGTCGAGAACAACATGGTCGACGCGATCGTCTCGACCGGGGCGAACATCGTCGATCAGGATTTCTTCGAAGGGCTCGGCTTCCGCCACTACATCGCGCCCGGCTCGCCCGAGGCGCCGCCCGTCGACGATCTGACGCTGCGCGAGCTGATGATCGACCGCATCTACGACACGTATATCGACGAGGACGACCTGCGGCGCTGCGACGAGGCCACCAAGCGTGTGTTCGACGGATTCGAGCCGGGGGCCTATTCCAGCCGCGAGCTGATCGACGCGCTGGGCGCCTATCTGGCCAAGCGCCACCCGCGCAACGAATCGATCGTCAAGAGCTGCCATCTGAAGCGCGTCCCGATCTTCGTGCCAGCCTTCAGCGACTGCTCGGCCGGATTCGGCATCGTGCTGCACCAGGTCGAGCGCGGCGAACAGGGCGAGGCCGCCGTCGCGTTCGACAGCGGGCGCGACTTCCGCGAACTGACCGACATCAAGCTCGCCGTGAAGGACACCGGCCTGCTGATGCTCGGCGGCGGCGTGCCGAAGAATTTCGCGCAGGACATCGTCGTCGCCGCCGAACTGCTGAACGAGCGCAAAGGCGGCAAAGCCCGCGGCGACATCGGCATGCACAAATACGCCATCCAGTTGACGGTGGCCGATTCGCGCGACGGGGCGCTCTCCGGCAGCACGCTGCGCGAGGCTTGCTCGTGGGGCAAGGTCGACGTCGTGCACGAACAGATGGTGTTTGGCGAACTGTCGGCGCTGTTCCCGATTCTCGCGTCCGATGCGTATCATCGCGGCCAGTGGAAGAAGCGCAAGGGCTTCAAGTTCGCCGACATGTTCGAGCGCAGTAGCCGGTCACTGGCCACGACCACAAGCTGACGGCACTCGTCGTGAACTCGGGTGGCATGCTCTCGCCGCCAGGCGTGAGCATGCGCTCCCCTCGCGCCAGCATGCCGATCCTGCTTGCCCGTGACGCCAGGCCACCCGTTGCCACCCGGCGCAACCTTGCCACGCCGTTCCTTACAGCCACGCCTCGCTTCGGATATTCTCCTGCGCATGTCGACGAACCACGCCGACACGCCGGGCCCCTACATCCTCTTCGTCGCCGATCGCGCCAGCACCGCCCGATTCGGTCGCATGCTCCGCCAGCTCGCGATCGGCCTCGTCGACGCCGGCGTGCGCGTCGCCCTGCTCACCGATGACGCCGCCCTGGCCACCGAGTTCGCCCCGGCCGCGATCGAGTACCACATCGTGCCCGCCCTCGGCGGTTGGCGCGCCTGGCGAACGCGCGCTCAGCTTTCCGACGACTTCGCCGACCGGCTCACGCTCGTGCATTTCATTGGCGTCGACGCGCTCCAGGCCGTCGAGGGCTGGGCGCGCCGCCGGCAGATCCCGACTTTGGTGCATGTCGCGGGAGAAGCGGAGTGCGGTTGGCTCATGCAGCGCGGGGCGCGCCCGGGCCAGCACGTCGCCGGCATGAGCGATGGCTTCTGCCGCAAACTGTGCGGTCATCCGCCGGCATCATTCTTTCCAATCCGCTGCTTCCGTCCGGCCCTGTTGCTTAGCGCCGAGACCGAGATCGAGCTGCCTCCGCCCCCCGACACGCTTTCCGTCGCGTGGGTCGGCGGCTGGGACAATCGCCCGGGGCTGGATCTGCTGCTCGACGCGGCGGAGCAGGTCGTGCGGCGCCGATCCGCGCAATTTGTGCTGGTCGGTGCCGGACCAGGCGAACGCGCGGTCCGGACGGCCGTCCACCGCCGGGAGCTCGACGCCTGCGTGACCGTCATTGGCGAACTGAGCATGTGGGAACGCGCCGTCCAGGGCGCCGCGATCCTCGTCGAGCCCAGCGCGACGTCCGACGTGTCGCTTGCGCCGATCCTCGCCATGTCGCTCGGCCGGGCGGTGCTCGCGTCCGACGATCAGCGGCTCGAGTGGTTCGTGCCCGACGCAACCTGCCGTGCATTTGCCGCCGGCTCGGCCGCGTCGCTGGCCGACGCGATCGAATGGGTGGCGGCGCAGCCGGACGGCGCCCTCGCCCTCGGCCGCGCCGCGCGGCAGTGGGTCCGCGCGCAGCTTTCGATCACGCAGCTCACCGCCGACCTGGCCGAGTTCTACTTCACGCTCGACTACCCGCAGCGCGTCGTGCGGCTTGATGCCGGCGGCGGAGGCACGCCGTGACGCATCAGCACACCGCCCGGTTGGCCGCCGTCGCGAATCTACTCGCGCCGGGGGCGGGCGTGATTCTGCTCGGCCACGTGCTGAGCGGCTTGTCGATCGGACTGGTTTTCGCGGCACTGGCCAACCTGACGGTCTGCGCGGTGCTGCTGTTTCCCGACGATTTCTCCGCCGCCGCCGCCGCCACCATTGTCGCGCTCACCGCCGCCTCCTATCTCGCCGCCCAGGCGTGGATGGATGTCATCCATCGCCGCCAGCGGCGGCAGCGGCTGCTCGACGAGCGCCGCGAGGCCCTCGCGGCCGCCCATGAGCGCATGCAGGCAGGAGACTACGCCGCGGCGCTCGACGAACTCCGCCGACTGGAGCACGCGCTCGAACACGACATCCTGATCGCGTATCGGACCGCGCAGATTCTGACCCACCTGGGCGATCCGTCCGCCGCGGCCGCTTGGCGCCGCGTCCGGCAACTCGATCCGCACCACGTCTTCCGCGCCGATTGTCCGTCCGAAACGCCGCCCCGCGACCGCGACGGATAGGTGCTTGATTCCGCGGCGCGGGCGGTCGATACGTAAGCAGCCGCCGTTGCTTGCTGACCTGACGCGCGGGTCATAGAATGATTCAGGTCGGACGGGCCCGAAAAAACTGGCCTGGCGCCGTTTCGGCGCAGCCTCGGGCGCGGCTGATCCCGCTGGAGTGAAGTTCCCATGTTCGAACGATTCACGGATCGCGCCCGCAAAGTTATGGCCCTGGCCAACCAGGAAGCGCAGCGCTTCAATCACGAGTACATCGGCACCGAGCACATTCTGCTCGGCCTGGTCAAGGAAGGCTCGGGTGTCGGGGCCAACGTCCTGAAAAACCTCGAAGTCGACCTGCGACGCGTGCGCCTCGAAGTCGAGAAGCTCGTCAAGAGCGGTCCTGAAATGGTCACGATGGGCAAGCTGCCGCAGACCCCGCGCGCCAAGAAGGTCATCGAATACGCCATCGAGGAAGCCCGCAACCTCAATCACAATTACGTCGGCACCGAGCACCTGCTTCTCGGCCTGCTGCGCGAGCAGGACGGCGTCGCGGCGCAGGTGCTGATGAATCTCGGACTCAAGCTCGAAGACGTGCGCGAGGAGGTGCTGAACCTGCTCGGCGCGGGCGTGGAGAGCGAGGAGTCGTCGGCCATTACGAACACCACCGAGCAGAAGAAAGGCGCCAAGAGCAAAACGCCGGCGCTCGACTCGTTCGGCCGCGACCTGACCGACCTGGCCCGCGAGCGCAAGCTCGATCCGGTGATCGGACGCGAAAACGAGATCGAACGCGTCATCACCGTGCTCTGCCGCCGCATGAAGAACAACCCCGTCCTGCTGGGCGAGGCGGGCGTCGGCAAGACGGCGATCGTCGAGGGTCTGGCGCAGCGGATCGTCGGCCACGACGTGCCCGAGATCCTGCAGGAGCGCCGCATCGTCGTGCTGGACCTGGCGATGATGGTCGCGGGAACGAAATATCGCGGCCAGTTCGAAGAACGCATCAAGGCCGTCATGAACGAAGTCCGCCGGGCGCGCAACGTCATCCTCTTCATCGACGAGCTGCACACGCTGGTCGGCGCCGGCGGGGCCGAAGGCGCCATCGACGCCTCCAACGTATTGAAGCCGGCGCTGTCGCGCGGCGAGATTCAGTGCATCGGCGCCACCACCTTCGACGAATTCCGCAAGTACATCGAAAAAGACGCGGCCCTGGCGCGGCGCTTCCAGCCGATCCACGTCGACGAGCCCTCGCCCGAGCAGGCGTTGGAGATTCTCAAGGGCCTGCGCGACCGTTACGAAGCGCATCACCGCGTGCAAATCACCGATGCGGCCCTGCGCGGCGCTGTGGAGCTTTCGCACCGTTACATCACCGGCCGGGTTCTGCCCGACAAGGCGATCGACGTGATTGACGAAGCCGGCGCGCGCATCCGCATCAAAGGCATGACCAAACCGCCCGAGCTGCTCGAAGTGGATCGCGAGATCGAGCGGCTGGCGATCGAGAAGGACGAGGCCGTCAAGAACGCCGACTACGAGCGCGCCGCCGAGCTGCGCGACAAGAGCGAAACGCTGCGTCTGAAGCGCGAGTCGATCGAGCGCGCGTGGAAGGACCGCTCGGGCGAGGTCGAAGGGGTTGTGGACGAAGAGGTGGTCGCCGAGGTGGTCAGCAAGATCACGGGCGTGCCGCTGACGCGTCTGGAGAAGGAAGAGACGCAGCGGCTGCTGGAGCTGGAGAACGAGCTGCACAAGCGCGTCATCAGCCAGCACGAGGCCATCAGCGCCGTCGCCCGCAGCGTCCGCCGCAGCCGCAGCGGCCTGAAGGACCCGAACCGGCCGATGGGTTCGTTCGTCTTCCTGGGCCCCTCGGGCGTCGGCAAGACGCTGCTGGCCAAGAGCCTGGCCGAGTTCATGTTCGGCGATGCCGACGCGCTGATGACGATCGACATGTCCGAGTACATGGAGAAGCACAACGTCAGCCGGCTGATCGGTGCGCCTCCGGGCTACGTGGGGTACGAGGAAGGCGGACAGCTCACCGAGCGCATCCGCCGCCGGCCGTACGCGGTGGTCCTGCTCGACGAGATCGAGAAAGCGCACCCCGACGTGTTCAACATGCTGCTGCAGATCATGGAAGAAGGCCGCCTGACCGACTCCTTCGGCCGGCACGTGGACTTCAAGAACACGATTCTGATCATGACGAGCAACGTCGGCGCCGACCGCATCATGAATCAGGATCCGTTCGGCTTCGTGAAGCGCGACGAGAACGTGACGTACCAGAAGATGAAGGAAATGCTCAAGGGTGAATTGGAGCGGGCGTTCCGGCCCGAGTTTCTGAACCGCGTCGACGAGATCGTCGTGTTCCACAAACTCACCGACGTCGACCTCAACTCGATCATCGACCTGGAAATGAAGAAGGTCACCACGCGGCTGCGCGAGCGGCACGGCCTGGAGCTGGAGCTCACGCCCGACGCCCGACAGTTCCTCATCGAAAAGGGCACCGACGAAAAGTTCGGCGCCCGCCCGCTGCGCCGCGCGCTCGAGAACCTGGTCGAGGACCCGCTCAGCGAGGAAATCCTCCGCGGCAGTTTCGCCGGCAAAAAGCTCGTCCGCGTGACCGTCGGCCCCGACCCGAAGGCCGGCGACGACTCCCGTAAGATTACGTTCGAAGCCGTCGACAACGGCTCCGAGCACGAGTTGGCGGCGGCGGGAGCCGACGCCACGTAGGCCGAAGCCGACGCCACGTAGGCCGAAGCCGACGCCACGTAGGCCGAAGCCGACGCCACGGAGTAGTGCAAGCGGTTCCGCCCGGCAGGGCCTTGTTCGCCAGCAGGTGCACTTCGCGCCTTCTTCGACAGGTTGTGCTCCGAGCCGAGCCCAAGTTGCGCTCCCAGCCGAGCCCAGGTTGCGCTCCCAGCCGAGCCCAGGTTGCGCTCCCAGCCGAGCCCAGGTTGCGCTCCCAGCCGAGCCTAGGTTGCGCTCTCAGCCGAGCCCAGGTTGCGCTCCCAGCCGAGCCCCGAGCGTCAGCGAGGGGTTCGACCTGAGTGTGCCCCCGAACTCGGCGCATCGCGCAAGGGCGCCCCCATCCCAACCCCGCAGCACCAGCCAGAGCCGCGCGCGTCAGCAAGCGGCGGACGACACCGACGCGCCTGGGCGCACTGGCGCCAAACCCAAAACCGGGGCGTCAGCGACGGGCCTCGTCCGTCTCCACATTCCCGACCCGTCAAGCAATAATGCCGCAATGAGCGACAGCAACACCGTCATCGCGCATCTCGCCTGGGCGCTCGCCGACGGCATCGGCCCCATTCTCTTCCGGCGTATCGTAGAGCGCTTCGGCGACGCCGAGCGCGCCCTGGGCGCATCCGCTCTGCATCTCGCCGAAATCAAGGGCGTCGGCCGCGATCGCGCCGAACGGATCATGTCGTCGCTCGCCCTCGAGCGCGCCGGGCAGGAGCTCGAAAAATCAACTGCCGCAGGATTGCGAATCGTCACGCCTGCCGACGCCGAATTTCCCGAGGGTCTCCGCAAGATTCCCGACCCACCCATCGTCCTGTTCGTCAAGGGCGAGCTGCGCACGACTGACGCGCTGGCCATCGCCGTCGTCGGCAGCCGGCAATGCACGATCTACGGCAGCGAGCAGGCGCGGCGCTTCGGCGAGCTCCTGGCCGGCGCGGGCTTCACGGTCGTCAGCGGCCTGGCGCGCGGCATCGACTCGTTCGCCCAGCACGGCGCGCTCGACGCCGGCGGCCGCTCGATCGGCGTCCTCGGCTGCGGGCTCGACGAGGTCTATCCGCCCGAGAACAAGTCCCTCGCCGACCGCGTCACCGCGTGCGGTGCGTTGCTCAGCGAGCTGCCGATCGGCGCCGCCGTGCAGCGCGGCAACTTCCCGCCGCGCAACCGCATCATCGCCGGCATGACGCTCGGCACGTTGGTGGTGGAGGCCGCGCACCGCAGCGGCGCGCTGATCACCGCCCGGCTCGCCAGCGAATACAACCGCGAGCTCTTCGCCGTCCCCGGCCGGGTCCAGGACCCCATGTCGATGGGCGCCAACGCCCTGATTCGTGACGGCGGCGCCAAGCTGGTCACCTGCCTTGAGGACATTCTCGACGCGCTCGGCGAAGTCGGCACCGCCCTGCGCCGCGGTCATGTAGAGCAGCCGCCCTCGGCTGCACTCCCCCGCAGTCATCCCGCGAAATCGCAAGCCGCCGCCGACCCGAGCGCAACTGAACCGCCACGCTCCCCCACCAGCCCCCGCGCATCGCCCGCCGCGCGTTCTCGCTCCACCGGCGATCTGTTCGCGCCCCCGCCCGAGCTTCCCGGCCTCTCGCCAACAGAACAGCGCGTGCTCGCCCTGCTCTCCGACGGCCCTGTGCTTCAGGATGTCGTGCTCTCAGCCGCCGGCCTCGCCGCCGGCGACGTACTCGCGGCGTTCACCACGCTCGAGCTGAAAGGGCTCGTCCGCCGCCTGCCAGGGCAGATGATCACCCGTCGTTGAGTCATTGCGTAGAGCAGCCGCCCTCGGCCGCACTCATCCTGCGCGTTTCCTTCCACTGACATCACCCGTGCGTTCTTCCACTCGTCATTCTGAATTCGATATTCGCCACTCCTCAGCATCCCCCGCCCAGCAGCGCCGCGACAAACCCGTCAACGTCAAACCCGTTGACCGAACCGTCGCCATTGACGTCGCCCGCGGTGATCGAGCACGGCGCCTCCCCGCGGGTCAGCAGTCCAACGAACGGATCGATGTCAAAGCTGTCGATCCACCCATCGCAGTTGGTATCGCAAGGTGGTGGGCCGGCCCCTCTGAACACGTACGCCGCGCCGGCGGATTCGGCGCTGTCATTGAGTCCGTTTCCGTTGACACCCGTGGCGTTGCCGTCTTCCCCGTAAGCCCCGACGACGACGGTGTCCAGTGACAATGCCACGGATGTGCCAAAGTAGTCGTACCAATCCGTATTCGACGCCTTGAGATACGCCCGCTGACTCCACGTGGTGCCGATCCGCACGAACACATACGCGGCCCCAGCGCTAGGCGCGGAGTTGTTGCCCTCGCCCTTGTTCACACCCGTCGCTGCGCTATCCTCGTGTACGGCCCCGACAACGACCGTGTCGCCCCAGACGGCCACGGAGATTCCAAACCAATCCAGCGACTCCCCGTTCGAGGCTTCCAGAAGCGCCTGTTGTGACCAGGTGCTGCCGTCGCGGAAGAAGACGTAGGCCGCGCCGCACCCTGCGCGTTGCCCAGGGACTCCGACAACAACGGTGTTGCCAAAGACTCCAACCGCCCGACCGAAGTAGACGTAAAAGCCGAATACCGAGCCCTTCAGATACGCTTCCTGACGCCATTCGCCGCTGCCGTCGCGTACAAAGACGTACGCCGCCCCGGAATCGGCGGCGCTGTCGTCCGCCTGGTTGCCGTTCACGCCCGTGGCTTTGCTGTCCTCCCCCACCGCGCCGACCACGATCGTGTCGCCGGAGACTGCCGCTCGCGCCCCGAACGCGTCGCTGGCCTCGGCATTGGATGCCTTGAGATAGGCCTGCTGAGTCCACTCTCCGCTGGCATCACAAACGAAGACATATGCCGCACCGGAATCGCTCGCGCCGTTGTCGTTCTGATCGCCATTCACCCCGGTAGCGCTGCTGTCCTCCGAATATGCGCCAACCACGATTGTGTCGCCTGATACCGAGACTGAACCGAAGTTGTCGCCACCTTCGGCATTGGACGCCTTCAGATACGCCTCCTGGCTCCACTCTCCGTTGCTGCGCCGGAAGACGTAGGCCGCGCCGGAGTCGGGCGCGCTGTCATCGAGCTGGTTCCCATTCACACCCGTCGCACTACTGTCCTCGCGCGACGCCCCGACGACGATCGTATCGCCCGATATCGCCACCGATCCGCCGAACCAATCTCCCGCCCCCGTGTTTGACGCCTTGAGATACGCCTGCTGACTCCACGCGGTCCCGCTGCGAACGAAGACGTAGGCGGCACCCGAGTCTGGGGCGCTGTTGTCCGTTGGGTCCCCATTGACGCCCGTGGCGCCACTGTCCTCATTCGGAGCGCCGACCACCGCCGTGTCGCCCGAAATCGCTACCCAGGCACCAAACATGTCGTATGCCTCGGTGTTCGACGCCTTGAGATACGCCTGCTGCGCAATGGGGTCGACCGTGAGCGGATAGACCGCGTCTGCATCGTCCACCACGATGCGTAGGAGCTGAGCAGACTCAACATCCTGGGTAGTACGGGCGTCCCGCCCGTTCGCATGTGTGCTCTGAGCGTCTCGCCCGTTGGTAAGGGCGGCCTGCCCGTCCCCCTCGAACCACGCCGGCAGCGACTTGCCGTCGGCGTCGATTACCGTCAGGCCGTTGTAGTTCACCACCGCCGCGCCGTTGTCATCGACAAATGTCACGCCGCGGCCGTCGCCGCTCACGTGCGGCCGCAGCCCGCCGCGAACCGCAAGCCTCACCTCTAATCGCCCGGAGGGCGCGCGATCGTAGCCAGAGGCTTCAGCCTCTGGAACACGTCTGTTTTCCTCGGCCGCCCGGAGGGCGGATGAGGCTCGCGCCGAACCCACCGGCCGCCGATGCGAGAATCGCCTCTCGCGGCTGTTCTCGCGGGAGTCGTTTCCCGCGACCGGCCGACTCTCGATCGTGTAACCATGCTCCAGCCCGCGCGTGTCGTTGAAATACCACTCGGTCAGCCCGTCGCTCCACTCGTACGCGACACGCCGCCCTTCCACGTCGATACACGTCGGTTCATCGAACCGCGCGCACGCCTCGCCCGTGTGCCCCAGCCCGACCAATTCCAACCCCCACACCCACCCCCCACCATCCGGCGTCACCACAAACCCGCGTCCATCGAACCGCGTCCGCCACTGCTGGCCGGGATTGCGGGCCTGGTAGCCGTCGACGGATGGAACAACCGCGTGCCGCCCGGCTTCACACGCAGCGCGAATGCCGGCGCAGTCGGAAGCGGACAGTCCCTCTGGCACGCGATCCACGCCTGACCCGGCTGAGGGGGCAATCGCACGAACCGCGGGAACCCACAGCGCGAACCCAAAGACACACAGCCCGACGAGAGCGGCTCTCACCACACAGAGCGAGTTCTTGAACACGGTTGTCCCTCGAATTGAGTCTGAGGTGGCATAGGCGTAACGCGCGTCCCATCAGTCGTTAATCTTACCAAGACCGGACAACGCCGGTTGATGAATAAACCAGCCGCCCCACGCCGCGACCGCGCCCGCCTCGTCAGCCCGGTATTTCACGGCCCCATGAGCCGAAGTGCGTAGCGCCGCGCGCTGACGGCGGGCGGCTGACTCACGATCGCCGGCCGCAGCGCGGGGAACATTCCGCCGCGATTGGCGTCCAACCGGGAATAGGGGATACTGGACCCGACGATGGGTCCCACGCCCGTGTTCGCCGTTATTGGAGTCGCCCGATGTGCCCATGCCTGACCCGACTTGTGACCCCCCCGTTGCTGGCCGGCGTCCTGCTGGCCCAAGCGCAAACCACCCCCCCTGCCCGCCTGACCGTCGACCAGGCCCAAGCCGCCCTGCCGCGCGCCGATCTGCGCGTCACGCGCGTGCAACTCTTCAGCAGCGGCGTCGGCTATTTCGAGTGCGAAGGCAGCGTCAGCGACGTCGCCGCCGCCGAGCTGAGCTTCCGCACCGACCAGATCAACGACATCATCAAGTCGCTGGTGGTGCAGGATTTTGACGGCGGCAACGTCAGCGTCGTCAGCTACGCCTCGCGCGATCCGATCGAAAAAACGCTCAAGAGCTTCGGCGTCGACATCACCGGCAAGCCGACGCTGGCGGCGCTGCTCGATCAGCTTCGCGGCGAACCGATCGAAATCAGCGGCCCACGCGTCACCAAGGGCGTCGTCCTCGGCGTCGAGAAGCAGAAAATCGCGCTCGAAGGCGGCAACGTCATCGAGCACGACCTGCTCAACGTCCTGACCGACACGGGCATCGTGCAGCTCAAGCTCAGCGACGTCGGCGGCGTCCGGCTGGCCAACGAGAAAGTTTCCGGCGAACTGGCCAAAGCGCTTGCCACGCTCGCCAGCGGGCACGACGCCGACAAGAAGAGCGTCATGATCCGCTTTGACGGCGCCGGCACGCGCCGCGTGCGCGCGGGCTACCTGCTCGAAGCGCCGCTCTGGAAAACGAGCTATCGGCTTGTGATGAGCGAAAAGGACAAGCCGTTTCTCCAGGGCTGGGCCACCGTCGAAAACGCGACCGAGGCCGATTGGCGCGACGTGCGGCTGTCGCTGATCTCGGGGCGTCCGATCTCGTTCCGCATGGATCTGTATTCGCCGATCTACGTGCCGCGGCCCGAGGAGAAAATGGAGCTCTATGCCTCACTGCGGCCGCCGGAGTACGAGGGCGGGCAACTGCTCGACCGCGCCAAGGACGTTGGCGGCGCCGAGATGAAGGCGGCGTACCGCTTCGACGCCGCCCGCGGCGCACGAGCGCGGCGCGCCGCGACCGTCACCGCCGCCGAAGCCCCCGCACCCGCGGGCGGTGCCGGTGCCGCCGAGATGGATGACCTGAGCCTGGGCGTTGCCCTGGCCAACGCGGGCGTCACGTCGGTCGCGCAGGCCGAGGAAGCCGGCGAACTGTTCGAATATGCCATCCGCGCACCGGTCTCGCTGGCCCGGCAGCATTCCGCCATGCTGCCGATCGTCAACGCGCCGATCGACGCCGAGAAAGTCAGCATCTACAACCCCGCGACACACACCAAGTACCCGCTCAACGGCCTTTATATGACGAACTCGACCGGCTTGAGCCTCATGCAGGGGCCGATCACGATCTTCGATGCCGACGTCTACGCCGGCGACGCCAAGATGCCCGACATCAAGCCCGCCGAAAAGCGGCTGCTGGCCTACGCGCTCGACCTGGCGCTGGAAGTGATCATGCGCGGCGATCCGCGGCCCTCGGAGCTGGTGCAGGTCTGGATCGCCAAGGGAACGCTCTGGTACCGCTACAAGCACGTCGACGCCCGCCAGTACGTCGTCAGCAACAAGGACGACGCCGAACGCAACGTGATCATCGAACAGACCTATGGCGACGAGTGGAAACTCGTCGAGCCGAAGGAGCCGTTCGAGCGGACGCAGTCGCTCTCGCGCTTCAGACTGGCCGTGCCGCCGGGCAAGAGTGCGACGCTGCCGGTCGTGCTGGAGCAGGTCAGCAACGAGTCGGTGGCGCTCAGCGACGTCGGGCTGGATCAGATCGAGTTATACGCGCGCGGAAAAAACGTCTCGCCGAAGCTGCGGGAAGCGCTGAGCAAGGTCGTCGAAATGCGGACGCGGCTCGATCAGACCGCCCGGGCGCGGCAGGAGACCGAGCGGCAGTTCAACGAGTCGGTGCAGGAGCAGGGCCGCATCCGCGAGAATCTCAAGACGCTCGACCGCAACAGCGACACGTATCAGCGGCAGCTCGAGAAATTCAGCGCGATTGAGAGCGAGATCGACGCGGCCCGGAAGAAGCGCGTCGACCTCCAGGCCGCCGAAGAGCAGCAGCGCCGCGAGCTGGAGACCTATCTCCAGTCGCTCGACGTGCAGTAGTCGGCGGCACGATCGTCAGTGGCCGGGGTGTTGCGTCCGGCCGCACTCAGATGGATAGCAACCCCCGGCCGCACTCAGATGGAGAGCAGACCCCGACTGCGGCGCTGCGGGCACCTGTTGCAGTCTCCGCACCGTGAAAATACACTTTCACTGCGGCGCGGCATGGACGGCCGCCGCAGCGTCGTGTCTGGTGAAGGATCACGGCATGCCTTTCGCGGAGCGGATCGCGGGCATCATCTTCTGGTTCACCGTCGTCGCCGCCGGCGGCTCCATCGCGGCCTGCCTGCTCGTGCCGGCCTGGCTGGACTATCGCCGGGCGCTCGACGAGCACGCGTCCATGAAGCAGCGCTACGCCGACCTGCAACAGCAGATCACCGCCATCGAGAAGCAGATCGAGCACCTGCACAACGACCCAGCCTACATCGAACGACTGGCGCGGAAGGAATTCGGCATCGAAATCCCCGGCGTCGAGACGATCTACATCGACGCCCGCGACGATGGCGGCCACGGCGCGGCTGCCGGAGCACCTGCATCCGAAGACCCCACGCGCGCCGAACCGCTCATGCCGGCACTCGGACAGGTCGTCGAGCGCACCATGGAAAAGTACCCCGCCGCGCTGACGCTGTTCACCGCCTCGCGCTCACGGCCCATCGTGATCGGTGCGTCGCTCATCACGCTGACCGCGGCGGTCGTGCTACTCGGCCGGCGCGCGCCGCGAACGCCGCCACCCACGGTCCGCCGCGCACGCGCGGCCTGACCCCCCCTGCCGCGACGCCTTCCTGACGCACGTGCCCCAACTCCGCCCCACGTCGCGCGCCCCCATTCACACCCCGCGTCCGCGCCCCCATTCACACCCCGCGTCCGCGCCCCCATTCACACCCCGCGTCCCGCGCCCCCATTCACACCCCGCGTCCGCGCCATCATTCACACCCCGCGTCCCGCGCGCTATGCTCCTGGCATGTCCGGCTCCACAACCCCGACGCATGCCGGCGGAATCGTCCTGCGCGACGGCCCGCGCGGCACGCTCGTCCTGCTGATCCGCGCCCGCAGCGACCCGACCCTCTGGATTTTCCCGAAGGGCCACGTCGACCCCGGCGAATCGCCCCAGCACGCCGCTCTGCGGGAAGTGCGCGAAGAGGCCGGCGTCGCCGCAACGATCATTCGCCGCGTCGATGACATGCCCATCGCCAGCGGCATGGCCGCCATCTACCTGATGCGTTACATCACCGACGTCCCCCCTGCCGAGCAGCGCGAGTGCCTCTGGTGCACCGCGCCCGAAGCGCAGGAATTGCTTACTTACTCCGACTCCCGCGCCGTCCTGGCCCGCGCACTCGCGCCTCGCCAGTAGCGTAGGCCCGCCGTGGCCACGCCGCAGCGCAGCGCGTGGAGCGCAGCCGTCCCGGCTGCACTCGCATTCACGTGCTTGCGCTTCGTGCTCCGCTGCGCCTCTCCTTCACGCGCCCGCCTTCTGCACTCTGCATTCTTCATGCTGCATTGCTTCATTTTCCCCGCCCGATCCGCTAGCCTTCCTCCGCACGGCTGCGGACGCTGGCTGAACAACGCGTTAGGACCAACCGCCGCGATGGAATCGATCCAATACTTCGTCGATCTCTTCCTGCATCTCGACCGCCACCTCGACGGCCTGATCGCCGATTTCGGCAACTGGACCTACCTCATCCTCTTCCTCATCATCTTCGCCGAGACCGGCCTGGTCTTTACGCCCTTTCTCCCCGGCGATTCGCTCCTGTTCGTCGCCGGCGCCCTCGCGGCCCGCGGCTCGCTCAACGTGGCACTGCTGTTTGTGCTGCTCGGCGTCGCCGGAATCGTCGGCGACACTGCCAATTACTGGATCGGAAAGATCCTCGGTCCCGCGCTGGTCCGCAGCGGCCGGTTGCTCAAACCGGCGCACCTCGAAAAGACACACGCGTTTTTCGAAAAATACGGCGGCAAGACGATCATCATCGCGCGTTTTGTGCCGATCGTGCGGACTTTCGCGCCCTTCGTCGCCGGCATCGGCGCGATGACCTACTGGAAGTTCCTGACGTACAACGTCGTCGGCGGGATCGTGTGGGTCGGAGCGTGCCTCTTCGCGGGCTACTTTTTCGGCAACATCGAGATTGTCAAGAAGAACTTCTCGCTGGTCGTGCTCGCGATCATCTTCATCTCGATCCTGCCGGGGCTGGTCGAGTATCTCGCCCACCGCCGCGCCGCCCGCCGCGCCCCCGCCGCTCCCGAAGAGGGCTGAGACGACTCATCCGAACCCCACACGCCTGTGAGGGGACTGCTCGCCGATCGTCGACGCATCCGAACCCCTCACGCCATTGATGGGACTGCTCGCCGATCGTCGACTCATCCGAACCTCTCACGCCAGTGAGGGGCCGGAGGCGGGGCAGGCATGCCGCGCCAGAAACGTCGCCAGGGCGCAGCGGCGTCCTCGCCGTGACGGCCCCCGACTGGCGTCGGGGGTTCGGATTCCCCAACTTGCCCCGCCGTCGGCCGGTTCGAGACCCGCCCGCGCCAGCCCCTTCTGCATTCTGCATTCTTCATTCTGCATGGTATTTCTGTCACTTCGGAAACCCCTCCGGCATCCACGCCGGCAAACCCGCCACTGCCTCGCGCGCCGCCGCCGAAACCGGCACACCCCACGCCTCGAAGAACGGCCCCAGATTGTGGCCGCACGCCCGGCTGAAGCGCGTCATCCACTGATCGCGCTTGGCGTCGTCGTCGCGCGGCCGCTCGTTCGCCCGCAACGCCCGATACTCCGCAAACAAGCGTTTGTACGTCTCCCAGCCAAACGCCCGCTCGAGCTGTACGTACATTTGTAGCGCCAGAAACGGATCGCCCTGCCACCGCTCGAACCTCGCCCCCTCCCGCAGGTACGCCGCCACGTCGCCCGGCTTATCCACGCCGTCATGTCCGCGATTGGCCGGCGGCGGACGGCAGACCGTGTCGATCGCGTGCAGGGAGAACAGGTTGCAGGTCACCTCGCCGGTGCCGGCGAAAGTCCAGTCCCCCGACTGATGATTGTGCCCCAACTCGTGCACGAAGCCCCATAGTCCGTCGCCGTGCCGCAGACGATCCACGTCCACCAGCGTGTTCACCACGTCGAGGTGCGTCATGATCGGATAACCCGAATGCATGTATCCGGCGCTGATCTGCGCGTCGGTCACGAATCGCTCCGGCCGAGCCCGCTTCAGCGGAATCGTCGCCAGAGTCGCGTGTGCGTCGCAGATTTCGTCCCAGAACTGCATCACCTCGTCCGGCCGCTCCAGCGCCCGCACCGCCGAACTCGGCAGCGTGATGATCAGCTTGTCGCTGGCCAGTTCGGCCCACGGCGCCGCCCGTGTGCGAACCTGCCGCCATTCGTCGAGCGTTGTGCGCCCCAGCACGAAAAAGGGCGCCTCCAAAGCGCTGGAGATGCTGACGTCCACCACGCCGGGCGCGCACTTGCCCGGCACGTCGATGTAGATCAGCCCGCCAAACGCACTCGCGACGCGCGTGGTCTGTTCGCTCAGCCGGCGCTGCAGCGTGATCGCCGGCACGCGCTTCCACGCGTCGTGATGCCAGAGCGAGTCGCTGTGCGCGCCGATGCGCACTTCGAGCCCGCGTCCCACGGCGTCGGCCGGAATTCCCACGCTGATCGCTTCGCCCGGCGCCGCGTACAGCCCGGTACTGTGCCAGTCGGGCACGGCACAATCGATGCTGACGACGGAGCGCACCCGCGGCGCGTCGGCCGGCACGGGCCCGGGAAATTCGGCCGCGGCGGCATGCGCGCGGACCTTTTCCGCCGGCAGGCGCGCCAGCGCGTCGATCTGCAACGCCAGCAGCAGGCGCGGCAGGGCGTCGGCCGCGGCGATCGGATTCCGCTCCGACGGCACGCGGCTCGCCTCCGGCCGCGTGAGCAGCGCGGCGAGCCGCGGGCGCAGCAGCGTGTCATCGTCGGGCAACGTCTGCGCCGCCAGCGTCGCCGTCGAGCTCGCCTGCGCCAGGTCGCGCATCTCGGGCGATCCACGCGATTGCGAATTACTCGACCTCGAATCGCCTGCCGCGTGCCCGACATCCGCTGCCGACAGGATGTGATCCAGCGCGCGGCCGGCGTGCGTCAGTGGCCAGCCAGAGCGGGCCGCGAAGCCGTCCGTCGCCGTTCGCTCGGCGTAGCCGTCGGCCCACATGATTCCACAGTCGCCGAGCAGGCGATTCAGCGGATGCTCCAATATTGATTTGCCGGGATTGAGTTGCAGCCAGCCCCAGCCCAGCCCCGCCGCTACCAGCCCCCCGCCGTCGCGGATGAATCGCCGAACGGCGTCGATCTGCTCGGCGGTGAGCGGCTGTTGGCCGAGGCAGAGCACGTCAAGTTCAGCGAGCTGCGCGATCCACCCGTCGCGCGGCAGGTCGAGCGGCGTGAAGCCGAGCGCGCTCAGCGAGCGCCGCCACTCATCGTCAACCGCGGCGACGCGCAGCGGTGTGTCGTTCGCGACGGCGTCGGCGCCGCACCAGGCGATCGCATTCCGCAGAAACCGCCGCGTCTGCGCGACGTCGGGCGCCGCGGCGTAGCCGGTGTGCCCCAGCGCGACGATCCGCCCCCTGCCGTACGTGCCGGCGGCGGCGACGGGCGCGAGCGTCGCACCTTGCGCCTTGCCGCTGATGACTGGAAACGCGTCCGGGCCGAATACAACCACTGGGCCGGGCGAACCGGGCGCGGCGATCGCCTCCACCCCATCGACCAGTCGGGCAATCTCGCGCGGAGTATCGTCGGCAACGCCGAGCATGGCGCCCAGGCACGCCAACGCGGGAAATAGCGCCGCGATGCTCCATCGGCAGCCGTTCATCATCGCACCGCCGATCCGAGAATCTCGTCGAAGAACGCCCGCATGTGTTGCCACGAGCGCTTGTCTGTGCGCTCGTCGTAGCCCACGCCGTCCATCTTCAGCCCCGTCGAAGCGGGATTCGTGAAACTGTGCTTCGCGCCGCCATAGCTGATAATCTGCCAATCCGCCCCGCTGGCCCGCAGCCCGTCCTGCGTCGCGGCGACCTGTGCATCCGGCACGAGCGTATCGGCGGCGCCGTGCAGGATGAGAATCCGCGCTTTGATTTTTCCGGTCGCGTCCGGCTCGGGCGGAAACAGGCCGCCATGAAAGCTCACGGCGCCGGCCAGCGGCGTGCCCGAATAGGCCAGGCGCAGCACGGTCGAGCCGCCGAAGCAGAATCCGATGGCGGCGATGCGTTGCGGATCGACGCGCGAATGGCGCGCGAGCTGGTCGAAGCCGGCGCGGGCCCGCTCGGTCCAGAGCTTCGCGTCGTTCTTGAACTGGCCGGCCAGCTCGCCGGCCTTCGCCGGATCGCTCGTGATGACGCCCTTGCCGTACATGTCGAGCGCCATGGCTACGTAGCCGAGTTCCGCCAGCCGCCGGGCACGCTCTTTCGCAAAGTCGTTGCAGCCCCACCACTCGTGGACGATCAGCACGCCCGGCCGGCGGCCGGACAGGGCGTCGTCGTAGGCGATGAATCCTTCGAGCTGCACGTCGCCGTGGGAGTACGGCACGGCTTCGGTGACGATTTTGGCATGGGTCATGGGGGTGATCGCCAAGGCTGGGATGAGCAGCAGAAGCGGCGGCGCGATTAGCCGGATGGACGTCGAGATGGACGGACGCGTCGCGGGACAAGGCAGAATCATCGTTAGGCGCTCCTGGATCGATGGGCGACGACGGTGTCGCCGAACGGAGCGGAATTTTAACACAGGCGGCGAGGGTGCGCGGTTTCGGCTGGGGGCGTCGCGCGGGGCCGGGCCGGCGGGTGCGATAACGGTTGGCGATCTGGAGCAGGTTTTTCATACGGATAGTGTAACACAGATTTCTAGGAATGCAAGGTCTGGGGCGGAATTTCTGCAAGTTGGGCATGGCGATGGGGTTGCTAGGCCGGTGCTCGGATGGGGGGTGGAGTAATCGAAGCCCAGCGGTGTCGCCCACGCGCTTCCGGGACTCAGCCCGGCCTACGCACTACACGCTCGCCACAGCAACTCACGTTCGGCCCTGCCGACGCGTACAGCCGTCGGCAGGGCACCCGGCTGAGTTCTCGAAGCCCAGCGCTGTAGTCCACGCGCTTCCGGGACTCAGCCCAGCCTACGCGCTGCGCGCCACGCGTTGCGGCGGACGCGGGAAGGGATTCCCGCGGGAGTGGGTGCGAGAAGGGATTCTCGCACGAGTGATTCATGTTCGGGAAATCTCGGCGGGCGCGCGGACGGGTCGCGGCGGGTATCATCCGGCCATAACCTGTGCTGTCAGAATATGAAGTCAACGGAGCTTCGAAATGGCGGACGAGTTTACTTGGCACCAGGCCATTCAGCACGTTTTGAAGTCGGCGGCGCAACCGCTGCATTACACTGAGATCACGCAGCGGATCCTCGCGGAAGGGCTACGCCTAACGATGGGTGCGACGCCGGCCGCTACGGTGGCCGCCCAGATCAGCGACTCGATCAAGAAGCTCGGCTCCAAATCGCCGTATGTCCGCGTGGGAAAAGGGATCTATGCCTTGGCGTCATCGGCGGCTGGCGAGAGCACCCAGGGAGCCAATTCCGAACGGATGGGCGCGACGGGCATGGACGAGGCGGAAGAGCAGTACGCGATTGTGACGTCGTTCGGTATGTCCTGGCGCCGCGATTGGATCAACTGGGTGCAACAACCCAGACTTCTTGGAACCCAGTTGGGTAAGCAGCGATCAGGCGCGACCCCGGTCGACTTCGGCCAACAGCGCGGGATATACCTACTCTACGCCGGGCGCGAAGTAATCTATGTGGGGCGGACAACCGATCGGGGACTTGGCAGACGGCTCTATGAGCACACGAATGACCGGCTGTCGGCGCGTTGGGACGGTTTCTCGTGGTTTGGATTGCTGCCCGTTTCTGCCACGGGCTTGCTCGGCGAGTTACCGCAAACGTACGACGCATCGAACCTCATCCCGGCTTTTGAGGCGATTTTGCTGGAGGCGCTCGAGCCGCGGCAAAACCGGAAACGGGGCGATGATTTAGCGGCCGTCGAGTACATTCAAGTTGACGACCCAGAGATTAGGAAGAAGAAGGCTAAGGCGGCTATAGACGCTTTGTAACGCCTCCGATGGAGTGTCGCCCACGCGCTTCCGGGACTCAGCCCAGCCTACGCGCTGCGCGCCACGCGTTGCGGCGGACGCGGGAAGGGATTCCCGCGGGAGTGGGTGCGAGAAGGGATTCTCGCACCAGCAACACACGTTCGGCCCTGCCGACGCGTACAGCCGTCGGCAGGGTACCCGGCTGAGTTCTCGAAGCCCAGCGCTGTAGTCCACGCGCTTCCGGGACTCAGCCCGGCCTACGCGCTGCGCGCCACGCGTTGCGGCGGACGCGGGAGGGGATTCCCGCGGGAGTGGGTGCGAGAAGGGATTCTCGCACCAGCAACACACGTTCGGGCCCTGCCGACGCGTACAGCCGTCGGCAGGGCACCCGGCTATCGCTTCACTTTGAGGAGCTGGCCCGCGCCGTGGGCGAGCGATTCGTAGTCCAGCGTGCGGGGCTGTACCGCCGGCTACTCGACTGCTGCGCTGCTGGCCTAGGGCTGGCGTATGGCATCGGGGCTCTCATTGGCTCGGCGGGCGTTTGCGTCGGGCTCCTGCCGGGCGCGGCGTACCTGGGCGTCGCGATACTGATTGTCTCGCTGCCGGTCAATCTTGCCGGCGAACTGGCGGCGCTGGACCATGCGACGCGTGGGCTGCGCGGGCAGTTCGGCGGCAAGTGCTAGCTAGCACGGCTTTCCGACTCGCGCACCGCGACGCGAGTCGGGGGCCGCCCGGCGACGACGCCTCCGCGCCCTGGTGACGTTTCTGACGCAGCGCGCCCGGCGCGCCTCCGACCCCTCACTGGCGTGAGGGGTTCGGATGGGTGGTCGCGGCGAGGATGGGTCGTCGCGGCGAGGATGGGTCGTCGCGGCGAGGTTGGGTCGCCGCCGCGAGGATGGGCCGAGGCTGCCAGTATGGGCCGACGCGGCGAGGATGGCCGACGCGGCCAGGATGGGGCGACGCATTCGGCACGCGACAGAGAATTGAATTTCTCGACTAATTGTGTTTGTTGCCCGGAGTACGGGGCGTAAGATAGGCGGTGGTACGCGGGCCGCGGCGGGGTCGCGAAGGCGATTGACAATCGCTGACCGTAAGCACGTCATCGGGCCGTCGTCAGCGGCGCCATGCGATCGGTGTACACGCCGAAAAATCGGAAGCGAGGTGGCAGATGCTGCGCCAGTTCTCCCAGCGATGGACGATGGGTCGCGTGTGGCTGTGGCAGTGGGTGGGGATGGTCGGGACCGCGTTACTGGGGGCGCCGACGGTGTCGGCGTTTCAGGAGCTGTACTACGTCACCGATCTCGGCGCGCAGGGGGCGGAGACGGCGCGCGACATCAACGAGTTCGGCGTCGTGGTTGGCACGATTCTGGGCAGCCATGCGTACGCGTACTTCGACCTCGACGGCGACCTGGTGGCGGACGCGGGCGAGCTGATCGACCTGGGCGCGCTGCCGGGGCAGTATGACCGGTCGGACGCGTACGGCGTCAGCTCCACGGGGCAGATCGCGGGCTGGTCGCGGTCGGACGCGGACGTGAATCACGCGATCAAGTGGTCGGGCGGGCTGATCGACCTCGGTCCGGATGAAGTCGAGGATTTCGACCCGCACTATGCGACCGCGATCAACGCCAGCGGAATCGCAGTTGGGCGCTGGGGCTCCGGCCCGTGGCCTGCATTGTGGACGAGTGGAGGGACACGGGTCGATCTGTGGGACCCGGTGGGCAACACAGGCGGCGCCAATGACATCAACGACACGAGTCAAGTGGTGGGCTGGCGGAATTACGCCGGGCAGTCGGGCCGGTTCGCGTTTCTCTGGAAAGGCGGATCGACGACCAACCTGGGTCAGCTTGGCGGCGCGGTGCAGTGGGCCGAGGCGACCGCGATCAGCAGTTTCGGTTTCATCGTTGGGTGGTCGAACACGGCGGGCGGCGAGACGCACGCGTTTCTGCGTGTTCCGCACGGCGCGAACTCTTCGGCCGGCACGATGATTGACCTTGGCACGCTGGGCGGGAACTACAGCGCGGCGTACGGCGTGAACGACCGCGGGCAGGTGGTGGGCGTCGCGAGGAATCAGTTCGATCAGGACCGGGCGTTTGTGTACACGAACGGGCAGATGTACGACCTGAACACGCTGATCAGCCCGAATGCGACGATGGAGATTCCCTACGCGATCAACAACCAGGGGCAGATTGTCGGTCTGGGGCACATGACCGGGCAAAATCAGACCGGCCTGCTGCTGACGCCCAACGACGCCGACGGCGATGGGCTCTTCGACGTGTGGGAATCGCAGGGTGGCGGGATCGATTTCAACTCGGACGGGACGATCGACCTGGACCTCTACGCGCTGGGGGCGCGACCCGATCACAAGGATCTCTTCCTCGAGATCGACGCAATGGTGGATCGCGCGCCGGCGGCGGCGGCGATCAACCTGGTGGTGGCGGCGTTCGACGCGGCGCCGGTCAACAACCCGGACGGAATTCAGGGCATCAAGCTGCGCGCGCAGGTGGATGAAACGGACATTCCGCGCGTGCCGTGGAACGCAATGATCGACATCGACGGCGACACGGTGGGCGACTGGCCCGCCGGATTCGACCCGACGAAGGCGGCCCGCTTCGGCACCGCCGCGCAGCGCGCCCACGCCAGCAGTGCAAATATACTGGGCGCCAAGCGTTGGGCGTATCGCTACTGCATCTTCGCGGATACGTTCGCCGGGTCGGACTGGTCGGGTCTGGCGGAGCTTCCGGGCAACGACTTCATCGTCACGCTGGGCGGCTGGACAACGCCGGGGGGAACGCCGCTCCAGCAGGCGGGGACGCTGATGCACGAGCTGGGTCACACGCTCGGGCTGCGGCACGGCGGCGGCGACGACATCAACCACAAGCCGAATTACTACAGTGTGATGAATTACACGTTTCAGACGCCGAAGGGCTGGTTCCCAGGCTGGCGCCCGGTCTATTCGCGCAGCGTGCTGCCGACGCTGAACGAGGATGAGCTGAACGAGCTGGCCGGGCTGAGCGGCTCGGCGGCTGTACCGGTGGAGATCGGTCCGCTGCCGTCGCAGATTGTGCGCATGAGCGGAGCGGTGGATTTCAATCGCAACGGCGTGGCGACGGACGGTATCGCGCTGGCCGATCTGAACCGGGTGCGCGCCAATCACGCGGCTTCGCCGGGTCAGATTCTGCGTGGGTTCAACGACTGGCCGGCGCTGATCTATGGCGTCACGGGCAACGGCGATTTCGCGGAAGGCGAGCACTCGTCGGCGATCGGGCTGGAGGAATTGACGGCGGCGGAGCACGAGGCGAGCGACGCGACCGAGTTCGCGTGCGATCCGTGCGACGTGAATTGCGACGGGACGGTGAACGGCTTTGACATTGATCCGTTCGTCGAGCTGCTGACGTCGGCCGCGACGCCGTGCGAGTCCTGCGCCGGCGACGTGAACGGGGACGGGACGGTAGACGGGTTCGACATTGATGCGCTGGTGGAGTGTTTGATTGGAGCGTAGTCGGCTTGCGGGCACCCGGCGTGAGGGGTTCGGATGCGTCGCGGCGCGTCGGGCTGCCCGATCCGGACTCCGGACGCAAGTCGAGGGTCGTACCGGCGAGGACGCCGCTGCGCCCTGGCGACGTTGCTGACGCGGCAGGCCTGTCGCGCCTTCGGCCCCTCACTGGCGTGAGGGGTTCGGATCCGTCGCGGCGCGGATCGCGCGGGGCGGTGCGGATCGCGCGGGGCTGGAACCGAGCCGCGCGCGTCAGCAAGCGGTTTCCTGGCCGAGCCGGAGTGCGAGCGGCGGTCGAAGGGTCCGCGCGCGGGGCTAAGAAACCGCTCCCTTACGGTCGCGGC
>JAJVHV010000044.1 GCA_022072445.1 Phycisphaerae bacterium | reverse complement strand
AGAAGACCGCAGAAAAATCAAGCCCATTTCGAATGCGAATCTGCCCATAGCCAGCAGAAAGGAACCCAAACCCCAGCACCGAAAGCGTGTTACGGCGCCGATCCACCTGCCGATGCGGAACTGCTGGTCGATCGGGATATTGGGAGAGCCCCTGGCGCAGCGGCCGGCTGCGACCGTTTCAGCAGCCGCCGGCCGTCAGCGCGTCGACGAATCCGTCGATGTCGAATCCATTGACGCTGCCGTCGGCGTCCATGTCGCCGGCGCAGGGCGAGCACGGCGTGCCGGACCCGTCGAGCAGCGCCACAAAGTCGTCGACGTCGAAGCCATTCACGCTGCCATCGCAGTTCGCGTCGCAGGGCAGGCAGGGCGGGGCGCCGCGGTAGGCGCGGACCGCGTTCAGATCGCACATGATCAGCGTGTGGTCCAAGCCGATCGCCGGGCCGCCCTGGTTCGGCCGGCTCAGCGTCAGCGTGAACAGGTTGGCACTCAGGTCGGCGTTGAATGCCCACACGCGGCCGCTATTGGCCGGGTTGGACGCCCATCCGTTGGAGACGTAAACGCGGCCCTCGGCGTCGACCGCGGTGTACGCGCTCAAGTTCGGACTGCCGAGCGGCGCAAGCGCGCCGGCGTTGGCGGTGATCGCTCCGGTCGCGGGGTCGAGCCGCACGAACTCGTCGGCTTGCGTGAACGTGTAAATGCTGCCGTCGAGGCCGATGCCGGCGGAGTGCGACGTCGTCCAACGGACCGGCACGTGCCACAGCTCGACCAGCGCCGCGCCAGTGTCCTGAAACGCGTAGAGGAAATCGACGGCGACGTTGTTCTGGGTCCGCGAGAAATAGACGACGGAGCCGTCCGGCGAGAGGAAGCAGGAGTTCTGCTCGGTGAATCCCGGCATGACCGGGCTGTTGTAAAGCGCCGTGCCGGTCGCGATGTCCACTTTGG
This sequence comes from Phycisphaerae bacterium, assembly GCA_022072445.1. Classification (GTDB taxonomy): domain Bacteria; phylum Planctomycetota; class Phycisphaerae; order UBA1845; family Fen-1342; genus JAJVHV01. Next base: position 42,196 of record JAJVHV010000044.1, on the reverse strand, counting down.
TGATGATCTGCCCGCCGCCGGCCACTTGCTCGATAAAAACGGCGTTCGCGGTCGCGGCGCCGCCCGAGTTGCCGCTGACGGACGAGCTGCGGCTCAGGTGCCAGACCTGGTTGCCGGTAACCGAGTCGAGCCGCCAGAGATTCTGGAAGTCGCCGATGATCAAGTCTCCGTCGGGCGCGAAGACGACGCCGTCGTAGGCGAATGCCTGCGTCACGACGGTCGACTGCCAGAGCGGGTTACCGGTCGTGACGTCCAGGGCGCGGACGATTGCGGGAGTACCCTGGGCGCTGCGGCTGGCGTACACGCGGCCGTCGCGGACGCCGAGAATCCAGGCAATCCACTCGGTCGCGGTGTTGCCGCCAAATGGAAGCGTCTTGCGCCAGTGGACGCTTCCGGTGTCGATGTCGTAGCAGACGATCGCGTCGTTGGCGGCTCCGCCATTCTGCGGGAAGCCCGCTTCGCGGACGGAGAAGACGCGATCGCCGAGCGTGAACGGCGCCCACGCGATAATCGACGGGTCGGCGGTGTTGTTCCAGATGAGGTCGGCGGCGGACGTCGGGCCGTTCCAGGGAGACTGTCCGTTGCGGGCGTTGTTCCCGCCGATGTTGTTCCAGTCCTGGGCGAGCGCGGCGGCCACGGGGGCGAGCGCGAGCGCCGTGGCGACTCGAAACAGAGCGCGTTTCATGTCCATCCTCCTTGCTGGCCATTCTACCGCGCAGGCTACGCATTTGCGGGCAAACGACGCGGCGTGCTGTGTCCAGCGCGTTCGGACTCGTCCGCATTCGGCGGCCGTCCGGGAAAAGAAAACTGCCGCGGCGTCATGACATGGCCGTTCGGACCGGCAACAATGCCGCGACGATGCGGGAGACGCGCACGGACGACGCGCCTTGCCTGGCACATGGAGTACCCTAGAATATCGCCGCATCGCAACAAGCAAGTGCCGGGCTCGGCGATTCTTGCAAGGATGCCGCCATGAGCCCGGTGTTTCAGTTCTCCTGTATTTCCGCTTGTCTCGCCTGTACGTGGCAGAACGCCGCGCCGCACGCCCCGCTGATCCGCGAGCCGCGCGTGGACGGCCAGATCGTCGCCCCCTGCGACGTGCACATGGAGGCGGCGCCGTTCGAGTCGGACGATGCCGAGCGCCGGCACGTGGCTTCCGACTGGGCGATCGTGAACGTATCGGACGGTCAGGCCGCCTGGGAAGCAGCCGACGTGCGCGGGCCGGGCAAGGTGCACATTCATCTGGGCGACGGGACGTTCGTGGGCGCCCACGCCGGCCGCACCGATCTGTTGTTCGACACCGACTATGAGCTACGTGTACGTTATTCCGACGACTTGGGCAACTGGAGCGACTGGTCGGCGCGGCTGTTCCGGACCGGCTCGCCGTATCAGATGTTCGCGCTGGAGCTGGACAACATCCAGCCCGTTCCGCCGCCGCGCTGGACGCTTGACGACGGCAGCGCGCTGGCGCTTCCGCCGGCGGCGAAGCTCAGCGTGCGCACCGAGCGTGGCGATCTGCTGCTGGCGCTGGAGAGGTCGCGGGCGGAGAATCCGCGGCGACTGCGCGAGCACGGCGCGGTCTTCGTCCGGCTCTCGTACGGTCTGAACGGTGTGGACCCGCCGGCGGAGGCGTGGGAAGTGCCGGCGTCGCGGCTGACGTTCGCTCACGACCAGCAAGAGCTGCAGCTCTATCTGCCGGCGTTGACCATTCCGGCGGGAGAGCGGCGAACGGTCTGGATCTCGGACGACGGCAGCAGCTACTGGCCGGACGAGGCCGGCGGGCCGTTCTTCGGTTATGACAACGTGGCGCGCGCCAGCCCGTTCCCCTTCCGGCTGGAGCAGCCGGGCTTTCGACTGGAGCATTTCGCAAGCGGACTGCACTTGCCGGTGAAAATCGCCGTTGTGCCGCAGCCCAGTGACGATCCCGACAGCGTTTTCATGTACGCCACCGCGCTTTTCGGCAAGGTCCACATGATCACGCGCGACGGAGCGGTCTCAACCTACGCCGAGGGACTGGCAAACTTCGAGCCGAGCGAGGACATCCCGGGCAGCGGCGAGATGGGCGCGACGGGGCTGGCGATCGACCCGGCGACGGGCGATCTGTTCGTGGGATTGGTTTATCTGCACGCTCACGACGCGAACACGGGCGAGACGGTGTTTCACAACAAGCTGATCCGCCTGTCGAGCGACGATGGCGGACGGACGATGGCCCGGCAGCAGCTCGTGCTGGACATGCCGGAGCCGACGGGGCCCGCGCACCAGATCGGCGAAATCACGATCGGTCCCGACGGCGCGCTCTACGCGCACGTCGGCGACGGGATCGACACGACCGTGTCGCGCGACTTGCACTTCTTCCGTGGAAAGATTCTGCGGATGTTGCCCGACGGCTCGCCGCCGCCGGACAACCCGTTTTACGAGGCCAGCGACGGGATCGGGCCGGCGGACTACGTTTACGCGTTGGGCTTCCGCAACGCGTTTGGCGCGGGTTGGCGGCAGGCGGACGGCGCATACTTCTCGGTGGAGAACGGGCCGGCGATCGATCGGTTGATCCGCGTGACGCGCGGGCGCGACTACATGTGGGACGGCACCGATACCAGCATCTATTTCGACGCGCTGCACATCTGGGATCCGGCGGTCGCGCCTGTGGGCGTCGTGTTTGTCGAGGATTCGAACTTCGGGCGCGGCGGTTTTCCCGAGGCGCTGCGCGGTCACATGCTGGTGCCGGAGTTTGGCCCGGCCTGGGCTCCCGGCCGTCATCATCGCGGAAAACGGATCGAAGCGTTCGCGATGACGGCCGACGGTCAGCTCGCCGGCCCGCCGACCCGACTTCTCTCGTACAGCGGCGTGCGGCTGGGACGTTCGACCGTCAGCGGATTGGCGTTTGGACCGGACGGTCTGTACTTCAGCGACTTCTTCAAGGACCTTGATTACGAGAGCCCGGGCGATCCCGGCGCGAACATCTGGCGGATCCGCTACGTGGGCGTGCCCGAGATCGAAGCGCTGGCCGTGACCTGTCCGCGGGACATCACAGTCGAGGCGCGTCTTACGGAGGGAGCTTTCGTCGAGTATTCGACTCCACGCGCGTCCAACGCCATTGGGTTTGTCGAGGTCGAGACGTCGGCGCCGTCCGGCAGTCTGTTTCCGATTGGCAGGACGGTGGTGCGGTGCGAACTGGTTGACGAAGCGCTCCGTTCGGCGGCCTGCGAGTTTGCGGTCGAGGTGCGGCCGCCCAAGGACGGGGCGGCGACCGGGGTGTCGGAATTTGACGGCGCGGCGGCTCCGCCCAAGGTGATTCCCGAGGCAGGCGACCTGGATCCGTGCGGTGCGACGGCACCGACATTCGCCGCCGCAACGGCCGGCTGCCTGCTGCTCGGACGGCATCGCCGTCGCTCACGCCGCTGAGGCCGCCGATGGGCGGGCCATCGGCCTCGCCGCTTGCCGCGAGAGCGTCCTCGCCGTCTTGGCCCCCGACTTGCGTCGGGGGTTCGGATTCCGCCGACCTGCGTCGGACGCACGCATCGAACCATCCGCCGCTCGTCGTCCCATCCGAACCCCTCACGCCAGTGAGGGGTCGCAGGCGGGGCAGCGTCGTCCCATCCGAACCCCTCACGCCAGTGAGGGGTCGCAGGCGCGACAGCCACGCCGCACGACGGACGTTTCCAGGGCGCGCCGGCGTCCCCGCGTTTGCGGACCGTCGCCGTCCGGCCCCCGACTCGCGTCGGGGGTTCGGATTCCTCCGAAGCGTCGGACGCACGCACGCGGCCGCCCGACGGCATCGACCCATCCGAACCCCTCACGCCAGTGAGGGGCCGCAGGCGGGACAGGCACGCCGTACCAGAACGTCCCCACGGCGCAGAGCGTCCTCGGCCACGAACAAAACATCACGCCGCAGCGCCCCATAATACGTTCCGCACGGCGCAACCGAGGCATGCGCAATCTCACGCATCCCTATAATTCCTAGCACAGCGGCCGCGCAGGGCACTTTCGGCGCGCAACCGTGTTTCACGTGAAACATGATTGCCCGGCACTCCGGAAACCGTTATCGCTGCGCTTCCACTCGCAGCGCCTCCGCCGGTACGCCTAAGCCCGCCAGCCGCGCACGCAGCGCCGCTTCGTCCGAGCGCAGCGGGCTCGCGCAGTCGATCCGCTGCGGCAACGTCTCTCCCATCCGCCGATTCAGCAGCATCAGGTCCGCCGCGTCGGCGGGCGTCGTGCAGCAATCGTTGACCCATAATTCGCCCAGCACGTCGAGCCGCATGCGCAGCGCCATCGGCCGCGCCGCCGACAGCACGACGACCACGCGCGTGTCCAGCGGCGGAATCGCCGGCGTGTGGGCCTCGGCCCACAGGTCGGCGTTGCGGTCGGCGTGCCCGCGTGAGAGCGTCAGCAGGCTGTCGCCAAAATCCACCAGCGCGATTCCAGCGCCGGATGCGTCGGCGGCGAGCCGGCCGTCGCGCCCCACCACCGAGCCGCAAAACAGCCACGGCCGCGGTAGCGGCGCGCGGCCATACTCGATCTCGCGCAGCCACTCGAACGCGGCGGCGGCGCGTGCCACGCCGGCGACGTCGGTCCACTCGACGCGCACGTCGACGCACTCGCCGTCGGCGGGCAGCATGCGGCCCGTCACCTCGTCCCACCGCGGCGGGTGGCCGGGCGTCAGGCCGATCAGTCCGAGCGCCATGTAAACGTGCGTGGCGGAAGCGTCGAGCAGCAGCACGCTCTCATGGGCGCGATTCGGCGCGACACAGGCGAAGAATTCCAGCGGCCCGGCCCGCAGCACAACGCGCGCGTCGACTAGCACGCGGCGGTTCGTCCATTCGATCCGCACGCCGGGCTGAAACGCGACCACGCCCGCCGCGCTGGACGTGGCCGGCCGAGTCGTGGGGCGTCCGTCAGCGGCGGACGGCGGCGCCGCGTCCTGCGCGACGGCCGCGCGACATGTGAGCAGCAGCGCGAGTGCGGCGGGCGCGAAGTGCGGCCTTGAGGCACGCTGGGGCAGAATGTTCTCGGGTGCTTCCAAGCGACTATTCCGACGGGTTCAACCGCAAGTGAGAATTCGACGTCCAAGTCTGATGATGCGAAACGCGTGGGAGCGAGCGATCGCTCCCACGCGTTGCCTGTGTCCTGCCTGAAGCGGGGGCGCGACTACTCGTCCTTGTCTTCCTTCTTCTCGCCCTTCTCGAAGGTGAATTCGATGTCCTTGCTCTCGCCGTCGCCGACCTTCACCTTCATGGTCTGCGTGCCGAGTTTCTCCTGCCAGGCTTCGATCTCGTACTCGCCGGCGGGCAGGCCCTTGATCTCGAACGTGCCGTCGGCGCCGGTGACGGCGTAGAACGGGTGATCGACCACGTGGCACCAGGCGCCCATCCACGGATGGACGTCGCACTTGATCTTGATCTCGAGCTCGGGGTTCTTGAACGTTTCGGTCTTCTCCATGCCCTTCTGCGGCTGGCCGAAGTTGAACGGCTGGTTGGTCTTGGGCAGCGAGTGGATGTTGTGCGACGTACCATCGCTGTTGCGGATCAGAATCGGCTGGCCGGCCTGGACGGCGAAGACGTGCGGCTTGTACGTGCAGCCGCTCTGGTCGATCAGGACCGACGTGGTCGGGACGGGCCAGTCCTTCTTGGTCAGGCCGCTCTTGACGTGAATGAACACGTCGCGAAGCGTGCCGTTGTCGTTGACCACGATGTATTCCGGACGCACCGGGTCCTTGTGCATCGCCGCGCAGTTTGCGTCGGCGCTCATCTGGATGGCCTTGTACTTGGGCGGCTTGCCCTTGAAGTTGACCTTGCCCTTGACGCTGCCGTCGGCCAGCGCGCCGCAGGCACACGCCGCCGCGACGAGCACAGCGAGCGAAGCGGTGATGAGACGGTTGTTCATGTGAGTTTCTCCCAATTCCGGATCGCCGCGGCGCGGCTCCAACGGCCGCCCGGGACGACCCCGTTTTTCACTGCGTTGCGGCGGCGACGCGCCGCCGGTACATCCGCGCACCCTATCGGGCGTGGCCCTATTGCTTCTGACGGCTGGCGGCCGCGCTCGATTCAGCGGCCGGCGCGGTTTTCTGTCCCTTGACGCCCGTATAGGCCCGCTCGCCAGCCTCGTAGAGGAAGTCGAGCAGGACGTCGATCTGCTGCGGACCCTGGCTGCCGAACTTCTGCTCGTAGGCGGCGCGGGTCTCGCCGAAATCGACGAAGGCGGAGCGGCCGCCCGGGAACCACTGCGGCATCTTCGTGCCTGGCTGAATCCAGGCCGGCTCTTGCATCCACTTATCGACCCACTCCCAGCGCAAACGGCGGTGCGTGAGCGAGAGGTTGGGCGCGGTCGGACTTTTATTGGCACCGGGGACGTTGGGGTCGCCGAGTGCGTGACACGCGAGGCAATCGAGACGATCGATCACCAGCTCGCGGCCGGACGCGAAGCGCTCGTCGCCGACGAGCGCGCGTGGGGCCGCGACAAAAGGATAGTGGACGTTGTAGAGATCGGCAAAAAATGCGGCCTGCCGGCGGGCGTCGTCGTACGATTTCGCGATGTCGGCGGAGGCGGCGTCGCCGTGGAAATCGAGCGGGTTCTTCAGCCGATTGTCGAGCGCATATTTTGCGAGGTATCGGGTCGTTTTGGCGAATTGGGGATCGCGGTGCCAGTCGCTGGCGGGTTTATCGGACGGGCTGGTGGCGAGGTACTTGTCGACGCCGGCGAGCTGCTTCTGCAATTGGCGCGATTCGCGCTGAGCGACGGCAGCGAAGTAGGCGGCGATCGTGCGGGCCTGATCGTTGGTGAGGTGGAAGCTGGGCATGCGGACAGCCAGCCAGGGGCGCAGCGTGCGGACGTTGTGCAGGAAGTCGGCCAGCCAGGCGTGCTGAATCTTGGCGCCTTCGCCGCGGAGCCAAGGCGGGCCGTTCACTTCGTCAAAGGCGCCGTGGGCGGCGAGGATGGCAGCGGCCTGGTCGGCGAGCGACGCGCCGGCTGCCGCGGGGGCGGCGGCGGGTTTCCCGCCGGACTCCTCGGTCTCCTCGGTCTCCTCCTCCTCTTCTTCCTCCGCAGCTCCGCCGGCGGCACCTCCGGCGGCGAGGGTGATGTATTGATGCATGGTGGCGGCGTTGTGCTCGATGTTGTGGCAGCCGACGCAGTTCAGCTCGGCGACGAGATTCCGCCCGGCGCCGACGTCGGGCATGAGCGTGTCGGGGCCGGCGACGATGCTCGGCGTGACGTAGGGTTTCTGCCTGCTGAGCAGGTAGGTTACGAGTGCGTCGGCCTCGGCGTCGGTGAGGTAGAAATTCGGCATCTTGAGCTTTTCATAGGGGCTCTTGAACTTGTCGCGGTCCCAGATGCGCGGATTGCGGAGCTTGTGCCAGGCGAAGGACGAGTGTTTGTGGCCGACGTGGATGTCGCGCTGGCCGCCGTCCTGGACGAGATGTGCGAATTCGGGCTCTTCGGGATAGAGATGATGCAGCCGCTCGCCCATTTTCTCTTCGAACATGTGCGTGAAGAACGCGAAGTCGAGCTGGTTGATGGACTTCTCGGCCCAGGCGGTCATCTCGGTGCCGGGGCGCTGCGCGGTCTCGAATCCGGGAATGACGTGGCAGGCGTAGCAGCCGTAGTGGTTGATCATCTTGTTGCCGAGGAAGACCAGCTTGCGCGTCGGGAGGTCGAGGGCTTCGACCTTGGCGCGGGCCTGGGACGGGTCGGGAATCGCCGTCTTGAGCAGTCGCGCCAGCATTTCGGTCAGACGGCCGTCCTCGTCATTGAGGATGCGCTGCGACGTGGCGAGCGAGTTCTGGCCGCCGAGCAGCTCGAGGATGAGGTGATCGAGCATGGCCTGGCGCTGGTCGTTGAGCTCGAAGGTGTGCTGTTGGAACTCGTCGTTCTTGAGCGTGAGCAGATAGCTGGCGATGTCGACGGCTTCCTTCTCGCTGAGGCGCAGGCTGGGCATCTTGGTGTATTCGGAATAGTGCCGCGGATTGCGCAGCCAATCGTAGAGCCAGGGCAACGTGGTCTTGCTGCCGATGCCGGACAGCTCGGGCGCGAAGCGCGTGAAGGCCGCCGGAACGTAGAAGTTGGCCAGCTCGGCGGAGAGGCGATTGACCTTTTCGGCGTCGCCGTCCTTGCGGGCTTTCTCCATCTCCCAGCGGGTGTGTTCCTTGAGCTTTTCGGCGCGCTCGCGGTTTTCGGGCGGCAGTTTCTCCATCGCGTAGCGGACCTGCTCGGCATAGGTCATGGCGCGGGCGCGCATGAGGGCTTTTTCAGGCGCGAGCTTCTCGCGATGCGCGAGGTCGGCGGTGATCCACTTTTCGCCGAGCGTCGGATCATTGGGCGTCGAGCGGTGCTTCAGAGCGGCGTGGCAGGCGAGGCAGCCGGTCTTTTCGAAGAGGACGCGGCCGTTTTCGGCGTCGCCGGCGGCGGCGAGCCCCTCGGGAATCTGCTCAGCGGCATAGGGCGTGCTGAAGCTGAAGAGCCACTGGGTGATGGCGGCGACTTCGGTCTCGGTGCGCAAGGCGGGATCGGCGTCCGGGTCGTCGGGCAGCGAGCTGTGGGCGGCGTTGTTCTCCTGGCGGAAGAAGTGCGGCATGTGGGTGCTGGGACGGAAATCGCGCGGATACCAGACCCAGGGTTGCGTGAACTCGGGCGTGAGCTTCGAGCTGATGTGCCGCAGATCGGGGCCGACCCGGCGCGAGTCGTCGATATTGGCGACCTTGTGGCAGTTGATGCAGCCCAGGTCGGCGTAGAGTTGCCGGCCGTGGGTGATGCGCGTGGCGAGCGGTTCGTTTTCGAACTGGGCGACGTCGGCGGCCTGCTCGTGGCACTTGGTGCAACTGGCTTCGACGTATTTCTTCGCGTACATCGGGCGCGTCCACCAGTGATGCGCCAGCGTGTAGTCGATGCGCCCCTGATACTTGTCGATCCACTCCTCTTCCTGTTCGTGCGTTTCCGCGGTGTGGATGGCGGTGGTGAACGACGTCTCGTCGCCGTTGCCGCCGTGACAGACTGTGCAGCCCATCTTGTTGATGGGGTGGGGCGAGTCGGGCGAGACGTACAGGTCGAGGCGCGGATGGGCGCGGAGCGGGTGTTCGAGCGAGAGGGCTGATTCGCCGCGCTGCCCGCGGATTTCGTTCATGGCGGCCAGGGCGGCGGTGAGCAGCTTCTGCTGGCCGTCGCGATCGTCGGCGAGGACGAGCCTGCGCCAGTGGTCGCGAATGACGCGTTCGCGCTGGGTTTCGAGGTCGGCCAGCTTCTTGAGATCGTCGTCGCTGGGCGGGGCGGCGCCGGAGCCCGCGGCGGGCGGGGCATCCGGGAGCGGAATGGGCAGCGAGACGGGAGTTTTTCCGGCGGCTTGGCGCTCGCTGTTGGCGGCGGCGACGGCGAGCAGCAGGTTGACGCACATCTCCTCGTCGCCGAACTCGGCCCGGTCAATGGCGACGTGGCACGATTGGCAGCGGTCGACCTGGTAGGAATCGAGGAAGTTAAGGGGTTTGCGGACTTCGGGCAGGACGACCTGCTTGACGCGAATCTGTCCGACGGCGAAGTCGAGCAGGTTGTTGGCGATCCAGTTCAGGCCGCTGGGCTCGTTGGTATCCAGGCGTTTCTGGGCGGTGTCGATCTTGCGCTGCAATGCGGCGAGGGATTTTTTGGCTTCGTCGCGGCTCTTGCTGAGCTCCTTGCGGGCGGATTTCAGCTCGGCGAGGCGGTCTTCGACTTTTTCCTTTTCGCGGGCGAGCGACTGGAAAGTCGCGGCGAGGGCTTCGAACTCGGTCCGGGCGGAGGCGAAGGCGCGCGACGACCGGCCGGCGAGCGCGTCGGCGCGTTCGTATTCCTGCTTGCGGACGTCGAGCACGGACTTGGCGTCGTTGTACTTGAGCAGCACGCCCTGGAGCCGGGCTTCCTCGGCGGCGAGTTCGCGCTGGATGTCGCGGAGCTGCGGATTGGCGGCGAGCTGAGTTTCGGCGGCGGCGAGCCGCTGGTGGGCGGCGTCGAGCTGGCGCTGGAAGTCGGGGCTTTCGTAGCGTTGCAGCTCGAGCTCGGTGAGCGTGGCGACGTTGCGCTGGAAATCGGCCTGGTGATACTTCCAGGTGGCGTTGTGGTCTTCGATCATCATCCAGGCCGTGATGACCAGGAAGGCCACGCTGCTGACGGCGAAGACGAGGTTCAGCCGTTTGACGTTGTAGAGTGTTTCGTTCTGGACCGGCATGCGTTGTCCTGTATCTGCATTCGGACGGCCGCCGGCGAGCGCGCCGGCGTCCCGGTGGCGTCAGACGTTAAAGAAGTACTCCGTGATGCCGACGATGTACTTGAGGTTGATGGTCCAGCGGAAGATCATCTTGATCGGGACCAGGGCGGTGGTCATGAACAGCACCATGAAGATCGCGTAGCGAACGAAGCCCATCTGGCGGAAGAGCCGGGCGAAGAGCGTGCGGGCCAGCGCGACCGGGATGAGGATGAAGTAGACCGCCAGCAGCACGATTCCGGGCATCTCGCGGATGACGAAATTCGACGGCAGCCCGCCGCCCAGCAGCTTGATCCAGAAGATGTCGGACACGTTGATATTCAGCAGGGCGGCGGACTGGTGCGGGTCCCACTGGTGTCCGGGGGCGAAGAAGTTCCAGTTCGGGCCGCGGAGGAACGTGCCGAGCATGATCAGCACGACCCACATGATCAGAAAGCCGAAGTAGAAGAGCGAGATCGCCAGGGGGCGTTCGCTGAAGGTGTAGTAGCCGTTGCCTTTGGGGTTCTTGTCGATGTAGGGAACGGCGATCAGGCCGACGATGATGAAGCCGGGCAGCAGCACGCCGGCGATCCACGGGTCGAAGTAGACCAGCAACTCCTGCAATCCGAGGAAGTACCAGGGCGCCTTCGACGGATTGGGAATGTCCATCGGGTTGGCGGGCGGTTCGAGGGGGGCTTTCAACACGATTGCCCAGACCGTGATCGCCGCGGTGGCCACCACCATGCAGATCAGCTCGGTGTAGACCAGATCGGGCCAGGTGAAGACCTTGTCGTCGGCGCCGGCCTCGATGAGCGGCTCGCCGCGGGCGACACGGTCGTCGTTCTGCACCGCTTTCCACAATCCCAGCCAGGCGAGGCTGAAGGTGGAGTAGAGCATGAGGGTGATAGGGAAGTTGTCGGGGAAGAGCGCGATCAGGCGGCCGTCGTGGTCCTTGATCGCCGTGCACAGCCAGATGTAGATCGCGGTGAAGATGAAGAACGCGAAGACCGCCGCCGTGGGCCGGGCCAGCGCGCGGCGGAAGGTGAGATAGGCGGCGAGGATTGCCGACGAACCGAGGAAGATGACCGACGGGGAGAAGATGAGGTCGATCAGACCCTGCATGGAGCCGGATTCAGCTAGCATGATTCTCGCTCAGGTTCGTGCGTACGATTGTCATTCGCCGTGTTGCTCTGCATTGTCTGCCAGGCGCCTTGTTCGCTTGCCACTAGTCATTTGTCACTTGTCACTTGATTCTGCATCTGACCGCTGCCGCGCTTAGAGCGGTCCGCTGATGCCGCCGTCCTTGCGGATGCGCCAGAAGTGCACCGCGATCAGCACGGAGACGGCGAGCGGAATCGCGACGCAGTGCAACACGTAGAAACGCAGCAGCGCGTTCTCGCCGACGAACGTGCCGGCCAGCAGGCCGAAACGCGCGTCGGAGCCGGCGTGGATGATCGGCGCGCCGCCGATGGTGAGAAAGGCGGCGCCGGGGCCTTCGTTGCCGAGGACGGGCGTGGCGCGGGCCATGTTCGACCCGACCGTGATGGCCCACATGGCCAACTGATCCCACGGCAGCAGATAGCCCGTGAAGCTCAGCAATAACGTCAACACCAGCAGGATGACGCCGACGCCCCAGTTGAACTCGCGCGGCGGCTTGTAGCTGCCGGTCAGAAACACGCGCATCATGTGCAGCCAGATGGCGATCACCATCGCGTGTGCCCCCCAGCGATGAATCTCGCGCAGCAGGCCGAGCGTCACGTGCGCCCGCAATCCCTGAATGTCGGTATAGGCGTATTCGACCACGGGGCGGTAGTAGAACATCAGCAGCACGCCCGAGATGGTCTCCACCAGGAACAGGAAGAACGTCAGCCCGCCCATGCACCAGGTGAAGCTCAGCTTGATGCCGCTTTTGCGCACGGCGACCGGGTGCAGATGCAGAAAGACGTTCGTCAGAACGACCATCGCCCGCGTGCGGCGATCCTTGGGGGCGCCGTGCCGAAAGATGGAGCCCCAGATCTGCGAGCCGGTGATCCAGTCGCCTACGCGATTCATGATGCTCATGCGTGATGCTCGTCCTGTTCTGTCACTGTGCCCATATCAACTCAGCTCGCGAGCAGGTCGCGAACAATGGTCCAGAATTCGGCGACAGTCTCGCTGTCGGCGCTTGCGATCATATCGTCGAGTATGTTGAGGAAAACGCCCAGCCCGCCCTCGCTCAAATTGTCCTTGAAGAGATCGGCAATCGTCGCTGGGTCGTGTGACCCGCCGCCAAGCAGTCCATCGCCGCAAGAGCCGCAGGTCGCAAGGCAGCAGCTTTCGATGACACGATCGGTGAACGGATCGACATCGAAGCCATTGAGATTTCCATCGCAGTTCAAATCGCCGTGAAAGACCATGCTGCCAGCCAGCCCTGGGTACGCAGAGGCGTAGCCGGTTGCGCCAGCGAGCGCTAATACGAACGGATCGACGTCAAACCCGTTGACCGAGCCGTCATTATTCATGTCGCCCTTGCAGGGCGTGATCTCCCAGATGCGTTCGGATGGCGTGTTGCTTGTGTATACGGCCCCGCCGTCGCCGCCCACCAAGACGTGGGCGCCGGATTGCCAGTCGTCGCCGCTCTGCCAGCCGTTGTAGTCGACGGCGATGGCGCCCGTGGAAAGAATATCGTTCTCAATCCGGATTTCGTTGGCGTACGAGCCGTCGATCAACGAGCCGTTGATTCGAATCTCGCCTGCCAGGTATCGATTGACGCGCAGCTCGCCCGAGAGGTTTCCCGCGATGCTGACCGCCGAGCCGTTCTCAATGTCCTCATAGATGCGAAACTGCCCGGCGACGTTGCCACCGATGTTGACGCCGTAGCCGAACGTCGCGTGGCTGTAAACCTCCGCGACTTGGAGATTGCCAGCGCTTGTGATACCGCCGGGAATCTCGGACCAGGTCATACGAAGCATGCTAGCCGCACCAACAAGCGCTTTGACTGCACCTCCCTGCTCAAGCCGAAGATACAAATCCCCAAAGGGTGATGCATTCAGCCTATCCAAGTCAACCGTACCCAGAATGTCACGCCCCTCGAGCCGCACGTGGAAGGCTTGTCCGTGCCCCGCGTTGAGCGTGGTCAGGACACCAGGAATATCGATCGCCGAGCCAGCGAAGAAACTATTGTTGTTCTGGTATCGAATCACCCAAGTTCCATCATCACGAAGAGTGAGGAAGCCAAACTGGCTGTCCCAGGTGTAGTGGACATGGTGGGCGCTTGACCGTTTCGGATGAAGACGCACCATTTTCCGCTTCCCCAAGTCTCCGCGCGGTAGTTCTGCGCCGCGGAAAAACTCGAGATTCCGGAGAAAAGCACTGATATACAAACAACTCTCGCTAACGCCATGTCAGAATTCTCCTCGTCAGTCCGAGCACCAACAGCACAACGAGCGACGCTGGTTCCGGTGTTACTGAGACTTCGACGCGATCCCAGAGCGACACCGATGTATACCCCGTAACCGAATCGCCAAAACCTACTCGCGGCGCATCGCGCCATGCGAAATCATGGAATTCCCCACTTATGGCAAGCTGTGAATCCACATAGAGATCATAAGTCTCCATGTCGAAGCTTGCAAACTCATACGTGTGAAACTCGCCGGGAGCAATCGGCACGTGCAGCTCGTCGTATCCGAGCAGATACCGGAACTCGATCAGATAGGAGCTCGCGATGTAGAAGCCGGCAAAAGCGCCGCGCTCATTAACGATCGCCACGCTCACATCGCTATTCGGAAACTCAGCGTTCGTGTCGACGGTCTGCATGCGCCAGGATACGCGGAGCGACTCGCCCGACTTGAGGTTCAACGCCGGAATTACCACCTCGTACAAGTCGAAGATCTCCAGCGCCCCGGTCGTGTCCAGCGAGAGAACACCCTCCTCGATCGAGCGTTTTTCGACCCCGGCATCATCATAGTACCGCGTCCAGCCCGACTCTTCAGGAAACACGCCGTCCGCGTCATAGCGCAGGTAGTACGGATCGGCGGCCGCTAGAGGCGCTATGAGCAACGCCATCGCACTGGGAGCGCCGTGCCGAAAAATGGAGCCCCAGATCTGCGAGCCGGTGATCCAGTCGCCTACGCGATTCATGATGCTCATGGGTGATGCTCGTCCTGTTCCGACACGGGGCCGTTTTCAACTCAACTCGCAAGCAGATCGCGAACCTCGATTGACGCGTAGTTCGCCGGAGAGGTTTCCGGCGATGCTGACCGCCGAGCCGTTTTCGATGTCCTCGTAAATGCGAAACTGACCGGCGACGTTGCCACCCATATTGACACCGTATCCATATGTTGGGTGGCTCCATACTTCCTCGACCTGGAGGTTACCGGCACTCGTGATGCCGCCGGGAATCTCGGACCAAGTCATGCGCAGTGTGCCGGCCGTTACGACAGCCTGAACACCTCCACCCTGTTCGAGGCGAAGATAGAAGTCGCCGTAGGGCTGAGCATTGAGCAGATCTAGATCGACGCGACCGATGATACTTCGACCCTCCAGGCGTGCAGCGAATCCTTGCCCGGTGCCAGCGTTAGACTGGGTGAGTACTCCCGGAATATCGATCGCTGTACCTACAAAGAAGCTGCTGTCGTTTTGGTAGCGGATTTGCCACGTACCATCGTTCTTGATCGTGAGTACACCGGAGACTTGATTCCAATCGTAGTCTCCTGAACCCGGCGCCTGCGCATTTCGGGCAAATACACACCACTTTCCAGAGCCGAAATTATCCGATCGATAATTTTGCCCGAATGCATCGACAGAAACGCAAGCCATGACACACAAATACCCAAGCTGCCAGATCCTCATCGAAATCTCTTTCGCAAGAGTAAGCAGGCTGCGACGGCGAGTACGGATGGCGGTTCCGGTGTGACAGCTACTTCTACAAAGTCCCACTGAGACAGAGACGCGTAGCCGACAAACGCATCTCCCCAGCTCACGCGAGGTACGTCCCGCCACGCGTAGTCATGGAATTCACCGGTAAACGCCGGCTGCCCATCGACAAACAGCGAATAAGTCTCCATGTCGCGCGTCAGAAAGCGAAAGGTATGAGCAACATCGGGAGCGAAAGAGGCTGCGAGCTCCGTGAATCCCGCGAGAAAGCGATCCTCCGTCACGAAATCCGAACCGATGTACAAGATAGCGTACGAGTGCTCACTGTTAATCACACCCACGGCAACATCGCTCTTGGGAAAGCTCGCGTCCTGCGCCGTCGTCTGCATCCGCCAAGACAGCGAGAACTCCTCGCCAGCATTCGGCGTTAGCGCCTCATCCGAGACCTCGTAAAGGTCGAAAATATCGCGGGAGGCCAAGGTATCCAGGGTGAGGACTCCTTGGTCAATGCTTCTGCTCTCGCCGGCGCCGTCATCATAGAACCGCGTCCAGCCCGCCTCTTCCGGAAACACGCCATCGGCGTCGTAGCGCAGATAACACGGATCGGCCTTCGCCAGCGGCGCGAGCCAAAGCACGCCCGTCGTGAAGAGCATCGCGAACCCAAGCTTGCCGCGCCGCGCCATCGTCATACCTGCACGTACGATTCCGGGTTTTCCCACTCGCCCTTCTCAAACTGAAACTTGCGGCCCTTGTCGACGATCAGAATGCCGTCTTCGACCGACACCTTGTACCGCTCCAGCGGACGCGGCGCGGGACCCTCGAAGTTGATGCCCGTCTGCTTGAAACCGCTGCCGTGACACGGACATTTGAACTTGCGGTCGGCCTCCAGCCACGACGGGATGCAGCCCAGGTGCGTGCAGGTCGTGCTCAACGCCGCCACCTGGTCCTCCACCCGCACGATCCAGATGCCCTGCGGCTTCCACTCCTCGTTCACGCCGCCCGGCGGCATCTCGCGGAACTTGTCGATCGCGGCCACGCGAATACGCTTCTCCGGCTCGTTCAGGACGTTCGGAAACATGAAACGTACGCCGCAGCCGTAGAGCCCGACCGCCGATCCGAGCGCGAAGGTGCCCCAGCCGGCGGTCTTGACGAGCAGGTCGCGGCGGGTGGGCTCGCCGGGCTTGGGCTTGGCGGCGGGTTTGGCGGCTTGCTTTCCGGCTTCCATCATCTTGAGGAAGCGGGCGTCGGGCGGCAGCTTGCTGAGCGGGGTGTCCTTGAGCTGGGCCGAGACGGGCGCGCCTTTCTCGATTCCCGCGGTGCCGCCGCGCGAACGCGTGGTTTCGAGCAGCTTGCGCATGGTCGGGTCGAGATCGGGGTACGGCGCGGCTTTGGCGGCGGCGGGCGCGGGTTCGGGTCTGGCGGCGGCGGGCCTGGGCGCCGGCGCGGCAGGTTTCGGAGCGGCAGCCGGCGCTGGGGCGGTGGCGACGGCGGCCGCCAGCTCGCATTTGATCACGCTGACCGGACAGCGATCGGCAGCTTCCTGAATCGACGCGCTGAGCGGGCGCAGGAACTCGGCGTTCAGCGCTTCGGGGCGAACGACGCACTTGCCGTCGGCGACGTGGAACACGGTGGGCGCCGCGGTTTCGCACACGTCGCAGACGATGCAACCCGCGTCGATCGAGACCTTCACAACCTGCTGATTCGCCATGGGACGACCTTTACTGGGGTTCCGGCGTGCCGGGCGGGCCGCCGCCCGCTCCAAGCTGGCCCGCCATTATCGTGGCGGCCTTCGATACGTCCAGATTCGGATCGGACTTCAGCTTCTCGACGGCGGCGACGATCGCGGAGTCGTTGATGCCCGGCAGCGCCGAAAGCGCGCCGCGGATGTTACGGCTGATTTCGGCTTCGTTCATCGGGCGGGTGCGATCGTCGTCGGTGCTGACGCGGACTTTCACGGACTTCCAGTAGTCGCGCGAGAGCATGTCGGCGACGTCGGCCAGGCCGCCGCGGTCGCCGAGACGCGCCAGCGAAAGGGCCGCGTTCCAGCGGATCTCATTCTCGTCGGCGAGCGCCTGGCGCAGGGCGGCGATCACCGCCGCATCGCCCGGGGTGGCGATCTGCCCGAGGGCGGCGGCGATGATGATCCGCAGTTCGGGCGGGCTGGCATCGGCCAGCATCTGCGCCAGCTTGCCGGCCGCGGCCTGCGTCTGGGACACGCGGCCGAGTTCGGCGAGGCCGCGGACGGCGGCGGCGCGGGTCGAAGCTTCGGCTGAATCGAGTAACGCCACGAGCGTCGGGGCGCTGACTTGCGGCTGACGCAGCCGCCCGAGGGCCGTCGCGATGTAGGTGATGCGGTTGCGCGTCGCCTCGCTGGGTTGCGGAGCGGCGGCGGTCTTGCTGAGCACGTCTGCCAGGCGGGCCGCGAGCGCAGGCCGTTGCTCGGCGGGGATTTCGCGGTCTGCGTTCTGGAGCCGGTTGGCCAGCTCCAGTGCGGCGAGCCAGAGCTCCTTCTCCTTGGGCAGCAGCAGGACGCCGACGACTTTTTCGCCCGTTCCGGCGGCGAGCTTGTCGACGAGTCGCGTCAGATCTTCGCGCTGGCCGAATCCGATCCAGCCGAACATGAGCGTCACGAGCATGGCGCAGGTGAGCACGACAATGACGATCAGGGCGGGGACGACGAAGAGCTGCGAGAGCAGGGCCGGGGTCATGGGGCGCAAGGTGTTTCCGGTGCCATCGCGCGACGAGTCGGGCACCGGATCGGGCGCAGACGATTCCTTGCTAACATTCTTCTGGATCACGAGTTACGAACCCGGCCGGAGCGCCAATTTCGACGCCGCAACGCGCGCTGCCGCGAGATTATCGCGAGGGCTCCGGGCGACCTTTGTGAATTCTATCACAATGTTGTCAGGACACAATATCGGGCGAGTGCGGCGTAGACAAGGACCGAGGGGCGGAGGGACGGAGGGACGGAGGGACCGAGGGAGGGACGGAGGGACCGAGGGGAGGGACGGAGGGACCGAGGGACAAAGGGACGGACGGACAAAAAAGAACAAAGGGACCAAGAGAGCGGCGCGGTTCGCGCGGCAACGATGAGTTGCGAGCAAAGTTTGCGCGAAGGAAAAAATGGGCGAGTCGAGCAGTGGGCGATGGCGGGACTCGACTCGCCCCCTCAACAGGGAACGGAGGCTTGGTTGGAATAGGCACGCAGCGGTTTCACCCAGGGTGAGGCAAAACAGGTCCTCCATGATCGCTGCGCGCCGGCATCCTGCACGCTCGTGGCCGACGCGCGTGGTACGAGAGCCGCGCGCCGGCGGCAACACCTGCGGACCAGGACATCGACCAAAAAGCGTCACGACGACATCAAGCGAACGGTGAACAGCCTGCAGGACAGCATCGATTCGCTCCGGCTGTCGATTAAATACCTGATGTTCGACCTCGAAGCGACCCGCCGCGAGAACGAGTATTTGCGCAAAATGCTGGAGCAGGATCCGAACGGGGGCGGCGGCAACGGGAGCGGCGGGGGCGGCAACGCGGAGTAGGGGGGGACGGTTGCGGGGAGATCGAGTCGCGACTCAACCGTCTTGCGGCGCCTCGGATCGCGGGTGTGTGGTGCTTCAGCGGCGCGGCTCATGTTCGAATCGCCCCGAATGCGACGAGGGTGGCTCTTCGCCGCCATCCTCGTAGCGGTGATGAATCGTGCGCTGCGGGAACGGGATTTCGATGCCGAGCTCGTCGAATCGGCGCTTGATCCGGCGAAGCAGCTCGCGTTTCACAGTCCACTGCTTCAGCGGGCGCGTCTTGATCAGGAACTTGATCACCACGGCGGAATCCGCAAACTCGTCGACGCCGAGCATCTCGGGCATTTCGAGGATGAGGCCACGGAACTCAGGATCGCGCCGCAGCTCCTTGGCCAATTCCATGAGTTCGTGCATCACCCGATCGACGTCCACTTTGTAGGCGACCGGAATCTCGAACAGGGCCCGCGACCACTCGTGCGTCATATTGCTGACCCGCGTGATCTCGCCGTTCGGGACGAAGTGCACCGTGCCGTCGAGACCGCGCAGGACGGTGACGCGCAGCGTGATGCGCTCCACCTGGCCGGCCACGTCGCCGATCTTCACGACGTCGTTGATGGTGTACTGGTTTTCAAGAAGGATCATGAAGCCATAAAAGTAATCGCGGATCAGATTCTGCGCGCCGAATGCGACCGCCAGGCCGAGCACAGCGGCGCCGCCCATGAGCGGAACGATGTTGACGCCGACCTCCGTGAGGATCATCAGTCCGCCGCCGGCGTAGATGCCGATGGTCGCGGCGCTGTGAATCACGCCGACCAGCGTCCTGGCGCGGTTCTCGCGATCCTCGGTGCTGCCCTGACCGCCGCGCCCGGCCATGAGCTGGACGACACGTCCCTCGACCAATCGCGACAGCCACAGCAAGCCGAACATCGCGGCGATGATGCCGCCGACCTTTGGACCGCGCTGCAGAAACCAGCGCCACAGGTTTCGAGGGGATAGCGGGCTTTCCAGGTGTTCGACGCGCTTCTGCGCCTGTGCCGCGTCCGACTGGCGGCGCTGCGCCTCCTCCATCGCCGCGATATGCTCGGTCTGAAGCGCCGAGAGTTCGGCCTGGTACTGGTCCAGTTGGTCCGTCCGGTTGCGGATCTCGGCCTGAGCTTCTCGCAGGCGCTCGCGTGCCTGGTTGATTTGGCCGCGGAGCTCACTCCGTTCACTCGGCGCGGCTCCCGTCTCCCACTTCTTCTGAAGGGATTCGTAGAGCGTTCGCTCGGTGGCCTGCGCGTTCTCCGCCTTCCGTCGGCTGTTTTCGAATTGCTTCTGCTCCAACTCGATGCTCTTGCGAAGCGCGCTCATCCGATCGGTAATCGATGCGACCTCCTCCTGAGCGACTTGAGCCTGAGCTTGCTTACGGTCGGCTTCCTGTCGTGCTTCGGTAACGTCCGGCGCTGCGCTCGTCGGCGCGGGGTTCTGCGAAACGGGGGCGGCGTTGACCGCCGGTGCGGGGGCGTCCACCGCAGCCGGCGCCGCCGGGGGCGTCGGGGCATCGGTCAACGGTGGGCCAGACGCCGGGGCGGGCACAATCGGGGTCTGGGTCGGAACGGCGTGCGTTTCGGCGGCTGGTTGAGTTGTCGGCGGGCCGTGCTCGCCCTTGAGTTTTTTCAGCGCGTCTGTGTCTTGCAGAATTTTCTGCTGAAGCGTCGCGATCTGCTCCTGAAGAGTCTTGCGCTCGCGAATCGCGAGATCGAAGCGGTCCTTCGCAAGCTTGTGCTTGGGCTGCAGGTCGTTCAGTTCACTTTGACGTTGCCGCGCGCGGCCGTCGTCGCCATCGCCGCTCGCTGCGAGCGCCTTCCTTGCCTCCTGCAATTGCTGATCGAGTTTGGCGAACGCCGACTCCGCCTGCGCAAACTCGGAAGCCGGGTCGCTCAACTGCGCGCGGAGTTTCTCGACTTGTCGGGTCGAGTCGTCGATTGCCCGCTGGAGCCTTGCGATTTTCTCCGCGTCGGTCGGCGTGGCGTCGGATTCCCCGGGCTTGCGCGGTTCAGCTTGCGCCGGCGCGGGCTCGCGCGCGGGACGAGAGTCGGGCTGCTCTTGCGCGAGAGCCGTCGAGTGCCCCAGCAACAGCGCGCCGAGGAAAGCGCAGCGCTGCGTCGCAGTGCCGTTGACCATTGTCGCTCCCGTCCACGCAAAAAACGGCTGACGTCGTCAAGCTCCGACGCCCGTCGCCGTCGCGTCCACGTTTCTGGCCGTCGACGCGTCGCACGGCAGCGCGGCGATCGGGACCATGAGCACCGGTTGCAACACGTGTTCGAGCACGGCCTTGCTGGTCGAACCCAGCAAGATGCGTTTCATCACTCCCCGCGCGTGCGAGCCGATGACGATCAGATCGACGCCGACCTCGTCAGCGTAGCGGACAATCTGGTCCCACGGCACGCCGGTGCGGACAACCGCAACCGGCCTGAGCGGGAGGTCGCCGCTCAAAGCCGCGATCTGTGCCTGCGATTCACGCAGCTTGCGGGCGGCGACCTCGAGCGGGGATTCCAGCACGACCACGCCCGGCATGCCGGTGCCCGCCGCCGCCCCGGCATCGATCGCGAGCGACGCTTCCCTGGCGGGCGAGACGACGTGCAAGACATGCAGGTCCGCGTGATACACGCGCGCAAGATCGCAGGCGTACCGCAGCGCATGCGTGGATAATTCCGAAAAGTCGGTCGGGATGAGTATGCTGCTGATCATCCGGCTCGCCTCTCGTGCGCCCGCGTCCATCGGCGGCCGCGGCGGAGCCGCCGCGGACGACCCGATGGCTCCATCTGGAGATAGATTATATAAAGCTTCGCGTCAAGTATCTTGACAACAAGCATTGTCGATTTAGGCTGGTTTGCGTGCGGTCAGTGAATCGCCTTCCGATCAGCGCGAGGACATCTGCCCAATGGAGCGTGACTCGGTGGACCTGTTCATCGAACAGTGGAACCGCCAACGGCCGGACCTGGACCCTTCCGCGCTCGGCGTCGTCAGCCGCGTGCTGATGCTCGCCAAACACCTCGAGCACAGTGCCGATCGCGCGCTCGAACGCTTCGAACTGACGCTGTGGCAATTCGATGTGCTGGCTGCGCTCCGCCGAGCCGGGCCCCCGTTCAAACTATCCCCGACGCGCCTGATGCAACTGGTCACGCTTACTTCCGGCGCCATGACCAATCGCATCGATCGTCTCGAGAATCTGCGCCTCGTGGTTCGCGAGGCCGACCCGGAGGATCGACGCGGCGTCCAAATCGCGCTGACACGCGAGGGGCGGAAGCTCGTTGATGAAGCCATTGCGGTGCGCCTGGACGACGCGCGGCGTAACATCTGCGGCTTTTCCGCCTCCGAGGAGAAATCTCTCGCCGGGCTTCTACGCCGACTCCTGCTCGCGACTACGAGGACGGCTGGACAGAATGCGCGGCACACTGCGCGCAAGCGGATCGCCGGCCGCACCGCCGCGCGGTAGGTCGCCACGGCCCGGAGCGCGCCCCGCCGGTGTCGAGGTTGTGGGCCTTCGAGAAACGCCTGGCGGGAACGTTTGGCGCGGAAGCGCTCAGGGTTGGCGTGGGTCCGGGACCATGGGGGCGAGTTTCAAGTAATGCCCGCGCGCTGCCGCTTGGGGCTCGGATGGCATTTCGCGAGATGTGCAACATCGGGTCACAGCCGAGGCGGCTGTGCTACAGCGCCGCGCTAGCTGGATTGTCGTTGGCGGAAAGAATGGGCGAGTCGAGCAGTGGGCGATGGCGGGACTCGACTCGCCCCCTCAACAGGGAACGGAGGCTTGGTTGGAATAGGCACGCAGCGGTTTCACCCAGGGTGAGGCAAAACAGGTCCTCCATGATCGCTGCGCGCCGGCATCCTGCACGCTCGTGGCCGACGCGCGTGGTACGAGAGCCGCGCGCCGGCGGCAACACCTGCGGACCAGGACATCGACGGCCGTTCTCGCCGTGGCGCAGTGGGAACGGGTTGCTCTAGTCAATGTCCGGCCGGGCCGCGATGGGTGCACACTCGACACCCTCGCACGCACGAAAGCTGTGCAGCAGGCCCCAGGCTGACAGCTCGTTTCGAATCAACGACTCCAACAGATCGCTCGAGAGGCAGCGGTAGCCCAGGAGCACGATCTTGGCTTCGATTTCGGCGGCAACGACCCGCGCGACGGACGGCCGCACGCGATACTCCGTCTGCACCGTGGCGACGACGGCCGACTTGGACCAGGCCGCGGGCTCCAACGCGGGGGCGTCGAAGCGGAAGATGCGAATCTGCTCGCGCACTCGGCTGCGCTTGTCACGATGACGCACCAGTGCCTCGGCCGCCCGCCGGAATCCGGTTTCCGCCAGCACGCCGTGAACGCACTGGAAGATGAACTCGGTCTGCGGGCGCTCGACCTCGCGAGTCTGAGCGAGGTGGGCGGCGATCGCCTTGGCCAGCGGCATGGCCGGTGCGGGGTCGAAACTCGCTTCGCGGAGGGCCCGGTTGACGCAGCGTTGCACCTTGGGGATGCAGAACGGCTCGGACGCTCCATCAACCTTGATGACCCATAATCGACGATGCCGGCTCACGTTTGCCCCTCCGCGCCGAAGAGCGGCTGCTGCCCGGGTACGTCCTCGTCCGCGCGCTCGAGGACATCGCGAGCCTCGTCGATGAAGTCGCCGACGTCTTCGAATTGCCGATACACGCTGGCGAACCGAACGTAGGCAACCTTGTCCACTCGCCGCAGCACTTCTGAGACGCGCTCTCCGATCACCTGGCTCGTGACCTCGCGCTCATGCGAAGCGAAGATGCGCTCTTCGATCTCGTCAACCACCTGCTCGAGCCGCTCAGCCGAAATCGGACGCTTGTAGGCCGACCGGCGGACACTCTCTTCGAGCTTCGACCGCTCGTATGGGACGCGCGAACCGTCGCGCTTGATGACGGAGAGGCGGACGGCGGTTTCGGCGCGTTCGTACGTGGTGAAGCGGCGTCCGCACGCCAGGCACTCGCGTCGCCGTCGCACGCAACGGTCGGCATCAGTAGAGCGGGAATCGATGACGCGATCATCGTTAGCCTTGCAGAAAGGACACTGCATCTCGCAGCCACCCGAACGTCAGCTCCTCGCCGTGGGCTGACCGTGCCCAGATTTCGGACGGCGTTTGAGACTGATCGGTGTTCCGCCTCCATTACGACCAATTGAGATATGCGTCAGGTTACACCACGACATATTGTGTGTCAAGCGAAAACCGCGGAGAAATTCAGGATTTTCGCGACCCGAGTTGCTATAACCCGCGTCATGGCGCAGCAGATTGTCGACGCGGTGCACGCCGGCATCCGGCTGGTCGGATTCTCGCTGGCGGGCGAAGAGTCGTTCGTCGCGGCTCCGGACCTGAACGTCTGTTTTGACGTGGGCCGGTCGCCCCGCGAAATCGTCAACATCGATCACGTGCTTCTGACGCACGGCCACATGGATCACGCCGCGGGTGTCGCTTACTACTTCGCCCAGCGGATGTTCGTGGATAACGCGCCGGGGCAGCTTTAC
This sequence comes from Phycisphaerae bacterium, assembly GCA_022072445.1. GTDB lineage: Bacteria > Planctomycetota > Phycisphaerae > UBA1845 > Fen-1342 > JAJVHV01. The sequence goes on along the minus strand of JAJVHV010000044.1, from coordinate 18,102 downwards.
GCGCCGGAGCCGCTGGTGGGACCGCTTCAGCGGTTGCTCGCCGTCTGGGCCGATATTGACGGTCACGAACCGCGGGCAATGATCCGGGCGGCGTGGCCCGATCAGATGTTCGAGCTGCGGCGCGGGCTGGCGGTGCGGCCGTTTCGCGTCAATCACGCGTGCCGGCGGCATGACGGCGTGATCGTCGAGGCGCTCGGCTATTCGGTCGTGGACGTACGCCAGAAGCTGAAAAGCGAATTCAACGGCTGGGAGGCGGCGCGGCTGGTCGAGGCGAAGAAGCGTGGCGTCGAGATCACCGAGCGGGTCGAAATGCCGCTGATCGCGTACTGCGGTGATACGGCGGCGGGAGACTTTCTAGGACTGGAGCACGTGCGGCGGGCGAAGGTGCTGGTGCTGGAATGCACGTTTATCGAGCCGGATCATCGCAGCCGGGCGCGGGCCGGCAAGCATCTGCACATCGACGATCTGCGCGAGATTGTGCCGGGGCTGGAGAATGAGCGGATCGTATTGACGCATCTGTCGCGGCGGACGGCGCTCTCGGACGCGAAGCGGCAACTGGTGAAGACGGTCCGCCCGTCCGATATTGATCGGATTGCGTTCCTGATGGACGCTCCGCGGCGACGACCGCGTGGGGGCGAGCGCCGTGGGACCGAGGCGGGGGAAGGGCGACCGCACGAGTCGGGGGAAGCGCGCTAGAGGTTTCTGTTTGCCGGAGGCACTCGGGCGGGTATAATGCCGCAAACGCCTCGGGCGTTTGTTCAGTTTCTTTGTGCTGCGCGTGCGGTCCGGCCCCACTTCTCTTCCGCACGTCGAGCGAGAGGTCGAAGCAGTCATGCAAGCTCTACGTGGGATGCGCCGTGCGGCGCTGCTCGCGGTCTGCGCGCTCTTGGTGTGCGCGTTGCCGGGTGGGTGCCCGGGGAATGCGCCGGCGGACGACAGCGGCGATCCGACCTCGCAGGGTGGAAACTCCAATACCAACGGATCGAACGGAAGCGGCGGCGGAAGCTCGAACGACAGCGGCTCCGGAAAGGTGTTGGGCGGGACGTGGTCGGCGATTTTTGACGCTGGCGGGGGCGGCGTGCTGTCGGGCGTGTGGGGCAGCAGTGCGTCGGACGTGTTCTTCGTGGGTGGAACGCCGACGCAGGGGGAAGTGTATCACTTCGACGGGACGGTGTGCCGCGGGATGAAGGTTCCGGCGGGCGTCGGGCTGCTGGTGTGGGTATTTGGCTTCGGGCCGGCGGACGTGTACGCGGTCGGTGTTGGGGGCGGGGCGATCCACTACGACGGCGTGCGCTGGACGAAGCTCGAGACCGGGACGACGCAGGATCTGTGGGGCGTTTGGGGCCGGGCGTCGAACGACCTGTGGGTGGTGGGCGGCTCGGGCGGCGTCGAGCCGGTTCTGCTGCACTTCGACGGGACGGCCTTCACCTCGGTCGCGCCGCCGGCGAATGACCGGGCGGCGACGGCGCTGTTCAAGATCTGGGGGATCGGCTCGAAGCTTTTCGCGGTGGGCGAGCGCGGGCTGATCGTCGAGTTTGACGGGCAGGCATGGAAGCAGGTTGCGACGGGGGCGGCGGCGGACGACGACTTCGTCTCGCTGTGGGGAACAAGCGAGCGGAACATCGTCGCGGTCGGCGGGCGCTCGTCGGCGCGGATCGCGACGTTTGACGGATCGCAGTGGACGACGATCCAGCCCGCGGCGCTGCCGGGGTTGAATGCCGTCTGCATGGTGAGCGCGGGCGAGGCGATCGTCGGCGGAGTCGACGGTTTCGTGGGGCGGTTCGACGTTGCAACGCGAACGGTGACGCGCGAGTCGAGCGGTTCGAGTCTGGTTGTGCACGCGATCTGGGGAAAGACGGCCGACCGGTTCTTCGGCGTGGGCGGGCGGTTTTCGGCGCCGTTCACCGGTCTGGCGCTGGTGCGCCTGCTGGACGGCGGGCGGATCGAGAACGCACCGCCGCCGCTGCCGATCATCGACGACGAGCCGCCGCCGGTGCACGACTGCAACGGGAACGGCGTGGAGGACGCGACCGACATTTCGCAGCGGGCGAGCGCCGATTGCGATGCGGACGGCGTGCCGGACGAGTGTCAGGCGGATTCGGACGGCGACGGCGTGCCGGATGCGTGCGACCGCTGCGGTGCGGGCAACGACGCCGACGATGCCGACGGTGACGGCGTGCCGGACGCGTGTGACGCGTGTGCCGGGGGCAACGACGGTGCGGACGCGGATGGCGACGGAGTCGCGGATGGGTGCGACCGCTGCGCGGGTCACGACGATGGCGTGGACGCGGACGGTGACGGCGTGCCGGACGGCTGTGACAAGTGTGCCGGCGGCGACGACCGGCTGGACGCGGACGGAGACGGCGTGCCCGACACGTGCGACGTCTGTGCGGGCTCGGACGACAGACTCGACACCGACGGCGACGGCGTGCCGAACGGCTGCGACGACTGCGCCGGAGACAACCAGTCCGATGCGGACGGCGACGGCGTGCCAGACGCCTGCGACGTCTGCGCGGGCAGCGACGATCACGCCGACGCGGACGGCGACGGAAAACCCGACGGCTGCGACACGTGTCCGCAGGACGCGGCGGACGACAGCGACGGCGACGGCGTGTGCGATTCGCTGGATCGCTGCCAGGGCAGCGACGACGCCATCGACGTGGACGCGGATGGGACGCCGGACGGCTGCGACTGCTTCGAGAGCGAGTGTGCGCTGGGTCAGAAGTGCGTCGGCGGCGCGTGCGTGGATACGAGCGATCCGGACCTGGAGATCGGCAACATCCGTGACGGGACGTGCAACGTCAGCGCGTATGAGAAGCTGTTGGACTACGGCGATCTGCGGGTCTGCTGCGGCTTTCAGGGGCTGGCGGACCTGTACATGCATCTGCGCGTGACGGGCTTTACGCAGGACGCGGCGGTGGAGATCCGGCCGATCGTAACGCTGGCAACTGGCGAGGTGATTTCGAGCCCGAATCTGACGATCTTCAAGACGCTGAGCTGGAACGTGGCGGGCGGCTTTAACGAGGTGAGCGAGGTTTACGTGATGCTGATCTGGCCGCGGTGCGATCTGCACGCGGGGCGGGAGGCGACGCTGTCGTTGGAGATTCGGCAGTCGTCGGATCCCAACGTTCGCGCGAGTCTGACGCTTCCGGTGCGGATCGTGGCGGGTGGAGATTTTTGTAACGATTGTCCGTGAATCGAACGAGGAACACGTCCTTCCGCGGAGTGGGTCGCTCCGCGGCGTTGCGGGAGATTGCAGAGGTCGGCGCGGCAGCGCGTGCCGCGAGCCGACAAAGCGAGCGAGAGTCATGAGAACGAAGATTCTGACGGCACTGGTGCTGTTGAGCGGATGCGGATTGCTGATATCGGGCGGTTGCCCGCAGTGGCAACTGCTGGAGATGGACGACGGGCCGATCGCCAAGAACATCGCGGCGGCGCTGGGCGAAGCGGTGCCGAGCGCGACGGAGGAGCAACTGGCGACGTTCGAGCGCGGCAAGCAGGTGTTGCAACGGCGGTTCCTGTTGTCGGAGGGGTTGGGGCCAACGTTCAATCTGACTTCGTGCGGCGGCTGCCACGAGAAGCCGGTGGCGGGCGGCAAGGCCGGCTTGTATCGCAATTTCTTCCTGGCCGGGCGCAAGACGGCCGATGGCGCATTTGTCTTCAGCGAGTCGAACGGGAACGCGGGCGGCGTGCTGCGCGTGTTCCATTACGGCGACGATTCGCCGGCACGGCCGGCGGTGCCGGCGACGACGACCGTGTTTGCGCAGCGCAACGCGATTCCGATGTTCGGGGTCGGGCTGGTGGCGGAGATTCCGGACGATGAGATTCTGTTGCGAGCCGATCCGGACGATGCGGACGGGGACGGGATCAGCGGGCGTCCGAACTACGATCGCGGCTTTGTGGGCCGGTTCGGCCGCAAGTGTCAGACCGTCTCGATCGAAGGGTTCATCCGCGGGCCGCTGTTCAATCATCTGGGGCTGACGACCGTGCCGCTGACCGAAGAGCAGCGCGCCAAGCTGCCCGTGGACAGTTCGGCGGTCGCCAAGCAGGGCGGGTCGCAGATTCCGTTTGCCAACGACGACGTGGACAAAATCGACGGGCATTCACAAGCTGCCGCAGCCGACGGGCCGAATTTCGACGCCGACCTGGCGGCCGATCCGGAAATGACCGGTGAGGAGCTGTTCGATCTGGTGAGCTTCTCGATGCTGCTGGCGGCGCCGAAATTCGACGAGCCGACCATCCAGAGCAATCGCGGGCGGCTGCTGTTCCACGAGGCGAACTGCTCGGCGTGCCACACGCCGCGGCTGAACGGGCCGCGCGGGCCGATCCCGGCGTACAGCGACTTCCTGCTGCACGACATGGGCGAGGCGCTGGCCGATGGCATCGTCATGAAGCTGGCGACGGGCTCGGAATTCCGCACGCAGCCGCTGTGGGGCATCTCTGCGGCCGGCCCCTATCTGCACGACGGACGGGCGCTGACGCTCGAAGAAGCCATCCTGGCGCATGCCGGCGAGGCCCAGGCGGCGCGCGATGCTTTTGACGCCTTCAGCGCGCAGGAGAAGGCCGACGTGATCGAGTTCCTGCTTTCGCTGGGCGGGCGCGGCCAGGCCAGCGCCGGGCTGCTGCCGCCGAACGCGGAAATACCAGCGGTGGGCGAGTACGGCGGGCCGGTCCGCGAGTTGAGTGAGGAGGAACTGGCGCAGTTCGAGCGCGGACGGGCGCTGTATGACCGCGATTTCGGCTTCTCGGAAGGCGCCGGCGCGATGACGGGTGCAAATGGCGCCACGCGTTTCAACGGCGACAGTTGCCGCGCGTGTCACTCCGATCCGGTGATCGGCGGTGCGGGCCCGCGTGACGTGAACGTGATGCGGCACGGCATCATCGACCAGAGCGGCAACTTCGCGGCGCCAGCGACGACGTTCAACACCATACTGCACAAGGAGATTGCACTGGGTCAGGCGATCGTCACGCCCGAACCAGCCTGCAATATCTTCGAGCACCGCCAGACGCCGCACAACTTCGGCCTGGGACTGATCGACACCATTCCCGAGTCCGAGATCCTGTCGCACGCCGATCCGACGGACGCGGATGGCGACGGGATCAGCGGGCGGGCGCACATCCTCGCGAACGGGCGGCTGGGCCGGCTGGGTTGGAAAGCGGACGTGCCGAGCGTTGAGGAATTCGTGCGCGACGCGATGGCGGCGGAGATCGGACTGACGGTGGAGAGCCAGGACGGCCTGAGCTTCGGGCTCACGTCCGACGCGGACGCGGTTCCTGATCCCGAGCTGTCGGCCAGCGATGCGGATGATCTGGCGTTCTTCATGCTGCATCTGGCCCCGCCGCCACGGCAGTCGCCGTCGGATCCGGCGCTGGTGTTGTTCGGCGAGCAGGTGTTCGCGAGCGTGGGCTGCACGAAGTGCCACGTGCCGGCGATGTCGAGCGAGCTGGGGACGGCGAATCTGTTCTCCGACCTGCTGCTGCATGAGATTCTGCCGGCGGATCAGCCGGGCATTGTGAGTGGCGACGCCGGGCAGCGCGAGTTTCGCACGGCGCCGTTGTGGGGCCTGTCGAAGACGGCGCCCTATTTCCACACGGGCGAGGCCGACACAATCGACGCGGCCGTGCGGCTGCACGATGGCGAAGCGGCCGGCGTGCGGCAGGCGTATGAGGCGTTGTCGGAGGCGGATCGGGCGGCATTGCTGGCGTTCCTGGGGACGCTGTAACCGCTTGCGGGCCGCGTGCGCGCGGGTCGGGCCGCGCGCATGCGGGGAGGTTCGCTTACGCGTGAGGTGTGTCGAGCAGCCGCCCCCGGCTGCTTTCCCGCTCACGGCCGGTGGCGTTCTATTTCACGAAGTCCCGAGAGCGCGGTGCAGCGGAGGAATGCATCGGCGCTGCCCGAGAACGCCGACGGGTGCGGGTTGATTTCAATCAGCCGCGCGCCGTGCTGAAGCGCCGTGTCCACCAGCGACGCCGCCGGCTGGACGACGCCGCTGGTGCCGATGACCAGCATCACGTCGCAACGCTCGGCAGCGTCGAATGCGGCGGCGAGTTGCGACTGCGGCAGCGCTTCGCCAAACCAGACGACGCCGGGGCGGAGGCGCTGGCCGCACTCGGTGCAGCGCGGGTCTTCGCCGAGGTCGTCGAGGCCGACGATCTGAAACGGGCAGGCGATGCAGCGCGCGGTGTCGAGGCGGCCGTGAAGTTCGAGCACGCGGCGCGAGCCGGCGCGGTGATGCAGGCCGTCGACGTTCTGCGTGACGAGCGTGAAATCGGGGATGCGCGCCTCCCAGGCGGCGAGCAGGCGGTGGCCGTCGTGCGGCTCGATCTGTGCGAGGCGGGCGCGGCGCAGGCGATACCACTCCCACACCTTGCACGGGTCTCGCAGGAAGGCCTCCGGCGTGGCCAGCTCCGCCGGGTTGAACTTCGACCAGAGGCCGTCGACGTCGCGAAAAGTCGCTAATCCGGATTCGGCGGACATGCCGGCGCCGGTGGAGACGCACAGCGCGCGGGAGGCGGCCAGCCAGGCGGCGGCGGTCGAGGCGTCGGCGGGCGGCGATGACGAGGGGTCGCTTTGCATTCGGTGCTACGGAGAATAGCGAGTAGCGAGTTAAGAATAACGAATGAACGGCAACGGCCGGTAGCGGCGCCAATTCGTTATTCGCTATTCTATATTCGCTATTCGATAATCGTCCGCGTGGCCACGGAGGGCCGACGCTACGGGCGTGGCCACGGAGGGCCGACGCTACGGGCGTGGCCACGGAGGGCCGACGCTACGGGCGTGGCCACGGAGGGCCGACGCTACGGCTCGCGGATTTCGACGTAGGTGCGCTCGCTGTCGAGCGCATCGATCACCATCCGCGCCGCCGGCGTCTCCTTCACGAACGTGAGCTGCAGGCTGCGGCCTGTCGCGAGCCAGCGGCGTCCGGACTCGATAATGTAAACCATGATCGTCTTCTCGTACTTCGGGTAGAAGCGATCGACGTTTTCCAGCTCGATGGCGTCGATACCGAGCTCCGCCATCCACTTCACGCCGGCGTCAAGATCGACGATCTGCTTGTCGCCGCGGTCCCAGCGAAATGGGTCGCCGGTGTTGACGGCGATCCAGGCCTCGGGCCAGGCGGCGCGCATGGCCTGAATGGCGGCGGCGAGCGCGTCGCGATGGGCGACTTCGTCAAAACCGCGCTCGATGCCCGCCGGGGTGCGCTCGAAAAAGCTGCCGCCATTGCCGCCGGCGGTGTCGGCGGCGTCGCGTCGTTTGCGGAACGGGGCGAACTTGAAGTTATCGACGAAGATGCCGTCGTAGCCGATGTCGCGAAATGAAAGCGCCGTGAGCCGCGCCAGCTCGCGGCCTTTGGGGCTGCGCGCGTCGAACACGTAGAACGAGCTGTCGAGGTCGCCGCCGGGTGCGTTGGTTCCGCGTGCGACGATTTCGTCGCGGACCAGCGCGAAGCGCGTCATTTCGTGCGCGTTCCAGCCCTGAAGCACCTTGTAGGCCAGTTTCGGGTCGGTGTTCTGCCACGTCTCATAGCGGTTGACCACGACAGTCGGGCAGGTGTAACCGAGCAGCTTCTGGCCCTTGAAGCGGCGCGGCTGCGGAATGCCGCGCGAGACGTCGCCGATGGTGATGACGTCGGCATTCGACAGCGGCCGGCCGGTCTCGTTGAAGCGGTGCTCGAGTTTCTTGTGCAAAGAGCGCTTCTGGGCGGCGCCCGACTCAGCGCCGCGCGACGGCCCCGACCCGGGCGTCGCCGGTCTATCGCGCACGGTTTGAAACCCGAGCAGCAGCAGGGCGGCACAGACCAGCGTCAGTGGGGCGATGCGGCGGATCATCACGTGCACTCCTGTGACAATGCGAAACTCGGCGGCGCCGGCGGCGGCGCCAGGCATTCATCGTACCGCCGGGCGCGTCGCGCCCGAAACCGCGGCGGCGGCACGAATTTCCGCAGTTCATGCAATAGGCCGCGGCACCGGGGACATTCGAGATTGCAAATACGAATGGCGGGCGGTCGTTCATTGCGGCGTCGGCAGCGCGGGAATCCCGGGCAAGACTCCGACCGGTCTTGGCATGCGCGTGCGTCGACAGACAGGAGCGGATATGAGACTCGCGCGGACTCTTGCTGCGGCGCTGGCGGTGGGTCAGGCGGCGGTGGCGTGGACACAGACGGCGCTGAATCTCGAAACGGTGGCAACCGGGCTGACGGCGCCGGTGGCGATGGCCCACGCCGGCGACGAACGGCTGTTCGTCGTCGAGCAGCGCGGCCAGATTCGCATCATCGATAACGACGTTCTGCTGCCAGTGCCGTTTCTGGACATCGGCAGCAAGCTGGTTCCCCCGCGGGCCGGATTCGACGAGCGCGGCCTGCTGGGGCTCGCATTCCACCCCGATTACGCGAACAACGGCCGCTTCTACGTGTTCTACAGCGCGCCCGACCCGGTGGACTTCAGCGTCAACTTCGACGAGGCGGACATCCCCAACGGCGACTCCGATTTTGCATACAACGGCTTCTCATTCGTCGGAGGAGAAGTCGGCGACCCGGGAGACCTGGCGCTGGCATCGTCCGGCGTGAAGGTTTACCAGGTGCCCGCCGGGCAGGTCGCGACGATCACGTTTCCGCAGACCGTCGCGTTGGCTGGTTTCTTCCTGGTGCATCCGGCGGGCGGGACCGCCGGCACAGCGCAGGCCCTTGACGCGAACGGTGCGCCGATCGGCGGGGCGGTCTCGAGCAAGGCGGCGACCGTCTTCGGCGACCCGGCGAATCGCGTGCTGATGGACCAGTCGCGCGTCGGGATGAAGGGGCTGCGCCTGACCGCCGCGGCGGGCGCGGGGTTTCAGCTCTTCGTCGACACGCTCGAGCTGATCGAGTTTCAGTGTCTGAGCGTCGTGGCGGAGTATCAGGTGTCCGACGGCGACCCCAACATCGCCGACCCGGACAGCGAGCGCATCCTGCTGACCTACGGGAAACCGCAGTTCAACCACAACGGCGGACAATTGAACTTCGGGCCGGATGGATACCTGTACATTTCGAGCGGCGACGGCGGGGCGGCGAACGACAGCGGCTATGGGCACGCGACGGGCGGCAATGGACAGAACATCGAGACCTTCCTGGGCAAGCTCCTGCGGATCGACGTCGACGGCGGAGACCCGTACGGCATACCGGCGGACAACCCGTTCGTCGGCGTCGACGGGCTGGACGAAATCTATGCGTACGGCCTGCGGAATCCGTGGCGGTTCTCGTTCGACACGGGCGGCGAGCAGCGGCTGTTCTGCGCGGACGTCGGTCAGAATCAGTTCGAAGAAATCAACATCGTCGAGAAGGGAAAGAACTACGGCTGGAACACGATGGAGGGATTCCACTGCTTCTCGCCGTCCGAAGGTTGCGACCAGACCGGGCTGGAGCTGCCGATCCACGAATACGACCACAGCCTGGGACTTTCGATCACGGGCGGATTCATCTATCGCGGCGCGCTCATGCCCGATCTCGTGGGCGATTACATCTTCGGCGACTGGAGCAAGGCGTTCGGCACGCCCGACGGCAGCGTCTTTCATCTGCACGAGGAGTCGCCCGACGTGTGGGTGGCCGAGCAATTCATCATTCGGCGCGGCGCGGAGTCGGGACTACGGCTAGGCCGATTCATTAACTCGTTCGGACAGGGCATCGACGGCGAGCTGTATCTGCTCAGCCAGGATCAACTGCTCTTTTCGCACACCACCGGCATGGTGCACCGCTTGCGGCTGGCACCGGCGGTCGGCGATCTGAATTGCGACGGCTCGGTCGATGCGCTGGACATTGATCCGTTTGTGCTGGCCATGACGAATCCGGCGGCATACGCCGCGACCTACCCGCTGTGCACGCTGGAGCAGGGCGATTTGAATGGCGACGGGTCGACGAACGGTTTTGACATCGACGGGTTCGTCGACCTGCTGGCGCCGTAGATGCGGGTTCGCTCGCGCGTTGCTGGCCCGTCGTTCGGAATCCGCGCCCCCGACGCAAGTCGGGGGCGCACAGCCGCGGGCGGCTGTGCCACATGACCACGAAGCGCCGGCGAGTGACGGGGGCGACAGCCCACAGCCGGGGGCGGCTGGTCTACACGCGCGGAGCGCAGCCGGGGGCGGCTGGTCTACACAAGCTCCGGTCCAGCGGGTCAGTAGCCAAGGAAGGCGAGCATGGCGAACGCCGAGTAGTCGATCGTGCGGGCCACGTCAACGGAATCGGCCAGTACACGCAGGTCGTTGGCCGGAATTTCGCTGCAGAATGCGAAGCTCTGGCGGTGGGCGTCCCATTTGACGACCGCGACCTTGTCATCCAGCACGGCCAACTCGTAGTCCCGGCGGCCGGTGCGCTCGTGGTCGCAGTTGGAGCCGCGCGCGTCGCGCCGCAGCGAGACGGTCTGGTCGATCGAGAAGACGGACACGACCGCCCCGTCGGGCTTTTGATAGCTGGCGTGCACGACGCGCAGATCGTGCCGGCCGAAGCAGGGGCACACGCCGCGCAGCGCGTAGCCGCTGTCGCTGAGGTCGGGCAGGAGCACGCGGAATCCGTGCGCCTGGGCGATGCGATCGTGAACTTCCTTCGGGCAGTGTCCGCTGCAACTCTCCGTATCGTGCGAGCCGACGCCACAGAGCTTGTAAATTGCGCCAAAATCCTGGGCGGCGACGAGAGTGACGGCGGCGGGTGCGGGCGCGGGCTGGGCCGGGCCGCCGTGCGGGCGGGTAAACTGCCAGACGCCGGCGGCGGCGAGCAGGATGGCGGCAGCGGCGGCGAGCGTCCAGCGAGAGCGGGCAGGCGAACCGGCGGCGCGGCGGTGCGTGGCGAGGACGCCGGCGACGCGGCCGCGGAGGGCGGGCGGCATGGGCTGGTTTTCGACGACACGGCGCGTGGCGCGGCGGAGGGCGCGCCAGCGATCGACGGCGGCGCGGTCGCGCGGCGACGACGCCAGATGAGCCTCAACGGCGCGACGCTGTTCGGGTGCGAGTTCGCCATCGGCGTAGAGCGGCAGAAGATTTCGGAATTCCTGTTCCGTCATGATTGCCCTTCCGAAATGGCGACGCGGTGCTGTCGCGCGAAGTCCGACAGGGCGGCGACGAGTTGGGCCCGCGCCCGATGCAGCCGGCTCATGACGGTGCCGATCGGGACTTCAAGCGTCTCGGCGATTTCGCGGTAGCTGAGTTCCATGGTTCCCCACAGCAGGACGACGGAACGGAATTCGGGCGCCAGGCCGTCGATCGCCCGCTTCACTTCTTCGTCCAAGTGCTCATAGTCGATCTCGGGCGGCTCGACCGGCATACCCGCGGAGTCGGAGCGGTGCTGCTCGAGGGTCTCGTGGTCGGCCGGGCGCGGGGCGAGCGATTCGCGCTTGGCGCGATTCAGAAACGTGTTGTGCAGAATCCGCAGCAGCCACGGTTTCATTCCAAACTCGCGCATCTCGAAGCCGTCGAAAGCCTTGAACGCCCGCAGAAACGTTTCCTGCACAATGTCTTCGGCCTCGTGCTCGGAGCGGCAGAGCCGACGGGCCATACGGAAGACGGCTTCCAGATGGGGTAGCGCCAATGCCTCGAAAGACTTGTCGCCTCGGACCGGCATCAGCTCTCCACGGCCTGGGGCGTATGCGACTCCAGATGAAACAACAGGCAGCGCGGCGATTCCATTCCCAAGGATGGGCCGAGAATGGTTAAGATGTCGCGGGCAGCAGCGTTGCTCACAATCGGTGCATCAACCAAGGTCGCCGTCGCTATTCTAGCACGTTCCGCAAGAGTGCAAACGATACAGGAGGTCGGAAATGCCCAGCCGGTGGTTCGCCAGCGCCACGCTCCTCGCCGCGCTGCTCGCCCCACTCGTCCACGCCGACGCCGAGCGTGTCGAGTTCGACACGTCGGACGGCGTACGGATTGTGGCCGATTACTACGCCCCCAAACCGGGCAAGCATGCGGCACCGATGGTGATCCTGCTGCACATGTACGGCGAGAACCGCGGCAGTTGGAAACCGCTGGCCCAACCGCTGTCGGAGTCCGGGTTCGCGGTGCTGGCCCTGGACATGCGCGGACACGGTGAGAGCGCGACGGAGACGACGCGCGGCCAAATGGAGAAGCGTGAGGCGAAGCTGTTCCGGGCGATGAAGGAGGACGTGTGGGCGGCGTACGACTGGCTGGCGGCGCGCAAGGGCGTGGATCGGGCACGATTCGCGCTGGTGGGCGCGAGCGTCGGTTGCAGCGTTGCGCTGGACTATGCTGGTGAGGATCGCAGCGTGGACGCCATCGTGTGTCTCTCGCCGGGGACGAATTATCTGGGCCTGAACTCGGCGCGCGACATTGCGAAGGTGACGGGGCGGAAAGTCCTGTTGATGGCGACCAGCGACGAACGGGACGCCTGCGAGAAGCTCAAGGAGGAGGCCGAGGGCGTCGAGACGCGCATCCTCGACGGGTACAGCGCACATGGTACGCGCATGTTTGACGCGATACCCGACGTCGAAAAGTCGATTGTCGACTACCTTCAGAAGGCTGTCGGGCCGGCGAGCGACGAGCCTGTGTTCGGGAGCATCAAGAGCGAGGTGTATCACCCGCGCGACTCGGCGTGGATCGAGCGGATCAAACCGACCAATCTCCGGAGCTATTCCTCCGCGAAGGAGGCCGAAGCGCGCGGCCTGCGGGCGTCCAAGTCCAAGGGCCCCGACGACGGACCGCGCGGCAAGTCCGACAAACGCACGGAGCGCGACGCCAAGCCGACCAAGAAAGACGGTCCGTAGCCGCGGCGCGATCCCGGGTCGGCGCGTCGCCCAGCCGCGCGGCGGCGGATATCATCGCCGGCATGAACGTCTATCGCATCGCGGTCGGGCCGCGCGCTGCCCGGCATGAGCCGCATGACGCGTCGCTGATCGCCGAGCTTCAGGAAGCCGGCTTGTCGGGCATAACCGGCGGGTGGCGGAGCCGACTCTACTTTCTGGAAGGCGAATTAACGCGTGCCGATGCAGAGCGCATCGCGGCGGCGCTGCTTGCCGATCCGGTGACCGAGACGTTCGGCGTTATTGGGATGGGCGAATCGCCGCCCGCGATCGCGGCGGCGGCGGAATTTGAGATCCATCCACGCCCAGGCGTGATGGACCCGGTAGCGCTCAGCACGCTGGCGGAGCTGCGCTCGGCGGACTTTCCGGTCAGTGCGGTGCGGACGGGGCGGCATTTCGCGGTGCGCGGTGCGGTCGACATGGCGGCGGTGCTGGGGGTCGTGCGGCGCTGCCTGGCCAACGATTGCATCGAGGAGGTCATCAGCGGCGCGATGCCGGTCGGACCGGCGCCGGCGCCGCCGATGTTCGAATTCCGTCTGCGGACGATTCCGCTGCGTGACGTCGATGACGCGGGTCTGGAGCGGCTCTCGCACGAGGGGCACCTGTTTCTGTCGCTGTCGGAGCTGCGCGCCATTCAGTCGCACTATCGCGGGCTGGGCCGCGACCCGACCGATCTCGAGCTGGAGACCTTGGCGCAGACCTGGTCGGAGCACTGCGTGCACAAGACGCTCAAGAGCGAGATCGTGTATCGCGGGGAGGCGATGCCAGAACGGAGCGACGAAGCGAAAGGGGGCAGCCAACAGGGCAGAGGTCGCGGCAGCGCACGACCGGGCGATCCTGTTGAAATCCGATATGAAAACCTGCTGCGCGACACGATCGCCCGCGCCACGCGCGAGCTCATTGCCGCCGGACGCGGACCGGAGTGCCTGTCGGTGTTTGTGGACAACGCCGGCGTGATCGGCTTCGACGAGCAGTATGGCATCGCCTTCAAGGTCGAGACGCACAATCATCCGTCGGCGATCGAGCCGTATGGCGGTGCGGCGACGGGCATCGGCGGGTGCATCCGCGACGTGCTGGGCTGCGGGCTGGGGGCGCGGCCGATCGCCAGCACCGACGTCTTCTGCGTGGCGCCGCGCGACTGGCCCGCGGATGGCTTGCCGGCCGGTGTGCTGCATCCACGGCGCGTGCTGCGCGGGGTGGTGCGCGGGGTGGCGGACTACGGTAATCGGATGGGAATTCCCACGGTCAACGGAGCGATTCACTTCGATCCGCGCTATCTCGGCAATCCGCTCGTGTTTTGCGGCTGCGTCGGGCTGATCCCGCGCGACCGGCTGGACAAGGAAGTGCGACCGGGCGATCGGGTCGTGCTCATCGGTGGGAGGACCGGGCGCGATGGAATTCACGGCGCGACGTTTTCCTCGGCCGAGCTGACCGATTCGCACGCCGACGAATTCTCGCACGCCGTCCAGATCGGCAACGCGATTACGCAGAAGCGGTTTCTCGACGCGCTGCTTGTGGCGCGTGACCACCCCACGGGCTGTCTCTATCGGGCGCTGACGGATTGCGGCGCCGGCGGATTGAGCAGCGCTGTGGGCGAGATGGCGGCGGAGGTCGGCGCGGTCGTCGACCTGGAGCACGTCCCGCTGAAGTACGCGGGGTTGCGCTACGACGAAATCTGGATATCCGAGGCGCAGGAGCGCATGGTCCTGGCCGTTCCGCCGGAGCGGTTGCCGGCGCTGCTCGACGTCATGCGAGCCGAGGAGGTGGAGGCGAGCGTCATCGGCGAGTTTGGCGACGGGCGCGGGGGCGCGTCGGATGTGTTGCGCGTGCGCTATCGCGGGACGGTCGTCGGCGACCTGGACGTGAGGTTTCTGCATCACGGGCTGCCGCGGAGCGCGCGGACGGCGCGTTGGAATCCACCGCCGCAGGCGACCCAGGCGGGCGATGCGCCCCGCAGCGCGGCCGGCCCGCACGAGCCTGCCGCGGCGGAACTTGTGCGCAGGCTGGGCGCGGCGACGGTGGCCAGCAAGGAGTGGGTGATTCGGCGCTACGATCACGAAGTGCAGGGCGGCAGCGTCATCAAGCCTCTCTCGGGCGCCGGTGTCGGACCGAACGACGCGGCCGTCCTGCGGCCGCGGCTCGACTCGCAGCGCGGTGTGGCACTCGGCTGCGGTCTGTGTCCGCAGCTTTCGGACGTTGATCCGTACTGGATGGCGGCGGCGGCGATCGACGAGGCCGTGCGAAACGTCGTCGCGGTTGGCGGCGACCCGGCTCAAACGGCGCTGCTCGACAATTTTTGCTGGGGGCGGACGGACGACGAGCAGCATCTCGGCGCGCTGGTGCGCGCCTGTCAGGCCTGTTACGACCTCGCCAAGGCGTACGGCACGCCGTTCATCTCCGGCAAAGACTCGTTGAACAACGAATTCGCGCTGGACGGCGCCGACGTGCCGCCGCTGCTCGAGACGATTCAGCGCTACGCGCGGGGTGGAGCCTTTGTACTCGAGCTCGCCGGTCAGCCGCGGTTCGACGCTGGGGCGCAGATCGCCGCGAACGTGCGGCGGGGCGGGCGGCTGAGCATTCCGCCGACGCTGCTGATCAGCGCTGCAGCGCTGGTGGCGGACGTGCGGCGCTGCGTCAGCGCTGATCTCAAGCGCGCCGGCGGCGAGCTGTGGCTGGTCGAGGGATTCTCGCCGCTGGGGTTTGAGCCGGCGGCGGCCGCGCGGGTGCACGCGGCGGTGGGCAGCGCGATTCGGGATGGGTTGGTGCTGGCGTGCCATGATGCGTCGGACGGGGGCTGGCCGGTGGCGGCGGCGGAAATGGCGATCGGCGGCGACCTGGGGATCGAGCTGAGGGCGGAGGCCGATTTCGGATTGCGCGTCGCCAGTTACCTGATCGAACCGGCGGCGGCCGACGGGCTGCGGACGCACTTCGCGACGGCCGGCGTCGCGGCGCGGCCGGTCGGGCGCGTGCTCGGCGAGCGCGTCGTGATCGTGGGCGGCGAGCGGATCGCGCTCGACGATCTTCGCCGGGCGTGGCGCGGGTGAGCGGGAGCCCGCCGGCGCATCGCGCCGCCTTTGCGGCCTCCTTCGGGTATACTGGCGACGCCCACACACCAGCGGAGTTCCGTCGCATCTGTCGCTTATGGCGTGACGCCGTCACTCACCACCCGCCGTTCGGATTCACGGAGCGCCGCGCACCGGCTGGCGCAGCACCGTCTTCATCTTTTCGGGCGCCACGCGGTTCGGGTCGGTCAGGTAGATCTCGTGATGGTGCCCACACGGCGTCAGGGCGTGGGCCGGCAGGAACTCTCGGTGCAGCCGAGCGATGGTTGGCCCTTCGGAACGGGGCGGGCCGACGTACATGGTCTGCGCGCAGAGGCCCTCGCGATAGCTTTCGAGCCGCAGGCTGCCGGGAGGCGCGCCCAGCCGTGACTTCGCGGCCGCGACGCCATCATCCAGCATCTCACGCGTCAGCCAGTCGGGTTCGTAGACGATCATCATCCGCCAATTCAGCTTGGCCCGATCTCCGCGGATGAAGTCCTGCACGTCGTCCGCCCACCAGAGGCCCTCGAGCGGCGGGTCCACGAAGTCCTTTCCCATGCGCTGCCGCGCGATGCGCTTGATCGGGTAGATCGCCGCGAACAGCCACTTGACCGCGTGGTCCAACGCCGTGCGATCGGCGGCGCCGTGCCCGTCGATCATGACGTACCGCATCTCGGGCACATCGACCAGGACGAATTCGTCCGCTGGCGGGAGGTACAGCTCTCGGAGTCTTGCCTTCAGGTCGGCGTCTTCCATCATCGGTCCCTCATTCGAGCCACGGTTTGCTGGACATGTAGGCCAGGGTGCGCGCGACCCATTCCGCTTCGGCAGCCAACTGGCCGAGCGCGTACTCGAACAGCGCTTCCACGTAATCGGGCAGCGGCTGTCGCTCGACCTGAATGGCGGCCAGACGCGTGCGTTCGGCCGCGAGCGCGTCAGATCGCGCTTCGAGGGCCGCCAGGGCCGGCCCGCGAGTCAGCGCGGACCAGTTGATCATCCCCAGCAGCACCGCTGAGTACGTGGGTCGAAATTCCCGCAATGCGGCCAGCGTCTGCGTCGCGAGCGCTCGGCGACCGGCCGGCGTGACGGAGTAGACCTTGCGGGCTTTGGTGCTGGCGCGGCTTCCGGACGGCTTCCTTGCGATGACGAATCCGCGTTTCTGGAGCTTGCCGAGCACGAAGTAGATCGAAGAGAAGCCGATGGGCGTCCACTGCCGCATGCCGCGTTGCACGATCACGTGGTCGAGCTCGTAGCCGTGGCGTGGCATTTCGGCGACGAGGCCGAGCAACAGCAGCTCGGCGTCGGTGCAGCGTCTCGCTTTCAGGTCTCGCGCGGGCATATATTCTAGTGCTAGAATACATCGGACCGCGATCCCTGTCAAGCCGGAACGGGTTGGGCTCCTGGACGGCAACGCGATCGTCGGCTACCACAAACGTCAGGAGTGCGTTCGCCTGCTGTTCTGGAGCGGCCGGTCGTTCGACGAGCCGGCTCCGGCGCCTGAGGAGGGCGTGGTTGACGTCGAGCGAGCGGCGTGACGCCGACCTCGAGTAACTGAAGGCCTGACTGGTCAAGGAGTGCAGATGAGCTACGTGGACGGATTCGTGCTGCCGGTTCCGAAGAAGAACCTCGCGGCCTACAAGAAGATGGCCAACTGGGGCCGCAAGACGTGGATGAAGTACGGCGCGCTGCAGTACTTCGAGTGCGTCGGCCACGACCTCAACGTGCCCAAGGGCTGCGGCCTGCCCTTCCCCAAGGGTATCCGAACGAAGCCCGGCGAGACGGTCGTCTTCGCCTTCATCATTTACAAGTCGAAGGCGCACCGCGACGCCGTCATGAAGAAAGTGATGAGCGACCCGGCGATGCCGGCGGCGGTTACGAAGATGCCCTTCGACGTGAAGCGGATGATTTGCGGGGGGTTTAAGACGATCGTCGAGGGGTAGGCCGCGCGTGAATTCAGGCGGCATCGCGAAAAGAAGCGGGCACGCCGACGCCGACTTGCCCGCGCGATTCCTTCTTGCCTGACACGCCGATAAACGAAAACGCGCTCTCGCCCGGCAGCCGCCGGCGGCGCGGGTGAGGGCGTCGCTGGCGGCGGAAACTGAACCGGTCGGTTTTCGCCCGGAGGGCGCACGATGGTTGCCAGTGACTTCAGTCACTGGTCTCGACTTTGGCCTTTTCTTTATCCGGCGACGGTATAGAAGAGGCTGGTTGCGATTTTTGGAGTAGGTTTTTGGGCCTTTTGGTTTTCAGGGGTGGTGGTCGGGAAGGGGTGTAAACCGGCGGA
>JAJVHV010000008.1 GCA_022072445.1 Phycisphaerae bacterium | reverse complement strand
GATCGCCTGGATTCAGAACTTCCGCCGCTTGTGCATTCGCTGGGAAAAGTCGACGCCACTGTTTCAAGGGTTCTTGCACCTCGGATGCACATTATTACTGCTCAAAGTGGTTTTGGGATAGGCTCTACTAATAGCAGCGCCGCCGGCTCGGGAACGATGCGCGCGTCGGCGAATGTGCTTTCGAAACCCCACTCGGTCCGGTCGACGAGTCCGTCGCCCCAGCCGAAATAGATGTCGTAAATGTCGGGGATGGCGTCGAAGCCGGGCGTGCCGACGCCGAAGAAAATGTCGGCCTGCGCGCCGGGCGTCATGGAAAGCGTGATGACGCCCAGGAGCAGCGAGCGCGTCGTCGGGTCGTATTGCAGGTCGTAGGGTGGCGGCTCAGCGAAACCGCGGGCACCGCCGACAGTCAACATCACACTATCCTGCAGGGTGTGCATCATCCGAGTTCCTTGCTCGACAACGGTCCACCGTGGTGTTCCCGCGGAATCAACGCCCTGATAGAACTGTGAGTCTGATAGCCAAACATCCCCCATGAAAGGGTACACGTTGATATCAAACGCGAGTCGGTTGTATCGGTCGACGAGAGTACCCAGCGATCCCCACACGAATAAGTCAACCGACGCCACGTCGCTGACGACGTATGGAATGCCGCCGTTGTCAAAGTCGACGAAGTCGCTGGGCGTGCCGCTGATTGGTTCGAACTCGTCTGCTCCGGCGCGAGAGAACCAGAAGCGTGCGCCCTGGGGTGATGCTTCTGGCGGCCACGCAAAAACGACGCCCGCGGCGAGTAGAAAGGTGATGGTGTACCTCATGTGTGTACCCCTAGAGCTACGGAAGCTTGTAGACCGGAACGGCGGTGATATTGCCGGACAAGAGCACGTTGATTTGCCGCGGCGGCGGTTGGCCCGGCACCGGCGACGCTACCTGCAAGCCGTTGATCGTCCAGTGCTTGAAGTCGTATCCGCTGATGTTCAGCGCGCGCAGCGTGACGTTCGCGCCATTAGCGTAGTTACGGCCCTCGGACGTGTGCCCGGCGTTGAGCACGGCTAACGGCGTCGCGTAGATGCCACGGCGGAGCCCGCGCCTATCAGAAGCAGCAGCGTCGCCGGCTCGGGTGTGATGGTTGCGTCGGCGATCGGGCTTTGCATGCCGTAGCTGTTACTCCAGATGCCCGCGTCCTCATCGCCGAAGCCGAAAGCGATCTCCTTTGGCGTGACACCGCCCTCCAGTGACCAGATTCCATTCGTGCCGACGCCAAGGCGGACTTCGGAATACGGTTCTCCGTTTGAGCTCACGTCGATATAGCCGAGCAGCGTGTTACCATACGCGCCGACGCCATCCTCCTGCTGGTTGCGGAAGTGCTTGACATCGACCGTCTCGGCGTGCTTGAGCTGAAGCCCAAAGTTGAAATTCAGAATCGCACCCATGAGAACGTCGTCTAACTTTGTGATGGGGCCCACGCCATCCTTCTTGGAAATGCCTGTCCAGCGTGCGAAGCCCGTTGCCATCGTGTGATTGTAGATACTCCACGACGTGATCACGCCGCCGCCGCTGACTTCAATGTCCAGCCCAATGGTCTGCCACGTGCTGACGACGCGGCTCAGAAACTGACCGTACAAGTAAAGGCGTTCTGAACCATCCGCAACAGGGTTTTCGAAAAAGAGGTCACCAATGCCACGATCTTCCTGTTCGGCCGCGCCCTGCCTGTCAAAGAAGAACCGGACCTTGGGCTGGGCTGGTGCGCTCGCCGCACCGAGTACGACGACGAGCAGCAATGAGAAGCTACGACTTGACATGATGATAGTCCTCCGAATCCTCACGGATACGCCGACGGGAGATAAACCGGCACCGCCGTGTGGTTCGCGCTCATGTTGATCTTGATCTGGCCGCGGGTGATCCTGGGCCGCTGCGCGTTTGACACCGTGGTGGGCATCGCTCCGCTCGAACACCCGTTTCGGCCGGTGGACCGGCCGGCGCCGAGCGATACCCATCCTGCATGACTTGTCAGCGCCGCCGCATTCGCCACACGCTCGCCGCCACGAGCATCAGCCCGAGCGTGGCCGGCTCGGGGATAATCACCGCGTCGGCGATCGGGCTCTGCATGCCGTAGCTGTTGCTCCAGATGCCGGCGCCCTCGTCGCCGAAGCCAAACGCGATCTCCTTCGGCGTCACGCCGCCCTCGAGCGACGAAATCCCATGTGCTCCAACGCCCAGGCGGATTTCGGAATACAGGCTTCCGTTCGAACTCACGTCGATGTAACCGAGCAGCGTATTTCCGAAGGCCGTGATCCCGTCTTCCTGGTGTTCGCGAAAGTGCTTGAAATCGATCGTCTCGGCGTCCTTGAGTCGTAGCCCAAAGAAGGGTGAACCAATGCTGAGCATGAACAGATCGTCGAGCTTCGTTGTCGGAGTGGCGCCCATCTTCTTGCTCATCCCGGTCCAACGCGGAACGCCGAGTCCGGTGTTATGGTTGTAAATGTTCCAGGCGGTAATCGTCCCTCCTCCCGATATCTCAATATCGAGCCCAATTCCCTCCCACGTGCTGACGACGCGACTCAGAAACTGACCGTACAAGTACAGGCGTTCTGAACCATCCGCAACAGGGTTTTCAAAAAAGAGGTCACCAATGCCACGATCTTCCTGTTCGGCCGCGCCCTGCCTGTCAAAGAAGAACCGGACCTTGGGCTGGGCGGGCGCGCTTGCCGCACCGAGTACGACGACGAGCAGCAATGAGAAGCTACGACTTGACATGATGATAGTCCTCCGAATCCTCACGGATACGCCGACGGGAGATAAACCGGCACCGCCGTGTGGTTCGCGCTCATGTTGATTGTGATCTGCCGCGGATGATCCTGGCCGATCACCTGCACACCGTCGACCAGCCAGTGCCGGAATCCCCACGGCGGCGAGAGCGACTCCAGGTCGGGGGCGCGCAACGTCACGGCAGTCCCGAGCGGAAACGTCAGCACCGCCGTCGGTGTCGAACTGCTGAGGGTGATGTCGCTGTAGGCGGAGACGATCTCGGGCGGCGTGTACTTGATGGTCAGCGACGACGGTTTCTGTCCGCTCTGGCGCTGAAGCGTGAGCTGATACGTCGTCGTCGACGCGGGGACTTTGTAGCTGCCGATCGCGGTGTGGTAGACTTCCTCGTACTCGCCGTCTTCGGTGCACGGCACGCACGCGCCAGCGCAGCGGCCAAGCTGCGCCGTCGCCCAAACGCGATTGCCGTCGGTCGGATCCAATGCGATACCCTCATATTCCCCCCACTTGCTGGGCACGCGAACGCCCGCAGGTGCAGCCTGAAGAAGCGCCATCGGCGCCGTCAACTGACTTGGAGGATCACCCGAACGACGGCCTGTGAAATACAGATTGACGTAGCTCCCAGAATACACGCGCGTGACGAATAGCCCCATGCTACCGTCCTCGCACGGCATGACCATCGGATACATGAAGTGAATCGGTCGATCCGCGATCGGGTTGTCGCTCTTGAAGATTCGACCGCCGTCCAGCACACCGGTCTGGCTGAGCGACGGAGGCCAGTTCGTAGTGTCGAGAACGTGCCAGCGGGCGACCACGCGCGAGGTTGGACCACCGCCGACAGCCGATGCGGCGTGCTCATAACTGAGATACAATGCGCTATCGCGGAATACAGCGTTCTGAACGTTGCCCAACGAGCGACTGACATCTCCAAAGTCCGCTCCCGGACAAAGCTGACTTTGGAACTGCTGATTGTCTGCATTGACCGCACCCACGCCAAACTCGGCCGATGTCAGCGCGAGGCTTCCGAACGGGTCCGTGATCTTGTGAACGCGCAGCTTGCCCTGGCCCGAGACGTTCTTCGCCGCCAACTGCGCCAGATAAAGCGTCTCGGTCGCCTGCGATCCGAACACGTGCGCCGGCATCGGCAGCGCAAGCAATTCATCCTCCGGATACGGATTGGCAATCCAGGCCACAACGTAGTTCGAGGCGCTGCTGTAATAACCCGACTGATACGTCCACACACCCGTGGGCGGTTTCCGCAGGATGTGTGCGGCGTGACCCTTGAAGCATTCCGTGCCCGAATAATCCACCGCGCGACTCGTGGCCGCGATCCAGTTGGCCGTGCATCCCAAACCAGGGTAGTCAACGCCGTACTCAGTCTGACAACCCGTCGGAACCCGCTGAGCGTCGACCGCAAACTTGTACCACGACCCGCTGCCGGACCCGTAGTCGCCCGAAGCGTCGACCGGGTCATTCGTTCCGCCCTTGGATACCGCAATCAGGATCCGGTCTTTGGTCGGTGGCTGATGCTGCGGAACACCCCATTCGAGAATCGTGACGATGAACCGGCTCGTGAACTGGTCATAGATCACCCGTGCGTCGGTCGTGCCGATCAGCTCTGAATCGAGGCCGTCCCAGAAATCAGTCGCGAAACTCGAATCCTCGCCGACTCCCAGCCGCGCGCGCCACTGCTCGACGCCGTCGCGGTCATACACGATGATCCGGGTGTTGCCGACCTGGACAATCCGATTCTGCCCGACCGCGACCGTCGGCTCGAGTTTCGCCGACTGGCCCGTGCTCTTCGACATCCCCCAGAACGGATCACCCCCTAAGACGCTTGGCGCCCCCCCCCCCCCGCCGACTGCAACCAGCGCGCCGATCGCACCACACGCGACCCGCGCGCAGCAACTCGCCCGCATTCGTTTGACCCGCCCACGCCTGCACATGCGCACCTCCGTCCCCAGCCCGAGGCGCCGCTTGAACTGAATCCATGCTACTAGGCCACGCGCCCGCCCGTCAATACTCCGCTCGACCCTCTCGACGGATCGCGGAATGCGGAGAATGACCATCGGAGCCCACGCCACCGCCGACCGCCGCGGGACTCCGACGCGCGGCGCTCAGCGCGTGAGATGAACCGGCTCGTAGACGAAGTAACTGCTGCCCGCCCCCGCCGCGGTAATGACCGCGTCGTCAACCACGTACGCCGGCTGAATCACCACTTCCTTCGATTTCATCGCGCCGGTCAGGCGCACGTTCATGATGCGAATGCCCACAAATCCGACCACGTTGAACACCGAGTTGTTGCCCGGACCCGACACCGTCGAAAAGATCGGAATCGCCCGCGGCTGCCCCAGGATCGAGATCAAGTCGTCCTTGATCGACGCCGTCAGTCCCGTGTCGCCGTTCAACGGCAGCACGCCATCCGACCCCAGATTCAGTTCACCGCCAAAATACGCCAGGTCGTCAGCGCTGATGCCGTAGCGAATCTGACGCGAAAGGTCGGCGGCGCTGTTGTTCGGCGAGCCGATGTCAACCGTTCCGAAATTACCGGGCGGAAGCTGCCCGCTCCCGGCCCCGGGAAACAGATTCAGTTCCGGAATGCCGTCGTGCCCGGCGGTCACCGCGCCCGTGGCCGGGTCATAGGCGTAGTTGTCGCCCGTCGACAGCGACCAGTCCAGCAGCCCGGCCCAATAGTCCTTCTGGAGCGCGAGTGGCAGCAGATCGGCGTTACCGGTCTTGTCGGTGACCTTGTAGCCTACGACGCCGTCCTTGAACGTCGCGGTGGCCGTGGCGCCCAGGTCGGCCGACGAGTTGCCGAAGATCGTGGCGAACTTGTGCAGTATCGATCCGTTGCGGATGGAGTTACGTCGAACCAGGACGCGCACGCTGTTGTAGAGCGACGGGTCGCCGAGGTTCAGCGATTCGCCCAGGTTGCTCGGATCGTAGATGTAACCGATGACGACGTCGCCCGACGCGCTGTTGCTCGTATTGGGATCCAGTTCCGGGTGCCCGTTCAGCACCCAGTTCGCCAGGGCGAAGTGCACCGCCTCGGTCCGTGCGGCGCTCATTTCCTCGGCCATGTTCGAGCTGCCCTTCAGTCGATCCTCGTCCAGCAGCTTGCTCGCCGCGGCCATCGCCGCCGAGTCCGCCACGCGCTGCAGCTCGGTGCGTGCGACGTAGAGCGTCCCGACGTCGACCGACAGCGCCGCCATTCCCAGCAGCGCGACCATGAGCACCGCGACCATCACGACGACGCCCGCGCGGCGTCGATTGTCCCGGGCCGGACGTCCGCCCGCGCAGCGCGGGCGCGCTGATGGATGCAATGAGGCGGCCGGCATGGGCTAGTCCTCCCTTTCGTAGACGACGCGCTGCGTCGTGTCGCGCGAAATCATGCCGTTCGGGCCGTAACGCCGCACCTCGGTGATCACCATCCGCTCGACACGGTTCGCGCCGTACGTGATCCACGAGTTATCGACCGACGTGCTCGTGCTGTACGAGTTCAGATCGCTCACCGCCGCGCTGCTCGTGATGCGCATTTCCCGGCCGAACGTCCCCCACGTCACGGATTGCCCGTTGTCGATGCCGAACGTCAGCGTCGAGCCGTCCGTTTCCAGCACCTGCGTCCAGCGGATCGTCTCGGCGTACACGCTGAGCTGTGAGCTGCCGACCGATTTTCGGGCCGTCATGCTCAAGCCGTTCCAGCCCTGAAGCTGCAAACCGCCCGCGGCGAACGTCGTCCCGTCCTGCACGTCATACGTCTCGCGGTAGTTCCACAGCACCTGTCCGAAAAAGCTGTCCGTATCTCCCCGCGGCGACATCACCGTGTGAAACTGAGGAGACAGGCGGTCCTCGTTCGGCTCGTTGAGCACCAGCGTCCAGTCCTCCTCGATGCGCAGAACCGGGTCAGAGGGGCTGGAAGCGCTGGCTAGCAGCGACAGGCACGGTATCGACGCGCAGCACAGGATATGGCGGCGCCACGCGCACAGTGTTCCGAGGCTCTTCATGTTTTGGCACGCTCCCATCAGAATCGACAGACCCTGTCTGAATGTTGTACACACTCATCACCCCGCTTTCGGGGTGCGGCCCATCGACGCGGGCGGCATTGGCCCCCCGCACGCGCCAGTGTTGAAAGCATCACATTCAGCGGCGACGATTGCGGAAGAATCTGCGCGTCTGAGAATCGCGCCGCACCGCGGGTGACCTGGTGGTGTCGATCACGCCGCCGCGAGCGATATTTCTTCGGACCAGGTGTAACGCGCCCGGCAGCAACGGCTTATACTACGCGCCGGTCCGAGTAATCCCGGCGCGGCAGCGCGGCGCCGCCCCGATTCCGAGGAGCAACATCGATGAATACCACGGCGACGGCGGATTTAGCACGCACGGATCGTCCGGGAACTGCGCGCAGCGTCTCCGGCATGCGGCCGTTGCGTCCGGTCATCGACCGGCTGCTGATTATCGGCCTCGACGGCGCGACCTTCGACGTGCTCAATCCGATGATGGACGCCGGGCGAATGCCGAACCTGCAACGATTCATCCGCGACGGCGCCGCCGGCATCCTGCACTCGACCAAACCGCCGATCACGCCGGCGGCGTGGACGACGTTCATGACGGGCAAGGGTCCGGGCCGTCACGGGATACTGGACTTTGAGAAATTCGACGTCCGCAATCACGCCCTGACGTTCAATAGCACGTATGAGATTCGCGAGAAAACGCTCTGGGAGCTGCTGAGCGAGAAGGAGCTCCGCGTCGGCAGCATCAACGTCCCGATGACCTATCCGCCCAAGAAGGTCAACGGGTTCATGATCAGCGGCTTCGAGACGCCCAGCACCAAGGCGAACTTCACCTGGCCGCCGGACCTCAAGGACGAGATTCTGCGCGTTCTGCCGACGTACGACTATCGGACGAACTGGCAGCGCAAGGCGCTGGGGGGCGACGGCGTGCTGGCGCGGAATCTCGACTACATCTCGCAGAGCTTCGACCAGGGCTGGGTGCTGACGCGGCACTGCGGCGAGAAGTTCGGCTGGGACGTGCTGATGGTGCTGTTCAAGCTGGTGGACAACCTTCAGCACAAGGCGTGGAAATATATCGACCCGCGGACGGCCGGTTCGTATCCGCAGCAGGCCGAGATGGTGGCCCGCTGCCTGACGCGGCTGGACGACGTGCTGGGGCAGCTCTTCGAGTACGCGCGGTCGCACGACGCCGCCGTGCTGATCATGAGCGACCATGGTCACGGCAGTCTCGACGGCAAGGCGCAGCCCAACCTGCTGCTGCAGAAGTGGGGTTATCTGACGCTGCACAACGGCTGGCAGCGGGCCGCGACGCGCGTGGCGCATCTGGCGCGGCGCATGACCAAGGGCAAGGCGACGCGCTTCGAGCAGGGGAACCACGGCATCGAGCGCGACCTGGCGGTCGATTGGAGCCGCACGCGGGCCTGCGTCGTGCACGCGGGTATCTACGGCTTCCTCTACATGAACGTGCGCGGCCGCGGGCCGTATGGCGTCGTCGATCCGTCCGAATACGAGCAGGTCCGAAGTGAGATCGCGGCCCAGCTTTCGGCGGCCACGACGCGCGATCCCGAGGGCCGCGAGATTCGCATCTTCCCCGAGGTGTACAAGACTGAGGAGCTGTACGGCTGCAATCGCGAGGACGCGGACGATCTGCCCGATCTGCTGCTGGCGCCGCATCCCGGGCTGGCGGTGGTCCGCAAGATTCGCGGGACGCGCCCGGTCCGCTGGAGCAGCCTCGACCGGCTGGAGGGCACGCACCGCGTCGAGGGCATCGTCGCGATGGGCGGCCCCGGCGTGCGGCGGGGAGCACGAATCGAGGGCAACATCGTCGACATCACGCCGACGGTGCTCGCTTCGCTGGGGCTGCGCGTTCCGCTGGACATGGAGGGCCGCGTGCTGCACGACGCGTTCGTCGTCCCGCCGGTCGTCGAAAGCGAGCCGCCGGTGAAGAAGTCGGTCGAGGAACACGCGCCGGTCTATTCGGACGACGAGCGGCTGGAAGTCGAGCAGCGGCTGAGCGACCTCGGCTACTTGCAGTAGACCAAACCGCGTGCAGCTTGCGTGTGAGAGTCGGATTGGGAAGTGCGCGTCGCGGGTTGCGTTCTCGAAATGCGTGGCGCCGCACCGGCACCGCGGCTTCGATCGCCGTCGGCGCTGTGCTGCTGGTGACCGGCTTCGCGGCTGCGGCGGCGAACACGCCTCGCCTTCGCGGCGGCGCGCAGCAGGACTTCCCGTCAGCCGACTCGCCGCGATCCTCAACTTCGCAGCCGCAGACGTCCGCCGACGAGAGCGCGCTGCCGCGCGTTGCCCGCCTTTCCAACGGTCTCTCGATCGTCATTGTTGAAGATCACAGTCTTCCGCTCGTGAGCGTGCAATTGTGGTATCGGGCCGGTTCGCGTCTCGATCCGCCGGATCAGCCGGGAGTCGCGTCGGCAGCACGGCGGCTGCTGGCGGACGCTGGCGACGCCGCGCTGCGGCTGCGCGCCCTGGGTGCGAAGGTCGAGAGCGCCACGATCCGCGATGCAAGCTGTTTCGCATCCATTGCTCCGCGCGAGGCGGTCTCGGCCATCCTCGCGATTGAGGCGCAGCGCATGCGGTTCGCCGCGACGGCCAGCGAGAGCGCCGTCGGCAAGTCGGCGGCGGAATACGAGTCGCGAAGCGCGTACGAACAGCCGGTGTCGGGCGACAGCGACCTCCTCGGCGATCCCGCGACGGCGACGGTGGCGGGCGCCGTCCTCGCGCGGCTCTTCGAGGGGCACCCATATGCACCGCCGCGGCATGGTGCGCCGCCGCCAGCGCCCGGCGTGGTGCCAGAATGCGTGCGGCGCTGGTTCGTCGCCGGCAACGCCACGCTGATTGTCTCTGGCGACGTGGCGGGGGGGGCGGTTCTGGACGAGGTACGGCGATTGTTCGGCGATCTGCCGTGGACGGAGCCGCCGGCGCCGGCCGACGCGCCGCTGCCGGACGAGATTGCGATCGCGGCGGACTTCCAAGGCGGCGGCGAGGCGGGTGTGTGCTTCGGCTGGCTGACGCCGGGCTGGGCATATTTCGAAAACACCGCGATCGACGCGCTGTTCGTGCTGACATGCGATGCGGCCCATGACGGTCTTGCGGCGCGGCTGCGACGTTGCGGTGCGGGGGCGCCGCGCTGGTCGCGTTACGAGTGGCGCGATCTTGGTGCGCTGCTGCTGTTTGTTCCGGCCGAGGCGCCGTTGCACGCCGCGGTGCAGCACGAACTCGCCGCCGCTCTGGAGTCGGCGCCGGTGCAACTGCCCGAACCCGCGGCGCTGCACGCCCTTCGCGCCGCATTGTGGCGCGAGGCCGCGGCGGCCGCTGCGAGCTTCGCGGACCGGGCGCGCCTGCTGGGCATGCATGAGGTCGTGGGCGGCGACGTGCTGCTGTCGCGCTACGACCTGCCGCGCACGCAGCGGCTCGGGGTGCGCGACGTGGGGGCGGCGGCGCTGCGCCTGGCACGCGAGCGGCGCGTCATTCTGAGATGTGTCGCTGGCGCTGAATCGCCCACCACGCGCCCGGCTGTCGCCCGCGAAGAAGAGAACAGCCGCGGACGGCCGGCGTTGCCCGACGGCGCCGAGGCGCTCGACGGCGGCGAGGCGCTGGCATTGCTCGCGGCCGCCTCGAACGCCGCCGCGCCGCTGGCGGGCGAGGCGACGCCGCCGACCGTGCGGTTCGATCTGCCGGGCGCCACCGAGCTGATCGTCAGCCCGCTGGCCGGCTATCCGCAGGCCGCTGTCCGCACGATCGCACACGCGGATTCGGTCGGCGAGATCGACTTGCCCGCGGGACTGGCGGACTATCTGGTTCATCACGGCATGCGCATCGAGATCGATCGCGCTGGTTCGGTCGCCACGGCAACCGGCGCCTGTCCCGCCGCACTGGTCCCGCAAATGCTCGAAATGCAGTGGCGCTGCCTTCCGCCCGGACCGCACAGAATCGCAATCGTGGTCGGCGAAGTCGAACCCGCGGCGCTGGCAGACGCGGTTCGGCGGCTGCTGGACGACGAGCCGCCCGCGCAGCCCCGCCCGCCGGCCGGCGCGGCGACGGATCAGCCGGTCGTGAAGCGGATTGAGCTGGATAGCGGATTCCGGCGGCAAGCGCGCCGCGCCGCCGACGGGCGCGTCCGAATAGAGCTGGGGGCCGAGATTCCGCTTGCGATTCTCGCGGCGGACGGCGCCGCGCCGGACCTTGCCGCTGCAGAGCTGGCGTGGCTGATGGGTGCCCCATCCGGTACGGACACGTCTCTTGACGCCAGTCGACGATGGCGCTGGACGTGCGACGCGACGGCGGCGGGTGTCCTGGTGGCGCGGACGCAATGCACGGAGACGGACGCCGACGATCTATTCGAGCGGCTCAAGCGCCGTCTGACTGACATCCACGACGGAAAGGTCCCGCCGGCGCAGGTCGCGACCGCCCGACGGTTGGCCCGCGCGGCCGGCGTGCTGGCACGCGACGGGCCCGCGGCCATCGCCGAGTATCTGGCCGACGCCGAAATCCAGCGCCGCTGGCCGGCGGAGCGGCGTCCGGCGAAGGCCGATTCGCGGCCCTGAGCGCGACGTTTCGATTCAAGGACCCCAGCCAGCGAGGCACCGCGCGAATTTGTGGAACACATCGAAGGCCAACAGTCCGTTCTCGCGGCGCTGGAAGCCCGGCAACGCCGCATCTCCGTCATTCTCGTGCGGCAGGGCACACATCCGGCCCGCGTCGTGGATCTGCTGCGACTCGCCGGAGATTGCGGCGTACCGATTCGCCACGTGGAGCCCGCCGAACTGGACGCATTGGCGCACGGGACGACGCATGGCGGGATCATCGCAGTCTGTTCGAGCAAGCCGCGGCTGTCGCCGGCCGCACTGCTGGAGCTGGTCGATCGGCTGCGCGAGCCGCCGCTGCTGCTGCTGCTCGAAGGCGTCGATGACGCCCGCAACCTGGCCTTCACGCTGCGGACGGCCGATGCGATGGGCGTCCACGCGGTGCTGATCAAGAAGCACCTGTGGGATTTCGACCCGGTCGAGGTGTCGCGCCCGTCGAGCGGCGCATATGAACGGCTGCCGCTGGCGCGCGTCGAGGGCGTCGAGCTGCTGATCGAATTGAAGCGCCGCGGCGTGCGCATCTTCGGCTGCCTGGCCGCGGCGCGGCGGCGGCTGCACGAGCGCGATCTGACGCAACCGTGCCTGATCGCCATCGGCGGCGAGAAGCGCGGACTCAGCGGCGCCGTGCGGGCGGTCTGCGACCGGTTCATGTCGATCGCCACGCGCGGCGGTCCATCGTCGCTTTCGCTCTCGCACGCCGCGGCCATCGCGCTGGCCGAGGCCTGCCGGCAGCGCGCCGCGCCACCGGCCTCGGAGGGCTGACAGCGCCGTCGCGGCGCTTGAGAAAGCGGTGCGGATCGGCTCTGCTCATTGGCGCATGAACCAGACGGACGCAAAGGGTCGGGTGCCGGCAGCGCGCGTGGCGTCACGCCGCGCGAGCGATCTGTTCGCGCTGCTGGCGACGCTGGCCGGGCTGGGTCTCTCGATCCGCATGGCGTGGGCCAGCGACGGAGTCTATCACGACGACGACCTGACGCACCTGCAGATGGCGCGCTGGGCGTGGCAGTACCCGGAGTATCTGCTGAACGACTGGGGGCGGCCAGGCTTCACGCTGCTCTACGCGCTGCCGGCGCAACCGGGCTGGCTTGCGGCCCGCGCGTTCAGTGGACTGTTGACGGCGCTGACCGCGTGGCTGGTGTACGGCGTGGCCCGCGGTATGGGTATTCGCGCGGCCTGTGCCGCGCCGGCGCTATTCTGGGTCGCGCCGATGACGTTCTCGCTCAGCTACACCACGCTGACCGAGACGGCGCTGGCGTTCTATCTCAGCGCCGCCATGTACCTGCACCTGCACGGCCGGCCGCGCTGGGCCGCGGTGCTGGCGTCGCTCTTCTGCGTCACGCGGCAGGAGGCGTTGATCCTCCTGCCCATCTGGGCGCTGGCGACGTGGACGCGAAATTCGACGCGACGCGGGCGCTGGACGATTCCCGTCACGTGGTGGCTTCTGCTCTGGGCGCCCGTCGCGCACAATCTGCTCAACTTGCTTTTCGTCGGAAGTGCGCCGCTTGCGAACCTGCTCGACGCCAAGCCCACCGCGTTCTACGGCCATGGAACCATGCTGACCATGCTGGAGCGCTGGCTGGCCGCCGCCAGCCCCGGGCTGATCGCGCTGGCCGCCGCGGGCGCGCCGCTCACGTTTCGACGGCGCGGCGGAGCGCTCTGGATCGGCTGCGGGTTAGCCTACCTGCTCACGCACGTGTTGATTTACCGGTTCGGGCTGTTCAGCAGCGGCGGTTACGCGCGGTTTCTCGTGCCGCTGGCGCCCATTCTGGCGGTGGCGGCGGCCGACGCGCTCTCCGCATTTCTGGAGCCGATCCGCGCGAGATGGGCGCGCGCGCGAACCGGCGTCGGCGAGGCTGTCGCGCGGGTAGCCGACGAATTCACGCCGCACAACGTCAGCGCGATCCGCGGCATGCTCTTCAGAATCGCCGCCGCGATTGCCGTGCTCTGGGTCGCGGCGGAGAGCGAGCGCTCGCCGTGGTTGTGGTGGGGGACGCGCACGCCTTTGCTGCTGGTTGTGGGCGCCAGTCTGGTGCTGGCTTGGCTGCGGCTGTCGCGCGGCCGGGCGCTGGCGCTGCTAGCGTGCCCCGCGCTGCTGATCCTCTCCAGCTTCGGCCAGACACTCGCGCAATCGACGCCGCACGTGCTCCAGGAAGATCAGCTCATGGTGCGTGAGGCGACCGACTGGCTGCGGGCCAACGGTCTCTCAGCGCGTCCGATCCTCTCGGCGAATGCCTGGGTGTATCAGTTCCTCGATCTGTCACAGCCGCCGGCGCGGCTCAAGACGCTTCAACGGCTGGATCGCCTGCCGCCCGGCGGGCTGTTCATCTGGGACGTGCGCTACTGCAACCAGCCGCCGCACGACATCCCGCTCACCCTGATACAAGGCCGAAACGAATTCGCTGAAATCTGGCACGGCGGCCGGCACACCCGCGACGGGATATACTGCCGCGTGTTCGAGCGTCGCTGACGCGCGCTCCGCCGATGGGCCGATGGCCGTCGCGTCGAACGACTCGGATCGGAAACCCACGCATGAGTGACCTGCCGTCGCCGGCTTCGAGTGCCCCGCCTGCCCGCCCCGCTTCGCCCGTTCCGCCCGTTCCGCCCGAAGCGTCCGCGCCCGCCCCGCGTCGCTGGATTCGCTGGGCGGCTGTCATCCTCGCCGCCGCCGGCTGGTGGATCAGCGTCGATCTGCTGCGGCTCTCGCTCGGCGTCGACGCGACCAACCCGCTGATCGCGGCGAAGTGCGGCCCGACCGGCGAGGGCGATTGTCTCTCCGTGCTGCGTTCGCACCGCGCGCGTGTCTTCTCGAGTGCCGGTCGCAGCGGTGACCCGACCCGCGCCACGGGCATGCCCTGGGCGGCGCTGGGCATGGCCTATTTCGCCCTGGCCGGCGTCTGGTACGCCTTCGTCGGACCGCCGACGTTCGACCGGCGCTGGTGGCACGTGCCGATCGCATGTGTCGTGCTGATCGGGGCGACCGTGTCGCTCGACCTGACGCAAGTCATGGCATTCCAGTTGCGGCGAATCTGCCAGGGCTGTCTGGCGACGCACGTCATCAATCTGCTGCTGGCGCTGCTGACGCTGGCGGCATTTCCGTGGCGCCGGCCGGTGCGCCCGGCATTCAACCCGCACCCGAGCCGATCGCTGGCGCTGGCGTCGATGCTGGCCGCCCTGCTGATGGCCTACCTTCAGGTCAGCTACGCCACGCTCGGAATGCAGGCGCAGACGATCGGCGTGACGCAGCGGAAGCTGAACGACATCATCAATGACGCCGACTACGCCCGGCTCGACTTCTTCCGCGAGCCGGCGCACGAGATTCCGCTGCGCGAGGACGAGCCATTCGTCGGCGATCCGACCGCGCCCAACACGGTCGTCGTCTTCTCGGACTTCGAGTGCCCAACCTGCCGGACGCTGCACGAGCGCATCCGGCAGGTTGTCGCGCGGCACCCAAGCCGGCTTCGCGTCGCGATTCGCCACTTCCCGCTTGACTCGCGCTGCAATCCGTCGCAGACGCGCGTTTCGCATCCTGCGGCGTGTCGCGCCGCGGGCGCGGCCGAGGCGGCCCGCATCGTCGGTGGAGGCGCGCTGCTCGAGAAGCTGCGCGGGGTTCTCTACGAACGTCAGAATGACCTGGAGCTGGAGGAGTTCGACGACTGGGCCGCCGCGCTGGGCGCAGACCGCGCCGCATTCGCGGCGGCGCGCGGCTCACCGGCCGTCGCCGACCGCGTCCGCGAGGATTGCGAACTGGGTGGAAGGCTGAAGGTCACGAGCGTGCCGGCGGTGTTTCTGAACGGCCGGCGGCTGGAGTACTGGCACAACGACAAGACGTGGGACGCTCTGCTCGGCGTCGAACCGGCCGCGACGCAACCCGCCTCGAATCCCTGAGAGGGCGTGCGGCCGACGCGGCGTTACGGCGTTGGCGTCGCAGCCGGCGCCGAGGTCGGCGCGGCGCGCCCGGCACCCAGCGTATCGAGGTATCGGACCGCTTCCGCGTTGGCGGGGTCGATCTCCAGCACGCGGCGGAACACGTCGACGGCCGGTCCGGCCTGCGACGTGTTGGCCAGCAGTTTTCCAAGCGTCAGCAGCAGCTTCACGTTGTCCGGATCGAACTCGACCGCCTTGGTCGCAAGCGGCACCGCGTTCTCCAGCAGGTTGAGCGTGTAGACCAGCTCGCCCTCGAGCACGTGCAGGTCGACGATCTCCGCCAGCGCCGCCGACGCCTGCGGGCCACGTCCGGGCAGCGGCCGGTCGGTCGCCTGGCCGTCGGCGTTGAGCTCCATGAGCGAGATGTGATACTTGCCGAGCACTTCGCGCTTCATGCGGATGGCCTGGACCATGCGGTCGATGTTCGCCCGGTCGGAGGGATTCTCGTTCAGACGTTTCCGCGCGATGTTCATGATGACGTCGCATTCCTGCCGCGCGCCGTCGTAATCCTTCGCGGCGCTCTTCGTCATCAGCATGACCTGCCGGGCCTCATAACTCTCCGGATCGAGATCGATGGCCTGAACGGCGTACGCGCTGGCCTTGGCCTTGCGCCCCAGAAAGTAATTCGCGAACGCCAGATACATCTTGATCTCGGCCTGCTGCTCGCGCGGCGCGAAGCGTTCGGCGGTTTCGAGATACGCGATCGCCTGCCGCCAGTTCTGCGAGCGGACGTACATGCGCCCCAGCGCGATGTTGACGCGCGGGTCGTTCTTGTCCGTCTTTTGGGCCTCGAGCAGGTAACGTCGCGACGCGTCGATCTGCCGCACGCGCTCGGCCAGCTCCGACATGCCGAGCAGCGCCGCGACGTTGCGCGGCTCGCGCTGCAGGATTGTGCCGTACATCCGCTGGCACAGGTCCAGATCGCCGCCCGGCTGCTTCTGCCGCTCGGCTGCCGCCAGCAGGTCCGGTACGCTCAGCATGGACAGGTCGGGCGCCGCGATCGCCGGCCCGGCCTCGCTCGTCGGCGCCGAAGTGGGCGTCTGCTCCTGCGGCGCGACGTTGGCAGGCGGCGCGGGCGGAGCCGGGGTGTTCTGCATCACGACGAGCGCGATTATCGAGACGACGCAGCCGAACATTTGCGTGCTCCATCAAGTCCGCGGAACAGCCAGTGGCACAGCCCGGCCGAGCCCAGCGCGTAAGTCTACCGGCGATCCGCACTTCGGGTCCACCAGTGCCGCTTGGCCCAGGCGCGGGCCGACCCTTCTATCGGCCACCGGCCAGCGATCGCCCGACCGGCTGCACTCACGTCTGGTTCAGCAGCATGAGGCGCAGGGCATTGAGCGCCGCGGTCGCGGCCCGCTGGCGGATTGCGTCGCGCGACGCGTCGGCGCCGAGGCGCAAGGTTCGCGCGTCGGTCCGTTCGAGGCCCGCCGCCGCGATACAGACCGTCCCAACCGGCTTTTCGGGCGTGCCGCCATCCGGTCCGGCAATGCCCGAGACCGCGACGGCGTAGTCGCTGGCGTGGGCGCGCTGCGCGCCGGCGGCCATCTGCCGAACCACCGGTTCGCTGACCGCGCCGTGCTGCGCGATCAGCCGCGCGTCGACGCCCAGCAGCGCGGTTTTTGCCGAGTTGGTGTACGCGACCGTCCCGCCCACGAAATACGCGCTGCTGCCCGGCTGATCGGTCAGCAGCTTGCCGATCAGCCCGCCGGTGCACGACTCCGCGGTCGAGAGCGTGCGGCCGGTGTCGCGCAGCAACTGCCCGACCGCACCCGCCAACGTCTGATCGTCGATTCCATAGACGAGCGGACCGAGCCGGGCGCGCAGCTCGGCCTCGGCCTGGTCGAGCAGCGCGTCCGCCGCCGCCGGGTCCGCGGCCATTGCGTTGATCCGCACGCCGATCACCCCCAGCGCCGCGGTGGTGCCGATCTCGGGGTTGCGCCCGCGCTGCATCAGGTCGCGGATGCGCGCCCCCAGGTCGGATTCACCCATGCCGAAGGTCTGCACCACGCGGCTGCGCAGCACCGAGCCAGCGCCCAGGGCGCGAATCCGCGGCGCGACGTACGCGGCAAACATGCTGGTCATTTCGGATGGTACGCCGGGCATGACGAACAGTTCGCAGTCGCCGATGCGCGCGTGAATTCCCGGCGCCGTGCCGCACGAGTTCGAAATCATCGCGGCGCCGCGCGGGCAGAGCGCCTGCGAGCGATTCGCCTCCGACATCGTCCGCCCGCGGGCCGCAAAAAACGCTTCGATCTCGCGCAGGCTCGCCGCGTTCAGCTCGAGTGGCACGCCGGCGACCGCGGCCAGCGCCTCGCGCGTCAGGTCATCGGCGGTCGGCCCCAGACCGCCCGTCACCAGCGCCAGCTCGCAGTGCCGGCAGGCTCCGGCCAGAGCCTCGGCGATGTCGGGCAGCTCGTCCGGCAGCGTCAGGTGCCGCAGCGGCCGGATGCCCAGCGCCGCCAGCTCGCGCGAAAGCCACGCCGAATTCGTATCGACGGTCTGGCCGAGCGTCAGCTCGGTGCCGATGGAGATGATCCACGCGCGTCGCATGTGCGTCCTCGGAGCGCGCGATTATAGCGTCGCGCTTCGGGCCGCCTGGCCTACCACGATTCCCAGTCGGGCACATATCCCGGGTCGTTCGTGACGCTCGCCGAGCCGATGTTCAGGTGCGGCGAGGTGAGCGCTTCGGCCGCGGGGAGCACGACGTCGACATGCCCGTCGACGAAGCCGACCAACGCCTTTCCGCCGTGCCGGAACGAGGTCGTCGGGCTGCCGTTGATGCGCCAGCGGCCGCGGGTCTGAAAGAGCATGGGCGGATCGAGGAGCGCCGCGTTCGTGGACAGGTCGCCGCCGGTGTCGAGCGCCGTATCCGCAAATGAGAAGACGCGCTGCGGCAGCTTCATCACGTCGACGTTCTGCCAGGGCCGATGCCCGATCAGGCTCGACCAGCCGGGCGTGTTGGCCGGCGAGAGGTAATAGCCGTTGTAGCCATAGGTGCTGGTGAGCGACAACGCCGACCCCTGCGGCACGTACGTCCCCCACGGCTGCCGCGGACATTCATACAGGCCATCGTGCCGAAGCTCGCTCGCCAGATACGGCCACAGAAAGCCGCGCGTGTGATCGACGCCCGCTGCGTCGTTCGTGCCCCACCAGAACACCGGCGCCCCGCCGCCGGCCGTGCCCGCCTCGGCGTACCAGAGCGGCATGACGCGCCCGCGAAACTCGCCGGCATACATGTGAAAGCCGCGCGCCAACTGCGCCAGGCGCGTCGCGCAGATGACGCGCTTCGCCTGCTCGCGGGCCGCCGACAGCGACGGCAGCAGCACGGCCGCCAGCACGGCGATCACCGCGACGGCGACCAGCAGTTCGAGCAGCGTGAACGCCCGGCGGCTCATGGTTCCACCCAGTCGCGGTCGATGGCGCCGAGCGATTCCTTCTGCGTGATCCGCGCCGTCGACGTCACGGCAACGAGCCCGTCGACTCCGACCGAGTAGACAATCCCCGACGCGATCGCCGGCGTGCCCCCCGATCCGGCCTGCGTCGCCGCGACGAAGAACGGATCATCCGGCGTCCGCGTCACGTCCAGCACGTTCATCTCGACGTAGGGCTGGAAGAAGGCGAACGGGTCCGGCGTGCCGACGTAGAGCCGGTCATCGTCAAACGCCGCGTGGTAGTTCCAGCCGCCCACGACCAGCCCGCCGGCCGAGTCGACGTCGGTGTCCCAGAGCTTGGTCGCGCTGACGCCGTCGTCGCGGAACGCCTGCACCTTGATCGCCGAGCCGGGGGCTTCAAGTCCGGCTGGGAGGAAGATCCGGCCGTCGTCGGTCACGACCGGAATCGAGACCGTCCGTTCGCACGGAATCGACCAGACCACGTCGCCCGTCGCCGCATCCAGCTTGTACAGGTCGGCGACGTCGCCGGTGCCGTCAAAGATGTAGCTCGCCAGAAAGACGGCTCCGTTGCGCACGCACACGCCGCCGTAAAACCCTGAGAACTGCGGATCGCCCGCGAAGCTGATGGTGCGCTGCCAGATAACCGAGCCGCTTGACGCGTTCAGTGCGCGGACCAGCCCGCCCACGCTGGCGACATACACGACGCCATCTTCGTAGGCGGGCGAATTGCCGCTCGAACCCACCTGCCCGACCGACCAGACCACCTGACCCGGGTCGTACGGATTGTCGCCCGCGACGCGCGAGTCAACGTTGATCGCGTGCAGCGACCCGCCCGCGTTGAACCCATCGAAGTCGGTCACGAACACGCGATTCGCCGGCGACACGCCGCTCATCAGATCGTCGGTCACCACCGGCGACGCGTTCACCAAGTTCCGCGTCAGGAGCCGCTCCCAGCGCTGCGCGCCGTTGGCCACGTTGAGCGCATACACGCGCTTCCCGGAGACCACGACCACCGAGCCATTCCGTACGTCGACCGCCGGACTCGACCAACTGTCGAACACGTCGGCCGCCAGAAGCGTCCGCCACTGCCGCGCACCCGTGCCGGCGTGGAAAGCGATGATCGCGTTGTTCACGTGCGTAAAACCGCTGTAGACCCGCGCCGCAATGAAGACGCGCCCGCCAAAGGCCACCGGACTGCTCATGCCGATGAGTTCCTCGTCGGCCAGCGGCGTCGCGTTCCAGACGGTCTCCTGAAGCGTGCGCGGCGCCTGCTCGGCCAGGCCGCTGCGCTGCCGGTCGCCGGCCAGGTGTGTCCAGTCGCCCGCCGCGCCCAACCGGGGAGCGACGACGGTCAGCAGCAGCGCCAACACCGTGCGGCACGTCACAATTGGTCGAATCAACGATGTCGATGTCGTGGTCATTGGACCCTCCCGCGACGTTATCGTCGCAACCGGGGCGGCGGACGCACGCCCCGGTCGCGAGCGATTAACGCGCTCCCCTCCGGCGGAGCACGAAACCTGCCGCCAGGGTAAACACAACACTCGAAGGCTCCGGAACCGCCGCGAACGCGTCGATTTCCGGGCTCACGTCGCGCAAATCGTCCGTCGGAACGTCGATCCGCACGTAGTTCACCGCCGACAATCCGGACGCGGCGATGTCCACGGGGATTCCGCCGCCGGATCCGTCATACAACGCCACAATCTGCGCGTAGCTCAAGCCGAAAAGATCACTCAGCCCCAGCGCCGGGTTGATCGGTTTGAGAAAATCTGAAGGCGAATTGCCCGGCACCGGATCGAACGGTCCGGAGTCGTTGTACCCCTGCACCGGGAACACCGCGTCGTTGAAGTCGACGCCCAGCGTGTGATAAACGACGTTGTCGTCGCTGACCGAGATGCTGAACGGCCCCTCGTCAAACGCGCTATCGGCCAAGTCGTCGCCGTCCGAATCGAACAGAAAGCCGTTGCCGAACACGATCAGGTCGACGCCGTAAGCGTGCGACGGATCGTCGGTGATCGGCTCATCGAATGCCACGGTCAGCCAGCCGCCCTCGCCGACGCTGACGATCTCATCGACGCCGTACGCGCCGCTGTAGACCGAAACGACGCTCGGAAACACGCCCTCGCCGGTGAAGCGCTCCGGCGATCCAACCGACGTGAGTGGATCGGTGTAGGGCAGCGTGGGATTGACGCCGCCATGATAGGCCACCACGCGATCGGCCCACGGGTCGCCGATGTCGAAACTCCACGTTTGCGGGGCAAAGGCGCTCGCACAGAGCGTTGAAAAAAAGAGGCGTTGCGCAGCGCGTGACAGCATGGGCTCCTCTCCTTCCAGATCCGACCACGCAGGTCGGACGGCCGTGAGGTCGCCATGAGCGCGGAGCTGCCAGCAGTGCGGTTCGTTGCAAGCGCTACGAACCAATTCGATCACCTCGGAGAGCAGGTCTCGCCAGTGAGCCCTGTAATTTCCCGCCCCGCGACGCGCCCGGACTCCACCGGACGCGTCGCATGGGGCAGGGCTTCTTTCATC
Organism: Phycisphaerae bacterium; assembly: GCA_022072445.1. Taxonomy (GTDB): domain Bacteria; phylum Planctomycetota; class Phycisphaerae; order UBA1845; family Fen-1342; genus JAJVHV01. The sequence continues at coordinate 26,213 of JAJVHV010000008.1, read as the reverse complement.
TCCGCCGTGTGCGATGACGTGTCAATTCCGCCGAAGTGCGAACACACCGCATCCGTGAGGCGCAATTCGAGCACAGACGAAAAACCGGATGGGGGGAAGCGCTTTCGAGAGAAATTGACATGTCGGTCTGCCTCTACCGCGAAGGCAACCTCTACCTTGACGATCACCTGGCAGGTCTTCTGACTCTCGGGCTGCTCCGGCCTCTCACTTCAGCCGGTTCGCTTCGTCGCGTCTTCTCAGCCTCGCGGCCAATGACGCCTGCGACGAACTGCACCCGATCACAGCGGCGGGACCGTTCCGGATTCGCACCGGATTCCCTATTCTTCCGGCGCTCCCAGCGCCGGACACCAGCAATCGTTGCTATTCTGTTACCCTGAAGAGCCGGCGCTGTCAAGACAAAAATCCGCGCGGCCGGCGCGAGCGCCCCGGCCGCCGCGGCGTCCACGACTCAAGAGGCCGCCATCACCCATGTTGCCCGCTGACGCACTACGCCACCTGATCGCGCGACGCGACCTCTCCGACCGCGACGCGCACGCGCTCTTCGAGCAGGTCATGGACGGCCGGGTCGACGAACGCGTGCTGGCCGCGATCCTCGCCGCGCTGGCCGCGAAGGGTGAAACCGTCGACGAGCTGGTCGGCGCGGCCCGCGCCATGCGGCAGCGCGTCGCGCGCGTCCGCGCGCCCGACGGTGCCGACGCCATCGACACCTGCGGCACGGGCGGCGACGGCAAGCCGACGTTCAACGTCTCCAGCGCCGTCGCGATCGTCGCCGCCGCGGCCGGCGCCACCGTCGCCAAGCACGGCAATCGCAGCGCGGCGCGCCCCAGCGGGTCGGCCGAGGGCCTGGCCGCGCTGGGCATCAACATCGAGGCCGACGTGCCCACGCTCGAACGTTGCCTGGCGGACTGCCGCGTCGCGTTTCTCTTTGCGGTCCGGCAGCATCCGGCCATGAAGCACGCCGCACCCGTGCGGCAGGCCCTGGGCGTGCGGACGATCTTCAACCTCGTCGGCCCGCTCACCAATCCGGCGTTCGTGCAGCGGCAGTTGATGGGCGTCAGCCGGCCGCAGCACGTCGCGCTGCTGATCGAATGTCTGCGCCGTCTCGGCGCGACGCGCGCCATGGTCGTGCACGGACTGGAGGGCCTCTGCGATCTCAGCATCGCCGGTGCCAGCCGGCTGGCGCGCTGGGACGGCGCGACGCTCGCATACGAAACGGTTGATCCGTCGGTCATCGGCGCCGCGCCCGCTCCGCTTGAGACGGTGTTCGTGGACAGCGCGGCGCAGAGCGCGGCCGTCATCGAGCGGGTCCTCTCGGGCGAGCCCGGCCCGGCCCGCGACATGACGGTCTTCAACGCCGCCGCTGCGCTGTGGGTCGCCGGCCGCGCCCGCGACTGGACCGACGGCGCCGCCCAGGCCCGCGCCGCGCTCGACGAGGGCCGCGCCCGCGCCACGCTCGATCGCTGGCGGGCCCTCAGCCACGGGCGTACTCCCTGAGGTCGGGCAGGTCGCTGTCGGGCGACCTGCCGGAGCGGGCATCTCATCCGCCCAACTTCGCAGGGTAGGGCGGGCATCATGCCCGCTCACGGCGGGCTGGAAGCCCGCCCCCACCCAAAGGCGCGCCAACGGTTGCCGCCCCACGCCCTGACGCCCCAGCGTGTCTGTCGCTACACTGGACGTCATGGCCGCACGTCCGAAGAAGCCCGACGCCGCCGTCCACGCCGTGCGCGAAGTCCGCGTCGGCATCCCCAGCGAGCGGCTGTCGCGCCTTCAGCAGTTTTACCTCGGGTTGATCGGACTGCCCGCCTGGCCCGATCATCGCCAAATCCCCGGCGGCTGGGGCGCGGGCACCGCCCGCCACAGCGTGCTCTTCTGCTTCGCGCACGACGCGGCCGTCGACCCGCAGCGCCCGCGGCTGTCTCTTACCGTCAGTTCGCTGCCCGGTCTCGAAGCGCGCCTCAGCAGCCACGAAGTGCCATACACGCGGCAGCGCGGTCTGTTCCACAGCGACGACCGCCTGCTCGTATCGGACCCCGCCGGCCATCTCGTTGAAATACGACAGCAGCGCACGCTTTAGGTCGGAGTAAGCCAGGAGTCCCTGGCAATCTGGGTTGACTCCGCTACGCACTTTTCCGACCTCTTATCCGGGGGACTCACGCTTCCTGATACTGCGCCGCGGGCCGCCGAATGTCGACGACCGTCGACCTTCGTCCACGGCCTTGCGGCGCTGCGCCGGGCTCGTGTTTTTCAGACGCACGGAGATTCCACATGGATCGCGTGGGTGTGCTGCGCCTCGTTCTGGCCCTGCCAATCCTCTCCCTCGCACTGCTCGGCGGCTGCCCGCAGGGCGATAACGCCGGCGGCGACGACGAAAACTCCGGCGTGCTCGGCGGATTGTTCGGCGGCGGGAGCAGCGGCGGCACAATCTTCAACGACAACCCCACCGCCAGCTTCTCATACTCACCCAACGCCGGCATTCGTCCCGGAGTCGCCATGTCGCTCGATGCGTCTGCATCGAGCGATCCGGACGGCGACGCGTTGGAGTTCGAGTGGTCGCAGGTGAGCGGCCCGACCGGCACGTTCTCCTCGACTTCGGACGTCGCTGTTTCGTTCACGACGCCCTACGTCGTCGAAAACAACGAAGTCAAGCTGGCGCTCGTGGTGCGCGACGGCAGAGGCGGCGAAGCGTCCGCCGAGGCGGCGTTCATCGTCGAGGTTTCGTCCGAGTTCGCCGGCCATCCGCAGGCCGCGTCCGAGTATCGCAACTCGCTCACTTCGGACGAGGCGTATCACCTGCTTCGCCGCGCCGCGCTGGGCGCGACGCCCGAGCAGGTGGCCGCCGCCGTGCAGCGCGGACTTTTCGCGACGGTTGACGATCTGTTGACGGCCAAGCCGGTTCCGGAAGCTGTGACGCTGCTGGCGGATTCGTATGAAGAGAACATCCCAAAACGCTGGCTGGTGCACTTGATCGAAAGTCCCAATCCGCTGCACGAACGCATGGCGATGTTCTGGCACGACCGCTTCGCCACCTCGCAGCGCGTCATTTCGGACTGGCGCGACCGCAACCTGGGCGTGTTTCACTGGCAGATGCTGCGGCGGAACGCGCTGGGCGATTATCGCCAGTTCCTGATCGACCTGACGCTCGATCCGCTGATGCTGATCTGGCTGGACGGCGCGAACAGTCCGAAGACCAGTCCGAACGAGAACTACGCGCGCGAGTTCTGGGAACTGTTCACGCTGGGCCGCGACCGGCTGTACACCGAGGCCGATATCCGCGAGAGCGCGCGGGCGTTTACCGGCATCACGCTGCTGCGCGACTGGGAGCAGGACACGCGTCCGATTTACGATCTGCTGAATCATGACGAGACGAACAAGATGATCTTCGCGGGCCGCACGAGCGGACCGGCCAATTATTCGTACCAGAGCGTGGTCGATCTGACGCTGGCGCAGCCGGAAGCGTCCGAGTACGTGGCCCGCAACCTGTTCGCGTTCTTCGTGCACGATCATCCGTCCGACGCGCTGGTGAAGGAGCTGGCCGATTCGTTCGTCGCGTCGAATTTCCAGATCGCGCCGCTGGTCCGGAAAATCCTGGTCAGCCAGGCGCTCTTTTCGCCCGACGCGCGCGGCAACCAGGTCACCACGCCGGTCGAGCACTTTGTCGGCGTGGCGCGGACGCTGGACATGCACGTCTACAGCGAGGACTCGCAAGGTTACCTCTTTGACCAACTGGCCGACGACCTGTCGAGTGCGGGGCAGGATCTGTTGAACCCGCCGGGTGTCGAGGGTTGGAGCGAGGATCTCGGCTGGGTGCAGGACCAGTGGATCTTGAGCCGCGTCAAGGCGTTGGGGCGGACGATGGATTATGGCCCCAATCACACCGAGGACGTGCCGTTCCACCTGTTGCCGGCGGTCGAGAACTGGAGCCAGCGCGAGGTTCGGCCGCAGATCGTGGACGCGATCGCGGGCGTGTTTCACCTGCCGCTGACGCAGGAGGAGAAGGACATCTACATGGAAGTGCTCGACCAGGGCGGGTGGCGCGCGTTTCACCTGGAGGACCCGGATTATCAGGCGCGGCACGTGTACGAGATGATCCGGCTGATGGCGATGGACGAGCGCGTGATCGGACGGTAGTCGATGGGCGCTGCGACGGCAATGCAGATGAAGAATGCAGAATGCGGAACGCAGGCGGGTGATCGGGAGTGCAGCCGGAACGGCAATGCAGAATGAAGAATGCAGAATGCGGAACGCAGACGGGTGATCGGGAATGCAGCCGGAACGGCAATGCAGAATGAAGAATGCAGAATGCAGAACGCAGGCGGGTGATCGGGAGTGCAGCCGGAAGCGTGGGGAGTGCAGCCGGGGGCGGCTGCTCTACACAGGAGCATGGTATGAGCTGTCGTGAATGCAACGAACTCAGTCGTCGCCGCTTTCTGGCCAACGCCGGCAAGAGCCTGGGCGCGCTGGCCTTCGCCGACCCGATCCTGAACATGGTTGCGCGCAGCTACGCGCAATCGAGCGGGGGGACGGGGAACATTCTGGTGTTGTGCCAGCTCAACGGCGGAATGGACGCGCTGAGTTTTCTGGCGCCGTTCACGAATCCGACGTATCAGTCGAACCGGCCGCAGCTCGCGTTGCGGGCCGCCGACGTGACGCCGCTCTCCGATCATCCCGATCTGGGCATCACGAACCACTGCCCGTTCATGAACGCGCTGTACGCGCAGCGGCAGCTCGCGATCGTTCAGCAGGTGGCCTATCCCAAGGGCAACGGCTCGCACTTCGAGAGCCAGGAAATCTACGAGTTCGGCGTGCGCAACCTCGGCTCGGGCGCCGGGACGGCGGCGCCGTGGTACGAGCGGCTGCGCAAGACGTATTTCAACCTGCCTTTCGGCGTGCTGAGTACGCAGACGATCGGCGATCCGACGCGTTACGGCTATCCGGACCAGACCTACCGGCAGGCGGCCCAGGACGCGTTTGGCCGGCTGGCGCGGCTGAAGACCAACCGCACGCCGACGCAGCAGGCGCTGCTGGACACGTACAGCAAGATCGATCAGCTCGGCACTGAGATTCGCGCCAAGACGGAAGGATTCGTCTCGACGGGCGCGTCGCGCGGCGAATTCTACCGGGCGGCGCAGCTCGCCAGCGCCAAGCTCGGCACGCAAGTCTTCAAGGTCGAGTACGGCGGCTTCGACACGCACGGCTCGCAGCTCACGGCGAACCAGCGGCTGTTCCCCGAGCTCAACGACGAGTTCGAGCAGTTCGTCAACGACATGAAGGCGATGGGACTGTGGGACCGCACGGCGGTGCTGTTCTACACCGAGTTCGGCCGCCGCAACCGCGAGAACGGCAGCCCCGGCACCGACCACGGGCACGGCAACCACATGCTGCTGGTGGGGCCGCGCGTCAACGGCGGGCTGCACGGGCAGGCTGTGACGTCCTCGGACCTGAACGAAGACAATCTGCCGTATTACGTGGACTTCCGGGCGGTGTTCAGCAGCGCGATCCGCGACTGGCTGGGCTTCGACCCCAAGCCGATCTTCCAGCTCGATGGCGAGACGTATGACGAGAACGTGGGGTCGGCGCTGTTTGTGTGAAGCAAAGACAAGGAAACAGGACAACAAAGGAACAAAGGGAGCAAGGCACCGAAAAGGGAGCGACGAAAACGAGCCTGGCCGGGGTATCTGCCCGCGCCAGGCTTTTGTGAATTCATCGGCGGTTCGGCGTTTGCGACCTGGCTACAACAACTGCATCTCCAGTTTCAGAATGTGTCCGCGCGAAGGGTACCAGACGTTCGGGCGATTGTCCTGCGCGGGCGTAGGTTTCAGGATGAAGAGCATGTAGTATCCCGGCGGGGCCATGAAGCCGTGCGCCGGCGCGGTGACCTTCAGGCGCGGTGTCCCGGTGGATGGCACCGTGAAGCTGAGCTCCAGAAAGCGGGTATTCATGTCGAACGAATGCGTGGACGAGCCGAGACGCACCAGCGTCACACGCGTGATGGACGACACCTGGTCGCTGTAGACATTGAAAGTCTTGGTATAGCCGATCGCCGCCGGGGCCTGTGTGATCTGCGGCCGCACGCCGGAAACGTCGTTGATGTTGTTGTCGTCCTCGTCGAAGAGGTAGGGCGGGGAGTACAGGTGAGCGCTCTTGTCATCAGTGTCGGAGTCGCCGCCGCCGATCAGGACGCGTCCGTCGGGCAGCACGACGGCGGACGAGTGATAGACCCGTTGTCGCGGCATGGTGGCCATGTCCACCCACCCGGCGGACTCGTTGTCGGGGTCGAACAGTTCGGGAACACGCGCGCCTTCATCGTCTGCGCCGCCGACCGCCAGGACCTTTCCATCGGGCAACACCAGAAGGTAGTGGTCGCCGCGCTTGTAATCCATCGCGGGTAGTTCTTGCCATCCGTCTGTCCCGATGGCGTTGATCTTCTGCGCCTGTTTGCCGTCGCCAAGGTCGGAGTTGGCGGCGTGGCCGGTCTTGATGACCAGATCGGGCCGATACATGACGGCCGAGCCGCCGTAGAAGTCGGCCAGGAGCGGCGTGGATGGACTTTCCCACGAGCCGCCGCTGGCGTCGAGCCTGAGCGACTGCGCGCCGATCTGGTCTCCGCTGATGCCGAAGTACCTTCCGCCGCCCATGAAGATGGGGCCGTTGGAGAGCTGGAACATGAACGGATACCATTGGATGGGCTTGGCGACGTCGGCGAACGGCGCGTCAAAGATCACAGTCCATTGGCTACCAAGCGCGGCATTGGGGTTGAAGATGCGCGGCGCGTCGGCCGGATGGCAATCCGGGTTGCTGAGCGTGGTGCGGCCGGCGGTGACGAGAATCTTGCCGCTGGCGAGCGTGGTGCAGGTGGGGTAGTAGCGCGGGTCGTTGCGAGGCTGCGTATCGTCACAACCTCCGGGCAGCGTCATCGTCGAGTCGAATGCGCTAAGCGCGACCCAGTCGCCAGCGCCGCCGTTGACATCGGGATCGAAGATGTTGCAGCGAGTCGTGCCGCTCTCACTTCCTCCGCCGCCGCCAGCAAAGAATATGCGTCCATCGGTAGTTTGTGAGTGACCAGAACAGAAAATCGGCCACGGAGCCTCCGGCACGTCATACGTTGTGCCAGCGCCTTTCCCGTCTGCGGCGGGAACGTATACAAAGGCCGCGTTTTCGATGATCTCATCCTTCGAAACGAATAAGACGCGGCCGGTCTTGAGGACGTTACCGTGGATCATCATCGTGGGCATGGAGAGCCGTCGGTGGTGTTCGGATACCACTCACCCCCGACGGATGGGTCTTGTGCGACCACGATGGGGGTGGCGCTCATTGCGATGATGGCGAGCGCGAATTGGATTACGAGCACATGGTGCTTCATGATCGGCTCCTTTCGGAACGATCCGCTAGCGATCCCGCGGCCCGTTGAGTGACGCACTCGTTAGAGTCTTGCCAGCAATACGTGTGCCAGATTCCGGATTGTTGCACACGGTCGGAAGTCGAGCAGGAGTCACGCGAGCGGCGTGAAAAACTCGGCCGAATTGAGTCCACTCGCGACCGTCGGCCCCACCAGGCAGACGGGTCTGGCGGGCGCCTGCGCGAGAGTTCGCAAGTACGAGCGTTTTTTCACCCACGGTCGACGGGGCTGGCCAGCCTTGCTGATGCCCATTCCCCAGGATATAATTGTCAATCATGCGCCGGACGCTGTTCACGATTCTCCTAGTCGCTTGCTCGGCCACGCCGGTCGGATTCGCCCAGCCGAATAGTGATGGGTTCGTATCTGGGCACATTTTCACACAGCGGTACGGTGGCGGCGAGATGTGCAACGCGAACCGCAAAAACTGGGTAGACGAGATCGATCCGCTGACGGGTGAGCGCTGGGAACTGGCCGACCGCAGCGACGGCCTGTGCGGCATGACGGGGCTGCGCTTCTCACCTGACGGCCAGCGCCTGCGCGTGCTGAGCTACTGGAACGCGCGCATCGCCGATATTGATTCTGCTGGCAACGTCACGACAGCGTATGACGCGAACGATGGCATCGGCGGACCGATCGGGGCGAACGGCCTGTGCTGGGACCACGCGGGAAACTTCTACGTCACCGACGACTATTACTATGAGTTTCTCAAATTCCCCCGCGACGCGCCGCCGAAGCAGCGATTGGGATTCGCCTCTTACTACACGCTGACAGCCGGACCAGACGGGAACGTCTACCTCTCGGGCTGGGGTGGCTACGTCTTCGCGCTCCACCCGATCGGCACGCGGCGTCGATTCGGCGATCTTACAAATGTCGCGTGCATTGAGTTCGACCCGCACGGCAACCTCTTCGTGGCGACGAGCATCACGGGCTGTCAAGGCTACGTGATTCACGCCTACGACGGGCTTGATCCGACGTCGCGGCGCGTGGTGACGACCGGCTTTAACTGCTCGGACTTCTTCGCGATCACGTTCTGCGAGGACTCCAACACGCTCTACGCGACCGATGCCGAGGGCGTTTACGCGCTCGACGTGCCCACAGGCGGAATCACGACGATCCGGGAGAGCGAGGAGTATTCCATATACAGGGGCACCGGCATTGCCTGCTACGTCCCGCCGAAGAAGGGCGACCTGAACTGCGACCGCTGGGTGAACGCGTTCGACATCGACCCATTCATCGCGGCGGTGATGGGCGACGCGGCCTACGAAGTGCTCGCGCCGCACTGCGACCGCAGCCTGGCCGACCTCAACGACGACGGCAGCGTGAACGCGTTCGACATCGACGCGTTCATCGAGCTGCTGACGAAGACGCCGTAGGCCGAGGCGCGGACGCCAAGCGAGCCGCGCGCGTCAGCAAGCGGTTTCCTGGCACAGCGCGAACGACCGTCGAATACGGTTGACACTCCTGCTGGGCTACGAAACCCCTCCATTCAGGCTCCCTCCTCGGTCGCCTTCATGGTCGGGGCTCGGATGAGGGGCTCGGATGAGGGGCTGTCGCTGCGGGTAGAATAACCAGCATGACATGGTCTCGATTCACGATTGTCTGCATCGCCTGTTCGTTTTCTGCTTCTGTCCGTGCGCAACCCAATACTGAAGGCTTCAAGCGCGGCCATCTCTTCCTGCCCGAGTACCGCGGCGGGGGCGAAATGTGTGCCGCGACGCGCAAGGACTACGTGGTGGAGTTCGATCCTGAGAGCGGCGAGAGTTGGTTTCTGGCGGATCGCAGCGACGGACTGTGCGGCCTGACGGGGCTGCGCTTTTCGCCGGACGGGAAGCGCTTGCGCATTCTGAGCTACTGGAACGCGCGCGTGGCGGACATCGATCCTGCCGGCAACGCGACCACGGCGCATGACGCGAACGACGGCATCGGCGGGCCGATCGGATCCAACGGGCTGGGCTGGGACCGCGCGGGGAACTTCTACGTCACGGACGACTATTACTACGCGCTGCTGAAGTTTCCGGCGGATCATCCGCCATCGACAAAAATAGGGAACGGCTCATTCTTCACCGTAACGTCGGGGCCCGACGGCAACGTATACATTGGAAGGGGTGGGGTCTACCGAATGGACCAATGGGGTCGCATTGAGCGGTTCGGCGACTTGACTAGAGTCGCGTGCATCGAATTCGACCCGCTCGGCAACCTCTTTGTGTCGACATGGCTGTTGGATTGTGCAGGCGTCGCCATCCACGCTTACAACGGTGTCGACCCAAGCTCGCGCCGCCTTGTGTCAACGGGTTTCACGTGTGGAAACTACTTCGCTATTACGTTCTGCGAAGATCCCGACAGGCTGTATGCCGTGACCGAGGGTGATGGCGTGTACGCTGTATACGTTCCCAGCGGCGAATCCGCGCTGATCTACAACAGCCGTTTCGTCACCGCCGGCGGGCTGGCGTGCTACGTCCCGCCGAAGAAGGGCGATCTGAACTGCGACCGCTGGGTGAACGCGTTCGACATCGACCCGTTCATCGCGGCGGTGATGGGCGACGCGGCCTACGACGCCCTCGCGCCGCACTGCGACCGCATGTTGGCCGACCTGAACGGCGACGGCAGCGTCAACGCGTTCGACATCGACGCGTTCATCGAGCTGCTGACGAAGACGCCGTAGGCCGAGGCGCGGACGCCAAGCGAGCCGCGCGCGTCAGCAAGCGGTTTCCTGGCACAGCGCGAACGACCGTCGAATACGGTTGACACTCCTGCTGGGCTACGAAACCCCTCCATTCAGGCTCCCTCCTCGGTCGCCTTCATGGTCGGGGCTCGGATGAGGGGCTCGGATGAGGGGCTCGGATGGGGGCGCACTCACGCTGGGCTACGAAACCCCTCCCTCACGGTCGGGGCTCGGATGGGGGCGCACTCACGCTGGGCTACGAAACCCCTCCCTCACGGTCGGGGCTCGGATGGGGGCGCACTCACGCTGGGCTACGAAACCCCTCCCTCACGGTCGGGGCTCGGCTGGGGGCGCACTCACGCTGGGCTACGAAACCCCTCCCTCACGGTCGGGGCTCGGCTGGGGCGCTACGAAACCCCTCCCTGATGAGGCTGTCGAAATACTCGCTCTTGGGTACTTCGACAGGCCCGCGAATGCACTCTTTCGCTCGCAAGACCGGGGTCGGAAGCCCCATTCTTGGTATTCCGTGCATGCTGAATCGAGTATTTCGACAGCCTCGTAAGGGAGGGGTTCGACCAGAGTGGACCTCGTCGCGCGCACAAGCGCCCCGAACGCCTTGCGGGCATGCTTCACGGCGCCGAGTCCCGATCATGAAGCTCAGTAGGGTGTCGGTAGGGTGCGTCCCTCGACGCACCACACGACCCGCGTCCGTAGGCGGTGCGGTGCATCAGGGATGCACCCTACGCGCACGACACGACCTCACGCCGGACGGCGACAGCATGCACCTTGACCGCGCCTGCCGACGCGACCAGCCGTCGGCAGGGCACCCCTGCCCGGCAAGAGCCGGCCACGCAATGATCCGGCGCGGATTCGGGAGTCCCCAACCGGTTACTTCCTCGCGCCCGCCTCCTGCACCTCCGGCTGATCGGCATAGGGCCCGCTGAATCGCCGGATCATGTCCACAATCTCCGCCTGGCGGCCCAGGTTGTAGTAACCGCCGATCGAATCCACTCCGCCGAAATAGCGCAGCAGCGGGATGCCTGCCGCCAGGTCGTCGGCGTATCCGCTGAAGATCTGGCTGCGCTCGCGCAACGCGGCGCGATCCAGGTCGTTCTGCAAACGCAGCGTCAGCGGCAAGCCGTCGGTCGCCTGGAAGTTCGGCGGTTCGTAGATCAGGTCGTGAATGTCGTACACTGCGAGATACCACTCGCGGCCGTCCTTGTCGGTCCAATTGGGCGAACGGGCCACCACGCCGCCGCGATATTTTGCCCGGCGGGCCATCTTCTCGGGCCAGTCGTCGGGAAACGCGACGTCGCCCTCGGGCGTGACGCGCGTCTCGTCGACCTCGGTCAGCCGCCGGGCCTCGTCGGTCTTGTAAGCCGTCCGCAGGGCGCGTTCGTACCAGTAGCGCTGCTCGTCGCGGTGCAGCAGCGCGTGCACGTCGACGATCGCCTCGCCCGGCCGATAGCCGTAGTGCGGCGACGGCTCCTGCTCGCGCACGCTGCGCTCGCGCAGCACCGCCGCGTCGCCGCGCGTGTCGATGTCATCGGTATCAGCCCCTTCGTAGCGCCGCGCGATGCGGGCCGCGGCGCGGGACTTGTCTTCCAGCGGATCGAGCGGGGCCGCTCCGGCGCTGTCGCGCTGCGTGTTGGCGTCGGCCGGAGCGCTCTGGCCGGCGTGAATCGGCGCGTCGCTCGCGCCGGCGGCGCTCAGCCGCTCGGCCCGCGCCAACACTCCTTCGGCCTGAAGTTCGTACACCGACGCGTCGATCCCCGGCGGCAGTGTTCGCAGCGCCGCCAGCACGCGGCGGGCCGTGTCGGCGGCATCGGCGGCGCGACCGTCGCTCAGAGCCCTGCGCGCCGCCAGCAGATCGACCCGCGCCTGCGCGATCGCCAAGTCGGCCCGCGCCTGCACCTCGGCCGGGTCGGTCGCCCGCTCGGCCACGGCGCGCTCATCGGCGGGGACCGCGGCCGGCCGCTCGGCGGACGTACGCTGCAACAGGTCGCGATCGACCCGCTGATCGTCCTGACAGGCGACAAGTGCGGCGAACAAAGCAGAGATCGTGAGCATCATCGTCGGTTCTCCTCGTACCAGCGCTGCCAGACGTCTTCGTCAAAGCCGAGATTCTGTCCGGTAATGACCTTCAGTGCTTCGAGCACTTCGGTGCGAAAGACGGTCACCGTTTCGAGCCGGCGTTCGGTGCGGACGGCCAGCACGGCTCCCGCGTCGGGGAATCCGATCTCGGGCGTGATCCGCGCGATGTCGGCGCCGCCCGCGCGGATGCGCGTCGGCTCGCGAAATTCAGCGGGCATCTCGTGAAAGTAGCGCTGCACCGGCGTCTCGATCCGCATGCGCTTGTTGGCCGTCAGCGCCCGGATCAGCTCGGGCACGGCCGACGCCGCCCGGAAACGGCCCAGACCCGTCGCGGCCCGGCGGATGAGCGCGTCGTCGCCGCTGCCCAGCGCTTTGCGAAACTGGGCCACGACGCGCTCGTCGCTCCGCTGCTCCAGGTGGCTCAGCGCCGCCGAGCGAACGTCGTCGCGCGGGTCGACCAGCGCCACCACGGCCAGGTTCATCGTCGACTCGTCGCACACCAGGCGCCCCAGCATCTCCACGAGCAGCAAGCGGCAGTCGGCGTCGCCGGTGCTCAGGGTGCGCACCAGCGGCACGATCGCCAGCGGGTCGTTGATTTCGCGAATTCGCTCGCGACCCTGCTTCTCCAACCGCGGCACACCCGAATCCAGCAGCGAACTCTTCACCGCCCGGATGCGCGCGAACCACGTCGCCTGAACGGCACGCGCCGCCCGCTCCGGGTCAGCCTCCGCGGCTGGCTCGTCGGCCGTCTTGTTTCGCGCTTCAACGGCGCGTTCCGCCGCGCGGGCAACGACCTTCGCCGCGGACTCGCCGGCCGACCGGGCGTCGACCCACAGGTCGCCGACGCGCGCGAAACCCAGCGCCCGACGGGCCGCGGCATGATCCGGCGACAGTTCCAGCGCTCGCCGCAGATGTATCAGACGCTCGTGGGTCAGCCCTTGTTCCTCACACCAGGCGGCCAGCGCGACCAGCGGGTCGGGCTGGTCGGGGGTCTGCTGTCGGCGGGAATCGTATTCGGCGAAAACCGAGCGGCCGGGCTCGATCGACTCGATGGCCGAACGGGGTAGACGGACGACGCCGGCCAGCGAGCGGATCGTGCACTCGGTGTCGGTGCTGTTGAGCACGTCGCCGTCGATCGTTCCGCCGCCCTTGAGGCGGATGAGGTCGGCGTTGCAAATCGATGAAGCCAAAGCGGTTGCGATCGAAAGCAAAAGCCCGAGGCGTCGCATGGCGGCACCGGAAAAGGCGGTCGGGGCCGGCGCAGAGTTCATCTGCGTTCGCCCGCACCCTATCTTATCGCTCTCAATGTGTCGGGGAATGCGAATTCCACACGATCGGCCGTTACAATCCCCTCGCAGGGACTGGATCGCGGCACACTCGCAGGGATGCTCGAACGCATGAGCGGCGCTCACCTCACCTGGCTGGATTGGAGCGTCGTCGCCGCCTACCTCGTCATTTCCACGTTCCTGGGCGCGATCCTCAGCTTCCGGCAGGCCACCTTCCGCGACTTCTTCCTCGGCGGCCGGCGACTGCCCTGGTACGCCGTCTCCGGCTCGATCGTCGCGACGGAGATCAGCGCGGTGACCATGGTCGGCGTGCCGGCGGCGGTCTTCGCGGCCGGGGGTGACTTCACCTACCTGCAGATCGCGCTCAGCTCGATTGTGGCGCGCGTCATCATCGCGGTCTGGTTCGTACCCGCGTTTTACAAGCACGAGATCTACAGTCCATATGATTACATGGCCGGCTATTTCGGACCGAGCATCCGCTCGCTGGCCACCACACTCTTCGTCGTCGGTGCCATGCTCGGGCAGAGCGTCCGCCTGCTGCTCACCGCCATCGTTCTCGAGACCGTCAGCGGCGTGCCGCTCGCCGTGTCGATCTGGGTGATCGGTGCCGTCGCCATCCTCTGGACGCTGCTCGGCGGCATCACCACCGTCGTCTGGACCGACGTCGTCCAGTTCGTCGTGCTCGTCGGCGCGCTGCTCGCCGCGCTGCTCTTTGTCGTCGGCGACCTGCCCGGCGGCTGGGGCGAGATGTTCTCCGTCGTACATGCCGCCGGAAAGCTGCGCGTCTGGGATTTCTCGCTCAGGCCGACGGTGGAGTACGCCTTCTGGGCGGCGCTGATCGGCAATACGACGCTGTGCCTGAACGCGTTCGGAACCGACCAGATGATCGCGCAGCGCATCTTCTGCTGCCGTGGTCCGGCGCAGGCCCGCCTGGCGATGATCGGCAGCAGCGTCAGCGTGCTGGTGGCGCTGCTCGCGCTGCTGGTCGGCGCCGGACTGTTTGCCTTCTACCAGCGCTTCCCGATGTCGCCCGACGCCGCCGCCCGGATCGGCGCGCGTGCCGACGGCGTCTTCCCGTTGTTTATTATCGAGCGCATGCCGCCCGGACTGAACGGCCTGGTCATCGCCGGCATCTTCGCCGCCGCCAGCCTGAACTCCGTCCTGGCCGCCCTTGCTCAGACCGTGATCTCCGCGTTCTATCGACCCTGGCGTCAGCGGCGCGTCGATCCGGCGGCACCGGGGGAAGAGCATCACTACCTGCTGGTTTCCAAAGTCCTCGTGGTCGGCTGGGGCGTCGCGCTGTCCGCGATGGCGAATGTCGCGCTGCTGGCCCGCGACCACTACCCCAACATCCTCTCGCTGGCGCTGGCCATGGCGACGTACACCGGCGGCGTGTTATTGGCCGCGTTCCTGCTGGCGCTTTGGCGCGTCGATGTCGACGGCGAAGGACTGCTCTGGGCCGCGCCGCTCTCGGTCTTCAGCGTCTTCGCCGTCACCTGGCACCAGCCCTGGGCGCGCTTCACCACCACGGCCGCGATGGCGATCCTGCTGCTCGCCGCGCTGGCGCGCTGGGGCACCCGCCGCACTCGGTCCGCTGCTTCGCGCGCCGCGGCCATGCTGGCCGGCGTCTGCATTCCGCTCATGCTCGCCTGGATCACGCTGCCCGGCGACGGCCCGACGCCACGCTATCTCGCCGTCGCCTGGCCCTGGAACGTGCCGATCGGCTTCGTAGTCGCGCTGTTGTTCGGCGTCCTGCTGGCCGGCCCGCGCCGCGCGGCGGCCTCTGAGCGCCGGCCCGTTGTGGTCGGGGCAGCCGCGCCGGGAGTAGCGCCATGAGTGCCGCGCCGCCCGAGCCGTCGTCAACGCCGACCGGTGCGCCGGTGTCGCCCGCGACGCGGACGCCGGCGACCGGCGAAGCATCGGTCCCGCCAGTCGCCGCGCCGCCGCGCCGCGCGTTGCGGCTGTCGACCATTCTCAGCGAGCTGAAGGAGATCGCGCGCGTCATTCCGCCGGCCGAGGGCGCCCCGAGCGGAGAGGGCGCCGCACCAGCCGAGTCCCCGTCGCGCGCCGCCGCGCTGACGTCGTCGAAAAGCGGCCGAAAGCCGCGCCCGCCGCGCACCAACATCACGTTCGGCGAAATCCTCGACCGCACGGCGCACGCCGGCTTCGGCTTTCTCTCGGCCTTCATGGCGATCATCGCCGTCCCGCTGCCGGGGATCGCGAATCTGTTCGGTCTGGCGATCGCGTTCGGCGCGCTGCAGATGATCGCCGGGTTCGACCGCCCGTGGTTGCCCAAACGGCTGCGGGCCTACTCCGTGTCGATGCGCATGATCGACTGGCTTGGCGTGCGCCTGGCGCGCTGGACGCGCGGATTGGAAAAGCTGATCCGCCCGCGCTTCGAGTTCATGTCGCGCGGACCGTTCTGGACGCTGTGCGGCGTCGGCCTGCTGATTCAAAGCCTGGGGCTGTCGCTGCCGCTGCCGATTCCCTACAGCAACACGTTCTTCGTCATCCCGATCGTGCTCTACGCCGTCGCACTGCTCGAGTCCGACGGCCTGTTGATCATGCTCTGCCACACGATCACGGCGGTTGAGGTCGTCGCGGCGATCGCCTTCTCGGACATGATCGTGAACGCCGTCGTGCACGCCTTCGACTGGCTTCGCGGCTACCTGTTCTGACGCGCCGTCCGCACGGGGCACCGGCGCCCCGGCGCGAGTCCCTTCGCGCCGCGCGCCCCCAGCGGGCCCCGACCGTGAAGGCGAGCGAGGAGCAAGCCTGAATGAAGGGGACCGACCTGAGCGCGCCTCCGGACTCGGCGCCTCGCGCCCGCAACCTCAAGCGCTGAATGACAGGGTGGGGCGGGTTTCCAATCGCCCCGGGTTTTCGACAGGCCCCGGCACCCAAGCTGCCTCGCCGCCGCCATCCGCGACCATCGCAAACGCTCCGCCGCGCCTTCGGCGCGCTGAGCGACGAACGACATTCGGCGCCGGCAACGCAACCGCCGAACATGAAGCGCCGGCGAGCGGCGAATCGCTCGGCCGGCGCTCCAGGCGGCACTTCAGTCAACCACCCTCAGCGGTCGTACCCGATCGCGTCGAACACCGTCAGGTCGCTCGTCCGCAGGAAGTTCGGATAAAACGTCTCGCCGTAGCTGAACGCCGGATCCATGATCCCGATCGCGGGCACCTGCTCGCGGAAGTGGCTGGCCTGATAAGGCGAGCCGTCGGCAAGCCGATACTCCGACGCGATGTTGTCGAAGTTCACGTCGTCGTTCGGGTTGTTGAACACGCCCCAGCGCGGTCGCGCCGTGAACTCCGCCGTCGTGTCCGGGTTGAAGTCGCTGCTGCCGTCCGTGCGGCGGAATCGGAAGACGTCGACCGTCTCGATGTCGCGATAACGGAAGTCAACGCCGCTGGTGAAGCCCAGCGCGTGCCCGGTCTCGTGAATGATGACGTCCTGCAGCGAGATGGTGTTGGCCGTCACGCCGTTCGACGGGTCATAATCAAACGGGAAATTCGTGCTGTACTGCATGCTCGCGTCGTTCCCGCTCACCGTACCGCCGTTCGACTTCCAGTTCGCGAACGTCCAGAAGACGCGCGTTTCGTTGGTCGTGCTGCCGGTCGTGTAGCGCACCGGGATGGTCGTGCCCGACGGCAGCGAGCTCTGGATCGTGTCGCTGGCGTCCATCCCGCCCACCAGCAGCGAACGCGACGTGGCCCAGTCCACATAGCCATACGAGCTGCCCGTCCCGCCGATCACGCCCGGCGACAGCGACGCAAAGCTGACCGAGACCGTCACGGTGATCGGGTCGTTGGCGAACTGGCTTTCGAGGTAAGCTTCCGCCGCCGCGAACGCCGGCACGGCCGCCGGCGGCACGCTGCCGCCCAGCACATAGACCATGTTCAGTCCGGCGCGCTGCCCGCCGCCACTGTCCACCACGATGATGCCGTCTTCATTCTGCAGGTCGGCGATGTGCGTCACGGCCATGTTCACCAAGTCGTCGAAGTCGACCAGGCCGGCGGGCGTGCTGCACGCCGGCTTCCAAACCTCCTGCGTCTCGAACTCGACCTCGCGCCCATCCGGCAGGGCCACGACCTGCGTGCCGAGCGGAATGACGAAACGCGGTGCGGCGACGCCGGCGCCGGCCTCATCGCCGTCCGCGTGATTGAGTTGACCCAGGGCCAGCGGGGTGAGCGTAAGCGCAGCGCAAGCAACGCCGGTGAAGACGTGACGACGCAACATCGTTGTTACTCCTGTGTCCGGGTCGCGGTTGACGTGAGGCGCGCTCCGGCCCGAGTTGAACGACTCAACCCGCATAGGTGCCGGTCGCCAGGACATTCGACCCGAAATGACGTGCAGACGATACTCGAAACGAGCCGGCCGGTTCAAGGCCGGGCGGCGCTCCGCGCGAAGTGCGGCACGTCGCGCGGAGACGCCGCTTGCCACGGCTGGAACTAATCAGCGTTGGCCGCGACCCACGCCTCGACCGCCGCGGTCACAGGCGTCTCAATCAGCGCCGCCAGCGCCGCGCTGAAGCCGTCGCTGACGCCTTCGCGAAAACCCTGCTTCACGGGCGTGCAGCCGCACGCGGCCAGGCACGCCGCCGCCATCGCCAACACCGACACGTTTCGGATGATGCGCTTCATCGTCGATCTCCTGTCCTGGGCGAACTCGCCCGCGTGTTCACAGCTTTACAGTCAACCCGAAGTAGAAAAAGTCGCTGTCGTCGGCCGGGCCCGTGTTCTCCACGAACGCGCCCGGAATGAAGTACGAATAGCCCGTCTCAAGCTCCATGTGCTCGTCGATCTGGTAACGCAGCCGCACCTCCAGCTCCTGCCCGACACACGTGCCCGCCAGTCCGGTCGCATCGCGCCGCGCCGGCGTCACCCACGCGTCGTTGTCGCTCGCGAGCAGATAGCCGCCGTACGAACCGTCCAGCCGGAGCTGTTTGAGCGGCTGAAGCTCAAGCCGCAGCTTCGGGCTGATGGTGTTCTGCCAGGTGAAGGCGTCGGTCGTCGACCACCCGTGGTTGACCGCGAACAACCGGTCGAATCGCTCCGTGGTCCGATCCGCCGGATTGCGGTCGCCGCTGCCGTACGTCGCCGACAGGCTGAGTCGCGGCTTCCACGCGTGCTGAAACGTGTAGCCCAGCTCGGCGTACATCGCGTAGGCGCGCTGCTCGCGCACGCCGTCGTCGCCGAATTGAAACGCATTGTTCACGTCATAGTCGAAGCCGCTCTTGCCGATCGGCCCGAACGCGCGCACACCCAGCGTGTGAATCTCGCGGTCGGCCGCGGTCACACTGACGCGGTCCTCGTCCAGGACGAACCAGTACGGCTCGATCGTGACGTATTGCGACCACTTGCGCCACGCTCCGACCAGACCGTAAAACCAGCGCTCGTCGTCGCCCGGGTCGAAGCGCCGCAGGCGCCGCTCGACCGGCTGGGCCGCGAAGAAATCCACTTGCCAGTCGGACGCGGCCTCGCCAAGCTGCACGCGAAACCCGTCGAACGCGTTGGTCGTGTTGCGCCAGCGGTTGCGGCCGACCAGCCGCCGATCGACGTATTCCAGCGACATCCGCCCGAACTGAAAGCGCAACGGCTCGTTCTTTCCGAGCACGTCGGGGAAGTACAACTCGGCATGGAGCTGGATGATCTCGTTCTCGTCGACGTCACGGTCGCTCTCCGGAAAGCTGCTGTTGAATTGCCGCGCGTCCTGAAACTCGAGGCCGAAGCGCAGCGGGTCGAGCACCTTCTGAATCCCGAAGTACCCGCGCGAACGCATCAGAAACTGATTGTCGTCGCGCAGGATCGGACGCCTCGGATCATCATCACGAAACTCCCAGCGCGTGCGGTGCTCCAGCCCCAGGATCATCCAGTCAAACGCCTCCGTGCCCGGAAGTCCCGTTTCACTCAGTGGACGGGCGTAGCCCGGCGGCTGCGTCTCCAGCCGCGAGCCCCAGCTCTTGCTGACGTACGGTTTCTTCTCGGCTGGTTTCGACGCGGCCGCCGGCGCACTGCTCGGCTGTGACGTCGCCGACGCGCCGCTCGGCTGCCCGCGCGCCGGTGGACCGCAGCACGCGATCCATGCCGCCCATACCAGCGCATGCGAGATCGGATGACGGAATGTCATCAAAAGTCCTCCAGCTTGAATTCACGACCCGATGTGAAAACAGCCAGCACGCGGACCGCCCACGCGCTGTTTCAGCCCGCTTGCTGCCGATGCCCCCGCGCTGAGAAGCTCACCAAGCCCTTCACGCGCGTCGCCGGCACGCGCAGCACCTTCGACTCCGGGTATGTCTCCATTCGCATGAGCGGCGGCGAGTAAATGTGCAGCGTCACGAGATCGCGCTGCGGGTGGCTCCAGTTGGCAACCTGGTGCAGGTCAGGCCCGGCCGCCGCCGTGATGCTCCCGGCGCACAGGCGCTGCGACGACACCACGCGCAGCTGTCCGTCCGCTGTCCATGCAAACCCGATCTCCACCGCCTCGCCGCTGATCACCGCCACGGCGCAATTCGACTCACCGTGATCGTGGATCGGGCTGATCTGGTCCGGCCGCCAACACAGCACCAGCGCCTCGTAGTGCGCCCGAAGACGGACGCGATTCCGCCGATACCGATTCGGATCGAACTGAACGTAGTCGTGAATCTCCTCCGGCGTGATCACGACGCGCGAAAGCAACTCGGTGAGCAGCGGCAGCGGAAGCGCGCCAACGTACTCGTCCAGCTCGTCCAGGAACTCGTGCAGCCCAAATGTCTGATAGCGCGCCGTGAACCCGACCGCCTCGCGATCGCCCGCGCAGCCGGCCCGCATGAATCCGAAGGGTGAAGCTCCGCTCGTCGCATCGAACACAACAGTTCTCCTGTCTGCCTCAGGTCTACGCCTCGCGCCACGCGTCGTTTTGCGAACCCCGAACCCTGAGCCCTGAGCCTAGCCCACCACCTTCTGTTCCCCATCCACAAACAGCCGCAGATCGCGCGGACTCACGTACACGACCATCCCCGGGCTCAGCCGCATCTCGCGATAGCGCTCCAGCGACACCTCCGCCTGCAGCGACTCGCCCGCGTCCGCCGTCAGCGTCAGCTTCACCCGTGGTCCCGCCGCGTTCACGTGCTGCACCACCGCCGCAAAGCACGGCCGGCCGTTGGCGTGATCGTCGACCTCCAGTTCGTGCGGCCGCACGAACGCCCGGGCCGGCGCGGATTTCGCTCCAACACCTCTCGCGTAGTCCAGCGTCAGCGGTCCCAGGATCGCCTTGCCCGCTTCGACCCGCCCGTGAAACACGTTCACGCTGCCCAGGAACTCCATCACAAACTCGTCCGCAGGATGATGGAACACTTCCTCCGGCGTTCCCACCTGCACCACG
Source organism: Phycisphaerae bacterium (assembly GCA_022072445.1). Classification (GTDB taxonomy): domain Bacteria; phylum Planctomycetota; class Phycisphaerae; order UBA1845; family Fen-1342; genus JAJVHV01. Next base: position 5,410 of record JAJVHV010000008.1, on the reverse strand, counting down.
CGGCCCTCGTTCATGACCACCACGCGGTCGGCCACTTCGAGCGCCTCCTCCTGATCGTGCGTGACGAACACGCTGGTCACGTGCAGCTCGTCGTGCAGCCGCCGCAGCCACTGCCGCAGCTCCTGCCGCACCTTGGCATCCAGCGCCCCGAACGGCTCGTCCAGCAACAGCACGCGCGGCTCGACCGCCAGGGCCCGCGCCAGCGCCACACGCTGCCGCTGCCCGCCGGAAAGCTGACTCGGGTAGCGCTGCGCCATCCCGTCAAGCTGCACCAGCCGCAGCAGCGTCAGCACGCGCTCGCGGATCTCCGCCCGCGACGGACGCTCGCTGCGCGGTTTCACCCGTAGCCCGAACGCCACGTTCTCGAACACCGTCATGTGCCGGAAGAGCGCGTAATGCTGAAACACGAAGCCGACGCGCCGCTCGCGCACCGGGCGGCCCGCCACGTTCTCGTCGTGAAACAGCACCGCCGCGCCGTCCGTCGCGTCGGGCGCCTCCAGCCCGGCGATCAGCCGCAGCAGCGTGGTCTTGCCCGAGCCCGACGGACCGAGCAGCGCCACCAGCTCGCCGTCCGGTATGTGCAGACTCACGTCGCATAGCGCCGCAAACCGCCCGAACGTCTTGCTCAAGTGCCGCACTTCGATGCTCATGCTCTCACCCCTCCACCCCTGTAGGGCAGGTCGCCGCTTGCGACTTGCCATCCCGTGTGCCACCTGCCGCTTCCAACGTGTGGTCGCGCCGCGCTCATGCCGCGCCTCCGCCGCGCTGGCCCGCGCCGCTGAACCGCTCGACCAGGCTCTTGGCCCCCAGCGTCGCCAGCGCCAGCAGCGCCAGCAGCGATGCGACGGCGAACGCCGCCACGAAGTTGTACTCGTTGTAAAGAATCTCGACGTGCAGCGGCATCGTGTTGGTCTCCCCGCGGATGTGCCCCGAAACCACCGACACCGCTCCGAACTCGCCCATCGCCCGCGCGTTGCACAGGATCACCCCGTACAGCAGCGCCCACTTCACGTTCGGCAGCGTCACCCGCCGGAAAATCTGCCAGCCGCTGGCGCCCAGCGACAGCGCCGCCTGCTCGTCCTCGCTGCCCTGCTCCTGCATGAGCGGAATCAGCTCCCGCGCCACGTACGGAAAGGTCACGAACACCGTCGCCAGCACGATCCCCGGAACCGCGAAAATGATCTGCACGTTGTGCGCGCTCAGCCACGGCCCCAGCCAGCCCTGAAGGCCGAACAGCAGCACGTAGATCAGCCCGCTGATCACCGGCGACACCGCGAACGGCAGATCGATCAGCGTCAGCAGCACGCTCCGCCCCACAAAATCAAACCGCGCGATCAGCCACGCCGCCGCCAGACCGAACGCCAGGTTGGCCGGCACGGCGATCGCCGTCACCAGCAGCGTCAGCCGGATCGCGCTCAGCGCCGCCGGGTCGATTAAACTCGTGAAATACGCACCCACGCCGCCGCGCAGCGCCTCGCTGAACACGGCCACCAGCGGCACGATCAGAAACAGCCCCAGAAACGCAACCGACACCCCGATCAACAGCCAGCGCACCCATGCCGGCTCCGTCACTCCACTCCCCTCCCTCCCAGGGAGGGGCCGGGGGAGGGTCTCCGTTTTACTGTTTACTTGTTGCATTCTGCATTCTTCATTCTGCATTCGTCATTCCCTTCACACCCCCCCTCCCTCCAGGGAGGGGCCGGGGTAGGGTTTCCGTGTTATTGGTTTCTGGCGTGTTGCATTCTGCATTCTTCATTCTGCACTCTGCTCATCTCACGCCCCCACCCGCTGCCGCCGATTCACCCACCACTGAAGCGCGTTCACGCCGAACAGCAGCCCGAACGACGCCAGCAGCATCACCACCGCGATCGCCGCCGCCCCCGCATAGTCGTACTGCTCCAGCTTCGTGATGATCAGCAGCGACGTGATTTCCGATTTCATCGGCATGTTGCCGGCGATGAAGATCACCGAGCCGTACTCGCCGATCGCCCGCGCCAGCGCCAGCGAAAAACCCGTCAGCAGCGCCGGAAACAGCGCCGGCAAAATCACCCGCCGCAGCGTCTGCCAGCGCCCCGCCCCCAGGCTCGCCGCCGCCTCTTCCATCTCCTTCTCCAGATCCTCCAGCGCCGGCTGGACCGTCCGCACCACGAACGGCAGGCCGATGAACGTCAGCGCCACCAGCACACCCAGCGGCGTAAACGCCACCTTGATCCCGAGCGGCTCCAGCCAGCGGCCCAGCCAGCCGCCCTGCGCGTAAATCGCAGTCAGCGCGATGCCCGAGACGGCGGTGGGCAGCGCGAACGGCAGGTCGACCAGGGCGTCGAGAATTCGCCGTCCCGGAAACCGATAGCGCACCAGCGACCACGCGATGATCAGGCCGAACACCGCGTTGATCAGCGCCGCCAGCAGCGCCGCGCCGAACGTCAGGCGATACGACGCCACCACGCGCGGGTCGCAAATCGCCGCCCAGAACCGACCCCACCCGGCCGATGCGCTGCGAGCAAACAACGCCGCCAGCGGCACCAGCACCACCAAGCTCAGATACGTCATCGTATAGCCCAGCGAGACGCCGAAGCCCGGTAGCACACTGTGCTGTTTCAGCGCGATCCGCATGACCTGCCATTCCCCGCTCTTTGCATTCTGCATTCTGCACTCTTCATTCTGCATTCCACGCCGCGCCTCACTTCGGCTTGTAGATCTGATCAAACACGCCGCCATCGTCGAAGTGCGTCCGCTGCGCCTCTTTCCATCCGCCGAAAACCTGGCCGATCGTCACCAGCTCGACCTTTACGAAGCGCTTCACGTCCGCCGCGTCGGCGAATTCCGGGCGCGACGGCCGGAAGTAGTGCTTGGCCGCCAGCCGCTGCCCGACCGGGGAATATAGAAATTCGAGGTACGCCGTCGCCGCCGCCCGCGTCCCGTGCTTGTCCGCAAACTTGTCCACCAGCGCCACCGGCGGCTCCGCCAGGATGCTGATCGACGGCACCACGATCTCGAACTTGTCCTTGCCCAGCTCGTTGATTGCCAGAAACGCTTCGTTCTCCCAGCTCAGAAACACATCGCCGATGCCGCGCTGCGCAAACGTCGTCGTCGAGCCGCGCGCCCCCGAATCCAGCACCGGCACTCGCTGGAAGAGCGCCGCCACAAACTCCTGCGCCCGCCGCTGCGCCGCCGCCGTCTCCTGCTCAAACGCCGGATTGCCGACCTTCGACAGGTCGCCGAGCTCGCGTTTCAGGACGTAGGCCCACGCCGCCAGGTAGTTCCAGCGCGCCCCACCCGACGTCTTCGGATTCGGCGTAATCACCTCGACGCCCGGCTTGATCAAATCGTCCCAGTCGCGAGTGCCTTTCGGATTGCCCTTTCGGACCAGAAAGACGATCGTCGACGTGTACGGCGAACTGTTATTCGGCAGCCGCTGCTGCCACTCCGCCGGCAGCAGGCCGCTCTTCGCCGCGATCGCGTCGATGTCGTACGCCAGCGCCAGCGTCACCACGTCGGCTTCCAACCCGTCGATCACCGACCGCGCCTGTTTGCCCGAGCCGCCGTGCGACTGCTGAACGGTGACGGCGTCACCGGTCTTCTGCTTCCACTGCTCGGCGAACGCCTTGTTGAATTCCGCGTAAAACTCGCGCGTCGGGTCATAGGAAACGTTCAGCAGCTTCTGCTGCCCGCCGGCCAACGATGGTGATGTGAATGCGACTGCGGCGGCCAGCAGTCCGGCGGTCGTCGCTCGGATGGTGTCATGTGTGCTCACGGTTTCGTCCCTCCTGAAACAACACGTGCCTGCGACTTCCAGGTCCCGCAGGCGGTGCGGCACCACCGCCTGCGGGGAATCTCGGTTTGGGAAGGAGATTCGTCACTGGTCAAGGGGCAAGTGGTATGCCACGCGAAAAATGCGCCATTGGAACGACGATGACGTTATATTATAAGACGTGACGTATATAACAGAAATAATAGTATATAAACTAGCATAACTATCGTTTATGCTTGCTTTATGATCGTATATGATAGATGTTCATGCGGCGATTCCCACGAGTCATGCTCGACGTGTGGCGTGAGGCGTGCCGGCACATCGAGATCGGCGAGTCGACGGAGATCATCACGCGCGTGATCGCGCCACACATCCCTATCCAGTGCGCCCTTGTTCGCCGCTTCGATCCCGCCAGCTCCGCGCTCGAGACGGTCGCGGTCGGCCAGATCGACGACGAGTCCGCGGCGCTTCCCCGTCGGAGCGTGTGCAGCGCCGGGCAGGTGTCGGCGTTGTCGGCCTGGGTCACGGCGGGTGAGGTGGTGCGGAGCGGCGACCGTCGCCGGGCCGACGAACTGGGTGTGGTCGTGCCGAAGGGGGTGCGCGGCGAGCTTTTGTGCGGGCCGCTGCGCGGGCACGAGCTGACGTTCGGCGTGCTGATCCTGATTGGGTCGCGCGGGGCGCGATTCGACGGCGAGCACGTGCAGTTGGCGCGCATGCTGCTCGAGCCGTTCGCGGCGGCGCTGGAGAACGATCGGCGGCTGGCCGAATTGAAGACGTTGCGCGAGGCGGCGGAGGCGGAACGCCGGTCAGCGCTGGGCCGGCTGGGGCGCAAGGACCTGAGCGGGCCGATCGTCGGAGCCGACGAGGGACTGCGGCCGGTGATGGACCGTGTCGCCGTCGTGGCGCGCTCGGATGTGCCCGTGCTGCTGCTGGGCGAGACCGGCTCGGGCAAGGAGGTGGTGGCGCGCGCGATCCATCAGAAATCGGCGCGGCACGGCGGGCCGTTCATTCGCGTGAACTGCGGCGCCATCCCGCCCGAGCTGATCGACTCGCAGCTCTTCGGCCACGAGCGGGGCAGCTTCACCGGTGCGGTCGACACGCACCACGGCTGGTTCGAGCGGGCCGACCGCGGGACGCTCTTTCTCGATGAAGTCGGCGAGCTGCCGCCGGCGGCGCAGGTGCGCCTGCTGCGCGTGCTTCAGGACGGCTACATCGAGCGCATCGGCGGCAAGCAGCCGATCCACGTCGACGTACGCGTGGTGGCGGCGACGCATCGTGATCTGCCGGCGCTGGCGCGCGTCGGGCGTTTCCGCGATGATCTCTGGTTCCGCCTGGCGGTGTTTCCGATCGCACTGCCGCCGCTGCGCGAACGGGTCGAGGACATTCCGGCGCTGGCGTGCCACTTTGCGGAGAAGGCGGCGACGCGCTTCGGCCTGCCGCTGGTGATGCCGACGCCCGAAGACCTGCGGCTGCTGCGGGCATACGCCTGGCCAGGCAACGTGCGCGAACTGAGCGCGGTGATCGACCGCGCCACGCTGCTGGGAAACGGCCGGCGGCTGGAAGTCGGCCTGGCGCTGGGCGCGGCGCCGATGCTGACTCAACCGGCGGGGGCGCCGGCGGCAGGGCGGGGCGGCACGCGCGGCGCGCGGCGGCCCGACG
>JAJVHV010000037.1:20985-47708 GCA_022072445.1 Phycisphaerae bacterium | reverse complement strand
CACCGCGAGCCTCCTTGCTCTGTGCGTTCTTCCTTGAACAGAACACGCATGGTGCGGGAAGCTCGTCTTTGTTTACAGGGGACTGTCCAATTCCTCCAAAAAGTGCGAAAGTCGAACTTAGAACCGCTAACAGAACCCACCACGCGAGTGGTGGGTACAGCCGCCCCGCACTCGCGTGCGGGGTTCGGATCGGTGCTCGAAGGCAACATGGAAAACGAACACTCTCAAACAAACGAGGTGGGGCGCGCTGCACTTTGGCAATCTCAACCTGTTCCAGCCGGCCACGATCAAAGTCGCCAGCGGCAAGGCGGCGGAGTTCAGCGTCGATTAGCAGAATCGACAGGGCCGCGAATCAACGCTTCTGCGGTCGCGCAGCGCGGCGTAGGGGTCGTGCGGTTTGGGCATGTCGATCGCAAGCGGCTCCCTGGAAGAGTGGGATTGTAGTCGGACGCCGCGCGATGTCGTTGCGATTCGGCGGGCGAGACCGGGGCGGGCGGCTACTCGGCATGAATGTGCGCGCGGAAGCACGATAAGAATACGCGACTTCACGGGGGCCTTCGTGCCATTGCGGCACATCCACGCGATCGAGACCATCTCGAACGGGCACGGTGGTCCGCGCCCACGTCGGCGACAGCGCGGTTAGGCAACGTCCTCACCCGCCGCGGCACTCTCATTGACCCGCCACGTCGCCGTTATCGGCCGCCCCCATGGCGGCGCTTGCCATCCGACCCGCCGCGCGGATATATATGATCACTGAACGGTCGCTCGTGAGCGGCGGATGGGCTGGCGGCCGCGTCGCCGGCCGCGAAACGCCCGGAGCGCTGTTATCAGATCATGCGGTGCATTCGCGCCGCGCTTTCTGCACGGTTCATGCGGTGTCGCCCGGCGGCGTTTCCGTACGCGTCCGGCGTCGCCGCCCCGAGGGCAAAGGAGCCTGAGCATGTCTGCAACGTGGTCACGTACGCTGTGTCGCGTCGCCCCGATGGCTATCGTAGCGGCGCTGGTCGGTCTGACGGCATCGGCGGAGGATCGTCGGGTCGCGGCCGCTGGTCCGCAGCCGCGGTATGTCGCGCAGGCGGGCGTTCAGGAGTTTTCGGGCGAGATGATCGTCCGCCCGATTCAGGTCGCGGCGTGGCTCGAACAGAAGCTTCCGGCTGCGGAAGCCGCGGCGCGGCGTGCGGCGGCCGACGCGGCGCTGGCCGGTTACGCGGTGCATGCGTACGTCCCACAGACCGACGAGTACATCGTGCAGGTTCCGGCCGGCTCGGATGAAAACGCCACGTCGGCGGCGCTGCTGGCGACCGGTCTGTTCCAGTACGCGGAGCCGAACTGGATTCTCTATCCGATCGCGTGCTCGAACGACCCGCAGCTCGGCAGTCAATGGCATCACAACGCGAACCGCATGCAGTCGTGCGACGGTTGGGGCATTCACACCGGCAACCCGACGGTCAGCGTCGGCATCTGCGATACGGGCGTACTGACGACGCACCAGGACCTCCAGCTTCACCGGCTCGAAGGCTACAACGCCGTCGATCAACTCTGGGAATCGCAGGGCGGGCAGATCGGCCCGGTGCACTCGCACGGCACACAGACCACGGGCTGCGCCGCGGCGAATGGCAATAACGCCGTCGGCGTGTCGGGCGTCGGCTGGAACCTGAGCCATCGCATGCTGCGCGTCAGCAACGTCAGCACCGGAAGCTCGAGCCAGGCCGTGCTGCAGCACGCGGCGCGCACCGCGATCGAGTCGGGCGACCGCGTCGCGAGCGTCAGCTACTCGGGCGTCGACAGTGCGTCGAATCTGACGACCGCAACGTACATCAAGAGCATCGGCGGCCTGCTGGTGTGGGCGGCGGGCAACGACAACCGCAACCTGACGCTCGGCAATCGCGACGCCGACGACATCATCGTGGCCGCCGCGACGGACCAGAACGACGCCAAGGCCAGCTTCTCCGCGTACGGAGTGTTTGTGGACGTCGCGGCGCCAGGCGTGAGCGTCTACACGACCAGCTCCGCCTCGACCAGCAGCTACGCGGCGGTGAGCGGGACGAGCTTCGCCTGTCCGCTGACGGCCGGACTGGTCGCCCTGATCTGGTCGGCTGATCCGACGCTGACACCTGACGAGGTCGAGACCGTTCTGAAGTCGTCGTGCACGGACCTGGGCACGGCGGGCGTGGACAACACGTTCGGCTATGGGCGGATCAACGTCTACAACGCGATGGTGTTGGCCGGCGGCGGCGGGATCACCGACTGCAATGGCAACGGCGTCGAGGACGCGGACGACATCGCCAATGGCACCAGCCAGGATTGCAACGGCAACGGCGTGCCGGATGAGTGCGACCTCGCGAACGGCACGAGCCAGGACTGCAATGGCAACGGCATCCCCGATTCGTGCGACATCGCCAACGGCACCAGCGCGGACTGCAACGGCAACGGCGTGCCCGACGATTGCGACATCTCCAGCGGCACGAGCCAGGACTGCAACGGCAACGGCATCCCCGATTCGTGCGACATCGCCAACGGGACCAGCAGCGACGCGAACGGCAACGGCGTGCCGGACGAGTGCGATCCGCCGCCCGGGACGGAGGTGTGGTGGCTGACGTTCCAGTCGTCGACGACGCTGCCGGTGCTGGGCACGGTCGCGGCGGCCGACATCGTGTCGTTCGACGAGAGCACGGGCGTGTGGGGCATGGTGTTTGACGGCAGCGACGTGGGCGTCGGTTCGCTGGTGATCGACGGCATGGCCCGCATGGCCGACGGGTCGATTCTGCTGTCGTTCTCGTCGTCGGCGACGATCACCGGCGTCGGGACAGCGGACGATTCGGACATCGTGCGTTTCGTGCCGACGTCGCTGGGCGCGAACACCGCTGGCAGCTTCTCGCTGTACTTCGACGGCAGCGACGTCGGCCTGTCGACCAGCAACGAGGACGTCGACGCGGTCGGGCTGACCGCTGACGGTCGCATCGTGATCTCCATGCTCGGCTCGTTCAGCGTTAACGGCGCCAGCGGCAACGACGAGGACATGGTGGTGTTCAACGCGACCAGCCTGGGTTCGACGACGGCCGGCACGTTCGCGATGTACTTCGACGGCAGCGACGTGGGCGTCTCGGCGAGCGGCGAGAACATCGACGGCACGTGTGTGCTGGCCGACGGCAGCGTGCTGCTGACAACCAGCGGCTCATTCTCGGTCACCGGCGCCGCCGGAAGTGACGAGGACATCCTTCAGTTCGTGCCAACGTCGCTGGGTTCGACCACGGCGGGCACGTTCTCGCTGCGGCTCGATCTTTCAGTCGAGGGCGTGACGAATGACGTGCATGGCGTGGCGCTTGTAACGCCGTAACGCGGCAAGGCTGATGACACGACCGTTCGCGACGGCCCCAGGGCGCAACCTGGGGCCGTCGGCGTTGGTCCAGCGCTGGATCAGCGCGAGATCCCGCGCTGGGACGGCCCCTGGCGATCCGGCCGGCGCACCTGATCGATCAACTCGGGTGAAAGCGGCGTACGCTCGTCGCACGCGTCCCAGAGTTCGCGATGGGGCGGATGAACCGTTCCGTGGACGAGGTGCACCAGCACGCCTTCTTCGCGGGCGACTTGCACAGCCGGCAGGAAATCGCTGTCCCCGGCGAGAAGAACAGCGGTCGAGATCTGTCGCTTCGTACTGAGTTGAACAAGGTCGACGCCGAGCATAATGTCCACGCGCTTCTGAACGAATATGGGCCTCCCGTCCTCCTGCCTGCCGCGAAAAGCGAGTTTGCCGAGGCGTATTTCGAATCGAGGAAGCCGCTTTAGCTGGTTGAGGAACGCCTGCATGCGACCAAACCGTTCGGCTTCCTCGGTGGTCGGGGGATCGGACTGATACGGCAGACAGTGCTAGTCGTAGGTCCTGAGGATTTCTCGCCCATGCGCCAATTGCAGGGCGAGGCGATGAAAGTCAAGGCGTGCACTGATGATTCTGACCTGGCATCCCGCGGAACGCCAGGGCGTATTCTCCCTAAAGTATACACCGGAATCCATGCGAAAGCCAATGATGGAGCGCCGTGCGCGCTCGCACCGAGACGGATCGCGAACCGCATGTAACGTCTATGGTTACGACATGCCATCGACATGCCGGCTTTTGGAAGTGGTCTGCTTTGTGAATGCGTACCCATCGCCGTTGACGTCGACGACGATCTTGTCGCCCGGGACGAACTGTCCGGAGAGAATCCGGCGTGCGAGCGGGTTCTCGATCTGCTGCTGGATCAGTCGTTTCAGCGGGCGGGCGCCGTACACCGGGTCGTAGCCGTCCGCGGCGAGTTTGTCCTTGGCCGCGTCGGTGAGCGCCACCTGGATACCCTCGAACGCGGCGCGCTCCGCGCTCGCGGCCGCTGCGCCCGCGCCGGCCAGCCGCCGCTGAAGGATCGCGATCTGTCGATCGACGATGCCGCGCAAGTGCGCGCGCCCCAGCCGGTGAAAGATGATCACCTCGTCGATGCGGTTGAGGAACTCAGGGCGGAAGTGCCGCCGCAGATCCTCGCGAACGCGCGCCTCGACCTCAAAGTCAGGAACGTGTTCCTCAGCCGCGCCTCCGGGCAGCCGTGCGTGCGGGCCGGCGCTGTCCTGCGTGGCTTCGTGGCTTCGTGGCTTCGTGGCTGCCTGCGCGATGTACTCGCTGCCGATGTTGCTCGTCATCGCGATGATCGTGTTCTTGAAGTCCACCGTCCGCCCGTGGCCGTCGGTCAGGCGTCCGTCGTCGAGCACCTGCAGCAGCACGTTGAACACGTCGCGGTGCGCTTTCTCGACCTCGTCGAGCAGAATCACGCAGTACGGGCGCCGGTGAACCGCTTCCGTCAGCCGCCCGCCCTCCTCGTAACCGACATACCCCGGCGGGGCGCCGATCAGCCGCGCCACCGAGTGCTGCTCCATGAACTCGCTCATGTCGATGCGGACGAACGCGGCCTCGTCGTCGAATAGAAACTCCGCCAGCGCTTTGCACAGCTCGGTTTTGCCAACGCCCGTCGGCCCGAGGAACAGGAACGAGCCGATCGGCCGACTGGGGTCGGAGAGGCCCGCCCGTGCTCGCCGCACCGCGTCCGAAACGGCCCTGATCGCTTCGTCCTGCCCGACGACGCGCTCGTGCAGCACCTCCTCCATCCGCATCAGCTTCTGTTTCTCGCCCTCCAACAGCCGCGCGGCGGGAATACCCGTCCACTTGGCGACAACCTCGGCAATTTCGTCGGCGGTGACTTCTTCGCGCAGCAATCCGCCGCCCGCCGCGTGCAGCTCGGTCAGTTTCTGCTCGCGTTCGCGGAGCTGCTTTTCCAGGGCCGGTATTTCGCCGTAGCGAACCCGCGCGGCCGCTTCGAGATCGCCGCGGCGCTGCGTCTCTTCCAGCTCGGTCTTCTTGGCGTCGAGTTGCAGCTTGATCGCCTTGAGACTCTCGATGACCCTCTTTTCGTTCTCCCACTGCGCAGTCAGGCCCTTGTTCCGCTCGTCCAGGTTCGCCAGCTCGCGCTCGACGTCGCCCAGTTGCCGCCGGCTGCCCTCGTCGCGCTCCTTCTTCAAGGCCTCGCGCTCGATCTGCAATTGCAGAATGCGGCGGCGAAGCTCGTCCAGCTCCTGCGGCAGTGAATCATTCTCGATCCGCAGCCGCGACGCCGCTTCATCGATCAGGTCGATGGCCTTGTCCGGCAGGTGTCGGTCCGTGATGTAGCGGTGCGAGAGTGTCGCGGCGGCGACCAGGGCCGCATCCTGAATCCGCACGCCGTGGTGCGCGTCGTAGCGCGGCTTCAGGCCGCGCAGGATCGCGATCGTGTCCTCGACGCTCGGCTCGCCCACGTAAATCGGCTGAAACCGCCGCTCGAGCGCCTTGTCCTTCTCCAGGTTCTTGCGGTACTCGTCCAGCGTGGTCGCGCCGATGCAGCGCAGCTCACCGCGGGCCAGCGCAGGCTTGAGCAGGTTGCCGGCGTCGGGCGAACCCTCGGTCTTGCCCGCTCCGACCAGCGTGTGCAGCTCGTCGATGAACAGGACCACCTGGCCATTTGACTCGACCACCGCCCGCACGACCGCCTTCAAGCGCTCCTCAAACTCACCGCGGTACTTCGCGCCGGCGATCAGCGCGCCCATGTCGAGCGCCATGACTTTCTTGTTCTTCAGCGCCTCGGGCACGTCCGCCGCCAGAATGCGCTGCGCGAGCCCCTCGACGATCGCCGTCTTGCCCACGCCCGCCTCGCCGATCAACACCGGATTGTTCTTGGTCCGCCGCGCTAGAACCTGCATGCAGCGGCGAATCTCCTCATCGCGGCCGATAACCGGGTCCAGCTTTCCCTGCCGGGCCGCCTCGACCAGGTCGCGGCCGTAGCGCTTCAATGGCTCATACGTGTCTTCCGGATTTTGCGACGTGACCGCCGCCGAGCCGCGCACGCTCTGAAGTGCCTTGAGGATGTCTTCCTTGCGGGCCGCTTGCATCGACAGCAACTGGCGCGCCTCGCTCTTCACCTCGCTCAACGCCAGCAGAAGGTGCTCGGTGCTGACGTACTGATCCTTCATCCGCCGTGCGAGCTGATCGGCGGAGGCAAGCACCTGTCCCAGCGTCGCGCTCGCGGCCAGGTTGCCGCTCGAGGTCTGCGGCAGACGGCGCAGCTCCGACTCGGCGATCGAGCGCACTTGCCCAGCCGGCACGCCCGCTTTCTCCAGCAGCGGCGTGACGATGCCGCCGCCGTCGGCTTCGGACAGCAGCGCCACCAGCAGGTGCATCGGCGTCACTTCGGCGTGGCGTGCTTGTTGCGCGAGCTGCTGTGCGCGCTGGAGGGCTTCCGCGGCTTTGATCGTCAGTCGGTCTGCCTGCATGTCCTTGTGTTCTCCATCCACTCGGGCGTTCACCGCATACGATGTACGTGCAGCGCGACGCCGGCGTCGCGAGCGGGACCCGCACGCGGCGTACCAGAGCACGATTGCCATAACTCATTATAGTACAAGTGTTTGCTGCTCGTCACTCGGCCGCGCCTCATGCCACTTTGACAGTCCCGGCGGCAAACAGATGCATCAGGCGCTGAAGTGGTGGCGTGCTCTCGCCGCCAGGCGTGAGATGCACTCCCTTCGCCGCAGCAGGGCGACCCGCTAGCGTGACGCACATGCCACCGCCCGCCGCCAACTTTACAGACCGCGCGCAGCGCGCGACGATGCTCGCCCCCCGGCGCGGCCGGGCGGCGAGTGGAGTTTCAATAACCAGGATTCCCCCGCGATGGGAGATCGAGATGCGGCGAGCCGCAAGTGCGCTGATCGGCCTGACGGCAGTGATAATCGTGCAAACCGGGTGTGCCATGCTGGATAAGCCGACCAATTTCGGCCAGGACGTACAGTTTCTGAAACGGCACACGGACGTGATCGTGCTGGGCGACGAACCCGGCGGGGCACGCGTCGCCGTTGTTCCCAAGTACCAGGGTCGCGTGATGACCAGCACGACCTCCGGCGACCGGGGCGCCAGCAACGGCTTTATTAACTATGAACTGATCCGTTCCGGGAAGACGCGCCCGCACATCAACGTCTTCGGCGGCGAAGATCGCTTCTGGATGGGTCCCGAAGGCGGCCAGTTCGCGATCTTCTTCAAGCACGGCGACCCGTTCGAATTGGACGCCTGGCAGACGCCGGCCGTCATTGACACCGCGCCCTATGAAGTTGTCAGTCATGACGCGCGCAGTGTCTCGTTCCGCCATAAGGAAAAGCTGAAGAACTATTCGGACACGGAATTCGAGTTCCAGATCGACCGCATCATCCGGCTTATTCCCACCGCGGACGTCGCCAGCAAACTGGGCGTACAAGTGCCGGCCGGCGTACGCGTCGTCGCGTACGAATCCAGCAACAAGCTGACCAACATGGGGCGCAAGAAGTGGACCAAGGAAAGCGGGCTGCTTTCCGTCTGGATTCTTGGGATGTTCAAACACTCCGCCGACACCACGGTCGCGATTCCCTACCGCGTCGGCTCGGAGGAGGCGCTCGGACCGGTCGTAAACGACGCGTATTTCGGCAAGGTGCCCGCCGATCGTCTGCGGATCAGCGAAGTCGACCGGCTGATATACTTCAAGGGCGACGGCGCCTGCCGCAGCAAGATCGGCTTGAGCCCTTCGCGGGCCACCGCCATCTGCGGCAGCTACACGCCCTCCGCCAACCGCCTCACGATCGTGCAGTACAACAAGCCCGAGGGCGCTGCCGACTACGTCAACTCCATGTGGGAGTTGCAGAAGGAGCCGTACCGCGGCGACGTGATCAACAGCTACAACGACGGTCCGCCCTCGCCGGGCGCCAAGCCCATGGGGCCGTTCTACGAGCTGGAGACCTCGTCGCCCGCCAAGGAATTGGGACGCGCGGAGTCGGTCCTGCACGTACATCGCACGTTCCACTTCGAGGGCGCGCCCCAGCAGCTCAGCCCAATCGCCGAGAGCCTGCTGGGCGTACGCATCGAGCGGATCGAAGCGGCTTGGCGCTAGTGCCGTGCCGCCAGAAAACCGAAAAACGGCCAGGCGGGGAGCATCGTCCTCTGGCCGGTATGTATCGCCGAGGCGGCTGTGCTGCATGCCATCCGAGCACGAAGTGCCAGCGCGTGCCTCGCCGCAACCGACCCGCCGCCGGCCGGTAATACAGTCATGAACATCCACGTCCGTAAATTCGCGATTCTGGTCGCCGCCGCCGCGGCAGCCGCTCACACCGTCGGCTGCGCACCGTCGCCGCGCTCCGACACGCGACTCGCCTACCGCGTCGCGAACATGGCCAATACGATCGGGATCGTCGAGGACGCCGAAGTCCAGCGGCCGCGGACGTTCAACGACACCCTCGGCGTCTGGACGCGCGGAATCGAGCAGGACGCCCGCAAGACCGGGCGGCACCCCGAACTGATCGACCAGTATTATCGGTTCCAATTCAAGCGCTGGAACGACCGTCAGCCCTTTTACCGCCGCACGCTCGAGGGCGTCTTCAGCGGCCAGCCCGAGCGGATCGAGGGCAACGCGATCACTCTGTTTTATTGACCTTCCGACACGACGCGGCGCGGCGCGTCCGAAATCCGGCCGGCAGGCAATCCTTGCCGCGGGTCGAAACCTATTCGAATCTTGAGTGTAGGAAGTGCGCCAAGCCGGTGCACGGCCGATATTTGTTTGGTCGGGGGAAGAGCGTGTCAACGATGGTTGCCGGTAACGCGGCGCGCAGCGCGCTGCCCGCACTCGGTCCGAATGCGCCGGGCGTGCGACTCACCGCGCGGCGCGGCGGCGAGAGCTGGACGCATGAGCTGAAGGGCGAGCCGATCGCCATTATCGGCAGCCGCCGCGACTGCGCGCTGCCGATCGACAACGCCGACGTCTCGAAAATCCACTGCGCGATCATCCATACCGGACGCCACGTCTACGCATGCGACCTGCGCTCGCGCGGCAGCACGTTCGTCAACGGGAGCGAGATTCAGATTCAGCAGCTCTCGAACGGCGATCACGTGCGGATTGCGGACTGCGAAATCCAGATCGACATTATCGGCGCGCCGCCCATCAGCGACGACGCCGCGCCCGGGCAGTGGAAGATGCCATATCCGATGACGCTGTCGGCGGGCGAGTCGATTTACGATCTGGATCATGGGATCGCGCTCATTGGCCGGCGGACGACCTGCGACATCCGGATCGACAGTCCGGACGTATCGCAGGTTCACGCGCTGGTCTTTCCGCTCGATGGACGGCCGGTGGTCTGCGACTTGGGCAGCCGGGGCGGGACGTATCTGAATGGGAGGCGTTCGTCGCTGGCGTGGCTGAATCACGGCGACTCGCTGCGGATCGGGAACGACGAGTTATCGGTGCGGTGCACGCCGGCGGCCGCGGACAGCCGGCCGCGTGCGGAGAAACGGGGCCGGACAGCCATGGCGGAAGAGAGTCTCATTCTTGACAGCGAGCTTGCGGAAATCGAGGCGACGATTGCCGCACTGCAAGGCTCGATCGAGTCGTCGCGCAAGCGGCTCGACGATCAGGCGCGGCAGCTCGCCGAGCGCGAGCGGCAGATGACGGCGATGTCGGCGGACCTGGCGGAGCGCGAGACGCGCGTCGCCGAGCTTTCGTCGCTGCTGGAGAAACGATCGCGCGAGCTGGAGACGTCCGAGGCCGAACTGGCCGCGCAGCGCGGCACGATCGAGCAGCAGGCGACCGCGGCGCAATCACAGCAGGCTGAGATCGCCAAGCTGCGCCAGACCATCGAAACGCGCGAGCGCGAGCTGCACGGCGCCCAGCAGCAGATCGAAACCCGCGGCCGGGAACTCGAGGCCGCCCGCCAGTCGCTTGAAGCGCAGACCGCCGAGACGCAGGCCCTGCGCTCCAGGCAGGAGGCCGAGCTGGCGCAGCAGAAGGCCGGCGTCGAGAAATCGGAGGCCGAGCTGCTCAAGATGCAGGTCGAGCTCGAGTCGCAGCAGGCGGCCCTCGCGCAGCGCCAGGCCGAGATCGACAAACGCCACGCCGAGAGCGAGCAACGCCGCGCCGAGCTGGAGCAGAAGCGCGTCGAGCTCGAGAAGCTGCAAGCCGAGGCGGCCACGACCCGCGCGGAGTGCCAGCGCAGTGCGGCCGAAGTCGAGCAGCGTGCCGCGACGCAGGCCCAGTCCGAGGCGGAGTCGGCCAAACGCGCCGCCGAGCTGGCCAAGCGGCAGGCCGAGCTGGCCGCCCGCGAGGGTGAGCTGGAGCGGCGCGGCAACGAGCTCGAGCAGCGGGCCGCGGCGCTGCAAGAATCCGGCGCCAAGTTGACGCAGCGCGAAACCGCCGTCGCGGAGCGCGAGGCGGCGCTCCAATCGCGGGGCGAGGAGATTCAGCGGCGGGCCAGCGAGCTGCAGCATCACGAGAGCGAGACGGCGGGCGTGGCGAAGCGCCTCTCGCAGTTCAAGTCGCAGTTGCAGAACGCGACCAAGATGTTCACGACCGACTCGTTTGCCGGGCACGAGCCGAACGAGTCGCCCGCCGGCGCAGCGGCGGGTGGGGCCGTGAAGTCCGACGCGGCGGCGTGCGCCCCGACCAGCGCGCCGGCCGCGTCGGTGGCGACGGCGGCGTCGGCGCCGATGAGCGCGCCGGGGCTCAGCGAGCTCTCGCCGGAGCAGCAGGATCGCTTCAAGGTGCTCAAGCGCCTGACGGGTAAGAGCGACGCCGACGTGATCGCGCAGGTGGTGGCCGAGGGCGCGAAGGCCGATGAGCCGCGGGCCGAGGAGAAGTCGGCCAAAGGCAAGAAGCGAAGCTGGTGGTAGGGAGTCTCGCCGTCGAACGCCGAGGGGTGCCCCCAGCCGGATCCCGTGACGCACCCCACCCGAACCGCTCGCGCGAGAGCGCGCAAGTGAGGGGTCGCAGGCAGGGCAGGCGTGCCGCGTCACGAACGTCGCCTGGGCGCCGAGCCGGCCGCGCCGCTGCGGCCCGCCCCTGACTGGCGTCGGGGGTTCGGATTCCGGCGACTGGGGAACGGGGGTTCGGAATCCTCCGACTGGCGTCCGGCGTTCGGATTGCGAAACTCCGCTTTGCACTACCCCATCGCCCGCGATAATCCCCATCATGAGCCGACGCGATGAAACCCACTTCGGCCGTTGCCCCGAATGCGGGGAACCGATGCGTGTCACCGGCAGCTACCGCTGCGGCGCCTGCGGCTACGTCGGCTGGTCGGCACATGACTTCGCCCCGCCGCGCCCGTCGCTGCGACGGCGGAGCGCGCTCCTGGCCCTGACGGCGCTCCTGGTGCTCAGCCTGATCATCGCCGAGTGCGACTGTCAGCGCTGACAGCGCGCCGCAATCGAAGCCACCCTTCCCGCACCAACCTCGAGTACCGTCGAACTCAGCGCTCCGTTCTGCATTCTGCATTCTGCATTCTGCATTTCCGTTCGGTCACCCGCTTCGCCGCATCCGCCACTGGTCGATCGCCACCGCGACGATGATGATGTGCCCGACGATCATCTCCTGCACGTAATTCGACCAGCCCATCGCAACACAGCGGTTGCTCAGATACGCCATCATGAACGCGCCGCCCAGCGTTCCCGCCAGCGTCCCCTGTCCGCCCGCCAGCGACCCGCCGCCGATCACTACCGCGGCGATTATGTCGAGTTCCTTTCCCGCCGCGACGGTCGGGTCGCCCTGCGTGAGACGCGCGAACTGAAGCAGGCCCGCCAGTCCGGTCAGCGTTCCGCCCAGCACGTAGATCCAGACCTTGGTCAGCGAAACGCGTATGCCGCACAGCCGCGCCGTCGCCTCGTTGGAGCCGATTGCGAAGGTGTATTTGCCGAATATGGTGAAGCGCAGCACCGCGTCGAAGAACAGCGCGATCGCCAGCATCAGCCACACCGCCGGCGCCACCAGCATCCACTCCTGATGCGGCATCGCCGCAACCCAGTTTTCCAGGCCGTGACTCGGGGCCGTGACCGGAATGCTGTCGGAAATCCACTTCGCCACGCCCCGGTAGAATCCCAGCGTCCCCAGCGTCGCAATGAACGGCGGCAAGCGCAGGACCGTCACCAGCAGCCCGTTGTACAGGCCGCACAGCGCACCCGTTCCGAGAGCCGCCGCCGCCGCCAGGAACACGTTGCCGCCCGCCCGCAGCACCAGCGCCGCCGACACGCTCGACAGCGCGATCACCGATCCCACGGACAGGTCGATCCCGCCGCTGATGATGATGTACGTCATGCCGATTGCACTGGTCCCGACAATCACCGTGTGCACCAGCACCGTTCGCAGGTCGTCCAGGCCCGGGGGGTTCGTCGGATCGAGCACGTAGAACAGCACCACCAGCAGAATCAGCCCGGCAAACGGCCCGCCGCTCGACATCAGCCGCTGCGCGATCGTCGCCACGGTCGAGCGTGGCGGAAGCAATTCGACCTGGGCAGCCGGTTGCGTCATGCTGTCTCTCTCCCACTCGCCGCAGCCGCGATGAGGCTGTGTTCAGTCCACTCATGGGCGGGGCGGGACGCACTCAGCCGCCCGCGATACATCACCGCGATGCGGTCGCAGACTCCCAGCAGTTCCGGAAATGAGCTGCTCACCAGCAAGATCGCCTTTCCCGCGGCGGCGCAGCGGCCCATCAGCTCGAAAATCTGCGCCTTGCTGGCCACGTCCACGCCGCGCGTCGGCTCGTCCAGCATCAGGATGTCCACGTCGTGGTGCAGCAGCCGCGCCAGCGCCACTTTCTGCTGGTTTCCGCCTGAGAGGTCGGCGACGCGCTGCTCAGGGCCGCGCGTCCGGATGTTGAGCCGGCCGATCCAATCGCGCGCCGCCCGTGCCACGCGCCGCGGATTCAGCCAGCCGGCGAAAGCCAGCGGGCCCAGGCGGCTGAGCGTCAGGTTGTCCGCCAGGCTGCGGGCCAGGGCCAGCCCCTCCGATTGCCGGTCCTCGCTCAGCAGCCCGCGGCCGGCGCGCAGCGCGCGGGCGGGGCTGATGGCCGGCTCGTTGCGCCGCGCTCCCGAAAGATGCGCGACGCGCAGACGGGACTTGCGGTCGTGCCGCAGCCCGAAAATGGCGCGCAGCAGCTCGCTGCGGCCCGAGCCGACCAGGCCCGCCAAGCCGAGAATCTCACCCCGGTGCAGCGTGACGTCCGCCGCGTTCGTCCCGCCCGTGGACTGCTGGACGTGCAGCAGGGGGGTGCCGACGGCATGCGGGACGCGCGGGAAGAGGTCGTCCAGCCGGCGTCCGATCATCTGTTCGACCAGTCCGGCGGGCGTCGTGGCGTGCATCGGGCCGCCGGCCACCGTGCGGCCATCGCGCAAGACAGTATAGTAATCAGCGATGTTCTGTATTTCCTCAAGAAAATGTGAAATATAGACTATTGCGACGTTCTCGGATTTCAAGCGACGAATCACCGCAAAGAGCCGCGCGATGTCCGCCAACCCCAGGCTGCTGGTCGGCTCGTCCAGAATCAACACCCGCGCATCCGTCACCAGCGCCCGCGCAATCTCCACCAGTTGCCGGCCCGCCGGCGACAACCGCCGAACCTGCAGCCACGGAACCAGCTCCGGCTGATCGAGCCAGCCCAGCACCTCGGCGATCCGCCGGCGGTGTGCGCCCGGCCGGATCACGCCCGCGGCGTGCCGCTCGATCCCCAGCGTAATGTTCTGCTCGACCGTCAAATGCGTCGCCAGGTTCAGTTCCTGATAAACGATCGAAACGCCCGCGGCGCGAGCCGTCTGCGGCGAATGCGGGCGGTAGGGGGCTCCAAACAGAGTCATCGTGCCTGCGTCGGGCCGGATGGCGCCCGAGAGCACTTTCATCAGCGTCGACTTGCCCGCCCCGTTCTCGCCGACCAGCGCGTGAACCTCGCCGGACCGCACCGTCAGATCGACGCCGTCCAGCGCAACCGTGGCGCCGAAGCGCTTACGCACGCCGCGCATTTCCAGAACGACCGTGTTGGAAAGTTCGGAGTTCAGATCGGAGGGTTCAGAGTTCAGGGTTCGGGGTTTGTGAAGGGTTCACGGTTCAGAGTTGTGGAAGGTTCAGGGCTCGTCAAGCAGGACTCTCCGCGATACCGGGATGGAAGTTCCGGGCGAGGACTTGAGGTTGACACAGTGGACGAATGACCGCGCCGCGTTCCGGGGCGCGCGACATCCTGAACCCTGAACCCCGAACCCTGAACCCTCTTTCACGGCGCCTTGAGATACTTATCCAGTTCGGGCGAGATCAGCTCCCTGATCTCCGGGTCTGCGAGCTTCTCCTTCGTAACCATCTCGACGCCGGTGTCGATCCGTGGCTCGACCTTCTGCCCGGTCAGATGCTGTGCGGCGGTCATGACACCCAGATAACCCATCTTCAACGGGTTCTGCACCACCAGCCCGTCGATCTCGCCCTTGCCGAGCGCCTCGACCAGCCCCGGGCTGGCGTCAAACCCGACGAATTTGACCTTTCCGGCCAGTCCGCGGCTGCGCAGCGCCAGCAGCATGCCAAAGGTGGACGACTCGTTCGGACAGAAGATGCCCTGGACGTCCTTGTAGCGCATCAGCAGATTCTCCGACGCCTCCTGGGCGGTGGCGCGCGTAGCGCCCGCGTAGCGCTTCGGATCGTTCAGCTCGATGTCTTTCGTCTTGCCGATCGCCTCGACGAAGCCCCGTTCGCGCTCCACGGTGCTGGCCGACCCCTCCTGATAACGCAGCAACAGCGCCTTGCCCTTGCCGACCACCTCCGCCAGGCGCTTCCCGCCAAGCTGGCCGCCTTTGAAATTATCGGTGGCCACGAAGCTGACGAAATCCTTGCCCGGCTCGGCAGCGAGACCGGAGTCGATGATCACGACCGGAATGCCGGCCTTGTCCGCCTGCTTGACGACCGAGACCAGCGCCTTGTCGTCCAGCGGCGCCAGCACGATCGCCGACACCCCGGCGGAGATGAAATTCTGCACGAGCGCAATCTGCTGATCGCGATCATCCTCGCGCTCCGGGCCTTTGAAGACGATCTCGATGTTGCCCAGCTCGCGCTGCGCCTTGACGGCGCCGGCGTGCACCGATTTCCAGAAATCGTGCGTCGTACCCTTGGGAATGACGGCGATTTTCAGCGGCTGGCCGGCGGAAAGTTTCCGCGGCGGCGCGGTGGGCTTGTCCTGAGCGATAACCGGCGCCGCCAACGTTGCGACGGCCGTCAGTGCGGCGATCCACATGCGAGACATTCATAATCTCCTGAATAGACGGGCGTTGCCGGAAACAGGCGATGCCGGCCGACGGCCCGGCGGTTCGGATGATACACGCGGAAGGCGTGACGAGCGTAGTCGGTCGGCTGGGACAGCCCGACCCCGATCGTCCGAGTCCCGCGACCACCACGTACGCAACATAATATATGTTATAGGACGTTATCGATTTCTTCGGATATCGGCGCTCCGAACCGTCAGGCTCCGACCACCTGCGCCGGCCATCGATCGCCCGGCATCCGTCCCACGAGGCGCTCACCCGCGCCGTCGCCCGCTTATACTCAATGTGTGACCAAGAGCAGCCTCAGCGAACTCCTGTCGCGCGAGCCCTTTCGGCCCTTTCGCATCCACCTCAGCAGCGGCGGTTCGTACGAGGTGCGGAATCCCGATCTGGTGGTGGTCATGAAGTCGGAGGTGTTTGTCGCGCTACCGAGCCGGGATCGTTGGACGCTGATCCCGTTGCTTCACATCGCCGCGATCGAGTCTCTGGAAAACGGCCACGCCCGCCGGCCGCGACGCGGCGCGCGCTGAGCGTTCGCTCGAGGCGGCTACGCTGAATCCACAACACTCCGCGGATCGGCCCGCACCGCATCCGCCTTCCGGCCCGCCTGTTCCCCGGTCGTCAGATTCTTGATCGTCAGCTCGCCGCGCGTCTCCAGCTCCTCGCCCACGACCACCGCAAACCGTGCATTCCGCCCCGCGGCCGCCTTGAATTGCTTGCCCAGCCCCCCCACCTTGTACGAAAAATCCGTCGCCACGCCGGCCGAGCGAAACACGCTCACCAGCCGCAGCGCCTCGGGCACGTGCCGCTCGTCCGCGGCGATCACAAACACGTCGAGCGAATCGCCCAGTTGCGGCAAGCGGCCGATGTCGCGCAGAAACTCGATCATCGGCGCATCGCCCATGCCGAAACCGACGCCCGGCACGCGCACGCTGCCGAGCATGCCGGTCAGATTGTCGTAGCGTCCCCCCCCTGCCAGCGCCCGCGACGAGACGCGCTTCGGGAAAATCTCGAAGATCACGCCGGTGTAATACGCCAGGCCGCGGGCGATGGTCAGGTCCCAGCGGCAGAAGTCGGCCACGCCGAAGTGCGCCAGCGCGGCCTGCAGGGCGCGGATGGTGGAAGCCAGGGCGGCACGCTCGTCCGCCGGTGTTCCTACAGAACTGATGTTATCGATAACTGATAGTGATTCACTCAATGTCGCGCAAGACAGCAAATCCTCTACTTTCTCGGAAGTCACGACCGTGCCGAACGCGCCCTGCCAGGCGCGGGCGAACTCCTCGGCCGACTGCTTGCCCCGCCGGTCCAGCAAGCCAAACGCCTGCTCGCACCGCTCGGGCCCGATCCCCAGCGTCGCCAGCAAGGCCCCCGCCAGCGGCCGGCTGCTCAACCGCACCTCCACGTCGTCGGCCGTCAGCCCGATCCGCCGCAGAAAATCGACCGCCACCGCGATCACCTCGGCGTCGGCCAGCGGCTCGTCGACGCCCAGCACGTCGGCATTCCACTGGAAGAACTCGCGCAAGCGTCCCTTTTGCGGCTTCTCGGCCCGGCACATGCGCGGAATGCTGAACCACTTGATCGGCCGCGGCAGCGCGCCCGCCCGCGCGGCGACCATCCGCGCCAGCGTCGGCGTCATCTCCGGTCGAATCGCAAAACGCCGCCCGCCACGGTCCTCGAAGTTGAACAGCTCGCTGACGATCCCCTCGCCGCTCTTGAGCGTGTAGAGGTCGAGGTACTCGAAGATCGGGCCCTCGTATTCGCTGAATCCGAACACCCGCGACGACGCCCGCCAGGCGTCGAAGAGCCAGTTCTGCAAGCGCATGTCGTCGGGATAAAAGTCCCGCATGCCCGGTGGTGCCTGAATCTTCATCTCACCTCACATGTAGAGCAGCCGCCCTCGGCTGCACTCCGCACCCTCGGCTGCACTTCGCGCCCTCGGCTGCGCGCCGTGCCCTCGGCTGCACGCCGCGCTAGGCCGCGCCCGCGTTTCTGCACTCTCGCCGCAGGTGTTCGCAACGATGGCGTTCGCGGCGGCTCAGTTGACGGCGGGGAGACCGTTCCCGGTCCCCGCTTCCTGACGGGCGCGGCTCTGGATTCCCACGCACTCTTGCCGCTGCACCCGTTCTGCACTCTGCGTTCTTCATTCCGCATTCCCGAAGGCCAACACCGGCAGCGCTACCCCCCTGCTGTCGTGCGTCAGCGACGGCTGCGCCGCTGCGCCGCGCCGCCGGCCTCGGGCGCGCGTTTTCAGCGAAACCCGCAGTGCTTTCGACCGGGAGGCGCCGCGTGCTCGTGGAGTGCCACCGGGGCTGCCCTGCCCGGTCTCGTGAGGGCGCCGCGTGCCGGAGCGGCGGCTGCGGCGCTGCGCCTGCGCCGGCTCCCAGTAATCGCGGATGTACGCCTCCAGGTGCTCCGGGCAGGTGAAGTGATGCTCGAAGCCGTAATCGCCGGCGTGATAGTCGCAGTTCTCGGTCGAGAAGTCGCGGCAGATTTTCGGCCGCGTCTCGTAGATGCCGCAACGGAAGTCGCCCTGGAGGTGCCGGCAGGCGGTCTCCATGCTGATGTACCAGTCGCCGTCCTCGATGAAAATCGAGACGCCGCCGTGCAGCAGAAACCAGCGGATCTGGTCCAGCTCCTCGCGCGTCGTCGGCGTGTCGACCGGCAGCGCGATGTAGCGGCAGCAGAGGGCGGTGCAGTGTTCGCACAGGATTCCGGGCATGTCAGGCTCCGAGGATCGAAGAACCGCAGCGCTAGTGTAGGGACTGAGAATGCTTGCGGCCAGCCGCGCCAGAGCCGCGCCCGTCAGGAAGCCGCGGAGTCGAATAGCCCGCGAACACGCAGGCACGCCATCGCAGCCTGCCGGCGCGAAGGGCCGGCGGCAGGGCACCCGGCTCCGACCTTCGCGCCTCGCGCACCCAGCCGAGCCCCGGTCGAACGATGCACCCAGCCGAGCCCCGGTCGAACGATGCACCCAGCCGAGCCCCGGTCGAACGATGCACCCAGCCGAGCCCCGGTCGAACGATGCACCCAGCCGAGCCCCGGCCGAACGATGCACCCAGCCGAGCCCCGGTCGAACGATGCACCCAGCCGAGCCCCGACCGTGAGGGAGGGGTTCGACCGCCAGTGCCAATCGTCGAACGCACGATTACCTGGGTCCGAGGCTTGTACCGTCGAACTTTGTGCTGAATTCCGCCGAGACCGTCGGCGTTTGCCGATCGAACCCCTCCCTCACGGTCGGGGCTCGGCTGGGTGCGCCTCTCGAAGTCGGCTGGGTGCATCTCTCGAAGTCGGCTGGGTGCATCTCTCGAAGTCGGTTGGGTGCATCTCTCGAAGTCGGTTGGGTGCATCTCTCGAAGTCGGTTGGGTGCGTCTCTCGAAGTCGGTTGGGTGCGTCTCTCGAAGTCGGTTGGGTGCGTCTCTCGAAGTCGGTTGGGTGCGTCTCTCGAAGTCGGTTGGGTGCGTCTTTCCTCGTCAAGCGTCTAACCCTGCGCTTCGCATTCTGCATTCTGCTCCCGCCCGTTACGATGCGGCGATGCGTCGTCTCGCCGCCAGCTTCTGTGCCGTTCTGAGCGCCGCCACGCTGGTGGGCTGCCTCAGCCACATGTCGACCGACCCACGCCGGGCAGCGGCCGGCGGCGTGGTATCGATCGCGGGGCTCATGCTGGTCGTCGGCAGCGCCGGCGGCACGCGGCTCGCGGTCCGCCCGTGGTTGCGCGCCCTGGCCGTTTCCGTCGCCCTCACGATCGCCGTCGCTCACGTCGCGCTGGACGGGCTCATCACGCAGCGCTGGCTGCCCGAGCTGCGCGACCGGCAGGCGCGCGGCGCGCACCGCGACGAATTCGCCGACGGCGCCGACACCCCTCTCGAGGCCACGATCATGCAGCTCGATCGCTGCCGCCCCGGGCTGCGCTGGCTCGCCGCGGCACTCGCGGCGACCGCCTTGGCCTGCGGGCTGCTGCCCGCGCGGGTCACCGGCGCCGGCCCCGCGCCCGGGTCGGAGCCGCGCTCAGCGCGGTGAAGAAAGGCCCGTGCGTCGGACGGCGAAGCGAGGGGTTCGGCCTGCTTCTGCCGCAGAGCCCGCCGCGTTGCGTCCCCAGCCAAGCCCCGACCATGAAGGCGAGCGAGGAGCGAGCCTGACTGGTCGGGGCTCGACTGGGCGCGCCCTTCGAAGTCGGGGCTCGGCGAAGTGCGCCTTCGCGCAACGCAAGAGCACGCCACCGTGGTGGCGCCCCTGCCCGAACCGCGCGGACCCTCACTGGTCGAGCACCTCGCTGCGAAACAGCGGCTTTCCCGCCAGCGACGTGTAGAACGCGGCACAGGCGATCAACGCCAGCACGGCCGCCGCGGCCAGCGCGTTGGCCGCGTACCACCGCGACAGGTCGATGTGCTCGACGAAGAACCCCATGATGTTCTGAACATACATGTACGCCATCAGCGCCAGCAGGCCGAAGCGCAGCAGCGTCACGCCGATCAGGGCAACCGTCAGGACCGCCGTCAACCCGGCCGTCAGCTTATGCTCGCTCTCCATCATCGCGACGGGCACCGCGATCGCCGCCGCCACCACGCAGGCCAGGATCGCCGCCAGATCGCGCCGCCGCACCAGGACGAGCATCAACACCACGATAAAGAGCAGAAACAGCGGTCCGCTGACCGACCAGGCCAGCGCGTCGACCAGCGTGGCAAGCGTCTGCCGCGTCATGAGCAGCGCATCGAGGCTGCCGACGTCGGGTTCGAGCGGCGGAGCGCCGAGCCAGACGGCGACCGGACGGCGCACCGCGCCCAGCAGCGCGGTGACAACCGATATCGCGGCGCCGATCAGCACGGCCCGTCCGACGGTCGGATCGTTCAGCCGGCCCGTCAGGAGCCGCGTCCAGGAAATCATCGCGTCGGGCCAGCGCCGCCGGATAGCCGGTTCGAGCGCCAGGTACAACAGCCACGCCAGACCGGCGCGGAAGGCGACCACGCCGCACGCGCGAATCGCCGCGTTGATCTCGGTCTGCACGTTCGGGACGTGATCGGTCGTGAGCAGCCACGCCGCGCCGGAAACGGCCACGAGCAGCAGCGCCAGCCGGCGGGCCCCGACGCGGTCGCCCCGCCCCGAGCGCAGGTTGCGCCGCGCCAGCCAACCGGCTCCAGTCAGCGTCAGCACGATCAGCGTCGCGTTGACGATCGCCAGCGCGCGCGTCGCCGGCCCGCGCGTCGGCGCGGCATCGTCGGCAGTGCTCCACGGTCCCAGCAGCTCGAAATAGACCGGACGACCGGCAAACGACGCCGCCTCGATCCGCAGCGGCGCGGCACCAGCCGTTCCCGCCCGCGACACCCAGGCGACGCGCTGTTCGGCATAGAACGGCGGGAGGTGCTCCGGCGCGGCTGGTTCGAAATCGCCCATGCGCAGGCCGGCCAGATCAAAAACGACCGCCCAATCGAATCCGCTCGGCACGGCGGCCGGAGCGGTGGTAGTGGGCGCACCAGGCTCCGGCACAGCCCGAAGCGACGCCAGCCGGCCGCCCGGCGTCAGCCGAAGCAGAATCATCCCCTTGCCGACCGCTGGCGGATCGCTGGGCGTGACACGTCCATTCATCGTCTGCGAGACGAGCGGCGACGGGCTTTCCCGGTACCAGAATGACACTGCCGCCGGATGCTCCTGGCGAAGGGCGTCCCAGCGCTGCGGTGAGCGGTCGCGCTGCCGCAGGTAGCGCGTGTAGTCGCTGTCGGCGCGAAAGCCATATGCCGTGTCGGCCGGAGCGTGCTCGAAGCCCATCCGCGCGAGCATCTCGCGCGCCCGGTCCGCCAGCACGCTGGGCGGTTTGTCCACGACGACATACGAAAGTAGCGACCCCGGCGCGCTCAGCAGCGCATAGAGCGGAAGCCCGGCCAGCACCACCAGCAGCAGCGCCAGCGCCGCAAGCGGCGGCAGACCACCGGTCGGACCGGCAGCCGCCACGACCTCGGGCGACGGCGTCTCACCCGCGGCCAGCGCCGCCGACAGCGGGTCAAAACCCGGCAGCCCGGCGAGCACGGCCTTGGCCGTCGGCGGACGATCCGAAGGGTCCTTTTCGAGGCAGCGCAGAATGACGCGTTCGACGGCGATGTCCAGCCCCGCGACGTGCGTGCTCGGCAGCGTCGGCGATGATTCCGCGTGGGCGCGCGAGATTTCGGCCAGCGTGTTACCCGACAGCGCGCGATGACCGGTGAAGACTTCGTACAGAATCAGTCCCAGCGCGTACACGTCGCTGCGCGGCGTGACCTCCCTGCCGGAAAGCTGCTCGGGCGCCATGTACGCCGGCGTTCCCGCGCGAAGCTCACCGGCCTGAAACTGGTCGGCGATGCCCGCCAGGCCGAAGTCGGTGATCCGCACCTTGCCGCGGCCGTCGATCATCACGTTCGACGGCTTCAGGTCGCGATGCAGAATCCCCTGCTCGTGCGCCGCCGCCAGCGCCAGACACAACTGCTGCGCGATGTCGAGGGACTTATCGGGCGAGAGCCGGCCGATGCGGCGGACCAGAGAGCCGAGGTTCTCGCCATCGACGTATTCCATCGTGATGAAAGCGTGTCCCTCGGCGACGCCGATGTCGTGCACGCGGCAGACGTTGGCGTGCGACACCTGGCGCGCCACGCGGACCTCGCGGACGAGCGCGGCGAGGTTCTCCTCGCCTTCGGCCTGGGCCCCCAGCAGGAATTTCAACGCGATCGACTGCCCGAGCATCAGATCGTCGGCGCGATAAACCTCACCCATGCCGCCCTTGCCGAGCAGCTCGATGATCCGGTAGCGCCCGGCCAGCAGGTGGCCGGGTGGAAAACGCCCGTGGTCGATCAGGCCCGACGACGACGTCCCGCCCGACGACGATGACGGCGTCAGCACCGACCCGTCGCCCGCCGACGTGCGCGTCAACTGGTCGGCCCCGTCCAGACCGGCGGGGTTCCCTCCGGCGCGGGCCGATTTCATAGCGGCGGCGTTCGGCGGAGCGGGCGCATTGGGCTCTCGCGGTGTGTCGCTCACGCGGCCATGTTACAACTTGCGGGAATCGATGGGAAACGGGAGGCGCGCCGCGCCGTCACGCGCATGGCACCGTAGCGAGACCGCAGTCGTCGCCGCGGTCCCGCTCTCCAACACGCGCTTCGAGCAGCGCGGAAAAAACGCGTGCCGCTGAGATTGACAGCGGCACGCGCGATCCTGCATTCGGAGTGCGACGGCTGCGCCTAGCTGCGCCGACGACGGAACACCAGCAGCGTCGCCGCGGCCAGCAGCGTCACGCTGGCCGGCTCGGGAACGATGAAGTCGTCGAGAAACCGGCCTCCGCCGGCATACACGAGCGTGTCGCCGCCGGTGTCCGGATCAAAAACGTGCGCACCCGACGAATTCGTCCACATGATGTCGCCGTTGCCGAGTTGATAGACGCCACGGGCGCCGGACGCCGAGAACGAGCTCAGCAGCGCGCCGCTGACCGGGTCCAGCCGCGCGACGATGTTCGACGAGAACACCGCCGCCAGCACGTCGCCGTTCGTCGCATAGTCAAGCTGCTCGACGAAGTTCAACGAGGTGCTGTTGTGGAACGTGCCCAATGACGTGCCGGTCAGGCTGTACTTGTGAATGTCGTCATTCGACGCGTCCGACGAAACCAGCATGCCGCCGGGGTAGTCGAGAATTCCGAACGGGCCGGTTGTGCTCGGCGTCAGGAAGAAGCCTAGGCTTCCGCCCGCCGGCGTGAACATGTGGAGCGATGGGCCGGGTGCCCCGTTGCCTGTGCCGTCGTTGCACAGATAGACGGTGCCGCCCAGCAGTCCCATCCCGCGGACGTTGTCAAGCGTCCCGGTAATGGCGCCCAGCGGTGTCCCGGTGAAGTCCCAGCGCGAAATCCGGTCGCCAATCTGCTCGGAGACCCAGACTTCCGAGCCGACCTGCATGGCGTGGATCGGCGTCCCGGCGGCCAGCGGGAAGGCGTTGGAGTTCACCAGCGACCCGTCGAACGGATCAAAGAGCACGAGCCGGTTGTTGGTCGAATCCGGCATCATGACGTAGTGCTGGGCGTGCGCTTGCATGGCCAGGCCGAACACGCAGCACGCAGCCACGATTCGCACAAGCCAGACACGGCTACCCGAAGACAGACCAATGCTCATTCTGCCACCTCCTCTCGAAGTGCACCGCGATTCGCATCGTGCACGCGGGCGAATCTCCGCTGGAACGCCTCGATCCTATCGAAATCGCCACCGGCGGTTCAAGAAAAAACCGCCCGCCCCCCGTAGCGTCGGGCCTCCGTGCCCACGCCTTTCGTGCTCACCCTTAATTCGACTCTGTTGGTCTCAAATTCGCTACCTCGGTGCCACAATCTCACTCCCAACCGCCGCACCCCCCTGCCACTCCAGGTGCATCAGCCACTCCACGTTGCCCGCATGCCCCGTGATCGGGCTGGCGACTTCACTCCGGATACGCCAGCCGGCGTCACGGATATCCCCACGGCACATTTCGAGCACCGGCTCCAAGCGCTCCGCCGGAAGCACGCCGCGCCGCAACCAGTCGCGCGGAGCCTCATAGTGCGGCTTGATCAGCGTGATAACCCCCCCACCCGACGCCAACGATCGCCGCGCCGCCGTGAGAACCAGCCGCTGCGGCGTCCAGCCCACGTCGATCGTCACAAGCTCTGCTGATTCGGCGCACACAAACGTCAGCGCGTTCTGCCGCTCGTGAACCACGACGCGCGGGTCGCGCCGCAGCCGGTAGTCGAGCACACCGTAACCCGTGTCCACCGCGTGAACGCGGGCCGCGCCGCGCCGCAGCAGGCAATCCACAAACCCGCCCGCGTGCGAACCCAGGTCCAGACACACCACGCCCGACGGGTCGATCCGAAACGCGTCCAGCGCCGCCGCCAGCTTCAACCCGCCACGCGACGCGTAGGGCGGGCCCGTCGCGTCGCCGTCGGCGGAACCCCTGCTCAAGGCTTCGGCTCGATCGCCTTCCATTCG
Organism: Phycisphaerae bacterium; assembly: GCA_022072445.1. Taxonomy (GTDB): domain Bacteria; phylum Planctomycetota; class Phycisphaerae; order UBA1845; family Fen-1342; genus JAJVHV01. Next base: position 23,128 of record JAJVHV010000037.1, on the reverse strand, counting down.
CCGGTCGCGCTCCGTTCGAAGTCGACGCTCCCGCTCCGCGACGTCAGTTCAAACGCCTGTCCGTCGATCTGCAACGCCACGCTCCGCCCCGGCGGAAATGGCAGCTTGCGGCGGTCGATCCGCAGCCGCCGCACATTTTCGGTCTCGATCTCGAGCCGCGCGGGGGGAACGACATTGACGCGCACATCGGTTTTCCGAGGCGCGGGTGTTGGCACCAGCAGCGTGATGTACTCGGGCAGCTCGGGTTTGGGAAACCGCGGTTCGTGCAACGGTTCGCGCGGCGCGGGTGCGGTCGCCGGCGCCGACCGCGCGGATGTTGCCGGCGCGGAGGTCGGCGGCGGCGACTGCGTTTCTCGGACGCGCACTTCCGGCTGAGATTGCCCATTGTTGCAGCCCCCCGCCGCGACCGCGCCCGACAACGCCAGCAGGAAGCAGAACGGCGTGCGTCTCATGTAAAACATGGTACTCGAAGCCCGGCGAAAAGCCGCACCTGCTTTGACTGCATGCCCCGCCGCCGGATTCCGATCTATCAGAGCGGACATCGCCGCCCGCGCGAGGCTCGGCCGGCGGTCGCGCACGAACGTCCATGAAAGCATCCACCGGCGAGTTCCGATATAGTACCGCCCGCCGCGACCGACCCGGGTCGCCCGCAGCCGCGACAGGCAGCCGCAACGTGTCCGATCCGCGCATTCAGGTCGAGAAGCTGCGCCAGGTCCTCGAAGTGACCCGCGAAATGGGCGCGACGACCGATCTGGATCTCCTGCTGCACCTGATCATCGCCGCGGCTCGACGCGTCCTCAACTGCGAGCGCGTCTCGATCTTTCTGATGGACCACGCCCGCAACGAGCTGTACAGCCGCGTGACCACCACCGGCGAGGAAATCCGTTTTCCCGCCGACGCCGGAATCGCCGGAGCCGCCGCCCGCGAACGCCGCGTGATCAACGTCCCCGACGCCTACGCCGACGCGCGCTTCAACCGCGACGTCGACCGCTCGACCGGCTTCCGCACCACCAGCCTGCTCACGTTCCCGCTCGAAAACTCCGAAGGCGGCCTCGTCGGCGTCATGCAGACGCTGAACAAGCATGGCGGCCCTTTCGACGCCGACGACGAAGACCTCGGCCGCGTGCTCAGCGCCCAGGCCGGCGTCGCGCTGCATCGCTGGTTCCTCCTCCGGCAGTACGCCGAGAAGCAGCGCCAGGATCGCGAGCTCGAGCTGGCCCGCGAGATTCAGCAGGGACTCTTCCCCGACGCCGACCCCAGCCTCGCCGGCTACCAGATCGCCGGATGGAACATGCCGGCCGACCGCACCGGCGGCGACTGCTACGACTTTTTTTCGCTGGATGACGGGCGGCTCGTCGTGCTGCTCGCCGACGCGACCGGCCACGGCATCGGTGCCGCACTGGTGATCGCCCAATGCCGTTCGATCATCCGCGCCATGCTCTCGGTCACCGACGATCTCCGCCGCATCGCCATCGCCGTCAACGGCATCCTCTGCGAAGACCTGCTCGACGGCCGCTTCGTCACCGCCTTTCTCGGATTCCTCGATCCACGCCGCCACGAACTCACCTACGTCTCCGCCGGACAGGGACCGGTGCTTTTCGTCGACGGCGGCGGCGCGGTGATTTCGCGGCCGGCCGAAGACCCGCCCCTGGCGGTGATCGAGAATCTGGCCGGCAGCATGGCGCGGTTCGAGTTCGCGCCCGGCGCCACCCTGCTCGTCGCAACCGACGGCTTTTTCGAAGCTCTCAACACGCGCTCCGAGCAGTTCGGCACGCAGCGCGTCATCGACCATCTCGTCGCCGCGCGTCGCCACGAGCCGCGCGACTTACTCGACGGTCTGCATCGTGCCGTCGTCGCGTTCTCCGGCATCGAGCCGCAGGCCGACGACCTGACGGCCGTGCTGATCCGCCGCTGTTGGGACGTAGCCGAGCCCCGACCGTGAGGGAAGGACGTAGCCGAGCCCCGACCGTGAGGGAGGGACGTAGCCGAGCCCCGACCGTGAGGGAGAGACGTAGCCGAGCCCCGACCGTGAGGGAGGGGTTTCTTAGCCCGCCAGGAGTGTCAACCAATTCTTTAGCCCGCCAGGAGTGTCAACCGTATTCGCCGATCGTTCGCGCTGGGCCTGGAAACCGCTCGCTCACGC
>JAJVHV010000037.1:9532-20975 GCA_022072445.1 Phycisphaerae bacterium | reverse complement strand
CGAGCCCCGACCGTGAGGGAGGGGTTTCTTAGCCCGCCAGGAGTGTCAACCAATTCTTTAGCCCGCCAGGAGTGTCAACCGTATTCGCCGATCGTTCGCGCTGGGCCTGGAAACCGCTCGCTCACGCTCGCGGCTCGGTCCAGCCGAGCCCCGACCGCGAGGGAGAGACGTAGCCGAGCCCCGACCGTGAGAGAGGGACGTAGCCGAGCCCCGACCGTGAGGGAGGGACGTAGCCGAGCCCCGACCGTGAGGGAGGGGTTTCTTAGCCCGCCAGGAGTGTCGACCGATTCGCCGATCGTTCGCGCTGGGCCTGGAAACCGCTCGCTCACGCTCGCGGCTCGGTTTAGCCGAGCCCCGACCGTGAGGGAGGGACGTAGCCGAGCCCCGACCGTGAGGGAGGGACGTAGTCGAGCCCCGACCGTGAGGGAGGGGTTTCTTAGCCCGCCAGGAGTGTCAACCAATTCTTTAGCCCGCCAGGAGTGTCAACCGTATTCGCCGATCGTTCGCGCTGGGCCTGGAAACCGCTCGCTCACGCTCGCGGCTCGGTCCAGCCGAGCCCCGACCGCGAGGGAGAGACGTAGCCGAGCCCCGACCGTGAGAGAGGGACGTAGCCGAGCCCCGACCGTGAGGGAGGGACGTAGCCGAGCCCCGACCGTGAGGGAGGGGTTTCTTAGCCCGCCAGGAGTGTCGACCGATTCGCCGATCGTTCGCGCTGGGCCTGGAAACCGCTCGCTCACGCTCGCGGCTCGGTTTAGCCGAGCCCCGACCGTGAGGGAGGGACGTAGCCGAGCCCCGACCGTGAGGGAGGGACGTAGTCGAGCCCCGACCGTGAGGGAGGGGTTTCTTAGCCCGCCAGGAGTGTCAACCAATTCTTTAGCCCGCCAGGAGTGTCAACCGTATTCGCCGATCGTTCGCGCTGGGCCTGGAAACCGCTCGCTCACGCTCGCGGCTCGGTCCAGCCGAGCCCCGACCGTGAGGGAGGGGTTTCTTAGCCCGCCAGGAGTGTCAACCAATTCTTTAGCCCGCCAGGAGTGTCAACCGTATTCGCCGATCGTTCGCGCTGGGCCTCGAAACTGCTCGCTCACGCTCGCGGCTCGGTCCAGCCGAGCCCCGACCGTGAGGGAGGGACGTAGCCGAGCCCCGACCGCGAGGGAGGGACGTAGCCGAGCCCCGACCGTGAGGGAGAGACGTAGCCGAGCCCCGACCGTGAGGGAGGGGTTTCTTAGCCCGCCAGGAGTGTCAACCGTATTCGCCGATCGTTCGCGCTGGGCCTGGAAACCGCTCGCTCACGCTCGCGGCTCGGTTTAGCCGAGCCCCGACCGTGAGGGAGGGACGTAGTCGAGCCCCGACCGTGAGGGAGGGGTTTCTTAGCCCGCCAGGAGTGTCAACCAATTCTTTAGCCCGCCAGGAGTGTCAACTGTATTCGCCGATCGTTCGCGCTGGGCCTGGAAACCGCTCGCTCACGCTCGCGGCTCGGTCCAGCCGAGCCCCGACCGTGAGGGAGGGACGTAGCCGAGCCCCGACCGTGAGGGAGGGACGTAGCCGAGCCCCGACCGTGAGGGAGGGGTTTCTTAGCCCGCCAGGAGTGTCAACCAATTCTTTAGCCCGCCAGGAGTGTCAACCGTATTCGCCGATCGTTCGCGCTGGGCCTGGAAACCGCTCGCTCACGCTCGCGGCTCGGTCCAGTCGAGCCCCGACCGCGAGGGAGGGACGTAGCCGAGCCCCGACCGTGAGGGAGGGGTTTCTTAGCCCGCCAGGAGTGTCAACCAATTCTTTAGCCCGCCAGAAGTGTCAACCGTATTCGCCGATCGTTCGCGCTGGGCCTGGAAACCGCTCGCTCACGCTCGCGGCTCGGTCCAGCCGAGCCCCGACCGTCGCGTGCGGGGTTCTGACAGGCGCTCTAAGATACTGAGGGTCGCTCTGGTCGGCCCGCCGGAGATCGCACATGAATCCACGCCATGCCGCCGCCGTCCTGCTCGCCGCGGCGGTCTGCCTGCCCGGTTCGGCGAGACAGGACGAGGCGGAAGATCGACTCGCCAAGCTCCCCGCCGCGTACGGAAAACTCACCAGCAACGTCAGTTCCCCCCTGCCGCTCGCCGAGGCCGAAGGCGTTTTCGATCAGTTCGGCGACTGGCGCTTCGACCGTTCGCGCCTGACGCCCGAGCAGCGCGGCATGGTCTCAACGCTCTTCGCCCTCGCGTCGCTCTCGCAGGGGGACGCGGCCGCCGCCAAGACGTACGTCGCCGAGGCGCTGGCGGAACGCGCCGATCAACCCGCCGTCCAGGAACTCGCCTATTACGTCGCCTGCGCAGCGGGTGACGGCAAACTCGCCACGACGTCCGTCGCCAGGTTGACCAGCCTGCTGCCCAGCGAGGCGCAAGCCGCGTGGCGCGGCCGGGCGCGGACCGCCAAGATGTTCGGCGTGCGCGTCGGCGACGTGACCGCCCCGCTCATTGAGGGCGGCACGGTCTCGATCGGCAAGCGCGAGGGCAAGCCGCTGGTCGTCTTTCTCTGGAACCTGCGCAAAAAGCCGGACGACGCGCAGGTCGAATGCATGCGCGCCCAGTACAACGGGCTGCGCGACAGCAAGGTGGAGTTCATCGCCGTCACCGCCAACCCCCCCAATCAGCAGCAGGATGCGAAGAACTTCGCCCGCGGCAAGCAGATGAACTGGAAGCACGTCTTCGAAAATCGCGCCAGCGGCGCGCCGATCACCCAGAAGGTCTTCAAGGCACCCGTCCAGCCGATGCAGGTCATCATCGATGCGGCTGGAATCGTCCGCGCCGCCGGCGACGTCGGCGACGCCGGACTGACCTACGCGCTCCGCGCCGTCGCCGCCGAGGCTGATACCAAAGTACAGCCGCCCGAGATGACGCCCGCCGATGACAAGCCTCTGGCGCGCGAAGCGGTCGGCGAGGAAGACGCCCAGCCCGCGCCGGCCAAGGAGGGCGAACTGACCGACGATCGCGACGCCGAGCAGAAGCTGCGCGAAGCGCGCCTCATGCAGCGCACCGGCTCAAAAACCAGGGCCAAGGCGATGCTCGAGGAGATCGTCAAGAAACACCCCAACAGCAAGCAGGCGAAAGACGCGCAGGAACGCCTGAACAACATGCCCTGACCGGAAGGCCGCGTGCTGCTCTCGCCTGACTTCCAGTCGTTCTCAACCCTCGCCGCCGGGCACGACCGCGTCCCCGTCTGGGCCTCCCTCGTCTGCGACGACCTCACGCCCGTCAGCGCGTTTCTGAGACTTTCCGGCGGCGCGGCGCACGCTTTCCTGCTCGAAAGCGTGGTGGGCGGCGAGAAGATCGCGCGCTATTCGTTCCTCGGGTGCTCTCCGGCGACCACGTTTTCGGCCTACGGACGAGACGTGCGGATCGAGCACGCACATTCCGCTGTTGCCCCGGCCGCCCTCGCCCACGACGACCCGCTGCGGCTGCTCGAAGAGCAGCTCGGCCGCCAGCGCCGCGCGCAGGTCCCGGGACTCCCGCGATTCACGGGCGGGGCCGTCGGCTACGCCGCGTACGACGCGGTGCGCTACTTCGAGCGTCTGGCGAGCGCGCCGCGCGACGATCGCGGCCTGCCCGACCTGCTCTTCGGCATCTACGAGACGATGATCATCTTCGACCACGTCCGCAAGCTCGTGCTCGTCGTCGCGCACGCCGACACCACCTCCGATCCGCGCCGCGCCTACGACCAGGCCGCCGCGGAGATCGCCTCCATCGTCGAACGTCTCGCGCAGCCCGCCGCCCTGAACCCCGTCGCGCTCTCCCTGCCCGTCCCGCCGCTTGATCGCTACCAGAGTAACTTCTCGCGCAGCGAGTTCGAACGCGCCGTCGAGCACAGCAAGGAATACATCCGCGCTGGCGACATCTTTCAAGTCGTCCTCTCGCAGCGCCTCGAAGTCGAGACCCGCGCCGCGCCCTTCGACATTTACCGCGCCCTGCGCGTCATCAATCCCTCGCCGTTCATGTTCTTCCTCCAGTCACCGCAGGTTGTGCTGGTCGGCGCCAGCCCCGAGATCATGTGCCGGGTGGAGGATGGCGTCGTCACGAATCGCCCCCTGGCCGGCACACGCCCCCGCGGCCGCAGCGACGAGGAAGACCGCGCTTTGCGCGAGGAGCTGCTGGCCGACCCCAAGGAGCGCGCCGAGCACGTCATGCTCGTCGACCTCGGCCGCAACGACGTCGGCCGCGTCTGCCAGCCCGGCAGCGTGCGCATCAGCGACGTCATGTCGATCGAGTATTACAGCCACGTCATGCACCTGTGCAGCAACGTGACCGGCCGCCTCGCGTCCGGCCGCACGGCCTTCGACGCCCTCCGCGCCGCCCTGCCCGTCGGCACGGTCAGCGGCGCGCCCAAAGTGCGGGCCATGGAAGTCATCGACGAGCTCGAACCCACGCGTCGCGGCCCCTATGCCGGCGCCGTCGGCTACGTCGACTTCGCCGGCAACATGGACACCTGCATCGCGCTGCGCACCATCGTCATCCAGCCGCACCTTCCGTCGCAGGTGGGTTCATCTGTTCCGCCTCCGGCCGACAGTCCGTCAGCTCCACCGGCGGCCCAGACCGGCCCGCATCGCGCCTTCGTTCAGGTCGGAGCCGGCATCGTCGCCGACTCCGTCCCCTCGCGTGAATATGACGAGACCATCAGCAAGGCCCAGGGCATGCTCACCGCCATCCGCGCCGCCGAGGAGCACTTCCGCTCAGCCTCCGACGTCCCGATAAGCGAGCCACATCGCTGAAAGCGCTCCCGACGAGTGTGGTCCTGAAAAATCTGCCCGCCTGCTGCGCCACAGCCCATTTCTCGCTTCGCCGGCCCCCGGACCACCACGGTGAAAGCATGTTTCACGTGAAACAAGATTGTCGAGAGTCTCTAGCAACGGCCGCTATCGCTCCCGCCGCCAAGCACTGACCGGCCCGTGCGCGGTCCCAACCTTGACACCCGGTCACGCTTCGGGTATCTCCCTCCATTCGGCTCACGTCGGGACTTCGTTGCATGGTGGTCGGGGCCTTGTCAGTGACGTTCCGGGGTTGGCGCGCGGGCTGCGCCCACAACCCCGCCAAGCGTCATGCGATCCGATTCCGCCCCACTGCAAGAGGCTGGACGCGTTTGGCAGAACACTGACGCGGGGGTGAGGGATGTTGCTGGAGCGCGCTCGGGAGCGATCACATGAAACTCACTCTGTCTGCTTGCCTGTTGATTCTCGGCGCCGGATCGGCCTTCGCGAGTGATGAGCGGGCGATTCAGGAGCTGCTCAGCTCAGCCAACTCAAAGACCTATTTCCTCTGCAACTCCGATCCCGCCGCGGGCGCCTGCGAAGCGTCGAACGGCGCGCAGCGATTCGACCTGCGATTCACGCCGACCGGCGTCGCGATCGAACGCGGCGAAGCGGACGTTGCGCTTCGTCTGGCGACCATTGCGCGTGGCTCGTCCGTCAGTCCGGTCGATGCGGGTGTGCTCGTGTCCGAACGGGATCGCGCCGCCATCCAGCGCGACGGCATCTGCGAGTGGTATGTGAACTCGCCGCGCGGCGTGGAGCAGGGCTTCACGCTTCTGGCACCGCCCTGCCCGGGCAGCGACGGCGCGCTGCGGCTGGTGATTGACGTCAGCGGCGCGCTGCGGGCCGTTCCGAGCGGCGACGAGATCGAGTTGTGCGACGCGTCACGCCAAATCGTTCTGGGCTACCGCGGCCTGCTGGCGTTTGACGCCGCCGGGCGCACGCTGCCGGCGCGGATGTCGGCGGTGGACGGCGACATTCAACTGGAGGTTGACGACCGCGCGGCGCGCTACCCGATCGTCATCGACCCGATCATCGTCGACGAGACGATCGTCACGGCCAGCGATCCGGCGGCCAATCAACAGTTCGCCGCCTCGGCCGCGATCGATGGCGACGTCGCCGTCGTCGGCGCGCCGGGCAGCGACTTTGCACTCTCCGGCGCGGCGTACGTGTTCCGCCGAGTGTCGGGCATCTGGGAATTCGAGGAAAAGCTGTTGCCGCCGGTGAGTGCGGCGATGGATGAGTTCGGCGCGTCGGTGTCGATCAGCGTCGATCGCATCGCGGTCGGGGCGCCCGAGTCGGGCATCGACGGGCCGGGCAGCGTGTACATCTATCGCCACAACGGGCTGACCTGGGCGCTGGAGGGCGATCTGTCGGCGACCGGCGGTGCGGCGGACGACGAATTCGGACGGGCGGTTTCGATTTCCGGGACAAGCGTCGCGATCGGCGCGCCGGGACGTGACGAAGCCGGCAGCGAGTCGGGCGCGGCTTACGTCTACGTGTTCGATGGCGCGGCCTGGGCGTTTCAGCAGAAGCTGCTGGCCAGCGGTGGAGCTGGCGGCGACCGCTTCGGCGCCGCCGTGGCGCACGAGGGGAACACGTTGCTGGTCGGCGCGCCGCTGGACGATTTCGGCGGCGGCGGCGATCGCGGGTCGGTGCATGCGTTTTCGCGCAGCGGCACGGTCTGGGGGGCGGGAACGGGCATCTTCGCCAGCGACGCGGCCAATGGCGACAGCTTGGGCAGCGCGATCGGGCTGAGCGGCGATCGGGCCGTGTTTGGCGCGCCCTTCAGCAATCAGCGCGGCGTCGACTCGGGCTCGGTCTACGTCTACACGCGCAGCGGCGGGGTGTGGGGTTTTTCGCAGGAAATCACGGCGGCGGACACGGCGACGGGGGACCGATTCGGCGCGTCGGTCGGCATATCCCTGGACAACATCGTGGTCGGGGCGCCGGACAATGACGACGACGGGGCGTCATCGGGCTCACTCTATCTCTTTCGGTTGAGTGGGGCGAACTTCGTCGAGGTGTACGAGCACAACGCCAGCGACGCCGCCGCGGGCGACGCGCTGGGCGAGGCCGCCGCGATTTTTCCGGGGACGATCGTGGCGGGCGCGCCGTTTGCGGCTGTCTCGGGGCAGTCGGACGCGGGTAAGGGCTACATCCTGGACTACTTCGACTCGGCCTCGCTGGGCGACTTCGTCTGGAACGATCTGGACGGCGACGGAATACAGGACGCGGGCGAAGGAGGGATGAACAACATCACCGTGCGGCTGTACGACGACGGCGGCGTTGTGGTTGACACAACCACGACCAACGGCAGCGGCATCTACACGTTTGGCGACCTGTTTCCCGGCACATACTTCATCGAAGTGGTAAAGCCGGCCGGGACGGCTTTCAGCCCGCGCGACGCGGGCGGCGACGACACGCGCGACAGCGACGTGGACCCGGCGACCGGCCGGTCGGCCCTGCTGGTGCTGAACGAGGGCGACGCGATCACGCGGATCGACGCCGGCATCGTCGCCAACGGCCCGCCCGTGGCCAACAACGACGGGGCGAACACCAACGAGGACACGCCGGTCGCGATCAACGTTCTGTCCAACGACACCGACCCGAACAACAACATCGACCCGAGCTCGGTGACGGTCATCAGCGGTCCTTCGAACGGCGGCACGTCGGTCAACCCGACGACCGGCGTCGTGACGTACACGCCGTCCGCCGATTTCAATGGTGCCGACGCGTTCACGTATGAAGTGTGCGATCTGCTCGGCGAGTGCGATACCGCGACGGTCAACGTCACCATCGCCGCCGTAAATGACGCGCCGGTGCTGACGGTTCCGGGCGCGCAGGTCGTCGTCGAGGACAACGACCTCGTCGTCAGCGGCATCAGCGTCAGCGACGTGGACGTCGGCGGCGGGCAGATTCAGCTCGCGCTGAGCGTGAGCGAGGGTTTTCTCACCTTGGCGACGACTTCGGGCCTATCGTTCACCAGCGGCGACGGGAATTTCGACACCGCCATGACCTTCCGCGGCACACTCGTCAACGTCAACGCCGCCGTCGCTTCCGTCACGTACTCGCCCGATCTGAACTACTTCGGTGCCGACGTGATGAACCTGACGGCGAACGACCTGGGCAACAGCGGCGCGGGGGGCCCGAAGACCGCGAACAAGACGATCAACATCAGCGTGACGCCGCAGAACGACCCGCCGGAAGCGATCGACGACGCGTTCGGTCTGGTCGAGGACGGGTCGGGCATTGTCGAAGTGCTGGACAACGATTCCGATCCGGAGGGGCAGCTCAACCCGGCGTCGGTGCAGGTCATCACGCCGCCGGACCACGGCTCGACGTCGGTCAACACCAGCACCGGCGACATCACGTACTTCCCGGACGCGGATTATCACGGCGACGACAGTTTCGAATACCGCGTCTGCGACGTAGGCGGGCTGTGCGATACAGCGCTGGTTCAGCTTTCGGTAGCGTCGGTGAACGACGCGCCGGTGTTCATCGTTCCGGGCACGCAGAACGTCAACGAAGACGAGAATCTGGCGGTGAACGGGACGAGCGTGACGGACGTCGACGTGGAGGAAGGCGACGGCATCCTGCGCGTCAGCCTGTCGGCGGCGCACGGCGTGCTCACCCTGGCGGACACGGCCGGGTTGTCGTTCATCTCCGGCGACGGCACGTCGGACGCGGCGATGCAGTTCGACGCGGCGCTGACGGACGCCAACACGGCGCTGGCGAGCATCATCTACGCCGGGCATGCGAATTATTTCGGCTCGGACGCGATCGCGCTGAGTGCGAGCGACTTCGGCGACAGCGGCTCGGGCGGCGAGAAGACCGGCGACGCGTCGATCGCGATCAACGTGCAGAGCGTCAACGACCCGCCGGTCGCGAACGTCGATCTGTTCGGCATTCTGAAGAACACGGCGCGGACGATCAGCGAGGCGACGATGCTGGTGAACGACACCGACATCGAGAACGACCCGCTGGACATCATCAGCGTCAGCAACCCGTCGCACGGGACGCTGATGGACAACGGCAACAACACGTACACGTACACGCCCTTCACCGATTACCTCGGTCCCGACCAGTTCAGCTACACGGTGTCGGACGGGCACGGTGGGACGGCGTCGGCGCTGGTGCAGCTCGAGGTGGTGGTGGGCGCGCCGGTCATCTTCGTCGACAAGGACGCGGTGGGAGCCAACGACGGGACGAGCTGGAACGACGCGTACAAGAAATTCGACGACGCGCTGGACGACGCCGGCCCGGGCGAGGAAATCTGGGTGGCCGAAGGGAACTACAAGCCGCGCAAGCCGGTCGGCGAGCCGCGCGCGGCGACCTTCGCGCTCAAGTCGGGCGTGCGGATCTTCGGCGGCTTCGCGGCGATCGAAGTGCTGCGGGAGGAGCGGAACACGCTGGTTCACAAGGTCGTTCTTTCGGGCGATCTTGACGGCGACGACGGCCCGAATCTGACGAACATCGACGACAACGCACTGCACGTCGTCAGCGCGATCGGCGTGGACGAAAGTGCCATCCTGGACGGATTCGTGATCACCGCCGGCAACGCCAACGAAGGGCCGGAGGATGACCTGCGACACGGCGGCGGGATGTTCATCAGCGGCGCGAGTCCGACGCTGCGCGACCTGACCTTCGAGAACAACGTCGCGGCCAGCTTCGTGCCGGGCACGCCGGGCGAAGGAGGCGGGTTGTGGGTGGAGGCCGGCGCGCCGACGCTGACGCGCTGCAAGTTCGTCAACAACTACGCGAACTGGGGCGGCGGGATGTCGGCGTTTGTCGCCGATCCGACGCTCATCGACTGCCTGTTCGAGGACAATCTGGCCGGCACGGCGAGCAACGGCGTGCCGTCGCTGGAGGTCGATCTGACGATCGGCGGCGGGTTCTTCGCGCTCGGTAACCCGACGCTGCTGCGCTGCACGTTTCGCAATAACGTCTCGGCGGCGGGCCGCGAGGAGCCCTACGCGCTGGGCGGCGGCATGTACTGCGTCGGCGAGCCGTATATGGTTGATTGCGAATTGAGCGGCAACCAGGCCGTCTCCGTCAACGGATTCGACACGGGCGGCGGCCTGTATCTCGACGGAAACGGCTTCATTGCCAATACCCGCTTCCTCGACAACGAATCGACCGCGTTCGGCGGTGGCGCCATCATCAAGGCCAGCTTCCCCACGTTCGTCAACTGCATCTTCGGCGGAAACCGCTCGATGTTCGGCGGCGGGCTAACCGCCGACTTCATCGCCGGTGTGAACATCGTTAACTGCGACTTCATCAACAACAGCGCCAGCGATTCGGGTGGCGGTGTCTACGCCACCGGTGGCAGCTTGCCGATCATTTCCAGCTCGATCTTCTGGCTGAATTCGGACTCCGCCGGCGAAGACGAGCTGGCGCAGATTTTCGGTGCCATCCCGCCGATCGTGAACTACTCGTGCATCATGAACTACGGCGGCGTGCTGGGCGGCGCGGGCAACACCGCGCTTGATCCGAAGTTCTTCGACCTGCTCGGGGCCGACGGGGTGGCGGGAACCGCCGACGACGATCTGCGGCTGCGCGGCGGATCGCCCTGCCTGGACAGCGGGGACAACAGCGCAGTGCCGGCGGACGTGGTCGACCTCGACGGTGACGCCGACCTGCTGGAGAAGCTGCCGCACGATTTCCGGCACAAGTCGCGATTTGTGAACGATCCGTTCGCTCCGAATGTGGGCGTGGGACCGCCGCCGATCGTCGACATGGGCGCGTTTGAGCGGCAGATCGGTCTGGGCGCTGGCGGGCACGGCCTGGGTGGGCTGATTCTTCCGGGCGACCTGGACAAGATCGGGCCCTAGTCGTGCAAGCCTCGTGGTTTGCACGTGAATATCGGAGCTTGGCAGGCCCCCGACTTGCGTCGGGGCTTGCGGGATTGGACGGTCGATCGGGTCCGATAGACGCTGGCGCGAGGCGGCGGGGAGCAAAAAGCGGTGGTGCGACGTGGCCACGGGGCGGTGGCGGGGGAATAATCTGACGCGTGTGGGCGGCTTGACTCACGAGGGGGAATGGCATGGCGCGGCGTCGCGTGATTTTCGGTTGCATCGTTTCGCTGGTCGCGCTGGGCGCGGGCGGCTGTCCGGTTGTGCTGGATGAGACCGTCGAGCGGCCCGCGGCGGGGCAGTTCTGGGTGGCGGAATATCGGGGCGAGCTGAGCTATTTCGCGCCGGCGGCGCGGCGCGGCGAAGCGCACGCGTGGATTCCGATCGGCACGGACGACGCGTCGTGGTTCGTCGGTCCGGCGCTGTACGAATACTCGGAGAAGGGCTGGACGCTGATCGGCGACCCGCAGATCACGTCGCTGGATGAGGTCGTGCAATTGCACGATCCGCCCCCGGGGATGGATGAATAATAGCGAATAGCGAGTTAAGAATAACGAATTGGACTGCGATGGCGGCCAACAATTCGCCGAGCGGTCCAATTCGTTATTCGCTATTCGACATTCGCCATTTATCCGCGTGGCCACAGAGGGCCTACACTACGGCCGTGGCCACAGAGGGCCTACGCTACGGCCGTGGCCACAGAGGGCCTACGCTACGGCCGTGGCCACAGAGGGCCTACGCTACGGCCGTGGCCACAGAGGGCCTACGCTACGGCCGTGGCCACAGAGGGCCTACGCTACGGCCGTGGCCA
>JAJVHV010000037.1:0-9522 GCA_022072445.1 Phycisphaerae bacterium | reverse complement strand
CTACGGCCGTGGCCACAGAGGGCCTACGCTACGGCCGTGGCCACAGAGGGCCTACGCTACGGCCGTGGCCACAGAGGGCCTACGCTACGGCCGTGGCCACAGAGGGCCTACGCTACGGCCGTGGCCACAGAGGGCCTACGCTATGTTGCCACGGCGGGCCGAGGCGACCCATGCTAGCGGCCGCGGAAGACGGGCGGGCGCTTTTCGAGGAAGGCGCGCATGCCTTCGCGCTGGTCGTCGGTGGCGAAGAGCATGTAGAAGAGCTTGCGCTCGTACTCCAATCCTTCTGACAAGCTGACTTCGTGAGCTTTCAGCACGGCTTCCTTGGCCAGGCGCAGGGCGAGCGGGGCGCGGGTGCAGAGTTCGTGGCAGACGCGCAGGGCCTCTTCGAAGAAGTGTTCGCGCGGGACGATGCGGCTGACGAGGCCGGCGTCGAAGGCTTCCTGGGCGCTGATCATCCGGCCGGTGAGCACGAGGTCCATGGCGCGGGCTTTTCCGAGGGCGCGGGTCAGACGCTGCGTGCCGCCGGCGCCGGGCATGATGCCGATGTTGATCTCGGGCTGGCCGAAGCGGGCGGTTTCGGAGGCGACGATGATGTCGCAGTGCATCATCAGCTCGCAGCCGCCGCCGAGGGCGTAGCCGCTGACGGCGGCGACGATCGGCTTCTGAATGCGGCGGATGCGTTCCCAGCGTGCGAACTGGTTGCGGTAGTACATGTCGGTGAGCGAGGCGTCGGCCATTTCGGTGATGTCGGCGCCGGCGGCGAAGGCGCGCTCGTCGCCGGCGACGAGCATGCAGCGGATGCCGGCGTCGGCGTCGAAGCGTTCGAGCGCGGCGATGAGCTGCGTCATGGTCTCGATGTTGAGTGCGTTGAGCTTTTCGGGACGATTGAGGCGGGCGATGCCGATCTGCTCGATCCGCTCGACGATGATTTCGTTGGCCATGGAGACCTCGTGCATGGGTTGGACGCCGACCCGCGCCAATACGTGACGACGACGGGGCGCGGGCATTATCGGCGCGGGGGGCCGGCGGCTCAATGCCGGGCGGGCGGGGCATGGCGTGGGTGCGGCGGTGCGGCGGCTGTGGCGCGCGGCGGATGGTGCTATCATGTGTTTACCGGCACGCGGGCACGGAAGCGTGCCGGCATCCGGAGGCTCCGACAGGAAACACTTGATCATGCTCCAGCGAATGACGGCGTTCTTCGTACTTCTCACTCCGCTCGCGGCGGGTGGCTGCACGACAGTCATCAAGCAGGCGTATTACGAGGTGCGCGGGGCGCACGGAAAGGTCAATCTCGTCAATGACGTTGAGGCCGCCACCCTGCTCCCGTACGTGTCGCTGAAATTCGAACCGGCGACGACGACGCTGGGCGAGAAGCTGTGTCCGCCGGTGGTGCTGGAGGAATTCGACCGGGCAGGCGACGCGGCCTCGCTGGCGGTGACGGAGGAGCTGCCGGGAGGAGCGCCGGGTTTGACGGTCGCGACCGAGGTTGTGTACTTCAAGAAGAAGGGGCTGTTCAGCGGGGCGCAGTGTCTGGCGCGGGTCAAGGCGCGCGACGCGGCCAGGCTGGTGCTCGACGCGGTGGTTGAGGTCGAGAGCCGGGCCTTCCGGGCGGGCGACGAGGATGATCTGGCCGAAGCTTCGGTCAAGGCGCTGGCGGACTACGTATCCAAGCAGAAGAAGAAGGCCCGCAAGGGCGATACGGACAAGGACTCCTCGACCCAGGCCGAGAAGAAGGATTAGCGGGAGGTGGCCGACGATGCGTGGTCGTAGCGCGAGATCGTGGGTGCCGGTGGTGACGTGCGCGTTTTTTGCGGCGCTCGGCGCGTGCGAGCGGCAATCGCACGATGAGCAAGCGGGGCACGACCACGGCGGCGGGCGGAGCGCGCCGGCCGCGAAGCCGGATGAGGGAGCCGCGATGGCGACCGCCGAAGAGGGCGGGAAATCGGAGCGGGGGCACGTTCACCGCGCTCCGCACGGGGGAACGCTGGTGATGCTGGCGGAGCATTTCGCGTTCGTGGAACTGGTGCTCGACGCGGAGCGCGGGGCGATCACGGCGTACGTGCTGGATGGCGAGGCGGAGAAGGCGGTGCGCATCGCGGACGAGCGATTGACGCTGCGCGTGATACGCGCGGCCGCGAGTCAGCCTGGCAGCGCGGCGGCGGAATTCGAGCTGGTCGAGTTGAAGCCGGTCGCCAGCACGCTGACAGGCGAGACGGCGGGCGACACGTCGCAGTTCGCGGGGCGCAGCGCCGCGCTGGTTGGCGCGACGCGCTTTCGCGGCGTTCTTGGCCGATTGCACGTCCGCGGGCAGGAGTTCAGCGAGATCGGTTTCGAATTTCCCGAGGGCCACGCACATGAATGATGCTTCACGGCGGCGATGCGGGCCGGATCGAGATCGTTGCGGCGTCGGACCAGCGATGCGCACGTGGGCCGTGTTGGTGATCGCGGCGCTGCTGGTGGGCCAGAACGGCTGCAAGCGGGACGAGCCGCCGGCGGCGCGCGGTTCGGAGGCGACGGGTGCGGCGCCGGCGGCCAGTGCTGAGCAGCAGGATTCGCTCGATTTCGTGCAGGGAGAGCTGCTGAATGCGGTGCCGCAGTCGGCGCCGGCCAGCGCGGGCGCCGCCGGCGGTGCCGCGCCGCGGGGCGCGGGCGGGGCGGTCGTGACGCCGGCCGCGATGGCGTTCTCGGCCGAGCCCGAGGTCGCGGCGGGCAAGACGGCCTATTCGCCGATTTCGTTCCAGAGGCTCTCGGACTACGACTACGAGATGCCCGATCCGGCGAAGGTTGAGAAGGTCAATACGTCGACGACGCCGATTGTCGACGTGAACGGGCAGATACCGGACGCGATCAAGGGGCTGCACGGAAAGAAGATCGTGCTGCAGGGGTTCATGATTCCGACGGTGGTGGACAAGGAAGGCGTCAAGGCGTTCATCCTGTGCCCGAATCAGATGATGTGCTGTTTCGGCGTGACGCCGTGGATGAATGAGTGGGTGTCGGTGCGATCGGCGGAGGGCAAGCCGATCAAGTACGTGGGAGACGTGCTGGTGCAGGTGTACGGTACACTGGAAGTGGGCGAGGAGATCAAGGAAGGCTGGGTGGTGAGCCTTTACCGGATGGTGTCGGACGACGTGGTCTTCAAGTCGGGCTTCTGACGAAGGCCGCCGCGCTGTCGTGCCGCGCGGCCCAATCGCGGAAAGCGGCGAGGAGCGCGGCGCGTTTCATGTCGGCCGGGTCGAACCCTCCGGCATGCAGCTCGTTGAGCACGACGCTGAGCGCGGCGCGCTCCAGGGCGACGCGATAGGCGGCGACGAGCACGCCGGTGCGGTGGATGCCCTGTTCGCAGTGGACGAGCGCGGGGGCGGAGTCGGGCTGGCGCAGCAGGTCGATGAAGCGGTCGAAGAGGTCGGCGGGCGGCGCCGCCTGGTCGGTGAATGGCATGTGCACGAAGCGGATGCCGGCATGTTGGCAGAAGTCGCGCTCGCGCGCGAACCACTGGCCGCGGAGCGGATGACGCGTGCCGCCGCGGGCGGCGATCACGGTTCGCAGGGCGAATGCGTCGTGGATGCGGCGCAGTTCGGAAACGCGCGGCTGACCGCAGCGAAGCAGCACGCCGGGGCGGACGACTTCGAAGTGATAGAGGCCGTCGTAGCGGCTGCCGAGCAGACCCGATAGCCACATCCAGGCCTGGTGTCGCCACCAGCGGGCCGAGCCGGGCTGGAGCGGCGGCGGAAGGCGGAGCACGTCGGCCGGCGGCACATCGCGGGACGCTTCGGGCGGTACCGCGTTCATGCGTCGGCGGAAACGCGAGTGCCGATGTCTTCGCCGAGGACGACGCGGCGCATGGTTCCCGGGCTGAAGAGGTTGAAAACGACGATCGGCACGCTGTGCTGCTGGCAGACGTCGATCGCGCTGACGTCCATGACCTTCAATCGTCGATCGATCACTTCGTTGTAGCTGATGTGCTTGAAAATCCGCGCGGAGGGATTGGTTTTCGGGTCGTCGTCGTAGACGCCGTCGACTTTCGTCGCTTTGAGGAGGATGCCGGCGCCGATCTCGGCGGCGCGGAGCGCGGCGCAGGAATCGGTGGTGACGAAGGGGTTGCCGGTTCCGGCGGCGAGGATGACGACGCGGCCCTTTTCGAGGTGGCGGATGCAGCGGCGGCGGATGAAGGGTTCGCAGACGCGCGAGATCATCAGGGCGCTCTGAACGCGCGTCGCGACGCCGTGCTTCTCGAGCGCTTCCTGAAGGGCCAGGGCGTTCAGAACGGTGGCCAGCATCCCCATGTAGTCGGCGGTGGCCATCTCGATGTCGAGGGCCCGCGCGAAGGACGAGCCGCGCATGAAGTTTCCGCCGCCGACGACGACCGCCAGCTCGACGCCGAGCTTGGCGACGCCGCAGATTTCGTCGGCGATGCGCATGAGCGACTCGCGGTGAATTCCGAAGCCGTTTCGCTCGGCGAAGCCCTCGCCGCTGATCTTGAGCAGGATGCGCGCGTAGCGCGGCTTCTCGCCGGAGGAGTCGATGCTGCGAGCTGAACTGGTGGACATGCGCGCGGATGATAGTCGGCTCACGTGGCGCTGGCCAGCGCGGCGGTCGTGCGATCAGCGTGTCCGGCGTCGGAGGAGCATGGCTCCGATGAGCAAAGCGCCGGTGAGAATCAGGATGAGTTCGTCGTTCTGCCAGCGCCAACTGACGAACTCGCGCAGCTCGTGCAGCAGCGCCACGCCCAGCAGCGTGCCGGTCAGCGAGCCGGTGCCGCCGCGGACGCTGGCGCCGCCGAGCATGACGGCGGTGATGACGTCGAGCTCGATTCCCCAGGCGATATCGGCTTTGGCGGTGTTGCGGCGTGCGACGAAGAGGATGGCGGCCAGCGCGGCGGCGATGCCGGAGGCGACGTACAGCAGGCTGGTGATGCGGTCGACGGCGACGCCGGTGTAGCGGGCGGCCGTTTCGCCCGAGCCGATCGCGCGGACCCGCCGGCCGAACGTGCCGCGCGCGAGCGTGACGGCACCGGCGACGAACGTTGTCGCGGCGAGCAGGCCGGCGACCGGGATTTGCGCCACGCTGCCTTGGCCGAGCCAGGAGAACCACTCGGGAAACGTGCTGACCGAGCGGCCGCGGCTCAGGCCCTCGGCCAGACCGCGGTAGGCCGACATGCTGGCGAGCGTGACGACCAGCGGATGCACGCGGGCGGCGACGATCACCAGCGCGTTGAGTCCTCCCGCGGCGGCGCCGACGAGGAGCGCGAAAACGATCGCGGCGGCGGTCGGCGCGCCGCGCTCAAAGGCCGCTCCGAGCGTGACGGCGACGAGGGCCATCGTGGCGCCGATCGAGAGGTCGATGCCGCCGGCGATGATGATGAACGTGGCGGGCACCGCCAGCAGGAGGATCTCGAACGAGTGGCTCGCCAGTTCGAATTGAACCGGAACGGACGCGAAGCGCGGTTCGAGGAGCGCGGCGGCGACCATGAAGAAAACCAGCACCGTCGCCAGCAGCAGCTCGTGCCACGATCGGAAGGCGGGGCCTGAGACTTTCATGCGGCGACCGCCCGGGTGCGGCGCGAGGGCGCGGCGCGCGCCGCAAGCACGGCGGCGAGAATCAAGAGGCCGTGGATGGTGCGTTCCCAGTAGACGGCGGATTCGCCCAGCTTCACGTAGATCAGCATCTTGCGCAGCATGACGAACAGGAGCGCGGCCAGGGCCGCTCCGGTTACCGAGCCGGACCCGCCCTGGATCGGAGTGCCGCCGACGACCACGCAGGTGATGACGAGCAGCTCGAGCCCGACGCCGACGCCCGACTCGATGACCGAGAGCTGCGTGACGCTGACGAGCGTCGCGACGGCGGTGAGGACGCCGGTCGTGACAAAGGCCGCGAGGTGGACGCGGTGCGGCACGATTCCGGCGAGATAGGCGTTGCGCGGGCTGGCGCCGACGGCCCGCAAATGCCGCCCGAATCGAGTGCGCACGAAGACCGCCCACGACGCCGCCAGACAGACCGCGGTCACCAGAACGGGCAGCGGCGCGCCTCCGAGCGCGCCGACGCCAAGAAACCGCAGCGCGGGCGGCAGGTCGGTAAACCACTCGCCGCCCATGATTAGCTCGGTTCCGCCGCGCAGCACGCTCATGGTCGCCAGCGTCGTGAGAATGGACGGCACGCCGGCCAGCGCGGTGAGCAGGCCGTTGCACAGGCCGAGCAGCCCGCCGCAGAGCACGACGGCTGCGACGACGAGCGGCAGCGGGCAGCCGCGAGCGACGAGCCAGCCGAGCAGGGCCGCGTTGAAAGCCAACTGCGCGCCGAGCGATATGTCGATCTCGCCGCTGACGATCAGGAGCGTCGCGCCGCAGGTGATGATGATGACGGGCGCGGCTTCGACGAGCGTCTGAGCCAGGCTGTCGGCGGAAAGAAATCCCGTGTTGGCCGTGCCGACGGCGACGACCATCAGCAAGAGCAGACACGCCAGCGCGAATTCGCGAGATCCTGCAATTCGGGTCATTTGTGGGCGGCGAGTGTACCATGAGGCGCGTGCGTTTGCGGCCGACGATACGGGCGCGCGTCAGCGGGAGCTTCGATGGGCCGGCTTGAAATCTATCAGCACGTGCTTGACGCGGCAGTGGCTCGTGCATGGCTCGCGGCGCCGGGGGAATGTTGCGGTGCGCTGCTGGCCCGCGGCGAGGCGGTGGTCAACGCGATCGCCGTCTCCAACCGGGCGGGCGAGGCGGCGCGCTTCGACGCCGACGCGCTGGACCTGATGTGGGTGGAGCAGGAGGCACGGCAGCGTGGGCTGCGGCTGGCGGGTTATTACCATTCGCACCCGGATGGAGCGCTTGAGCCATCGGCGGCGGATCGCAGCGGAAGCGTGTGGGCCGACGCCGGTCCGGCGCTGCACCTGATCATCTCGCCGGGCGGCGCGTGGGCGGTCTTCGACGCGTCGGCCGGGTGGCGCCGCTGTGACGCCCGATTGCTTGAGCCGCCGTTCGACGTGGCAGCTGCCGGCCCGCACGCGATCCGCGGGTGCGCGGGCCGGCGCGTGTGGATCGCGAGTGACGCAGTGGTGAGCGGCGACGTGGCGTTTGGGCCGCATTGCAGCATCTGGCATCACACGACGATTCGCGGGGACGTGGCGCCGATCCGGCTGGGGGCGCGCGTGAACGTGCAGGACCTGTGCATGCTGCATTGCCATGGCGGCGTGCCGCTGGACATCGGCGACGACGTGACGATCGGCCATCACGCGGTCGTGCATTGCCGGCGGATCGGGGCGCGCTGTCTGATCGGCATCCGGTCGGTGATCCTGGATGAGGCGGAGATCGGCGAGGAGTGCGTCATTGCGGCCGGGGCGGTGGTGGTGCCGGGTACGGTGGTTCCGCCGGGCAGTGTGGTGATGGGTGTGCCGGGGCGCGTCGTGCGGGCGACGAGCGCCCGCGAGCGGCAGTATGTGTCGCTCACGACCCAGGCGTATATCGACCTGGCGATGCGGCATGCGGCGGGAGAGTTTGTGGCGCCGTAAAGCGACTGCGCACCCGCCCGGGCGGATAGAATGGCGCGGAGAAGTCGTCGGGTTGAGATTCGGAGCGATCAATGATTCACAGGCACACTTTGGGCAAAATCCCGCCGAAACCGCACATCGTGTTCAAGGACGAGCGCGGCAATCTGCTGATGGAGCATTGCCTGACGCGCGAGGGTTTTGACGGCACGTTCACCATTCTGTATTACCGCACCCCCCCTACCGACGAGACGGCGGTCGAGCGCTTCAGCATCCCCGGCTTCTGTCCGTGCGAGGCGGTTGAGGGGCTGCCGCTCCTTCGCCGGCACGTCCGCACACAGGACCTGCGCGTCAGCGGAGACTTTCTCGACTCCCGCCGGACGCTCTTCGTCAACAGCGACCTGCACGTGGGCATGCTGAAACCGACGCAAGCCGGGACGCGTTTTTTCTCGAACGGCGACGGGGACGAGTGCTACTACGCGTATCGCGGGGGCGGCGTGGTCGAGTCGCTGATGGGCGTGCTGCACTATCGCGAGGGCGATTACGTCAACATTCCGCGCAACGTGCCGTATCGTCTGGTGCCGGATTCGCCGGCCGCGGAGCTGATGGTGTTCGAGGGGCGTGGCTTCGTGGACATTCCGAAGCAGTTTCGCAACCGGGCCGGGCAACTGACGATGGACGCGCCGTATTCGCATCGCGACTTTCGCGTGCCGAGCGAGCTGCTGAGCTACTCCGAGAGCCGGCACGGCAAGGCGCCGTTTCGTCTGGTCGTGAAGAAGGACGACGTGCTGACGACGCACGAGCACGCGCATTTTCCCTACGAGGTGGCGGGCTGGGACGGTTTTGTCTACCCGTGCGCATTCTCGATTCACGACTATCAGCCCAAGACCGGGCTGATTCACCTGCCGCCGACGATTCACCTGACGTTCGCCGGCAATGGATTCGTGATCTGTTCGTTTGTGCCGCGGATTCTGGACTATCACGAAAACGCGATCCCCTGCCCGTATGGTCACGCCAGTGTGCACTGCGACGAGATCATCCTCTATGTCGCCGGCAACTTCACCAGCCGGCGCGGGATCGGCGGCGGTTCGATCAGCGTGCATCCGGCGGGCGTGCCGCACGGTCCGCACCCGGGCGCGTATGAGGGCAGCATCGGCGTGAAGCGGACCGACGAGCTGGCGGTGATGTGCGACACGTTCAAGCCGCTGAAGCTCACGAAGGTGGCGCAGCAGCTCGAGGACGGCGACTATCACACGACGTGGGTGAAGCAGCCCAAGCAGAAGTTGCCTGAGGCGCACATCCCGTAGCGACGGAGCCACGACGCCACGAAGTCACGTAGGGTGCATCCCTGATGCACCGCACGACCTTCGGACGCGGGTTGTGTGGTGCGGCGAGGGACGCATCCTACGCAGTTCACACTCCAGCTTGGCCAGGAAACCGCTTGCTGACGCGCGCGGCTCGGTTCCAGGGCGCGGCTCGGTTCCCCCGCGCGGCTCGGATCCAGGGCGCGCGGCGGCCAGCACCGCGACCGCGATCCGAGCCGCGACCGTCAGGGAGCGGTTTCTTAGCCCCGCGCGAGAATCCCTCGACCGCAGCTCGCACTCCGGCTTGGCCAGGAAACCGCTTGCTGACGCGCGCGGCTCGGTTCCAGCGCGCGCGGCTCGGTTCCAGCGCGCGCGGCTCGGGCGAGTTACGTAGCATCGCACGACCTTCGGACGCGGGTTGTGTGGTGCGTCGAGGGACGCACCCTACGCCGCTTCGGCACGATCGGCTGGGCGGCGATGATCGAAGTCGCCAGCGGCAAGGCGGCGGAATTCAACGTCGCCCATTAGGCGCGCTGGCACGACTGTGAGTGACCCGCTTTGGCCGCGGCGCGCCGCCGTTCGCCACGGCGGGTCAACTCGATCCTGGGTTCTTAGCTCGACTTTCGCACTTTACGCCGCCTGTTGGACGGCGTTTAGCAGGGATTGGACGAGTTTTGTGTGACCCCGGCCCTGCACGCGGAGTGACAAAACCTGCGCCCGGACGCTTTCGGATCG
>JAJVHV010000039.1 GCA_022072445.1 Phycisphaerae bacterium | reverse complement strand
CCGCGCCCAGACGGATCAGGCACACCTTGCTGACAAGCCCGGCGTCGCTAGTCACGAGGTTGATGTTGAACTGCTTCAGGTAGCTGATCGTGTCCGGCGTCGCGTCAAAATCGATCACCGGCCGGCCACCCACGTCGTCCAGATACTGGTTGCTGCTGTTGTAGAGATACGGCGGGCGGAAGAGCTGCGCCGAGCGCACGCTCGTGCCGCCGTACTGGCCGCCGGCAATGAAGACGCGCCCATCCGGCAGCAGTACGCCCGCGGAATGGTATTCGCGACGCTCAGCCGGTGTGGCGTCTACGTCGACATCCGAGAGCTCCTTCCATTCGTCGTCCGCAAACGGCCGAATCCACTCCGGCTTGCGCACCGGCCCCGGCAACGTGCTGTTGTAACCGCCGATCGCCAGCACGCGCCCATCGGGCAATGGAATCATGTAGAAGAACTGCCGCGCGTTTCTCATCTCCGGCAGGAATTGCCAGTCATGCGTCGCGCCCGGCGACATGTCCATCCACTCGACGCTCTTGAGCGACGGCTTGCCGAAGATCTCCGTCGTCCCGCCCTTGACGATTTTGTCCTGGCTGAACATGCAGGCCGAGCCGCCCGGCGCCGCGGCCTTCCAGCGCACGTCGCTGTCGCAGCCGCACCACGTCTCCGTGCCGACGTTGAGCGTGTAGGTGAAGAGGTGGATCAGTTCGTTCTTGGTCTCATTGAAATACGGCCCGCCCGCCATGAAGACCGCGCCGTCGGAGATCTGGTGCATGAACGGGTAGTAGTGAACGACCTTGAACGCGGTGGACTCGTCCAGCCGCGTCCAGCGCGAGCCCGCGGCGGCGGCCGGATCGTAGACCGCAGGCACATACTGACCGCGGAACTCGTCGATGCCCTGGTCGTAGCTGCCGGCCGTCCGCAGCATCGTCCCATCCGCCAGCGCCGTCAGCGTCGGGTACCAGCGCCGCTCCAGGCCGCTCCCCTCAAGATCGGGAAGCGGGTCGGTCTGCGACCACGGCGACGGCGAACCAGGGTCCTCGGTTGTCGGCAGGTACGTCGAGTCGAAGAGCGCGGCGTAGGCGTGCCACTCCAGGTCCTGGTCTCCCGATTCGCAACAGACATCGGGGTGCTGCTCGGTTGGTGTGCAGTTCGGGTCACCGCAGCCGCCGATGTCGCAGTCGGCGTCGATGCTGGACCCGTCCTCGTTGCAGCCGGCCTGACTCGGTCCGATGCCGCCGCCCTGAAACAGCACGCGGCCGTCCGGCAGGTGCGCGTGGCCGCCGCAGAAGAAGATGCCCTGCACCGGCAACTCGCCGTGTACGAGCAGGGCGTTCGTTGCGGGATTAAACGAGCCGAACTTGGTGCCCTCAATGGCCAGCACGCGCCCGTCTTTCAGCAGGATCAGATGCACGGCCTGGAATTGGCCGTTGCCGTTCTGGTTCGGCTTCCACTGCATGTTCGGCTCCCAGCGCCCCACGTCCTTGGCCGGTTCCTGAGCCAGGCTGGCGGCGGTCGCGAGCGTCCGCACAGGCCGGCGCCGATCGCGGCCCGGCTGAGTCTCCAACGTGTTGACATGATTGTACCTCCATCCGTCTCCCCCCGGCTTGTCTTTCCCGGCGCGCACCCCGAGTGGCGCCGGGACGTTTGCTTCCTGACACGTTCCGACGGCTGCGGGCGAGCCTCAGCAGACGCGCGCAAGCCCGACAGCGCGTACGCCGCGCGCACTCATGCAAGACCCGCGGTTGCCACCGCCGTCCGGACGGAAAGTGCGATCGCGATGACGACGATCAACGCCTGAAAGGCGCGCTGATCCCGTCAACGGATGAGGCGAGCAATTGATGTGCCAGTTCTGGGGCCGCCGGCTGGAGTGAATTGCATCACCAGCGCTCGACGCGCCGGCTGAGCCGGCGGTCGGCCCGGTTCGCGGACCAGCAGCGCGACGGGGTGATGGACGCGACGGAAATCGTCCGCGCGCCGACGTGGGACTATCGCGCCTTCGAGCGCCTTGCGGTCGCGCTGTTCGGCTGCTCCGATCCGCGCGGGGCCGCGGTCGCCGAGGCGCTGCACGACCGGATTGTCGCCGGCCTGACGGCTTGCCGGGCGTTCGCGATGCTGAGCCGCGCCAGAGTACGCGTCATGCCTGAAACATGCCGCACTCCACGCGGTTCCGGCCGTTGCGCTTCGCGTCGTAGAGCAGCTTGTCGGCGGCTTCGATCACCTGGGCCGGCGTCTTGGCGCCCGCGGCCACCGCGCCGCCGAAGCTGGCTGTGACACGCAGCAGCTTTTCTTCGTGCGCGATCGGCTGGCGCTGAATGGCGCTGCGGAGGTCCTCGGCCATCTGCTGCACCTGCTCGATGGTCTGATGGGCCACGATCACGGCGAATTCCTCGCCGCCGTAGCGCGCCACCATGCCGGCGTTTCCGACGGTCTTGCGGAGCGTGTCGGCGACGGCCTGCAGGACGGCGTCGCCGGCCCGGTGCCCGTGCGTGTCGTTGAATTTCTTGAAATGATCGACATCCATCATGATCAGACCGAGCTGGTGCCCAGCGCGCGAGGCCTTCTCCAGTTCCTCGGTCAGGCGCTGGTCGAACGCGGCCCGGTTCGCGATGCGGGTCAGGGCGTCGGTGGCGGCGGCTTGCTCGATCGTCCGCTTCTCCTGCTGGAGACGCGAATTCTCGATCTGCGTCTGCATCGACAGGTGCGCCAATTGTGCGAGTGCGTCAGCCTGGATGGCGGAGTAATCGATCGTCGCGCCGATCTGCACGGAAAGCAGTCGCGCGGTCTCGCGGACATACTTGTCCAGGCTCAGCAGCATTTCATCGAGCTTCTCGGGCGCGATGCCCAGCAGGCGGACGCACTCGGCACGGGCCGCGGCGACGCATTCAGCCGGCTTGTCGCTGGTGAACGCATCAGCGATGCTCGCCGCCGCCATCAGCACGCCGCCCAGTTCGCGCGTGTTACCCGTCAGGCGCTCGAGCCCTTCGCCGTGATGGACGGCCACGGCGTCGACGATCAACGACGGCAGGTTCCAGCGGGCCAGCAGGCGCCGGCTGAGTTCGGCGTGCGAGGCCCCGAGAACTTCGGCCTCGGCCCGCCAGATCGGCGTGCCGGACCTTGCGGCGAGCTTGACGGCCTGCTCGAATTCGGGCCGCGCGCAGCGCCAGGCGGCGAACGTGCCGATGTCGGCCAGCAGCCCGCCGACGAATGCCTCTTCCGCGATCACCGGGCGGACGAGCTTGCCCAGCAGCCGTCCGCCGATCGCCGTCGTCAGCGAGCGGCGCCAGTAGGCTTCCAGGTCGAAGCCGCGCTGGTGGCCGTCGTCGCGGACGATCTCGACCAGCGAGAAGCTCAGGGCCATGACCTTCACGGTGCGCAGGCCGAGAATGACCATGGCCTGCTTGATCGAGCCGACCTCGCGTGACAGGCCGAACATCGACGAGTTGACGACTTTGAGCAGCTTGCTGGCCAGCGCCGGATCGTTCTGGATGACGCGCCCCAGGTCCTCGACCGACACGTCGTCACTGCGTGTCAGCTCGAGCACCTTGAGTGCCACCGCCGGAAGCGACGGGAGGTTATCCGCCCTCTCGATACGCTCTACGACGCACTGCGACTGCGACATCCGCTTCTTCTCCTTTCCGAGCCTGGTGACATTGTCGCATGTTCGAATCGTCCGGACAGAAAGCCCGCGAGCTCCTGCGTCAGCGCGGACGCATCGAGCATGCCCTCCATGAGTACGATCTCACCCACTTCGACCACTTCGCGAAGCGCGTGCACGAATTCGATCTGCTCGACTTGCCCGGCGGTCAGAAAGCCTCGCTCCACCGCGGCTGCGCCAAAATCGCGCGCGT
Source organism: Phycisphaerae bacterium (assembly GCA_022072445.1). GTDB lineage: Bacteria > Planctomycetota > Phycisphaerae > UBA1845 > Fen-1342 > JAJVHV01. The sequence continues at coordinate 52,727 of JAJVHV010000039.1, read as the reverse complement.
CGATCGAAAGCAGCTCGTCGATGCGCAGCGGATCGACCAGATGGTGCCGCAACGCCACTCCGGCCATCGCCTCGCGGAACTGCCGCGTCTCGTCGAGCACGCGCGCAGCGTCGTCCGGGGTGAGCGCGCGGCGCTCAACGAGATAGCGGACAAATTGTGTACGAGTCGATTGGGACATTCGGGCGTCGCGTTCCGCCTGTGACGACTGCATCGGCAAAATGTCCTATAGGTCTTAACAATCGGGGCGGAAGCGGTGGCGCGGCTGCTCCGGGCGCAAGGATGCGCGTTGCTGTCAGGCCGCGAACGAGCTGCGCGGATCCCGCGCAGCATCACGCATCGATCGCGCGCTTCGCGCAACCGCTGCTACTCGGACATCGGCGGGCGGAATTGCGCCGCGCCCGGCCGCCGCGCCCAAAGGAAGTAGATCGGCGCACCGGCGGCAAGCACCGCAAGCCAAAGGAGGCACGTGAGCGGCTTCTCGATCATCGAGAGGACGGTCATGCCCGCGGCGGCGGCGATGAAGAGTATCGGAATGACCGGATAACCCCAGCAGCGATAGGGCCGAGGCACATCGGGACGGCGCCAGCGAAGGACGAAAACGGCGGCCCCGGCCAGTCCATAAAAAATCCACATCGTGAAGATGAACCCCCCGGCCAGTTCGTCAAACTCCTTCAGCCAAATGACCGCCATGCACGACAGCACCAACTGGCACCAGAGCGAGAGGTGCGGCGTGGCATAGGCCGGGTGGATCGCCGCCAGCCAGCGAAACAGCAGACCGTCGGCAGCCTGCGCGAACGTGACGCGCGCGCCGGTGATGATCGAGCCGTGCGTCGAGCCCAGTGTGGAGATCAGCACGACGACGGTGACCGCGATCTCGCCCACCGACCCCAGCAGCCGCTTCATCACCAGCGGCGCGACCGTGTCGACCGGCCGCATCGCGCTCAGCGGCACCAACCAGATGTAGACCGCGTTGACGACGACGTAGATCAGGATCATCAGCGCCGTCCCGCCGAAGTAGATGAGCGGCAGCCGGCGCTGCGGGTCGCGCACTTCGCCGGCGATGGCGCCGACGTCGCTCCAGCCGTCGTAGGTCCACAACACTGCCGCCATCACCGGCGCCAGCGCCAGGAAGAGCGGTTTTTCGAGCGGTGCGGCGGTGAAATTCCGGGTGTCGCCAGCGCCCAGCGCCACGGCCAGCACCACGATGCCCACCAGAGCGCCGATCTTGAGCGCCGTGAGAGCTACCGCCACGCCGCCGCCGGTGCGCATTCCGAGCGTGTTGACGTAGGTCAGCAGGATCAGGATGGTGCAGGTGATGACGCGCGGGTCCCAGGAGGTGCCGAAGAGCGTGTTGACGTGATGGGCGAAGATGATGGCGATGCCGCCGGCCCCCAGTGGCTTGGTGACCAGCATGTACGTCCAGCCGAAGACGAAGGCGGTCATGCGGCCGAAGCCCTCGCGCAGAAAGACGTAAACCCCGCCGGAATGCGGGAACATGGTGGCCAGTTCGGCGTACGTGAGCCCGCCGCACAAGGAAATCAGCCCGCCAATCACCCACAGCAGGAGGATGAGCAACGGGCTTCCCATCTCCTTCGCGATCGACGTGGGCGTCTGGAAGATGCCGCCGCCGATCATGATGCCGACCATGATCGCCGACCCGCCCCAGAATCCGATGGTGCGGGGCAGATCGCGCGGCTTGGGCGCGCCGGTCGCGGAAGGGGGTGTCAGCGGGTTGGGCACACGGGCACGGGCGAGAGGAGGCGGGCGCGGATTTCCGGCTGGGATGCGCCTCGCGCAGTCGCCGCGGGCCGGCACGGGTCAGCGCAGGGGTGTCTCACGCGTCCTTTCCGACTTGGTAATAGGCGCGATTTTTCTCGATGAAGTGTTTCCAGTTCGCGGGCAGGTCGTCTTCGGGAAAGATGGCCTTGACCGGGCACTCATCGACGCACAGGCCGCAGTCGATGCACGTCTCAGGATCGATGTAGAGCATCTCGGCGGTAGCGAAGTCGGGCTCGTCCTTGCGAGGGTGGATGCAGTCCACCGGGCAGACGTTGACGCAGGCGGTGTCTTTCGTGCCGATGCAGGGCTCGGCAATGTAGTGCGACACGGTGACTCTCCTCTGAACGGTGCCGCCGGCTCGACCCGAGCCGGCGTCCACGCCTAGTATACTAACGTCGTCGGTGATCGGGGTGCGTGAATCAATCTGCGGACCGGACTCATGATGGCGTTCGACGACTGGCGGCGCGCGGGCGGCGTTCTCGCGGCGCTGACGTGCGCCCTGGCGGCATGCGCGGCTTCATCCGCCGCGGCCGTCGCCCGACAGGACGTGGCCCCGTCCGACGAAAGCGCGCTATCGCCCGAGGCGCGGCTGGCACAGGCGCAGCGCCGCCTGGATCAATCGTTCTTCGAGTTGGCGCAGAAGTCCTTCGAGCAGGTGGCCGAAGCTTATCCGCTGGCAGCGGCGCTGGGCGCGGCACAGTGCCTGGTCGAGCGCGGTCTGCCGCGCGACGCGCTGGCGCGGCTCGAGGTATTGCCCGGATCCGTCGCGCGCGACGCAAACTGGCACACGCTGCGCGCCCGCTGCCAGCGCGAGCTGGGCGACTACGATGCAGCGCTGGACGCCTGGCGCGCCGCGCTGGCGCTCGACGCCGGAAACGTCGAGGCCCGCGCGCGATCGGCGGACCTGTTGTCCTACCTGGGCCGGCGCGACGAGGCCATCGCGGTGCTGCGTCCGCTCGCCGCCATCGCCGCCGATGCGCTGCCCGACGACCCGTTCGTCCGCGTGCACGCCGCCCGCGGCCGCCTGCTGCTCCTGTCGCTCGAACCCACCGAGGACATCGCCGAGCGGACCACCGAGGTGCTGCACGCCGTACTCCAACCGGCGATGCGCTCCAGCGACCGCCGCCGCTGGATCGCGACGCTGGCGTCGGCCGAGCTGCTGGCCAGCAAGCACAACCGCGTCGAAGCCCGCGGCGACTACGAAACGGTCATCAAGCTCAACCCGCGCGTGGCGGACGCCTATGTCGGCCTGGCCGGCCTCGACGCCGCCGCCGAAAAGCCCGACGCGGCCCGCGCCCAGGTTCTCAAAGCGCTGGAAATGTGCCCGGGGCACGCCGCCGCGCTGTTGCGGCTGGCGGCGATCCGGCTTTCGGAGGGCGCGATCGACGACGCGCGCGGGGCGGTGGCGCGCGTGCTGGAGACCAACCCGCGCGACCTCGATGCGCTGGCCCTGGCCGCGGGAATCGAATACGAAGCCGAGCAGCCCGAGCTGGCCGAACAGCGGCTGCGCGAAGCTGCGTCGGTGAACCCGCGCAGCGCGCGCGTCAATGCGACGGTTGCGAGCTGCCTGCTCCAGCAGCGGCACTTCCGCCGCGCCGAGGAGCTGCTCGCCCAGGCCGTCGAATTCGAGCCGCACATCGCGGAATTGAAAGTCGCGCTGGCCGACATCTGGCTGCTGCGCGGCCAGGAGGATCGCGCCCGGGCGGTGTTGAAGGAGTCGCGCCTGGCCGACCCGTTCAACGAGCGCGTCGTGAACATGCTCAACATGCTGTACGGCCTCGAGGCCATGAAGCGGATCGAGACCGAGCACTTCGTGCTGCGTTACAGCGGCGAGCAGGACGCGCTGCTCGAGCAGTTCGTGCCCGACTGGCTGGAACGCACGCACGACGAGATCGTCGCCGTCTTCGGACACGCGCCGGCCCGCCGCACGCTGGTCGAGATCTTCCCCAGCTACGGCCAGCTCGCGATTCGGCTGAGCGGGCGGCCGTGGGTCGCGACGGTCGGAGCGTCGAGCGGACCGGTCGTCGTGATGCGCTCGCCCAACCCGAAATCGGGCGCGGTCTTCGAGTGGCCCGACGTCCTGAGGCACGAATACGTGCACACCGTCACGCTCGACATGAGCGGCGACTTCGTGCCACGCTGGCTGACCGAGGGCCTGGCGTGCAGCCACCAGTTGGCGCCGTCCGCCTGGACCGACCTCGTCCGCATCGCCGACGACCTCCGCGCGCGGCGCCTGCTGACGCTGCGGCGGATCAACGGCGCGTTTCTGGGGGCCGAAGGCACCGACGGCGGCCCGCGGGCCTACACGCAGGCGCGGCTGATGGTCGATTTTCTGCGAGCCACGTGGGGCGACGAGATCATTCCGCGGCTGCTGCGCGAATTCGCACGACTCGAGCGCGAAGCGCGCGTCCTGAAAGAAGTGCTCGCCCTCGATCAGGACGCGTTCGACGCGCGCTTCGCCGAGTGGTGCACCGCGCAACTCCGCCGCGCGGGCCTCAAGGTCGAGCCCTATCCGCCCGAAGCCGAGCTGACCGCGCGCGTCGCCGTCGACGAGAAAGACGCCGCGGCCCGCGGAATGCTCGCCGCCCTCCGCCGCATTCACGGCGACGTCGAAGCCGCGCGACGGCTGTCGGACCAGGCCCTGGTGCTCGATCCGCGCCAGCCCGACGCCGTGCTGACCGCGGCGCTGCTTCCGCCCGTCAAGTCTGAGGAGCCCGAGACGCCGCAGGATGTCGAGCTGCGGCTGGAAGAGGCGTTTACGTTTTCGCGGCCGCTGTTGTCGCTGTGCGCGGATGATCCCGTGGCCCTCTGGTGCGTCGCCGATCTGGCACTGCACACCGATCGCGACGAATTCGCCGCAGACGTGTGCGAGCAGATCCTGCGCATCGCGCCGCGCTGCACGTCGGCGATGGCGGCGCTGGCCCGTGCCCATCTGAGTGTGCTGGACTACGAGCTGGCGTATCCCTACCTGCGCGACTGGATTCGCCAGGAGCCGCACAACGCCGAGGCGCTCGACCGGCTGGTGACGATTTGCCAGGAGCAGAACGAGCCGGCCCGCGCCGTTGCCTGGATGGAACGGCTTGTCCGCCTCGAACCGTTCAACATCGACCACCACGAGCGGCTGGCGCAGCTCTACGTCGCGGCGCATGACGATTCGTCGGCCCTGCGACCGTTGCAAGTGGTCGTCCAGCAGCGGCCCGAGAGCGAATCCGGCTGGGCGCTGCTCGCCGACGTTTACGACCGGCTTGGACGGCGCGACGACGCGGTGAAGGCCGCCGAGCGGGCCGTTGCGATTAACGCCGACAGCCCGGCACAGCGGATTCTCGCCGGCGAACCGCGCTAGTGTCGCTGCGGGCGATAAACGGTGGCGTGCCGGTCCGCAAGGCATGGGGGGCGTGCATCGCGTCGAGGCTTGATGCTATGATACAGCGGGTCGATTCCCAGGAGCCGAATCAATGACCAGAGCGTGCCGCACCCTCGCACTTATCGTTGCATCCATCACACTGCTGGCCCGTCCCGCCCGCGCCCACGACGACGATCCCAAAGTGATCTACCGCGCGCCCGCGGTTCAGGGCGTCGGCTGGAAGGGGGACGGCAGCGACGGACGCAACGGCCGCGCGCTGTTCCCCGCGTACGGCGTCGAGCTGCTGAGCTGGATGACGCTCGCCGAACTGGGGCCCAATAACAGCTCCGGCGCCGATTGCTGGGGCTACGTCTCCCCGGCCGGCCGAGAGTACGCCCTGATCGGCGTGTCGAGCGGAACGGCGGTGGTCGAGGTGACGCAGCCGCGCAGCCCCGTGCTGGTGGGGACGATCCTCGGGCCGCAGAGCCTGTGGCACGACGTGCAGATCTATCAGCACTACGCCTATGCGGTCAGCGAAGGCGGAAACGGCATCCAGGTCATCGACCTGGCCAACATCGACGCGGCGACGAACCGCCTGACGCTGGTGCGCGAAGTCACGACCGGCGGCACGACGGCGACGCACACGGTGATCGTGAACGAGCAGAGCGGCTATCTGTATCGCTGCGGCGGCGGGGGGCTCGGGCTGCGGATTTACAGCCTCGCCGACCCGGCGAATCCGACGTATGTCACCGGCTGGCACGATCGCTACATCCACGAGGCGCTGATCGTCTCGTACACCGACGGTCCGTACGCGGGCCGTGAGATCGCGTTCTGCTGCTCGGGTTACGACAGCGGCTGGACCGATCCGGGACTCGACATTCTGGACGTCACCGACAAGCAGAACATCGTGAATCTCTACCCGCAGCGCGTGCGCTGGACGCCGGCTGGTTATTCGCACCAGGTCTGGCTGTCGGAGGATCGGCGCTATGCGTACATCAATGATGAGTTGGACGAGTACTGGAACGGCATTGCCACGACGACGATCGTGATCGACGTGTCGAGTCTGACCAGCCCGGTCGTGATGCCGTCGTTCGCGAATTCGTCGCCCGCGATCGGCCACAACCTGTACGTAAAGGGCGATTACATCTACGAGGCGAACTATCGCAGCGGGTTGCGCGTCTTCGACGCCAGCAACCCGCTCGCGCCGGTCGAGGTGGCCTGGTTCGACACCTGGCCCACCGACGACCAGCCGTCGTTCAACGGCCTGTGGGGCAATTACCCGTTTCTGCCCAGCGGCATCGTGCTGGGCAGCGACCTGGAACGCGGCCTCTTCGTCTGGCGGCTGCGGCCCGACGTGGCCGCTGGCGACATGAATTGCGACGGCTCGGTCAACGGCTTCGACGTCGACGGCTTCGTGCTTGCCATCAGCGATCCCGACGCCTACAACGCCACGTATCCGGATTGCTCGCTGCTGGTCGCCGACCTGAACGGCGACGGATCGAGCAACGGCTTCGACGTCGACGCGTTCGTCGACGTGCTCGACGGGGGTTGACGCCAGGGAGGGTGCACGCGGGATATGTCGAAAGTCGCCGTGATCATTCCGGCCGCCGGGGCGGGCAAGCGCTTCGGCGGCGACGTGAAGAAACCGTTCGCCCAGCTCGACGGCCGCCCGATCTTCATCCGCAGCATCGAGCTTTTCATCAGCCGGCCCGACGTCTGTCAGGTCATTCTGGCCGTCGCGCCCGACGACTATGACGTCGTCCGCGAGAAATACGCCGCCAATCTGATGTTCATGAACATCAAGCTGGTGCGCGGCGGCGAGGAGCGCTACGCGTCGGTGCAGGCGGCGCTTCAGGCCGTGGTCGACGAGGCCGAGCTGATCTGCGTTCACGACGCGGTCCGCCCCTGCGTGCTCGACTCGTGGATTGACGCCGTTTTCGCCGAAGCGGGCAAGAGCGGCGCCGCCATCCTGGCGTCGCGGCTCACCGGCACGATCAAGCGCGCTTCCGACGCCGGCGTGATCGACCAGACCGTGCCGCGCGCCGGCTTGTGGGAGGCCCAGACGCCGCAGGTTTTTCGACGGAAGATACTCTGCGAGGCGTATGCCGCCTTGAAGCCCGGCAGCGCGCCGACCGACGACGCACAGGTCGTCGAGCTGAGCGGGCACCCCGTCGCCGTTGTCGAAGCCGATCGGCGTAATCTCAAAATCACGTCGCCGGCGGATATGGCGGTGGCCGGCGCCGTGCTGAAAACGATGAGCCGCCCGGCCCGCGGCCCTGCTCCGCGCGGCCCGTTCGAAGAAGCGCAGTGGTAGCGCGGCAGTGGTATCGCAGCCGCCAGATCCGCGCCCGTTAGGAAGCGGCGGCTAAGCGAGCGGTTTCGTGGCCTGGAACCGAGCCGCGAGCGTCAGCGAGCGGTTTCGTGGCCCGGGGAACCGAACCGCGAGCGTCAGCGAGCGGTTTCGTGGCCCGGAACCGAGCCGCGAGCGTCAGCGAGCGGTTTCGTGGCCCGGAACCGAGCCGCGAGCGTCAGCGAGCGGTTTCGTGGCCCGGAACTGAACCGCGAGCGTCAGCGAGCGGTTTCGTGGCCCGGAATCGAGCCGCGAGCGTCAGCGAGCGGTTTCGTGGCCTGGAACCGAGCCGCGAGCGTCAGCGAGCGGTTTCGTGGCTCGGAACCGAGCCGCGAGCGTCAGCGAGCGGTTTCGTGGCCCGGAACCGAGCCGCGAGCGTCAGCGAGCGGTTTCGTGGCCTGGAACCGAGCCGCGAGCGTCAGCGAGCGGTTTCGTGGCCCGGAATCGAGCCGCGAGCGTCAGCGAGCGGTTTCGTGGCCCGGAACCGAGCCGCGAGCGTCAGCGAGCGGTTTCGTGGCCTGGCGCAAGCGCGATTCGAGTACGGTCGATCCACCGGCTGGGCTAAGAAACCGCTTCCTGACGGGCGCGGCTCAGACACCTCTCGCGGCTCAGACACCTCTCGCGGCTCAGACACCTCTCGCGGCTCGGGCACTACCCGTGGCACAGACACCTCTCGCGGCTCGGGCACTACCCGTGGCACAATTCGCGAAACGCCTCGATCGCGCGGCTGATCTGCTCGCCGGAGACGTCGAGATGCGTGACGGCCCGCACCTTGGTCGGGCCGGTTGCGAACATCCACACCCCGCGCTCGCGCAGCCGTCCGACGAATTGCTCCGCCGTGCCCAGCCGCGGCTCGATTTCGAAGATCACGATGTTGGTCTCGACGTCGCGCGGGTCGAGCCGCAGCCCCGGCAGGGCCGCGATCGCTTCGGCAAGCTGCTGAGCGTGGCGATGATCTTCTGCGAGACGCTCGACATTGTGATCCAGCGCGTAGATCGCCGCCGCCGCCAGAATCCCCACCTGCCGCATCCCGCCGCCGAACATCTTGCGGAAGCGGTGCGCCCGCTCGACGAACGGCTTGCTGCCGGCCAGGATCGAGCCGATCGGCGCGCCGAGTCCCTTCGAAAAGCACATCGAGACGCTGTCGACCAGCCGGGTGTAGTCGCTCGGCTTGCGCCGCGCCGCGACGCACGCGTTCATCAGCCGCGCGCCGTCCATGTGCAGATGCAGCCGCTGTTCGGCGGCGATCTTCTGAATGTCGGCGACCCGCTCCAGCGGCCAGATGCTGCCGCCGCCGCGATTGTTGGTGTTCTCGACGATCACCATCTTCGACTGGGGGAAGTGGCTGTTGCGCGGCCGCAGGCAGGCGGCCACGTCGGCCGCGGCGAAGATGCCGCGCGGTCCGGGGATGAAGGCCATGCTACAGCCCGCCAGCGCTGCCGGCCCGCCCGCCTCGTAGTTGTAGCTGTGCGTCGTGACGTCGCAAATGATCTCGTCGCCCGGCTCGGTCGCCGCGCGAATCGCCACCTGGTTGGCCATCGACCCGCTCGGCACGAACAGCGCCGCCGGCTTCTCGAACATCGCCGCCACGCGCTCCTGCAAGCGCAGCACGGTCGGGTCGTCGCCCAGCACGTCGTCGCCCACCTCGGCCTCGGCGATCGCGCGGCGCATCTCCGGCGACGGCCGCGTGACCGTGTCGCTCCGCAGGTCAACGATATTCATCGAACTTCCTTCGCCAGTCCGCGGCGCGTTTTTCGACGTGATCCGCGGCGCGGCGGATTTCGTCGCGTTTCACTTTCTCGTTGTCGCCTTCCCAGAACTTGTCGGGCTTCGCGTTGCTCAGCTTGGTGACCTTGGCGATGGCCTTGTACGCCGCCACGAACCGCGCGTCGATCTTCGTCTCGTCCAGCGCCTTGACCAGCACGTCCTCGGCGGCCGCGGGCGTGCAGCGCTCCAAAGCGTCGGCGGCTTGTCGTGCGCGCTTGACCGAGGCGCCCGCCGCTTCGTTCAGCAGCCGCTCGACGGCCGGCGTCGTCGAGATGGCGCCCAGCGCCGCGATGCCCTTTTCGGCCACGTCCTCTCCCACGTTCCGCCGGTCGAGCGTCTTGATGACGAGCTGGTCGGCTTCCAGGATCGCGAGCGCTTCGATGATGCCCAGCGCTTTCTTGAGGTCCGCCGCGCTGGCCTTTTCGTCGTTGAAGACCGGCGCCAGGTCGTCTTCGAGCACTTTCTTGCGATAAACGCGGTACACCAGCGCCATCTTCTGCGCGAACGAATCCGCCTGATGCAGCGCGTAGAAGTCGTCGAGCTTGTCTCCCTTCGGCGACACGAACACGATCATCAGGTTGGCGTTCACGTCGACGCCCAGCTTGTCGAACATGCCGCGATACTTGCTCACGCTGCGGTCGGCCCGCACCGGGATGTAGCGCTGCGCGACGTACAGCACGCGCGGGTCCATGAACGCCTTCCGCCGCTCGTCGCTGGTGCGATCGTCGCGCTCGTCGATCGACCCCTCGACGAACATCATCAGCGGCTTGAGCGTGCGCTTCGATTCGGCGATCGACGCCTCGACGTTCCGCGACCAGTCGATGCCCTTCTGCGCCGTCGCGACGCCGGCGCAGCAGCAGAGCAGCACCGCCGCCGGCACGCACCGCGCGACGCGGGAGTGAAACACGCGACTCATGGATGGTTCTCCGAGCGTGTCCGTTTGACCAGTTCGACGTCGGCCCGCCGCCGATTATTCCGCTGGTTTGCGAAAAACTGCCACCACGTCTTCGACCGGCACGACGTACAGCCGGTTATCGCCCTCGAAATCGACCGGAATGGCGTGCTTGGGGTTGAACAGCACGCGGTCGTACTGGCGGATCGGATAGTCGTCGTCGTTCTCCACCAGCGCCGACACCGCCACAACGCGCCCCGTGATCGTCGGGATTTCGATGTTATCGGGAAGCTGGATCCCGCCCTTGGTGGCCTTCTTGTCCTCATCCTTGCGGATGAGCACGCGTTTCCCGAGCGGCTCGACGGTCTCCAGTTGTGGCGAAGATCGGGCTTTGTTCATCCGCGGTCCTTCGGTTACCCTTGATTTATCGGATTCTAGTCCGAGCCCCTGAAAAACTCCACGCAGGTCGACGTCCGTGAACCACGAGCGCCTCCACAACCTTCTACAGGACCTGCGCAGCGGCCGCGTCGGCGTCGACGACGCGCTGCGGCGGATGCAGACGCTGCCGTTTGAGGACCTGGGTTTCGCGCGGGTCGATCATCATCGTTCGCTGCGTTGCGGGTTTCCCGAAGTCATATTCGGACAGGGCAAGACAAACGAGCAGATCTGCTCGATTTTCGCGACGCTGGCGGCGGGCGGGCACGACGTGCTGGCGACGCGGGTCGAATCGGACGCTGCGACAGCGCTGGTCGCGCGGTTTCCGCAGGCCCGACATGAGCCGGTGGCGCGGACGGTCGCGCTGCGGCAGACGCAGCGGCCGTCCGAACCGGGGATTATCGGAATCCTGTGCGCCGGCACCAGCGACCTCCCGGTCGCCGAGGAAGCGCGCGTCACGGCGGAGCTGATGTCGGCGACGGTGCGGACGTATTACGACGTGGGAGTGGCGGGGCTGCATCGGCTGCTGGGGCACGTGGAAGAGCTGCGCGCGGCGCGGGCGCTGGTGGTGGTGGCGGGGATGGAGGGGGCGCTGGCGAGTGTGGTGGGCGGGTTGGTCGACGTTCCGGTCATCGCGGTGCCGACCAGCGTGGGTTATGGGGCGAGCTTCGGCGGGCTCGCGGCGCTGCTGGCGATGCTGAACAGTTGCGCGGCGGGCGTGTCGGTGGTGAACATCGACAACGGGTTCGGGGCCGCGTTTCAGGCGTGTCGGATCGCGCGGACGGCGCAACGCTGCACGGCGCGTCCGACGGCAGCGACTGATGGTGCGCCGGCACCGACGAATGCGGCGACGGGCGCGGCGGGTCGCGCGACGCCGGCGACCGGCGGCGCGCGGGAGGGGCACCATGGCTGAGGTTTCGTCGGGGTCGCCGCGGCACGCGTTCGAGCTTCCGCGTCTGCCGGCGCGAGCTCCCGAGACGCACAAGGGCGAGGTCGGCCGGGTGGCGGTCGTGGCGGGTTCGCGAGATATGCCGGGGGCGGCGATCCTGGCGGCGCGCGGCGCGCTGCGGGGCGGAGCGGGGCTGGTGCGCGTGTTCGCGCCGGCGTCGGCGCACGCGATCGTGGCGGCGGCCGAGCCGTGCGCGATGGTGAGCCCGCTGGCGGAAGATGGCGCGGGGCGGATCGCGTTTGGCGCATTGCCGGCGCTGCTGGAGGGTCTGAGCTGGGCAGACGTGGTGGCGCTGGGGCCGGGGCTGGGAACGGGCGAGGAGCAGTCGCGCGTCGTGCTGGGCGTGCTTTCGTGCGTGCAGAAACCGCTCGTGCTCGATGCGGACGGTCTGAACGCCGTCGCCGAACAGCCGACCTGGTGGTCGGGGCGCGATGCGGCGACGATTCTGACGCCGCATCCAGGCGAGATGGCGCGGCTGCGTGGTGGGGCGGGGCTGGTTGAGATTCGGCCGGTGGATCACGCGACGCGTGTGCTGGTGGCGACGGAAGTGGCGCGGCTGACATCGGCGGTGACGGTGCTGAAGGGTCGCCACACGGTGGTGTGCGATGGCCGCAGCACATATGCGAATTCGAGCGGCAATTCGGGGATGGCGACGGGCGGAATGGGAGACGTGCTGACGGGGCTGATCGCGGCGCTGGTCGGGCAGGGGCTGGGGGCGTTCCAGGCCGCGTGTCTGGGCGTGTGCGTGCATGGCCAGGCGGCAGACCTGGTGGCGGAGACGAGCGGACCGGTGGGTTATCTGGCGCGCGACGTGGCCGAAGCGCTACCGCGCGCGCTCCGCGGGCACATCAAGGCCGGCGATGGGAGATGACGTGAAGCACGCACCGGAAATGCCGGATCGCGGACACCTGCTGACCGAGCAGCGTCACGCTGCGTCGCGCGAGATTGACGCAATGGCGGCCGAAGACGCGTTCGACCTGATGGTGCAGGATTACGTCGGGCTCCCGGCGGCGATCGCGGCGGCGAAGGCGGAGATCGTGGCGGCGATCGACGTGATCGTCGCCGGACTGCGGCAGGCGGGGCGGCTGATCTACGTCGGGGCGGGAACGAGCGGACGGTTGGGGGTGCTGGACGCGGCGGAGTGTCCGCCGACGTTTCTGTCTGACCCGAGCATGGTGCAGGGTGTGATCGCCGGGGGTGAGGCGGCGATGTCGCGAAGCATTGAGGGTGCGGAGGACGACGCCGGTGCGGGCGAAGCGGCGGTCGATGCGTTGGCGTTGAGCGAGCACGACACCGTCTTCGGGATATCGGCGGGAGGGACCACGCCGTTTGTTCACGGGGCGCTGCGCGCGGCTTGCCGGGCTGGTGCGCGGACGGTGTTTCTGGCATGTGTGCCGCGGCCGCAGGCGGGGGATAGCGCGGAGATATCGATTCGCGTGCTGACGGGCGCGGAGGTGCTGACAGGGTCGACGCGGCTGAAGGCGGGCATCGCGACGAAGATGGTGCTGAACGTCGTGAGCACGCTGGCGATGGTGCGGCTGGGGAAAGTGTTCGAGAATCTGATGGTGGACGTGGACGCGGCGCGGTGCGCGAAGCTTGGCGACCGGGCGGTGCGGATCGTGATGGACGCCGCCGAGGTTCCGCGCCTGCGGGCGGCGGAGCTGCTGGCGTCGGCGGGCGGTCGGGCGAAGGTGGCGATCGTGATGGCGCGGGGTGGTGTGCCGCGTGAAGCGGCGGAGGCGCTGCTGGCGCGATCCGGCGGCGCGGTGCGCGCCGCGTTGGCGGCGCTGGGCACGGGCTGAGGAGAGGAGTCGGACACATGGCGCGGACACGCAAGTCGTCGGGTCAATCGAACACGCCTGGCCAGGAGGCGCCGCGGACGATTCCGTTTACGCCGGCGGCGAGAGCCGACGCGGAGCGTCACTGGACATGCTACGCCACGGCTGATTTCCACGAGGCCGGCGTTTGCGCCATCCTGGTGCTCCGCCGCGTGCCGGGCGAGCGGAGACACGTCGTGCTCGGCTTCCTGGTCGATTTGTGGTGCGTCGGGCTCAAGCAGGCGTTCGGCCGGTTGGGCGTGAGCGTCAGGGAATTCGAGCGCGATTACGTCGGCGCGCAAGCGATGGCGGGCCACGAAATGCAGCGGATCGATCTGGAGACGGCGCAGCGACTCGTGGCGCGGGGGATACGCTTCGCGCTGCAGAATGGTTTCAATCTTCCGCCGCGGTATGAGTGCTGGACGGCGCTGCTCGAGGTCGACGATGACGACGAGGCGGCGGCGGACCTTTCGGAATTCGGGTTGGACGGGAAGCTGCGTTTTGTCGGCTCGCGGGAGGATCTGCAAGCGCGCTTGCAGGACGGCGACGTGCGGGCGTTTCTGGCACGGCCGGACGTGGAGTTCGAGGAAGTGGCGTGCGAAGTGGACGAGGGTGATGCCGACTTCGAGTGGATGTGCGAACAGATGCGGGTTGCCGGCCTGGGTGCCGTGCGGCAGTGGTGCTTTGCCAACGGTCGCGCCCCGCATCCGCAGCTCGCCGAGGCGTGGGACGTCATGCTGGAAGCGATGTTTCAGATGAACGACGTGCCCGGCGAGATCGAGCATCTCGACGCCAGCGAGTCGAACGACTTCAATCACAACGTGCACACGTTTCTGGATCTCGAGCAGGCGGATCACAGTGCGGGACTGCGCGAGGCGCTCAAGCAGATTGTAGAGTTCACCAGCCGGTTCGAGAACGTGGCGGAGATGATGGCCGCGATTCACTTCGATGCGGACGATGGCGAGGGGGCGCGGCGGGGTGGGCCGCGCCGGCGGGGGCGCAAAGACCGCGCCGTGCGCAAGACCTCGCGGAACAAACCGCCTGCATAGCTCGGGGGCGCGGGGCGTCTAGTCTGATAGCAGGCGGCGCTGGCGAGGGTGCGTTGAGCTTCGACGCGGCAGATGGCGAAGTCGGGCATGCGGGCGAGGCGTGGGCCAGGTTCTACCTGGAGCATCGGCCGTCGCTGACGGCGTATGCGCTGGCGCTGACGGGCGACGCCGCCGACGCGGCCGACGTGTTACAGGACGTGCTGCTGCGGCTGGTCCGCGAGCGGATCGCCGTGCTCGACCAGCGGGCGTTCGTGCTGCGCTGCCTGCGCAACGCGGCGATCGACTGCCGGCGCCGCCGGGCGTCGCGCGGCGGCGGGCTCGGGGCGGCGGTCGAGCCGGCGTACCTGGCGGACGCGCCCGAGCCGGATCGTGCCGAGCAGATCGCCGCGGCCCGCGCGGCGCTGGCCGCCCTGCCGCAGGAGCAGCATGAGGCGATCGTGCTGCGAATATTCTGCGGCGTGACGTTTGCGGACGCGGCGGAGATCCTGGCGCGGCCGATCGGGACCGTTGCGAGCGATTATTCGCGTGGGCTGGCGAGGCTTCGCGTCCTATTGCAGTCGGCGGAGGCGGCGCGCGATACGCCGACCGGCGGCGCCAGGCCGACGATCGAACAAGCGAGACATCGTCCATGAATGAGACATCACCAATGGAAGAGATGCTGCGGCACCTGCCGCGGCGCGAACTGGGTGCGGCGGCGGAAGCGAAACTGCTGAGCCGGCTGCGGCGGGCGCGGCCGCGCCGGCGTGTGCGGATGTCGGTCTGGCAGGCGGCGGCCTGCGTGGTGCTGAGTTTTGCGGGCGGCGTGGCGAGTGCTCCGGCGCTTCGCCGCGCGGTTCCGGCCCCGGCGGGCCCATCGGCGGCACCGGCTGCGGCACCGGTGATTGTGGCGGTGGACGCCAGTCTGTTTGGTTCGCCGCCGACGAACGAGCTGTCGGCGGCGCGGTGGACAGTCCTCTCGACGCGAGGTGACGAATGACGTGGATTCTGGCGGTGGCAGCGGTTCTGGGCGGCGGAAACGGTGCAGGCGTGGTGCCGGGCGGCGGCGGCGCGGCGGTTGAGCCGGCGGCAGCGGTGGAGATGTACTTTGTAACGTTCGAGGCGGGGTTTGACCGCAGCAAGCTGCCGATGGACATCGAGCAGATCGCCCGCGAAATGCCGGAGCACTTTCCCACCGGGCCGTCCGGGCGACGGCGCACCGACGGCCTGGCGCGGCAGGTGGCGATCGACAAGTTCGAGATTCGCGAGCGCGACTTCCGACTCGCGTACGCCAACGGCCGGCTGGAGACAACACCCGCCGGCGGTGACGCGCCGTGGAAGGTGCTGACGTCGCCGCGCATCATCGTGCTGGTGGGCCAGCAGGCGTGCGTGTCGGTGGGGCGGCCGGTGCCGTACCTGGAGAAGCGGGACGACGGATCGCTGATCCTGCGCTACGCGAACGAGACGCCCGAGGGCGCGACGGTCAACGTGAAGGTTGAGCGTGGGGACGAGGCAAGCGTGCGTTTCAGCGAGATCCGACTGCGCGTGACGCGGGTCACGTCGCGCGAGGCGATCGCCGACGTGCCGCTGGACGTGGGGCGCCCGATCATGGACGCGCGCGAGACCACGCTGGGGCTCACGCTCGAGCGCGGGCAGGCAGCGATCATTCCGCTGCCGCAGAATGAGCAGGATCCGCCGATTTTCGTGCTCTTGACGGCGCGCTACCTGGAGCATGGGGGCGGGTGAGTTCGAACCGGGCTGTCCACAGCCCGGTTGGCGCGTCGGTTGGGTCTGAGTCACGCGAGTGCGCAGTGTTCGAAATCAGCCGGCGTGAGGTCACGCTGGCTGGTATGGGGCTAGAAATCAACCGGCGTGGCGACACGACGGCTCGGTTGGGGCGGGGCAGCCGAGGGGAGTGCAGCCGAGGGCGGCGGCTCTCCACACCTGCATGCAGCCGAGGGCGGCGGCTCTCCACACCTGCATGCAGCCGAGGGCGGCGGCTCTCCACACCTGCGCACAGCCGGGGCGGCTGTGCCACACAGTGCCACACAGGTTCGACAGCGGCGGAAAGGGGGTTAGAATACGAACTTCTGGCGGCTGGAACGGTGTTGCGGCAGCGGGCAGGCAGGAGGCCTGTCCCACCCATTTCGAGTGGGAGACGATCGGATGAAACGGATTTCGCGGTGTCTTGCGCCGGGCGGCTGCATCGCTCTGAGCGCGACGTGGATGATCTGCGTGTTGACGGGATGCGGCGACGAGGCTGTGCGATATCAGCCGCTGCCCGAACCGTACGTCGGGGCGCGCCAGGCGCCGAAGCCGGCGCCGCCGCCTCCGCCGGTCACGACGCCGGAGCGCGAACCCGTTCCGCTGAGCGCCAAGGGGCCGTCGGGCTGGATGCCGGCGAGGGGGATTGTGCGCAAGAATTGGAAGACCATCGTGGTGCATCATTCGGCGAACGCGAGCGATACGCCGGACAGCATGCACCGCTATCACCTGCTGCGTGGCTGGGAGAATGGTCTGGGCTATCACTTTGTGATCGGCAACGGCGTGAATTATCCGGATGGGCAGGTGTACGTCGGTCCGCGCTGGTCGCGGCAGCAGCCGGGAGCGCATTGCGCGACGAAGAAGGGCGGGATGTTCTTCGGGGCCTGGCGGCCGAAAGGGTTCTTCAACGATCACGGGATCGGCATCTGCCTGATCGGGAATCTGAACCGGACTCGGCCGACGGCCAAGCAGGTCAAATCGCTCCAGACACTCGTCCGGTTCCTGACGAAAGAGACCGGGATCGGTGCTTCGCAGGTGTATGGCCACGGGCACATCACGCACGCGACCGAGTGCCCGGGTAAGAACCTGTCGCTGGCGCAGCTGCGGCAAGTCGTGTCCGCGGCGCTGGCCAGCGCTCCGCACGAAGCGGATGAACTGGTGGTGTCGGAAGTCGGCGACGACGCGGACGATGTTGTCTGGGCCGGAGTGCCGTGAGCCTGTACCACCCCAGCTCCAGCTAAGGCAGTCGACGCACCGATTCGGCCGTCACCGCGTCTTCGGACCCGTGATCGACAATCGCCGAGAGCGGCAACGGCGCCACGGTCATCTCTTCCGGCGGGCACTTTCCATTGTTCAGCCAGAGCTGGTAGAGCGCGTCGCCGGCGCCGCCCGGAATGCCGTTATCGCGCAGGAACTCGACGAACTCGCGGCTGGTGGACTGATAGTAGAGCGTGACGGTGGCCTGCACGGCGCCCGCCGGAATTCGATAGTGCGTGACGTCGTAGTTCTGTCCATCCTCGTACGAGGTGCCGACCGGCGCCGCGCCGACCGCGTCGAAGGCCGCGTTGGTGAAGCCGAGCGGCGGGATGCGGTTGTCCTTGAGCACGGCGTTGTTGAGCACGAAGTGGAACTCTGTTCCGGCGGGCAGCCCGACGACGGCGGCGATGTTCTCCCCGATCACGGGCATCGCCTCGTAGACCTTGATCTGCGGGTCATGAAGCAGCTCGGCGGTGTCGAAGTCGTAGGCGCCGGATTCGGCCAGGAGATTCGCGCCGGCATCCAGGAACTTGACGTTGATCCACATGCGGCGCCCTTCGGGATAGCCCGTGGGAAGCTTGTGGCCGCTCTTGTTGGTGACCTTGACCCGGAGCCGATCGCGCAGCTGCGTCAGGTGAACGTCGGCGGCGTGCTGGAGCATGTAGCTGGCGCGCGCGGCGCCGGCCTGAAGGGCTGCGACGTCGACGTTCGGGTCGATCTGGTCGAGCACGCCGGGCAGCCAGACGCTTCCGCCGGTCATGTCGTGCAGCGGCAGGTCGTTGCGTGTGATCGCGGCGGGATCATTACAGCCCTTGCCGGTGACGTCGCGCATGTGGCAGTCCTGGCAGGTGGAGACGAAGAGCTTGTTTCCGCCGAACTCGGGCGCGTAGATACCTTGCGGGGAATTGAAGGCGCTAAGCAGCCACTCGCTGTAGGTTCGCTCGACCGCGCCGATCTGGTGCGACCCGAACGCCGCCGCGGGCTGGTCGAACGTGTTGGGGCTGTATGTCCCGTCCTGGTTGCGCACGAAGACGGGGTTGCTGACGTCGTGGCAGGTTCCGCAGAGCGCGGCTTCGCGATGGAAAGGCGACGGGATGATCGAGTGCACGGGCAATGCGTCGCTGAACGGTCCGCGGCGCGTGCCGAGCGGATCGACGACAAACTGACCCGATGTGAACGTGGTTGGAACGTCGCGCAACTCGTCGAGGATGGCCTGATCGCCAGGTGGGCTGACGCCGGGCTCATAGATCGGGTCGAGCATGCGGTGGCATAGGTCGCAATTGACGCCTGTCCCGTCCGAAGCGAGCATCGCCGCGCCGTTGGTGGGCGTCGAGCGGCCGCCGAGCCAGCCGGCGCTGAGGTGACAGCGGAGACAGAGGTCGCCCGATTCGGGCGCGTCGGCGTTGGCGACGTCGAGTGCGGCGCGGAAGAGCGGATCGATCGAGGCGTTGGCCATCAGGCTGCCGCGCCAATTGAAGTGCGGTTCGACCAGTGCGTTGTAGTCGCCGTGGCACGAGCGGCAGGCGGCCGGGTCGTTGAGCGGCAGCACGTCGAGCGGCTGTGAGCCGGGCATGTCGAAATCGCGCAGCGTCGTCGGTACACGGCCCGTCGCTGATGAGTAGATCGCGAAATCCCCACCTTCGTCGGCTCCGAGATTGCCAGCCGCGTCGAGCGCTTCGACGCGGATGCGGGCCACGCCGGTCGGTCGGTTTTGAACGAACCAGGTGAGCGAGCCGGTATTCGACATCCCCAGCGCGAGCGGATCGAAGCTGACGCCCTCGTCGAAGGTCACGAACACGTCGATCGCGGCGACCACGCCGCTGTCATCCGTCGCGATCCAAGTGATGGTCTGCAGGCTGCTGCTGGCCAGCGACTGCCCCCCGTCCGGGTAGGTAACCTCGACTTGCGGCGGCTGGGTGTCGAGATCGACCAGCGGCGTGAGGTAATCCATCAACTCGCTGAGCGGGATGTGGGATGTCTGGTTTACGTTGGCGATCGTCAGACCCGGAAACGTGGGTGTGTTGGAGTAGACGCCGCCCGGATTGAGGATCTCGGTGTCGCTCGAATAGCCGTCGCCGTCGGAATCCAACCCACCCAGTGCGAGAATTGCCGCAGCAGACTTGTTGGTGCCTTCTACCGCGATGCCATAGGGGTTGCGCGGACCGCCTCCATTGAAGTCATAGTGGCAAACTCCGCAGTGCTGGCTGGCGTCGAGGCGCAGGTCGAGGCGGGTGCCGACGGCTTGCGGATAGGCGGTGAAGAACTCGCGGCGGAACTGGGGTTTTCCGAGAGCGGTTTCTGAAAGAAGTGAAGCGAGAGAAATCGCGGACACCGCGGCTGCGACGGTCCAACTCCCCCGGCGAGTAAATGCACTGCCGTTCATGGCTGGCTCCTTTGATCGCGCCGTGCGAGCCGGCGGAAATGAGGAGCCGGCGTCGCCGACTATCGGCCAGACATGCCAAGCACGCTGTGTGCCACGAACCGGACGAAAACGGCGATTCGCTCGGCGAGGCCTCGCTCTCGGCGGCCGCCAGAGGGGCGATTCGGCGAGCGGCGCCACGTCGTCAGTTCGTGCTCGAAGGAAGGCTCGGCTGGGTCGTGGCCGTCAGCCGGCTGCGCCAGTAATCGGCAGCGGCGGCGCTGGCAGCCGATGGGTGCAGCGCGTTGCGGCGGTCGTAAAGCTGAACGAGTGCTTTGCGTGCCGCGGAAAGGAACTCGTCGCCCGGGCGGCGAGTCGACGCCAGGGCGCTCTCGGCGGCGAGCAGCAGTTTCTCGGCCTCGTCGAGGCAGTCGGCGCCGACGAGCATGCGGCCGAGCCGCGTGCGCCAGTTCAGCGTGGCTTCGGCGTTGGGCGCGAGGCGCTGCTCGGCGATCTGGAGCGCCTCGCGCATGGCCGCTTCGGCCTCGTCCGTGCGCCCCGCACGTTCAAGCAACCCGGCATAGTTGCCCATCACCGTCGACACGTCCGCGGCTTTTCCGGAGCGGCGAAGCAACTCAATGGCCCGGCGGTACAACTGATCACCTTCGGTGCCGCCGATCAATCCGGCAAGTCGCTGGCACGGGATAGCCAGAGCCGGGTGCTCGGAACCGAGATTGTGCTCGATGATCGCGATGGCGTGGCGCGTAAGGAGTTCGGCTTCGGCCGGGTCATCGACGGCGTGCGCCAGGTTGGTGAGCATGCTTGGGTTCTGCTCGGCGAACTCTCCCTGAGCCGACATGATGAGGTCGAGGGCTTCGCGCAGCACGCGCGCGGCTTCGGACCGGTTGCCGCTCGAAAGGTAGACCACGCCGAGGTTGCCCAGCACGACCGGCAGATTCCGGTCGTCGGGCCCGAAGAGCGTGCGGTAGACGTCCAGGGCTTCGACATAGAGCTCGGCAGCCTCGTCGAATTTTATCTGGCGACGCTTGAGCATGGCGAGGCTGTTGAGTCCGACGGCGATAAAGCCGTCGTACTTGCTTCCGGCCATTTCGATTCGCGTCCGCAGGGCGCGTTCCATCAGGTCGGCGGCCTGATCCAGCATGCCGAGGTCTCGGTAGCAGCGCCCGAGCTTTTCCATCGTTTCCACGGTGTCCATGTGTTGCTCACCCAGCGCTTCGCGCCGCAGCTCCAGTGCCTTGCGGAAGTGCGGCTCGGCGAGCATCAGCAGCCCGAGCTGCGTGTACAGGTTTCCGACCTTCATGCGAACGTAGGCCGCCACCTCCGGCTCGTAGGCGCGCTGGCCGGTGTCAAGCTCGTTCGATGCCGTGTCGAGAATCTCGCGAAAGGTGATCGACTCGCGCGGCCGCTGCCCGGTCTGCAGCGAGTGACTCAGCATGTCGTCGATCAACTTGTCGGCCGCGTCGGCGCGGGCCGCGGCGCGGCGCTCGTGCATCCGCGCGCGATTCGCATCAGCGAGCCGCGCCGACTCCGCGGCGCGCATCTCGTCGGCGCGCACGCGTTCGCGCTCGGCCCGAAAGTAGAGCGACGTGCTGGTCGCCGTCGCCGCGATCAGAGCGCTTCGTACAGCACGGCGCCGAGCGCGTACACGTCGGAGCGCACGTCGATCTCGCGGACCAGTCCGCGCAGCTGCTCCGGGGCGGCGTAGGCCGGCGTGCCGAGGAAGCCGCCGGTCTGCGTCAGGGTGGCGGCGGCGGGCGTCGCCCGTTCGAGCCGCGCCAGGCCGAAGTCCAGCACGTGCGGACGGCCGTGCGAATCGACCAGGATGTTGGAGGGCTTGATGTCGCGATGGATCACGCCGCGCTGATGGGCGTGCTGGATGGCGTCGCAGACCAGCACGAAGACGCCCAGGATCTCGCGCCGCGGGCGGCGCTGGCCGGCCAGCGCCGCCCAGCGGTCAAAGGGCAGGCCGGCGATGGCCTGCATGACCAGCAGCGGCTGGTCGTCGATCACTTCGGCGCCGTAGACGGCGACGATGTTGGGGTGGTCGAGGGTCGCGACGGCCTCGATCTCGCGTTCGAAGCGGGCCCGCGATTCCGGCGACGCGAAGAGCCCCGCGCTGATGCGCTTGATCGCGACCTCGCGCCCGGTGCCGGGCTGCCGGGCGCGGTACACCACGCCCTGGCCGCCGCGGCCGAGCACTTCGATCAGTTCGTACGGACCGACCCGCCCAAGCGAGGGCTCGGCGCGGCGGTCACGAACCGTCCGCAGCCAGTCCTCGTCGTCCCGGTCGAAGCCGAAAAGCGCGTCGAGCCGCGGATCAAGCGACGGGCTTCGGCCGGCTTCCGTCGCCATCGATCTGGTCCTCCTCCTGCACCTGCGCTGCGATCAGTTCCTGGAGCCGCGTGCGGATGCGGCGGCGCGTGGCGTAGATGGCGTCTTCATTGACCTGGTAGGCGCGTGCCAGTTCGGCGATCGACTCGCCATTAAGATTGCGCTCAAAGATCTCGACGTTTCGAGCGTCAAAGTCAGTCCGGATGCGCTCGAATGCGAGTCGATAGTGGTGCGCCACCCATTCATCCCGCCAGAGCGTCGTGTCGGCCGGGTCGTCCGCCGCGGCGACGGCACTCGTATCTAGCGCCTCGGGACGGAGATTTCGACGCCTGGACCACTCGGCCAGCGCGTTTTTCGTGCAGCGGTAGAGATAATCGCGGAATCGGCCGCGGTTTGGATCGTAGACGAACTGCGGCAGCGACTTCGACAGGTTCATAAATACGGTCTGGACTACGTCTTCGGCGTCGGCGGCCTGAAGCCCGCGCCGGCGGCAGTAGCGGCCGAGCAGCTCCTGGTAGCGGTGCTGGAATTCGGACCAGGCGCGGTGATTGGACGTGTCGCGCAGGCGCGAGAGCAACGATACATGTGTGGTCAGACTTGAGTTTGGCAACGATGGCGCTCGAAATACGCCCCGCATTGTAGCATGCTGCCCACTCGTCTAGAACCGGGCCCAGCCCGTGCGCGGCCGCCAGCACGCCAGCACGCCGTCGCGTGGCCTGGCAGGGCCGTTCCGATATACTTGCATGGGTAGCGGGGTCGGTCTCGCTGGGCGAATGGGTAAGGCAGACTTGTCGCAAGTGATGCGTGAAAACCTGTCGGTCGGGCGCGAGCGGGCGTTGCTCGTGGGCGTGCTCATGGACGGCGAGCGGCTCGAGTCTGACCCGCTGGCCGAACTGGCCGAGTTGGCCGAATCGGCGGGGGCGGAGGTGGTCGGGCGCGTCACGCAGCGCCGCACGCGGATCAACCCGGCGACGTACGTCGGCAAGGGCAAGGTCGAGGAAATCCGGCAGAAGGCCGACGGCTACGACGCCGACGTGGTGATCTTCAACAACGACCTGTCGCCGTCGCAGATTCGCGAGCTCGAGAAAGCCACGAACCGCAAGGTGCTCGATCGCAGCGAGATCATCCTGGACATCTTCGCCTCGCGGGCCAGGACGTACGAGGCCAAGCTGCAAGTCGAGCTGGCTCAGCTTCAGTACACCGCGCCGCGCCTGCGCGGCATGTGGACGCACCTGGAGCGCATCGCCGGCGCGGCCGGCGGAAAAGCCGCCGGCGCCGTCGGCGGCATCGGCACGCGCGGCCCTGGCGAACGGCAGATCGAAATCGACCGGCGGCTGGTGCAGAAGCGCATCACGCAGCTCCGCCGGCAGATCGAGGAGATCGATCGCCGCAAGACGCGCGAAGTGCGGGCGCGGGCCGAGTTCTTCACGGTGTCGCTGGTGGGCTACACCAACGCCGGCAAAAGCACGCTGATGAACACGCTGACCGGAGCCGGCACGCTGACCGAGAACCGCCTGTTCGCGACGCTCGACACGCTGACGCGCAAGTGGAACCTGGGCGGGGGGCGCTATGTGCTGCTCTCCGACACCGTCGGCTTCGTGCGCGATCTGCCGCATCACCTCGTGGCCTCGTTCCGCGCCACGCTCGAGGAAGCACTGCACGCCGACATGCTATTGCACGTCGCCGACGCCTCCAACGCCGAGGCAGAGCGGCAGATTGCGGCGGTTCGTCAGGTTCTGTCAGAGCTGAGCGCGGGGTCGAAGCCGACGCTGCTGCTGCTGAACAAGATCGACGCGCTGCCCGATCCGGCGCTGCTGCCGGTGCTGCGGGCCGCTGAGCCGGCGGCGCTGCCGATCTCGGCGCGGACGGGCCAGGGGCTGGACCGCCTGCTGGCGGCGGTGATGGAGCAGATGCGCGGCGAGCAGCGCGACATGACGCTCTCGTTGCCGCTGGGCGACGGGAAGGCGCTAGACTTTCTCGAGCGTTTCGCGGACGTGGTCGAGCGGCGCTTCGAAGACAGCCGGGCGGTGTTTGACGTGCGGATCTCGCCGCGCGCGCTGGATCATCTGCACACGATTGCACGCGACGTTCGGCACCTGCGGGAAGAATCGGATTAGAGTCGCGAGTCAATCCTCTGGTTCGTACGTGCAAAGCGGACCCCTGTAACGCCATACGGCCTACCCGGGCGTACTGCGGCAGCGGGCGCGGACGTCGATCGTTCGGCCGGTGCGCTCTGCCGGGACGATGACGTTACCGTCGATCCGGCGGCCGTCGACGCTCAGCTCGCAGGGCGTCGCGGGCGGGAGGTCGTCGCCGCGCTCGATCCGCACGTGGTACGCGTTTCCGCGGTAGGGGCGGATGATGGCGGCGCGGGGCCATTCGGGCGGCAGGCAGGGGTCGATCCGCAGGCCGTCCCACTCCGGCCGCACGCCGAGCACCCAGTGCGTCACAACGCGGTGCAGCCAGGCAGCCGAACCGGTGTACCAGGTCCATCCGGCCCGGCCGTGGTGCGGGGAGTCGGGTCCGTCGACGTTTCCGGGCAGGACGTAGGGCTCGGCCCAGTACTTTTCGGGGTCCTTCAGCGCGGGGTTGATGGCGGTCAGCAGCCGGCCGACCAGCTCGCGGTCGCGCATCTTGCAGGCGGCGGCGATGGCCCAGGTGGCCGCGTGCGTGTAGACGCCGCCGTTCTCCCGCAGGCCGGGCGCGTAGCGCGTGATGTAGCCGATTTCGCGGATGGGGCGGTCGAAGGCCGGCGCCAGCAGCAGCGCGCCGGCCGGCGAGACGAGGTGCTCGCGGACGGCGGCCAGGCACTGCGCGGCGCGGTCGGGCGGCGCGACGTCGTTGAGAATGGCCCAGGTCTGCGCGTTGAGAAAGACGCGTCCGACGCGGTTCTCGCGGCTGCCCAGCTTGCGGCCGTCGTCGAGCGTGGCGCGCATGTACCACTGCCCGTCCCAGCCGTGCTCGTTGATCGCCGCGATCAGCGCCACGCGCCGCCGCGTGAACTCCCCGGCTTCTTCGAGCGCTCCGCAGCGGCGGTGAATCTCGGCCCAGTCGGCCAGCAACCCGGCTAGAAAGTGCGCCAGCCAGAACGACTCGCCACGCTCCTCGAGCCCGACGGCGTTCAGGCCGTCGTTCCAGTCTCCGGCGCCGATGCAGGGGATGCCGCGCGGGCTGCTGCGGCGGAAGACGCGCTCAAAGGCGCGGCGGACGTGTTCGCTGAGCGGCGCGGGTTTCGGATCGTCGATGAAGGGGGCTTCGTCGCGCAGGATGGTGAGGTCGCCGGTTTCCTTAAGGTAATTGGCGGCGACGAAGGCGAGCCAAAGCAGGTCGTCGGTCATCTTCGTGACGTGACCCTGCTCAGTGAGCGGGTGCCACCAGTGATAGACCGAGCCGTCGGCAAATTGGTGCCGCGCGTGCAGCCGGAGCTGATCGCGCGTGCAGCGCGCGTCGATCTGGAGCCAGATCTGCGAATCCTGGAGCTGGTCGCGAAAGCCGAACGCGCCGCTCTGCTGGTAATAGCCCGCGCGGCCCCAGATGCGAGCGCTGATCGCCTGGTAGCGCACCCAGTCGTTGACCAGATGATCCAGGCTGGGCTCGGGCGTCTCGACGCGGCACGTCGCCAGCCGCTCCTGCCAACCCTGCCGCACCAGATCGAGCAGGCGATCGACGGCGGCGTGCGTCTCGCCGCCCGCGCCGAAGCGGGCCGTCTGGTCGAGGAGCTTTTCGACCTCGGTCGGCGACTCGCCGGCGGCCAGCGCATACGCCAGCCGGTGCGATGCGCCGCCGCGCAGCTCGACCGCGCAGCGCAGGGCGGCGATGGCGTCGGCGTGGCGGCCGAACTGTGGTTTCCACAGGTCCTCGCCCAGCGCCGCGGGCGCGCGAAAGTCGCCGTAACGCCCCAGAAACGCGGCCTTGTCTCCCTGCGCCGAGAGCACCGGTTCGCTGCACGCCAGCGCCGCCACATAGGGGAAATCGGTGTTCCAGTGTCCCCAGCGTGGGCTGTGCACGGCTTCCCACATGTGGTTGTGCGCGAAGATCGCGCCGCGCCGCGTGTCGTAGCGCGTCTCGATGAACAGCTTGTGAAACTCGCGCCGCGGCGAAGGCGACACGCCCATGCACCACTCGACCACGCCGCAAACTTCCAGCCGCCGCGGGCGGTCGGTGGTGTTGCGCAGCTCGACGCGCCACAGTTCGAGTCCTTCGCTGGCGTGCGCGAAGAGGGTCCACTCGGCCGCGATTCCGTCGAACGAGGTGACGAAGGTGGTATAGCCGAGGCCGTGGCGGCATTCGTAGCTGCTGTAGGTTGGGAAGGTCGGCGCCGGGGCGAGCGACCAGAGCCGGCCGCTGTCGGCGTCGCGGAGGTACAGGAATCGGCCCGACGCGTCGCGCGACAGGTCCTGCTCCCAGCGCGTCAGCGCGGCGAGCTGCGAGTTTCCGATCCAGGTGAAGCCGCTGCCGGTGTGGCTGACGGCCAGGCCGAACTTCGGATTGGCAATGATGTTGACCCAGGGGCGCGGCGTGCGGTGGTCGTGAATGCGATACTCGCGGCCGTCGGTGGTGAACGTGCCGTAGGTGTTTGGGGGACCGGCGGAAGGGGCTCGCTGGCCAAAGGCGTGATCGGCAATGGTGCTCATGAGCGCTCCTCCCCCGCGGCGCGGCGGGCAAAACGCGCGCGAGGGCTTGGTGGTGAAAGCGCTTTCATCGTAGCGAAAGTCGGTGGCCGATACAAGCGTGGCACGGGATGAGGGGATGAGGGGCTTTTCACCGCCGGTGGGGCTTCTGGTGCGCGAAGTGGCGATTTCGCTGCCCACCGCTTCCTAACAGGCGCGACTCTGGCGGCCAAGACCCGTCGCCCATCTAGGAGCTGAGAGCCCGCATGATCGCCATCGCCGCCAGAAAACCGATCCAGGCGACCAGTGCGATGGCCACGATGTACACCGGCCGCCAAGAGCAGTTGGCGTCGGCACCGAAAGGGGCGGCGTCCGCGTCGGGTGTGGCGGGCCTGGCGGCGCTGGGGCGGGCGGTGCTCATGTCTTCTTCTCCTCGGCGGGCGCCGCGGGTGACGCAGGCGATGGTCCGGCTGACGCGGCCGATGGTCCTGTCGCGGACGGCCCCGCAGCCGGCTCGGTTGCGGGCGGCGCGCCAGGTGAATCCGGAGGCGCGCGGCCCGCAAGGCGGCGGAGCTCAGGCAGCACGAACGCCGTCGCCAGGGACTTCAGCGTGCTGGCGGCTGGAATGGCGATCAGCAAACCGAACATGCCGGCGATCTGCGCTCCGATGAGCAGCGCGACGACGGTTGTGACGGGGTGCAATCCGGACGACTGCGCCAGCACGTACGGCGCGAGCGCGAACGACTCAATCGCCTGCACGATGAAGAAAACCGCCGCGGTCAGCACGACCGGGTTCACCCACGACTGGCCCTGATCGGTCGCGTGCAGATAGGCGGCCAGCAGAGCGGGCGGCAGGCCGAAGGCGATACTGACGAAGGGGACCAGGTTCAGAACGCCAACCAGCAATCCCAGACCGATGCTGTAGGGCACGCCGACGATGAGCCAGCCAATGCTGGTTAACGCGCCGACCGCCGCGCAGACCACGAGCCGACCGCGGAAGAAGTCGGAGGTGGCCTTGTCGGCGGTAGTGACGATCTGGACGATGACGCCGCGCCAGTCGCTGGGGAGATGATCGTGAATGGCGCGCACCAGGTCGTTGAAGCGCCACATGAAGTAGAAGGCGTACATCGGAAAGAGCACGCCGACGGACATCCAGTAGGCCGTGTCGGAGAAAAGCGAGCTGGCGCCGCTGAGCAGGGCCCGCGCCAGGGCCATCGAGCGCTCCTCGAGCAGCTTGCTCACCTGGCTGGTGGTGGGCGTCGCGTGCTGTCGCAGCCAGTCGGCGGCGCGGTCGGAATACTGCGAGCCCCAGGCGATGAGGTTGCCGAACTGCTCCACCGCCGGCCGCGCCAGCAGGGCCGCGACCACGGCGCCCAGCAGCACGACGACGACGTAAAGCAGCGCCACGCAGTAGACGCGGGCAATGCCTTCGCGCTCCAGGCGGTTGATCAGCGGGTTGACGACGTACGCCGCCGCCAGCGCCGCCAGTATCGGGTTCAGCACGGCCTGCATGCGGATGCAGAACCACAGCAGCAGGAGCGTGGCGGCGAGCAGCGCCAGAAAGCGCGCCCAGCGCGCGGTAGGCTCCGGCAGGGCGGGCAGGTACTCTCTCACACGCCGACCCCGTCGCCGTCGGAGACTCTGTCGAGTTCGATCGCGTAGCGGCCGAAGGCCCCGTCGAAGTCGTACACGTCGTCGAAGTCCTCGATGCGGTCGCTGTCCTGCCGGCCCAGGAGGTTGTTCTCCACCAGCAGGAAGACCATTTCGCCGAAGTCGCGCGTCGTCGTGATGTTCCAGTGCCCCAGCACCAGCGGCGCCAGCGGACCCCACCTGTGCCGTGCCAACTCGCGCAGCCCATCGCAGAGCTGTTGACCGGTGACGTGCCGCGGCTGCCCCGGTTCCGCGTCGCCGTGCAGCCGCTGCGACGTGGCAGCGAGCCCGGCTTCGAGGAACTGATACGCCTCGATCGGGTAACGCCCGTCCAGCTCCACGATGCGAATCAGGTTGTCCTGTTCAGCGGAACTCATGCTCCCATCCGGTCCGGCACGCGCGGCATTCGACTCGTCACCTCGATTCTTGTCGCTGCGGCGGGTGCCCGCAAGACGCCCGCGTCAGGTCAGTGCACTACCGCGCGCCCCAGGCAAGCCGCGGCGAGCCACTCGCAGGCGAGCTGCGGCGAGACGTTGCGGTCGATCATCGTCTCGCAGCGCGCCACCGCGGCGACGCACGCGGCCGGATCGCCCCATTCGGCGCTGGCTGCCTGGCCGCCGCCGACGAGCAGCAGCTCGGCGTCGGCGCCGCTCTCGGCGATCAGGCGGTCGCGCAGCGCCGCGGCAGCGAGCATCAGCACGAGCTTCAGCGCGGCGCGTAGCTCGTCGGTGCCGGCCGAGCTGGTCTTGCGTCCTTCGCCGGGGTCGGCGGCGTCGTCCTCCGCGTCGGGTTCGTCGGCGTCGGCGGGCTCCTCCCGACCGCCGCGCTTCACCAGCTCCTCGGCGATCTCGATCAGCGTCCGGCCGAACCACTCGGGCCCGCGCGCCGGCAGTTGTTCGATGATCCGCCGAACGTCGGTGGCCCGCTGCGGCAATCCGATTTGGCGCCAGAGCAGCGCGAGTCCGAGCCGGCCATCGCTGAGGCGCGCCAGGCGCCGGGCGGCCGACACGTCGGTCTCGCCAGCCGCCACGATCCGGTCGGCGACGAATTCGAGCGGCAGCGGATCGAACGGCACGCGCTGGCAGCGCGAGCGGATGGTCGGCAGCAGCCGCGCGCTGGCGGCGGTCACAAGCAAAAGGCGCGTTTCGCCCGGCGGCTCTTCCAGCGTCTTGAGCAGCGCGTTCTGAGCCTCGTCGTTCATCCGCTCCGCTTCGCGGATCAGAAAGACGCGCACCGTGCCCTGCGTCGGGCGCAGCACGGCGCGCTCGATCAGGAAGTGTCGAATCACGTCGACCGTCAGAAACAGACCCTTGCGCCGCCGCACCGCGGGATCAGGGTGCAGTTTGTGCAGGCCGCGCTCGACCAGCACGAAATCGGGATGTCCGCCGCCGGCAATCAGGCGGCACGAAGGGCACCCGCCGCACGCGTCCAGCCCGGCCGGGGCGCGACACATCAGCCGCGCCGCCAGGGCCCGCGCCGTCAACTCCTTTCCGATGCCTTCCGGGCCGTCGAAGAGATACGCGTGGTGCGTCCGGCCGCTGCTCAGTGCCCGCCGCAAGATTGAAATTGCCCGTTCCTGATGCCGAACGTCACTCAGGCGCATCGCTCAGCGCCTCCCGAATCGCCGCAAAGACGTCGTCGGCCGGACGATTCGCGTCGATAATCCGCACCGCGCCGGGATAGAACTGCGGCAGCTCCAGAAAAATCTGCCGGACGCGGCGGTGATACTCGATTGGGCGGCGCTCCATCGCGTCGGGCGTGGCGCCGTCGAACATGGCGAACTGACCGGCTTCGGCGCGGCCGCGCTTCACGAGGTGCGGCTTGCGGCCCGTGCGCTCAAAGCCGACCTCGCTGGGCACGTCGAGAATCAACGTCAGATCGGGCCACGTCGCGCCGACCGCCAGCTCGCCCAGCCGGATGACGTCTTCCCGCGGGAATCCCGCGGCGACCTGATACGCGCACGTCGCCGAGATGAATCGGTCGCATACGACCGTCTTACCCGCCGTGATCGCCGGCCGGACGACCTCGGCGACGAGCTGCGCCCGCGACGCCATGAACAGCAGCGTCTCGCAACGCACGTCCATCTCGGCCAGGTCGTATCCGAGCAGGACGTGGCGGATACGATCGCCGATGGCCGTGCCGCCCGGGTCTTTCGCCCGCACGCAGGCGCCGCCTTCAGCCGCAATGTGTGCGGCCAGCCGGTCGATCTGTGTGCCCTTGCCCGAGCCGTCCGGCCCGTCGATGACGATGAACTTGCCCGCCAGGCTCTTCATGCCGGCGAGCCTAAGAGAAACGCCGCGCGGCGGCAAACGCGGACCGTTCGCGCCCGGGCCGGCGAAGCTGGCATCAATCGGCTGTGCGAGCCTGATCGGTGTCTTGCTGCGCTGCCAGCGCTTGTCGAGCGTTGCGCTGCCACATCGCGCGGCTCGCCCGTCCCAGCGCGGTCCCGCGCGTCAGCCGCCGATAGTCGCCACTACGCATTTCCGACAACAGGGGCAGCGGCAGGCGCCCCGGCGTGCGATCGGCCATCAGGCCGGCGTGGGTCCCATACGGGGCGGCCGAGTTATGCGGACACACCTCCTGGCAGATGTCGCAGCCGAACACCCATTCGCCCACACGGCCGGCCAGGGCGTCCGGAAAAGGCTCGCGCCGCTCGATGGTCAGATAAGCAATGCAGCGCGACGCGTCGAGCTGGTAGGGCGCGATAAACGCTTGCGTCGGACAAGCCTCCAGGCAGCGCGTGCAACTCCCGCAGTGATCGGGCATGGGGTTGTCCGGTGCCAGTTCCAGCGTGGTGATGATTTCGCCGAGAAACAGGTACGAACCGAGCGCCGGATGCATCAGACACGTGTTCTTACCGATCCAGCCGAGGCCGGCCTGCGCGGCCAGCGACCGCTCGAGGAGCGGTCCGGTATCGACGAAGGGCCGTGCGTCGAAGGGCGTGTCGAGCGCGGTGCGGAGGCGCGAGATGAGCGTGTCGAGCAGCGTGTGCAGGACGGTGTGATAATCTTGGCCGCGCGCGTATTGCGCGACGCGCCCGGTCGCCGCGCCGCCGGCCGGCGGGATGTTCTCGGGCGGACGGCGGTAGTTGATCGCCAGGCAGATGATCGACTGCGCCCCGTCGAGGAGCGTGCGCGGGTCGGCGCGGGTCTCGACGTGCCGCGCGAGATAATCCATCGTGCCGTGATGTCCCGCCGCGATCCAGTTCCGGTAATATTCGGCCTGCGGCAGGCGCGCGGCCGGCGTGACGCCGGCGCGGTCGAAGCCGGCGTCGTGGGCGAGGCGTTTGACGATCGTGGAACGGTCGGCCGGCGACATGAACGGGCATGGTATCTGGAAGCGAGCGCCGAACGTAGGCGGTACGCCGCCGGGCTCAGTGGAGTAGTGCATGTTCAATTATGACTGGTTCCACGGGACCGGGTTGCAACGTCAGATCAACGAGTCGAAGCGGCGGTGCGTGGTCAAGAAGTTCCCGGACGCCGATCCGCAGAACGGGAAGGGCAGCGAGGAATCGCGCGCGTACCATGCGGCGCTGGACACGCGCGTCATCCTTTATCTGAAGGATGGGCTGAGCTACGAGATGAAGGAGATGGTCGAGATCGGCACGAACAGTGCGCTGTCGTTCGAGTGTGTGCCGGTGGATGACTCGTATCGCGTCGGTTCGTTCATCGTGGTGGTGCCGTTCGAGGACATCACGCGCGTGGAGGTTTTCGCGGTTCACCCTGACGACAAGCCGGTCGAGAATCTGCGCATACCGGGCTTCCGCGGAGCAAGCAACGAAAGCTGACGTGGCGTCCCGGCCGAGCCCCGACCATGAAGGCGAGCGAGGAGCGCGCCTGAATGAAGGGGTTCGAGCGGCGGTCGTCGACGGACTCGGCGAAGGTCGGCGCCAGTCCGCACGCAAGTCTGCGTCGAACCCCGGCATTGCGGCTCGGTAGTCGGCTATTGCGAAACGGAGCGGCAGCGGCGACGATTCGCACGCACGTCCCGCCGCGCGGAGAGCCGACCATGACGATGACCGGCCGCATCGACAGTCTGACGTATGTCGCGGATCGTGCGAAGGACCGTGTCACGGCGGATCGGGTCGCAGATCGCGGGGCGGAGCGCGCGTTGGATCGCGAGCGTGCCGTACCGGCGCCGGAACCGAACGTCAGCACTGATGATGCTGCGGCGCCGGCGGCGGGTGTCGCGGGGGTCGGCGTCGTGGGCGTGTTCATTGCTCTAGGCTCGAATCTCGGCGACCGCGAGCGGCACATCCGCGAGGGGTTGGCGACGCTGGAGTCCGACGGCGCGGCGCGGGTCCTGCGGTGCTCTTCGCTGCACGAGACCGAACCGGTCGGCGGGCCGCCGGGGCAGGGGCGGTATCTCAACGCCGTTGCCGAGCTGTGGACGCTCTGTTCGCCGCATGCGCTGCTGGATGCGCTGCTGGCGATCGAAGCACGGCACGGGCGGCGGCGTGAGGAGCGTCACGCGGCGCGGACGCTCGATCTCGATCTGCTGCTGTATGGCGAGCGTGTCATCCGCGATGCGCGGCTGGAGGTGCCGCATCCGCGGATGTGGGAGCGTGAGTTCGTCCTGGCGCCGCTGCGGGAGATTGCGGACGCGTCGCGCTTGGCGCGGCTGCGCGCGCGGCTCAACGGCAATGCGGAATGAAGAATGCAACCAGCAATGCAGAATGCAGAACGCACGCGCGAGCGATCCGAGCGCGAAGCGCCTGTGTCGAGCAGCCGCCCTCGGCTGCACTCCGCTTCACGCGCTTGCACGTCGTGCTCAGATGACTCGCGCGTGCGTCCAGCATTCTTCATTTTGCATCGAGGCGAGTGCGGCCGCTCTCGATGAGCGCTTAGGCGCGCGGTTCGGCCGCGTCGAATTGATCCGGCCGCGCGGCGTTGGGATGCGAGGACGCATCCTCCTCGGCTGGAGCGTCTGACGACGGAGCGGCGGAATCGTCGATTCCCGTTACTGGCAACGCCGCGTCATCGGCGGTGAACGCCGACGTGGCGGCATCCGACTGCACGTCCGCGGGGAGCGGCTCGGAAGGTGCGACGGCGCCGGAAACGGCGGACGCGGTGGCGGAGACGCCGGCGGCGGCCTGCGCCGCGGCCAAGGCGGCCTTCTGCTTGGCGGCCTCCTCGCGGGCCTCCTCGCGCTTGATGGCTTCTTCACCGGCGACGTAGACGATTTCCTCGGCCAGCTCGGGTGAGATTTCGAGCGTGCTGACGAGCGGCTCGGGGCCGATGCTTTCGATGTGCTCGACGGAGACGCAGCCCATGGCGACGAGCTTGTCGATCAGCATGTCGTCGACGCCCGCCACGGAGCGTACCGTCTGCTCCACGTTCTCCATGTTGGCGTTGTATTCGATGGGTGTGACGATATCGATGTCCCAGCCGGTCAGGCGCGACGCGAGCCGCACATTCTGGCCGCGCTTGCCGATGGCCAGCGAGAGCTGATCCTCGGCCACCACGACCGAGGCTTTTCCGAGTTCAAAGCACAGGGCGGTCTCCTGCACCTCGGCGGGCTTGAGCGCGTTGCCGATCAAAATCTGGCTCGACTCGTTCCAGCGAACGATGTCGATCTTCTCGTTGTTCAGTTCTTCGACGATGTTCTTGATGCGGCTGCCGCGCACGCCGACGCAGGCACCGACGGCGTCGACTTTTGAGTCGATGCTGCTGACTGCGACCTTTGTCCGATAACCCGCCTCGCGGGCGAGTGCCCGGATTTCGATGATTCGCTCGGCGATTTCGGGGACTTCAAGTTCGAACAGCCGGCTGATGAACTCGGGATGGGACCGCGACAGTACGATTTTGATCTGGTGCGGCAATTCGCGCACCTCGAGCACCATCGCGCGGATGCGGTCGCCGACCTGGTGCGTTTCGCCCGGGATCTGCTCGCTACGCGGCAGAAAGCCCTCGGCGCGGCCCAGATTGACGATCAGGGCGCCGCCCTCGACCTTCGAGACCGAGCCAGTGACGATGGTTCCTTGCCGCTCGAGGAACTCCTCGTAGATGCTGGAGCGCTCGCGCTCGCGCGTCCGCTGCATGATGAACTGCTTGGCGGTCTGAGCGGCGATGCGGCTGTGCTGCAAATCGACCGGTTCCCCGTTGACCACGGCCTGAAACCGGCCTGACATCCGGTCGAGCGTTACCTCAATGGGTGTTTCCTCGGAGTAGGACTTTCTCAGCGCGGTGACGACCGCGTTCTCGAGGTCGCTGATGAACGAGTCGCGTTCGATGTTCTTGTCGCGACAGATGCTGTCGATGAGTCGCAGAAGATCCTGGCTCACGTTGGGCTCCTGTCATGTACCGTTTCGGCCCGATGGCATTGCGTCGATCACGAATAAAAAATGGGCCGTCGAAACGACCCATTCACAATCCCACGTCGTGGGATCGCAACCGGTCTATCAGACCGCTGTTACGCAGCGGCGGCGGGGCGGTTCAGGCCGGTGCGAGCGACAGGCTCACGTTGCGGCCGGTCTCACCCGGCTCGAAGAAGTGTACTCGATTCATGTCGATTTGCATATCCACGTTTTCACCTTCGCGCAGCGGAATCGACGAGTCGAAGCGACAAACCAGACCATGGCCGTCGGGAAGCGTCGCATAGGCATCCTTGCGCTCGCCAAGCGGCTCGATCACGCCGACGCCGACGTGCAGCGTGGCGTCCAGGGCCGATCCGGGCCGGATGTTTTCCGGGCGCACGCCGAGGACGATTTCAGCCCCTGCAAGCGATTTCAGACCAGCCGCCATCGAGTCCGCCAGCTTCAGGTTCGCCGCCGCACTTCGGAACCAGAGCCCGGAAGCGTTTTCCAGGCGCCCTGTGATGAAGTTCATAGGCGGCACGCCGACAAAACCGGCGACAAACCGGTTCACGGGATGGGTGTAGACATCCAGCGGGGGCGCGGCCTGCTGGATGACCCCGTCCTTCATGACGACGACTTCGTCGCCCAACGTCATCGCCTCTTCCTGGTCGTGGGTGACGTAGATCGTGGTCGTTTGCAGGCGTCGGTGGAGCTTCTTCAGCTCGGCGCGCATCTCGACGCGCAGCTTCGCATCCAGGTTCGAGAGCGGTTCGTCGAAGAGAAACGCCTTTGGATCGCGGACAATCGCCCGTCCAACCGCGACGCGCTGCCGCTGGCCGCCGGAGAGCGCTTTGGGCCGCCGACTCAGCAGCGATTCGATCCCAAGCGTTTGCGCGGCCTGTCGCACGCGTGCGTCGATGGCGCGGCGCTCATCTCGCGCCTGCCGATAGCGGCGGCGCGAGATCAGCCAGCCGAGCGGGTGGTCCCAAGCGGCGAGTTTTCGTCGTAACATCAGGCCGAAGGCCATGTTACGATACACGGTCATGTTGGGGTAGAGCGCGTAATTCTGAAAGACCATCGCGATGTCACGGTCTTTCGGGGCGACGTCATTGACGACGCGCTCGCCGATCCGGATCGTCCCCTCGGTGACCTCTTCCAGCCCCGCGACCATCCGCAGCGTCGTGCTCTTGCCGCAGCCGGACGGTCCGACCAGCACCACAAACTCGCGATCGCGGATCGTCAGATCGACCCGGTCGACGGCCCGTACGCCGCCCGGAAAGACCTTGCTGACCTGATGCAGCACCACTTCCGCCATATGCACCCTGCCGCCGGCGCTCGTACGCCCGGCCGGATGATAGAGATGGGCGTGACCTGAATCAACCGCGGTGCTGTCCGGTAACCCTGGGCGGCGGGCAACGGGGCGGCGGTGCGGCACGGCGTTTGCAAGCTGGTGGGCTGGAGCGTGTCGGCTGCGGCGACGTCGCGTCTTGCCAGCGAACGACACTTCCGCCGAGAATGTGCCCGACGGCGATTTCGGGCCGAATCGAGCATCCAAGATGCGTTCTGGCGAAAGTTGAGTCGGGCTTCGCCTTGCAACGCAGACAGACACCCGGGCGAGGGTCGCTCGCCGGGGACGAACGAGAATCCGGAGATCAAGACATGGCAAACTGGGTCAGGGAGTTCATGGACGGTGTGACGGCGAAGAATCCTGGCGAAGTGGAGTTTCACCAGGCGGTCCATGAAGTGGTTGAGTCGCTCGTACCGGTAATGGATCGACATCCGGAGTTTCGCAAGGCGCGGATTCCGGAGCGCTGCGTCGAGCCCGAGCGCGTGCTGATGTTCCGCGTGCCGTGGATCGACGATCGCGGCGAGGTGCACGTCAACCGCGGCTTCCGGGTCGAGTTCAGCAGCGCGATTGGGCCGTACAAGGGTGGCCTGCGCTTCCACCCGTCGGTCAATCTCGGGATTCTCAAGTTCCTGGGCTTCGAGCAGATCTTCAAGAACGCGCTGACCACGCTGCCGATGGGCGGCGGAAAGGGCGGCAGCGACTTCGACCCCAAGGGCAAGTCCGACACCGAGGTGATGCGCTTCTGCCAGAGCTTCATGACCGAGCTCTTCCGTCACATCGGAGCCGACACCGACGTGCCGGCGGGCGACATCGGCGTTGGCGGGCGCGAGATCGGCTACCTGTTCGGCATGTACAAGAGGCTGGCGAATCGCTTTGACGGCGTGCTGACCGGCAAGGGTCTGAACTGGGGCGGCAGCCTGATCCGGCCCGAGGCGACCGGCTACGGCTGCGTCTACTTTGCCGAAGAGATGCTCAAGAGCAAGGGCGATTCGATCCGCGGCAAGCGGGTCTCGATTTCGGGCTCGGGCAACGTGGCGCAGTACGCGGTGGAGAAGGTGCTGCAGCTCGGCGGCAAGCCGGTGACGCTGTCGGATTCGACCGGGTTCATCGTGGATGAGGACGGCATCAACACCGACAAGCTGGCGTTCGTGCTCAACCTCAAGAACGTGAAGCGCGGCCGCTTGCGCGAGTATAAGGACAAGTATCCCAAGGCCAGCTACCAGGACATCGGTTCGAACTCGAAGACCAACCCGGTCTGGGGGGTGAAGGTGGACGTGGCGCTGCCCTGCGCGACGCAGAACGAGCTGAACGAAGAGGACGCGCAGACCCTGATTCGTAACGGCTGCAAGTGCGTGGCCGAGGGCGCGAACATGCCCTCGACGCCCGGAGCGGTCAAGGTGTTCCTGGAAAGCCGGATTCTCTACGCGCCCGGCAAGGCCGCCAACGCTGGCGGCGTGGCGACGTCGGGTCTCGAAATGTCGCAGAATTCGATTCGCATGATGTGGTCGCGCGAGGAGGTCGACGCCAAGCTGCACAACATCATGGTCAACATCCACGAGAACTGCCGCCGCACGGCGGAGGAATATGGCACGCCGGGCAATTACGTGAATGGGGCCAACATCGCGGGTTTCCTGAAAGTGGCGCATGCGATGATGGATCAGGGCGTCGTCTAGGAACTGAGGGTTCAGGGTTCAGGGTTCAGCAGTAGTGCAAAGTGTCAGGTTCAAAGTTGCGGCCGCAAGGCTCACTTTGAACTTGACACTTTGGATGTCTCTCGAAGTCACACCGGCTTGAACTGCTCGAACGATTGCCGGCATGAGTTGCAGTAGTGAATCGCCCGGCACAGCGTCGGTCCGAACGGCGACTCCATCACCGTCTCGCGCGAGCCGCAATAAGGACACGCCACCTTTCGAAGCGACTCGAGCGACACAAAGCCCCCGTCCAGCTTCTGCGGCGGAGCGAGCCCGAACGCCTTCAGTTTGCGCCGGCCTTCTTCCGTCACGCGATCGCTGGTCCAGGGCGGATCGAAGACGCTCTCGACGCACACGTCTGAAAAGCCCGCCGCCCGCAGCGCCGCTTCGATCTGCTCGCGGATGACGAGCAGCGCCGGGCAGCCGGCGAACGTGGGCATGAAGCGCACGTGCGCCCCGCCGGCGTCGCTGATGTCGACGCGGTCGATCATGCCCATCTCGACGATCGAGAGCGGCGGGATTTCGGGGTCGCGGACGGTGGCGATGGCGTCCCACGCGCGGCCCAGGTCTGCCGACCGGTCGTGATTCGAGACTTGGGGCTGAGAGTGTGCCACGATCGCCGTCCTTCGGCTGGCGGGTCCAATGCCGCAGTGGTATTATACGGCGGGTCGCTGGGGTGGTCAGTTATCAGGTCCGGACAATGCCAGTCGCGCACACGCGCGTCGTTGCACACAACGATCTGTCCGGCGCGGAATTGCACCGCGCGAGCGGAAGCGGTGACCGCGGCGCCGCGTAGAACCGAGGATCCGGTCATGATTCGCTTCGCGGCCACGATACTTGTGTTGTCGCTTGTCCCGGTTTGCAGGTCGCAGACGTCCATCGGCCGCCTCTTCTTCCAGTCCGACGCGCAGGGCGGCACACCGAGCGTCGGGGAATTCGAATGGCGGCCCACCCCCGACGTGCGCGTCTTCGACAATCCCGATCTGCTGGTCGAGCCGGGGCACGTCGAGCGGATGTACCTCTACTGGGAGTTTCATCTGGCGAGCCTCAAGATCAGCGGCATCGACGTCGACGTGCGTGTCAGCGGCGACGGAACGATCACCGGCTGGCATTTCTACAACTCAAACGTCGGCGTTCAAACACGCTGGAACGGAATCGGGAATCGGGCCGGGGCGACCGAAGTCGCGGAGATTACGCAGGTTGGCATGATCAGCGTGACGCAGTTCGGCGTCGTCAACAGCAGCACCGCAGCCAGCACTGATCCGCACTACAACCGCAACACGGAGGACGGCGGCAGCGTGCGCGGCACGACGCTGCTCGGGTGGGTCGACCTGAGGCTGGATGGACCCAATCCGTCGGAGTTGTTCCTCGACATCGGGCCGGCCCTGATCAGTCGAAGCAACGGGCCCAACGATTACGTCTATTTTGGTTTCGGCGATCCGGCGATACGTGTGGCACCGCGGGGCAACACGTCGATCCTCTTCGACGCGCGCCTGCGCCCCCGTGCCCGAGCCGGCGCCATTGACTCTGCTTGCCCTGGCTGCGGTTCTTTCCTGCCGTTGGAACCGCCGATAGACGCGGATGAACGCTGATAAGGCGTGTGTCAGAAGGCCTTTTTTTCATCCGCGTTGATCTGCGTTTATCGGCGGTTGCCTCTGCCGTTGTTTTGTGGAACCGCCGATAGACGCGGATGAACGCCGATAAGGCGTGTGTCAGAAGGCCTTTTTTTCATCCGCGTTGATCTGCGTTTATCGGCGGTTGCCTCTGCCGTTGTTTTGTGGAACCGCCGATAGACGCGGATGAACGCTGATAAGGCGTGTGTCAGAAGGTCCTTTTTTTCATCCGCGTTGATCTGCGTTTATCGGCGGTTGCCTCTGCCGTGTTGTTTTGTGGAACCGCCGATAGACGCGGATGAACGCCGATGAGGCGTGTTGATCGGCGTTGATCCGCGGTTACATTCATAGCATGAGTCAACAGGCCCCATCCCCCGCGGGCGACGTCGATGAGCGCCGTTTCGACGCACTCACGGAACGCATCATCGGCTGTGCGTACGCGGTCTCCAACTCGCTCGGGTCCGGGTTTCTTGAAAAGGTCTACGAGAACGCGCTGGCGCACGAGTTGCGAAGGGCGGGCGTCGATTTCTTGCAGCAGGCACCCATCATCATCCGCTACGACGGCGTCGTTGTGGGCGACTACGCGGCGGACCTACTGGTCGAACACGCACTGATCGTCGAGTTGAAGGCCGTGCGCGCGCTGGATGAGATTCATGTCGCCCAGGTCTTGAACTACCTTAAGGCCACCGGGCTGAAGCTGGCGCTGCTGATCAACTTTGGGACACCGCGGATTCAAGTCAAGCGACTTGTCCTCGGCCTCTGATGGAACCGCCGATGCCCGCCGATGAACGCTGATGAGGTGTCTGTCCGTGGGTTTCTTATTTTCATCCGCGTTATCATCGGCGTTCATCCGCGGTTGCCACCGCGGTTGTTTCTTGTGGAATCGCCGATGCCCGCCGATGAACGCTGATGAGGCGTCTGTCCGTGGGCTTCTTGTATTCATCCGCGTTCATCGGCGTGCATCCGCGGTTGCCTTCGCGGTTGTTTCTTGTGGAACCGCCGATGCCCGCCGGTGAACGCTGATGAGGCGTCTGTCCGTGGGCTTCTTGTTTTCATCCGCGTTCATCGGCGTTCATCCGCGGTTGCCTCCGCGGTTGTACGTTGCTTCTCCGCGGATACACTCTCTGCATGAGCCAGCAGACCCCATCGCGGCCGGCGCAACTGCGGCGGCTGATTGCCGATCACACCGTCATGATGCCCGGCGCGATCAACGCCCTGACGGCCCGCGCCATCGAGCGGACCGGCTTCGAAGCCATGTATCTCTCCGGCGCCGTGCTGGCGAACGCCACCATCGGCGTGCCCGACGTCGGCCTGACCACGCTGAGCGAAGCCGTGCACCACGCCACGCGCTGTGCCGCGGTCACCAGCATCCCGATCATCAGCGACGCGGACACGGGTTTCGGCGGGCCAGAGAACGCGGCCCGCACGGTGCAGGAGTTCGAGCGGGCCGGGCTGGCCGGGCTGCATCTCGAGGATCAGGAATTCCCCAAGCGCTGCGGGCACCTGTCGGGCAAATCGCTTGTGTCCGAGCACGAGTTCTGCGACAAGCTGGCCGCCGCCGCCGCCGCCCGCCGCGATCCGGCGTTTCTGATCATCGCCCGCACCGACGCGCGCGGCGTGACGTCGTATGACGACGCGGTTCGCCGGGCGCACCTGTATCTGAAAGCCGGCGCCGACGCGATCTTTCCCGAGGCGCTGGAGGACGCCGCAGAGTTCGCGCGTTTTGCGCGCGACGTGCCGGCCCCGCTGCTGGCGAACATGACCGAGTTCGGCAAGACGCCCTATCTGACGGTGGATGAGTTCGCCGCCCTCGGTTACCGGATGGTGATCTTCCCGGTGACGCTGATGCGCGTCGCGTTGAAGGCGGTGCGCGAGGCGCTGGTCGAGCTGAAGCAGCAGCGGACCAACAAGCACCTGCTGCCGCGCATGCAGACGCGGCAGGAGCTGTACGACCTGCTGGGGTACGATCCGAAGCGGTAACCGGCGCGCCGCGCGCCCGGCGGCGAACGCTGCTCGCCCTGCGCGGGCGACATACTCTTGTGAGAGCCACCATCTTGTCAGTTGGGCGGCAGCTCAACCTGAATATAATTGGGCGGCGACCAGCGACTCTGCCACTTCGAAAAGCCGATTCCGATCGAGAGCTGACCGTTCAGGATTCGCGCAGCGTTGACCGGATCGTCCCAATCGAACCAGAGCGCGTTCGGAACACCGAACTCGACCTCGATATTGACGCCGTCCGCCTCGAGATCGTCGCGGATCACGAACAGGTCCGCGGGCTGGCTCGATC
Organism: Phycisphaerae bacterium; assembly: GCA_022072445.1. Taxonomy (GTDB): domain Bacteria; phylum Planctomycetota; class Phycisphaerae; order UBA1845; family Fen-1342; genus JAJVHV01. The sequence goes on along the minus strand of JAJVHV010000039.1, from coordinate 11,144 downwards.
CGGAAACTCCCGCACCCAGACTAATTCCGAGTGAGTAGTTCATCGGATCAGTGATCAGGCCATCAAACCAGGAGATTCGAATATCTCGGTTCCCGGCCGTGGTGGCGGTTCGCAGAACGCGCACGTTTGACAGCGACGTGTGGATGCAGCCGAAATCGCCAGCACCGTGACCGACGCCGAGCAGTTTGACTCCCAGTCCGCCGTGACCAAGGACCGTGATGCCGTCCGGCGTGAGCAGCAGGCTCCAACCCTGCGAGAGCAACTCACTTGCAATCAGTGCATTGAGTTGCGCGGACGATGACATCGAAACCGGAACCGGGATTGTCCGGTAGTATGAAGCACCATCCCACGCTTCGGCGCTGACGTAAACCTCACCTACAAAGTTGCCACAATCGCTGCCGATGCGGTTAAAACCAATCCGGATTGTGCCCGATGAATTGGGAACTCCAATGACCGACCCGACGAAAAGCTGCGCGCCAGCAGGGCTCGCGACGAACAGCACTCCGACAGCGGCCAAATACCCGGTGAGATTGCGACGTGCCGACATGGATGGCTCCCTTGTCCAGAAACGGTGCACCGGTGCCAGCGAATACCGCATTCGCAGCATGCACAAATCGACCTACGCGAGTTCAGTCCGGCTGAGAAATGCGCCGCGCAAGGCCCGTACGCCAACAGATGTGAGTGCTGCGTGTGCCGAGCCCGACTACCAGCGCGTATCAACGGCCCTTCACCCAGTCTTGATCAAAGTCTAACACGGGCTTCGGGGCGGGGCAAGACGGTTTCAGAATATGTGTGACGATCGGCTCCGCTCGTTCTGGTGGACACCCGCCGCGCCTCCGACCCCTCACGCGCGTGAGGGGTTCGGATGCGTTGACTCGTCGGATGGTCTGCGGTGTCGGGCGTCCCATCCGAACCCCCGACGCCAGTCGCGGGCCGCACGGCGAGGACGCTCTTCGCCCTGACAACCATCCTGACGCAATACACCTGCCGCGCCTCCGACCCCTCACTCGCGTGAGGGGTTCGGATGCGTCGACGCTCGTCGGGCGCCCGATCCGGTCAGCGCTCGTCGGGTGGCCCGATCCGAACCCCCGACGCCAGTCGGGGGCCGACCGGCGAGGACGCTCTTACGCCAGTCGGGGGCCGCACGGCGAGGACGCTCTTCGCCCTGACAACCATCCTGACGCAATACACCTGCCGCGCCTCCGACCCCTCACTCGCGTGAGGGGTTCGGATGGCTCGACGCTCGTCGGGCGCCCGATCCGGTCAGCGCTGACGTCGGGCAGCCCGGACGGGTCGACGTTCGTCGGACGGCCCGATCCGAACCCCCGACGCCAGTCGGGGGCCGTACGGCGAGGACGCTCTTCGCCCTGACAACCATCCTGACGCAATACACCTGCCGCGCCTCCGACCCCTCACTCGCGTGAGGGGTTCGGATGGGTCGACGTCTGTCGAGTGGACGGCCGGCGCTCGGGGTTGTCTCGGGTGGGGGGGAGCGGTTCAGGTCACGCAGTGCCCTCCTCCCCGCGGACGGGCGAAATGTCCCAGCCTGATTTGCCTTTCGGCCAAAGCGCGTGTATATTGTTAGTAACTACTCGCATATGGAGTGAGCATGCCACGGCCCAATATGTCGGTCGAGCGTCGCGCCGCCCTGCTTCCGCTGGTGGCCCGTGCCTTCGCGCAGCTCGGCTATCGGCGCACGACGACGGCGGCCCTGGCGGAGCGCTGCGGCGTGCAGGAGAGCGTGCTATATCGTCTCTGGCCGGGAAAAAAGCAGATGTTCATCGCCGCCATCGAGTACGTGTTTGAGCTCTCGGCCAGCGTCTGGCGGCGGCTGTCGGCCAGCGGCGGCGGTGCGGCGTCGGCCCGGCGGATTCTGGACTACGAATCACGCCATTATGGCGAATTGGGCCACTATCGCATTATTTTCGCCGGCCTGAGTGAGACCGACGATCCCGACGTTCACGACGCGCTGCGCACGTTGTTCGGGCGCTACCAGCGCTTCCTGCGAGAGCAGATCGACGCCTCGCGCGGGACGGGCAAGCGTCACGGGGCGCTGGGCAGCGAATGGGCGGCCTGGGCGCTGGTGGGGCTCGGCCTGGCCGCCAGCGTCAGCCGCGAACTGACGTTGCTCTCGGACGCCGATCGCACGCGCCTGATCGCCGCGGCCGGGGGCAACCTGCTGTCCGCGGCGGGCGGGTAGTTTTTTATGCGACGATTATGTTAGTGAACACTCATGTTACAGCAGCCGCCGGAGATCGAGCCGTGATGCCGCCGACCGCCATTTCGTCCCCCGCCGAGGCCTTCGAGCGCTTCCTGCACCTGAAGCGTGTCTTCCTGCGCACGCTGGTCGTTTCGCTGGTCGCCTGCGCCGGCATCGCCGTCGCGGCCTTGCTGCTCCAGACGTTCGGCCGCACGACGTTTCGCATTCTGGGCACGCTCGCGTCGCTGGCGATTCACAGCGGCGTAGCGATCGCCTGCGCCGACTGCATCGAGCGGCGGCGCTGGCCGGTTCTCTCGGGCGTCGGACTGCTGCTGTTCGCGACGAACTTCGCGTTGCACGCCGCGATGACGTGGTGGCCGGGCCTCTCGATGGAGTGGACGGCCCGCGCTTGGGGCTGCACGAGCGCGTTGATGGCCGGATACATCCTGGCGATCCCGTGCGCCGATCTGATCGAGCGGAGGATCAACCGGGTGCTCGGCTCGATCGGGCTGGCGGCCTGCGCTATCGCGTTTGGCGGGCTTCAGCGGCTGATCTGGGTCGACAGCCCGCCCGAGGTCGAGGTCACGAAGGCTATTGCGGTCGGGTGCATCGCGGCGTTCACGCTGGCGCACACGTGCCTGTTGGTCCGCGTGCCGGGCGGGACGACGCTCGCGCAGGTGGCGCGACTCGCCGTCATCGCGGCATGGCTCACGGGCGGCTGGGGCAGTGTCGTGCTGACGTTGGAGCTCGACCCCGAGCCGCATTTCCGCATTCTCGGGGCGCTGGGCGTGCTCGACGCCTGCGCCACGCTGGCCCTCGTGCTCATGGCCAAAATTCGCAAGACGCAGCGCGTCGAAGCGCTGGTCTCGACGGAGCGGCAGATTCAGATCGTCTGCCCGCGCTGCACCGCCGCGCAGACCGTCAACGCCGGTGCGTCGAAGTGCGGGGCGTGCGGTCTGAAGTTTCGGATCGAGATCGACGAGCCGCGCTGTGCGCATTGCGACTATCTGCTCTGGCAGCTATCGGACCGCCGCTGTCCGGAGTGCGGCCACGCCTTCTGACCCGGCGCTCTTGCGGATGCTGCGCGTGATTCGAACCGATACTTGATCCGTAGCAGGCCGCGCCGCTCGATTTCAGGGGTGACCACTGTGCTGGATTATCAGAACATCGTGTTCAACTGGGTTTCCGCGCAGCACTGGAGCACGGCGCTGGTAATCTTCGTCTGTGGTCTGATATACGCGTTCCAGGGTTTTCGGCTCTTCCGGCTGCTCCTGGCCGTTTCCAGCGCAGTGTTCGGCGCGCTGCTCGGCGCGATCGCCGCCCCGCACGTCGATCAGCCGCCGGAGCTCGGCGCGGTCGCGGTTGGCCTCGGATTTCTGGCGCTGGGCATTTGCGTGGAGCACGCCAGCGTGCTGCTGCTGTGCGCCGGCGTGTGGGGAATACTCGGACATTACGTGGCGCTGCAACTTGGACTCGCCGACGTGGCCGCGTTCGCAGTACTTGTGCTGCTCGGCGGGTTGGGGGCGTTGTTCGCGCGGCTGTGTAATCGGACCATGCGCGTGATGCTGACGGTGCAACAGGGCACGGTGCTGATGGTGATCGGATTCGCCGGCATGGCCGTGCGGCTGCTGCCGTCGGTGGGCGACACGTTCATCGCGTGGTCGAATCGCTCGTCGCTGCTGATTCCGATACTGCTGGGTGTTCTGTTCGTGACGGGGTATTCGGTGCAGTCCAGCGCGCAGCGCGGCGATATTCGGACCGGCTGACGGCGGGTTCAGCGAATCTGACCCCACAACGCCAGGCCGGCGGCGCCGGTCTGCGGGTCCGAGTAGGGCAGGACCTTCATTCCGAAAATCTCGGGCAGCGCGGCGCGGTCCTCGCGGGCGATGGAGGTTCCTACCACGTAACCCAGCGCCGCGCCGAAGACCACGTCGGACAAATCATGCACGCGCGAGTCGATCCGCTGGTATCCCACCAGCGTCGCCAGCGCGAACGACGGAATGCCCACCAACGGCCCGTAATACTCGTTGGCGACGGCGGCGACGGTAAATGCGCTGGACGTGTGGCCGCTGGGCCAGGCCAGGCTGTCGCCGTCGGGCGCGCGCGTGTTGGCCGAGACTTTCAGGACGGTGGTGGTGACGCCATTGACCGCGAGCGCCTCGATGAGCGTCTTGGCGAATTCGTGGCCGTGCACGTCTTCGAGCAGCGTCGAGCCGAGCCAGGCGACGCCGGCTGCGGCGAAGTGCGTGCCGGGGTTGCCGATGATCTGCATGGTCTCGTCGAGGTCGCCGAACTGCTGATGGCCGCGGACGCGGGCTCGCACCGTGTCGTCGACGCCGGTCTCGCGGATGGCAATGCTGGCGCCCATGGCGCCGGCGAGAAAGAGGGCGTTGTCGAGCCGCCAGAATGAGCGTTTGAACCCGAGCCAGAACTCGCGGCCGGCAAACCGCTTCATTTCGCTGCTCGCCTGCCGCCAGACGTCGTGTTTCCAGGCGTAGGCGACTTCGGCACCGGCGGCGCCCGGGTCGCGGTCGGACGCGGGCTGCGACTGCGGCGCGTCGAGTGCGGCGATGGGGGACGCGAGCAGCAGTGAGGCGGGCTGGAACGACGGTGTCTCGTGGCGGGCGAGCGGGTCTGAGTCGGCGGCGGGGTTGTGCGTCAGGGCGAGCGGAGGCTTCGCCGGCGCGGCCGCGTTTCGCAGCGACGCGGTGCGATCCGCGCGATACGCGCGGATGGCGCCCGACGCGGCGATGCGGTCATCGCTCGAGGCGGTGGCGCGGCAGGCGGGCAGCGCTGGCGCGCCTAGCAGGAGGGCGGTCAGCGCCAACCATGTGAAGCTTTGGTCCGACCTCGAACGCGATCGGGCAGAACGGCTTGGCAGGAGCCTTGCCCTCGCAGGGTGGAACAGACGCGTCTGCATGGTTCGCTCCCTCGAACAATGAGCACGCTGATCGGCGGACGTCAGCCGGGATCGGGCGCGGGCTCAAGCACCTCGATGTGCGTGTGCTGGTCGACGGTGACGGTCGTGATGTCGCCGTCCGGCTTGCGCAGCCGCAGGCGGTGCAGCCAGAGCTTGTCGTCCTTGCCGTGGGCGAACCAACTGCCGGTGGGCTCGTCTCCGACCGAGAGCACCTCGCCGATCACCTCGCTCGACCAGGCGCCCTCGCGCCGCGCGATCATCTGCCGCACGCGAATCCGCTGGCCGGGTCTGACATCGTGCATGGCGCAACACACTCCGCATTCAAATCAAGACGCGGCGATTGTACACGTACCATTCGAAGAGCGCAACCAGCAGCGCGGCGCCGACAAACCAGCGCCAGATCTCGGGCGTCGCCATGTCGATGCCCTGCCGGACCGCGACGTCCTGCGCGCCCACCCGCAGGCCGCGGCGCGGAGCGACGTCGCTCTCCCACTCATCCTCGAGGTTGACGGCGAACTGGCGGCGGCCGTCGGCGGGCGGCTCGACGCCGTAGACCCCGACGCGCTCGGTGTTGGCGAAGCGGCACAGACCGGACTCGTCGGGCCGGACTTCAAGCGTGGCGCCGGCAGGGGTGGTGATGGCGGCGCGCTCGGCGCCGGCGGGCAATTGGAGCTGAAGCGCCTCGCCCGGCCGGCTGGCCGCGACCTCCTCGCCGGCTACCGCGCTGCCGAGAAAGCGGACGGCGTTGAAAGCAAAGAGCGGAAAGCTCGTGTGCTGCCACCAGTTGCTGTACTCGATGGGGAACGCGAGGATCAGGTATTGGCGGCCTGCCCGGACGTAGCGCGAGAGCACGGGCGCGGTGGGGCCTTCGATGAGATGCTCGGCTTCGGGCGGGAGCTTGAGATCGAGCCACTTGCCGACGACGACGTAGTCCAGCGTGACGTGCCGCAGAATGGGGTGGGACTCGTCCCACCACATCAGGGCCTGGCCCTCCAGGTCGCCGCCGGCGGCGACGCCCTCGATCTGCGGGACGGCGCCGATGAACAGGTAGTTGCCGACCGGCAGGCGCGCCGTGTTGTGCTTGTCGAAGATCACCACGTCGTAGCGCGAGCGGCCGTCCTGCTCGACGTCGTCGGCGGGGGCCTTCTCATACTGCTCGGGCGTAAGGTAGGCGACACTTTCGAGCGGCAGGCCGGTCAGCACGCTTTCCAGGAAGAAGTTCTTGGCGCTGACAAGCAGCACGCGCAGCTTGCGCGGCGGCGGAACGACGGCCCAGGCCGAATCGTCGGCGGGCAGCGCGTCGCTTCGCCGCAGGCGGGCCTCGAGCAGGGCGGAGCGGTCGAGCTTGAACTCGAAACGCAGCGAGGCCGTGTTGCTCCCCGTTGCCTCGTCCGTCGCCCCATCGCCGCCGGCCGGTTGTGACGCGGCCGGTTCGCGTGGCGGCGCAGGCGCCAGTGTGAGCGGACGCACGGTGCTGATAACGCCGTCGACAAGCATGGTCAGGTCGGTGCTGAGGGGCTGCGTTCCGAAATTGCGGACCTGGATGAAGGCGGTGAGCTGCTCGGGAGTTTCGTAATTACGCTGCAAGCGGATCGCGGTGATGCCGGCGTTATCCGCCGTTTCGCCGATGGGAATGTGCTCCATGCGGGCGCTCTTGAGCGTCAGTTTCTGCAAGTCGGCGACGCCGCCGTCGGAGATCAGGATAAGCTTCGAGGCGGTTTCGGGGGACTGCGGCGTCTGTTCGACGGTGGTGGTGGTCATGTAGGCTTCGGCGAGCTCGAGCGCTTCCTGAAGGTTGGTCGGGGCGTCGGTAGGCTCGATGGCCTCGATCAGGGCGGCGAGTTCGGCGACGTTGGAGGTGAAAGGGGCGACGACTGACGCGCGGTCGGCGAAGGCGATGACCATAACGCGCGATTCGGGGGCAGCCCCGGCGAAGCGGAACCAGCGGCTGCCGGTCTGGTTGAGCGTGCGCACGAGGCGGATGGCCTGCTCCTTGGCCAGGTCGAGGCGCGTGCGATCGCCCTCGCGCGTGTTCATCGAGGCGGAGCGGTCGATGAGCAGGACGAGGCGCGATTCGCGCCGCAGGGCGGTTTCGACGATCGGGCGGGCCAAGGCGATGATCGCCGCAGCCAGCACCAGCAGTTGCAGCAGGAGCAGCAGGTTCTTGCGGAGTTTCTGAAACGGGGCGTTGACCTGGAGGTCCTGCACGGCGCGGCGCCACAGGAGCGTGGAGGGGACGGTTTCCTGCCGACGGCGGAGCTTGAGGAAATAGAGCAGCAGCAGGGCCGGGACGGCGCCGGCGGCGATCCAGAGAGCCCACAGGTTCAGGAACCCCACGCGTGCCTCTGGCTGAGAAGTGTGCCCCGAAGATGCCCTGATGCGATCCGGTTCGCTTTTAGCTGAGTCACCGCGGGTGGTCCCTGCTCGGTCCGAAGGCGTTTTATCGGCGTGGCCCGGGTGGCCCCGCCGTCAAACATTCTAACGGGTTCTGCCCGAGTGGGTTAGACCCCCCCACAGTTTGGTCCACACGGCTTCATCGGTCGTGCCGTCTTCGTCGGCGTCGCCCGAGTCGAGATCGACCGTCCAATCCGCGAGCGGTGTGTCGCCGAGGTACTCGGTGTACGTCCACGCCGTCAGCGGTGTCCAGGTCGCCGGATCTGGGTCCGGCGGGTCGCCGGTCGTGTACTCGCGGCTCATGTACCTTCCGCGGCCGCTCTCGTAGCGGAACTCGCGCGCCAGCGTCGGCACATACGAGTCCGCAACGTAATCGCCATTCTCGTCCACGGCGTACTCGCCCCACACCGCCAGCCACAATCCGCCGTTGCGCGCGTACGTCAACGCCAGATCGCTTCGGGTGTTCAGACTGGTCTCATCCTTGATCGTGATGTTGCTCATGGGAGGCGTGGGCGTCGCCGCCCGCGAACTGGTCTCGTAATACGTGTAGTACACCGTCCGCCGCAGCTCGCTGTCCACCGTCTCGGTGTAATACATCAGCCGGTTGTTCTTCGTCACGAACTCCTGATTCGGCTCCGTGATGTCGTAGACATAGTCCGTCACGACCGTCACGTCGCCCGATTCCGTCGCCGTCGTTTGCGAGTTCTGGAGCCGGTTGCCGAGGTCGTCGTACAGATACTCGATGTCGTATTCCGTCACGTCCGGATCGCCCTGGCGAACGCGCGTCTCGCGGATGAGCCGATCACGATCATCATACCCGAACGTGACGACGGTTTCGACCGTCGAGCCGCTGCTGTTGTCGGTCTCCGTCCGCGTGGCAATGGTGTTGTTAGGGTTCCATTCGTAGTCGGTCATGTACAGCGTCGCCGGCCCCGGTCCGATGTGCTCGATGCTGAGAACGCGATTCGCATCGTCATACTCGTAATCGATCCGCGTGCCGTTGCCATAGTCGATATAATCCACGCGACTCGCGTCGTCATAGACGTACGTCATGCTCATGCCCGCACCACTGACCGACGCCGGCCGCCCCACGTCATCCACCGTAAACGTGTACGTCGTCTCCTGCCCGTCCGGCCCCGCCCAAGTACGAGTTGGGGCTCAACCCAGCCTACGTCACTTAGTTCTCTTGCGGCAGTTGCGCAGCCGCCTGCTCGATGTCCTGTCGTGCATCTGCTGCGACACGGTCCACTGCATAGCGCGCGACCTGTCTGCCCACGTTCCCGTTCTTTCCCCGCCCGGCCGCATGAATCAGACGAATCCAGACCCGCCTATCAGCGATCGCATCACCGATCATTTCAGCGGCTCGTCTCGCGCTTTCATCGCGCTGGCAGGCGGCCAATGCCTCAAACGTCGCGAAGGCCGGGCCCAGAGTCTCCTCAGCGGACTTCCAATCGCGCGATTCTGCCCACTCCTCGGCGGCACCTCCGGCGACGACCCGAACGAGTGCCAACGGGTCCGTGAGGCCATCGACAATGTCACCGTAGCGCTTCGCTTTACAGAGTGGTGTCAACAGACGACTTACCAGCACAGAGCGCGTCTCGGAGCTCTTCCAGTCCTGTCCTGCGAGCTCGTCGTACAACCGCTGGGAACGAGCCTCCTCCTGCAGCGCCTCGTTCACCGCGATCAATGTTCGCGCTGCGTCCGCCCCATCGCGATCGTCGCGAACGCGCTTCTCCAATTCCGCGCGCCACTCACGAAATCTCGCAGCCGCCGCCGGGAAGTGCTGCACCAGCATCCGCCCGTGCTGCGACAGCGCGGCAAGGCGGATGGCGCTCTGTGCGGCGTCCGCTGGCTTCACGCGGTAGCACCATTCGAGCTCATCGAGAGCCTGTTCGAACCGACTATGGACGATGAGGGTCAGTACCATAGGCGCATGGATTTCAACATCCGACGTTGCAGCGCGTTCCAGGGCGGCGCGGCGCAGCGCGATTGTGTTGCGACCGTCGAGTGATGCCCCGACGATCGCCACGAACGATTCGTACTGGGTCGGTGAATAGCGGTCAACCTCTGTGCCGTCGGAGCGAAGGACAACAACGCCAGCCGGCCACCAGAACCGAAGGCGCTTGCGTAGTGATTCGCCTCCCGTTTCGTAGATAGCTCGCTCGGTAAGCCACTGTTGCGCTGAAGCTATCGATCGGAGACCCCGGTCCTCCGGAACGTCAGACCTGAACTCGATCACAATCAGTTTGCCCTGTGCCCGCGCCCGGCTGATGATTTCGTCGAGGTCGCATCTCCCAATGGACCCCACGATGGCGCCTAGCCACAGGATTCGTCCCATTCTCCATAATGAGCAGCGCATCGCTGATCCCTAGGGTGCGGGTCGGGGTGGAACGTAATACTCAGGCTGCCCGGGCATGTCGAAGCGCTCCAACCGCCCCAGATCGTACTCGCGCAGCCGCTTTCTGTACTGTGCATAGCAACCGAGATCAACACCATACTGTTTCTCGGCGGCAAGGCAACGTTGATACTCACGCTCAATCATTTCCCGCACCGTTGGATCGCGTCCCCCCAGTCCATAGCGGTAATCTCCCTTGAGCCACAATGGAGGCGTGCCGCCGAGTGTCACCCCACCGGTTCGCGCGGGCTCGCCAGCCCGGCGCGCCGGCAGCGGTCCGTAGCACCACGGCGGAATGAAACCGGGGAGCAAGCCCTGCGGGTCGACCACCGTGAGCGGACTGCCTCCCGCATATGCGTACGCATTCGGTCCGCCGACAATGCCGATCGGATCGCGCATCACAAACCGCCCGACGTCCGGCTCGTACCAGCGCTCGCCGACGTGCATCAGCCGGATCGGCGACGTGCCCTCGGCGCCGTTGAGCGTCAGCAGGCCGCCCGCGTCCGACGCGTCCGCCGAGCCGGACTCATAGCCGAAGCCGCCCGCGTACTGATAGCGCGGGAAGCCGCTGGGAGCCGCCGAGCCGATCGTCACGTTGCCGCTTCCGTCGCGCGTCACGATCTCGCCGAACGCGGTATAGGCGACGGTAACCGGCGGGCCGGCGTACGCGCCATTCTGTCCGTCCGCGTCCGTCGTCGCGACCGTGCTGCGGATCAGGTCGCCGTGCAGATAGTCGATCGCGTCGCCCTCGCCCTCGACGACGGCCTGCTGCGACAAAACCCCGCCCGCTCCGTCGCCACCGTTGAGATAGCGCATCGACTCGTCGATCACCGCCGCGCCCTGCTGCCCGATCGTCACCGCAAAGTCGCCATAGGGCTCATCGGCCGGGCCGGCGGCGGCATCGAACGGCCCGCCCGCGTAGTCCGTCCAGCGCTGCGCGCCGTCCGGCTCGAACGTGGCGGGGTCGAGGTCGCGCGCCAGATAGCGCGCCCGCCCGCTGTCATACATGAACTCGCGCGCCGCCGTCGCGGCGTAGTTCGTCACCTCTTGGTACTCGTCCAGCTCCCACTGTTCCCAGATCGCCAGCCACAGCCGCCCCGTCCGCGTATAGTACAACGCCAGCCCGCGGTAGACTTCGTCGCCCGCGTCCTTGATAGTGACGTTGCTGGCGTGGCCGGTCTTGTAGTACACGTAGCTCACCGTGCGGGTCAACTCCTCGTCGACGTACTCGTTGT
>JAJVHV010000035.1 GCA_022072445.1 Phycisphaerae bacterium | reverse complement strand
ACCCGGCCTACGCCGGCGACGGCCTGACCGGCCAGCTCTACGAGACGGCCGTGATCGAGACCGACATCCCGTCCGGCGGCGGCGAAGTGCACGAGGGCGGCAAGACCCCCGGCACCGGCCGCGACAAGTAGCGATCGAGTCGGCTGGCGGCTTGGTCCGCCAGTCTGACGCGCGAGTCAGTGACGCGAAGTCCAACCACGCGGCAGGTCGGCCACACCGGCGACCTGCCGCGTCGTTCGTACGTGGTATCTCCCGGCTGTTCGCGCACGGCTCGGGCACGATCCGCCGTATTACGGATGCGACCCGACGACGCTTTTTCCCGCGGCGACCTCAATGGTTCCGCCGGTGTGAATGAAACCGCCGCGGAACTCGAACGAGTTGTCCATGTCGAGAGTGCCCCCGCTCAGTTGCAGCCGATACGAGACCTGCGGGCTGAATTCAGTTGCCAGGTCGGTGAGCCAGACTTCGCCGCCCGAGATGTTCCACGTAGTGCTCCGGCAAGTCGAAAGTGGTTGAACCGCGCCAACCCCGCCGAGACGCTCAGCGTTCCCCCGCCGCCGTCGTACCTGCCAAACTGAGTGCTGGCGTATCCAAACGTCATTTCATCGTCGGCGTGATCAACCTGGAGTGTGCCATAGTTGTCGAAATCGACCAGAAACGTGATCGATCCCTTGCAGGTGACTCCGGAGTTGATCGTCAGTTTTTGCTGGTTGTTCAGCGATGTAAATCGCCCGGCACCGTAGCCGTCTGCCTTTCGGGCTGAGACGATTCCGCTCCCGCCGAGCGTTGGAAACCCCTGCACCTTGAGGACTCCGGGCGTCGCCCCTGATTCCTTCAAATAGATCAGCCCGTTCACCGTGGAGCTTGTCGTGTCGCCCGCGACCCCCAGCGTCAGCGTCCTGCCCACGATCCCGAGTGTGCCGCCTGAATCGACCTGAACGATCTTGACGGCTTCGTTGCCGTTCTGAACCAGGCAGGTCTTTCCATTGGGGATGATCGCCGTGTCACCCGAAACGGGCTTTCCCGTCGGATCCCAGTTATCCTCGTCATCCCACAATCCTGACGTCGCGATGAAGGTGTACGTCGTTGCAAACGAAGACGCGGTGGTGCAAACGACGACGATCAGCGAAAAGAGAATCCGGATCATGATACTCACCCTTCTGAGTTATTCGTCGAACAAGTTCACGAATGGCTCGACGTCGAAACCATCGACGGAGCCATCACGATTCACATCTGCCAATTCACGGTCACAGTCTGAGAACGCCGCCTCGTACGCAAGCGGATCTGAGACAGCCAGTACAAACGGCTCAATATCGAGCCCGTCTCGAAAACCGTCGCAGTTCAGATCCCCCAGCAGGCGCCGCATAAAGCGGATGTCCGCGGAAAACGTCTCACCCGATTTCCAAACCACTTCGCCGTGGTTGTTGATGTCGCCGTCCGTATTCCAGAACGGGTCGCTGGTGAGCTGATAGAAGCGCTTCCCGTGATAAAGCCAGCCCTGCCAGCCGCCGAAGTCGTGCCAGCGGATGAAGTAGACCTGCCCCAGATCGTTGATCTTGGGGTTCCGGCCAGCCGTCAGATCAAGCACCTTGCTGCCGTTCCACAGTTGCAGGTGCTGGCTGATGGTGTGATCGTTGTGATACCAGACGACGTGGCCGAGGTAGTTGATGTCGGGCAATTGCGGTTCGAACGTGCCCGGCCGGCTGATGACGCGCGCCGTGCCGCTCTCGTAGAGCACGATCTCCGACTCCCACGGCTCGACGAAGTCGTTGTAGCGCGTCCAGACGATCTGGCCACGGTCGTTGATCCGCGCACCCTGGTTGCTGCGGTTCTCGGCGACGCCGTCCGTCAAACGCACGATCGCGCCGCCATCCAGCAGGTAGATGTCGGACCGCGCGTAGCCGCCGTCGATCGACTTCTTCCAGGCAATCTGACCCAGGTTGTTGATTTTCGGGGCCGAGTCGTCCTCGGCGTCCGACGTGATCTGTGTCAGGTTGCCTTCGCGAAAATGGATAATCTCACCGGTCGGACCATAGGGCCCTTCCGGGCCGATGTCGCGCGACCACACGATCTCGCCAACGTCATTGATATCCGGCAGCGCGTCACGGACATTGTCATTCGTCAGTCGCGTGAGCTTCCCGGCGTCGTACAGAAATATCTCGCCGCTCGCGTCCGTGCCGTCCAGCCGGCTCTCGAACACAATCTGCCCACGATTGTTCATCCGCGGCGGCATGTCCATCGCCGGACCCGTTGTCAACTGGACTAGCTCGTACCCCGGCGGAATTTGTCCCGCCGCACCGCACGCAAAGCACATCGCCACGAACACAGCGAACTTGTGCCGCATCGAAAATCCTCCCCGGTCTCAGGGCTCGTCCGGGCCGTCAACGTTGATCTCAGCGCCCGAAATCGTCACCGTCACGCCATACGTCCCGCCGGCAATCGTGATACTCTCGGCGTAAAGCGTTTCGGCGTTGCCGGTCGCGCTGGTGAAGTCGACGCTGGACTGGATGGTGAAGTCGTCGATCTGGTTCACGGTGATCAGCCGGATGTCCCGGCCGCCCGCGTGGTAAGGCACCTGCGCATCGTCGTTGCTGTCGTTCGGCCAGCAGCCGCCAATCCCGACCACGACCCAGTTCTGGCAGGTGTCCCAGTCGTCGTCGGCTCCGTTGGCGGTCCAACTGTACGTCGCGGCGCACAGCAGCGGCACCAGCAGAGCCAGCGACAGCACCGCTGAATTGTACCACATTCGATTCATCGAAGAACCTCCTGGAAGCGAATCCGAAGCAGCCGCGCGGCGGGACGCCCTTGTCTCGCGCCATCGCGCGGCTCCACTTGTTTGTGGGCGGAAAGGGAGTGCTTGCGTTGCTCGAGCGCGCACCGCTCGGCGGTCGAACGCGAAGCTACGTGGCGAGAGGCGAGAGGCACCATGGTCGTTCCCCTACGAACGTCCATACCACAATATCGGACGAAATCAAGCTGATTCGGGTCGCCCCCCCGCACGGCCCGCCGGCTACTCGCCCTGTTCCGAGAAATGAAATACGCCCGGAGCGGCGACGGCGCGATAGTCGGCGGTGCTCATAATGATCGAGTCGGTCAGGCTGCCGGCGTTGAACGCGATGCGGTCGTTCGCGAACACCGAGTCGTCCGCGAACAGCTCGAACGGAAGGATCGGCTGGCCGAAGGGCGGGACGCAGCCGGGGACCAGGCCGGTCAGCGCGAGCAGCTCCTCGCGCGTCGCGAAGCGGATTCTCCGCGCGCCGAGCTGACGCTTGACCGCCGACGAATCGAATTTGCAGGCCGCGCTGAGAACGAAGAGTCGGAACACATCATCGGTCTTGACCAGCAGCGCCTTGCCGCCGACGCGCAGCTCTTCTCCGCGGGCGCGGGCCGATTCTTCCGACGTGAGCGTCGGCTCGTGATGCACTTCGCGGAACGAAACGCCGCGCTCCGCGAGCAGCGCGCGGATGGCGTCGAGCACCGGTGCGTCACTCATGTCGTGGCTCCTACCTGTCCAAGACCCCTCTCGTCCGTGCGGGGTGCGGTTCGAGCGCTGTCGGCGGGCAGGCCGCGGGGCTATGCTGCCGCTCATCATGGCGCAGCGGGAATCGGTCGTCGAGAGCGCGCGGGTGCGGATCGCCGAGGTCGGCCCACGCGACGGCTTGCAGAACGAGCCGCAGATCATCCCCACGGCCGACAAAGTCCGCCTGATCGCGCATCTGGCGCGCACTGGCGTCGACGAGATCGAAGTCTCGAGCTTCGTCTCGCCGCGCTGGGTGCCGCAACTGTCCGACGCCGCCGAGGTGTTCGCCGCCGCCGCGGAGTTCAAGCCGGCGGGCCTGGTCTACTCCGCGCTGGTGCCCAACGAGCAGGGCATGCGCGCCGCGCTGGATGTGAACGCGGCCCGCGGCGCGCGGATCGTCGACAAGGTCGCGGTCTTCACGGCCGCGTCCGAGACGTTCTCGCAAAAGAACACCAACGCCACGATCGCGGAGAGCGTCGCGCGGTTCGGCGCGGTGGTGAGGGCGGCGCGCGGCGCGGCGCTGGCGGTGCGCGGGTACGTCTCGTGCGTCGTGGCCTGCCCATTCGAAGGTCCGATCGCGCCGCCCGCCGTGGCGGATGTCGTGCGGCGGCTGATCGACCTGGGTGTCGATGAGATTGACCTGGGCGAGACGATCGGCGCGGGGACGCGCGCAAACGTCGCGCGGCTGCTGGACGAGATCGCGGCGGTGCTGCGCGACGACTGGCGCGCCGTCACGCTGCACCTGCACGACACGCACGGCCGGGCGGCGGAGTGCGCGCAGCTCGCGTTCGAGCGCGGGATTCGCTCATTCGACGGTGCGGTCGCCGGTCTGGGCGGCTGCCCCTACGCCTCGACGCCGCAACGCCGCGCGCCGGGCAACATCGCGACGGACGTGCTGGTGACGGCGCTGCGGCAGGCGGGCGGCGAGGTGCGCGTCGAGCTCGAGCGTCTGGCGGAGGCGGCGGCCGTCGCGCGGGCGTTGTGTGCGATCCAGTAAGGACCGGGGGCGGCAATGGCGGGGACGTCCGACGCAGCGCGCCTGCCCGACTCCGACCCCTCACTCACGTGAGGGGATCGGATGGTGCGACGCGCGACGCTCGTCGGATGCGTCTACACTCGTTGGGCGCCCTAATCCACGGCGCGGCGCTACGGCGATTCGGGCGCGGGCGCGGTGGCGGTGGGCGGCGGCTCGGCCGGGTTAACGCCGGCCTTTTCGGCCGCGGCGCGATAGAGCGTCTCGAGCCGCTCCTGCCAGGGGGCGCCGCCCAGGTCGGGGTACCAGACGCGCTCCTGCCGGATCGCGCTTTCGACCTCGGCGGCCTGGCCGAGTCTCAGGTGCAGGCTCAGCCACGCGAGGCGCGCTTCCCAATAAAGCTGCGGAGCGCGTTTGCGGAGGCCGGGGTCTTTCAGCAATTCGCCCCAGGCCTGCTGGGCGGCGGCGAGCTCCTGCGGCTGGCTCTCGGCGATCGCCGTGAGAATCTCGGCCTTGAGCTTCTGGTAGTTTCCATTGCGCGGATTAGCGGCCAGCAGCTCGTCGCACGTCTGCCGCGCGCGGTCCGACTGCCCGGCCAGGTAGAGCATGCGCGCCAGACCGAAGCTGACGAGCTCGCGGTCGGCGGCCCGACGGCTGTCGGCAGCGACCGTCTTGAGCAGTTGCTCGAACGTGGCGACCGCCTCCCCCGCCAGCGCGCGGGCGTCGTCCACGCGGCCGGATTCACGCAGTTTCTCGACCTCGTCCTGCATGCCGCGCGCCAGGCCCAGCAGCACGCCGCTAGTCCTCTCCGGCGGAACCGTCGCCAGGTATTGCTCGAGCAGCTTCGAAGCCTGATCGAAATCCTTGAGGCCGCGATACGCGCGGATTCGGGCGCCGAGCACGCGGCCGAGCTGGTCGCTCTCGGGATAAGTCGCCTCGAACCTGGCCAGCGAATCCAGCGCGTCTTGAAACAGGCCCACGTCGCCCGCCGCCGCCAGTTCCGCCGCGTTGATCAGCGTGTCGGCCGACCAGCTCAGCAGCGACTTTTTCTTGTCAGGCGACGCCTCGGACGCGGCGCGTGTGGCGCTGCTGGCGGCGAAATCGCGCAGCAGCCCGATCACGCCGCGGGCCTCGGCGGTGTAGGCGTCGCTGTCGAGCTTCGCGCGCTTCTGCTCCAGCGAGAGCCGCGCGCAGACCACGCGGTGATACTGGGCTTCGTCGTAGCGGGGCGACGACTTGGAGACCTCGGCGAAGCGCTGCGCGGCTTCGTCGTGCGCGCCGGCGGCCTGGAGCGCGACCGGGAGCCACCAGGACGCGTCCGCGGCATCTTTGGAGTCCGGGAATTTATCGAGGATCAGTCGCAACGTCACGGCCAGTTGCGCGTAGTCGGCCTTCGACTTGCTCTCCTCGGCGAGCTGCGCCCAGCACTTGAACGCGAACGACGCGGCCTGCGCGGCTTTTGCGTGACGCGGGTGGGTCTCGGCCAGGCGGACGAACGTCTGCGCCGCGGAGCGTATGTCGCCAAGCTGATAGTGGCAGACCGCCAGGTCGTAGAGCACGTCGGCGGACACGTCGGCCCCTTCGCCCTTGCGGCTGGCGGCTTCGACCAGGAAGCGCAGCGCGTCGGGCTGCTTCTTCTCCTCGCTGAGTTTCTGGGCGGCGAACCGCAGTTCCGTCGTGGTGAGCGTGCGCGGATCGGTGTCGGGCTTGATGTCTGCCGTCACATAGAGCCGCACGACGGCCGGCCACGTTCCGCCCTGCCCGGCGAGCCGGTTGAGTTTCCCCAGGCCCGTTTCGCGCGCCCGGCGGGCCTGCGTCTCGACGGCTTTGCGGCCGGCGCCGCTGGCGGCTCGGAGCAGCGCCCGGCTCTCCTCCAGGAAGGAGTTGGCCTCGACGAGGTGCGCGAGGTGGACGTAAAAGACGCCAGCCCGTTCTTCAACCGGCAGCTTTTCGGGGTCCTTGTCGGTCAGGGGCTTGAGTTCGGCGCGGGCCTCGTCGAAGCGGCCCGCCTTGATCAGCGTCCGGCCGGTCTCGTAGCGGGCCTGTATCTTCATCGCCGGATCGGCCCCTTCGTCGCCGGCCAGCTTCAAGTGCCGCAAGCCGTCGTCGAAACGCCCCTGCTCGCGCAGCGCCACGCCCAGGCCGAGCTGGCACTGATAAATCTGCTCGGCGGCCAGCCCCTCGTCGATCAGCGTCTGAAACGCCTTCTCGGACGCCTTGAGCGCCGTCTCGCGCTCGGCGGCGTCGGTCGCCACGACGCCGATGTAGAGGTTGACGTAGCCGGTCTTGAAGATCGAATCGGGCTTGAAATTGCGGACATCGCTGGCGATTCCGAGCGAGAGAAACTCGTCTTCGCGGGCGTTGCGATCGTCGTAGAGCGGGTCGATCAGCTTGCCGGCCGAAGCCAGAGCCTGGCGCGCCTTCTGAAGCTTGGCAAGCAGCCGGGCGCGGTCGCCGGTGCGACCCTCGCTGATCTCGAACGTGTTGAGATCGCTGTCGGCCCAGCCGGACATGATCATGCCGACGTATTCGAGCCAGATCCGCGCCAGCCGCGCGCTCCGCAGCGTGGCGTCCATCTTCTTGTCGTCGCCAAGCGCCTTGGCGACCGCCAGGTAGCGCTTCTCGGCATCCTCCCAGGCCGGTTCGCGCTCCTCGGCCTTGCGCGTGCGACGCGCCTTGTTCTGCGCCGCCTGCGCGATCCGCGCCAGGTCGTCGGGCGTCTTGCCCAGGCGGGCCTCCAGCGCTGAAACGGCGCCGCTCTCGATCAGACGATCGACTTCGCTCGGAGCCGATGGCTCCTCCTGAGCAAACGCGCCGCGGCTTGCGAAAACCGCAACAGCTACACCTATCCAGATTCGCGTGTTCATGGGCCGTTCGGATTCGGGGAATTCGCCTACGGCGGCACGTCATCGACACGATACGCCGCCTTCCGGATGATCCTATCCGCAATCGCCCGACCCAGCCACGCACCCGCGCCGCCCGCCGCCCGTCAGCCCCCCGCCAGACGCACGCCGAAATTCTTCATTTCGTAGATCGCCACGCCATCGACGCGCAGAAACCCGTCGGCGAAGAGCTCGCCCGCCGGCGCGCCCGCGGCTCGCGTCACGGCGGCGTCGACTTCGACCGACGTGTTCGCGGGCGTAATCTGGCCGCGATAGGACCACTGGTGCGGCTCGTTCAGGGCGATCGACTCGAAGCGCGGCTCCGCGCCAGCGGAGAAGCGCCGCGCGGCCTCGAACTTCAGCAGTTGCAGGAACGACTCGAGTCCCAGCGAGCCGGGCCAGACCGGGTCCTGGTAGAAATGCGCGGCGAAGAACCACGCCGCCGGGTCGACGCCGGTTGTGCCGCGCATGAACCCCAGCCGCCGCGGCCCCCCGTCCGGCACGATCACCAGCTCGTCAATCATGCGAAAAGCCCGCGCCGGCACCGCCGCGACGTCGGACAGCCCGCGACACTCGGCCGGCGCATGGGGCGCCGCCGACGGCAGCGTGTGCCGTAGCGCACCGCGCAGCGCGTCGGGACTCGGCACGCAGGCGCGGCGCGCGGCATCGCGGATGCCGACCTGCTGGCGGAGCGCGGCTTGCGAGAAGAAACCGAACGTGGTCTTAAGGTCGTAGACGATGGCCGGCCGGCCCTGCGCGTCGATCATCCAGACCTGCGAGGCGAATTTCTCGATGATCATGCCGCCCGCGATCGCCACGTCGCTGATCCGGACGCGCACCGTCAGCGTTCCGCTGTGGGCGAAGACGTCGCGATAGACGGTCCCCGCGCCGTCGAGATTGCGAAACGAAAGGTCATCGCGGCTGTGCAGGGCCGACCCCAGAAACGCCGCCAGCCACCCGCACGGCTGCAGGGCCACCTCCAGCAGCACGCTGTAGGGCATCGCCGGCTGGCGATTGGCCGCAAAGTACCAGGCCTCGCGCGACACGTCGTACTGCGCTTCGATCCAGCCACCCGGCTCGAGCCGCCACGCTTCCGCCGCAACGTGCGTCACGCGGTCCAGAAACTGGAACGGCGGCCCCGGCAGCCGGGCGATGCGGCGCTGCTCGTCGAAAACCCGATACCGCTCGCCGAACGCATCCGACGGCTTGCCCACCGCGAACGCGAGAATGCGGTCTGAATCGAAAATCGCCGCGCGGCGCGGCACGATCGGCAGCTCGCCGATTGGGACAACCACCGGCGGCGGCGGAGCGGCCGCGGCACGCGAGCCGGCGGCGGCGGACTGACCCGCCCAGATCTGCTCCAGGCGGGCGCGCGTCGCCCCGCTCAGCCGCAACGACATGTTCTTGAACTGAACGATGCGTTTGCCGTCGGCGAACATGAGCGCGTCGGCGATGCAGTAGGGCTCGTCGAGCGCCGCGGCTTCCGATCCAAGGCCGCCGCCAGCCGGCTGCTCGCGCGCCTCGCGCGATCGATACCCAATCTCCTTGATGTCCACCTGGTAGATGACCTGGCGGGTTTCGGGCGTCACCGGCCCCCGGCAGCGAAGCTGCGTCGGCAGGCCGGGCAGCGGCTGATAGCAGATCTCGTCCTGCTCGGCGACCCAGCCGTAGCGCAGCAGCAATATTCGGAGCGTATGCACGCAGCACTCGTACATCAGCGTGCCGGGCATGGTCTGGTCGTCGACGAAGTGACAGGTCAGAAACCAGTCATCCGGGTGCACGTCGGCCGCGGCGCGGATTCTGCCAAGTCCATAGGCCCCGCCGCGCGGATCGATCTCCAGCACGCGATCGACGAGCTTCATGCGTCCATCGGGGATGCGCGCCGGTTGGTGCAGCCCGGTCCGCGCGAAATGCGGTCCGAAGCAGCCGGCAAGGTCGCCGCGCCGCAGCGCCGCCATCTGCTGGTCGCTGAGCGCCTCCCGGGTCACTGGCACCAGCTCGCCCGGCACAAACCGCCGCGCCGCCGTCACAACCTGAGACGCTGCCGTGGGCGCCGCGTCCTGCGCCGTCAGGATGATCCCGCCCGAGTTGCGCACCTCGTCGAGTGTGAAGAATCCCGCCCGGCCGCTCCTCATGGTCAGCAGCGGCACGCCGCCGATCCGCCCGACAAAGCGGAATGCGAATATCCACGTCTCGCCCTGCCGGATGAAGCGCTCAATCTCGATTTCGTAGCGGATCGTCTCGCCGGGCAGCGGCAGGTCGCGATGAAACTCGACGGTCGCGTCGAGCAGGCGGTACATGCGCCGCCCGCGGGTCTGAAAATCGATGCCCAGATACGCCGAGAGGAACAGGTCGGCCTGGCCCGACTCCACCGCGATGCAGACCGGCGCGCGCCCGCCGTCCAAGTACCAAGCCCCGGCCCGCACGTCATGCTCGGTTACGATGCGTCCGCGGTCCAGCGCGTGCGGCGTCGCATCCACCCGCACAATTCGGTCGACCAGCATCAGCGGCTCAGCCGGCAGACGGACGCGCGTCGGAAACGTGTCGGCTTCGGCGAACGTCGGCCCCAGCACGTCGCTGATGCGCCCACGCGCGAACTCGATGCACTGTCGGCGGTCAAACGACGTCGGAACCGCGGTCGCGCGCGGCGACGGCGGCGCAACCGGCGGCGGTTCGCCATCGCCAATCGCCGGCCGGGGCTCGGCCGGAGCGCGCCCGTCCGCGGGCGGCTCGACAGTGGCAGCAACCAGATCATGCCGCGCGGACTGCGCGGCGACGCCTGCGGCGTTCAACTCCTCGGCCAGCCCGCGCTGGATCTCCAGCACGCGCGCCATCGAATCAGCCGCGACCGCCGAAAAATCCAGGAACGCCCCGTGCGCCTCGCCTGCCGCCGCGGCATCGGGAACCAGCGTATCGACAGCCGCTGTCTGCGGCGCCGCGACACTTTCGACCGGCACTTCGGCGTCGAGGATTTCAAACATCGGCGGCGGTGCTGCCGCGGTCGCGGCGCTCGGCGGCGGCGGCGGTGGACCGGGCACGTGGCCGACCAGGACCGTCACTACCCCGGCTGGACCAGCCGACGCCGCGGTTGCCGGCGGCAGTGCGCTCGGCCGATCTGCATCGGCCGGTCCGTAGAGCGGCGACAGATCGACCTCGACGCCGGCCGCGATCAGCGCCGCCAGCGCGCGGAGCAGGTTGGCCGTCTCGGACGGTTCACGGCCGCTGGCCGACACCGCCAGGTGCGGCCGGGCGCGAAGCGTCCGGCCGATCATCCGCGTGCACGACGCCTGCGGCCCGACCTCGACGAACGTCCGCACGCCATCGGCCCAGGCGCGCTGAATCGTGGCCGCAAAATCGAAGCCCTCCAGCGCATGTGCCAGAATCGCTTCCGCCGCCGCGTCGCGGGTCGGAACATAGCTGCGCGCCGCATGTGCGCTGTAAAAGCGCACCCCCGGCGGCGGCTGGACGCGGTCGAATACGTGCAGCCCGCGGTACGCCGCACCGACCGCACCGACCACGTCGCAATGCACGCTGGCCACGCCTTCCAGCTCGACCGACCGGCAGTGCCCCAGGGCGGCGACCGCCGCCTCCACGTCACGCCGCAAGCCGCCCAGCACGCACTCGCCCGGCGTGTTGACGATCAGCAGCCGCGCCCGCCGCAGCGGACGCAGAACCGCGCGCAGCGCCTCGGGCGGCCGCGGCACCAGCATCACACACCAATCAACGCTTTCGCCTTCCGGCAGCCGCCACGCGCGACGGACCGCGTCGTAGGGCGGCGCCAGCTCGGTCGCGAAGAGCGGTGACGCGAGCATCCGCCGGAGCATCTCGTCGCGATCGCGCCAGGTCCGCGTGGCGAATAGCGCGCTGGATTCGCCCAGGCTGTACCCGATGACGGCGTCCGGCCGGACGCCGAATTCGCCCAGCAGATCGGTCATGAACACGCCGAACGACACCTGCGCGAAGATCAGCCGGCGCATGTCGGCGGCGGCGCGTCGTTCGGCGTCGGCTCGCCAGCCTTCGGTCCACGTGCGGCGCCAGGGAACGAACTCGCGCGGCGCGAATTGCGCCGCCTGCGAAGCCGACTCCGCTTCCAGCCGTCGAATCACTTGCGGGAAGCTCAGCATCAGCTCGCGCCCCATGCCCAGATAGTGATTGCCGGAACCGGGATAGACCAACGCGAGCTGTCCTCGTGTCGTGCCCTCGGCGGAGACGAACACGCCGTCGCGTTCGCGCTCCGAGATCTCCGCGCCGCTGTCGAGCGCGGCGCGGACTTCGGCGATGCGTCGCAGCAGCAGCTCGCGCTCCGTCGCGACCAGGCAGACCCGCAGGACAGCGCCGCGCGGCGGCGGGTGAATGGTGTGCCAGGCGCGGGCCGCGTCGCAAAGCGGACCGCCGTGGCCGCGCACGCACTCGTCCAGCGCCGCGAGCACGCGGGTCAACTCCTGCCGATCGCCCGCACCACACACAAAAAGGCCCGCCGCTCGCGCTTCGGGCGGTACAAACCGCGACAATCCGCCCGACAATCCGACAACAGCCGCACCGGCAGTCGCCGGCCTGACCGGGCGAGGCGACACTGGCGCTTCCTCCACCACGACACACGCCGCCCCGCCGTCCAGCGTCTCGGTCAGCACGGCGGCGCGGCGCGGGCCTACAGCGCGATCGCCGAACCAGTACGCCGGCTGACGCGGCACGTGCAGCCGCCCGCCCGCCTCCGCGCTCGGCACTTCGGCGAGCCGATCCGCCGGCATCGGCGGCAGCAACCGCTGCTGGAGGCTCAGCGCGGCTTTGGCCAGCGAGACGAGTCCGACCGCCGCTCCGCATCCGGCCAGCCGCCGATCGAGCTGACTCAGGGCGCAGCCCGAGACGGCGGCGTCACCCGTCGCGATGCCGGGCGCCGCCTGTTCGATCTGTGCGACGACGGCGGACGGCGCCGCACGATGGGTTTCCACCAGCGACACGGTCGCGGGCGCGGCCCCGGCCGCCTCGCACGCGTCGTGGAACGCGCGCGACGCCGCGTCCACCGAAGACCGGCCGGCCTCGAAATCCGCTGCGCGACCCACGCCGGCGACGACGGCCCATACGTCGTCGCCATCGCGCTGCGCGTCGCTCAGCCGCTTGAGCACCAGCGCCACGGCGGCGTCGGCCCCCGCGATGTCGCGCGGTCGGTCGCCCACCGGATCGCCCGCGGCACGGAGCTGCGCGTTGCAGGCCGCGGCCCGCGCGTCCCCGGCGAAATCGACCGCGCCAACCAGCATCAGGTCGCACTCGCCGCTGGCCAGCACGCGCCGCGCGATATCGAGCGCTTGCAGACCCGACGACTCCTCGCTCGAAAGCGCGAAGCCCGGACCACCAAAATTGAATTCACGCGCGATTCGGCTGGCGATGATGTTCCCCAGCGCGCCCAGCACGCGCGGCGCGTTCAGCGGCGGACCGGCGGCGTCACACAGGGCCCGCAGCCAGGCTTCGAATGCCGGTCCTTCCGTAGCAACTCCGGCGCGCTGCGCCCAGCGCCGCGCCTGAGGCGGCATCGACCAGCGAAAACTGTAATTGGTGGCCTCGAAGTCGAAGCCCATCCCGATCAGCACGCCCGCACGCGGCCGCCGCTGACCCGTGTCGATCCGCGCCGTACGCAGCGCATCGGCGGCCACGCTCAGCATCAACAGTTGCTGCGGGAGAATCTCCGCGATCTCCGCGGGTGGAATCCTGAAGCGCCCGATCGGCACCTCCAGCGCCGCGATCCGATCAGACCCGGCCTCGCCGCAGAGGAACAGCGCGTCGCGGAAGGCGGCGGGCGAATCGAACGCGCCGGTGCGCAGTGCCAGTCCGACGATCGCGACGGGCTCGCGCGCTGCGGCCGCGGGGCTGGCGTGTCGCCGCCGCGCGGGCGTGCCGCTCGACGCACGATTGCGCTCAACCCGCGCCGGCCGATACTCTTCGACCAGCAGGTGTGCGTTGATCCCGCCGAACCCGAACGCACTCACCGCCGCCTGCCGCGCTGGACTCTCGCTGTCGGGCTCGGGCACCGCCCGCGGTCGCCAGGGCTGCGCTTCGGTCTGCACGCGCAGCGCACTGCCCAGCGCCGCCGACGACAGCGCCGGCCGCGCAACATTCGCCGATGGCGGCAACGTCCCGTTCCGCAGCGCCAGCAGCACCTTCAGCAAGCCCGCCGCGCCCGCCGCCGTCAGCAGGTGACCCACGTTCGACTTCACCGAACCGATCGCACACGAACGCACTTCTGAACCGGCGGCGCGAGCGTCCTCGCGCAGCCGCGCCAGCGCGGCCAGCTCCACGGCGTCGCCCACCGGTGTGCCGGTGCCGTGACATTCCACCAGATCGACGTCCAGCGGAGACCAGCCGGCCTGCGCG
The DNA here is from genome assembly GCA_022072445.1 of Phycisphaerae bacterium. Taxonomy (GTDB): domain Bacteria; phylum Planctomycetota; class Phycisphaerae; order UBA1845; family Fen-1342; genus JAJVHV01. The sequence goes on along the minus strand of JAJVHV010000035.1, from coordinate 43,230 downwards.
TAAGCTGCCCGCATGGCGCGAAGCTGCCCTTCGCCGTCGGGAGCCAGGAGGCTTCCGCCCACGTCGTTGGAAAGGCCGATCGCGCGGATCACGCCGAGGACCGCGTCGCCGTCGCGCTCGGCGTCTTCGAGACGCTTGAGCAGGAACACACCCGCGCCCTCGCCAACGATCAGTCCGTCGGCCGCGGCGTCGAATGGGGCGCAGCGGCCGGTGGGCGAGAGCGCGCGAAGCTGGCAGAACCCCATTTGCGTGAAGAGCGAGTCGGGCCGCGAGACGCCGCCCGCCAGGGCTGCATCCAGCCGCCCATCCCGCAATTCATCGCACGCCAACCGAATGGCATACAGCGACGACGCGCAGGCCGCGTCCAGCGTGTAGCTCCCGCCGCCCAGCCGCAGCGCCCGTGCCAGCAGCGACGCCGGCAGCGCCGTCACGCGCGCCGCCCGCGCGTCGTCGCGCGTCACCCGCGACAGCACCGCCGCCGCATCCGGTGCCGCGCCGTGCGCCGCGAACAGACTACGCTCAAATTCGGCCTTCCACGCGGCCCGCGTCAGCGCCGATGACGCTTCGGTCGGAAGCGCGATCGCCGCGAGTATGACCCCGATCCGGCCGCGATCGATCTGCCGCACGGCGGATTCCGCCCACGCCTGCTGCCCGGCCGACAGCACGATGCGATAGAGGCGGTCCAGCCCGTCAAGCAGCCCCGGCTCCAGAGCCAGCCGCGAACTGTCCAGCGGCGGCTCGTGCTCGACGAAGCAGGCGCGGAGGGAGTACACATGGTCGGGAGAAACGCCCGCGGCGAGCACTGACGCCGGATCGACGATCCAGCGCCCCGCCGGCGGATCGCGCGCCGTGTCGCCGCGCCGCACGATCAGCTCCCAGAAGTCGTCCAGCGTCGCACACCCGGGAAGTACCCCGCCCGCGCCGACGATCGCAATGTCGAGCGGCGACATGCGTCACGCGCCGGCTTGCACGTGCGGCACGCCGCGGCCGAACGCGGCCGCCAGCCGCGCATCCACCGTCCAGACGCAGCCCGAAAGCCGCGCATGGACGGCGCCGCCTCCGTGGATCAGCCCGTCGGCCACGATCTGCCGCTCGGTCGCCTTCGTGATGACGAGCGTCGCGCTCAGATCATCCGTCGGCGGCTCGCACGCCTGGCGATATTCGGCCACGAAACTCGGCAGACAGAGCACCCCATGCCGCTCATGGCACCACACGATCCCAAGCTGAAGCAGACTGTCGAGCAGCAGCGGATCGAACAGCCACGCGCCGCGATGCGGCGACGTCATCCAGCGCGCCGGCGGCGGCGCGGCTACCACTCCGGCGCTGATGCCCTCCGCGTCGACGCGGATCGGACCGCGCAGCGCCTGCATCGGGTTCCCGTGAAACAGAATGTCGCGATAAACCGCCGCCGGATCGAGCAACCGCCCGCCCCGGGGCGACGGAATCGCGGCACCGAGCGGCGTCGCGTCCGCCTCGGCCGCCAGGTACACCTCCGCCGAAGCGAATCGCTCGCCGCGCTGGCCCGTCAGCTCGACGCGCACCGGCCCGTCGCCACCGTCCGCGTCGCATCCCGCCTGCGGCTGAATCGACAGCGCGAGACCCTCGGCCCCCACGGCGGCCGGGCGTAGCGCGCGAAGCTGCCGAATCGCGCTCGGCCGCGAACCCGGGCGCACGTCCGCCGCGGCCTGCGCCAGCCACTCGGCACTGACCGCCAGCGGGAGCACCGGCCGGCCGGCCAGCACGTGCGAATTCAGAAACGGATGTGTCTCCACGTCCACGTGCCGCGACCACGCCACCACGCCGGACGTACCGGCTGTGCCGTCAGTCTCGCGGCGGATCGCGCCGTCGCCATGAGCAGCACCGGCGGTCGTCGCCGCCGAGCTTCCCCACGCTTCGCGAATCTCACCCGCCGCCAGAACGATCTCGACGTGCTCGTCATCCGGCCCGCAAAGTTCGCCGAGCAGCGCCGCCGCCCCGGCCGCGAGCGGGATCACGCCCACGCCCTCGCGCTCGAACGTGCGTCGCAGCGCCGGGTCGACCATCCCGCCGTCCCACGGCCCCCAATTGATCGCTCGCACGCGGCATTGCGGCAGCGTCGCCCGAAGATGCTGCGCCGCCTTGTTCAGCACCTCGTTGGCCATCGCGTAGTCCACCTGGCCGCGCCGGCCGTAGCGTCCGCTCACGCTTGAGAAGAGCAGCACCGCCCGCAACGCGTCGGCTTCAACCGCCGCCAGGACGTTCCGCAGGCCGGCGATCTTCGTGTCGAACACCGCGTCGAATTGCTCGCCGGTCTTGTCTTCGATCCGCCGGTCGTACAGCACGCCGGCGCCGTGCACCAGTCCGCGGATCGGTCCGAGCCGCGCGGCCACGTCGGCGAGAACGGCCCGCACCGCACCGGCGTCGCGCAAGTCGACCTGGCGATACGCGCAGCGCGCCCCGGTCGCGTGGATTCGCGCCAGGTTGGCGACAATCTCGCGATGCGCCAGCCAGCGCCGGCTCGCCACCTGAATTCCCGCCGGCGTCGGCACGCGACCCGCCCGCAGCTCCTCATCCGCCAGGGCACGCTTGATGTCGGCGTCGTTCGTCAAGCCGCGCAGACACGCAGGCTCGTCCCCCGGTTCCGGCGAGCGGCCGAGCAGCACCAGCGTCGGCCGCAGCGCTTCCGCCAGCACCGCGGCCGCCTCCGCCGTCACGCCCCGCGCGCCACCCGTCACAACGACCACGTCGCCCGCCGCCAGCGGAGCCCGCAGCGCCGCCTCACCGTCGCTCAACGACGCCCGCTCGGTCGCGACGCGCCGCGCACCCCGCGCGTCGAGCCCGATCTCACCCGCCCCGCCCGGACCCAGCCGCGCGACGATCGCCTCGGCGATCTGCCGCGGTTGATCCCAATCGCGCGCCACGTCGAACGCCCGGCAGATAACGCCGGGCCACTCGCACGACGCCGTCTTCACCAGCCCCGCGAGCGCACCCGCGGCCCCGGCCGCGGCGCCGTCAACCAGACCAAACGCCCCATCCATCCGGGAAACACTTGCCAGCAGCGCGCCCCCATCCGCCGCCGCCGATCGCAGCGCCACAGCCGACCGCTGCACGAGCGCAAACGCGGATTTCAGCCGGCGATCCGAGGCCGGGTTGCCCGCCCCCAGACCGTCACGATCCACCGGCGCCACGACAATCAACCCACCCACGCGCGAGGCGTCCTGCGGCGGATCACCCACGCGCACCAGCCGCGCGACCACACCGTGCCGCGCCAGCCGCTCGCGCAGCGCCTCGGCCAGCGCCGCGTCGTCATCCGTCACCCAGACTTCACGCCCGCCAGCCAGCACCAGCCCGGCCCCAAGCCACGAATCCGGCTGAACGGCTGTCCGGAGGCGTTCAAGCGTGCGGCCGGAAGCGGCCAAGGCGACGAGTCGCGCGGACTGCTCACTGCCCGCAGCCGGGAGCGCCGGCTGCGGCTCGAATTTTGGGAGCCGCGAGGCCACCTCCTTCCCGCTGGCTCCATTCCCTCCGCCGCCGTTTCCATTCCCATTCCCGCGCGCCACGCCGACGTACTCAAGAATCTGCCGCAGCGTCCGCAGACTCCCCATGTATTCGGGATTCACACCCGGAAAGTCGGGCACGCGCTGCTCGAGCGTCGCCAGGATTTCGACCCGCTTGATCGAATCGATGCCCAGGTCGCCCTCCATGTCCATGTCGACATTCAGCATCTCGACCGGATATCCCGTCAGCTCGGCCACCACGCCCAGCAACGCCGATTCGACGCCTCCCGTCACCGCCAACTGCGACGCAACAGGCGGATCGCGCGGCGGCGGCGATGCATCGGGCGGACGCGCGACCGCTTGCGTTTCGGCCCGAACGGCCGGCGGCGCCGCAACCGGCACCACGGCCGACGCTCCCGCCGGCGCTCGCAGACGCGCGCCCAGCTCCCTCAGCGTCGCGACGGCTTCCAACTGCGCCGCCGCCAGCCGCGGCGTGTCCGGCCGCTGATCGCGCAGCTCGACCAGGATTTCGCCCCGCGTGATCGCGTCGATCCCCAGATCGTGCTCCATGTGCAGGTCGAGTGCCGTCTCATCCAGCGCCAGACCTGTCTTGCTCGCGACAATCCGCAGCAAGGCCGCGTCGACGCCCACCTCACCGCCCGACACCGGCAGCACCGGACCCGCCCCGACAAACGGACGCGGCGCCGGAACCGCCGACGCCGGCGCCATCCAGTGTCGCGGCGTCGCCGAGTCCACCCCCGCCCCGGCAGCGCCGTCACCATGGGTCGGCGGTGGCAGCGGATTGGCACCTCCCAGCACCAACGAACCCGCCAGCGACGCGACCGGCAACGTCCGTAACGCGCGCTCCACGAGGTGATGCTGGCTTTCGATCAGGTGCTGAATCGTCTTGTGGGCCATCTCCTGGCCCTCGATGAACCGCCGATGCAGCGCCGCGGTCTGCTGCTGAAGCGCCTGCATGGCGCGCACACCCTCGCTCACCACGCGGAACGCATCCGCGAGCAGACCGGACTGGGCCGCCGGCGGACCGGCACAGGCCTGCTCCGGAGCCGCCAGTGGGGCAACACGTGTCGGCTGACCATTTCCATCGGACTGGTTCGTATTCACGGCACTTCTCCGTATCCGTTCGGACGGATGTTCTCGCTTCTCACCGCGCTCTATACTCGCCGCGGGACGCGGCGCCGCGGAACTCGCTCGCAACTCGAAGCCGGCGGGCGGCACGGATTCGGCCAACGCGGGCGACCGAGCTGTCACGGCAACCACCGGCGTTCCACCTGCGCCCGCGCACGACGCCGACGCGATGCTCGAAATCCGGCTGGTTGCGACACGCCGCGGGGCACGATAGTTCGCACCCAACAGCCGAACCACCATGCCGGGTGTTCGAACGCCCGGCGGCGCAGGATCCCATGCGTCCAGCCGGAGCGCGTGGCCCGCCACCGCTATCTGCGCCAGCGCCCGCGCCAGGTCGAGCAATCCGTCGCGGCCCGCCGACGCATCCAGCGCAATCAGCCGCAGTCCGGCGGCGTGTGGGCCGGCCCGGACCAGCGACGTCAGCACGCTGCGCGGACCAACCTCCACCAGCGTCCGCACTCCGGCGCGTACCAGCGACCGCACCTGCGCTAGAAAATCGACCGGCCGCATCAACTGCTCGCCGAGCAGCTCGCGCGCCGCCGTCGCCTCCGCCGGATACGCTTCACCGGTCGTGCACGACATCACCGGCTTTCCGGCCGACAGCGGGACCAGCGCCAGCTCGCGCTGAAACGCGCCCAGCGCGGCCGCCACCAGCGGGCTGTGAAACGCCCCGCCCACCGCCAGCCGTCGTACCGAAAACCCCCGCTGCCGCAACCTGGCTTCGGCAACCGCCACTTGCTCGCGCTCGCCGGAAATCACCACCTGCGTCGGACTGTTCCGATTGGCAACCACCACGTCGCCGCCCCGCAGCTCGCTCTCGACGGCGTCAATCGGTCCCGAAACCGCCGCCATCGCCCCGCGACCACCGTCGGCACGAGCCATGAGCTGCCCACGCACCCGCGCCAGCCGCGCCAGCCCCTCCAGCTCAATCCAGCCGGCCGCATAGAGCGCCGATAACTCGCCGAAGCTATGACCGGCGAAACAGTCCGCCTCAATGCCAAAACGCCGCAGCACACGCAGCATCGCCGCGCTGGTCGCGCCCAGCGCCGGTTGCGCCGCGCGCGTGTCGGTCAGCGTCGCGTCACGCGCGGCGCGCCGCTCATCATCAAACGCGGCCCGCGGAAAGATCGACTCGATCACCGGACTGCGCGCCACGCCCGGCGTCACCACGTGCTCAAACTCGCACAGCGCATCCAGCATCTCGGGAAATACCGCGGCCAACTCGCTCCCCATCCCGCAGTACTGCGAACCCTGACCGGGAAACAGAAACGCCAGCTTCCCCGACGGACCCGATTCCAGATACACGTCCGCCCCGCGCTCCCCCGCATCGGCTCCCGTCAGCAAACGCCGCGCGCGCTCCACCAACTCAGCCGCCGTGTTCCCCGCGTGCACCACCAGCACCAGCCGCCAAGCCGCACCCGCACGAAACGCGCGGCGGAGCTCGGCCGCCAGACACGCGAGCTGATCACCGCTCGCCGCGCTCAACTCGTCGGCGAGCGCACCGAGCCGCAGCGAAAGCTCCTCCCGGCTCTCCGCGCTCAGCGCCACCAACTGCACCGAGCCGTCCCACGCGGCGGCACGCGGCGGCGCGTGCTCGCCTCCGCGCGGCCGGCTGCGCGCTATCGGCCGCAACCGCGCCGGATGGCTCGCGTGCTCTTCCAGCACGACGTGAAAGTTGCTGCCGCCGAATCCGAATGCGCTGACGCCCGCGCGGCGCGGATGCGCCGGATTCGCCACCCACGGCCGCAGCTCGGTATTGAGATAAAAGGGACTGTTCTCAAGCTCCAGCTTGGGATTCGGCCGCCGCACCTTGACCGTCGCCGGCAACACGCGGTGATAAAGCGCGAGCGCCGCCTTGATCAGACCCGCGACCCCCGCGGCGGCCTTCGTGTGCCCAACCTGCGACTTCACCGAACCCAGCGCACAGGTCGGCGCTCCATCGCTCGCCGCGCCAAAGACCGAGCGCAGCGCCTCCACCTCCACCACGTCGCCCACCTTCGTGCCCGTGCCGTGCGCCTCGATCAGCTCGACCGTCGCCGGCTCCACACCCGCCGCTGAATACGCGTTTCGCAGCGCCGCCGCCTGGCCGGCCGAGCGCGGCGCGTAGATGCTCTCCGCGCGCCCATCGCTCGACGAGCCGATCCCCCGGATCACCGCGTAGATTCTGTCTCCCTCGCGCTCCGCGTCCTCCAGACGCTTCAGCACCAGCACCCCCACACCCTCGCCGATCACCGTCCCATCCGCGTCGTCCGAGAACGGCCGCGCGTCGCCGCTGGGCGACAGCGCCGGCGTCTTGCTGAAGCACATGAACATGAAGATGTCGTTGAGCGTGTCGACACCCCCGCTCAGCATCACGTCCGCCCGCCCTGTCTGAAGCTCCAGCAGCGCCAGATGCAGCGCGCTCAGCGAACTGGCACACGCCGCGTCTACCACGCAGTTCGTGCCCCGCAGGTCGAGCCGATTCGCGATCCGCCCCGCCACCACGTTGCCCAGCAGACCGGGGAACGAGTTCTCCTGCCACGGAACGTACGCCTCGCCGATCCGCCGCACCACGTCTTCGGCCGTCCGCTCATCCACCCCCGCGTCCTTGAGCGCCCGCCGCCAATGCGGATGCCCCAGCCGGGCCGCCAGCGGCAGCGCCAGCTCCAGCGTCCCCGTCACCCCCAGAATCACACCGGTCCGCCCGCGATCCAGCACACGCTGCGACGCGCCGCCTTCAGCCGCGCCGCCCCGCGGCGGATCGGCCTGATAACCCGCGTCATGAAGCGCCATCTTCGCCGCCACCAGCGCCAGAAGTTGGGCCGTGTCGGTCGCCTCCAGCGCCGTCGGCGGAATTCCCCACTCCGTCGGATCGAACCGCACGGCCTCGACGAACGCCCCCCGCGCGCAATAAGTCATGTCGGGCTTCTTCGGGTCGGCGTCGAAGTAATCCGCCGCCCGCCAGTGTGTCTCGGGCACCGGACCGACCGCGTCCTCGCCGCGCCGCATCAGCCGCCAGAACTCCCGCAGATTCCCGGACTTCGGGAATATGCAGCCCATCCCCACAATCGCGACCATACCCGCGGGCGGGTGCAGCGACGCGCCGTCTTGTTCGGAAAGTCGTATCATCGACCCGGCTGTACCATCGGAAAAATGCACGTCGCGCGACCACCGCACCCTGAAGTCGCCTTCCGCCGCACTGCGCGCCAAAGCCCGGCCAGTTTAGCCGCCGAGCCCGGCGAAGTCACGACGATCAAATTCACGACTCGTCGTGGCGATTTTTACGCCTCAGAGTGGGAATCTCGCGTATCAGGTCACGCGTCCGGCCGCTCTGCTGAAACGTCGTCAAATAACCCTATCGGCGAGTCGCGCCGCGCCGCTGCCGGGCCGGACGTGACGGACGCCGATCACGGCCGCGGCCCGCCGTTCGCACGCGGCCCATCCCGTGAATCGAGAAAGGACCGCAGCGATGAGCGCCGCCCGCAAGTCTCCCCTGGCCATGAGCGTCTTCTTCCCGTGCTACAACGAGGAGGCCAACGTCGAACGCACCACCCAGGCGGCCCTCAAAACCTGCGAGCGGCTCTTCGACGACTACGAGATCATCATCGTCAACGACGGCAGCCGCGACCGCACCGCCGAAATCGCCGACCGCCTCGCCGCCGAAAACCCACGCGTCCGCGCTGTGCACAATCAGCCGAACCGCGGCTACGGCGGCGCGCTGGCCCGCGGCTTCCGCGAGGCCCGCAAGGACTACATCTTCTACACCGACGGCGACGGGCAGTTCGACTTCGAGGAGATGGAGCGTATTCTGCCACTGCTCGATAGTCACGAGATCGTGAGCTGCTACCGCCTCGACCGGCAGGACCCGCTGCCGCGAAAGCTCAACGCCGCCCTGTGGGGAACGCTCGTCCGCGCGCTCTTCGGCCTGCGGCTGCGCGACATCGACTGCGCCTTCAAGATCTATCCGCGACGCTTCATCGACGAGATCGAGCTGCGCTCGACCGGCGCCCTGATCGACACCGAAATGCTCGCCAAAGCCACGCGCCTCGGATATTCCATCGCCCAGGCCGGCGTCCACCACTACCCGCGCACCGCCGGCCAGCAGACCGGCGCCAACCTCCGCGTCGTGCTCCGCGCCTTCCGTGAACTCTTCCGGCTCTACGGCCACATCCGCTCGACCGGCCGGCGGCCCGCCGCACGACACGCCGCCGGCGCCGTATGATGGCGCGCCGAAACAGGACACGGCCCGCATGAACCTGTCGCCCGTCACTCCCACGCGCGAAGCCGTCACACTTCGCGACCGGCTGGAGTCCCTGCTCGAAGCCCTCGCCCTGCTCACCCTCGGCGTCGTCTTCATGAACTTCCTCTTCGCCGCCTCCCCGGTCGCGCCCGGCGGCGAAGTCGGCGCGCCCGGACACGACTCCTACTATCACGTCCGCATGGCCGCCATGCTGATCGACGAGGGCCTGCCCGCAAAATTCCCCTGGCTCCAGTTCACCTATTGGCGCGCCCACGGCGACGAATTCGTCAGCCACCACGTCGGCTTCCACGTCCTGCTGGCCCCGTTCATCCTCGCCGCACGCGCCCTGGGCTACGACGACGTCGCCGGCGGGCGCTGGGCGATCAGCTTTCTCTTCGGCGCCAATCTGCTGCTCTTCAACGTACTGCTGCGCATGGGACGCGTGCCGCACCGCTGGCTCTGGATCGCGCTCTGGTTTCTCCTGCCGGATCAGTTCTTCTCGCGGCACGCCTTCATCCGCGCCATCGGCGCGTCGTACCTCTTCATGCAGTTGACGCTCATCGCGCTGTTCAGCGGCCGCTACGCCCTCGCCGGCCTGGCGCTGGCCGGCTACGTCCACCTCTACCTCGGCGCCGTCATGTACGGCCCGCTCCTCGTCGCTCTCTACACCCTCGCGCAGATCGTCGCACCCGCCGACGACCGCCGCTGGCCCGTCAAGATGATCCTCTGGACGTTCGGCGGCTGGTTGCTCGGCGTCGTGACGTATCCTTATTCAGCGGGCATCTTCGAGTTCCTCAAGATGCAGGTCTTCGCCTCGGGCCTGGCGCCCGATATCGAGGTCGGCCGCGAATGGAAACCCTACAGCGACCCGTGGGCCGTCGTCGGCATGACCGGCAACGTGCTCATCGTCTGGGTCGCCGCCCTGCTGCTCCGCTTCCGCTGGGGTCCGCGGCTCAACGCCCGCGAAACCACCCTGCTGCTCGCACAGTTCGCCTTTCTCCTGCTGACGCTCAAGGCCCGCCGCTTCATCGAATACTGGCCATCGCTCGCGTTGCTCAACGCCGCCTGGATGGCAGGTCCGCCGCTCAACGCATTGTGGCGCGCCGACCCTGACGCGTCCGATGCGTCGCCGCGCCGCGCGCCCACGGCACTCAGCCTCGCCGCGCTCGCCATCGGCGCCGGCGCGGCCCTCTGGGCCGCCGCCCACGCCCCGCAGGCCCGCGCCATCCTCGCCGAATGGCGGGCCTGGACGGGACTCGTGGCGCTGCTCCTGCTCGTACCGCTCGCACGCATCTGGATCGCCGGCCGCGACGTGACGCGCGCGCCCCCGGCTGGAATGTACGCCATCCCGGTGTGTGGTGCCGCGCTCTTCCTGTGCGTCGCGCTGGCCGTCTCGTTCGCCGGCACACTGCCGCCCGCGCGTCTGATCATCCCCCGCGCAGGCTGGGTGGCGCTCGCCGCGCTCTACCTCGCCATCCCCGCGCTCTTCGTCGTCGTCACGCGCACGCAGCGCAGCGTGTCGCTCGGCCCCGCCCTGCTGCGCTCGGCTCAGGTCCTGCTGCTGGCGCTCACCGCCAGCGCCGCCGTCGCCGCCCACGGCGCCCGCGCCATCGCCGCCGCCATCGAGACCACGCGCTGCCAGTACAAGCTGCCCGAGATTCGCGCCATGATGGCGTTTCTCAAGCAGCACTCCCAGCCCGGCGACGTCGTCTTCACCGACGACTGGGACATCTTCCCCGTCTACTTCTATCACAACTCCCACAACCACTACATCGTCGGCCTCGACCCCAAGTTCACCCACGAACGCCGCCCCGATCTCTGGGAACGCTACGTCAGAATCTCACGCGGCCAGGTGCCCTCCGTCATCAACGTCGCCGGCGGCGGCGAGTTCGGCGTCCGCGGCAAATCGCAACTCCTGAACGTCGCGCTACGCGACATCCGCGACGAGTTTCGCGCCCGCTATGTCATCACAGACAGCGATCACACCAAGCTCGCCGCCGCGCTCGCCGACGCACCCGACTTCGCCGAGCTGGTCTATCCGCCCGGCGCTTATACGGAAAACCGACTCGCTCCCTACCTCGTCTTCCGCGTCCGCGACGTCGGCGAACTGACCGCAACCGCCGCAGCACGCGACGCCGACGGCCGGATCTACCTCAGCACCCTCACCCCGCGCAGCGCCACCCAGGGCTGGGGCCAGCTCGGCATCGACCGCAGCGTCGACGGAAACCTGATGCGCATCCGCGGACGACTCTTCCGCCACGGCCTCGGCACCCACGCACCCAGCCGCGTCGAATTCGACATCCCGGCGGGCGCCGCGACGTTCGAGGCAACCGTCGGCGTCGACGACGAAACCGCCAAAGACGGCAGCGCCACCGCCGCTATCCTGCTCGACGACGCACGCGTCTGCGAGACCCCGCTGCTCACCGGCGGCGGCGAGCCGGCCACCATCCGAATACCGCTCGGCGCCGCCCGCCGCATCGTGCTCCTCGCCGAAACCGCCACCGACGGCCAGCGCAACGACCACGTCGACTGGGCCGACGCCCGCTTCATGCCCGCCGGCGGCGACTCCGCCACGCAGCCCGCGCCGCGGGCGCAAGTCGCGTCACAGCCGACAGCCGAGTGACGCATGGCCGACGCCAACGCCCTCCCACTCCCGCCACCCGAACCAGGCCCGCAACCCCGGCGGCGTTTCGCGTCGCTCGCCCCCCTCTCCGCACTGCTCGCCCTCTTCGCCCTCGCCGCCGCGGTCCGCGCCTGGCTCGCGTTCGACCCATCCCTGGGTCACGAATCCGACCTGAGCTTCTTCTCCTCCTGGACGCGGCAACTGACACAACACGGCCTCTCCGGCTTTCACGAGGCCGAGGATTTCTGCGACTACCCGCCGCTCATGCTGCTGCTCTTTCGCACCATCGGCGCACTGGTCGCGTGGCTCAACGGCGGTTCGCTGCACGAACACACGCTCCGCGTCGCGCTGAAGCTGCCGGCCTGCCTCGCGGACCTCGCCCTCGGCCTGCTCATCGCCCGCGAGGCCGCCCGCTGTGCCGGACGCCGCAGCGCCCTGCCCGCCGCCGCGCTTTACCTGCTCAACCCGCTGACCATCTACAACTCCGCCTACTGGGGCCAGGTCGATTCGATCTACGCGCTCTTCGCCTTCGCCGCGCTCGCCGCCGCCGGCGGCACGCGCTGGGTCGTGGCGGGGTTCCTCATCGCCACGGCTCTGCTCACGAAGTTCCAGGCCGTCGCCTTCCTCCCCCTGATCATCCTCGAAGCTTACCGCCGCCAGCGCTGGATCGGCGTCGGCCGCGGGATGATCGGCGCCGCACTCGCCGCCGCGCTCATCCTCGCGCCGTTCATCGCCGCCGGCGCCCTGCGCGAGACGCTCCGCCGCAGCTACGTGCACGTCATCGGTCAGTACAACGACTTGACCCGAAGCGCCTATAACCTCTGGACGCTCGCCGGCCCGCCACAGGCCGCCGACACCGCCATCCCCGCGCCGCTCGTGCGCCTCGTCGCCGGAGACGCTGACAGCATCGCCGACGACGCCTCCTGGCTGCTGCGGCTCAACTGGCGCACCATCTCGCTGACGATCTTCTCGCTGGCCGTCGCCATCATCCTCGCGCTCTACTCGCTGCGGCCGACCGCGTTTCAACGCCACGCCGCCGCCGGCGCGCTCGGCCTGGCCTTCTTCCTGCTCCCCACCGAAATGCACGAGCGCTACGCTCTGCCCGCCGCCGCCTTCCTCGCCGTCTGGGCCATGTCCGGCCCCTGGGCCGAGCGCACCTACGTCCTGCTCAGCGCCGCGCTGCTCCTCAACGTCGCCGCCATCCTGCCGCCCAAACCCATCGCCCCGCAGATCGCCGCGGCCAACCTCGCGCTCTTCGCCGCACTCCTCCTCGCGCTCAGCGTCCGTCCGCGCCCACAGGCCGACGCGCCCGGCGCTCCAGCCGAACTGCCGCCCGCACCCTCCCCTCCAGCAGCACCCCAGACCCCGCGCGAGCCCGTTCTCCTGCCCCTCTTCCGCTGGGCGACACTCCTCGCCCTCGCCGCGTCCATCGCCTTCAGCATCTGGCTGACGATCCGCATCACGCGCCTGCCGCCCCCACACCCCGCTTCAACCGACGTCTACCTCAGCGCGCTGAACCCCGTCTCCGCCCGACAAGGCTGGCGCACGCTCGCCCCCGACTACTCCGTCTCGGGCGGCCTGATCCACCTCGGCGGCCGGCTCTACCTGCGCGGCCTCGGCACGCATGCGCCGTCGCATCTGGTCTACGAAATCCCCGCCGGCTGCGCCGAATTCCGCGCCACCGTCGGCATCGACGCCGCCACGCGCGGCCGCGGCAGCGCCGCCATATCCGTCGTCGTCGACGGCAACCTCGCCGTGCGCGAAGTCCGCCTCGACGGCCGCTCCGATCCCCTCGAACTCGCGATCCCGTTGAACGGCGCGCGCCGCATCGAACTCATCGCCGACCCGACACCCGACGGCCGCCGCTCCGACCACGTCTCCTGGGCGCTGGCACGATTCATCCGGAACAGACAACCATGATCCGTCGTACGCTCCCGCCTGACCCGCCACGCCTCATTTCAACGCTTCTGCTCGCCCTGCTCACAGCCTGCACCCGGCCGGCGGCCGACGCCAGCTCCGACGCCGGCGACACGCCAACCACCCGCCCGAACATCATCCTGATCTCGATCGACACGCTCCGCGCCGACCACCTCGGCTGCTACGGCTACCCGCGCGACACCTCGCCGCGCATCGACGCCCTGGCCCGCGAAAGCCTCCGCTTCCAGTACGCCTACGCACAAGCCTCCTGGACGCTGCCGTCCCACATGTGCCTGATGACCTCGCAATACCCGCACGTCCACGGCGTGCAGCGCGAAAGCCAGTCGCTGGCTGACGCCGGCGTCACGCTGGCCGAAGCACTCAGCGCCGGCGGCTACCACACGGCGGCGTTCATCAGTTGGATTTACGTCAGCCGCAAATTCGGCTTCGCCCAGGGCTTCGACGAATTCACCGAACTGCTGCCCACAAAAGACCAGATCGACAACGCCACCACCGCCGCCTATAAAGCCGAGGAAGTCTCCGACCGCGCCGCCCGCTGGCTCGACAAACAGTCCCCCGACAAGCCCTTCTTCCTCTTCGTCCACTACTTCGACCCGCACATCGACTACGACCCGCCCCCGCCGTTCGATGCGCTCTTCGACCGCGGCTACGCCGGCAGCGCCAGCGGCAAATACGCCTGGCTGAGCACTTTCATCAAGGAACTCCACCACCAGCCGCGCCGCATCGCGCCGCGCGACCTCGAACACGTCGTCGCGCTCTATGACGGCGAAATCCGCTACGTCGACACCTACGTCGGCCAGCTTCTCGACGCCCTGCAGCGCAAAGTCGGCCTCGATAACTGCCTGATCGTCCTCACCAGCGACCACGGCGAAGAGCTCGACGACCACGGCTCGATGGAAGGCCACCAGTGGACCCTCTACGAAGAGGTCATCCGCGTCCCGCTCATCATCCGCCCGCCCGGCCGCCGCCCGCGGACCGCCGTCGTCGAGACCCCAGTCGAACTCATCGACGTCGCCAGCACCCTGCTCGCCTCCGCCGGAGTCGCCACGCCCACCGCCTTTCAGGGCGGAAACCTCTTTGACCTCCCCAGCCGCGGACTGCCCGCCGCGCGACCGCTCTTCGGCGAAATCCAGCGCCACAACCGCCGCCAGTTCGTCCGCAACGGCCGCTACAAGTTGATCCACACCGACGACATCGGAAAGAACAGCCGCGGCGTGCCCGTCGTCGCCGGCCACGAGTTGTACGACCTGTCGGCCGACCCGCGCGAGACGGTCAATCTCGCCCGCGACAACGCTGAGTTGGTCCGGACCTTGACCGCCGAACTCGAGCAGATGCTGACCCTAACGCCCGAATCCGGCCGCACCGCGCCGCGGGCCGCCAGCCTCAGCGACACCGAGCGCCGCCAGCTCGAAAGCCTCGGCTACGTCGGCGCCGGCCAGCCCGCCCCGGCCCCCTGAAGCACCCCCACGAATCAGACGTCCAGGTTCTTCACGTTGACCGCGTTGCGCGCGATGAACTCGCGCCGCCGCTCCACGTCATCCCCCATCAGCACCGCGAACATGTGATCCGCGTCGCGGTTGTCGATGTCGAGCTGCTCGACGTCGTCGGCCGACTCGCTCACCACCACCTTCCACATCACGCGGTTGGCCGGGTCCATCGTCGTCGACCACAGCTCTTCCTTGTTCATCTCCCCCAATCCTTTGAATCGCTTGATCTCGCTGCCGCGCGAACCCAGCTTGCGTATCCCCTCCGGCAGCTCGCGCAGATTCTCGATCTCCTGCTCGTCGGCCTGCGAATTCAGCAGGCAGAACTCCGCCGCCGTCCTCTCGCCCGTGTCCAACTCCTGCCGTCGCAAGAACAGATCGGCCGCCGAGCAGCCGAATTCCGCCAGCTCCGCGAATGCGACCTCCAGCGCCCCGCACTCCGTCAGGTTGGCCCGCGCCACCGCCCGGCCGTCGCCGGCGTGCTGCCGGCGAAATTCCGCAAACTCCGCTTCGTCCCAGCAGAAACGCTCGACGTCGTCGATCGAAGCCCGCATCGGCGGCAGCTTGCCGTCGCGACAGTGACCGCGGTAGAACGGCTCAAACAGAATGCCGCGCCGCGCCAGCACGTCGGCCTGCCGCTCGATCCGCTTGACCAGCTCCACCAGCCGCGCCAGCTCGCCCCCTTCGATCCGCCGCGCCGCCTGACCCGCCCGCCGAACCTCCAGCGACGTGTTCCCCAGCCCGAACTCCGTCAGCTTGCGGTCCAGCGCCCCATCGTCCAGCACGTACTCCACCTTCTTGCCCTTGGCGATCTGAAACAGCGGCGGCTGCGCGATGTACACCACGCCCTTGTCGATCAGCGCCCGCATGTGCCGGAACAGAAACGTCAGCAGCAGCGTGCGGATGTGCGAGCCGTCCACGTCGGCGTCGGTCATCAGGATGATCCGCCCGTAACGCAGCTTCGACAGGTCGAAATCCTCTTCGCCGATGCCCGTACCCAGCGCCTTGATGATCTCCAGAATCTCCTCGTGACTCAGAATCTTGTGCAGCCGCGACTTCTCGACATTCAGAATCTTGCCGCGGATCGGCAGAATCGCCTGCGTCTGCGCGTTGCGATAGCCCTTGGCCGAACCGGCGGCCGAATCGCCCTCGACGATGAACAGCTCGGTCTCGTCCACGTCGCGGCTCGAACAGTCCACCAGCTTGCGCGACATGCCCGCGCCCGACATCACCGACTTGCGGGCCGTCTCCCGCGCCTTGCGGGCCGCCTCCCGCGCCACCGCCGCCTGCACCGCCTTGTTCACGAGCCGCTTGGCTTCCGCCGGGTGCTCCTCCAGATAGTTCCCCAGCATCTCGTTGACCGTCGTCTCGACGAACGTCCCAACCTCGCCGTTGCCCAGCTTGGTCTTGGTCTGCCCCTCGAACTGCGGCTCCGGCACCTTCACCGAGATCACCGCCGTCAACCCCTCGCGGATGTCCTCGCCCGTCGGCACCGGATCATTCGCCTTCAGCAGCCCAGCCTTCTTCGCGTAGCCGTTCACCGCCCGCGTCAGCGACGCCCGAAAACCCGACAGGTGCGTCCCGCCCTCGACCGTGTTGATGTTGTTGACGAACGAATACTCGTTGGTGTTGTACGTGTCCGTGTATTGCAGCGCCACCTCGCAAATCAGCCGCTGCGCACGATCCTCGCGCTCGAAGTACACCGGCGGATGCACCGGCTCCTTGCCCTCGTTCAGATGCTCCACGAACTCGCCGATGCCGCGCTCGAACCGGAACAGCTCCTCGCGATTATCCCGCTCGTCGCGAATCGAGATCGTCAGGCCCGAATTGAGATACGCCAGCTCGCGCAGCCGGTCCGCCAGCGTCTTGTAGCTGAAACTCGGCTCCGGAAAAATCTCGCGGTCCGGCAGGAAGACGATCCGCGTGCCGGTCTGCTCGGTCTCCGCGATCGCCTCCAGCGGGCCGACCGTCTTGCCGCGCTCGAACCGCATCGCCCAGGTCTTCCCCTCGCGCGAACTCTCCACCGTCAGCCATTCCGAAAGCGCGTTCACCACGCTCACGCCCACGCCGTGCAGCCCGCCCGACACCTTGTACGTGTCCCGGTCAAACTTCGCCCCCGCCCCCAACTTCGTCAGACACAGCTCCAGCGTCGAAATCTGATAGCCGTCTTTCACGCCCACCGGAATCCCGCGCCCATCATCCTCGATCAGCACGCTGCCGTCCGCCCCGATCGCCACGCGAATGTTCCGGCACGCACCCGCCATCGCCTCGTCGATCGAGTTGTCCACCACCTCGTACACCAGGTGATGCAGCCCGCGATGCGCCGTGTCGCCGATGTACATCCCCGGACGCTTGCGGACGTGCTCGACCCCCTCGAGAACCTGCACGCTCTCGTCGTCATATCGCGCCGATTCGCTCATTCGTGACGAAACCTGCTCCAGTTGCGTCATTCGCTCACATACCTCGCCAGGCCCAGGCCTCAGCCCGTCTGCCCCGCCGGAACAAAGCGCACCCGCCGAATCATCGGCACGATCCGCGCCACCTGCCGCGCCAACACCTCGCCGCGACGCTCCAGATGCGCCCGCAGCGCCGGCTGCGCCACCGCCACCACCAGCACGTCGCCCTCAACCCCCGCGGGAGCCGCCGCCGTCTCCCACTCCGGCTCGATCACCCGTGCCCACGCTTCCGACACGCGCTGCCACGTCCGCGAACTCCGCGCCGCACGCCGCAGAACCACTCCCATCGGCGACGCCCCCAGCAGGCCGATCGGCCAGCGCCGCGCATTGCGCACCGCCTGCTCGTAGCGCCGTTCGCTCATGCCGCGGTCGATCCCGCCCTACAGCGCCACCGGCATGACCACGTAGAGAAAATCATTCGCATCCTCCCCGCGAATGATACCCGGACGCGTGCTCTCCGTCAGCCGGAACTGAATCTCATCCGCCTCCAGCGACTTCAGCGGATCGATCAGATAGCTCGGATTAAAGGCAATCTCGATCGGATCGCCGTCAAAATTCACCGGCATCTCCACCGTCGCCTCGCCCTGCTCCGGCGACCGCGACGTGATCGTCAGCCGCTGCTTCTCGAACGCCAGCCGCACCGCCCGCGACTCCTCCGTCGTCAGGAGCTGCGCTCGCCGCACCGCGCTGTGAAACGCCCCCGCCTCCAGTCGCGCCGTCTTCTTCGTCTCCTTGGGGATGACGTCCTCGTAGTTGGGGAAGTGCCCCTCCACCAGGGCCGACGCCAGCACGTTCTGTCCGCAGCGGAACATCACCTGGTTCGGCATGATCCGCAGGTCGACCGTCCAGCCCGCGCTGCCGCCGCCACCGTCGCGCGGCACGCACACCCGCTCAAACAGGTGCAGCGCCTTGGTCGGAATGATCACCCGGAAGTCGCCCGTCGCCCCCTCCACCACCGGACACTGCGCCCGCGCCAGTCGCCGCCCATCCGTCGCGACCAAGTGCAGCGCCTTGCCCTTGCGCTCCCACAACACCCCACTGATCGCGTAGCGCGTCGTGTCCTTCGCCGCCGCATAAAGCGTCAGGCCGATCGCCCGCCGCACCGCCGCGCCATTCAGCACCAGCTCGGGGTCGCCCTCGAAGTTCGGCACGGGCGGAAAATCGGCCGCATCCTGCACGTAAATGCGAAACTCGCTCCCCTCGCCGCGGATGACACACTGCTGGCCCGCCAGGTCCAGCGCCACCTCGACGTCGCTCATCTCGCGCACAATCTCGAAAATCTTCCCCCCGTGAACAACCGTCGTACCCTTCTTCTGAATCTCGATCGCCGGCACCGACACACTGACCGACACCTCGCCGTCCGTCGCGTCGATCCGCAGCAGCTTGTCCGCCGCCGCCATCCGCACACAGTTGAGAATCGGCTTCGGCGTGCGCCCGCTCGTCAACGCGCTGGTCGCCGCCAGCGCGTCCTGAAGTGCCTGCCTCGGTACGCTGAGTTTCATGACACGCGTTACCTCGTCGAAGACTGGTTCGAGAAGAGAAGTCTCTTATCCCTTCTCCGTTTATATGCCCTGTGAATCGCGTGCGAATTGTAGCCGAATTCGCCGCAACGTGCTGTCCGGACAGCCTCTCCGCTCTCAGCCCGGGCTGTGAATTCGGCCGCAACCCCTGTCGCTTGCGGCGAGCCCGCCACGCCCGCGCACAGCCGCCGGCCTCACACAGCCGCCCGATCGTGGAGCTGGGCCCGCAATTCACAGCTCCGTCACACCCAACTCACCGGCCTTCGTACAGCCGATGACCCAGAAAATCATCCAGCGCCGGCTCCGCCAGAATCTTCTGCACCGTCTTCTCCACGTCATACTCCAGCCGCACAAACTCGATCTGCCGCAGCCGCCCGAACGCCGGCGAGTTCACACCCTTCGCCCCCGTCGGCGACTCGTCTTCATCCGTGTACACCACCAGGTAGCTGGCACGCGGATCTCGGTCCCGCGGCTGCCCGATGCTCCCCACGTTCACGATCGCACGCTCCCCACGCGTGTCGAAAAAGGGCGCGTCCGCCAGCTCGTGCGGCGGATCGAAATAGGGGTCGTCCAGGAACACACCCGGCTGATGCGTGTGCCCGACAAAGCATATGTCCGGCTCGATCCGCTCGAAATTCGCCATCACCTTCTGCGGATTCGTGAACACGTCCTCCGGGAACAGATACTCATTGATGGGCCGCCGCGGCGAACCGTGCACCAGCAGAAAATCATCCGTCTCGTATCGGACGCGCAGGGCCCCTAGAAAATCCCAGCGCTCCCGCCGCACATCGTCGTCCGGCTCGTCGTCCAGCAGTTGCCGCGTCCAGTAACACGCCCGCTCCGCCGGCAGGTTGAAATTGCACGGCTCGTAGAGCACGGCGTGATCGTGGTTCCCCATCAGACACGTGCGGCATCGTTGACGGACCAGGTCGACGCACTCCTTGGGGTTCGGCCCATAACCGACCACGTCCCCCAGACACAGGATCTCCGTGATTTTCCGCCGATCGATGTCCTCCAGCGCCACGAGCAGGGCTTCGAGGTTCGAGTGAATGTCGCTGATAATGGCGAACGGCATGGCGTTATGGGGCTGCGCTCTCAGGGGGCAGGGCTTCCTCGACGATCAGGACCGGTATTCCGTCGACGAGTGGGTATCGTCGCCCGCAGCCCGTGCACGTCAGCGCGTCGCCGCCGTCCGCCAGCGGGGCGCGGCAGGTTGCTTCGGGGCAGGCCAGCAGGCTGAGAAAGGCGGCGTCCACGCGGCGGACCTCTTCGGAAAGCCTTGGAGCATACACGCTTGTAAGCCGCTGGGGCAACCGCCTCGAGCCCGGCCGGGGGCGATAACGGTCAATCCCTGACGCGGCCGTAAAACGCGCTTGACATCGCCGGACCGCCCGGTGATAATCAGGCAGTCAGAGTAGGCGGCGGCGTTCTCGCCGGCGCCGGCCTCAGGCGGAGAGAAGCTCATTTCCCCCTGCGCCCGAGGTTCCGTCGGATGGACATTTGCTCGAAAGGCGGCGGTACTGAAAAAATTGCCTTGCAATTGAGTAGTGCTTCTGGTTGAATACCGGATGGGAGTGGGAGAAGCAGCACGTTGCGAGACCGTGCAAGCGCTGGGAAAGCTGGGATCGCTGCGTTGGTGAGAGAAGCAAGAACACTGATCGCGGATCATTTCCCCGCCTCCCTGCGCGTTACATAGACCGTTTGTAAGCGGCCCACTGCGATGGTACGAGATACCGATGCGTGATCGGTCGGGCATGGTCGCTTAAAAGTCGCTCTTCTTTTGGGAAGGAGAGGTTCGTATGAAGTTGAATCGTATTGTTGGGCTGCTCAGCGTCTGTAGCTGTAGCGTCCTCGCACTGGCTGGTGGCGAGAACCTTCAGCCCCTGGGCAACGGCAAGTTCATCGCGCCGAAGTCTGTCGCCCGTATCGCCCCGAATGGCCAGATCACCTCGCCGTGGTACAACCTCGGTGACGGTGGCGTGGCCCAGACCGTCTGCCAGACCCTGCTGTGCTTCGACGCGTTCGAGCCGGATGGACTCGTCCCCGGTTTCCCGAACGAGTGCTATGCCAGCATCAACTGCGGTCTCGGCAGCGCCCGCTGGTTCTTCGGCACGGCGTACAACAACTCGTTCTGCGCCAACGACATGACCATGGGTTGCGATGATTGCGACGGCACCGTGTCCGAGCGCATTCAGTACGCCTGGTTCTGGGGTCCCTGCCCGCTGCAGGGCGGCATCGCCCCCTGCCTCATCGCCGTCTGGACCGCCGAGGATTGGCTCGATTGCGCCGCCCCGGCTTACAGCGGCAGCACGTACAGCGGCGTGCTGTACAACTTCGGCTCGATCACCTGCAACACCGGCTACTACTTCACCGACGTGACCGATCTGTGCGATTTCGGTCTGTTCCATCAGCTGCCGGCCGACGGCAGCGGCGCCTACCTGATCGTGCTGAGCAACGGCACGAGCGGCGGCTTCATCGTTCTGTCGGAAAACGGCCAGCCCATGCTGTGGGGCACCAAGTCGGTCGATTTCCAGGGTCCCAAGCAGTATGACGACGACAACCCGAAGGACGCAGTCCACAACTTCGCCGACAGCACGCTGGGCGGCGAGTGCTACGACTACACCTTCGGCGTTTGCCCCGATCCGCTCGGCGCTTGCATCACGCTGTACGGTTCGGTCGGTCGCGTCCCCTGCACCGAGTCGTGCGGCGCGGTCTGCTGCCCGTGCGATGCCAACTGCGACGGCTCGGTCAACGGCTTCGACGTTGACGCCCTCGTGGCCCTGCTCACCGGCGGCGTTGGCTGCTCGCCGTGCGCTGGCGATGCCGATGGCGACGGCTCGGTCAACGGCTTCGACATTGACCCGTTCGTCAACATGCTGACCGGCGGCCCGCCGTGCACCGGTTGCTAAGCAGTTCGCTGTTGTCGTAACGCAGTAAAGCCTGAAGTTCACGGCGGACCCCTGGCCACAGGGGTCCGCCTCTTTTTTTGAGGGACGGAGGGACGGAGGGACGGAGGGACGGAGGGACGGAGGGACGGAGGGACGGAGGGACGGAGGGATGCGCCAAGCGTGTCATGGCTGTCGCGAAGCACAGCCATGTCGAGGTCAGATGCCGCTGCCCACGTGCTCAGGCCAAGTCGCCCCGTGCGCCGGCATGGCTATGCTGGCGCGATGACCAAGCCACCGGCCGGCCCGCCGCCGACCCGCCGGTGCGAGATGCTCCGCCAATCGACCGGTCTGCGACGGCTCTTTCAGAATCGGTAGCATCCGGCGGAACAAGGCGGTTCCTGGTTTTTCCATCAGCTCGTTGTGCTACTCGAAGGAGTCGCGTACGATCAGAGGAGCCACTTTTTGAGCAGAGGAGGCTGCGATGCGCTGCCTAGCTTGCATCCTGCTTGTGTCTAACGTCTTTGTCTCGACAACTCGCGCTCAGTACATGGGATTCGTTGCCGCGGCCAGCGAGGATTGTGGCGGATACCCCCCCGATATGTCCATCGCCACCAGCGCGCAGGTTTCAGTCGTCGCATGGAACGGTGGGGTCGGAGTTTTCGACCTTGCAGGGCAGGAGATATCACAAACCTGTAATTTCTTCTCGGGGCTTGGCCCGGGGTACGACCCATACGTGGTATTCGATGAGTTCACTGAGCGTTTCTTTCTGTCGGCGTTCGCCAAAGCTCCGCTTGATAAAGTGCTGATCGCGGTCTCAAGCGATGACACCGGCGCGATCTGGCATCGGGTTGAAGTAACCACGACGGAGACTTTCTTTGATCGCCCCAGGCTTGCCGTGTGCTCGGAAGCCGTCCTTGTCATGGACTCAGATGGCGTACTTCTTGTGGTCGACAAGGCGTCACTGCTTGCGGGCGGAGACATTGTGGCTGAATCGCACCAATTGAGTCAGTTTACATACTCGGCAGCTATCGTCGATTCACCGCTTGGCGGCGCAACCGCGTACATGCTAGAGCACGTACCGGGAAACAACAGGACGTGGATCAAGCTGGGGCATGTTGCCGCTCCCATCGGAGGCGCTCTGCAGGTCGATACTATCGACGTGAGCGTACCTTCGTACTCTGGATGTCCCGCATACGTCCCGCACGGCAGCGACGGCGGAGCTCTTGACCTGACCGATGGGGGCCCTATCGAGGTCACACGCATCGGAGATGTACTTTGGGCAACCGATACGATTGCCCTTCAATACGGGGGCAAGGCACTAGTTCGCTGGTATCAGATCAAACTCAATGGATGGCCTGAGGCCGGAACTCCGGAGCTCGTTCAGAGCGGGGATATCGACGCCGGAACAGACTATCATGCCTGCTTTGGCGCGATCGTCGGTGATGACAACGGCGGTGCTTGCGTGGTATTCAACCGCTCGAAAGCGGGTGAACCCGTTGCGGTCTGCTCGTCCTACAGGCTCTTGGCTGATTCACATGGAACGCTTAGACCAATCGTCGTCCAGAAGCTGGGAACCGACAGCTATGGAGGCTCTGGTGTATCGCGCTGGGGCGACTACTCGTCCGCGACCAAGCAGGCCGGAACTGGCCGGTACTGGGGTGTTGGCGAGTACTCGGATTCAGACACTTGGCGACTCTGGGCTGTGGGGATTGTGCCAGAGTACTTGCTCGGTGATCTGAATTGCGATGGAATCGTCAACGGATTCGACATCGATCCGTTTCTTGAGGCCCTTTATGACCCCGCCCAGTACGCGGCTGATTACCCGGACTGCTATCGCGCGAACGCAGACATCGACGAAGATGGCACGGTAAGCTCCTTCGATATAGATGACTTTCTGGAGCTGATTAGTTGAGCGAGCTAGGCGCCAGGAGTGGCAGCAGCCCCTGCTCGTAGTGACTCGTCCCCGCGATGGCTATTCTGACGCGATAGCGCATTCCTCAATTCTCCATGCCGAGTTCTGCTCGTTCCGCCGGCGGCGCTCCTTGCTTCGGTTGCTAAGCAGTTCGCTGTTGTCGTAACGCAGTAAAGCCTGAAGTTCACGGCGGACCCCTGGCCACAGGGGTCCGCCTCTTTTTTTGAGGGACGGAGGGACGGAGGGATGCGCGCGATGCGCCAAGCGTGTCATGGCTGTCGCGAAGCACAGCCATGTCGAGGTCAGATGCCGCTGCCCACGTGCTCAGGCCGAGTCGACCCGTGCGCCGGCATGGCTATGCTGGCGCGATAGCCAGGCCATCGAACCGCTGCGCATTCTGCATGCCGCGCTCTGCACACGTGACTCTGCGCTCTGCACACATGACTCTGCGCTCTGCATGCCGCAATCTGCACTCCTGATTCTGCGTACGCCGGACTCTGCACGCTTGCATACGCGTTCTTCATTCTTCATTCTTCATTCTTCATGCTGCATTCTTCATCCTGCACTGCTTCCCAACGCCGTCCACACCAGCCCCGCCGCCACCAGCAGCACCAGCACCGCGATCGCCCACGCCCCCCTGCCGCACCGCGCCGCCGGCGTGATGTTCGCCCCGCACGCCGGACACACGACGGCGTCCTCGTACACGTCGGCGCCGCACGCTGGACACGCCAGCGTCGCCGTCTCGTCGTCGTCGTCCGAGCCGTCCAGCTCCTCGGGCGACGGTCCCTCCGGGTCGAGTTCGTCGTTGTAATCAGCGTTCATCGGTTCGCGCTGTAGAGGAGCAGCGAGTATCGAAGAGCATAACTCGCCATTCGCTATTCACCGTAGCCGCCGGCTGTCGCCGTTCTTTCGGTATTCTCAACTGGCCACTCGCTATTCAGCGTGCGTCTTCCTTCAGCAGCGGCAGCATGCGGCGGAACAGGTCGGTGCCGGACTTTTCCATCAGCTCGTAGATCGCCGACTCGACCGTGCTGAGCACGACCCCGGCCTGCTGCATGCGCCGCAGGGCCGTCTCGTAGTCGCCCGGGCGGCGCGAGCCGACGGCGTCGGTGAGCACAAACGCTTGCAGGCCGGCGGCCAGCAGGTCGAGCGCGGTCTGCAGCACGCAGACGTGCGTCTCCACGCCGACCACCAGCACGTCGCTCCGCCGCAGGCCGCGCACGTGCGCCGCGGCGCGCGGGTCGCCCATGACGCTGAAGCTGGTTTTCTCGAAGCGCGCCGTCTGGGCGTTCAGCGCCGCGGCCACCTCGCCGCAAGTCGGTCCGAGGCCGGCGGGGTACTGCTCGGTGCAGGTGCTGGGCAGTTCGAGAATCTGCGCGGCGCGGATCATGAGGGCGGCGCGGCGGTCGCGGGCGGGTCCGTCGGCGATGTGCGGCATGAGCCGGGCCTGCACGTCGATGACCAGCAGTTGGGCCCGCGCGGCGTGGAGCCGCAAAGGCTCGATTTTCTCACTCATCTATCCATTCCGGAAATCGTATTATTTCTGTAACGTGACGCTGAAGGCGGTCGCAGAACATTCTCCGGCCCCGCCCGGCCCGCGCCAACGCCGCGCCGCCCGCCGCGCCGCCTGTGCCCCGCTGCCGAGCGGGACGGCGCGCCGCGGCAGGGGCGCACACGGCACGGCGGCCTGATCCCACCCCGAGCTACGCCGCGCCCGGCACGTCGATGGCCGCGGCAGCGTAACCGACGGAGTTCAACGCCCGTGCCAGGTCCCCTTCCACCTCCGCGCTGCAAGTGTGCCGCAGCTCGCGGTACGCCGGACGGCCGAATTCCTGGCACGCCGCGATCGTCGCCGCCACCGCGCCGGCCCCGCAGGCGCTGCGATGCAGCGCCGCGTCCGCGAGAACGGCTTGCGGGTCAAGCTTTCCGAGCGTGTCGAGAAAGCGGCGGTCGTTGACGTCGCGGGCCCAGCGGACGCCGGCCACACCGTGACCAGCGGGCTCGAAACCAAAACTGGGCCCGTAGTGTGTGAGGTCGGTGGATGCGACGAAGGCGACCCGCCGGCGAAGCGACAACGCCGCGCGGGCCGCTGCCGCTCCGACCCGCGGCGCCCACTCGCCGGGGCGGACCATGACGGGCAGGATGTGGAAGCTCGGGAGTGCGTGCTGCAAGATCGGCAGCTCGACTTCGACGGAGTGTTCGCGGGCGTGTGCCGCCGGATCAGCCGTCGCGTCCGGCGACTCGCGCAACAGGGCGGCGGCGAGTTCGGCGTCGACGGCGAGTGGCCCGAGCGGCGTGTGCCACGTGCCGGCATGGTAGACGCTGGCGCGGTTCATGTCGGGAACGTGCACGGCGCCGAAGACGACGACGGTCTCTGGATTGTAACTTGCTACGCCTGATAGGCTTAGAATTGCTGTCGCGCCGGAGTAGTACCAACCGGCGTGGGGAGCCACTGCTGCAAGACAGGGAGCGGTTGGCGAGGCAGTCCACGAGCCGATCATCCGCGCGCATTCGTCGGCCGTGTCGGGATAGAAGCGTCCGGCGACGGCGGGATGGCGGGTCAGCGCCATGGTACACTCAGCTTTCGTCAAGCGCCGCTCGCACGCCGAGGCGGCGGGCCAGGTCTTCGAATTGCTCCAGAGAATTGTAGTGCAGAATGAGGCGTCCGGCGTTTTTGCGGCGGCCGGTTTGTATCTGGACCTTGGCGCCCAGCGTGAGGGCGAACTGGCGCTCGAGGTCGGCGAGGTAGCTGTTGGTGGCGGCGGCACGGGCGCGGGTGGCTGCGGTCGCTCGCTCACGGGCGGCAAGTGCTTCGACCTGGCGCACGGAGAGATTGCGGCGGACGGCGAGTTTGGCGACGGCGAGCTGGCGTTGTGGGTCGGTGATTCCGGCGATGGCGCGGGCCTGGCCCATGCCGAGCTGGCCGGTTTCGATCAGCTCGCGGATTTCGACGCCGAGGCGGAGCAGGCGGAGGTAATTCGTGATGTTGGCGCGGCTTTCGCCGAGTTTGGCGGCGAGCGAGTCGACGCCGCCCTTGAATTGATCGAGGTAGTTCTGGTAGCCGGCGGCGCGTTCGAGGGGTTTGAGGTCCTCGCGTTGGAGGTTTTCGACGAGGGCGAGTTCGAGAGATTCGGCGTCGCCGACGTGTCGGATGGTGGCTGGGATTTCGGTGAGACCGGCGGCCTGGGCGGCGCGCCAGCGGCGTTCGCCGGCGATGATTTCGTAGGTGCCGTCTGGCATGGGTCGGACGATGATGGGCTGGAGCACGCCGGTGAGGCGGATGGAGGCGGTGAGTTCGGTGAGGTTGGCGGTTGTGAAGGTGGCGCGGGGTTGTCTCGGGTTGGGGAGGATTTGGTTGATCGGGATCTTGTGGGTTTCGCCGACATTGGGTTTTGGATGTGGTTCGGCGAGCTGGGTGGCGCGTGTGGGGATGATGGCGCTGAGTCCGCGGCCGAGACGGTTTGTGGTCATGGGGTATCCACCGGGTTCTGGGTTCACGGTTCAGGTGGTCAATATCGGGTTGTTTGGCGCGGTGTCAAGATGCGATCGTGTTTCACGTGAAACAGCGAACACGTGTTTCACGTGAAACATCATCCGATTATTGACGTAACTTATTTTATGACAAATAGTTAACATATTACGATTTATATAATCGTTATTTTCTGACAGGCGTGGGCGTGCTCGGCTGGGCGCGCGATGCGCCGAGTTCGGGGATACGCTCAGGTCGAACCCCTCGCTGACGCTCGGGGTTCGGCTGGCGGCGTCTCGCGGGGTTCGGGTGGGGCGCGATGCGCCGAGTTCGGGGGCACACTCAGGTCGAACCCCTCCCTTACGGTCGGGGCTCGGCTGGGGGCGTCTCGCGGGGTTCGGGCGGGGGCGTCTCTCGGGGTTCGGGTGGGGCGTGATGTGCCGAGTTCGGGGATACGCTCAGGTCGAACCCCTCCCTTACGGTCGGGGCTCGGCTGGGGGCGCATCAAGGGGGGGCGGCTGGGGTGCGGCGCGGGAGTTGCATGCGTGAGTGTGTGGATGGGGATTGTGCGAGGTGGCCGTGGCGACGCGTTCCTCAGGCTCGATGCAGGCTCGGCACCGCGAGGCGATTTTCGAACGGTGGCGGTCGGACATTCTGCGCGAGGCGATCGACCTCGAGACGCTGGCGCGGGTGGCGGCGCGGATGGGGCATGATCCGGACGTGCGCGCGGATGCAGTGCTGGAGAGCGAACTGCGCGGCGTATTGGCGGAGAAGGAGGCGGAGCTGAAGGCGATCCGCCGCCGATTGGACGTCGACGATGCGCCGACGGCGCCGGGATCGGGCGTCGGCGTGCCGGGGGTTGGGACGGCGGGGCGCGCTGAATGGGTGGTTCAAGGTGAAAAGCGCAAAGCGGCGTCAGGGGGAGAGGGGACTCAGGCGCGGGATGCGGAGTGCAGCCAAGGGCGACAGCTCTCCACTGAAACTCTCCACGAAGCCCTGCCGACGCAACAGCCGTCGGCGGCGCAAACGCGCGCGCCAGGCGGTTCCCAGTCGCAGGCGCAAAGTGACGTGAGGCGGCAGCGCGAAGCGCCCGCTGGAGATGCGGAATGCAGCCGGGGGCGGCTGCCCTCCACGGGAGCTCACACGCCGGAGCAGGCGGCGCTTCCGGAGTCGCCGTCGGCGGCGGTGAATTATGTGGCACATCTGCGGCATCAGTTGGAGGGGTATCTGGCGCATGGGGACGCGGAGGCGGCCGAAGGGGTTTTGGCGCGGATCGAGGTTGCGCGGCGGCGCTATCCCGAGTTAATGGATGAGGCGGAGCACGAGCGGCTGGCGGGGCGGCTGGAGCATGTTCGGCGGCGGCAATCCGTGGCGCGGGCGCGGGTGGAGGAGTTGGCGCGGCGGGCGCTGGTCGCGGCGGCGGAGGGGGATCACGACACGGTGTCGCAGGTGCTGCGGCGGCTGGGGGTTCTGCACGCGTCGATACCGGGTGTGTTGAGCGACGCGCGGTATCAACAACTGCACGACCAGATCGTGAACGCCAGCGAGGTTCACGAGCATCGGGAGGCGGCGCGGGCGTTGCTGAAGCGGGAGTCGGAGGTGGCGGCGGAGATTCGGCGGATGGCGCGTGCGATTCGCGCGTTTCACGACGTGGCGCGGACGGCGAAGGCGCATCACGATGTGAGGGAGGCGGAGCGTGCGTACCGGGAGGCGGAGGCGGAGCTGAAGGCGCATGACCGGGAGTGGCTGGCGGGCCTGATACTAGAGATGCTAGAGATGGCGGAGGTGTGTCATGGGCCGCGCGGGCGGGTGGAGCGGCACGTGGATGTGTTTGTGCGGAGTCTGCGCGAGGCGCTGGAGCGATTAGGGGCGGAGGTGCGGGAGATGGAGGGGGGGACGCGTTCAGAGTGACGATGCAACGTGGGGTGGGGCGCGCGGCGGTGCTCCACAAGGCGGTGCTCCACGAGGCCCTGCCGACGCAACGGCCGTCGGCAGGGCACCCGCGCGTTCAGAGTGACGATGCAACGTGGGGTGGGGCGCGCGGCGGTGCTCCACGAGGCCCTGCCGACGCAACGGCCGTCGGCAGGGCACCCGCGCTCGGCTGGGGCGCCCGGACCGAGTTCGGAGGCACGCTCAGGTCGAACCCGTCGCTGACGCTCGGGGCTCGGCTGGGGACAGCGTTCGAGGGGTTTAGGCACGCGGATTGCAAGACGACCGTAGGCGGGCCGCCCGGGAGGCGGTTTGCGGGAATCGAGGTGTCCAATGTCCGGAAAAATGCACACGACGGAGACGGACCGGGTGATTGAGCGGCAACTTCGTAACTGGGAGTTGTCGCGGGCGCAGCGGGTGAGTGAATTGATGAGCGCGCCACTGGGGGCGGCGGGGGAGCGGGCGCGCGGAGGCGGGCCGCCCCGGATGATGCCGTATGTGACGATTTCGCGGCAGATGGGTGCGGGCGGGACCGATATTGCGCGGCGGCTGTCGGAGCGGACGGGTTGGGCGTTGTTTGACCACGAGATTCTGGAGGCGATGGCGGGGGATGACCGCGTGCGGCGGCGGATTTACGAGCGGCTGGACGAGCGGGACGCGGACTGGCTGGGGGCGATGGTGGAGAACCTGGTGCAGGGGCGTGTGCCGGCGGATGATTATTTTCCGCGGCTGACGCGGACGATTCTGGGGATTGCGCGGGGCGGCAGCGCGGTGTTCCTGGGGCGGGCGGCCGATCTGATTCTGCCGCGCGACGATGGACTGCGGGTGCGGGTGGTGGCGCCGCTGGAGCAGCGCGTGGAGCGGGTGGCCGGGCGGACGCATTTGAACGTGGCGGAGGCGCGGGCGGAGGTGGAGCGTGTGGACCGCCAGCGGATTGAGTTTGTGCGGCGGCATTTCCGCTGCGACGCGGATTGTGCGACGCGCGTGGACATGATCATCAACACGGCGGCCGTGACGGTGGAGGAGGCGGTGGAGGCGTTGGTGGTGATCATGCGTAAGCGGGGTATGCTGACATGACCGTGGCGCAACTGGAACAATCGGGTGTGAGCGGATCGTCGGACGGGGACTGGCGCCGCCGTTACGCGGAGAAGGTGGAGACGGCGGAGCAGGCGGTGCGGCGTGTGCGGCATGGGGCGCGGGTGTTCGTGGGGTCGGGGGCTGGCGAGCCGCAGAGTCTGGTGAAGGCGCTGGCGGCGCGGCAGGACATCGACGACACGGAGATTGTGCACATCATGACGCTGGGGACGGCGCCGTATGCGCAGACGGCGACGGATCAGCGTTTTCGGCACAACGCGTTTTTCATCGGCTCGAACGTGCGCGAGGCGGTTCATGAGGGGCGGGCGGACTATACGCCGATCTTTCTGTCGGAGATCGGGCGGCTGTTCCGCACGGGGCGGATCGTGATCGACGTGGCGCTGATCCAGGTGAGCGTGCCGGACGCGCACGGGTATTGCAGCTACGGCGTGTCGACGGACATTGTGAAGTCGGCGGCGGAGTCGGCGCGAATGGTGATTGCGGAGGTGAACTCGACGACGCCGCGGGTGATGGGCGACTGTCACGTTCACGTGCGGGACATCGACGCGCTCGTTCCGTGCGACGATCCGATTCCGGAGGCGCCGCAGGGGTCGCCGGACGAGTTGGCGCGGCGGATTGCGCGGCACATTGCCGATCTGGTGGAGGATGGTTCGACGCTGCAGCTTGGGATTGGGACGATACCGGACGCGGTGCTGCACTTTCTGACGGATCGGCGCGATCTGGGGATTCACTCGGAGATGTTCAGCGACGGGGTGATTCCGCTGCTGGAGGCGGGGGTGATCACGAACGAGCGCAAGACGCTGCATCGCGGGAAGATCGTGGCGAGCTTCGTGCTGGGGACGCGGAAGCTGTACGACTTCATCGATGACAATCCGATGATCGAGTTTCATCCGACCGAGTACACGAACGATCCGTTCGTGATTGCGCAGAACGACAAGATGGTGGCGATCAATTCGGCGCTGGAGGTTGATCTGACGGGGCAGGTGTGCGCGGACTCGCTCGGGGAGATGTTCTACAGCGGGATCGGCGGGCAGGTGGATTTTGTGCGCGGGGCGGCGCGGTCGCGCGGGGGCAAGGCGATCATCGCGCTGCCGTCGACGGCGGATCATGAGAATGTGTCGCGGATCGTTCCGACGCTGAAGCGTGGGGCGGGCGTGGTGACGAGCCGCGGCGACGTGCACTACGTGGTGACGGAGTGGGGGACGGCGTATCTGCATGGCAAGACGATGCGCGAGCGGGCGATGGCGCTGATTCAGATCGCGCATCCGAAATTCCGGCCGTGGCTGCTGTCGGAGGCGAAGGCGCGGCGGCTGGTGTATTCGGACCAGATCGAGCTGCCGGTGATGACGCCGGTGTATCCGGTGGAGCAGGAGCGGTGGATTTCGCTGAAGGACGGGTCGCGGGCATTTCTGCGGCCGGTGAGGCTGACGGACGAGGCGGCGCTGCACGAGATGTTCTACGCATTGTCGGAGGAGACGGTCTATCACCGCTTCTTCAGTCACATCCGGAGCATGCGGCACGAGAAGCTGCAGGAGTTTCTGCGGGTGGATTATGAGCGTGACGTGGTGCTGCTGGTGCTGAATTCGAATCAGGATGACGCGGACGTGCTGGCGGTCGGGCGCTACAACCTGAATCCGCGGACGAACCTGGCGGAGGTGGCGTTTCTGGTGCGGGATGGGTCGCAGGGCAAGGGGATCGGGCGGGCGCTGTTTGGGGCGCTGCGCGACTTAGCGCGTTCGAAAGGGATTCGCGGCTTTACGGCGGAGGTGCTGTCGGACAACCAGGCGATGCTGCGCGTGTTTCACGGGGGTGGCGTCCCGATCGAGAGTCACCTGCATGATGGGGTGTATTCGGTGAACATGGTCTTCAATGGGAAGGCGGGGAAGAAGGCGGCGGAGGGGTAGGGCGCGGGGTTGAGCGACGGCAGGGTCGAGAGCAACGACGAAGGGACAACAACGACAGCAGCGACGTCAACGGCGACGGCAACGGCAACAGCGGAGATTGGTCATGGTGGCGCTACGAGATCGTGTTGCGGCGCGGATTGCGGAGCGGGTATGTCCGGTGTGCGCGTTCTGCGGCGCGGACGGGCGGTGTCACACGCCGGACAAGGAGGGTTGCGGGATTCTGCGGAATCTGGACGAGATTATCACGATTGTGCGCGACGGGCATTCGGATCGGATGGATCCGTACATCGCGCGGCTGCGGGAGGTGGTGTGCGACAGTTGCCGGAACCAGGCGGATGACGGGCGTTGTCCGCTGAGGGTGGGTGCGGATTGTTCGCTGGACGATTACTTCGGGCTGGTGGTGGAGTTGGTGGAGGAGGAGTTGGCGCGGGAAGGGTGAGCCGCGAAGCGACGGAGCCACGGAAGGACGCACCGAGGTGCGAGGAGTTTTGCACGGAGCCTGGCTTACCGGCGGCGACGTGGGGCGATGCGCGGCTGGGCCGGCTGCGGCAGGAGTACGGGTTGAAATGAGCGAGGTTCGGGTAATTGTGGCGCGCGGGCGCGAACGGGACGGGCGGCCGTGACGCGGGCGGTGGTGCGCGTGGGGCGGCGCGGGTGGCTGGGGCCGGTGGCGACCGCAATAGCGATGTGCGTCGCGGTGGTGCTGCTGATGCTGTGGCTGGCGGGGTTTTTTCACGAGAAGATTGGCGCGGGGGAGCACGATGCGCGGGCGGGGCATGCGGCACGGGCCGGGCGCGCTGCGCCGGCGGGGCTGAAGAGCGTCGAAGTGCGGGAAGTACGGCTGCCGCGGAGCGAGGGCGCGACCGGGACGATTCAACCGGTGTATCAGACGGCGCTGGCGTCGAAGTTGCTGGCGCGGGTGCGGCAGATCGAGGCGCGGGCCGGGCAGGTGGTGCGGACGGGCGATCTGCTGGTGCAGCTTGACGACGCCGACCTGAAGGCGCGCGTCGAGCAATCGTCGGCGGCGGTGGATGCGGCGGCGGCGGCGCGCGATCAGGCGCGGATCGAGCACGAGCGGATCGCCGGGCTGCGCGAGCAGAATGCGGCTTCGGAGATCGAGCTGCAGCGGGCGGAGACGGCGCTGAAGACGGCGGAGGCGGAGCTGGCGCGGGCGATCAATGCGCGGCGCGAGGCGGAGACTACGCTGGGCTATGCGACGGTGCGCTCGCCGATCGACGGGATCGTGGTGGACAAGCGCGTCGACGCGGGCGACACGGTGATGCCGGGGCAGGTGCTGGTGACGCTGTACGATCCGACGCGGATGCAGCTTGTGGCGCGGGTGCGCGAGTCGCTGACGCGGCATCTTAAAGTGGGGCAGACGATCGACGTGCGGATCGACGCGCTGGAGCGCGTGTGCCAGGGGCAGGTCAGCGAGATCGTGCCGGAGGCGGAATCGGTCAGCCGGACGTTTTCGGTCAAGGTGACCGGTTCGTGCCCGCCGGACGTCTATTCGGGGATGTTCGCGCGATTGCTGATCCCGCTGGAGGAGGAGCGCGTGCTGGTGATACCGGCGGAGGTGGTGCGGCACGTGGGGCAGCTCGACCTGGTGGAGGTGCTGGAGCAGGGGGCGCTGGAGCGGCGGGTGGTGCAACTGGGCCGGACGCTGGAGGCGGGGGTGGAGGTGTTGTCGGGGCTGCGCGCCGGGGAGCGTGTGGCGGCGCGGGAGGGGGCATGAGCGAGCGCAGGCCGCGGCGTGGGGTGCGTCACACGGTGAGCGTGGGCGCGCGATGAGCACATCGGATGAGAGCGGCGGGCGGCACGATTTTCTGAATGCGATCGTGCGCGCGTTTCTCGGCTCGCAGCTATCGCTCGTGCTGATCGTGGTGGCGACGGGGTTGGGGATCGCGGCGGTGATCGCGACGCCGCGGGAGGAAGATCCGCAAATCGTGGTACCGCTGGCGGACGTGTTTGTGAGCTTTCCGGGTCGGACGGCGGAGGAAGTGGAGAAGCTGGTTGCGACGCCGCTGGAGAAGCTGCTCTATCAGATTGACGGGGTGGAGCACGTTTATTCGACGTCTCGAGATGACGAGGCGGTGATCACGGTGCGGTTTTTCGTGGGGGAGGATCGCGAGCGGAGCCTGGTCAAGATCTACAAGCGGATCGACGAACATCTCGATCTCGTGCCGCCCGGCGTGGCGGGTTGGCTGGTGAAGCCGGTGGAGATCGACGACGTACCGATCGTGACGCTGACGCTGCGTGGGGGTGGGGAGGATTCGTACAAGCTGCGGCGCGTGGCGGAGGAGGCGGTGAGCCGGTTGGCGACGATCCGCGACGTGTCGCGGGCGTACGTGGTGGGCGGGCAGTCGCGCGTGGCGTACGTGTATCTCGATCCGGAGCGGCTGGCGGCGCATCAGCTTTCGCCGCTGGCGGTGTGGGGCGCGCTGCAGGCGGCGAATGTGACGCGGACGGCGGGGGAGATTTCGCGCGACGACGTGGTGCGGCGGGTGGAGGCCGGCGGCGTGCTGCGGCGGGCGGAGGAGCTGCCGGGAGTGGTGGTGGGCGTGTCGGGCGACCGGCCGGTGCTGCTGGGCGACGTGGCGGAGGTGCGCGACGGGGCGGAGGAGGCCAGCAACTACGTGCGTCACGGCTGGGGGCCGGCGCGCGGGGCCGTGAGCGGGCAGGGCATCACGGGGACGCTCGTGGGTGGGCCGGCGGCGGGAGCAGCGCCAGGGGCGACGGAGGGGAGCGTCTCGCGGGCGGCGGTGACGATCGCGGTGGCGAAGAAGCGCGGGACGAACTCGGTGGGTGTCGCGGAGCAGGTGATCGGCGCGATGCAGGAGCTGCGGCGCGACGTGCTGCCGGACGACGTCGAGACGGTCATCACGCGGAATTACGGGCAGACGGCGGATGAAAAGGTCAACGAACTGATCGAAGCGCTGGGCGTGGCGGTGCTGATCGTGATCGCGCTGCTGACGATCGGGCTGGGGTGGCGCGAGGCGCTGGTAGTGGCGGTGGCGGTGCCGGTGGTGTTCGGGCTGACGCTGGCGGTCAACCTGATGCTGGGATACACGATCAACCGGGTGACGCTGTTTGCGCTGATTCTGTCGCTGGGCCTGCTGGTTGACGATCCGATTGTCGACGTGGAGAACATTGCGCGGCACTTCCACCTGCGGCGGCGCGCGACGCGCGAGATCGTGCTGGAGGCGGTGGCGGAGATACGGCCGCCGCTGATCGTCGCGACGCTGGCGGTGGTGGTGTCGTTTCTGCCGATGTTCTTCATCACCGGGATGATGGGGCCGTACATGCGGCCGATGGCGCTGAATGTCCCGGTGGCGATGCTGATGTCGATGGTGGTGGCATTCACGATTACGCCGTGGATGACGTATCACGTGTTGAGGCGGAGGGACGCAAGGACGGAGGGACAGAGGGACGGAGGGGGTGAGGGGTCGAGGGGTCAAGGGGTCGAGGGGGGGTTGGAGGAACTGAAGCGGTCGAGATTGTATCGGTTGTTTCATCCGCTGAT
This sequence comes from Phycisphaerae bacterium, assembly GCA_022072445.1. Taxonomy (GTDB): domain Bacteria; phylum Planctomycetota; class Phycisphaerae; order UBA1845; family Fen-1342; genus JAJVHV01. The sequence continues at coordinate 7,645 of JAJVHV010000035.1, read as the reverse complement.
GGCGCCGCTGCTGACGTCGCGGCGGCGGGCGTGGCAGTTTCTGGGGATGATGGCGATCCTGACGGCGGGGGCGGCGGGGTTGGGGGCGTGCCGGGCGGTGCCGCTGAAGATGCTGCCGTTCGACAACAAGAATGAGCTGCTGCTGGTGCTGGACTTCGACGAGGGCACGACGCTGGAGCGGGCCGACGCGTGTGTGCGCGAGCTGGAGCATTACGTCGCGGGCGTGCCGGAGGTGACGGACTTCACCTCGTATGTCGGCGTGGCGTCGCCGATCGATTTCAACGGGCTGGTGCGGCATTACTACCTGCGGCGCGGGGCGAACGTGGCGGAGCTGCGCGTGAACCTGGCGGGCAAGAAGAGTCGTCGTCTTCAGAGTCACGCGATTGGTCTGCGGATGCGCGACGACGTGACGGCGATCGCGCGGCGGCGGGGGTGCAATCTGAAGATCGTGGAGACGCCGCCGGGGCCGCCGGTGATTTCGACGCTGGTGGCGGAGGTTCGGGGGCGCGCCGACCAGACGTACGCGGAGTTGATCGAGATGGCGCGGGTGGTGCGGGCGCGGCTGGAGCGTGAGCCGGGGGTGGTGGACGTGGACGACGTGGTGGAAAGCGCGGTGGAGCGGCTGACGTTTGTGACGGACCAGGAGAAGGCGGCGCTGAACGGCGTGACGGTGGAGGAGATCGCCGAGACGGTGCGGCTGGCGGTGTCGGGTTCGACGGCGGGCGTGCTGCGGGATGAGGCGGAGCGCAATCCGTTGCGGATCGAGCTGCGGCTGCCGCGCGCGCTGCGCTCGAGCATCGCGGACCTGGGGCGGGTGCACGTGCAGCCGACGGAGCGGCGAAGCGCGGACGGCAGCGTGGCTGCGCGGCGCGGCGAGCGCGCGACGGAGGGCGGAGCGGCGGGGCTGGTTTCGCTGGCGGAGCTGGGGCGCTGGGAGCAGTCGCGCGTGGCGCAGGCGATCTATCACAAGGATCTGGAGCGCGTGGTGTACGTGTTTGGCGAGACGGCGGGGCGCGCGCCGGCGGAGTGCGTCGTGGACATCGAGTCGGATCGGCTGCGCGAGCTTCGGCGGAGCGTGGGCGCGCCGGAGGCGGCGCGGGTGCCGGCCGAGCCGTTCACGCTGAACGGGGTGGCGCGGTTTGAGCCGGCGGGGAGCGGATACATTTCGACTGGCGAGGCGCGCGAGGTCGGGAAGCGCACGTTTCTGTGGAATGGCGGGCGGGTGTTCTGGTGGGTGCCGGCGGGCGTCGGGGTGGAGTTAGCGGGCGAGGGTGAGTGGCAGATCACGCTGGACGTGTTTCGCGACCTGGGGCTGGCGTTTGCGGCGGCGCTGGCGTGCATCTATGTGCTGCTGGTGGGTCAGACGGGCTCGTTTGTGATTCCGCTGATTGTGATGCTGGCGATTCCGCTGACGGTGCTGGGGATCATGCCGGGTTTCTGGCTGCTGAACGCGGTGGCGGGCGGGCAGGTGGGGGATTATGCAGACCCGGTGTTCTTCACGGCGACCGGGATGATCGGGATGATTGCGCTGGCCGGGATCGTGACGCGCGACGCGATCATCCTGGTGGATTTCATTCACCTGTCGCTGGCGCGCGGGCGGAGCCTGTTTGACGCGATCATGGAGAGCCGGGTGGTGCGGCTGCGGCCGATCCTGCTGACGGCGGGTGCGGCGATGCTGTCGGCGCTGCCGATCGCGATCGATCCGATTTTCTCGGGGCTGGCGTGGGCGCTGATCTTCGGGTTGCTTGCGTCGACGGTGTTTACGTTGTTTGTGATTCCGGTGGCGTATTGGCTGGTGTATGAAGGGAGAGGCGAGGGGACGAAGGGACGAAGGGACTGAGGGCGTGGAACTCACTACGTGAGTCGCCAAGAGGTCGTGTTCGGTGTATGATGAGACCGGGGCCGAGGGGCTGAGGGATTGAGGGGCGAAGGGAATCGTGGGATGGCGGTCTGCTTCCGCCAACCGGCGTGAGGACATTCCGACTCGGATCGTGTTGCGTTGCGCGTGGAGGTTAGCTCATGCATCGACTGATCCTGATCGGCGCCTGCATGCTCGGCTTGGCCATGGCCGCGCACGCCCAGAGCGACTGCAACAACAACGGGGTGCCCGACGACGAGGACATCGCCAACGGCACAAGCCTCGACTGCCAGCCGGACGGCATTCCCGATGAGTGTCAGGTCGGCGAGTTCGCTGCCTCGTCGCCGCCGCTGTCGCCGATCGGCTTTGACTCGCCGCAGAGTTACACGTTGGTTTCGCCGCCCGCGGCGATCGAGCCGGTTTTGATTGCGTTTTCGGCAGTCGCCGACCTGGCAAGCGAAACTGAGTATCTCGACGTGGACATTAACGGCACGGCGATCGGGCGGGTTTTTGAAACGGGTGCGAGCGATTGTCCGGCCGTAGCGGACACCTCGGAGCTCGTGATACCGGCCGCGGCGTTCAACGCCGCCGCGAGTGGCGGAGACGCGGTCATTCGCATGACAGCGCCCGCGAGCGTCGACCCCAATCTGTGCGCCTCCGGGACCTACGTTCGGGTGAGCGTGCGTTACGTGGTGACGAGTGCCAGCAGCGCGGATTGCAACTTCAATGGCGTGCCCGACGAGTGCGAACCGGGAGGGAGCGAGGACTGCAACGCGAACGGTGCGAGCGACCTGTGCGACATCGTTAATGGCACAAGCCCGGACTGCAACGGCAACGCGGTTCCTGACGAATGCGATCTCGCCTCGGGCGCGAGCCGTGACGATTGTTGGCCGGACGGCATTCCGGACGAGTGTCAGATCGACCCGGGGGCGACGGCGCAGGATCGCTGCGAAGACGCCGAGCTGGTTACTATTGGCGTTGACTACCAGGGTACGACGGAGGGCGCGACCGGCGATGGCGACGCATCCTGCGGATCGGGCCCGGGAGCGTCGGACGTCTGGTATCGCTACATTCCGCGAGCTTCCGGGACCGTCACCATCTCGCTGTGCGGGTCGCTGTATGACACGCTGGTCTCAGTGCTCGATGGCTGCGGCGGCGCGGAGCTGGCGTGCGATGACGACGGTTGTCGGCCTCAGAACGCCGAGCTGTCGCTGGCCGTTGAAGCCGGGCACACATATCTGATCCGCGTCAGTGGGTGGAGCTACGAACAGGGCGTGTTCAGGGTGCGCCTGTCCGGCCCGGAGGGCGTCGCCGCGGGCGACTGCAATCAGAATGGCGTTCCCGACGGCTGCGACCTGGCTTCCGGCTTCAGCGGCGACTGCGACGGAAACGGGACGCCGGACGAGTGTCAGGTTGGCGGCGATCAGGACTGCAACGGCAATTCGCAGGTTGATCTGTGCGACGTGTACAGCGGGACGAGCCCGGACTGCAATCGGAACGGTTTGCCCGACGAGTGCGACGTGGCCAGCGGCGTGAGCCAGGACTGCCAGCCGAACGGGATTCCGGACGAGTGCGAGGATTGCAACGGCAACGGCGTGGCGGACGATTGCGACATCGCGGCGGGGACGAGCCAGGACTGTCAGCCGAACGGCATTCCCGACGAATGTGAGGACTGCAACGGCAACGGGGTCGGCGACACGTGCGACATTGCGCAGGGCGTCAGCATGGATTGCGAGGGCGACGGGATTCCGGACGAGTGCCAGGGATCAGTCACGGCTTCGTCGCCCAAGCTCGCACCCTTCTACAACTCGTCCCCTCAGCAGTATACGTTCTCGGCGTTGCCGATTGCATTTGGCGACGTACGACTGATCGTTCATGCGAATGCCGATCTCGACGCGACTGACGAGTATGTGACGGTCACACTCAACGGAGTCGTGATGGGGCGCGTGTTTCAGGCCGGCGGCACGACTTGTTTGGGTGACATGTACGCGGACGGGGAAGCGCTGGTCATTTCCGCGGCGACGTTCAATAGCCTTGTCACTGAGCGGACTGCCACCATTAACCTCACAGCATCAAACACAGTGAGCGGTTGCGGCTCGGCTTCCTTCGTTCAGGTCACGCTGGACTACAACACTGACTGCAACGCGAACGGTACGGCGGACACGTGCGACATCGCGGTGGGTGTGAGTCGCGACTGCCAGCCGGACGGTGTGCCGGACGAATGCCAGACGCAGTTCGTAGCCGCATCTGAACAGCTTTCACCGATCGGATACAACTATCCGCAACGATTCGATCTTTTCGCTCCGCCGCCCGCGATCGGGCCGGTGACGCTGGAGTTTTCCGCGGTTGCGGATCTTTCAGACACGAACGAGTACCTGGACGTCGATCTGAATGGCGTTGCCGTTGGGAGGGTGTTCCAGTCGGGCGCGCACGACTGTCCGGCGACTCCCGACGTGGCGCAGCTCGCGCTGACGGCTGAGCAATTCAACGCGGCGGCCGACAGCGGACATGTGTTCATCGGTATAACGACCAGTCCGAGCGTGTATGAGTGCAGTCCGGGGACCTATGTCCAGGTTACGGTGCGCTACAGCCTGGATTGCAACGCGAACGGCGAGCCGGACGATTGCGACGTCGCCACGGGCTTCAGCCAGGACTGCCAGCCGAACGGCATTCCCGACGAGTGCGAGAGGGACTGCAATCAGAACGGGATCTTCGACGGTTGCGACATTGCCACCGGCTTCAGCCAGGATTGCCAGCCGAACGGCGTTCCCGACGAGTGCGAGATTGACTGCAACGTGAACGACATCCCCGACGACTGCGACATCGCCTCGGGCTTCAGCCAGGACTGCCAGCCGAACGGCATTCCCGACGAGTGCGAGAGGGACTGCAATCAGAACAGGATCTTCGACGGTTGCGACATTGCCACCGGCTTCAGCCAGGATTGCCAGCCGAACGGCATTCCCGACGAGTGCGAGATTGACTGCAACGCGAACGACATCCCCGACGACTGCGACATCGCCTCGGGCTTCAGCCAGGACTGCCAGCCGAACGGCACTCCCGACGAGTGCGAGGCGGACTGCAACGCCAATGACATTCCGGACGATTGTGACGCCGCTTCCGGTTTCAGCCGCGACTGCGATCTGAATCGAGTGCCGGACGAGTGCGAGCCCGACTGTAACGCCAACGGCACGGTGGACAGTTGCGACATCGACGCGGGCCTCGGACCCGACTGCAACGGCAACGATCTTCCGGATGCCTGCGACATCGCCGCCGGCACAAGCGAGGATTGCAATCTCAACGGTGTGCCCGACGAGTGCGAGCTGGGCTGCGGCGTCGAGTGGACGTGCGGCGGCTGGTCGCGGGCGTTGATGCCCGGGCCGCGCATGGGAGCGGCCATGACGTACGATTCGGCCCGCGGGGTGATCGTGGCGTACGGCGGAGGTGGCGCGGCCGAGACAATCGAGTGGGACGGCGTCCGCTGGAGGTACATTCTGGTGCCCGGGCCGACGGCGCGCTCGTATGCGGCGCTGGCGTATGACAGCGCGCGCGGCGTGAGCGTGCTATTTGGCGGCGTGGCGGCGGACGGATCTCGGTATGGGGATACATGGGAATGGGATGGGGCGAGCTGGACGATACGGGCGTCGTCCGGGCCCGGACCTCGCCACTCTCATGCCATGGCGTACGATGCGCATCGGCAGGTGACTGTTCTCTATGGCGGCTATGGCTCGGACAGCATCAATGACATCTGGGAGTGGAATGGTCAGGTGTGGACGAAGCGGGCGGTGACGACGCCCGGAGCGCGGTATCGACACGCGATCGCCTTCGACGCGCGGCGTCACGTCATGGTGTACTTCGGTGGATACAACGTGACGTCTGTAGATACGTGGGAGTGGGATGGCGGGCCGGCCTGGATCAAGCGCGCCACGACGGGACCGGCCAAGCGCTACGGACATGCGATGGCTTACCACAATCAGCGGCAGGTCACCACGCTTTTTGGCGGCCTCTCTTCGGGTTACGCGAGCGACACATGGGAATGGGACGGAACGCTGTGGACGCAGCGCACGCTCGGCACGTTTCCGCCGAAGCGTGGCGATCATGCCATGGCGTATGACAGCGCCCGGCAGGCGACGGTGCTGCTGGGCGGCACGGATGGATCGAGCGCGGGGCCATTTGCGGAGACCTGGGAGTTTACCGGGCATTCGTGGCGGCTGCGGAACAGTGAGCCGGGCAATCAGTCAGAACACGCGGTCGCGTATGATTCCCGCCGGCATGTCACGGTTCTGTTCGCGTCGGGAAAGACCTGGGAGTGGGACGGTGTGGCATGGAATCTGCGTGAGGTATCGCCCGCGCCTGGGTCGCGGACTGGACATGCGATGGCGTATGACGAGAGTCGGGGGCGGACGGTGCTGTTCGGTGGTGTAGGCTTCAGGGACACATGGGAGTGGGACGGTACGTCGTGGGTGCTTCGTTCGACGGGTGGGCCTCCGGGACGATACTACCACGCCATGGCATATGACTCGTGGCGGCAGGTCGTGGTACTGCACGGCGGGTATGTGTCAGGTAGCGTCCTGGATGATACTTGGGAGTGGGATGGCGTCGAATGGCAAGTTCGTACGGAGACTGGTCCGTCCCGCGACGGTCACGCTCTCGTGTTCGACTCGCGGCGTGGCGTCTGTGTTCTCGCCGGTGGCGGGCTCCAGGCCAATCTGACCTGGGAGTGGGACGGCAACGCGTGGACGCTGCGCACTTACGATGGACCGCGCCGGCACACATGGGGCGCGATGACCTATGACGCGTCGCGCGGCGTGAGCGTCTTCTTCGGCGGCGAGGTGAGCACGATTGTCCCCTACGACGACGAGTTGTGGGAGTGGAACGGGAACGTGTGGACGCAGCGCGTCGTCAGCGGGCCGTCGGGGCGACGTCATCACGCCATGGCGTACGACAGCGCTCGCGGCGTCAGCGTGCTGTTCGGCGGCGACAATGGCGTCGATCTAGGCGACACGTGGGAGTGGGATGGTGGGGCGACGTACATTGCGGAGCAGCCGCCCGACACGGCGACGGTCGTCGGCCGCAGCGCGGTTCTGGCGGCCTCCGCCGTGGGACGCGAACCGCTGAGCTATCGGTGGCGCCGCGAGGGTGTCGCGCTGGCCGACGGAGCGACGGCGTGGGGCAGCGTCATCAGCGGCGCGACGACGAGCAGCCTGCGCATCGACAATGCGCAACTGGCGGACAGCGGCGAATACGACGCAGGCGTGGTGGCATTGTGCGGAGCCGCGAGTTCGCAGAGTGCGACGCTGACGGTGACGACCTGTACACCGTGCGACGCGAACTGTGACGGCAGCGTGAATGGCTACGACGTGGAACCGTTCATCGGGTTGATCAACGGGGCGACGCCCTGTTCGCTATGTGCGGGCGACGCCAATGGCGATGGGACGGTGAATGGGGCTGACATCGACGCGTTTGTCGCGGGGTTGCTGGGCGGTTGCTGAGCGGAGTGCTGCATGGCGATCGCGCCACGCGTCGCCATGCTGGGCTCGATTTGGCCTGAGCACGTAGGGAGCGGGTTCTGGCATCGACACGGCAGTGCTTCGCGACAACCATGCGACGCACGCGGCGCCATCCTGATTCCCGCGAGCTGCGCTCCCAGCCGAGCCCCGACCGTCAGGGAGGGGTTCGACGTAGACTTGCCATCGAACTTGGCGCTAGCGTTCGCCCAGTCGTATGGCCATCGCCATCCGAACCCCTCCATTCGGGCTCCCGCCTTGGTCGCCCTCATGGTCGGGGCTC
>JAJVHV010000025.1 GCA_022072445.1 Phycisphaerae bacterium | reverse complement strand
CGCGACGGCGCCGCCCACGGGTACGGGGCGTAAAGCGCGGGAGGCCGCGCAGCGCGTTGCGGTGAAGGGTTCGCCGGCACCGCGGGGCGGCGCCGCGGGTGCGGTGCTGGGCGCCGGCGGGGCGCTGGCGGCGCGGATCGCGGCGGTACGCACTTCGCCACACGCTGTGCTGGCGGTGGCGAGCCTGTTCGGGGCGGGCAGTGCACCGGCGGTGTGTCTGGCACTGCACGAGCTCGATCTGCACGCCACCACTCCCGGCAGCGGCGCACTGGCGGGGATGGCGGCGCTGGGGGCGGGGTTCATCGGCGGGCTGTGGCTTCCTCGGCGACTTATCGTGCGGAACGTGGGGCTTCCGGTGTCGAGCGGGCGGCTGTTGGGGCGCGTGGGCGCCGCCGGGGTCGGCGTCGCGACGGAATTCGCGGCGTTGGTAGTGGGTGTGCTGATGCTCGCGCTGGGTGCGTTTCTCGGCGGGGGAGTATTGGTCGCGGCCGAGGCGGAGCGGTGGCGCGCGGTGCTGGGGGCGGACGTGACGCTGCCGGGCGGCGTGAAGCTGCTGATGTTATGGTGCAGCGCTGTCGCGGGGCTGACGCTGTGCGGCGCGCTGGGCGCGATGGTGCTGACGGCGCTGTATGGCTGGCGCAAGGCGGCTTCGGGTGCGCGTTACGGCGACTGGCCGTTCTGGGTCACGGTCGTGTCGAGTGCGGCGATTGGCGCGGCGGTGACCGCGCTGTGGAGCGAAAGCGTCGCAATCGCCGCCGGGTTTCTCGTGCCGGTGTTCGCGGGCGGAATGCTGTCGGCGGTGTCTCGGCCGGCGGGCGCGGCGGGGGGCGGGGGTCCGCGGCCGGCGGCGGCAGCCGGTGGGGGGGCGCCCTGGAGGTATGTCGCGCTGTTGCTGGGCGCGGGCGCGTCGTGGGGAGCGCTGGCAAGCGGCGGCATTTTGCAGCGCGCGGCGGCCGGCGCGCGGCTGGAGCACGTGCTCGCCGTGCTGCTCGCCGGAGCGGCCGGAGGAACCGCGCTGGCGCGCGTGGTGTTCGAGCGCGGCGTCGGAACGCGGCGCGCCACGCTGGTCGCGCTGGTCGCGGCGGCGCTGCTCGCCTCGCTGCCGCTGAATGCGGCGGAGTTTCCGGCTGCGCACCTGTTGCGGCTTGGGGCCGCCAGTGTGGCGCTGGCCGTTGTTGCGGCGCTGGCTGATGCGCGGCTGGGGTCCCGGCTGGGCAGCCGCCAACTGGCACTGGCGTTCGAAGCGAGCGCCGTGCTGTGCGGAGCGGGGGGCGCGAGTGCCGTGACGCTGATCGGCGGAGTCTCGCACGCGGATGGGGCCGTTGGCGGAGTGATCGCGGCGTTGACGGCGCTCCTGCTCGGCCGCAGCGGCGTGGGACTGCCGGTGCGGCGCTTTGCGACGGTGGCGACGGTGGCCCTGGCACTGGTGAACGTCGGGCGAATGGTCTGGCCGCGCGGGGCGCATGATGCCGACCCGGGCGCGCCGGCCGGCGGCGGCTGGCTGATCGACGCGTTGCTGGCGGATACCCGCTCGCGCGCGATGTTTCTCGAGGCGCGGCCGCCGGACGTGTGGCGACAACTGGCGCAGATCGACCTGGCGGGGACCGCGCACGACGTGATTCGCGTGCCGTGCTCGGCACGGGCGCTCGATTGCGACGCGGCGGCCGAACGCGACGGGCGGCTCATCGAGCGCTGTCTCATGGTGCTGCCGCTGCACGGCAAGCTGATCATCGAGCGGCCGACGGAATCGGCGGCGCTGACGCTGTTCGGCACGATTCGGCGACGCAGCGATGCATGGGAGGTTTTCTTCGCGGACAGCGCGGCCGCGGAGGGCGGCGGCGTCCTGATCGTGAGCCGGGGCGCTGCGGCGGGGCTGGAGCGGGTGGCATCCGCCGCGGGCCGGCGACTCGTGAGAATACAAGGGACCCGGCAGTTTCTGGCGGCGCGCCGCGCAGTCGAGGGGTCGCTGACGCGGCAACCGGTGGCGCGGTAGAGTCTAAACACTGCGTTGTCTGGCTCAAGGAGGCGCGATGTCGCTGCTTGTCACCGGCTCGATCGGAATCGACACCGTCAGTACGCCGCTCGGCCGGGCCGAGAACGTGCTGGGTGGGTCGGCGGTCTATTTCTCGCTGGCGGCGTCGATTTTCGCGCGTGTCCGGCTGGTCGGGGTCGTCGGCGAGGATTTTGACCTCGCGGCGCTGGAGCCGCTGCGACGGCGCGACGTCGATCTGCGCGGCGTCGAAGTGCGGAAGGGCAGCCAGACGTTTCGCTGGCACGGAAGCTACAGCGGGGCGATGAACGAGGCCCGCACCGTCGACGTGAAGCTGAACGTGCTGGCGGAGCGCGGCGCGACGATCCCGCCTGAATTTCGCGACAGCCGTTACGTGTTTCTGGCGAACACGCATCCGGCGCTGCAACGCGAGTTCGCACAGCAGCTCGGGCGGGCCGAGCTGATCGTCTGCGACACGATGAACCTCTGGATCGAGAACGAGGCGACCGAGCTGGCCCGCACGCTGCGCGCCGTGCACGGCATCGTGCTGAACGAAGGCGAGGCGCGGCTGCTGACGGGCGAGTCGAACTTGATCAGCGCCGGCCGCGAGATCGCGCAGCGCGGCCCGCGCTTCGTCGTCATCAAGAAGGGCGAGCACGGCAGCCTGCTGTTCAGCGAAGAGCGCGTCTTCGCGCTGCCGGCCTATCCGACGACGCGCCTGGTCGACCCGACCGGCTGCGGCGACAGCTTCGCCGGCGGAATGATGGGGTATCTGGCCGCGACAGGGCGGAGCGACCCGGCGGCGCTGCGGGCGGCGATGGCGCGCGGATCGGTGGTGGCGTCGTTTGTGCTCGAGTCGTTCTCGGTCGAGGCGCTGGCGGCGACGACGGCGCGCCATGTCGAGCAGCGCCTGGACGAGCTGATCGAGCTGGCGCGAGTGGAGCGTTGAAGCGTCCAGAGGTCAGGGGTCAGGGTTCGGGGTTCAGGGTCCAGGGTTCAGGCGTCAGCGGGCAGGGTTCAGGGGTCTAGCGGGCAGAGTTCAGCGGTCGGAAACCGACGCTGAACGACGAACGCTGCAGGGGACGTGATGTCGCCGGACAGCGGCGGAGAGTGTTGGCCGAACCCATTATTAAAGAATCCTGGACCCCGAACCCCGAACCCTGAACCCCGAACCCCGAACCCTGACCCCTGACCCCTGGACACGCACTTGACGCCCCGTGGATACCGCCGTAAGAACTACGCCCATGGCTGCCAAGAAGCTGCACTTATTGGTCATTACGCCGGAGCGAAGCGTGCTCGACGAAGACGCCGACATGGTCGTCATTCCGGCGCACGATGGCGAGGTCGGCGTGCTGAATCTGCGTGCGCCGCTGATGTGCGAGCTGGGCGTCGGCATGCTGCGCTTCGAGCGCGACGGCCGCGGCACGCGAATGGCGATTGACGGCGGCTTTGCCCAAGTGCTCGATAATAGCGTCACCGTGCTGACCAGCGACGTCGTGCCGGCGGAAGACGTGAGCGACGCAATGGCATCCAGTGCCGCTGAAGCCGCTTTGAAGGTGACCGGCTCGGACGATGCGGCTGTGGAGGCTCGGACGCGTGCCGTGCGTAAGGCCAGCGTGTTGCGGGGTCTGCGCGGGCGGTAAGGGGCCGCGGAATGCCTGAGCGCGACGCGCAAGCGCATCGCGTGAAATTCGGATCGCACGCGCGTTGCTTCAAATGCGGTGCCCAGGCGCATTGCTTGAATGCAGGGAACGCTCGGGCTTCCGCCATGCCGAGCTCCTGCGCCATCCGGTCACGGCGGGCCCCTTTGCGACATCGGACGCGGGGGTTGGACGCGCAGCGGGTTGGGGGCTATGATGCGGAGTCCGTTGCAGTTTGACGGGGTGTAGCTCAGCCTGGTTTAGAGCGCCTGGTTCGGGACCAGGAGGTCGCAGGTTCAAATCCTGTCACCCCGATCTGACTGTACGAGAGGCCGTTCGGCGAGGTAGCTGAACGGCTTTCTCTTTTCCAGACAAAGAGTTACGTCGCTCAGCGTGCGGTTCAAAGATAGCGCGTCGAGGATCACGCGCTTTTGGGGCATCTTTGAACGCTCCCACGCCGCCGGGGCCTGCTGGGACCAGTCGAACACGGCGACCGCGATGTCCCCGCGCGAGCGGCCGTTGTCCCCGCGCGGGCCGTCGATGTCCCCGCAACGCTCCAGAGCCCGTTCGACCTCGGCGCGCTGTCCGCTCAGGTCGGTCGACTTCGACTGGAAGTCGCCCGCGTCCACCGCGCCGGCAAGGTACGCGGTGAGCAGGCGGTCTTTCATGTTGGTCAGCTCGGACTGCCGCTTGAGAAGCGCTTGGCGCTGACGGCGCTGGGTTGACGCAACATCCTCGAGCGAGGCCCGAAGCGACGTTCGGAACCAGTTGGCGATTTCGCGCGACGGCAGGACCAGCGTCGCGAGGTCAGCGCGGACGGCCTCGTCGAGGTCCTCGGCCCGCCAGCGCACGCGCGGGTGGTCGGCATCGGGGGAGTTGTTCGCGCAGCGGTAGTAGAGGTGCTCGCGTACTCCGCCGGCGCGCAGCCGGCGGCGGATGCGCTCGCCGGTGATCGCGCTGCCGCAGTGGGCGCAGGTGAACAGACCGCCCGAGAGCGGAATCTCCGGCTTGCCCGTGCGGCGGTTGCGGCCGTGCAGGATGTCCTGGCAGCGCTCGAACACGGCTCGTTCGATCAGCGGCTTGTGATTGCCCGGCAGCCACTCGCCGTGCCACTTCATTTCGCCGATGTAGAAGCGGTTGTTCAGGATATACGACAGCGCGGTGCGGTAGAACTTCGGCTGGCTCGGCCGGTAGACGTGACCTTCCTTCAGCAGCGTCTCAGCCATCGACTCGAAGGTCACGTCGCCGCGGGCGTACAGCTCGAAGATTCGGACGACCGTCCCGGCCTCCTTCGGGTGCGGCTGGATCGGCTCGTTGCGGTCGTCCACGTTCATGTAGCCGTATGGCGCCCCGCCGGGGAGCCAGCCCTGGCGGGCCTTCTCGTCCTTGCCCTTGAGGACCTCGCTGCGCAGGTTGTCGCTGTAGTACTGGGAGACGGCCGCCATGACGTTGAACGACAATGTGCCGGCCGCGCCGGGCCCGAACTGGTTGTCCACGAACGCGAGCTTCACGCCGGCCCTGTCTTCGAGCTCCTGCATCCGCACAGCGTCGCGCATGTTCCGGCAGATGCGGTCGAGCTTGTGGGCCAGGACCGCACCGATCCCCTCCTTGCGGGCGTTGCGGCGGACCCAGTCGTACATCTCGTTGAACGCGAGGCGCTCGGCCCCGCGTTTGGCCGACTCGGCGACGGCGAATTCGCGGACGACCGTCCACCCTTCGCGTTCGGCCCGCATCCGGCAAGCGCGGAGCTGCGCGTCGATCGAATAGCCCTCGCGCTGCTCGCGCGACGATACCCGTGCCCAGATCACAACCTTCATTCGTCCACTCCGATGCCCAGGATCGCCATCGCCGCGTTCCGCACGTTGATCAGCATCTCGATCGCCTCCTCGTCGTGAACGTCCCGACGCAGGTGTCGCGACCACACGCGGCGGGTTTCCGCGAGCAGCTCGTCGGTAATCCACGCCGCCGACAGCGGCCGCCGGCGCGGACCCGCCGGCTGTCCACTTTCCTCGTGGACGCGAAGATGGCAAGCGCGATTCTGCCGAGATTCCGCGTTCCGCCGGCGGGCCGTCATTCGCGCACCCACCCACGCAGCCCGAGCGCCTCGAAGCGCTCGCGAATGCGCCGGACAACGCGGTCCACAGCACGCCAACTGCACCCTAGGCGCTCGGCAATCTGCCGCCGTGACTCACCCTGCATCAGGTGGGCGGCCACGATGCGCTCGCGTTCCGACAGTTGCGCGAGGGCATCCTGGACGTCGGCCCGCAGGCCGAACGTCTCGTGGCAAACCATCCGCTGCTTCTGATTCGTCCAGTGCCAGTAGCGCTCGATCCGGTCGCGCTCGCGCTGTCGCGACCGGATCAGGGACGTGATCTGGTAGTTGATGAGCCGCGTCAGCGCGGTGGACTCCTGAACGCCGCGCTGGGGGTCGAAGCGGAACTGCAACATCTCCACGACCAGGCGCTGGAGCACGTCCGGCCATTCGTCACGCGGTACGCGATAGGCCTGCATGCGCTCCAGGGCGAGGTCGACTTTCCATTTCTCCAGGGCTCCGTCGTAGCGGTTTTGTGGTCGTCTCTTCATCGCGATTGATCCCGTTCAGCGGGGTTGTCTCGTCGCCGAGACGCTCTCGGCGTTTCAATCGCGATCGTGCTTCGAACGCCGGGGACATATCTCTAGCTTTGAATGTGTCTGTAGAAAGTCACGTGTCCGACACGGTGTCCGGGTCTGGCGGGGACATGTCAGCGATGTGTCGGACACGTGTCCGACATGTGTCCGACATATGACTTTCGACGAGAGGGTCAAACGCGAAGGCTCGGTGACGAATGTTTCTCGTGCGGGCGGCAACGCCGAACGCACGGGAGTCAGGCGGCATGGCCTTCGAGCAGGTTCTTCGACATCTCATCCGCGAGCCCGCGGACGTCTATCACGCCAAGAGCAAGGACTTCCTGACGGCGCATGGCCTGGCCGAGTTCCGGCGGTGCCCCTTGCTGTACCGCAAGAAGGAACTCGGGCTGGTGCCCGAGCGCGACACTACCGCGTACCTCATCGGCCGGGCGGCGCACATGCTGATCCTCGAGGGGCGCGAGCGCTACCAGCGCGAGTTCGCGGTCGGCGGGCCGATCAATCCCAAGACCGGCCAGCCATTCGGCTCGCAGACGAAGGCGTTCGCCGAATGGGCGGAGAAGCAGAACAGGCCCGTGCTCAGCGACGCGCACGCTGCGCTGGTCGAGCAGATGGCGGCGTCGGTCAGTGGTCACATCTTCGCCCGGGAGCTGTTCGCTGAGGGAGTGGCCGAGGGCGTCGTGCGCGGCGCGTACGCGCAATTCCAGTGCCAGGCGCGCATCGACTGGATCAACCCCATCGAAGGTCGCGGGATCGTCGACCTGAAGACCGCCGACGAGCTCGACTCGTTCGAAATGGCAATGCGCGCCTTCGGTTATCTCCATCAAGTCGCCTTCTATCGCGCGCTCGTGGCCGTCGTCGCCGGCCACGTCCTGCCCGTTCACATCGTCGCCGTCGAGAAACGCGAGCCGTTCCGCTGCGGCGTGTGGCAGGTCGCCCCCGCGGTCCTCGATGAAGCGTCCCGCCAGAACGAGGAAGCGATGCACGAGTTACGGCGCTGCCGCAGCAGCGGCGCCTGGTTCACGCGCTTCGAGTCGCTGCGCGTGATCGATCGACTGTGAGGAATCCAATGGCAAGTCTGATGGTCGAAGGTCCCGACGGGAGGCTGCGTCGCGCGTGTGTTCAGTGTGGGCGCGTACCCAGGCGCGGCCGTCGCCTCTGTGACAGATGCGGGGCGCGTTACGTGGACGCCGCGAACACACGCGCGCTGCGGCAAGAGGACCCCGAAACGCCGGAGTCTGGCAACCACCGCTCCTTCGATCAGCGGCTGGCCGAGGGCTTCGCGATGTTGAACGGAAACCACTGATCGTGAGTCCGGGCCCGGGGCCGGATGGTGTGGCCGCAGCCCACTTCCCCGTTCCTCCCGTTGGCCCGCCGCGGCCGGGACTCCCTGCACCGGCCCCGGACCCGGATTCACGACGCAAGCGTACCAAGGAGAACTGAATGAAACTGCTTGAACAAGTCCAGCGGGGCAGGGTCGCCGCACCACGCCGCACGCTGATGTACGGCGTGCACGGCGTCGGCAAGAGCACGTTCGGCTCGATGGCCGACCGGCCGGTATTCATCCAGACCGAAGACGGCCTCGGCAACATCGAGTGCGAGCGATTCCCCGTCGCCAGCAAGTACGCCGACGCGATCGCGGCGCTGGGCGAGCTCTACACCGAGCCGCATGAGTACCGAACGGTTGTCGTCGACAGCCTCGACTGGCTCGAGCGGCTGATCTGGGCCGACGTCTGCCAGAAGCGCGGCGTCGAGAGCATCGAGGACATCGGCTACGGCAAAGGCTACGTCTTCGCGCTCACGAACTGGCGCGAGGTGCTCCAGGGTCTCGATGCTCTGCGCAACGAGCGCGGTATGAACGTCATCCTGATCGCCCACGCCCAGATCGAGCGCTTCGCCAATCCCGAGACGGACACGTACGACCGCTACTCGCCGCGCCTCCAGAAGCTTGCCTCGGCGCTCGTGCAGGAATGGTGTGACGAGGTTTTCTTCGCCACGTACCGCATCCACACGAAGACCACCAACGAGGGGTTCGATCGCAAGCGCGTGCAGGGCATCGGCACCGGCGAGCGCATCATCCGCACGACCGAGCGTCCGGCGCACGTCGCGAAGAACCGCCTGAGCCTGCCGGACGAGTTTCCCCTGGACTATCGACTCTACGCCGCATTCGCGCGCGGCGAGAACCCGCTGGCCATGACCGAGACGCCTGCTGAACAAGGAGAATGAACGTGCCCACACTAAACGGATTCAACGCCAACGACGTCGACCCGAACTTCGCGTTCGAGGCCATTCCGGCTGGCAAATACCTGGCCGTGATCACCGAAAGCGAGGAAAAGCCCACGAAGTCGGGCTCCGGCAAATTCGTGCAGTTCACGTTCCAAATCATCGAGGGCGAGTACAAGGACCGCCTGGTCTGGTCGCGGCTCAACCTCGACAACCCGAACGCCATGACCGTGAAGATCGCCCGCGCCGAGCTGTCGGCGATCTGCCGCGCGGTCGGCGTGCCGGCGCCCAAGGACAGCGTCGAGCTGCACAACATCCCGCTCGTCATCACAGTCGGCCAGAAGAAGCGCGCCGACACGGGCGAGATGGGAAACGTCATCAAGGGATATGCCAAGAGGGACGCCGTCGCGCCGCGGCCGCAAGCGGTCGCCGGCAACAACGGCACTCCGCCGTGGAAGCGTTGAGGTGTGCCATGACCAGTACCGACATCGTCAACCCCAACGAGCGGATTGTCAGGGTGGTCGAGCACCTGAAGAACGGCGCGAGGCGCGTGTTCTTCACGATCCGCGACGTCTATCTCGACTACTGGCGCGGCACTGACCGCCTTGACGGCTACTACGCCTGGACGCGCTCCCGCCGGCATCGTGCCGAGTTCCCCAACCGGCGTGAAGCTCAAGAGGAAAGGAAACGGATTTGGCAGTGGCGACGCGATCAGAAAGCCAGGAAGGACGCGGCCGCGACGCGGGCGCCGACGGCGCGCCGCGCCGGGAGCGTTGAGTCACTTCGTGAGTCGGCTCGGCACACGTCTGGTCGGGCAGCGTGATGGGGCACGGAAACATGGATGATTCGCGAGGTCACGGATGACCACCATCACGCTGCCCTGGCCGCCGAGCGTCAACCACTATTGGCGCACGTGGCGTGGCCGGATGCTGATCAGCCGTCAGGGTCGCGCCTACCGCGAGCAGGTGGGCGCGATCCTCCAAGCCGCGGGCGTCACGCCGTTGGCCGGCTCACTGGCCGTTCACGTCGAGCTCTATCCGCCTGATCGGCGCAAACGCGATGTCGACAACACGTTCAAGGCGATCGGCGATTCGCTCCAGCACGGTGGGGCGTTCCAGGACGACAGCCAGATCGTGTGGCTGCTGCTGGAGAGAGCCGAAGTCGTCGCCGGCGGAAAAGTCATCGTGCGCATCGCGGACAGGACCTGCAAACCGCTGCCGTTCCCAACGAGCGAGCGCCCCAATCTGAACTGATCCCGCGCGCAAAGCATGGAGAACCGCGCCATGACGCAGGCCGAACCGAAACGCGTCTACATCGCCGGACCGATGACCGGCTATCCCGACTGCAACTTCGCGGCGTTCCACGCTGCGGCCGAGCGCCTGGCACGAGCCGGCTGGAAGGTGCTCAACCCGGCAGAGAACTTCGGCGGGCGGAAGGACCTGCCGCGCGAGGTGTACCTGCGCCTCGATTTGTCCATGCTCGCCCAGTGCGACGCGATCGCGATGCTGCCGGGCTGGGAGGATTCGCGCGGCGCCAAGCTCGAGTACCTCGTTGCCCGTGAGCTCGGCTGCACCATCATCGACGCGTTCACGCTTCGACCTCTGGAGAATACGCCCGCCGCAGCAGTCGCGTTGCATCGACTGCGAGTCGTCGAGCCGCTGCCTGACGAGTCCATTCTCGACGAAGCCAAGCGCATCACCGAGGGAGTACGCCGTGCCGAATACGGCGCTCCCGCCGATGACTTCGGGCGCGCGGCGTACATGTGGACCGGCATCCTCGCCAGCAAGCTGCGCGAGGGGCAGGCCATCAGCGCGATGGACATCCCGCTGTGCATGGTCGCCATCAAGCTGGCGCGGCAGAGCCATCACCACAAGCGCGACAACCTGGTCGATATCGCCGGCTACGCACGAACGGCCGCGATGGTCGCGGGGGAAGAGTGATGGCCAAGCGCCACAGCACAACCATGCTGGCCTTCGGCGACGTGCATATCCCGCACCAGAACGAGAAGGCGGTGCGGGTCTTCTACCGCGTGGCCAAGCAGATCAAGCCTGACTTGATCATCTGCCTGGGCGATCTCCTGGACTGCGGCCAGTTCTCCACCCATCCACCGACGTACGGCGTGCCCGAGTCCAACTATCGCGACGACCTCAAGATGGCCAACGTGCTGCTCGACTTCTTGCAGGACTGTTGCGATCGACTCGTGATGATCGAAGGCAATCACGAATACCGGCTCGACCGCTGGGCAGCGGCAACGGCCGAGGGGCGCGGAGCGTACTCGATGCTCGCGCCGCGCCTGCAACTGTCGCGGGATCGGTCGAAGTTCACCTATGTGCCTTACGGCTCAGCCACGGCCCGGTATCCGCACTACGCGATCAACTCGCGCATCATCGCGGTGCATGGCTGGTCCTACGCCCGGCACGCGACGAAGAACCACCTCCAGATCAGCCAGGGCAAGAGCGTCATTCACGGTCACACACATCGAGCCGACGCCTGCATCATTCAGAACATCTGGTCGCCCGGTGCGGTCATTCAGGCCCGCAGCGCCGGGTGCTTGTGCAAGCCGGTCCCGCTCTACGGCACGGGTCGGCCGGTGGAGTGGGTGAACGCGTTCATCCTCGGTTACCTGGGCCGGCGCAGCGACACGCTCTACACGATTCCGATCATGGATGATCGTTGCATCCTGCCGGATGGAACGGAGGTGTCGGCGTGACGCAGGCGCTTCCGTTCTCGCACCGATCGTCGCCGGCGCTCCAGTTGCGGCCGTACCAGGTCGAGGCAGTCGCCGCCGTTTACGACCACTTGCGCTCGCGGGACGACAGTCCTTGTGTCGTCATCCCCACCGCGGGCGGCAAGACGCCCGTGATGGCGACGATCTGCCGCGACGCGGTCCAGCGCTGGGGCGGGCGCGTGCTGATCCTCGCGCACGTGAAGGAGCTGCTGGAGCAGGCGGCCGAAAAGCTGCACCTCGTCGCGCCGGACCTGCCGGTCGGCATCTACTCGGCCGGACTGAAGCGCCGCGACCTCGGCTACGCGATCACGATTGCCGGCATTCAGAGCGTCTACGAGCGGGCCGACGACGTCGGCGCCGTCGACCTGATCATCGTCGACGAAGCCCACCTGATTCCGCCCGACGGCGAGGGAATGTACCGCACGTTCCTGGCGGACATGAAGCAGACCAACCCGCTGGTGCGCGTCATCGGCCTGACCGCCACGCCGTTCCGCATGAAGTCGGGCAGCATCTGCTCGCCGGAGAACATCCTCAACGCGGTCTGCTTCGAAGTCGGCGTGCGCGAGCTGATTGTCCAAGGCTATCTGTGCCCGCTGCGCACCAAGGCCGGCTCTGTGAAGCCCGACACCGACCAG
Organism: Phycisphaerae bacterium; assembly: GCA_022072445.1. Classification (GTDB taxonomy): domain Bacteria; phylum Planctomycetota; class Phycisphaerae; order UBA1845; family Fen-1342; genus JAJVHV01. Next base: position 45,347 of record JAJVHV010000025.1, on the reverse strand, counting down.
CTCCACGTCCGCGCTGGTGAGTACGTCGCCGTCGAGGTCGAGGAGTTGATGGACACTGATAACCTCGTTCTCTCGGCCTGCCGTGAGATCGTGCAGCACACCGCCGACCGCAAGTCGGTACTGATCTTCGCCTCGGGGGTGAAGCACGGGTTACATGTGGCCGAAGTGCTCCGCACGCGGCACAAGACCGAATGTGGTTTCGTGTGCGGCGAAACGCTGCCGTTCGAGCGCGACGAGACGCTGCGGCGCTTCCGCGCCGGCGAGTTGAAGTACCTGTGCAACGTCAACATCCTGACCACCGGCTTCGACGCGCCGAACATCGATTGCGTCGCGCTGGTCCGGCCCACGCTCTCGCCCGGGCTGTACTACCAGATGGTCGGTCGCGGTTTTCGGCTGCACCCGGGCAAGACCGACTGCCTCGTGCTCGACTTCGGCGGCAACGTCATGCGCCACGGACCCGTCGATCAACTCCGCGTTGACGGCGTCGGTTCGAACGGCACCGGGCCTGCGCCTGCGAAGGAGTGCCCGCAGTGTCACGAGATCATCGCGGCCGGCTACGCACAGTGCCCCGCCTGCGGTCACGTCTTTCCGCCGCCCGAGCGACGCACCCATGATGGCATGGCAACCAGCGAGGGCATCCTCTCTGATCAGCCTTCGCGCGCCGAGTACGAAGTCGAGGAGACCTTCTACGCCGTACACGTGAAGCGCGACGCGCCGCCGGATGCTCCACGCACCATGCGCGTCGATTACCGCATCGGCTTCAACCACTATATCGCCGAATGGGTCTGCTTCGAGCACGACGGCTACGCACGGCAGAAGGCCGTGGCGTGGTGGAGGCAGCGCAGCAACGAGCCGGTCCCCGACGACATCGAGCAGGCGGTCGAGCTGGCCGACATGGGCGCGCTCGCGCCGACGCTCGCCATCACAGTGATGCACAAACCGGGCGACAAGTACGACCGGATCGTCGCGTACCGCCTGGGTGAAAAGCCCGCGCGACCGGAGTCGTCGGAAGACCTGCCAGAGTACGTACCCCCAATCGATGAGAACGAGGTCCCGTTTTGATGCGGATCAACACCTTGGCGCAGTGGTTCGGCGGCAATCGCATGCTCGCCCAGAGCGCCGGCAAGGCACTGGGGCGGCTGCGCTGGTGCGGCGTGCCGTTCGCCGGCGGATGTCCGGAGTTGCCGCATATCCAGACTGCCGCCGGCGTCGCCAACGATCTGCACCGCCACGTGATCAACCTCGCGCGCGTGGTCAGGGACGACGCCCTGGTTGAGCAGCTCGTACATCAGCTCGATTCCCTCCTCTTCCACCCCGACGAATCGGCTGAAGCGCAAGAGCGATGCCGCGACCGGGAGCAGTCCAGGCAGTTCGGCGACGCGCCGGACGTCGCCTGGGCGACGGATTACTTCACAGCGTGCTGGATGGGGCGGGGTGGGCACGCCGGCAAGCAGGGGGAGTTCGACCAATCGCTCTCGTTGCGGTGGACATCGAGCGGCGGCGACTCGGCCGTGCGATTCCGCAGCGCGATTCAGTCGTTGCGCGATTGGCATCGGGCACTGCGCAATTGGTCGTTCACCTGTCTCGACGCTTTCGAGTTCCTCGACAACGTGCGCGACGCCGACGGGCACGGTTTGTACGTCGATGCGCCGTGGCCGGATGCCGGCGAGGAATACCGGCACGCCTTCACCCTCGAGCAGCAGGTGCGACTTGCGGAGTCGCTCGCCAGATTCAATCGGGCGCGCGTCGTTGTGCGCTACGGTGATCATCCGCTGATCCGCGAGCTCTACCCCGAGCCGCGCTGGACCTGGCTGCAGCAGACCGGTCGCAATCAGCGCAACGGCGCCATCGCGGAAGTGCTGATCATCAACGGGGGGCCGCCCACATGACGCGCGCGGACCACCCCATGCTGCACGCGGCGCTGTGGTACGCCGAACTGAGCTACCCGGTGTTCCCGTGCGCGCTCGGACGCAAGGCGCCGCTCACCGAGCACGGGCTGCTCGAAGCGACCACCGATGCCGAGCAGATCACGGCGTGGTGGACGCAATACCCGGACGCGAACATCGCGATCCGCACCGACGGCTTGGTCGTGATCGACATTGACGGAGACGGTAACGCCTGGCTGGCTGACGACCCCGCGAAGCTGGCCGAACTCAACGTCGCCCCGCTGTCGCTCACGCCGCGCGGCGGCCGGCATTGCTACTTCCGGCAGCCCGGTGGTCGGGCGTGGCGCAGCACGGCCGGCCGGCTTGCTCCGCACGTCGATACGCGTGCCAACGGCGGCTATGTACTCGTGGCACCGTCCGCAGTCGAGGGCAAGCCGTATCACTGGCAGGACGAGCGTGAGCTCAGCGTGCCGCAGCAACGGCTACCGGAGCCGCCGACGTGGTTGGTCGAGCAACTCGACGCGCTGGCGGCGACGAACGGCGTGGCCAGCAACGGCACACCCGCGAACGCGATCCCCGAGGGACAGCGCAACGAAACGCTGGCGCGCCTTGGTGGCGCGATGCGCCGGGTCGGCATGTCGCAGGCCGAGATCTTTGCCGCGCTCCAGCAGGCCAACGCCGACCGCTGTGCGCCGCCCTTGCCGCTGCGCGAAGTTGAGCGCACGGCTGCCAGTATTGCCCGCTACGAACCCGACGCCGTTTCGGTCGCCGTCGTCGAGAACCACTGGGCGCAGGACCGTGGCCCACCCGCTCAACCCACGCCGCTCAGCGTACGCGAGCTGATGGCTGTGCATCGGACGCTGCGCCCAGCGGTTATTCAGGGCCTGCTGCGCCGCGGCGAGACGATGAACGTGATCGCCCCGAGCAAGACGGGTAAGAGTTGGCTCGTGCTCGCGCTGGCGATGGCGGTCGCCACAGGTCGCAAGTGGCTCGACACGTTCGACACTGTCGCCGGCGACGTGTTGATCATCGACAACGAGCTGCACGCCGAGACGCTGGCGCACCGCATCCCGCAGGTCGCCGAGTGCCTGCACATCGGCATGAACGACATTGCCGAGACCGTGTACGTGCAGAGCTTGCGCGGCCAACTGCGCGACATCTTCTCGATGCGGCAGTTTTTCGAGTCGATCGAACCAGGCCGCTACGCGCTGGTCGTGCTGGATGCGTTCTACCGCTTCATGCCGCGCGACATGGACGAGAACGACAACGGCACGATGGCGAACATCTACAACCACGTCGATGCGCTGGCCGAACGGTTGGGCTGCTCATTCGTCCTGATCCACCACGCCACGAAGGGCAGTCAGTCCGCAAAGGCGGTCACGGACGTCGGCGCGGGCGCTGGCAGTCAGAGCCGCGCGACCGACACGCATCTCGTGCTCCGACCGCATGAAGAACCCGGCGCGGTCGTGCTCGAAGCCGCCGTGCGGTCGTGGCCGCCGGTCGAGCCGATGACGCTGCGCTGGTTGTTCCCGCTGTGGAAGCCCGACCCAGAACTCGATCCGGCGCTGCTCAGGAGCGAGAAGCCGAAGCGGGCGAAGGCGAGCTCCAAGGAACCGCCCCAGCCACCTGCGTGGAGCGTCGAGCGGTTCGTCGAAGCGTTCCTGTCGGAGCAGCCCGCGACGAAGGCGGAGATTCGCGAGCGTGCGACCGACGTGCCCGGCCTCTCGTGGCGCCGCGTCAGCGACTTCCTCGAAATCGGCGAACGCAACGGGCTGATCGATCGCGCGAAGCTGCCGGGTCAAGGCGGGCCGGTGGGCTACGCGCGGCGTCAGCAGGAGGTGTCCGAATGAAACCGAACTCGAAGCGCGAGCGAAGTTGGAGCGCTCCGGGTTTGCGCTCAAGGTTCGGGCAGCGCTCGAGGTTCGGCCCGGCGCGCTCGAGGTTTGACCGTCAAACCCGAAGCGCGCGCACCCCCCCATACCCCCCCGCGGCGAGCGCTCACGCTTCGCCGCGGGAAGTGGAAGCGCGCGCGCTTCGAGTTCGCGCTCGAGGTTCGGGCGGCATGGTTCCTTCCGGGCCGACAACGGCTGCCGACGCCCGCGGGAACAGCTCGCAATCCCGACAGAGTTTCTTTCCCCTGTCCGACCCGCCCCCTGGGCCGCGACGTGGCGCGTTTGGGGCCAACGTGGGCGACGCGGGTGTGGAGGGTCGTACCGGCCTACTACCCGGCACGCCCGTTGGCGACGGGTCGCGTGCCGCGAGCCTGGCCGCGCGGCCGGGCCGGCGAGTTTTCACATGCCAAGGATGGTGCTCGATGAATGACGACACGCCGCTCTCCCACGTTCCCGATCTGAATAATCGCGCGCTGCGGTGCTTGGAAGCACTTGGTCTCAACACCGTGGGCGAAGCACGGCGGACCCACGATCGTGTGCTGTTGCGGCAACGGACCCTGGGAAGAAAGACGCTGGCAAACATCCGTGAAACGCTGGGGCCGTTCGAAACTCCTCGGTCGCCGCCGCAGAGCGGCATGGCCACCGAGACCGACGTCCTCATGGCGATGGCCCGCGGCGTGTTGCTCGCCAAGAAACTCCGGCTCTCCGACGACCAGCTCATCGACATCACCAAGCGGGCCTACCTGATGGCCTGCGCAGGCAGCGAGGGTGTGGCATGAATATCGAGTCGCGGCCGCTGGCCGAGATCAAACCGTACGAGAAGAACCCGCGTGTAAACGACGCCGCGGTCGATGCGGTCGCCGAGTCGATTCGGCGGTTCGGCTTCAGGCAGCCGATCGTGGTGGACGAAGCCGGAGTGATCGTCTGCGGCCACACACGCTGGAAGGCGGCGCAGAAGCTCGGGCTCGCGACGGTGCCGGTGCATGTCGCGCGCGACCTGACGGCCGAGCAGATTCGCGCGTATAGGATTGCGGATAACAAAACTGCGGAGCTGGCCGAGTGGAACCTGGAACTGCTGCCGCTGGAGATGGCAGAGTTGCAGGGCGCCGGCATCGACTGGTCGCTGCTCGGTTTCGACCAGGACGAGCTCGCGAAGCTGCTCGACCCCGGCGTCAAGCACGGCCTCACCGATCCCGACGAGGTGCCGGAGCCGCCGGACGAAGCGGTCACGCAGCGCGGCGACCTGTGGATTCTGCGCAACGCGGAGGGCGTCGAGCACCGGCTGCTTTGCGGCGACAGCGGGTCGGCGGCCGATGTCGATCGATTGCTCAATGGGCAGCCTGTGCATCTCTGCTGCTGCGATCCACCCTACAATGTCCGCGTCGAACCTCGCAGCAACAACGCCATCGCGGCCGGGCTGTCATCGTTTTCGGCGCCCGACGCGCGGCGCGACGGCAAGCTGACGCATCACCAAGGTTTCGATCTCTCCCGTCGGCCCGAGGTCGCCCATCCCACTCACCGAAAGATGCGCCCGAAGGACCGCCCGCTGGCGAACGATTTTGTCAGCGACGAAGCGTTCGAGCGCATGCTCCATGCGTGGTTCGGCAACATCGCCCGCGTGCTGCTGCCGGGGCGCGGGTTCTACATCTGGGGAGGTTATGCGAACTGCGGCAACTACCCGCCGGTGTTGAAGGCCTGCGGGTTGTACTTCTCGCAGGCGGTCATCTGGGTCAAGGAGCACCCCGTCCTGACCCGCAAGGACTTCATGGGCAACCACGAGTGGTGTTTCTACGGCTGGCGTGAGGGCGCCGCGCACGTCTTTCTCGGCCCGAACAACGCGGTGGATGTGTGGTCGATCAAGAAGGTCAACCCGCAATCGATGGTTCACCTGACCGAGAAACCGGTCGAGCTGGCCTTGCGCGCCATGCAGTACTCGTCTCGTTCCGGTGAGAACGTGCTCGATCTGTTCGGTGGGTCGGGTTCGACGCTGATCGCGGCGGAACAGACTGGGCGGCGTGCGTTCCTGATGGAGCTCGACCCGTTGTATGCGGACGTGATCGTCCAGCGCTGGGAGAAGTTCACCGGGCGAAAGGCGGAACGCACCGAAACTGCGGAGACGACGAAATGAAGATGCGCTTTTGTCCAGGCTACCACATTGCGCGGACGTGTGACGGGAATTGCGATGTCTGCCCGCACACGATAGTGAGAGACATCGACGAGGCCGTGCTGCGGTTCGCCGCGGCCGTCGCGCCGTCAGTCGGGTACCCGCTTCCGCTCTTGAACTCCGGCCGAAGCAACGCCCCGGCGGGTGCCGAGGCGTCGGAAGGGGGAGCGTGATGTGCGGCGCTTCAGCCGGCGTACTCGAACTGCCCGCGGTCGGTCTTGCGGAAGCGGGCCTCGCCGCCCTTCGCGCCGATCTCGCGCAGGATCGCGGCGTAGAGCGTGGCGTGCGGCGTCTTGCCCGCCGGGCTGGTCCACAGGCCCTGCTCGGCCATCGCGGCGATCATCTCCTGGCTGCGCATCGGCTTGCCGGCCTTGCGCAGGACCTCGGCCGCCGCGTCCAGGGCGCTGATGCGCTTCGGTTTCGCCTCGCCGGCGGGCTTGGCGGCCTTCGGCTTCGCGGCCTTGGGCTGCTTGGCCGACTTCGGGGCCTTGGTGGTCTTGGTCGAGGTCTTCTTCGTCGTTTTCTTGGCCTTTGCCATCTCGATCTCCTCGTGGTTGGGGGTTTCACTGCTCTCGTCGCCGTCGGCGACTTCGTCCTCGTAACACTCCTGGCACCGCGGGCGGCCCAGGTACGTCAGCGCGGCCGGGCGGTCACAGCCGACCGTCGCGCACACATCGGGGTCGTAGGCGGCGTCGCGGGCCTCGCCGTCCGGCAGGTCCTCCAGCGGCGTCGTGCCGCCCGCGTCGACGGTGCCCGCCGCGGCGCTCTGCGCCATCGCGCGTTCGCTGTTGGTCATGCCGTCGGGCGATCGCTCGCGTTGGTCGCGCAGCCGGGCGTTTTCCTGGTCGGCCGCCGCGATCGCCTTGGCGCGCTTCGCGTCGCTCACCGCGCGTCGCAAGCGCTGTGCGCTCTTGATCCGCACGCGCCGGCCGGTGTCGACGTTCGTCGCATCCCAGCCGCCGTACGGGCTCTCGCGCTCGATGCGCACGCGGGCCAGCTTGCCAGACACCTTGGCGGCGTACGTCGCGCCAATATCGACGTTGTTCTTCTTCATGCACGTCTCCTTCGCGTTGCCTCGTCAGGCCCGGGTCTCACGCGCCCGGGCGAGTCGCCAGCGGTTTGGCGACTTTCGGCGGCGTCAGATCAGGCCCTTGGCCTTGGCGATCGCGTTCACCAGGGCCTGGTGGACCGGCTCGCTCTCGGCGTCGTCATCGCCCAGCCCGTGCTTGTTCCACAACGCCAGCGTCGCGGCCGCCGCTTCGAGCAACTCCTGGTCCACGGGCTTCGGCGGCGTTCTCTTGGCGTCGGGGTCGTACCGCGTGCCGCAGTTCGTGCAGTGGATCGTCGCGTCGTCCTGCCAAACCAGGCTGTCCTGGTCGCGTTCGCCACAGCGCGGGCAGGCGTCGTCCTCGTCGACCAGCCCGCTGCTGTCGTCGACGCCGGCGGCGTTGAACAGGCCGTCGAGCTGGTTGCGCAGCGCGATGGCCGCGTCGAGCGTCAGGATCATCGTCGTGCTGCTCGGCGCGGTTCCGCGCGTGTACGTCAGGTCCAGCCGGACCACCCGCTCGTCCTGGCGGTTGCTGCCGATGTCGGCGCTGGCCTCGTCGTGTACGGCTCCGTCGAATCTGCTCGTGGTGTTCGTCATGCTCGTGCTCCTGGTTCCGGCCGCCCCATCGCGGCCCGGGCGCTGGCGCCCCGCGGGGCGCTCGCGTTCGGGTCGCTAGCGGTTCAAGCCGCGTTCGATCTCGGCTCGGTCGGTTCCCGACAGGCCCTCGACCAGGTCGATCAGCGTGGTACGCACGTAGTCGAGTGTTCCCGGAAAACCCCAGTCCTTCGGTGCGGCGTCGGCGCGGCGGTCGAACTTGACCAGCTCGTCGCAGAGCCGGCCGATCAGCGCGTTCACGTCCGCGCGACGATCGGCGTAGGTCTGGGCGGCGTTTCGTTTCGCGTGGTTCATCGTCATCGTTCTCTCCTTGGCGTTGCTTCGTACGCCCCGTGCGTACAGCCACATGAGTCCAGCCGCGCGCCCGGAAAGCAAGGCGACTTCGCGAGAATTCCGAGAATCCCTTGCATGTCTCCGCGCAAGGTCCGAGTCTGCGACCCGGCGGGCGACATGCGGGGCGAGAGCGCTCTCATTCGCGCCCGGGCGGCCCTGGGCGGCCGGCGGGCGGCCCGGACGCGCTACGGCGGCCAAGGGGCGGCCCCACGCGGCCCGTGGCGCCACGTCTGGCCCGCAGGGCGGGAGGCGGCGTAGTGAACGGTCAGGAGAACAAGCTGAACCCGACGGCGCTGTCCGTGGTGGACGCGGCGCGGATGCTTTCGGCCGTCGGCGGCCAGGTGGTCACGGTCGAGATGCTGCGCGCCGACATCGCCGTGGGCGCGCCCGCCAACGCGGATGGGACGATCAACCTAGTCCAGTATGCCGCCTGGCTCGTGCGGGAGATGTCCAACCGTGCCGATTGACCCGCGCAAATTGAAGCCGACCGAGCTTGTGCGGCTACTCAACAGCACGCCGCTCGGCGAGGTCATCTCCGAGCGGCAGCTCCACCGGCATCGCTCGCGCGCGGGGTTCCGCATCGGCGACGGCAGGACGGTCGACCTGCTGCGCTACGTGGCGTGGCTCGTCATCGAGCGGCACCGCCCGCGTCCGGAGCCTGAAGGGCTCACTGGCTATGACGCTCACAAGGAGCGCGTCGCGCAGCGCAACCGCGAAATGGCGCTGCTCGGGCGAGACATCGCGACGGGTGAATGGGTCCATCCGCCGCGAAATCCTGAGCAGCGCGCCCGCGCCGAGCGCGACTTCCGGTTCTTCTGCGAGGCATACTTCCCCCAGACGTTCCACCTGCCGTGGTCGCCGGATCATCTGAAGGTCATCGCGAAGATCGAGCAGGCGGTCCTCGAAGGCGGGCTGTTCGCGATGGCCATGCCGCGCGGGTCGGGAAAGACCAGCCTCTGCGAGGTCGCGTGTCTCTGGGCGCTTGTATGCGGGCACCGGGAGTTCGTGGCGCTGATCGGCAGCGATGAGGAGCATGCCGCCGGCATGCTCGATTCGATCAAGGTCGAGCTGGAGACGAACGACCTGCTCGAGGACGACTTCTCGGAGGTGGTCGGTCCCGTGCGCGCGCTGGAGGGCATTCACCAGCGCTCGGCCGGGCAGCTCTATGAAGGCAAGCAGACGCACATCGGTTGGACCGCACGCGAGATCGTGCTGCCGACGCTGCCGCCGCTGGAGTGGCTTGGCAACCACTCGCCGAAGTCCAACGGCGCCATCATCAAGGTCGCGGGCATCACGGGTCGCATCCGCGGCATGAAGCACAAGCGCGCGGACGGTTCGTCGGTGCGGCCGTCCCTCGTCCTGATCGACGATCCGCAGACCGACGAGTCGGCGCGGTCGCCGTCCCAGTGCATGACGCGCGAGCGCATCCTCTCCGGCGCCATTCTCGGCCTGGCCGGTCCCGGGCGGAAGATCGCCGGGCTGATGACGCTCACGGTCGTGCGACCCGATGACTTGGCCGACCGCATCCTCGACCGCGAGAAGCACCCGCAGTGGCAGGGTGAGCGGACGAAGATGGTCTATGCGTTCCCGAGCAACGAGGCGCTGTGGGCGCGCTATGCGGAACTGTGGCGGCTCGGCATGCAGACCGATCGCGGCATCGCGGACGCGACGGAGTTCTACCGCGAACACCGCGAGCAGATGGACGCCGGCGCCGTTATCGCTTGGCCGGAGCGGCACCATCCCGATGAGCTCTCCGCCGTCCAGCATGCCGTGAACCTCAAGCTCGACCGCGGCGAGGCGGCATTCTGGGCGGAGTATCAGAACGAACCTCTCCCCGAAGAGCAGGTTGACGACGAGCTGCTTACCGCCGACCAGATCATGGCGAAACAGAATGGCCATCGCCGCGGTGAGGTGCCATCGGCCGCGACGCATTTGACGATGTTCGTCGACGTTCAGGGTAAGGCGCTGTTCTGGATCGTGGCGGCGTGGGAGGACGACTTCACGGGGTACGTGCTGGACTACGGCACCGAGCCGGATCAGAAGGCGGAGTATTTCACGCTGCGGGACGTGCGCCGCACGCTGGCGATAGCGGCGCCGCGCGCCGGGATCGAGGGCGCCATTTACGCCGGGCTGGAACGGCTGACGGAACGCACGCTCGGGCGCGAGTGGCATCGAGACGACGGCGCGAAGGTGCGCATCGACCGCTGCCTGATCGACGCGAACTGGGGCCAGTCGAGCGACGTCGTGTACCAGTTCTGCCGGCAAAGCCCGTTCGCGGGGGCGCTGCTGCCAAGCCACGGCCGCTACGTCGGCGCATCATCAATCCCGTTCGCCGAATACAAGCGCAAGCGCGGCGACCGCGTGGGGTTGAACTGGCGCATCCCGGTGATCACCGGGCGGCGCACCGTGCGCCACGTCGTCTTCGACACGAACTACTGGAAGTCGTTCGTCCACGCGCGCCTGGCGGTGCCGATGGGCGACCCGGGCTGCGTCTCGCTGTTCGGCCGCAAGCCTGAGCAGCACCGTTTGCTCGCGGAGCATCTCACCAGCGAGTACCGGGTGAAGACCGAGGGGCGCGGCCGTACCGTCGACGAGTGGAAGCTGCGCGTTGACGGCCTGGACAACCACTGGCTCGATTGCCTGGTCGGTTGCGCCGTGGCCGCGTCGATGGGGGGCGCTGCGCCGCCGGGGCTGGTCGGCGATGCGCCAAAGCCGCGGCCCACGATGCGGCTATCGGCGCTCCAGGGGACGCGGCGATGAACCAGCAAACGCCGCAGCCCGTTCTGAAGCCGGCCGATGCACGGGGGCTGGTCTGCCCTCGCTGCGGCTGCCAGCACTTCCGCGTGGTTTACACGCGCCGGGGGTGGGGAGCGCGGATCATTCGCCGGCGCGAGTGCCGGCATTGCGGGCGGCGAATCACAACCTACGAGCGGGCCGCGTAGTAGCCCCCACGAGCCACGCCTGGGCTCGGCCTTCCCGCTTGGTGCTGCGCTTCTTTGCTGCGTTTCACACCGGCTACACGCCTCGGCAACCGGGAGTCTGCCGGCGCCAGGTACATATGCGTAACCAAATCAGCGACAGCCCACCAGGGACGTCGCGCGCGCTGCCTCCGTGGCGAAAGTAACAGCGGACGCCGCACGGTCCCTTGGCGGGATGGTGTAACGGCAACATGCCGGCCTCATTCGCCGGAGCCGCGGGTTCGAATCCCGCTCCCGCAAGTGGCGACGCGATGGTCGCTTCGCCGGTTGGTACGCACTCACGAGGAGAACAGGATGTCGTTTGGCCCGGTCACGATTGCGACGCTCGACACGATGGACATTCAGGCCCCCGGCGCGCCCGGTCTCTCGGCGCAGCAGATTTCCAATCACGCCGGCGAGTTCACGCTCACGCCGCCCACCACGGACGCGGACGGCTCGCCGCTGTCCGGGCTGACGTTCGGCCAGGCGGTCGTGATCCAGGCCGACGCCGCGACGGCGGAGCTGTACCGCAACGACTTTGACGCAGCGATCCAGTTCAACGGCGCGCAGGTGTTCGAGCTCGACCTGGTCGAGGGCGAGCCGGTGACGCGCGAGTTCGTGATCGCCGAGCCGGGCCGGCCGTACTCGATCCTGGCGCGCGTGGCGGACCATGTCCGTGAGTAGCGGCCCCCCCAGCATCATCACGCTCACCACGCGCCGCCGGCCGTGGTGGGCGTGGTGGCTGATCGCCTGGGCGCGCTGGCTGCGCGACCAGGCGGATGGATTGGTGACGCGGATCGAAGGATGACGCGATGGCCGAGGACCTGACCACGACGATCACCGAGAACGCCAAGGGGCCGAAACGCGCCCAGGGCGATGCCGGGAGTGTGGAGCAACATCCGCTTCCCGACCAGATCGAGGTGGACCGCTACACGGCCTCGAAAGAGGCAGCGAAGAAGGGCCTCGGCGTGAAGATGACCAAGGTGGTCCCGCCCGGAGCGGTGTGACGTGCTGAAGTGGCTGCGACAGCTCGGAACGCGGAAGGCCGGTGACGCTGGCGGGCGTGATGGCGGCACGCGCGTGCTCCGCCCGCGCTTCGCCGTCGTGCGCGGCAAGTACGACGCCGCGCAGACCACGCACGAGAACCGCCGGCACTGGGCCAACGCTGACCATCTTTCGGCGAACGCCGCGGCTAACGTCGACGTGCGGCGCATCCTGCGCAGCCGGGCGCGGTACGAGGTCGCGAACAACAGCTACGCGCGAGGGATTGTCGCAACCCTCGCGAACTACATCGTCGGCACTGGCCCGCGGCTCCAGATGCTCACCGACGATCCCGAAGCGAACCGCCTCGTCGAGAAGGAGTTCTCACGCTGGGCGAAGGCGATCGGCCTGGCCCACAAACTTCGCACGATGCGCGTCGGGCAGTGCGAAAGCGGCGAGTGCTTCGGCCTGCTCACCAGCAACCCGCGAATCACTGCGCCCGTGCAGCTCGACCTGCGGCTGATCGAAGCCGACCAGGTCGCCTCACCGTGGCCCATGCCGCGCAGCGACGCCAACGTTGTTGACGGCATCGTCTTCGACGAGTTCGGCAACCCGGTCGCGTACACGATCCTCCGCCGGCATCCTGGCGACAACACGGCGTTTCGCAACGGCAGCACCGACTTCGACGTCATGCCGATCGAGTCGGTGATTCACCTGTATCGCGCGGAGCGTCCCGGCCAGAGCCGCGGCATCCCGGAGATCACGCCGGCGCTGCCGCTGTTTGCGATGCTGCGGCGCTACACACTGGCGGTACTGGGGGCCGCCGAGCAGGCGGCGCTGCCGAGCGGCGTCATCTACACGGACGCGCCGGCCGACGCCGAGGCAGCCGGTGTCGAGCCGATGGACACGGTCGAGATGGACCGCGGTACGTGGCTGACCATGCCGTACGGCTGGAAGATCAACCAGGTCCGGGCCGAGCAGCCGACGACCGTCTACGGCGACTTCAAGCACGAAGTGATCAACGAGATCGCCCGCTGCCTGGAGATCCCGCTCAACGTGGCGCTCGGCAACTCGGCCCAGATGAACTACGCATCCGGCCGGCTCGATCACCAGGCGTTCTTCAAGAAGATCCGCATCGACCAGGCGTACCTGGGCGACGTCGTGCTCGACCGCGTGTTCAGCGCGTGGCTGAACGAAGCCGTGCTCATTGAGGGCTACCTGCCGCAGTCGCTGCGGACGCGCGACGCCGAGTTCCCGCACCAGTGGTTCTGGGACGGTTTCGAGCACGTTGACCCCGCCAAGGAAGCCAACGCCCAGGCGATGCGGCTGGCCAGCAACACGACGACGCTGGCCCTCGAGTACGCCAAGCAGGGGCTCGACTGGGAGAGCGAGCTGCGCCAGCGCGGGCGTGAGCTTGCGCTGCTGCGCGAGCTGGGATTGACGGCAGAACAGGTCGCGCCGGCCGCGGCGCGCAACGACGACACGGAGGATGAGGGCGATGTCACGGAAGACGAAGACGCCCGAGCGGCCGCGTGAAGACGCGGACCAGGTTCCCGACCGGCTGACGCTGGCCTGCAAGGCCGAGCGCATCACGCTCGAAGCGCTCGCGACCGAGGGCGACGCGCCGGCCATCCCGCGCTTCACGATGCTGGCCTACACCGGCGAGCCGATGCTCGTCGAGGGCTGGCGGTTCCCGGTGGTCGTGGACCTCGAAGGCCTCTCGATTCCCTCGCAGCGCCGGCCCGTCCGCTTCGGCCACAGCATGTACGCCGGCGTCGGGCACACCGAGCGCATCGCCGTCGAGGCCGGCCGGCTGATCGCCGAGGGCGTCGTCAGCCGCGAGACGGCCGCGGCAAAGGAAGTCGTAGCGAGTGGAAAGCGCGGCTTCCCCTGGCAGGCGTCGATCGGCGCCCAGGTGGCGCAGGCCGAATTCGTCCGCGGCGGCAAGAGCGTCACTGTCAACGGCCGCACGTTCGAAGGCCCGCTCTACGTCGCCCGCCGGACCGTGCTGGGCGAGATCAGCTTTGTGGACCTCGGCGCCGACGGCGGCACCGCCGCGACCATCGCGGCCCAGCAGCAGGAGAACGACGTCATGGACGACAACACCGAAACGCAGGTCACGCAGACCGAAGAGGGCAAGCCCACGTCGACGCCGGAGCCCACGCGCGCGGGTCAGACGGACGGGAACGGCAAGGAGGCCGCCCCGTCCGTCAACCCGGTCACCGAAGTCCGCGCGCAGGCGCTCGCCGAATCGAAGCGCATCGCCGCGATCCGTCGCATCTGCGGCAGCAAGTTCCCCCAGATCGAGGAGCAGGCGATCGCCGAGGGCTGGACGGAGGAGAAGACCGAGCTGGAGAAGCTGCGCGCGTCGCGCCCCAAGGCGCCGGCCGTGCACGTCTCCAGCGACGCGATGAGCGGCCAGGTGCTCGAAGCGGCCTGCATGCTGACCGGCAAGGTCACCAAGATCGAGGACCTGTACGACGAGAAGACGCTCGACGCCGCCGCGCGGCGTTTCCGGGGCGGGATCGGGTTTCAGGAGCTGCTGCTCGAGGCAGCCCGGGCCAACGGTTACACCGGCTGGAACTTCCGCGACAGCCGCGAGGTGCTGCGCTGCGCATTCGGTCAGAGCCTGCAGGCCGGGTTCTCGACCATCGACATCGGCGGCATTCTCAGCAACGTCGCGAACAAGTTCCTGCTGGAGGGCTTCTTCAGCGTCGAACGGACCTGGCGGAACATCACCGCCGTCCGCAACGTGTCGGACTTCAAGACCGTCACCAGCTACCGCCTCGTGGGCAAGGACCAGTACGAGAAGGTCGCCCCGGGCGGCGAGCTGAAGCACGGCACGCTGGGGGAGCAGAGCTACACGAACAAGGCCGAGACGTACGGCCTGATCCTGAGCATCGACCGCCGCGACATCATCAACGACGACCTCGGTGCGATCACGACGGTTCCCCGCAAGCTCGGCCGCGGCAGTGGCCTGAAGATCAACGACGTGTTCTGGTCGATCTTCATGAATAACGCCGCGTTTTTCAGCGCCGGCAACAACAACTACCTGACCGGCGCCGACACGGCGCTCGGTATCGACGGCCTGACGAAGGCCGAAGTCGCGTTCCTCAATCAGGTCGATCCGGACGGTAAGCCAATCGGCATCATGCCGGCGGTGATCCTCGTGCCGACCGCGCTCAGCGCCATGGGCACGATGCTGTTCAAGTCGGTCGAGATTCGCGACACGACCGCGTCGACCAAGTACCCGATCGCCAACCCGCACGCGGGCAAGTTCCGCGTCGAGGTCAGCCGCTACCTCTCGAACGCGCAGTACACCGGCAACAGCGAGAAGGCGTGGTATCTGCTGGCCGATCCGACCGACCTGCCGGTGACTGAGGTCGCGTTCCTGAACGGCCAGGAGTCGCCCACGATCGAAACGGCCGATGCCGACTTCGCCGTGCTCGGCATCCAGATGCGCGGCTACCACGACTTCGGCGTGAATTTGCAGGAGCCGCGTGGCGGCGTGAAGAGCAAGGGCGAGGCGTAGACGGAAGCGACGTAACGACGAAGGAGTGATTCACGATGGCACAGGCAACATTCGTGCATGAAGGCGCGTCGATCGACTACACGCCCGGCGCCGACGTCGCCGCGGGCGACGTGGTCGTGCGGGGCGAGTTGGTCGGCGTGGCGAAAACGCCCATCGCGGCGAACGCACTCGGCTCGCTCGCGGTCGCGGGCGTGTTCGATTTCGCCAAGGCAGCCGGCGGCGGGGTGACGTTCGCCGTTGGGGCATTGGCCTACTGGGATGACACCAACAATCTCGCCGTGACCACGGACGGCGCCGGCGCGAACAAGCTGATCGGCAAGTGCATCAAGGCCGCGGCCGACGCCGATGCGACGGTGCGCGTGCGGATGTCGCAGTAGCGATGACGCGGCGCAGCGACGAAGGGTAAGCAATGCCGGACGTGCTCGAAAAAGGTCTCGCGTGGCTGGACGACCAGCGCCATGCCCACATGACGCGCACGGTTGTCTACCAGCGCGGCGCCGACGCGGTGGAGATCGCCGCGACGATCGGCCGTACCGAGTTCGAGCAGGTCGACGAGTTCGGCGCCGTGCAGCGCCTCCAGTCGCGCGACTTCCTGGTGCGGGCGGCGGACCTGGTGCTGGCCGGCGCGCCGACGCTGCCGAAGGCCGGCGACCGCATCCGCGAGACGGCCGACACGCAGACGTTCGTGTACGAGGTCATGGCCCCGGGCAACGAGCCGCCGTGGCGCTACAGCGATCCGTACCGCAAGGCGCTGCGGATTCACACGAAGCACGTGGCGACGGAGTGATATCGTGAAGGTCGATGCACCGCCCATCAACGGAAACGCCCGCCAGAAGCTGGCCTGGCTCGCCGGCGTCGTGCTGACGCTGCTGACGGTCCTGATGCTGGCCGGCGGCGCCCGCCTTCTGCGCCACGACTCGCAGATCGCGGTCCACGACACACGCATCGAGACCATCGAGAAGTCGCTGGGGCGCATCGAGGCGAAGCTGGACCGGTTGCTGGAGCGACAGCCATGAGCGTAATTCTCGACATCGCCGACGCGGTCGTCGCCAGCCTGAACGCCGGCTCGTTCGCGCTGGAGTTCGAGGCCGAGCGGAAGTACCAGCCGGTCTTCGAGCTCCAGGACATGCAGACGCTGCACGTCAGCGTCGTGCCGAAGTCGCTGGCGATCACGACGGCGGCCCGCGACAGCGGGTTCTTCGACTGCGCCATCGACATCGGCGTGCAGAAGAAGGTGAACGCCGACGAGTCGGCCGAGCTTGACGCGCTGATGAGCTTGATCGAGCAGATCGCCGACCACTTGCGGATGAAGCGGCTGGACGACGCGCCGAACGCGGCGTGGCTGAGCATCGCCAATGAGCCCGTGTTCGCCCCCGAGCACCTGGAGCAGTGGCGGCAGTTCACGAGCGTTCTGACGGTGACGTATCGGGTGCGGAGGTGACCAGTGCCGGCGAACGCGATCCTGACATCGGTGTCGCTGGGCCTGCCGACGTGGACCAAGCTGGCCAGCGTCCCGACTGTGGTGCAAGCGACGGTCATCGCCGACCCGACGAACCCCGGCAACGTCAGCGTGCGCTTCCGCGGCGGCAACTCGACGCAGTGGCCGCCGGGAGCGGCGGTGGCGTTCGTTTCGGTAGACCTGTCGGAAATCGAGGTTCGCGGGACGACGAACCACAAGGTCCTGGTAGCCGCCTACGCACCTGGGGCGCGGCCTCGAGGACGCGGCGCATTGCGGCTGGGCACGAAATACGTCGTGGAACAGGCTGAAGCAATCCCAACCGGCGGCGAGACCGGCGAGACCGGCGGCGAATTGCCCGGTGGAGGCGTGTAGCGCGATGGTCAACGTATACCTGAAGTCGTTCAGCCTCGGCTCGGGCCAGTACGTCAAGCTGGCGGATGTCTCGACCGTGATGAACGCCACGATCATCGCCAGCGTCAAGAACACGAATCCGGTGAACGTGCGTTTCCGTGGCGGTACGCCCGCGTCGTGGCCGCCCGGCGCTGCGGCGCTGCTCGAAGGCGTTGATCTCTCGGAGTTCGAGGTCCAGGGCGCGTCCGGGCACCTGCTGCTCGTGGTCGGCTACACGCGATAGGAGGTCGATGGCATGCCGAACGTCATTCTGGGCATGGATGCGAAGCTGTATTACGGCAACGCCGGATCCTCTGCGACGAACGAGATGACCAACGTGCGGGACGTCACGGTCTCGGCAGAGGCCGGCGAGGCCGACGTCACCACCCGCGCCAACAGCGGCTGGCGCGCCACCGTCGCCACGCTACGCGAGTGCTCCATCGAGTTCGAGATGGTCTGGGACCCGGCCGATGCCGGCTTCGCCGCCGTCAAGACCGCCTACCTGAACAGCGAGCTGATCGCCTTCAAGGCGCTGGATCAGGCCGGCGGAACGGGTGTGGACGCGGACTTCAGCATTACGAGTTTCACGCAGAGCCAGCCGCTCGAAGAGGCGATCACGGTCAGCGTGACCGCCAAGCTGGCGGTGTTCCGAGCATGGACGTAAGCCAATGAAGACTTTCAACGACAACGCCGGCCGCACCTGGACGATCGCGATCAACGTGGACGCAATCAAACGCGTCCGCTCGCTGCTCGAAGTCGACTTGCTGGAGATCGTCGAGGGCAAGCTGATCGAGAAGCTCATCCGCGACCCGGTGCTGCTGTGCGACGTGGTCTACGCCGTCTGCAAGCCCGAGGCCGACGCGAAGGGCGTGAGCGACGAGGAGTTCGGCCGCGCGATGGCCGGCGACGCGATCGAGCATGCGACCAAGGCCCTGCTGGAGGACCTCGTGGGTTTTTCCCCGAGCCCGAGGGATCGGGCGAACCTCCAGCGTGTGCTCGCGACGACGTGGAACGTGATGGATCGCGCCCGCGACCTGATCGAGCGGCGGATCGAAAGCGGCGAGCTCGAGAAGGTCGTCGAACGAGCGCTCGCGAATGCTGGCAGCTCATCTGGCGCTGCGCCGGAATCGTTGGCATCGAGCCCGGCAGACTGACGCTGCGCGAGCTGCTGGCGATGGCCGACGGCCGATCGCGCGACGAGTGGAGCCGCATGAGCGCGCTGATGGCGCTGACCGCCAACTGTCATCGCGACCCGAAGCGGTCGCGGGCGCTGAAGCCGAAGGATTTCGACCCGTTCGCGCGGTCGATCCCGCCGCTGAGGGTCGGCGTGGACGTACCGAAGGACGTGTTCATTCATGGACGAGTTTCGCAGTCTCAACAAGGAGGTTGACATGTTGCTTGCATCACTGGTCCCGTCGCTGTCGGCGTACCGCTGGATCGGCTACCTGCTGACGCTGCTGTCCGGCGGATGCCTGCTCGGCTGCGCGAGCCTGAATCCGCAGCCGCCGATCGAGGCCTTCGCCAATAAGCTGGCCGACGAGGCCATCATCCCCGCGGTGCGCGAGGGTCTCGCGCAGGGCGTTGAGCATCTGACCATCCAGGCCGGCGCGCAGGGCATCAATCCCACGTACGCGGTGAACTTCGAAGGCAAGTGGGTGGTCGGCGTCGAGGGCCGCGCGACGGTGGGCGTCGAGGGCGTCGCCGGCCAGCTCCAGATCTCCAGCACGAGCACGGAGGAGACGGAGACCAGCCCGCATGCCAGAGACAGCAACGATGCCACGCAGCCGCAAAGCGACGAAAGGAAAGACTCGGCCCCTACCGCGGGTTCGGGCTCGCCGGCGTCGGCATCGGCGGTTTCGACTGCGCCGCCGTCGTCGGTCACCGTGACGATCACCGACGTGGACGCGGACGAGAACAAGGGCTTCGGCCGACTCGACGACGGGACGCTCGTCGTCGTGCTCGGCGCGGCGAACAAGCTCGGCCAGACGGTGACCGCGGATGTCACGGCCGTGGCGGCTACGCGCGGGGGCCGCCTCATTACGGCGCGCGTGCCGGACGGAAACTGACATGCCCGCGCGCCTGATCGTCGCCGTCTTGCTTTCCGGAGCGCTGCTGGGATGTGCCGCGAGCACATCCCGGCAGCAGCTCGACCTGGCGCCCGCAGGCGCCGGCGCGCTGCCCTCGGCGTCACCGACGACGCAGCCGGCCGCCAACGCCGACGCGATCGATGTGCAGCAGCTCAGTGGCCAGATCGTCGCCGGCGTGAAGGCGGAGCTGTCCAGCCAGATCGAGACGGCGTTCAACACGACGCTGGCCGCGCGCGTGGAGGCGACCGGCGTCGGGCGCGACGTAACGGGATACCACAGCGAGTTCGGCGTCGGCGCGACGCTGGTTGTGACGCTGACGCTGATCCTCGTTGTCGTGCTGAGCCACCGGCGCGAGGTACTGCGCATCAACCGCAACGGAAAGCAGGCCGCTTGAGGCCGGAGGTTCATCATGGCGACCTACACGTTCACCAGCGGCAGCGTGCTTCAGAGCGGCGCGACACAGGGTGCTTTGGCCGGTGAGGCGGTCAACGCCGGCGAGTTGGTCTACCTCGATCCGTCGGACGGCAAGGCGCGCAAGGCCGAATGCGACGCGACGGTCGACAAGGCCAAGGTCGCCGGCATCGCGGTGAACTCGGCCGTCGCCGGCCAGCCGCTCAGCTATGTCGCCAGCGGCGAAGTGACCGTCGATGCGACGGCGTTTCTCAGCACCGGCCTGCTGCTCGTGCTCTCGCCGACCGCCGGAAAGTGCATGGACGTCGGCGATCTGGTCGACACGCAGTACGTGACCGTCATCGGCTGGTCGACGGCGGCGAACAAACTCAAGGTCAACCTGGCCCACAGCGGCATCCAGAGGGCGCTCAACCCGTGATCGACATGCGGATCAAGCACCTGTTCTTCGACCGGCAGACGGTCGTGCACGCCGTGGACAAGGCGAAGCGGCAGGCGCTCTCGCGCGCCGGCGCGTTCATCCGCACGACGGCCAAGCACAGCATCCGCAAGCGCAAGGGCGCTGCGCCCCCGGGTCGGCCGCCGCATTCACACACCGGCCTGCTCAAACGCTTCATCTTCTTCGGCTATGACCCGAGCACCGAGTCGGTCGTCGTCGGTCCGGCCAGGATCAGCCGCTCGACCGGCGCGCCGCACATCCTTGAGTTCGGCGGCGGCGTTGTCGCGAAGAAGCCGGTGCTTGTGCCCATCGGCAACACGGGCCGCGACAGGAAGGGGCGATCCACCGCTCGCCGGCTCAAGCGCATTCCCGCCGGCACGCGCCTGAGATACGAGCCACGCCCGTTCATGGGGCCCGCGCTGGAGAAGGAGCGCCCGAACCTGCCGAAGACCTGGGCCAACAGCGTGCGGGGAGGCTGACGCATGGCTGCCGCACAGGGCATCCGCGCAGGTCGAGCGTTCGTCGAACTGGGCGTGAGCGACAAGCTCACCAAGGGCCTGCGTGCTGCCCAGAAACGCTTGCAGGCCTTCGGCGAGGGGCTGCGCTCGATCGGCACGCGCCTCGGCGCGATCGGCGCTTCGGCGCTGACGGCGCTGTTCGGCACGGCGAAGACGCTCGCCGACATGGGCGACAGCCTGGACGAGATGTCCGCCCGCACCGGCGTAAGCGTCGAGACACTTTCGGAGCTGGGGTTCGCGGCGGAGCTGGCCGGCGCCGACATGGAGACGCTCGAAACCGGCATCCGCAAGATGCAGAAGACCATCTCCGAGGCGATCGGCGGATCGAAGAGCGCCGCGGATGCGCTTACTCAGCTTGGTCTCTCCATCGCCGACCTGAAGGGCCTCAATCCCGAGCAGCAGTTCAAGCTCATTGCCGACCGTATCAGCCGGATCACCGACCCGACGCTGCGCGCCGCACTGGCGATGGAGGTCTTCGGCAAGTCGGGCACACGTCTGCTGCCGCTGATCCAGGACGGCGCGAAGGGGCTCGCCAAGTTCCAGGAGCAGGCCCGCGCACTGGGGCTGACGGTCTCCACGCAGGCGGCCAAGGACGCCGCCGTGCTCGCGGATGCGCTCGACACCGTTTGGCGCGTCCTCAAGCAGGCGGTCTTCACGATCGGCTCGGCGCTGGCGCCGACGGTTACCGAGCTGGCCAACAAGGTCACGCGCGCGGTCGTGGCGTTCATGACCTGGGTCAAGGAGAACAAGGCGCTGGTTGTCACGGTGTTCCAGGTCGCCGCGGGCGTGGCGGCCGCGGGGGCAGCGCTCATTACGCTCGGCGTGGCCGCATCCGCGCTCGGCGCGGCGCTGGGCGGACTGGCCACGATCGTGTCCGGCGTCGGCACCGCGCTGGGCATCATCGGCAGCGCCATCGCCGCGCTGGTCTCGCCGATCGGCCTGGCGATTACCGCCGTGGCCGGCCTGGGCGCGGCGATCGTGGTCTACACCGGCGCCGGCGGCGACGCCTTGGCTTGGCTGGGCGAACAGTTCCGCTGGCTGCGCGACGCCATATATAAGGTAGTAGGCGGCATCTCCGACGCGCTGGCGGCCGGCGACATCACCCTCGCGGCACAGATCCTCTGGCTGGCACTGAAGTTAGCGTGGCAGCAGGGCGTCGATGCGCTGAATCGGGCGTGGCTGGAGGCCAAGCGCTTCTTCATCGGCACGGCCCAGGCCATGTGGTTCGGCGCGCTGGCGGCCGCGCAGCAGGTCTTCCACGCGCTCGAGGTCGCCTGGATCGAGACCACCGCGTTCCTCTCGAAGACCTGGACGAACTTCACATCTGACCTGCGCCAGGCGTGGGGCATCATCCAGAACTGGCTGACGAAGCGCTGGCTCGACCTGATGAACCTCTTCGGCCAGCTCACCGATGAGCAGGCCGCGGCGGCCAAGCAGATGACCGACCAGGAGTTCGCCGAGGGCGCGGCCGAGATCGAGCGCCGCCGCACCGGCGCGCTGACGGAGCGCGAGCAGAGACGGCAGAGCGAGCGCGAGCAGTCGGCCGCCGTGAACGAGGCCACACTCGCCGAGATCGGCCGGCAGTTCGAGGAAGCGCAGCGGGCGCTGGACTCCGACACCGACGCGAAGATCGCCGAGACGAAGCGCCAGCTCGCCGAGGCCCGCAAGGCGCTGGACGAAGCGCTGGCGGAAGCGAAGCGCAAGCGCGAGCAGGCCGAGACCGAGAAAGCCCCACCCGGCAAGCCCAAGCTGCCCGGCGACCTGAAGGACCAGCTCGCCGGCATCGCCGACGTCCTGGCCGGAAAAATCAGCGTCACGGGCACGTTCAACCCGGCCGCGCTGCTCGGCCTCGGCGGCGACGCCGAGGAGCGCACCGCGCGGAACACCGAGCAGATCGCCAAGCACACGAAGCGCCTGGCCGATGCGGCGGTTACGGGCGGACTGACGTTCGCGTGACGGGGAGCATCGGCCTCTGGCCGGTGTCGGAAGCATGAAGCCGCGGAGGGCTGTGAGTGCCCGTTGAGGTCGTGGAGAAGTTTGAGAGCCGGCTCGTCACCACGGGCACCAACCCGTCGGTCGAGCTGCGCTACACGATTCGGGGCACGGACGACGACGTCGAGGCCCGCAACGCACTGGTCGCCAACTCGCCAGCGCTCTACGACCCCTGGGGCGGCGGGCTGCTCTTCCTGCCGCGCGACACGGTCAGCGTGCAGCCGGTGGGCGAGATGCTCTGGGAAGGCATCGTCCGCTACGGCACGATCCCCGCGACCAGCGAAAGCGTCTTTTCCTTCGATACCGGCGGCGGCACGCAGCACATCACGCAGAGCCTCCAGAACGTGGCCCGCTACGCGCCGGCGGGCCAGACCGCGCCGAACTTCAAGGGCGCGATCGGCGTCACGGCCGACAGCGTCGAGGGCGTGGACATCACGGTTCCCGTCTACCACTTCTCCGAGACGCACTACCTCGACGCCACACTGGTCACCGAGCCGTACAAGGCGACGCTCTTCGCGCTGACCGGCCGCGTCAACAGCGGCGCGTTCAAGGGCCTGGCCGCCGGCGAGTGCCTGTTCCTCGGCGCGGCCGGCACGAAGCGCGGCCAGGGCGACTGGGAGATCACGTTCCGCTTCGCGGCCAGCCCGAACGTGACCGGCCTGACGATCGGCGACATCACCGGCATCGCGAAGAAGGGCTGGGAGTATTTGTGGGTGCGGTACGCCGACGCGGAGGACGCGGCCGCCAAGGCACTCGTGAAGAAGCCGATCGCGGTCTACATCGAGAAGGTTTACGCCGAGGGCGACTTCAGCCTGCTGGGGATTTGAGCGATGGCGGGCCCGATGCAAAAGGTGAAGCGCGGCGACCCGCTGGTCATCCCGGCGGCGACATTCAACACATTCATCGACGCCGCGCGCGACTTCCAACAGCGCCAGCGCAGCGCCCGGCGCGATGCGGTGCGCGAGCAGCGCGACACCGGCATCGTGCTGGTCCGCAACGAGAGCGGGGCCGACCGCGAGCGCTTCGACGTGCTCGGGATCGAAGGCCCGATCATCGAGCGCGTCGACAACGAGGACGAGTTCAAGCAGCGCGTGGCGCTGCGCGGCGTCGTTCCGTCCAGCCCGCACCCCGGCAAGTTCGCGATCCTGCTCGAACCCGCCAAAGACCAGGCGATCGTGCGGGCCTGCGTCGATGGCGTCTGCGTCGTCCGTGTGCGGATGGTGGACGAGGCCCACACCTCGGCCGACATTGCGGTCGGCGTCGCGTCGCGCCTGGATAGCGGCGATTCTGGCACGGCCCGGTTGCTCTGGGTCGAGCCGGTCGAGGACCGCCAGGACCCGGAGATCGCCTGGACGGTCGCCCGCATCGGCGGCGGAGGCGGCGGCAGCGTCACCGCCGCGTTCGCGATGATCACGTCGAAGTCCGGCACGGCGCCGCCGTTCCGCTACGCGGCCGTGCAGGCCACGATGGACGCCGACGGCGCCTGGACGCAGGTCGGCGGCGGCGCGGCGTACAACAACGTCTTCAACATCGAGGAGCAGGGCGCCGGCGGGCAGTGGGTCAACCCGCTGGTGGTCGGCGACGTCGTGCTGATCTTCGCCGCGCCGGACCCCGGCATCGACGCGTTCGTCTGCACGCGCTCGCATTATCGAGGGACGTACTGATGGGCGCGTTCCTCGTGCGATTGACGGACCACGACAGCGGAGCCGAGCTCGGCCGCTTCGCCGTGCCGAACATCCTCGCATACGAGGGCATCCAGTACGTCCTGCGCCAGATCTTCCCGCCGTACCAGGCGGCAATGACGTTCCAGGTCGGCGTGTGCGGCGCGACCGTCGGCTACCCGAACAGCTCGCCGAACCCGGCCGGTGGCGCATCGTTCGGCCCGAACCTGACGTTCGCACAGTGCACCGACGCCAACGCCAACGAGGGCGGCTGCTACACCGGCCCGATGCGCACGTCGTTCGGCTATTCGCGCCAGGCCGTGGCGTTCACCGCGTCGCTCGAAGCCGACGGCGGCGCACTGGTCTCGCCCGAGGTCG
Source organism: Phycisphaerae bacterium (assembly GCA_022072445.1). GTDB lineage: Bacteria > Planctomycetota > Phycisphaerae > UBA1845 > Fen-1342 > JAJVHV01. The sequence goes on along the minus strand of JAJVHV010000025.1, from coordinate 20,607 downwards.
CGTTCCCGAACAACCACTCGTGGAGCCCGCAGGCCGGGTCGGCCTGGGACTTCCCGTGGACGCCGGAGGAGATCGAGCAGCCGCCGCCGGAGTGGACGCCGAAGGAGTCGTGGGAGCCGGTGCTCGGCTACCCCTGGCAGCGGCCGCGGAAGCGCTGCGGCACCGACTGCGACCCGTACAACCCGAACGTCTGCATCTACCCCTACATGCACCAGTGGGACGCCTCGGGTGAGCTCGACTGGCTGTGCGACTTCCGCAAGATCGGGGGCTTCCCGATCACGCTGGCGTTCCTGGCGGATTCGAGCCGCAGCAAGCTGGTCGCGGCGGCCGGGTTCCGCGCGCCGGTGCTGCTGCGTCCGGGCACGAGCCTGCACGTGCGCTACCAGGCGCGCATCTTCGGAACGCGCGTGACGCGCGACTTCGCGCTGCGCTTTGCAAAGTATGCGTTCCAGAAGACCGGCAGCCGCTACGACGTGATCTGCTGCCGGCCGCTGCTGAGCAGCGCGCCGAGGATCACCCGCCGCACGACGTACGCCGAGATCGAGCCGCACTTCCACGCCGACTTGGGCGCGGTCGCGCTCTCGTCTTGGTCCTACGTCGCCGGCCCGCCGCCGCGCGTCGAGTCGAGCAACACGCCGCAGTGGCTCAACTCGACCGGCGGCGCGGTTGGGCCGTTCGGCGGCCTTGCGATCTACGGCACCGTCGGCGGCGCCGAAGAGCTGATGTGGGTCACGCCGATCACGCCGCCGGTCAACGTGCCGAACGGGGACACGCTGCGCGTGCCGGCGAAGGTGCGCTTCGAGCTGGAGGGCGTCTGATGCCGTTCGTCGACATCACCAGCGACCAGCACGCCCTGTACGGCACGCACTCGCACGGCGAGGAGGGTTTTGCCTCGCCCGGCGGGCAGTACCCGGCGCAGCTCAAATGGTCCGACCTGCATCCGCCGGGAGTGAAAGTGCTACCGAAAGGCTCACCGCCGGCCGGCCCGGGCGAGATCAACTGGGAGGACACGCTGGGCGGGAAATTCGCGCTGGCGCTGGAGAAGCTCGAAGGCCTGCTTTACGCCGTCTTCGGCTCGCGCCCGCACGCCCACTGGAACGGCAACAGTTGGGTCAAGCGCCAGTGGTACGACCGGCAGCACCCGCGCTGCCTGTGGGGGCCGGAGACCTGGGAACGCCGGTTGCTTGACTTCGGCGGCGTCTACGGCTGCGGACCCGAGGGCCAGTGCTGGGACTACCAGGAGAGCGGCAAGGAGTACGCCGCGCTGGGCGAGTCGCCGCCGTGCTGCCCGATGCCGCGGCCCGAAGTGCCGATCCGCTCGCGCTCGGGCGACCCGGCGTACCAATTCGTCAACGGCATGCACGACCGCACGTACTTCCCAATCGGGAGTGTCAGCCGCGACTTCGCCAGCGAGCCGTTCGACCCTGAGGGTTACGGCTGGTTCGGTGCAACGCAGCCGGGCCGCACGGATGGCGTCGGGTATGAGGAGAAGGACGGCCAGGCCGTTACGTTCCGCTGGACCAAGCCCGGCGGCGTGCAGACGCCCACAAACGTGCAACTCTGGTGGAAGCGCCGGCTGCCGGGCAGCTCGTGGTCGGGTTGGGACGCGATGACGATGACGCCCGCAGGCGACACGTACAGCGCGACGTTCGAGGCCCAGCCGCACGGGACCGAGTTCCGCTGGTACCTCCGCTACTTCTACGACGACCCCAATCCGCAGAACCCGGACATCACCAGGTTCGACCCCGGCGATGAATCGCCGCCGTCAGATGCCGATGCCTACTACCTCCAGTGGTACACGCACTTCAACCCGTACATCTACGGCCTGCCGGAGATGCTCGACAGCTACGGCGGCGTCGATGTGCGGCGCGGCACGGACTACTACCAGTTCGACGGCTCGGAACGAATCCAGCCCGAGCTGGTCAACATGGCCCGCTTCGTGCTGAGCTGGTTCGGCGGCGACTGCTGCACCGGCGAGTACGACACCTGCGCCGAGACCGACGACCGCAGCGACGTGTTCCACCACAACCCGCGCTTCCGCGGCGGCGACCACGGCCTGTGCTGCGTGCCGATGCCGATCAAGTTCCGCTGGTCGGGCAGCAGCGTCCACCCGCACTACATGACCGGCGGCAAGGCCGGCCCGCTCGACAGCCGCCCGCTGCACAACCGCGACGACCAGGCCGGCAGCCAGGCCGCCCGCAAGACCTGGCGCGGCATCAACATGCTCTACACCGACGACCTGCACTTCGACAACCCGTATTACGGCGGCGGCTACTCGTGGGGCACGGCGCCTGGCACGTTCGTGCTGATGTACAAGCAAAACTGGGACGAGAACGCGCGGGTGTGGGCCAAGTACCCGTCCTGGGGCCTGCGCGCCGGTGACGTGATCGAGGCGGTCCACATCCGGGAGATCATCGACGCGGTCGATTACCTGATCGACAACGGCGTGTGGACCTCGATCGGCACCTGCACGCGCAAGCGCACGCCCGGCCAGTTCATGGGCAAGGACTGCGGCTACCACTACGCGCTGAACTACACCGACTGCTACGGCACGAGCGGGGCGGAGTGGCGCATCGGCTGCGAGAAGTGCTGCGCCAACGCCGAGGCCTGCTGGCCGTACAACCACGTGCTGGGCTACTGGTATCACCAGTGGGGGCCGGGCTACGACGACCAGTGGACCGAGTACCCCGACACGTGCGAGACCTGGCCGACGCCGACGTGGCAGGAGTGCATGCAGAACTGCTCACAGGCCAAGTGCCACATGATGAGCCGCAAGAGCGGCTACTCGCAGTACTCGCCCGAGGGCAACCCCGACTGCCCGTGCGATCGCGGCTACTGGGAGGACACCGTCTGCGACGGCTACGACCCGTTCGGCCCGTTCGGCGGCGAAGGCTCGCCCGGCTGCGGTTACCACCGTGACGAGAAGGGCTGCAGGAGCTGGGACTGGCAGACGCAGCAGTGCGTGACCGACCCGCACAAGGGCTACCACTGCGTGCGGCGCGTCGAGGGCTACTCGTACTTCGCCTGCACGCCGGGCGAGTGCAATGCCGGCTGGGACGACGACCACGGCGGGCAGTACAAGAAGAACCGCCTCGACCACGAGTGGTGTCACGGCATGGACTGCTCGGGCCTGTGGGGCAAGGCGACCGGGCCGCCGGGCAACGAGTTCAGCGGCAACTGCCTCGGGGACATGTACGGCTGCGGCGACACTTTTCCAGGCGGGCCTGACCACGGTCTCTGGTTCAGCGAGGTCACGGGCATCTACTGGGAAGGCCTCGTGCCGAGCTGGTATCCGGGCTGCTCGGGTATGCCGGGTTGCAGCTCGGACTGCTCCTTCGGCGACACGCTGGCGCTGCCGCCGGAAATCCCGGGCTACGGCTATCACGACCTCAACGGCGACCCGCTGTGCGCGCAGTTCGTCGATGCGCTGAGCGGCTGCTTCTCGGCCTGGAACGGCAGCGCGTGCTGCACGGGTCACATCTGCCAGTGCTCCCTGGGCGACTTCCCGGTGTGCAAGGGTGACGCGGCGTGGGTCGCGGTCGACCTCAACCTCGACGGCAGCGGCCGGCCGTACCGCAACTTCACCGGCCGCAACGGCAATCTGCCGCCGTACGACGGCCGCGGCGTGCCGCGCCTGCGGAACTACGACCTGACGAAAGACCCGGCGACGTGGATGCACGATTGCCCCTGCGAAACCTGGACTGGGGCCGGCCAATGCGTGATCTGAAGGAACTGCCCGTGCTCGCGCCGAGCGGCGTCACCGCCGACGGCTACGACTATCTGCTCAGCCGCGGCGTGCCGTCCGATCGCCTGGATGCGCTCATCCCTCTATTCGACCTGCGCTACGACGAGCAGGAGCGGCGCGTCGTGTTCCCGGTCCGCGAGTCCGGCCTCGACCTGGGCTACACGGCCCGGGCGATCGACGCGAAGCAGCGCAAGCGCTGGCTCAGTCACCCGGTCGAGGGCGGGCACAAGGTCGTGATCTACGAGCCCGACCGCGTGCTCGCCGGCGGCGACACGCTGTTCGTAGTCGAGGGCCCGTTCGACGCGTTGATGGTCACCGCCGCCATGCAGCCGGGCAACGCGTCAGTCGCGACAGCGTTCTTCGGTTCGCTGCCGACGAGCGAGCAGCTTGCGTACGTCACGAACGCGATCCCGCTCTACCGCATGGTCTACATCATGCTCGACGCGAACGTCTACGGCCGCTGCCGCCGGCTGGCGCAGGACCTGGCGAAGGCGACGGGCGCGCCCAACGTCGGCTCGGTCCACATCGGCGGCGAGAACCGCGACCCGGGCGCGACGCGGTTCGAGGAACTGGAAGCCCTGGTCGCGTTCGCCTCTGCGTCGTGGCAGACGGAGATTCGCTGGATGTGGGAGCGGCGGCTGGTGTTCGCCGGTGCCGGAGACCAGTAACGCGCAGGAAGCACGAGGCAGCCGCCTGCGTTGATGGCGCCGCAAGGGAGTGCATGGAATGCCGGTCGTATCAATCAACGTCGGCCCGAAGCGGGTCCACCTGACGGCTTACTGCCCGGACGACGAGCTGGGTCTGCTGGCATGCGACTACGTGCTCGCCCGCGCGGTCGAGCTGCTCGACGGCACGAGCGAGACCGAGCTGCGCCGCTGGCTGATCGAGCGCGACCCGGCGATCGTGAACCTGTTCTCCAAGCTCGACGCCGGCTGGAAGCTGCCGAAGACCGGCAACTTCACGGTGGACCCGAGCAATGCTCCGCCGGAGGCGAGGATCATCCGCCATCTACTGCGCGAACGGCTGGAGCAGTGCGCCGGCCGCCCGGCTCACGAGCTCTCGATGAACTCGGCCGGCCCGATCGTCGCGCCCCGCGGACCGGTCATGACGTTGCCGGCTGAGATCGCGGCGCCGATCGCGGCTCTCGACCACTGCGATTCAGGATGTTGCAAGAACAAGGACAAGCCCGCCGACACGGAACGGCGCGGCAACGAACGCAAGGAGGCGTGAATCATGACGAGTATCTTCGAAATCACCGACTGGTCGCACGTGGCGTCGTTCTTCATCTGGACACTGGCCGTCTGCGCCATCGCCAAGGCGCTGTTCGGCTCGCTGCCGGCGGCCGAGCTCCAGTACCGCCTATCGCTGCGCGACGCCCCGCGCCGCCAGCGTATGAACCGGCTGAATTGGGAGATCAACAACCGCGCAAAGTGGGACGAGGATGTCGCCCGCCGCTCCCCGCACGCGGCCAGGCAGCCGCTCACGGACGCCGAGATCGAGACGAAGCGCCGCGAGCTCCAGCAGCTTGCCCGCACCTCCCTCGGCTGGCGAGCCTTCACCTACTTCATGGGCTGCTTCGCGTGCCAGGCCTTCTGGACCGCCGCCGCCGTGTTCGCGGTCACCCGCGGGGTCAGCGATCTCGCCGCATGGCTCTTCACGTCGGCCGCGTGCTCCGGTGCCGCGGTACCGCTATTGAACCGAGTTCGCGGCGCGCCATCGCCTAGCGCGACACTGTCACAGCCCGGCTGCAAGAACTGCAACGGGTGACCGCCGCCGCCTCTGCGGTCAAGGGAGCTTCGCGCGGAAATAACACGCGCTTGTATGCTCGCGGAACGGATTCGACGACCCCTTCAGGGCTGCTGATCGACGAAACCGAAGGCGTGCTGTCGAGCTCGGCCTATCGCAGCCGCTTCGGCGGCCTGACCCGCGCGCACCGCCTGGCCGGATAGCCGACACCGCGATCCTGCTATGCAAAGCCACCCTGCTGGAAATCCGGGCGCTTGACGCGGCCACCGAGGAGCCGCGCCAGGTGCAGAAAGCTGAGGTCGTTCGACCGCGATCAGATCCCCTGCGACAGCGCGCCAACCAGCGTGTCCAGCAACACAGTCAGCACCGCCTGGGTCAGGTCGGCGATCAGGACATTGGTGTCTACCAAGCAGCCCTGCGCTTGCAGCAGCAGGGCACCGCTTGTCAGGAGCGCAACGTGGCGCCGCCATTTACGTACACGCATGGACTCACTCCTCGTTCAGATCGCTCACCAACAAATGAACCGATGTCTCCGCGAAGGTCCAGCCAGCCTTCACCTCGTCCAGAAAATCCGCTACATGTTGGCGGTATCTCGGGTCGAGCACGGGGGGCAGCGCGTGGCCGCCGAAAATCTCCACGAACCGCTTGGGCTCGCTCGCCAGCTCGAATAACCGGTGGGCGCCTTCGATCGGCGTCGTCAGGTCCTGTGGCGACTGGAGGAAAAGCTTCGGCAGCGTGATCAGCCCGATGTTTCCGTACGGGTCGAGCTCCTGCGGTAACCGGGCGATTACCTCGGGCAACGGCACGACGCCGGCCAGCAAGAACGATTTGCGCGGTAACAGGTCGGGGACGAAGCTGCCCTGGAGGATCACACCGACGACGCCTTCGGGGTTGCGCGCCGCCTGGGCCAGCGTCGGCAACGTTCCAACCGAGATGCCAAACAGGACGATCGGCCGTCCGGCTCCGCCCGGCCGCTGCTGCACGTACGCAAGAGCCACGTCTGAATCCGGGAGCAATGACTCCAGGCCGGGTAGTTCGCGGCTTTCGCCGAATCCCTGGTAATCGTACACGAAGACGTTCCAGCCCAGCTCGTGGAGCAGCATGTAGTAGTCGAACAGTGCGCTGCGGTTGAAGAGGCTGCCGTGGTGGATAAGCACAGTTCCCGGAGCGCCCTCCGCCGGAATGAACCAGGCGTAGACGTTGTGCGGCGCGGGCGAGTCCACTTGCAACTCCACGTGCTCGAACGTCAGTCCGAGCACGTCCGGCGTGAAGAGGATCGTGTTCTGCGCCGGTGGCGGGAAAAGGCCGTCCAGCACTGTCTCCGGCCCGCATCCCACCACCAGCAGCGCGGGCAGCAGCGCGCAACAGAACCGTATTCGAGGTGCCCTCATCACTTCCCGTCCTTGCCGAGCTGTGGCGCTTGCCGCCAAACACGCGGAAACGGCGGCTCGGAGAGACACAGCCTGAGCGTGGCGCCGTGTGTATGGACAATCCTCTCGCCGTCCATTTCCGTGATTGCGACCAGGAGCCGGCTGCACTCGGAGCAAGCGCGCACCTGCCAGAATTGGTGGTCATGCCAATGGCGTTCGAGAACCGCCCCGGTCGATCGGCGGTGACACCACGGGCATTCCAGTGCCGCGGCGACCAGCTCGGTGGTCAGCGCTTCATTTCTGTCCTCGACGGGCTGACGGTCCGTATCCGCCGCTGCGTTCGACGCGCCCGGTCGCTTGGGGGCGTGGTTGCGCATCTAACCTCCACCTGCTCGGGCAATAAGTCGATCCCGCCACGGCCAGTCGCGAGAGTCGGCAACGGCCTTGACAGCTTGTGAACCGACGTTCATAGTATGGACTGAGCGTTCGCGTTGGTCAAGCGGCCATGAAGGGGAACCCCCTTGCGGCCGCGGTACGCATTCAAGGATAGCTCGGATCAGCGATGAAAGGGGCCGAGAATGACGTTCAAGAACTTGCGGTGGCGCACAGCCGGTTTGCTCGCGTTCCTGATGGGGATTCCCATGGCAGAGCAGGCGCCGGCCGATGACGGCAGTGCCGGCAACATCATCGAAGCGGCGATCGGCCTCACGCTGTCGATCATCGACATTGCAGGCGACAGCTAACCCCCGGCACGCACGGGCTAGGCCTTGCGCACGAGCTGGCGAGCGACAGCCTCGCCCCAGCGGGCATGGGCCCAGAGGTATTGCGTAGGGTCGTCGAGAACAATTTTCTCCAGCGCGCTGATGTAGCGCTGGGTAATATAAACGGCCGGATCGTCTTCGCCGTACCATGCACTCGGCCCAAACAGATCGGCTACGACAACCTCGAAGCGGAACGCGTCATGTAACCGGCGGATGCCCGCTACGGCAACCACCGCCTCGTAACGCGTCGCCAGTATCCCGACGGAGCGCGAGGCGGCGGTTCCCAGGCGCAGGAAGGTCACCGGAATACCGCGCCGGGCGGCATGGTGGTCGGAGAGAATCGCCACCATGCCGCCATCCTCTAATATCTGGGGCAGGCGGCTGACCGCCTGCCTGTCGGGGATCATCTCGCAGCCGCTGCGAGCGCGGATTTTCCGGCGATACGCATCGAAGTCCGGATTGGCATGCGGCCGGTAGACAACCCCCACACGAAACCCGTTGTAGCCGAGGAACAGCGGTAGCAGGTCGAATGGACCGTAATAGGCCGTCACGAGGATGACCGACCGCCGGCTGCGCTGGGCATCTCGCAGCATGCCGAGGTGGGGCTCGGTGATGCGGCCGCCGTAGCGGTGGTACGTGCTGCGGCGAATCAGCCGGTCGGCGAGCATCAGGTCGGCCAGATTCCAGGCGCGGTGAACGAAGGCTCGCTCAGCAATGCGGGCGATGTCACGCTCGGCGTATTCGTCGCCCAACGCCGCTCGGCACTGGGCCTCGCTACGTTCGCGTAGCGGGTCGAGCAGTCGATAAAGCAGCCGCGCCAGGACGCCCAAAAGCGAATACGCCGCACGCGGGCCGATCGCACACAGAACGGCCGCCAGTACTCGCCGGTAGGCGTTGCCGAAGCGGACCAGGGCACCGGTTGCTGAGACGCCCATGGCGCGTTTGCCCACAAGGGCTTTGTTTGCGAAGCGCCGGGCGGGCGAAACCTCTCAAGGCAGTGAGAAGCCGCCCGCGTCAATTAGGCTAGCATTTGCGCAAGAATGTCCGTCGCCTACCTCCGTACCAGGCTCCCACGGCAAGAGTCGTAGCCGCCTGGAGAACGGCGTACCTGGTTCCGTTTCCGGTCGCGCTCAACCCCGGACTCGGCCACCTGCGGGCGCAGGGAGTCACCCGGTCATGAAAGCGCTGAGGTCCAGGCCGAAGAACTGCTGGACGAGGCTCAGCCACAGTTGGGCCAACTGCGAGAACAGACCGAAAACCTGATTCAAAAAGTCGGTGAACAGCATGACAATCCTCCTTTGGCAAAGGCTCGGCTCGCACGCGCATTCCTGCTGCACACGGCTGTCGCTGCTGCGACATCAGTCGAACAGGTCGCCGAAGAAGTCCGAGCGGCGTGTGTATCGGCCGCACCAGTTCTCTTCGTAGAGAAGGCGCTCGACGGCGTTCAGGTCGTCGTACTCCGAGCTAGATATCGTGTCTTCGCCGAAGCAGTCGTCCAGGAGCCCGGTCAACGGGCAGCTCTGGAAGATAAGCGAACCGAAGCCGAGCATCATGGTCAACGCCGCAGCACGAAACCGTCGCATGCTCATGGCCGTCTGCTCCTTGCACAACCCGCAGTCGTTTGTCGCCGTCGCGATCGCCACCGCATCCGGCGACATCTCCGCCGCCGAGAGTGTTTGACGGCCGCGAACTTCCGATACATAATATGAATGATGGTTCACGGCTGTCAAGCGGATCGGCAACGGGCTCATGTTGGCTTGTGATGGAGGTGTCTCGATGGGGAAAGTGACTCGCAGGGAGCGGGAGCGGCAGCGGCACCGCCGTGAAATCCTTGCGGCGGCGCAAGACCTCTTCTCGCGCAAAGGGTTCGATCGAACGAGCATGGCGGAGATTGCCGACCGGGCGGAGTTCGCCGTCGGCACGCTCTACAAGCTCTTCGAGGACAAGCAGGCGCTATACCGTGCCCTGATCCTCGACACGGTGCGGGAGTTTGAGGCGGCGCTGTCGGCGGCCCTCAACGCGCGCGGTTCGGAGATCGAGAAACTGGAGCGCTACATCGAGACCAAGGCGGACCTGTTCGTCCGGCACATCCCGACGGCACGGCTGTACTTCGGCCAGACCGCCGCGGCGCAGTGCGCGCCGACGGTCGGACTGGATCGCGCTGCGCGCGCTCTTTACGAAAAGGTGCTCGACCGGCTGGAATCTCTCTTCCGCGCCGGCATACGCAGGATGCTGTTCGTGGAGGTCGAGCCGAAGATGCTCGCGCTGGGACTGGAAGGGATTAGCAACGCGTTCCTGCCCGCCCTGGTCGAGCGGCCGGACGATTTTTCGGCCGACGAGATGGCGGCGTTGACCAAGAAGATATTCTTCGGGCGGGTCAGCCTGAAGGCGGAGTAGTTATGGCGGGCTCGGCGAGGGTGGGGGCGGTCGTCGTGTACGGAGTGCTGGCTGGCATACTGGGCGGCTGTCCGTGTCCCGACGCCTGCTACGAATGGCTGACCGAGTCGCCCGCCGTCCTCCTCCCGGAGGACGAATCGCGGCAGTGCTACAGCGCGGAGTGGTGGTACTACACCGGGCTGCTGGCTGCTGAGGACGGGCGCGAGTACGGCTTCGAGGCGGTCATCTTCCATGCCGCACCGGGCGTTTTCGTCGGCACGCCCGAGGGCTTGCCAATCGTCGCGCCGATCGACGGGCACGTGGCGCACTTCGCGATCACCGACGTGGCTGACCAGTCATTCACCTACGACCAGGTGCGCACGATTCTGCCGCAGCCCGTGGTCAGCCAGGGGTTCCACCTGACCACCCCGCTGCTGACGCTGCTCGGCGGCGAGGGGCGCGACCACATTAGCGGCGTCATGCCCGACGGCAGTTACGAGCTTGACCTGGTCCTCGGACCAGGCGGCGACCCGGTTCTGCACGGTGAGAATGGCTACGTGCATTACGGTACGGTCGGCAGCTCGTTCTACTATTCGCGGCCGCGGATGATTGCGTCCGGCTACCTCCGCGACGGCCAGGAGATCTTGCCGGTCAGTGGCAAGGTGTGGTTCGACCGGCAATGGGGCCGCGACGTGCGGAATCCCTTCCTCAAGTGGGTCTGGTTCAGCCTCCGGCTCGACGACGGGACAGCGATCATGATCTACCGCTTCCTCGACGACGATACAACGCTCGACCAGGGAACGCTGAGCGAGCCCGACGGCACCACGGCGGTCTTGGAGCCGGACGACTTCACGATCATCAACGCCGAGTTCTGGACCAGCCCGGACAGCGGCGCGACCTATCCCGTCCGCTGGGAGGTGGAGATCCCGTCAATCGGCCTTGCGCTGAATGTCAACCGCGCGCTGGATGATCAGGAGCTTGATACGCGCGCGAGCACCTTGAACGTGTATTGGGAAGGTCTCTGCTGGGTCGCAGGGACGCGAGACGCCGAGCCCGTCAGCGGCCACGCCTACGTCGAGATGACGAATCTCAACTTACCGTGAGCGTGCCTCGCCGGCGGCAACGGGTTCGTCACTCCGAGTCTCCGTTGTGTGCGGCTACGGAGTTTTCAACACCCCTCCGACGCCGGCGCATCTCTGTGGGCGCGCCGCGGCAAGTGATCAACGCCGATGCCATCACGTTTGAGGAACCGTTCCAAGTCGCAATCCGCCGAACGCATGGCTTTTCTCATTGCGATCAGAGCCCGACTCAAACTCAGCCACGGTGAACCACGGGGCCGCATCGAAGTTGAAGCCGGAGCGTGCGGCCTCCTGGCGATTCGGAAAGGTGGCAACGACGAGCCCGCGCAGCTCACGCTCCAAGCACTGGCAGCCGACGGTGCCGCTGGTCGCCGAGACTCGATACGCGGCAAACGATCCATCCGCGTCCTTGCGGACAAGCGCGAGGAACTCCGTGCGCGCGGCGGTCTTCCTCTCGCCACTCGGCACGTCCTGCTTGCTCCCTCGTCCGTCCACGACCAGTTCGCCGAGGAGCTTCTCCAAGTCGCGGCTCTCGCGCGAATCCATCTGCTCCAGTTCGGCAGCGATCCGGGTGGCGCTCAGCCAACCATCCTGCGCGCTCTGATCGCACTCGGCGAATTCCCGCAGCAGGAGCTGGCGCCGGCGCTCTGTGCCCCGTAGGAGTGTCGGCGTGGCCCTCATCTCCAGAATCCGCTTGACCTCACTGGCACAACGTTGAACGCCGGCAAGGTAGTGTCGGTCTTCGGTGCTAAGCCCGAACTGGACCTGCCAGCCGAGAATCTCCGAGTATAGGAGGCACAGATCGCGCCGGATCTCAGCCGACGCGGCAAGCGCATCGATCAACTCGCGAACTAGGCCGGTGCGGTTGGCGGCAGCTCGACTCATAACGATCCAGCCTCACGCTTAGACCCGAATAGCACGCGTCACCTGCGTCCGCACGCGACAATTGGCGACCTTGACGCCGCCCGGAAAGCTGATAGGATATCCGTGACGGACCGGTCCGTCAATTAAACCTATCGGAGATTCTTGCCAGTGCCTGCTGCCCGGAAATGCCCCCGCGGGCGACCGAGGGATGACGAACTGATTGCCCGCCGCCGCGAGGAAATCCTGGAGGCGGCTACCCGGCTGTTCGCGGCCGACGGCTTTGCCCGCACGGACGTGCAGGCGGTCGCCGACGAGCTGGGCGTCGGCAAGGGAACCGTGTATCGCTACTTCGAGACGAAGGAAGCCTTGTTTCTGGCAGCGGCGGATCAGGCCATGCACAGGCTCCGCGAGGCCGTACACGCCGTCGTCGACGAACAGGCGGACCCGCTGGAGCAGATTGCCGCTGCGGTTCATGCGTACTTGGCATACTTCGACGCCCACCCCGAGTGCGTCGAGCTGCTGATCCTGGAGCGGGCCGCGTTCAAGGACCGCAAGAAGCCCACCTACTTCGAGCATCGCGACGCGAACGTCGGGCGCTGGCATGAGCTGTTCCGCGGCCTGGTCGCTACCGGCCGTGTGCGCGAGGCACCGGTCGAGGAGTTCACCGAGACGATCAGCGACCTCCTGTACGGCACGATTTTCACAAATCACTTCGCCGGGCGGCGGGAGCCGATGGAACTCCAGGCACACCGCATTCTGAAAACGCTTTTTCTCGGGATGCTCAGCGAGCCCGAACGGGCGAGATACTCGCGCGCCGCAGGTCGGAGGTGCACCTCATGAGCGTTTCGCTGGCCGTAGCGCGGGTTGGAGGCCCGGCGCGCCTCCCCTTTCCTCATGCCCCGAAATCTCAGGGGGGCGGACGGAACATGCCGCACTGGCTCGGCGTCGGGTCTCTGGCATTGGCTCTGCTCCTGTCGGGATGTGCGGTCGGACCAAACTATCGTGCACCGCAAATCGAGCTTTCCCGCGAATGGCATCAGTCAACAACGGACGGGCTGGCAGCCGGAGAAGCGAATGTCGAGGCGTGGTGGCAGGTCTTTGACGATGCGTTGCTCTCCGACCTGATCCGCCGGGCGGCGGACAACAACCGCGATCTGCGTCTGGCAATCCTGCGCGTTCGGGAAGCCCGCGCGATGCGCGGTATCGCCGCCGGCGAGCTGCTCCCGACGCTGTCCGGGCGAGGCAGCTATCAGCGCTCGAAAGCGAGCGCCAACGGCCCGCTCGGCAGCGCAGCGGCAGGCTCGACGAGTCCGGGGGCGCGTTTTGCTGACTCGGTGACACGCGGGCTCGCGGGCAGCGCCCTGAATCAGGGCTTGAGTTCCGCACTGCCAGGCGCGACCGGCGTGAGCAATACGTTGGCCAACAGCCTCATCGGCCTGGTTCCCGGGCGGAGCACGCTTCCCCAAACCGACGAGCAGGACCTTTTCGCAGCCGGCTTTGACGCCTCCTGGGAAATCGACGTGTTCGGCGGCATTCGCCGCAACGTGGAGTCGGCCGATGCCGCTTTGCTTGCGACCGTGGAGGAGTACCGGAGCGTCCTCGTGTCGTTGCTGGCTGAGGTAGCTACGACGTTTGTCGACGTGCGCAGGCTTCAGGCGCAGGTCGACGCAACGGTCCGGAACATAGGGCTTCAGAGACAGACGCTGTCTCTCACGCAGTCGCGCTTTGATCTCGGCTTGACCTCCGAACTCGACGTCCGTCAGGCCGAGACCAACCTTGCAACCACGGAAGCCGAGCTCCCCGTGCTGCAAACAGCCTTGGCCCTCGCGATCTACCGCATGGGGGTGCTGATCGGCCAGGAGCCAGCGGCGGTGTGGAACGAGTTGACCGCGGAACGGGCGATCCCGAGGCCGCCTGCGGAGGTTTTGGTGGGCGCCCCCATCGAGCTTCTGCGCAGGCGACCGGACATCCGCGCCGCAGAACGGCGTCTGGCCGCCCAGTTCGCCCAGATTGGCGTCGCCACAGCCGATCTCTATCCGAGATTCACGCTGTCCGGGACGTTCGCGTTTGAGGCGACGGACTTCAATCACTGGTTCGACGGGCGGAGCATCGCCTACGGCTTCGGCCCGGCCGTGCGCTGGAATATCTTCGACGGATTGCGGAATCTGAACCGGATCGCCGCCGAAGAGGCGGCCGCGCAGCAAGCTTATGTCGCGTACGAACAAACGGTGCTGCTCGCGCTGGAAGAGGTCGAAGGGGCCATGGTCCGCTACAAGCGCGAACAGGATCGCGACGAGGCGCTGGCTCGGGCTGTGGAGGCAGCCCGCCGCTCGACGCAAGTCGCCGAGCGGCGCTACCGGGATGGTCTGACCGATTTCCAGCGCGTGCTCGACGCCCAACGGTCGCTGGTGGTCCTGGAAGACGCTCTCGCCCAGAGCCGTGGCCAGGTCGTGGTCAACCTTGTGGCCGTCTACAAGGCGCTCGGCGGCGGTTGGTCCCCGGAGGCCATGCCGCAGGCGGAATACCTGGACAGGCCGTCCGGCGCGCTTTCAAACCCGGTTGGCTATTTCTTTTCCGGCGGCAGGGAATCCCCGCCATGGGAAGGAGCGCCGGAAGGTGACAGGGAGGAACCGTCGGACGCCGAGAAACCGGACGCGCCTCCGGCCGGTGTCGAACCGACGACAGAAAAAGAACCTGGGAGTAACCCTGGATGAAGAACAAGAGAACTCCATTCACCGTGATTACCATCGTGGGACTGTCCGCCGTCGCGCTGAACCTGGGCGGCTGCGGACGAGGGCAGGCTGCCGGTCCTCCGCGGAAACCGGTGCCCGAGGTTGCCGTAGTCACCCTATCGTCGGAGCCGGTGACGCTGACCACTGAACTGCCCGGCCGCGTCGCTGCATTCCTCGAAGCGGACGTACGGCCGCAGGTCAGCGGCATCATCCAGTCGCGGCTGTTCGAGGAGGGGCAGGATGTCGTGGCGGGCGACGCGCTTTACCAGATCGACCCGGCCCGCTACCAGGCGACGTACGATCGCGCCAAGGCGGCACTCGCCGTGGCGGAGGCTGAACTGCCCGCAATCCGGTCCCGGCTGGAACGCTACCGCAGCGCTCTGGCCGAAAACGCGGTGAGCCAGCAGGACTACGATGACGCGTTGGCCGGCGTACAGCAGGCCGAGGCAACGATCGCTTTGCGCAGGGCGGAGGTGGAAAGTGCCCGTATCGACCTGTCCTATACGCGGATAACAGCCCCCATATCCGGGCGCATCGGCAAGTCCAAGGTGACGGCCGGCGCCCTGGTAACGGCCGACCAGCCCGCCGCGCTCGCGACGATACACCAGTTCGACCCTGTTTACGTCGATGTGCCCCAGTCGTCCAAGCAGCTTCTTCAACTGAGCCGCAGCTTGGAAACCGGGCGACTCAAGGCGGAGGGCGGCCGTGCCGTGCGGGTCGTCCTCGAAGAAGGGACGGCCTATCCCTTGGAGGGAACGCTCCAGTTCCGCGACGTACAGGTGGATCCCACCACCGGGTCGTTCGGCCTGCGCATCACCGTGCCGAATCCGGATCATGTTCTCTTGCCGGGCATGTTCGTGCGAGCTGTCGTCCAGGAGGGGGTCGTTGAGGAGGCGATCCTGGTTCCGCAGGAGGGCGTCAGCCGCAACCCCAAGGGAGAGGCGATTGCGCTGGTGGTCGACGACGGCGGCAAGGTCGAGCAGCGGATGCTCGTGCTGAATCGAGCCCTGGGCCGCAGGTGGCTGGTCGATTCGGGCCTGGCGGTGGGGGATCGGCTGATTGTTGAAGGCTTGCAGAATGTGCGGCCGGGCGCCGATGTCAAAGTCGTTTCGGCGGAGAGTCGGACGCCCGGCGCGCAGGGCGATCGGGCGCAGGAAGTCGTGGCGAGGTCGAATCAAGGAACGCCGTGATGTTATCCAACTTCTTTCTAGAGCGCCCGGTTTTCGCCTGGGTGATCGCCATTGTCATCATGCTCGCCGGGGTCTTGGCGATCTACAGCTTGCCGATATCGCAGTACCCGCCCATCGCCCCGCCTTCGATCGCCATCGATGCCTTCTACCCCGGCGCTTCGGCTGAGACCGTCGAAAACAGCGTGGTCCAGATCATTGAACAGAAGATGACCGGCCTGAACCGGCTGCTGTACATGTCCGCCACGAGCGACTCTTCCGGGTCAGGCCGGCTGGAACTCACGTTCGAAGCGGGCACCGATCCGGACCTAGCCTGGGCCGAGGTCCAGAACAAGCTTCAGCTTGCCATGGCGAGTCTACCCGACGTGGTGCAGCGCCAGGGCATCACGGTCAGCAAATCCACGCGGAACTGGCTGATCATCGTCGGGCTGGTTTCGGAAGACGGAAGCATGGACGACATCGACCTGGCGGACTATGCCCAGGCCAATGTGGAGAACGTGCTCGCCCGGGTGCCGGGCGTAGGAGAGGTGCAGGTCTTCAGCACGCAATATGCCATGCGGATCTGGCTCGATCCAGACAAGCTGACGGCCTACGGCCTGGTGATCGAGGACGTGATCGCGGCGTTGCGGAATTACAACGTGGAAGTCTCCGCCGGCCAGTTCGGCGGAGCACCGGCCATGGAGGGTCAGAGGCTGAACGCCTCGATCGTCGTCCAGAACCTGCTTGAGACTCCGGAGGAGTTCGCGGCGATTCCGCTGCGCACCAATCCGGATGGTTCGATCGTGCGCGTCCAGGACGTGGGGCGAACCGAGTTGGGCACCGAGCGCTACGGCAGCCGGACGCGTTTCAACGGGCGTCCTTCAGCAGCCCTGGCGGTTCGGCAGGTGCCCGGAGCGAACTCCCTCGAGACCGCGGATGCGGTCAAGGCCAAGATGGGCGAGCTGGCCCGCTACTTTCCGCCGGGCATGAAAGAGATCTATCCCTACGACACGACCCCATTTGTGAAGGTCGCCATCGAAGAGGTGGTCAAGACGCTGCTCGAAGCCATCGTGCTAGTCTTTCTGGTGATGTATCTTTTCCTCGGCAACATGCGGGCCACCCTGATTCCGACGATCGCCGTGCCGGTCGTCGTCCTGGGGACATTCGCAGCCCTGGGGCTGTTCGGCTTCTCGATCAACATGCTGACCATGTTCGCGATGGTGTTGGCGATCGGCCTGCTCGTCGATGACGCCATCGTGGTCGTCGAAAACGTGGAACGGGTCATGAGCGAGGAAGGGCTTCCGCCCCGCGAGGCGACGCGGAAGTCCATGGGCGAGATCACCAGCGCGCTAATCGGAATCGGCGTGGTGTTGTCGGCGGTGTTCGGGCCGATGGCCTTCTTCAGCGGCTCGACCGGGGTCATCTACCGCCAGTTCTCCGTAACCCTCATTGCCGCCATGCTGCTGTCCGTCGTCGTCGCTCTTATCCTGACGCCGGTTCTTTGCGCCTCACTGCTCAAGCCCGTGCCCAAGGGGCACGAAGCGGCCGAGACAGGCGCGCGCTTCCTGCGGCCCTTTTTCCACTGGTTCGACCGGATCTTCTTCTGGTGCAGAGACCTGTACCTGAAGGTCGTGGGCTACGCGCTGTCTCGCAAGCTGCGTTTCGCCGTCGCCTATCTGCTGATCGTCGCGGCGATGGGCTATTTGTTCATGCGCATGCCCACGGCATACCTCCCGGAAGAGGATCAGGGAATTATGTTCGTCCAGGCGCGGCTGCCGGAGGGAGCGACCCTGGAGCAGACCGACGAGGTGATGAGCAAGGTCCGCGACTACTTCCTGATCGAAGAAAAAGAGGCGGTCGCCTCCTGCCTCACCCTCTCGGGCCGGAGTTTTTCCGGCGTCGCACAAAATGCCGGCATGGCCTTCGTCAAGCTCAAGGACTGGGAGATCCGGGATCGCCCGGAACTGAAGGTGAATGCGATTGTCGGTCGCGCCATGGCCGAGTTCTCGAGGATCCGCGAGGCGCGGGTGTTCGCGTTCCCGCCTCCAGCCGTTCTTGAGTTGGGGCAAGCCGGGGGATTCGACTTCCAGTTACAGGATCGCGGTGGGCTAGGACACGACGCGCTAATGGCGGCCCGCAACCAGTTGCTTCAGCTTGCCGCCGCCGATCCCGGTCTGACGCGCGTCCGCCCGAACGGGCTGGAGGACGTATCCGAGTACCGCATCGACGTGGACTGGGAGAAGGCCGGGGCGATGGGTGTGCCGATCGACGCCATCCACAACACCGTTTCAGCAGCATTCGGCAGCGCCTACGTGAACGACTTCATTCAGGGCGGACGAGTCAAGCGGGTATACGTCCAGCTCGACGCGCCCTATCGCATGCTGCCGGGCGATCTGGACCGGTTGTACGTGCGCAATGACCAGAGTCTCATGACCCCGTTTGACACGCTGGCGTCCGGGCGATGGAGCTTCGGGTCTCCGCGGCTGGAGCGGTACAACGCATTTCCATCGATCAATATCTGGGGGGAACCCGCCCCCGGACGCAGCTCCGGTGAAGCCATGGACACCATGGAAGCGTTTGTCGATCAACTGCCGCGCGGGATCGGTTTCGACTGGACCGGGATCTCCTACCAGGAGCGCTTGGCCACGGCCCAGGGACCGACCCTCTACGCTTTCTCGATCATTGTGATCTTTCTTTGTCTTGCGGCGCTGTACGAGAGCTGGATCGTTCCCATCACGATTCTGCTGGCATTGCCGCTCGGCGTCGTCGGCGGCGTCCTGGGTTCCTCGCTACAGGGGTTGCCCAACGACGTTTACTTTCAGATCGGACTGCTCACCGTTCTCGGCTTGACAACCAAGAACGCCATTCTGATCGTCCAGTTCGCCCTGGCGAAAGTGCACGAGGGAATGGGCCTGATCGAAGCCACGCTGGAGGGTTCACGATTGCGACTGCGTCCGATCGTCATGACTTCACTGGCCTTCGGTTTCGGCGTACTGCCGCTCGCTACCGCCGCGGGCGCCGGCGCCGGCGCGCAGGTGGCCATCGGGACCGGCGTCCTGGGCGGCGTGGTTACGGCGACGTTCTTGGCAACTGTTTTCGTACCGCTCTTCTTCGTGGCTGTGTACCGGGCATTTGGCCGAATACCCCGGCGCGCTGCGGAGCCCCAACTGGCCGTGAGCGGAACTACCTGACCGCAGGAGGTGGGGACCATGGGCGGTGTGCATACTGGCCGCCCGGCCGGCGACCCTCGATTCTGGTCAACAGAGGTGGCTGGTTCGGTCACCATTCTGCGCTTTAACCCTGGCTCAATCTGTGCCGGGATTGACTTACAGCGCGTCGCGACGCTTTGGGAGTTCTTTGATGAGCTTGTCGCCGGCCCGCACCGGGTGCTCCATATCAGCTTTGCGTCGAGCGAACTGAGCCATGAAACACTGGTTCGCCTCGCCGAATACTTTCGAAGCGTGAGCGCCGACGATGATTCAGCTTCTGCGTGCGACTCCCGGGCGCGCACGGAATTGGCCCGCGAAGACATTGCGATGCAGCGGTATATCAGATACCTCCGCGACAGCCGCCTCTTCGTGGTAGGGTCGTACCAAGGTGAGATCGACATCCACTTCTTGGGCTTGCTGCTTGCGTGTGACTTCCGGATTGCCGCCGAGAGCACTGTGATCGTCAATCGTGGGCATCCGCTCGGCGTGAGCCCAGCTACGGCTGTGCCTTGGTTTCTTGTGCGAACCATCGGCGCCAGTCTGGCTCTCGATGTTCTACTGGAATCGGACAATCTCCCGGTACACCGTGCGCACGAGTTGGGTCTTATTCATCGCATAACCAAGCCCAACTCGCACGAACCAGATGCGCTCGCCATTACTCAGGCTCT
Source organism: Phycisphaerae bacterium (assembly GCA_022072445.1). Classification (GTDB taxonomy): domain Bacteria; phylum Planctomycetota; class Phycisphaerae; order UBA1845; family Fen-1342; genus JAJVHV01. The sequence goes on along the minus strand of JAJVHV010000025.1, from coordinate 891 downwards.
CGCCGCAAAGGGAACCGCGCATCTCCTGAGATTAAAGCGGGCGATGACCGCATCCTCTGCTCCGCTGGAAAAGTACCTTCAGGTGGAAGGAGCCGGCTTCCAAGATCTTCCGGTCGGCACGCCGACCTGTGCCCGCTGCGGTTACAACCTCACCGGCAACGTCAGTGGCAGTTGTCCGGAGTGCGGGAGACCTCTTAACGGCGCATAAGAACTGAATGCGTAAATGTTGACGGGGCATTTGAAGCTCTCGCGAGTTGCCCCCGGGCGCGTACCCGGCTGGCAGGGCGCGTCGTTCGGCTTGAAGGGTGATCGTAGGCGGACTGACCACATTGACGCCGGCCGCATGGTGATTGTGCTCGCGGTGTGCGCGGTCATCGACTCGGCGTGCCGATCGCTGGCGGATCCGGTTCTGGCTGCGCCGCCGCCGCCGGGCCCAAGCGCGAGCCGCGGTGGAAAGCTGATCCTGCTACGCGCGAAAGTGGCGATGCTCACGCCGACTATGGCATGGGTGTCGAGCTCTCAGGCGCCGTTGTGGTGGAAGGCAGTGCCTGAACCGCCCGCCCTTCCGCGCAGAAGAGTTCCAGCCAGTCGGCTTCGACCCCGCCCTGAAGCGTGCCGGAGCGCCGGCCCTCGGCGGGGGTATGGCCCCAGTAGAAGCTCAGGCAACCGGCGGCATTGCGCCGGGCGGCCCGCAGAAAGGATCGCATCTCGTCCAGCGAGCACCGCAGGGGGAAGGTCTCCTCAATCACTACCGGTTTGCCTAACCCAACCTTCGCAGTTCGCCAGTGCGAACGGCCCTGGCGCCCGCGCCAGGGCCGTTTTCAGCCCAAAGGTCTGCACTACAAATCGGCGAAGGTAAGCGTCATTCCGGCGGGTTACGGGGCGGCCGGC
>JAJVHV010000029.1 GCA_022072445.1 Phycisphaerae bacterium | reverse complement strand
CGCCGGGTCGCGTGCCGCCCGCGGGGCGTGCGCCGCCCGTCGGTCGGGCGCCGGGCTGAATGCCGCTGCCGTTGCGCGGACGGTTGGCGCCGCCGGGGGTGGCGGTGGGCGTCGTGCTGCGCGCGGGCTGGCCGCCGACATTGCTGATGCTGCGGCGGCGCGTGGAGCCTGCGGTGCCGCCGGGGCCGTTGGACTGGAGGTCCTGAATGACGCGTTCGAACTGCGACGCGGAGACGTTTTTCAACTGGAGGACGATGGAGGAGCGCTTTCCGCGACCCTCGTTTTCCCACGCATCACCGATTTGTTTCACGATGCTCTCCACCTGGCTGAACATCGACGGGTCCGCGGAGACGATAATCGAATTTGTTTCCGGATTGGAGCCGATCGCGACCTGTTTGGGCCGACGGCCCTCCTGCTCGGCGATACTGCGCTCGGTGGCGTTGACCAGATCCATGACCTCGGCGCCCAGCGCGACGGCGTCTTGCCCGAGCGGGATGGAGATCAGGCGGATCTGCTGCTGCCCCTCTTCGCCGATCTGCACATCGTAGGCGTCGAGCACCTGCTTGACGAACATGAACGTCTGCTGCGAGCCGACCACCAGCACGCCGTTGGTGCGAGAATCGGGCACCGCCGTGAATGCGTCGAACGGTAGCTTCGGACGGCCGCCAGTGCTCGAGCTCTGCGTCAGGCTGGAGAGCTGGATGTACTGCTGCATGGCTTCGGTAAGCTTGGCGACGGCGGCTTCGGCGTTGGCGTATTTGAGCTCGAAGCGCTTGATCTGCAGATTCTCGGGCTGAGTGTCGAGCACCTGCACGACGGACAATATCTGCTTGTAGATGTGCTCCGGGGCACGGACGAGCAGCTTTTTCGATTGCGTGTCGCCGACGATGACGACGCGGCCGCTGCCCTGCGCCGCGGCGCCCTGACCGCGACGGCCGCCGCCGCCGGAGATCGACGCGCCGGCGCGGCCGGCGAACATGGACGTCAGCTTTTCGGCGATGTCGTCGGGATCGGCATGGACGAGCGGGATTTCGCGGACCTCCATCTCGTAGCGCGCGTCGAGCTCTTCGATCTTCTCGAGGATGACCTCACGCTTGTCGGGCGGTCCCCAGACGATGATCGTGTTGGTCATTTCCTCGGCGACGATGCGCACGTCGCCGCCGCCGGCCGCGGGCCGCGCTCCGCCCTGGCCGCCGCGCCCGGCGCGGGGAGCTGCGCCGCCGCCGGCTCCGGCGTAGATGGCCTCGACGACGCCGGCGATGTTGGTCGCGTCGCCGAACTGACAGACGTAGGACTCGGCGTCGTTGAGCGAACCGACGATGTCGAGGGCTTCGATCTGGGCCTCGACGGTCTCGACGTCCTTGGCCTCGCAGGTATAGATGATGGTGCGCGTGCGCGGGTCTCCCGAAACAGTGACCGGACCAAGCTGGTTGGGTGAGCGTACCGCCCCCTGTCCGCCGCGCCGGCCGCCGCCCACCGCGGGTGCGGCGCCGGTGGCGGCGAAGATTTCCTCGAGAAACGGGACGATGTCGTCGACGCGGCCGTTCTTGAGCTGGTAGCGGCGGATGACGATCGTGTCGCGGCCTTCGAGCTCTTCGAGCTCGTTGATGACGCGCGAGATGACGTCCATGACGTCGGGCGGAGCCGAGACCATCAGCGAATTCGTGATGGCGTTGGGGACGATCTCGACCGATTCGATCCGCGCGCCGGGGTCGTCCGAGCCGGCCACGGAGACGAGCTGCTGCTGAAACATCTGCATGAACGGGTTGCCGGAGTTCATGCCGCCGCCGAAATTACCGAAGCCGGGAATGAACCCGCCCTGGTTGCCGCGCTGGCTGCGCTGCGTGCGCTGCTGCTGGGCGCGGCTGACGCCCAGCACGTCGCGGATGTTGTTGGCCGTGTCGGTGGCGTCGAGGTTCTTGAGCTGAAAGACCTTGACCTCGACCTCACCGGGCGGAATGTCCAGCTCCCGGAGCAACTCGCGCAGCTCGGGCAGGTCCGACGCTTCACACTTGACGATCAGATAATTGTGGCCGAGATCAACCGCCAGCCGCACGCGCTCGCCGCCGAGCGTCGAGCGCTTGCCCGAGTCGCTGCGGCGATCCGCCTCGGATTCGTCGCGGCCGCCGAACATGCTGGCCAGCGGCCCGAGCAGGCCGCTGCCCTCGTCGCCACCGCCGCCGCGGCCGCCGAAGCGACCACCCGCGGCGCCGCGGCCGCCTCGGCCGCCTGCGCCGCCCTGGCCGGCGGGTCCGCCTTGCCCGCCCTGCTGCATCTGTTGCAGCATTTGCTGCTGCATGAGCTGCTGCTGCATCTGCGGATTCAGGCCGCGCATCGCGTTCTGCTGCCGCTCGTTGAACATGCGGTCGACCACCTGAGCGGCGGCCGCAACATCGCCATACTCGAAACGGAAAATACGGATGACCTCGCCGAGCGCGAGATCCTCCTCAAGCAGCTCGATGGCTTCGCCGATGGAGTCCACCTCGCGCTGCGGCCCGCTGATCAGGACGCGTCCGTCGGGCAGTTTCACGACCTTGGCCCGTTCGCGCTCCAGCGGCGGCTCTTCGCCGTTGCCGTTGGCCGGCGCGGAGGGCCGCGTGGCTGTGGGGCGGCGCGGATCGAGCCGGCCCAGGGCCTCGTCCACCTGCTGCTCGACCAGGTTCGCAACCGGATTGGCGGGCGCCACGGGCGACGTGGTCAACTCAGCCGGCGGAAGCTGCGTGCCGGGCGGCGGCGCCGAGGTGGCCGGCGCGCTCGACTGCGACGCGGGCGGCGCAGCGTCAGACTGGGCCGAATCGTCGAAATCAGCGTCGAACGCGCGGTAGAACGCGTCCATGTCGAGCCAGCAGGGCTGAGCGCCGCCTGAATCGCGAGCCGGCTCGACGCGCTCCGGATTCTCGCGTCGCGGCCGACGCCGCCGGTTCTCCAGCTCGGGCTTCTCGCTCTCGCCCCACAACGTCTCGACGATCGTCTTGGCCTTGCCGGTGTCGGCGGTTTGAACCTCGATCCCCTCCTGATCCGCCAGGTATTGAATGACGCGGTCAACGTCCTTGACCTGCCGAATCTGGACCTTGCGCTCGACCTTCGAGCGGCGGTCCAGGTCCTTGATCATCTTCTCGATCTTGGGAAATTCCGACGGGCGGCACGTGACCTTCACGTACTCGCCGTCCCAGTCGTAGTCGATCGTCGGGCCACCCTTGTCTTCAGGCGGCAAGGCGTCTTCAACGTCCCAGGCGATGCGGCTGGCCTTGCCACGGACCACGTCGACATAGTAAATCTCGCGGCCGGTGACACTGCTGCCGTCCTCGGCGACAGCCGGCGGAGCATCCAGCAACTGAACCAGCCCCTCGACCTCGCGCATCTTGCGCTTGCTGGCCGAGACGATCAGCCGGTTGTACCACTCGTCTTCGGTCACGGTCACCGGGCCGCCCGGACCGCCCGCCGCGAACGTGGACTTGAGTGCTTCGGCGACGTCGTACGAGCTGGAATTCTCGAGCTTGAAGACGCGCATCTCGGGCACGACCTGGCTGTTGGTATCCAGTTCGCCGATGTACTGCTGAATCTCCCCCACCTCGTTCGGCAGGCCGGCGATGATCAGCGAATTGCTGCCGGCGTCGGCCGTAACCTTCGCGGTGCGGGCCCCGGCGCCGCTGCCGCCCGAGCCGCCGATCGAACCGGCCTGAATCAGGGCGGTGATCGACGTCGCGAGCTGGGCGGCGTCGGCCTGCTTGAGGCCGATGATGCGGACGACCTGGCCGGTGTCGACCTTCTCGTCGATGACATTGATCAGCTCGCCGGCCAGGGTCTGATACTCCTGCGGGGCGAAGACCATGAGGCGATTGCCGACCGTGTCGGGCAGGACGAGCGTCGGGACAATGGTCTTGCGGGCGGCGCCCTCGCGCTCGGTCACCTTGGCTTGCAGCATCTGCTGCACGTTCTGCGCCACCTGGTCGGCCCGCGCGTTGCGCAGCACGTAGGCGCGGTTCTCGGCGCTGGGCGGCGACTTGCTCTCGAGCTGCGACACGAGCAGGTCGATGAACGTGAGCGCCTGGGGCGGGGCGATCACGACCAGCGTGTTGGTGGTTGTCTCGGCGAACGCACCGGGCTTCATCTGGCCCTTTTTGGTGTTGCTGCCCAGCGAGGTCAGATACATCATCACCTGGCCCTGTACGGTCTGGGCGTTCAACACCTTCAGGTCATACGTCTTGACGGTCAGGCCCTCGGAATTCTCGGCGTCGATCGCCGCCACCAGTTCCTGAATCTGCGTCAGCGTCTTGGGCGGCGCCTTGACGACCAGCGTGGCGTTGTTGACGACCACTTGCACGTCCTGCGTCACGCTGCCGGACGCACCGCGGCGCTTGCCCGAGCCGAACATGGTATTGATCATCGTCGCCGTCTCGTTCGGGTCGGCGTGCTTCAGCTCGATCGTCGCCATGTTGTCCTGTGGGGCGTCGATGTCGATTTCCTTCACGACGGCCTGCACGTCCTCGATCATGGACTCGGGCGCGCGGACGATCAGCCGGTTGGTCCGCGGCTCGGGCAGGATGCTAAAATTCTGGGCTGCGCGGCTGCCGCGCGACTGCGTGACCTGTTTCTTGGCCATCTCCGTCACCGTCTGCGCCACCTGCTGCGCGTCGGTGAACTGGAGCGTGATGAACACCGTCTTGATCATGTCCTTGACGGTCAGGGCCTTGAACTTGTCCATCATGGCCTCGACCTCGGCGAACTGGCTGGGCATCGCCGTGACGATCCAGGTGTCGGCCGCCGCGAAGGTCGTGATGCTGACGCGCTGCTCGCGCTGGCTCTTGCCGGCGTTGACGGCCTGCTCGACCTGCCGCGCGAGCGTGTCGATCTGCTCGCCGATGCCGGGCAGCTCGTAGGTGCGGACTTCGACCTTTTTGCTGCCGATCTGATCGAGCTTGGTGATCAGCTTCTCGATCTCGCCGAGCTTCTCGGGCGGGGCCTGAACGATGATGCTCTGGTTGCCGACCACGTTGAAGACCAGCTCCTGCCCCGGGCGCTGGGCGCGACCCACGCCGCGCGGCAGAAACGTGCCGTTCAGGACGTTGACCAGCTCCCACGGGTTGGCGTTGAGCACCTCGAAGATGCGCGGCTCGGAGCGCGAGACCTTGGCCATGTCGTCAAAGGTCTTGATCTGCTTGGCGATCTCCTCGAAATCCTCCTTGCCGGCGGCGACCAGGATCGAATTCGTCATCGGCTCGGCCGAGAACTGGAGGTTGCGGTTGGTCTTGAGCTTCTCGGCCATCACCTGCCGCAGCAGCCCGACGATCGTGTTCGCATCGGCGTTTTCCAGCGGGATGATCTGAAGCGGGCTCTCGCGCGTCGCGACCTTGTCGAACTCGTCGATCAGCGCCTTGGCGATCGGCACGATCATCTTGGGCGCGTTGATCACGATGCGGTTCAGCCGCTCGTCGACCGAGATGTTGATGCGCTGCGCCACGTCGGCGCCCTGCTTCTTGGAAATCTGGGTCGAAAGCGTCGTGCGCACCTGGTTGGCGACGTAGGCCGCGTCCGCGTTCTGGACGACGACGAACTCCTGCTCGGGCGAAAGCCCCTCGGCCTCCGCCGCGTACTTGTCGATCAGCTCGGTCACCTCGGCGGTGGCGTCCTTGGGCACGGTGTAGATGAGCTGCTCGGTGCTGCGGTCGGCGGTGAAGGTGAAGCGCAGCTTGTCGGGCCGCGCCGGGCGGCCGTCGAACACGCGCTGCAGGTTGGACGCCAGCGTACTGACGTCGACGCCGGGCAACTTGCGGATGTCGGTGGCGAAAATGGTCTGCGGCGACTCGGTCGACATCGCCAGCGGGATGTCATATTGCTCGATGAGTTGCATGCCGGCTTTCACGACCGCGGCCGGCCCATTGATGATGATGCGATTGGTGCGGGCGTCGGGCGTGACGGAAATCTGGCCGGTGATCAGGCGGCCCTTGTCCTTGAACTGGGCGTTGAGCTGCGCTTGCAGCCACTGGGCCGCCTCCGGCGCGGTGGCGTGCGCCAGTTGGCGGAACTCGACCAACGTCACCATCAGGGCGCCGGCTTCTTTGTACTCGTTGAGCAGCTTCTCGGCCTCGGCCTCCATGTCGCGGCTGCACGTCAGCAGGATGGTCTCGCTGGCCTGGTCGGCGTCGAAGCGCGTCACCATGCCGCCGCGGCCGAGCTTGTTCTGAAACGCCAGCGAGAGCCGCTGGGCGATGTTGCCGACGTCGGACCCGGGCATCTTGAAGGTCTTGATGACCACTTCGCGCCCGCCCAGGTCATCGAACTGGGCGATGGTCTTTTCGATCTCGGGGAACTTGTCCTTGGGCGCGTCGACCACGACCTGCGCGCCGGCCACCGCGGCCCGCACCTGCATCCCGCCGCCGCCGCCGCCGCGCCGTCCGCCGCCGCCGCCCTGCGGATTGAAAAGCGACGTGATGGCGGTGGCGACTTCCTGCGGATTGGCGTTTTTCAGTACGAAGAATCGCCGCTCGGGGGTCTGCGCAGCGACCTGCTCGTCCATGCGCTGCGCGAATTCCTTGACCTTCTCGAGCGTGGCCGGATCGGCCCGCACGATGAGCGAGTTGGTCGCGGTCTCGGGCACGACGCTGTTGGCCTGTCCCGGTCCGCCGCCGCGGAGTCCGCGTCCGCCGCCCCCGGCCGCGGAGAGCAGCGGCTGAACGAGCTGTGCGACGGTATTGGCGTCGGCGTTGGCCAGCGGCAGAATCACGAGGGGATCGCGCTGCGGCTCGACGTCGAGCGTTTTGACAAGTGCTTCGATTTCATCGAGCGTGCGCTTGATCGCTTTGACGTGGATGACGTCGCCGTCGGGTGCGATCTCGACCGTCTGCTGGGCGGCGCCCGGGCCGCCGCGGCCGCCGGAGCGGTAGAACTGGCCGAGAATCTGGGCGATGGCCTGCGCGTCGCCCTTGGCGATGACAAACGAGCGCAGCGTGGGCGTGTTGGTGGTGTACTTCTCGTCCCAGAGCTTGATGGTCTCTTCGATCTTGGTCCACTCATCGTCTTCGCAGATGACGATCAGGATCGACGCGTCGTCGAGCGGGATGAACTGCGCGCCGCTCTTGGCGGCCGCCGGAGCGCCGCCACCCGGCGCGCCGCGCGGTCGCAGTCCGCGCAGCCGGCTGGCCGCGCCGCCGGCGGCGCTCTGTCCGTCGAGCATGGCCTGGAGCGTCTGCGCCACCTGGCTGGGCACGAGGTTGATCAGCTCGACGATATGCTTGGTGCCCTCGGGGGCCTGCACGTCGAGCAGCTTGATGATGTTCTCGATGTTGGTCATCTCTTCGCGTTCGGCGAAGACGTGCAGGGCATTGTTGGTGGTGTCGAGCGTGACGGTCGACGTGCGGCCGGCGCCACCCGGACCGCCGCGCGGAATCGCGCCGCGCATGTTCTGAATGAAGCTGTTGACGGTCTCGAAGATTTCTTCCGCCTGGGCGTGTTCGAGCTTGAACGTGCGGAAGTTGCTGGGGGCCGGCTTGTCGATGATCTCGAGCATCTCCTTGACGCGCTTCTGCCCGTCGGCGTTGGCGTAAACAATGATCGAGTTGGTCCGCTCGTGTGCCACGACGCTGATCAGCTTCTTGGCCTGCTCCTGCGGGTCCTCGGGCAGGAAGATGTCGCCCTCGGGCTGGCCCGGCTGCCGCACCGGCTGACCGGGCTGAACCGGCTGCCCCGGCCGCCGCGTCGTCGCCGTCCGCACCTGCTGCCACATCGGCCGGCGGTTCTTTTCCTGGTCGAAAATCGTGTTGAGCGTGTTGGCGATCTCGGTCGCGTTGCCGTTCTTGATCTCGATGACCTCGGTCTTGAACTCGCCGATGTCCGGCTGGCGATCAACCTCCTTCAGCGTGCTCTCGATCTCGTCCAGCTTCGACTTGGTGGCCTTGACGATCAGCGTGTTGGTGCGGTCGTCGGCGATGATCTTGATGTCGGCTTCGGGCTGTTGAGGCTGGATCGGCTGGCGCGTGCGCGGGTCGATCAGCCGCGTCTGCTGCGACAAGCCAAGCATCTCGCGGATGATGTTCTCCATTTGCCGCGCGTTGTTCTTGACCTTCAGCACGCGCGTCTCGCGCGGGTCGTTCTTGGCGATGTCGATCCGCTCCATCAGCGAGAGCAGCTTGCGGATGTCCTTGGCCAACGCGACGATTTTCACCTTGTTCGTGTCGGCCACGACCGACATCCGCGTGTAATCCGGCAACGCGTCGCCGAAAATGTCGATCAGCTCCTGCGCCGGACGCTCCTTGACCAGCATGTAGACGATCACGAAGTCCATGTCGCGCGGACTGGCCGTCAGAAACTTGTCCAGTGTCTCGTACGTGTGCGGCAGGTCCACGTGACTGCTGATCTCGTTGAGCGGCACCGCGAAAATGTGATGCTGGTTCTCGACGAAGCGCCAGCCCTCCCCCGCGCGCATCAGCAGCATGTTCAGCTCGTCGATCGCCTCCTCTTTCGTGAACTTGTACGACGTGTTCACGTAGGTCAGCTCGCCGCCGATGTTCAGTTCGTCTTCGCCGATCAGCGGCTTGCCGATCCGCCGGGCAAAGTGCCGGATCACGTCTTCCCACGGCATCTTCGAGAAATTGAACCACTCCTCGTCGCTCTTCGGCGCCGTCTGTGACGCCGCCGATTCCTCGCCGGCCGGCGCCTCGCCAGGATGCTCCCCCGCCGCCTCACCCTCGGCCGGCCGGGCACCCGGCCGACGGAACGTCCGCGAGCGGCGATTGTTTCCATTCGGCTGCACTGGCGGAGCGCCATCCTGCGCGGGCGGTGCGCCCGCTTCACCGCCCGGCGTCTCCGCCGCGCGTCGCGCCGCCGACTCGCGCGCTCGACGCCGCAGTTCCTCCAACGACGGCCGGCTCGTCCCATCCTGCGGAGTCGGTTGCGTGGACGAATCCTGCACGTCGGCAGGTGGCGTCTCGCCGGGAGGCGGTTGATCCGCCGGCTGCTCCTGCGTCGTTGATTCGGCCGGAGTCGCCTCGCCATTCGGCGGCATCGGCGGATTCTCCGGCGGCGTGGGCGGCTTGTTGTCCGACGGCGGCGGCTGAATCGTCGATGCATCCTCGCCCGGCGGGAGAGTCGGCCGGCTCGTCACGCCGCGCCGCCGCATGCGCTCCTCGCGCATCCGCTGAGCTTCCTCGCGCAGCTTCTTCAGCCGCTCGTACGACTCGGACGTAACGCCCTGCGTCGTCGGCTGTGACGTTGGCACGGGCTGTCCCGGCGGCGCGACCTGCGAACCGTCGGCGCCGCTGTCCTGTCGCGCCGCGGCCGGCGCGACGATCAACAGCGCTGCCGCGATCGCAGCCAACATCGGACCCATAAGTAAGCTCAAGGAATGGTGCGGATTCACGCGCGACATCGCATCACCTGGTATGAGTCCGGCGCGCATCCTCCGCACCGGGTGAACTGATTCAGCCGCCCGCGTTTGGCCGGCGGCGTGCGGCTGCACACGGGGCGTCCTCGCCCCGCAGTGTCCTGTAACTGCTTGAGTTATACCCGCTTTCGGGGGTCCGGTGGCAACCAGGTGACGGAATGTTTTCGACCCGGGCCCAGCCCTTGAAGCGCTGCCGGAACCATCGTCGGACGCTGAACTTCCGACACGATCACGCTATCATCCCGCGCATGCCCGATGCACCTGTCATTCGTCCGCGTTATCGCACCGTCGCGCTGCTGACGGCGGCGGCGGTCGCTGTCGCGCCGACGATCGGCGGCTGTGAGAAGCGCGGCGATGCCCCACCGCCGGTCCAATCATCCGCGGAGACCGAAGCGCGCCTGATCGAGCCGCCGCCGACGCTTCCGACCTACGAGTTCGCGCCGGACGTGGAGGCCCGATATCCCGACGTCGCCGCGTTCGTGAAAGAGTTTCTCGCGACGTGTCTGGCGGGCCGGTACAGCGAATATCGCCTGATGGTGAGCCGGCGGCGCAACCCGGAGTCGGAGAGTCGCTTTCGGGCGATCTATCACGCGATTCGTTCGGTCGTCGTGCAGTCGATCGAAGCCGTCGAGCACGAGGAGCTGCCAGCGCCCAGCTACCTCGTCATCAGCCGGGTCGAGCTGGATCCGGCCCGACGCGACGCGCTGCGCGTCGGCAGCCGCGAGATCGCCATTCTGGTGTTTCAGGAGGACGGCGAGTGGCGCATGCTGCCGGCGCCGGCCGACCTGCAACCGGAACGGCCCGAGTCTCAGCCGGCCAGTGAACCGGCCGTGCCGCCGGCGGCGCCGATGCCGGTGTTTCGCTGGGACCTGGGCGATCCGAACTGAGAGGTCCGTGCACCGTGGCGCTTGCGATCGTCGCCGCCGGCCTGCTCATGGGGTGCTTTCAGTCGCAGCCCACGAGCGACGAGCCGCGCGAGCTGCCGCCCGACCTGGTGGCATCGCTCGCCGACGTGCGCGACTATGCCTTCAACTACGACTTCCCGGCGGTCTATGCGCTGCTTGCGGGGCTGCATGCGTCGCAGCTATCTCCGGGCCAGCGTGTGACGCCGATCGTGCTGGAGGATTGGCGTGCGGCGCTTGACCGGCCGAGCGACTTGCGCGGGCGGCCGGTCGTGCTGGAGGGCGTCGTCGGCCGGAATAGCTCCTGGCAGTTCATCGATGCGGAGCAGCGCCGCCGGCTGGGGACGATCTGGGAGCTGGGTCTCACGTCGCCCAGCGTACCGGTCGAGGCCAAGGTCCTGCTGACCCAAGACGCCGGCGACGTCGGCCTGGGCTCGACCGTTCGGGTCACCGGATATTTCGTCATGGTTCAGCAGTTCTACAACGATCGGCGGCAGGCCGTGCCGTGCCTCCTGGTGGCGGCGCGCGCGCCGACGATGGTGTCGCGGGCGGCGCCGGTTCGGCGGTCTGACGCCGGGGCGATGCGCTGGACGTGGCTGGTGGTTGCCGCGGTCGCGGCGCTGGCGTTCTTTCTGTGGATTCGCTGGCGGTCCGGGCGCGACAGCCGAACGGACCTGCACACGGTCTCCTCCCATGGCCCGGCGCCGCTCAATCTGGCGGACGAGCTCGATCAGTGGGCCGCAGGCGGCGACAGCGAGCAGCGCCCGGGCTGAAAGCTCACTTGCGCACGGCGCGCTGCGGTTTGGCCTCGCCCGCCGGCGTCGTGCTGACGAAGGGTGAGACGTTTCCGAGCGCGTCGCTCTGCCGTGCCATCAGCTCAACCGACGCAAGCGCGGCCGGAATCGTGCGTACCGGCAATTCGGGGCTGAGCGGCGTCCCGCGCGGCGCGCCGCGGAATTTCACGCCGGCCCAGCCGTCCAGCTCGCAATACTCGATGCGCAGGCGGTGAACGCCGGCGGCCAGCGACACCGTCGCGCGGCGCGTCGCCATGCCGTGGTGGCCCCAGTGATTGATGATCAGCTCGTCGTCGACGTAGAGCCGCGAGCCGTCGTCGCTGCCCAGCTCGAATTCGTACTGCACGGCCTCCGGTAGCGGCAGGTAGCTTTCGAACCGGTAGGAGAAGGCGTCGCCGGGCAGGCGCGGGTCGGGCGCGTCGCCGCGGAAGTTCCGGTCGATCTGCGGCCAGGTCTCGACGTAGACCAGCTTTTCGAAGCGGCTGCCTTCGTAGGCGCTGACCAGCCAGCCGCGCGTCAGCGACTCGTCGACCTTCAGCACGACGCCGCCCGCCTCGTCGGCCCGCGTCGCGAAGAGCACGCCCGCGGGCATGCCTTTCACGCCCCACCACAGCTCGAGCTGGGCGCGCGGCTCACACTCCGCTCGCAGTTCGCCGTCCTGGAGCTTGATGACCGGCGCCGCCGCCGAGGCATCGACTCGCATCCGCAGCGGCGCGCTGCTCGCGCCGCCGGCGCGGGCCGCGATGTCGAGCTCGTACGGCTTCAGGCCGCCCTTGAGCATCCCGCCGTGAGAAGCCGGTGCGCCGCGCGTCAGAATGTCGACCAGCATGACGTCGCCCGGGCCGACTCGGGCGCCCAGCACGCTCGAGCCCGAGACGATCTCGACCGGCGCGTCCGCCGCGACGCCCGCGACGGTGACCACCGGACTGCGGGCGCTGGTCAGCGCCGGTCCGCGCAGGATCGGACGCACGCCACCACCCGCCGCCGGCCCCAGCCGCACGGCGTACATTGTGTGCAGCGGCGTCAACAGGTCGCGCTGATGATCCGCGAACTCGAGGCCGAAGTTGACACCGATCTCGCGCCCCGGAACGAGCGTCAGCCCGTCTGTCACGTCCTCGGGCTCGCGCTTGCCGCCGTAGTTGATCTCTTTGCTGACACCCTGCCCGAGCCGCGCCGGAATGGTCGTGGTCAGCGTGAAGCGGCCGTCGCTCTGCGCCGTTTGAACCGTGGCGCCCGCGACCGGGCCGCTCAGCCCCAGTCCACGAAACTCCACCTTCCCGCCGGTCGCATTCGGCGCATCGTCGGGCGTGATCCGCAGCAGGTACGTGTCGCCGCCGTCCCAGAAGCCGTTGGCGGCGCTGCCGTCGAGCTTGGCATCGACGGCGAAGCGCCGCGGAGCGGTGAAGCGAAGCGTCAGCCCGTCGGAGTTCCAAGCCGCGCTGACCAGACAATCGCCACCCTCGTCATTCCGTGCGAACACCGAGCGCAGCAGCGGCGCTTCGCTTCCGAACGGAATCTCGGCAGCCAGCGCGATCAGCGGGTAGCGGTCGTCGCCGTCGCGCGTGCCGTCGCCATCGGTGTCGGCGGCGCGCGGCTCGCTGCCGGCGTAGCGATCGGCGGTGAACTCGGCCAGGTCGTCCAAGCCATCGCCGTCAGTGTCCTTCTTCGTCGGATCGCTGTTAAAGCGCTTCTCGTCCGTCGGCAGCCGCGCGTCGTCGTCGGGCAATCCGTCGCCGTCGGCGTCGGCGCAATCGAGAAAGGCGTTGTGCACACCCTTGAGGGCCGTCCAGCCGTCAAACTCGCGAAATGTGCAGGCGATCCAATCCCAGTGCTCGCCGCCCTGGTAGCAGCCCTTGAAGAACGGTTCGTTGCGATCGGTGTACGGGTGGGCGTGCAGCATGTCGGGGCGGTTCGAATCCTGCGCCGTGACCAGGTCGATCGCGTGCTGAAATTCGTGGACGAAATTCCACGCCGTCCCATACGCCACGGTCGCGTCGGGTGATGGATACCAGCTCAGCTCGCCACGTCCCCCATGTCCGCCGAAGCAAGCCGCGGTGCCGTTGAAGATGTTGAATCCGCCCCAGTTTCCGCTGAGCCCGATGCCAGTGACGAAGATGCCGTCGTACTGCCCATTGCGTACGCCGCGCTGCTTGAGATCGGCCTCGATGTGCTCCATGGTGGGTCCGTCGTTCTTGGGCGCCTGGGCGTCGGCGACCAGCCAGATCAGTTCGCAGTTCAGCCGCGCGGCGCTGTTGCGGAAGTAGAACAGCCGGCCCAGCTCGACGCCGGCGCGGGCCGACTCGACGTCGGCGTCGCTCATGTACTCCTTCGATCCCCGGTCGCCACGGTAGATCACCACCAGCGTCTTAAGGTTCTTGACGCGGACGTCGGCGCTGGCGGGAACCAGGGTAGCCCCCGCCAGAAGCAACAGGCATGCGGAGCGGAACAGGGTCGCGATCATCTCTTGTTTCCTCCAGAAGGTCGGTCGCACCCGCGTCTCAGGCGTGACGCGCCCGATTCGCGCGGGAATGCTCTCAAGCAGCTTTCCGCCCTCCAGCCGTGACCTGAGAGCATAGCACGAACGCCGCGAGAGTGCTCTCCAACGGCGAGCGATCGGGAGTGCAGCCGCTCACGGACGCAACGGCTTCTCCCACGCGCCGTGCTGCGGGCAGCGGCGCTTCCAGTCGCGGACGATCCGGCTTCCTTCCGGCGTGCTGGTCGCGAACCACTCCGAACCGTCCACCGTGCGAACCAGCGTGTTGGCGGCGATGTACGCGCGCGTCAATTCGGCGATCGGAGCTCCGCCGGCCGCTTTCGCGGCGTCATGCCGCTGCTTGAATTCGGTTGAATGCGTCTGGAGGTACGCGACGCGGCGCAGCTCGGCGGGACATTGCTCGCACCGCACGACAATCGCCTCGACCCCGTCACCCGTCTCGCCTCCGACGCCCTCGACCGGGGCGAACGCGTCGCGGGGCGCGGCGTAGAGCCGCTTCTCGCTCAGATCGTAGAAGAACGCCCCGGGCGGCGCAGCGCCGCGGCGCGACCAAAACACGAACGCCGCGCTGACCAGCAGCGCGCCGCACGCCAGCAGCAGTTTCAGCGTGTCAGACCGCGACACGACACGCTCCCGTTCGGACGACACCGGCGAACGACAGCGCGACGCGCCGCCGGCCAAGCCGCGCCGCGCATCGCATCGACCTACCGCTTGAGCATGTGAATCGCGCTGCCCAGCACGCTCTCAGCCGCTTCCATCAGCGTCTCGGAAGTGGCCGGATGCGGGTGAATCGTCATCGCCAGGTCCTCGGCGGTGGCGGCCATTTCCATCGCCAGCACAGCTTCGGCGATCAGATCGCCGGCGTGCGGCCCAACGATCCCCACGCCCAGCACGCGGCGCGATTTCTTGTCGGCGATGACTTTCGTCATGCCGTCGGTGCGTCCCATCGCGATGGCACGCCCGCTGGCGCCCCAGGCAAACTTGCCGATCTCAATTTCGATCCCCTTCTGCCGTGCGTCGGCTTCGGTCAGTCCGCACCATGCCACCTCCGGGTCGGTGTACACCACCGCCGGAATCGCCGCCGGATCGTATGCCGCCGCATGACCGGCGATGGCCTCGGCGGCCACGATCCCCTCGCGCGACGCTTTGTGCGCGAGCATCGGATCGCCGGCCACGTCGCCGATGGCGTAGATGCGTTTGTCGGCGGTGCGGCGCTGCGGGTCGACCTCGATGAAGCCGCGCGCGTTGACGACGACCTTGGTGGTCTCCAGCCCGAGATTGTCGCTGTTCGGCTGGCGGCCGACGGAGACGAGCACGCGGTCGAACAGCTCCTTGTGCCGCTCGCCGCCGACGCTGTACTGCACCTCGACGCCCTTCCCGGTGGCCTTGGCGGATTCCAGCTTGGCCGAGGTGTGGATCGCCTCGCACTGCTTCTTGAGCCGCGCCACGAGCGGGCGCGCCAGATCGTCGTCGCAGCCGGTCAGCAGCCGGTCGAGCGCTTCGACCACCGTCACGCGGCTGCCCAGCGAGGCGTACACCTGTCCCAGCTCCAGGCCGATATACCCGCCGCCGATCACCAGCAGCGTCGCGGGCAGGTCGCGCACCTCCAGCGCGCCGCTCGAGTCGATGCAGCAGTCGGCGGGGACGAGCGACTCCGGCAGGCGTTTCGGGCGCGAGCCGGTGGCGACGATCGCGTGTTTGAACTTGATCCGGGCAATCTCGCCGCCATCGACGCGCACGGTGCGCGAGTCCTCAAACCGCGCACGGCCACGGATGACGCGCACGTTGCGCTTGCCGGCCAGCGTGCTGACGCCGTCGCACAGGCGCTTGACCACGTCCTGTTTGAACGCCCGCACCTTTTCGATTTGGATCGTCGGTTTGCCGAACGTCACACCCAGCTTCTCCGCTTCGGCCGCATGGCTGACCAGGTGTGCCACGTGCAGCAGCGCCTTGGAGGGGATGCACCCTTCACGCAGGCAGACGCCGCCCAGTTCCGCCGCTTCATCGATGATCGCAGTACGAACACCCAGATCGGCCGCGCGAAACGCCGCGACGTACCCACCCGGCCCGCCGCCAATGACGAGCAGATCCGTTTCCTCGGTCAATTCGCCGACGACCACGCGCAGTCCTCCGCTCAGGTCCGCCGGCGCGGCTGTCGACAGCCCAACACCGGCCGGGCAAGATACAGGATGAGTGTAGCGGCGACGCGGAGCGCACGCACGCGCGCCGCACACTGGGGCGACCGGCGCGGCGCCCAGCAGATGTTGGTTCGACGGACATGTTCCATGGCCATGTGCGAAAGGACGAGTCGCGGGAGCGGCGCGTGACGAGCACGGTCGCCGATTACCTCCGTCGCTGGTGCGTGCTGCTGCCGCTGCTGCCGGCCGGCTGTACGATTCACGTCACGCCGCCGGCGGCGTTGAACGAACCGGCCGAAGTCTACCTCGCCGACTACGGCCGGCATTCGAGCCTGATTCTCCCGCGCCAGACGGGCCGTCTGGTCGAATACGCCTACGGCGAGTGGGAGTGGTTTGCGATGGGGCACACGGAGAGCACACGCATCATCCCCGTGCTCTGCTGGCCGACGCCCGGCACGCTCGGCCGCCGCGAAATCGCGAGACTCGACGCACCTGATCGGCTGCGTGCGGCGATCGGCGTCGAGCGAATCCTGGCGCTGCGCGTCGAGGCCGAGCAGTGCCAGAAGCTGTTGCGGCGGCTGGACGAGCGTTTCGCCGCCGGCGAAAAACAGCGCTCGGTCTACAGCACCGACACGCGGTTGGAGTTCGTTCCCGATCCCGCCCCGTACTGGATATTCTCGGATTGCAACACCATGGTGGCGGACTGGCTGCGCGAGCTGGGTTGCGACGTGCGGGGAGGCGGCGCCGCCGCCGATTTTGAGGTGCGCTCGCGCGAAGCGCGACGCTGAACCGGCGGTGCAGGCGACCTTCTTGATGCTTTCGCGAATTCGAATCGTGCTGGTCGAGACGCGCGGCCCGGGCAACATCGGCGCGGCGTGTCGCGCCATGTCCAACCTCGGCTTCGACAAACTGCGGCTGGTCGCGCCGCAGTGCGATCCGCACCATGAGCAGGCCGTTGCCTACGCGGCTCACGCCCTGCCGCTGCTGAAATCAGCCATCATTACCACGCGCATCGCCGACGCACTCGACGGCTGCATCGCGACGTTTGCGACCACGGCGCGCGAGGGGCTCTATCGGCGGCAGACGAATCTGGCGCCGCCCGAGGCCGCCGCTGAGATTCTGCGGCTGGCGGCGGCCGGCAACGTGGCGATCGCGTTCGGCCCGGAGTGGCGCGGCTTCTCGAATCCCGAGCTGCTGCACTTCGACCGCGTGATCACGATCCCCACGGACAGCGCCTATCCGGCCCTCAACCTGGCGGCCGCCGTGGCGATCCTGTGTTACGAAGTGCGCCGCACGTGGCTTGATCAACAACGGGCGGCGGTTGCTGACGAGTCGCAGTCGCCCGCCGGCGAGTCCCCACCGCCGGCCGGGGAGCCGCGGCCGCTCGCCGACGACCAGCGCAAAGCGGCGATGTTCGCGCATCTCTTCGACAGCCTGGAGCGGATCGGGTTCTTCTTCGGGCAGAACCCCGACCACCTGAAATACGCGTTGCGGCACCTGCTGGGGCGCGTCGATTTGAGCATCAACGAGTGCGACATCCTTATCGGCATGGCGCGGCAAATCCGCTGGTACTGCGAACACGCACCGCGCCGCGCTGCCGAAGACGGGCAGCGCGGCGCGGATTCGTGACAACGTTGCGCACGCCCCTAGGGCGCGATCTCGTCGGTCTGCTTGTAGCCCTCGGGCACAACCAGCTTGTAGGGATCGTCCGTCAGCTTCGGCTCCACCGTCAGCTCGGTGATCTCAAGCTCCATCGCGCCGGTCTGACCGCCGCGCGACGCGATCCGGTCGCAGCGCCGCGGCAAAAAGTCCTTCTTGGAGACGTACCAGACCGTCTCGCTGTCGTTCATCGCGTACATGACGTAGAGTTCGTAGCACTCCTCGTTGCCAATCTTCTTCGTCCCGCGCAGCTCCTTTTTCTTGCCGTTGATCTCGTCGCTGAACGGTTGCCCGTGAATGAACTCGACCATCGACAGCGCCGTGGCCGCCTGCCCCCGCCGCCCCAGCACGGCCGGTTCGATGTCGGCATACACCGTCTTGGCTTTGTGGTCGATCAGCCAGAACTTGTCCCCATCGCTGCCCACCAGCGCCTCGACCGGCTCGCTGCTGCCCGGCGGCTGGAATTTCGCCTCGATCCGGAACTTGGTCGGCAGCGGCGGCGCCGTCGCCTCGCCACCCAGCGTGACAACGCCCTCGACCGTGAACGGAAGCTGCGTCTTGGCCGCGCCACTGGCCTTCGCGGTCGCCCTGTAGCGCACGCTCTTGACCGCCTTGGCGGCAGCGTCGACCTTCTTGAAAATCTCGGTCGGATCCGTCATGTCACCCGGCTTCGACTCGACCTTGGCCGTCGTCTCCTGCTTGGCCGGTTCAGTCTTCGGCGCGTCGGGTTTCTTCTCCTGGGCGTAGCCCACCATCGCGACACTCAGTATCGCAATCACACACGTCACGCGCAACATGTTCTTCTCCTGTAGGAATGGACCGTCGCTGCGGCTCGGCCCGGGAGGCGCGGTCCGGGAACATCCAGGCCAGAGATCATACCCGACCGAAGCCTGTGCGGGAAAACCCGCAATCGCGCTCCGACGGCGGCATGTCCTGCCCAGCGTGCGCCCACCTGTCGCGCCCCATGTGCGGCCACATGTCGCGCCCCACGTGCGGCCACATGTCGCGCCCCACAGACCTGCCAGGCGACCGCCATTTCGGCGCTCGCCGCTCGCCGCACGGCGTGAAAGCCGATATGATCGTGCGATCCCCCGGCGTCGGTGCGGCCTGGTCGCCGCGGAGCCGGCAGTCAGCGGTGCGTTCTTTGACAAGCGGGCGTCCATGCCCTTCAGCAACCCGGGGGCGACTGGTATCGACCGGGCGATGGAGGTCTGGGCTGCGTGTCGAGGTTGTCAGGCGGCCTCGTTAAAAACCTGGCAAACGCTTTACATGCCAACAATGGCTATGCTCTTGCTGCCTAACTAGGTCAGCAACGTCGGCCGGCGACGCCTTCTAGCCGTCACCGACGCCAATAGAAGGCTGGTTCGCGCGGTTTGATCGGCGGCGCGCGGGCGAGAAACTGACGATCACGGCTTGCGGATGGCCTGACGGCCGGCCTGCCGCGGGCTTAAAACAAAAATCGACCGGACACACACGTAGATGCCCCGGCTGAAACGCTTCGGGACGGGGGTTCGATTCCCCCCGCCTCCAATGTGGAACGCGCACATGCGCAAACCACATCAAACGACTCGGAGTCAGCAGGCGTTCCCCGTCAGCGCATCGGCGAATCCATCAATGTCGAATCCGTTCACCGAGCCGTCGCCGTTGACGTCACCCGCACACGGCGAGCACGGCGTCCGGCTTCCGGACAGCAGGTCAACAAACGGCTCAACATCGAAGCCATTCACAGATCCATCGCAATTTGTGTCGCATGGCACGCACGTCGGAACAGAATTCTCCAGCACCCACTGGCGAATTTCTGGATCGGTGAGGTCGATGGCGCCGCTGCCGTGATACGGTACCCCGCCGTTCTGGGAGGCAAACCCGTAGTCCGGCAGACGGCCGCCTGAGTTGTTGAAGGCGAAAGCAAGCACACCGACGAGCTTGTCGTCGATGAAGAAAGCACCGCCCGAGTCGCCCGCCACCGCAGCGGCATCCCCGTTGACATTCAGCCACGAAATCAGACTCGGTCCGACGCCGGGGACATTCCATTTCTCGTGCAGCGCATTCGGGGCAGCGATTCGTTTCCCGCCGCTCCACCACCAGATGACATAGCCGTCACCCGCGTCGTTCAACGTGCCCCAATGGCCCCAGCCGACCATGGAGATGGGTGAGTCGATCGGCGCGTCCGCGCCGAGCGCGTGCCAGCCCGGCAGGTCTGTGTCGAAGATCAGCAGTGCAATGTCCGCCGTCGGGTGTTCAATCCGGTGTGTCGCGTAATAAATCTCCTCACCCCATCCGTACGTACTGGTGCCGTTATGCCTGGCGGTGATCACGGTGCGCGCGGCGATGGCGGTCCCGGTCGCTCCCCCCACCTGACCCACCCACGGAAACCGGGTGTCGCTCCCGGTGTCGGGTACCACAGCAAGCGAAACTGCACCCGTCGCCGCCCCCAGAACAATCAACACAGCCAGCCGCCTCATCTCGCCCTCCATCGCTCTCGCTTGACTCTCATTCTCGTCCTCCGCGCCATCCAGATCATAACTCCTCACGTCCCCTCCGCTGAATCCGTCGTTGCGGCTCGTTCCGCGTTCAGGTCCCAGCCTCATTGGTTCGGTCTCAACGCCGAACGCAATCGAAGAAGCCACTCCGGCCGCCGAGCCTGATTGCGCGGTTGAGCAACCGCGGTCGTTGCTCCCCCCGAACCGAAATACTCGCCCACGTGCCGGAAGTTTTCGGCTCACCGCGCGTACTGCTTCCGGCGGCACACGCCCACGCGCGACCGCCCGGCAGGCGCAAGCGCGCGGCCGAAGCCCCGGATCGAATTTCAAGAGGATGGCGAAACATGACAAAGCAATCGAACGTGTATCGGCTGCCGAAGCACTCCAACGTGTCCGTGCTGCTGGCCGCGGCCGGTTTGTTGCTCACCACGATGGGCGGCTGTCCGGGCGCTGGCTTCACGGATTCCGGCGGCGATCAATTTCTCGAAATCCCCGGAGCGCCCGGGCCGCAGGGACCGGCGGGCGCCGCCGGCGAGGCTGGTCCCGCCGGCGCGGACGGTGCCGCGGGGCCGCAAGGTCCGGCAGGGCCACAGGGCCCGCCCGGCGAAGCGGGCGTCGGACTGGACGGTTCGATGAAGGGCGCCTGGACCGGCGTCACGCGCCAGTCGGTCCTGCTCCCATTCTGGACGGAGTGGGAGGACACGCCCTCATTCGAATACAGATTGCCCGACAACCCGAACTACACCATCGCGTTTGACGGGCGTGGCGTCCCGAGCGCCGGCGAGCCGATCCCGTTCGACTTTTCACAGGAGTTCCCCGCCGACAACCTGCTCGTCAACGGCACGATCGCCTGGCCCGTGCTGTCGATCCGCGAGCCGGGCGAGGTCGAGGAAGTCGAGATTCCCGTCTCGCTGCTCGCGACGATAGGCGGCCAGTCGGCGCCGGGCGACGCCGTCGGCGTGCTGCGGCTCACGGTCTTGGAGGCGGAGTACCAGCCGACGCACAGCCGCGCGACCCTGAAGCTCGAGGTCGTTCGTGTGTCGGTGACCGCCAACGGCGAAGTCTACTCGCAGACCGGTGAACTCATCCCACCGAACCTCATTGAGGTTTCCTGGGCGCTGCAACCGGACGGCCAGCTCAGTTTCTACATGCGAAGCGACGTGTCATTCGGCACGCTCGTTTCGAGCGGTTTGCTTTCAAGAACACCCTGAAGCGAGCACGCGCGTCACGCGAGGTGCACGCGACGATCCCGACCCGCGGCCGTCGTCACGACGGGCGCGGGTCGTTTCGTCGGTGGGATTAGACAGTTCCGTCGGCGGATTGCCTCGGCCCGGTGGCGACCGCTACTTGAAGCTGATACGCAGCTCGCCGTAGACCATCCGCGGTGCCTCAACGTCGTTCAAAAACAGAGACGCACCCTCCGGATGATGATCATCCAGCAGGTTGCGCACGCCGACGGCCAACGACGCACGCCGCTCCCAGAATTCGTATTCCGCGCGCAGATCGAGTCGCCAATAGGGCGGTATCTCCTTGGTGGCGAACGGATTCCACGGGTCCGGCGCCGAAACCGTGTCAACCCACCAGGCCTGCGCCGAAAAGTGCAGCGAGTCCGTCGGGCTCCAGCGCGGCCCGATCATGAACTTGTGCGCCGGCGGCACAAGGTAGTCCGCGCTCTCCATCGACTCACCCGACTCCCACGCCAATTGCTGGTACGTGTAATGGCTCATCAGCAGGAGCTGTTCGCTGATCTTGAACTTGGTTTCCAGCTCCGCGCCGTACATCCCGGCCGAGGCCCGATTATCCTCGCGCTGGTTGATCAGTCCCGGCGGCCCCGGGCTC
This sequence comes from Phycisphaerae bacterium, assembly GCA_022072445.1. GTDB lineage: Bacteria > Planctomycetota > Phycisphaerae > UBA1845 > Fen-1342 > JAJVHV01. The sequence continues at coordinate 37,211 of JAJVHV010000029.1, read as the reverse complement.
AGCCCCAGGCCGGTGAGGTCCGTGTATTCGTTCCAGAACAGGTCGGCATGAACGTCCAAGCGGTCAAAGAATCGCTTCCGATAGCCCAGCTCATACGCGATCAGTTGCTCCGCCTCCATCTCCTGATTCGAAGTCGTCCGCACGATACCGTCCAGGAACGGCACGTTCAGAAAGCGCTGCCCCGCCGGCGGCATCTGAAACGCGCGCGCCACGGCACCGTATACCGACGATCCATCGTCAAACTGATGCGACAGCGCGGCGCGGCCGCTCGGCTCGAAGCCGCCGTAGGTGTCATAATCGATCCGCGCGCCGAGGTTGAGCATCCAGCGCGGCGCGATTCGCCACTCGTCCTGCGCAAACAGCCCGAAAATCGCGCTGGAGACATACGGCCGGGTTGACATGAACGGATCGGCATTCGTCTGGTCGAGCGTGTCGGCCCGCGTGTCAAACCCCCACGTCACCAGGTGGTTCTCGGCCGGCTTGAACTTGTGGCCAAGCTGAAAGGCATACTGCTGGTAACGATAATCCACCGAGCGTAGCCCCGGATTGACGGTGAAATCGTTGACGTACACCGTCCAGTTGAGCGAGTTGTCCCGGTCAAGCTGGTGCTCCCACCGCCCCAGCAGAAAATTCGACTGCGCTCCGTCGCGCGCCACACCCGTGAATCCTGCCAGCGGCGTGCGCGCGAAGCCGCTGTCCATGATCGCGCTGCCTCCCGACAGCGACAGCCGGTCGCTCGCGGTCGGCGCAAACGTCACGTAGACGCTTTGCCGCAGCGCGCGATAGCGGTCGTCGGGCCGCAGCAGCGGCGATCCGCCGTCGGTAAATCCGCGGCTGCCCTCGTACTCCACCGACGCACGGAGCGTCAGCTTCTCGTCCGCGAACGCATAGCCGGTGTACTCCCGATGCGTCCCCTGCGTGCCGCCACCCGCCGACACGGTCAACCCCGTCTGCCGCGCCGGGTCCTTTGTGATGATGTTGATCACCCCGTTGACCGCGTTGGCGCCCCAAGCCACGCCCGCCGGTCCGCGAATCACCTCGATCCGCTCCACGTCCTCCAGCGCGATCGGCCAGGCGCCCCACAAAGTGCCGCCGAAGAAACTGTCGAATATCTGCCGCCCATCCACAAGCACCAGCACCTGACGCGAAAGAAAAGCGTGAAAGCCGCGAGGCGACACGGCGGCGATGCCGTAGCCCAGGTCCGCGACGTCAATCCCGGGCACCAGCCGCAGCGCGTCGGGGATCGAACGCACGCCCGAGCGGCGGATGTCCTCCGCGGTGATCACGCTGACAGCGTGCGGAACGACGGCCACCGGCTGCTCGCGGCGCGCCGCGGTGATCACCACGGGCACGTCCATCTCCAGCAGTTCGATGTCGTCGTCGGATCGGCTGGCTGGCGCCGTCGCAGGAGTCGCCTGCGGCGCTGGCTCGGGCTCTTCGCCACATGCGGGCTGTGACGAGGGCACAAGCCAAGCACAGATTCCGCAAAGCAGCGCCGGGCCTGCGTGCCCACGCCGTGACGTCGAGCCTCGCGTGTCGCGCCGCCTCTGCGTCCCCTCGTCCCTTCGTCCCGCGGACGTGGTCATGGTTGTTCTCCGAAGACCCGGACGCCGCCCTGGCGACTGGCCTGGTCCGGGGACAGCGCGATCAGCGATGCGGTGTGCACGTTGATCGCGCGCTGAATTCGCGCGCAGTACCGTGGCCCGTCCGGCACCGGCCCGCGCAACAATTCCTCAACCGCCTCGGCGCATTCCCGCCCCACGTCCGCCGGCTCCACAAAGAACCCGGCAAACGCCCCCGCTTTGACCGCCTTGTCGGAAAAAGCCCACACGGCCCGTTTCTCGCGAATTCCCCACAGCAGCAGGTGCTGGATGTTCGCGCCGTTGTAGACCTGCGAATCCGGGATCATCACGACGCCCTGTGCCTCGCTCGCCGACACCTTGCTCGCCGCCTCCATGAAGGCGTCCTCGCGCGCCGCGATCAGCACGACCTCGATCCCCCGCTCCCGCCCCGACGACGCCAGCGACTCCGCCGTCCGGCGCGTCCGCTCGCCGTGCAGCACGCATACGCGCTTCACGTCCGGTGCGGTCGCGGCGATCCAGGCGATCTGATCCGCCGGCGAAACGTCGCTCGGCACGCCCGCGACGCGCTTGCGCTCCGGGCTCCCGTCGGCCAGAAACGGCGCGTCCAGCACGTTGGGAACCATGAAGAAGGCAACCGGCGTCTGCGGCACGTCGCGCAGCACGTCCAACGTCAGCGCCGCGCCGCCTGTCGCAATCACGGCCGGCTTCCACTCGCGCGCACGCTTCAGCGCCGCCCCGTACGCCGCCGCTTCCGACTCACGCAGCGCCATCAGCTCGGTCGCGTGCCCGCGTTGCCGCAGCGCGGCATTCAGCGCGTCGGCCGCGTCGCGGTAGATCGGTTTGTCCGGCGAGATGATCAGGACGCGGGCCGGCTCCCCCGCCATCCCCGCCACGCTGCCCGCGACGAGCAGTGCGGCCGCCGCGGCGCGTCTGATAAGAATGGGAAATCGACGCAACCGCGGCGCGCACGCGCCGTCTGGCCGAGACTCAGCAGCGACGCGATGTCTCTGTTCGACCCAGCTCATGCGTGCCCGGAAGCGCGGCCGCCATCGGACGAGGGGCGTGCTCGTCCGGCTTCATCCCGATTTCGTTCTTATCGGCGCATTGGCTCCCCTGCGCGCCCTACAAGTACGGCTGCGTACTCTCACCCACGAAGTGCGTTAGTTCGCGCGCTGCGGACCTGTCGATATTCCAGATACGGGACGCGGCAGGAGCGCAGTTCCTGCGCACCGCGCACGGCAACAAGGATGAGGTAACAGGGGCATGCGCTCTGGGCTGCAAACGCGGGCAATTTCGCTGTGCGTCGCACTGCTGACCGGCGCGGCCATCCTGATCGGTACCGTGCTGATCCCCCAGGCGCACCAGCAGGCTTTCGAAGCGTTCACCAATCACGCCAAGGTCTACTCCCGCGCCATCGGCCGCGCCATCGAGCCGGCCGTGCTCCTCGGCGACCACAGCGAGATGGAGCGTATTCTGTGGATGGCGCGACAGGATCACGACGTGCAGGCGGCCGTGGTGCGGCAGGTCGGCGGCGGCATCGTGGCCGCCGCGCCGTCCGGCGTTTCGGAAGACGCGGTGCCGCTCACCAATCAGCGGCTCACGGCGCTCGCGCTCCGTGACACCGTCGAGCTGGTCGTGAACGACGCCGCGATCTGCGTGCACGTACCGCTCTGGCAGTACCGCGGCGATCTTGAGGCCGGGCTTGAGCTGGATGAACCCGCACCCGGCGCGCGCGAAGGCATGGTCGCCGTGCTCTCCGTCCAGTTTGCTCGGCAACGCCTGCACGACGAAGTCGGGGCCCGCATCCGCAGCATGATCGTCATCCTGCTGGGCGTCCTTGGCGCGGCGGTCACCGTAACCATCATCGCCATGCGGCAGTTGCTCCGGCCGCTTCGGACGCTGCGCGACGCGGTGCGCCGTGTTTCAAGCGGCGACCGGACAACGCGCGCCCACGCCGACGCACCCGGCGAGATCGGAGAACTCGCGCAGGCCTTCAATGAGATGGCCGACAAGGTGCAGCGCTCCTACGAGGTCATCGAGCGCCGCGTCGAGGAGCGTACGCTCCAGCTCGTCCAGGCCAACCGCGCCAAGGACGACTTCCTGGCCAACATGAGCCACGAAATCCGCACGCCGATGACCGCCATTCTCGGCTTCGCCGAGCAATTGCTCGACCCCGAGCTGAGCGACACGGAGCGGCGCGAGGCGGTCCACGTCATGCGGCGCAACGGCGAACATCTGCTTCAGATCGTAAACAACATCCTCGACCTCTCCAAGATCGAGGCCGGCAAGCTCAGCGTCGAGCGCATCACCGTCAGCCCGCGCGAGATCGTCTGCGATGCCGTCGCGCTGGTCGCCGACCGGGCGCGCGAGAAGAGCCTCCCCATCCGCGTCGACTTCGACCCGGCGCTGCCAGAGCACATCTGCACCGATCCAACCCGCCTGCGGCAAATACTCGTCAACCTGATCGGCAACGCGGTCAAGTTCACGGAAACCGGCGAGGTGCGCGTGCGCGCCGGTTGGGAAACTCCGGCCACCGCCGACAACGCTACCGCCGACGACGATGCGCCTGCGGCCACGGCCGCCGGCGCCGACGCCCCCGCATTGACACCCCGCGCCCGCCTCCTCTGCTTCGAAGTCGCCGACACCGGCATCGGACTGCAACCCGAGCAGGACCAGCGCCTCTTCAAACCCTTCACCCAGGGCGACGAGAGCATGACGAGGCGCTTCGGCGGCACCGGCCTGGGGCTGGCGATCAGCCGGAGCCTGGCTCGCGCGCTGGGCGGCGACATTCGCGTCTCCAGCGCGCCGGGCACCGGCTCCACCTTCAGTGCCACGCTCGACCCCCGCCTCGCCGAGGTCGCGCGCGTACGACCGCCGCAGCACACCCCAATCGTCGCCACACCGGCCGGTGCGAGCTCGAGTGCCGGCGAGTTGCAGGGCCTGCGCCTGCTGCTGGCCGAGGATGGACCCGACAATCAGCGCCTCATCGCGGCGTTTCTGCGCAAGGACGGCGCCGAGGTCGCTCTGGTCGACAACGGCCGCGCCGCCGTGCAGCGCGCCCGCGACGCGCGGGAGGCCGGCCAGCCCTTCGACGCCATCCTGATGGACATGCAGATGCCCATCATGGACGGCTACACCGCCACCGGCGAGCTGCGGCGGCTCCAGTACGACGGCGCCATCATCGCTCTCACCGCTCACGCGATGAGCGCCGACCGCCAGCGCTGCCTCGACGCCGGCTGCGATGCGTACGCCACCAAGCCCATCGACCGCAAGCGCTTGGTGCAGATGATCCGCGAAGAGCTGGCCCGCCGGCAGGTCCACGACGGCGGCGCCTACGCGAACAGCGCCTCGATCGGCTCGCCCGAGCCGTCACGCGTCACGTAGAACGGCCGCCGCTCGACCTCATACGCCAGCTTCGGCGAGATGCCCAGCGCGCGATACAGCGTCGCGTGCAGGTTTTCGATGGTGACCGGGTTGTCCAGCGCCGAGCACGGCCGTTCATCGGCCGTGCGGCCGTATGCGAACCCTTTCCGCATGCCTCCGCCAAACAGCAGCACCGAGCCGGCCCCGGTGAAGTGGCGGTGCAGGCCGTAGTGCTTCATCTCGGTGATGCGCTCCGGCACGTCCACCTGGTCCTTCACCTTCGCGCCTGGCCGGCCCTCGACCAGCGCGTCGCGGCTGAACTCGCTGGCCAGAACGATCAGCGTGCGGTCCAGCAAGCCGCGCTGCTCCAGGTCGAGCACCAGCCGCGCCACCGGCGCGTCGATCTGCCGCTTCAGCTCGGCGATGCGCGTGTGGCCGTTGTCGTGCGTGTCCCAGTATAGAAACGGAATGTACTCGGTCGTAACTTCGACGAACCGCGCCCCCGCCTCGATCAGCCGCCGGGCCAGCAGGCAGCCCTGCCCGAACCGTCCCGTGTTGTAGATGTCATAGGATTCCTTCGGCTCGCGCGACAGATCGAACGCCTGGGCCGCCGGCGACGACAGCAGCCGGTGCGCGTTCTCCAGCGACCGCAACAGCGACTCCCTCTGATATCCGCTTCCGTGCCGCCCGATCGGGCTCGCCTCCACCAGCCGCCGATACGCACGTTGCCGACTCTCAAACCGTCCCGGGCTCATGCCTTCGGGCGGGCGGATCGCCTCCACCGCCTGGTCCGGATACGTGATCAGAAACGGCCCGTGCTCGCTGCCCAGAAAGCCCGCCTGGTGAAACGCACGCAGTTCGTCGCCCTCGCCGATATCGAATCGCTGCCCGATGTCGATGAACGCCGGCATGACCGGATTCCGCGGCCCCAGCGTCCGCGAAATCACCGCCCCGACGTGCGGAGCCGCGACCGTCTGCGGCGGCGCATAGCCGGTGTGCCACTGATACTGGTGCCGCGAGTGCAGGATGAAACCCAGGTCCGCCGCCGTGTACGTGCGGATCAATGTTCCGCGGTCCATCACCGCCCCGATCCGCTCCAGCCCCTGCGAAAAGCGTACGCCGTCAACCGCGGTGTCGATCGACGGAAAGGTGCTCATCAATCTCGCCGGGTCGAGACCCGTTTCGAACGGCGTGAAGCGCTTCGGATCGAACGTGTCGGTGTGCGGCATTCCACCGGCCATCCACAGCACGATCAGCGCGTCAGCGGTCGCGGGCGGCAGCGCCGCCTCGCCACCCTCTTGCGCATGCACTCGCCGCGGAAAGCTCGCACCCAGTGCCGACAGCGTCGCCGCGCTCGCGGATTTCAGAAAATCACGTCGATTCAGCGTCACTGTCACTCCTTCTTAAAACGCGCGCCCACCGACCGCCGGATCGCGTCCCCAGCCAAGCCCCAGTACGCGTCCCCAGCCGAGCCCCAGTACGCGTCCCCAGCCGAGCCCCAGTACGCGTCCCCAGCCGAGCCCCGGTACGCGTCCCCAACCGAGCCCCGGTACGCGTCCCCAACCGAGCCCCAGTACGCGTCCCCAGCCGAGCCCCAGCGCGTCCCCAACCGAGCCCCGACCGTGAGGGAGGGGTTCGAACTGCGATTCCCGACGGACTCGGCGGGGGTCGGCCCCGAGTCCGAAGGCACACTCAGGTCGAACCCCTCCCACACGGTCGGGGTTCGGTTGGGAGTGCCTCCGCGCGCGACTGGCGAGCACAACCGCGCGCGACCAGGGCCGCGCGTGAGCGCACAAGAGTCTTCGCCTCTCCACAACATCGTCCACCTACTCACGAAACGCATCAGCAGTGCCCACACCAGGTAGGGCAGGTCGCTGCCCTTTGCGATCTGCCGCCGCATCTACTCGATCAACTGAAACTCCGGCAACATCACCAGCGCCCACAACAGATCAGCGATACCTTCAGCCGTCGCCGGCGAACCCACCATCTCGGTTCCGATCTGCGATTCGGCGTCCGTCGGCTCGCGCCCCAGCGCCAGCCCGTACGCCTCTTTCACCACCTCGGCCGCCGCCCGCGCAGGCTCGCCACGCAGCCGCGCCGCTCCCGCCACGAGCATCGCGTCCAGCGTCCGCCCATTGGTCAACTCCAGCGCCTGAAGCGTCGTCGCCGCTGTCGGCCGAACCGTCACCACCTGGTCGCGCCCGGGCCGGCCCAGCGCCGTCGTCAGCGGATCGGCAATCTGAAATACCGCACGAATCCGCGGCGGCGACGCGGGGTCATAGGCCGCCTCCGCGATGCGCTCGCCCAGCATCCACGGCGCGGTGTTGGCCGGCCCGATCACCGCGGCCGGCTGCCACGCCGCGGCGTCAAATCCTGTGCCGTTCCAACCGTCTGCCGCCGACGACGACCAGCGCCACGACGCGTCGCTGGCCACCTCAATCGCCGCCTCGCTATCCTCCACCCACGCCCGGATCAGTACGTAGAGCCCTGCCGGGTTCGCGGCGGTCGACGGCTTGCCGTCCGGTCCCGTGACGGCGAAATTGAGCGCCTGCACCGCGATCACGTTCTCGCCGACGCCAAGATGCCCCCGCAGATCGACGCGCTGCGGCGCGTAATGATCTCGCCCCGTCGCCGCCTTCGATCCGTTCACATACAGCGTGAACTCGTTATCGCACGTCACAACCGCGATGGCGTCCTGCGGCGCCGCGGGCAGCGAAAACGCGCGCCGGAAATACAACGGCGTTCCACCCGGTGCCGACGCGCCCGCCGTCTCATCGTTCCAGATCCACGCCCCGGCCGGATTCGCCGCCGCCGCACCCAGCGTCGCGATTCGCACGTTCGGCTTGGATGGCCAATTGCCCGTCACCTGCCGCACGGCGTCGACGAACTGCTCGCCGGTCATCCGCCGCACGATGGGTCCGTGGAAGACAAAGTCGTCGGCGGTCAGTTCGCCGCCATCGACCGCGGGCATCTGATACGCGCGCGAGGCGAGCATCAGCTCCATCGTGTGCTTCAGGTCGTAACCGTGCCGCACCAGATCACTTGCCAGGTAGTCCAACAGGTCGGCGCTCCAGGCCGGCCGATCCATCTCGTCCGGCGGCTCGATCAGCCCGCGCCCGAAGAACCGCGCCCACAGCCGGTTGACGATCGTCCGCGAGAACCGCCCGTTGTCGGTGTGCGTCAGCAGCTCGGCCAGCCGCGCCTGCCGCGCGGCGCGCGGCGCCGCCGCGTCGATCGCTCCCAGTTGTGGAAAGAGAAACTTCACCGTCGCGGTCTGTCCGGTGGACTGGTCGCAGCGGTGCATCTCGAGCGGACCATCCGCGAAGACCGACGCCAGCCCATATGCATCCGCCAGCTTCCAGTCGTTGATGAAGCTGTCGTGACACGACGCGCACTTCAGATTCAGACCCAGGAAAACCTGCGAGACGTTCTGCGCGGCCTGCATCGGCGGGGTCTGGCTCGCGTTCACCACGCCGCGCCACACGATCCCGCCCGTGAACCCCGCCGCGCCGTCGCCTTCCGGCGCGACCAGCCCCGCGACGAAGCGGTCGTACGGCATGTTCTCATACAGCGCGGCGTACAGCCACTGGCTGATCTGCTTGCGCCCGCCGTCGATATACCCCGCCCCGGCGTAATCGTTCCGCAGCAGGTCGTTCCAGTACGACATCCAGTGCTCGGCATAACGCTCCCGGTCCGCCAGCAGCCGCCGTATCAGTTCGGCGCGCTTCTCGGCCCGCACGTCACGCTCAAATTCCGCCAGTTCGTCCGGCGTGGGCAGCAGCCCGACCACGTCCAGATACACCCTGCGGGCAAAAAGAGCATCTGGGACCGGCGCGCCGGGTTCCCGGTTCGCCGTTCGCCAGTAAGCCGCCAACAGTTGATCGATCGGATTCGTCAACGCGGGTTCCGCCGGCGGTTCGACCTTTCGCAGCGCCAGCTCATACTGCGACGCCGCGTCGACGTCCGGCAAGGGAACATCCCACGCGAGCCCCTGATCGATCCATGCCCGCAGCAGTTCGATCTGCGCGTCCGGCAGGCGCGGCCGTTCGTAGGGCATGGCGCGCTTCGGATCGTCGCCCCGCACCAACCGCATCAGCAGGCTCTCGCCGCTGTTGCCGGGAACAACGGCCGAACCCGAGTTTCCGCCCGCCAGCAGCGTCTCGCGCGACGCCAGAGACAACCCGCCGCGCGACTTGTCGTCGTTATGGCACGAGTAGCACTGCTGCTTGAGAATCGGCACGATCTCCTTGCGGAAATCGATCTGCCGCGCTTGGACGCCGACGGCCGCCGCGAATCGAGCCGGCGGCTCGTCAGGAGCACCGACGCGAAGAACAGCGGGCAGGCCCGCGTCCGTGCCGACCGACGAGAGCGCTGCCGACCCTGCCATCGCGATCAATCCAGCGCCGCACAGCGCGCCGACGAGAATTCCCTGCCCTGTTTTCATCGGTCGATCTCAGAGACGGCGCCGCGGCGTTTGCCACGGCGGGACGTGCACCCGCGCGAATCTCGATCCAGCGAAGAACCGCTCCGCTCGTCGCGAGGCCTTTCGCGCAGAACGTACCACCGCGGCCATTCTAAACGGGCCATCGCCACGGTTTCTACAGATTCTGACCGCTCGCCCGAAGTTCGCGGCCGACGCGCCCGAATCTCCGGCCCTCTCGCGGCGAACCCAAGCTCAGGGCGCCTTCGGCGGAATCTGCCCCGTCCGCCGGCACTCACACTCGATCAGGTCCAGTTCGAGCAACGGCAATCCGAGCTGGCGGCGCATGTTCAACACCTGCGCGCGGTGATGCACGCCGTGCGTCACGACGTGCATCATCGCGGCGGCGCGCGAGAACCGGTAGGTCAGGCCATCGGGCACCGCGAACTCCATCGTCTCGCCCCACGCGCCGCGCGCCGCGACTTCGCCGGCCGCCCGGCGAAGGTCCTTGTCGGACTGTTCCAGGCGCTGCTGCAACTCGCTCACGCCAAACGGCTCGGGACGCTTATCAATCGATTCGCGCAAAGGCCGGCCGCTGATACGATCAGACCAGCGCAGCGCCGCTCCGATAATGTGTCGCAGCGTATCGTGGATGCTGCCGGGTCCGATCTCGAAGTGGCGATGAAATTGCTCGGGCGCCAAACGTGCCGCGTCGTCAAGCAGCACGCCCGTGGCCCACAGGTTGTGCCGCAGCAGCAGATCGAGGAATCCCGCTTGCATGGCGCGCTCCCGGGCCGGCGGCGGCATTCGTTTGTTCAAGCCGCCGCGGCACCGCACAACGCTATACTGAATTCATGCCGCGCGCCAAGCTCAGCCCCGACCGTCCGCACCACGACCCGCGCACCGTCGTCCGCGCACTGCTCCCGCCTCCGTCGCCTCGCGAAATCTTCGAGCGGCTCGAACGGGTGGGCTACCGCGGCCAGGACGCCGCCCGCCGCAGCGCCGCGCTGTTCGCCTATCGGCACGTGCGGCGGCTGGAGCGCGTCCACGTGCGCGGCATTCCGGCGGAGGACCTGCCGCCCAAGGCAAACATCCTGCTGATCGGGCCGACGGGCTGCGGAAAGACGTATCTGGTGGAGCTGCTCTTCGGCTCCATTCTGCGCCTGCCGCACGTCGTGGTCGACGTGTCGCGGCTGACCGAATCGGGCTACGTCGGCGCCGACCCGTCATCTGTGCTGACGCGGCTGCTGATCGCCGCGAATCACGATCTGGCGGCGGCTCAGATCGGCGTGGTGGTGCTCGACGAGATCGACAAGATCGCGCTGCAGGGCAGCGCGGCGCGCTTCGCGGGCGAGGGAACCACCAAGGACGTGAAGGGCAACGTACAGAAGGAGCTGCTGCAGATTCTAGGCGGCGCCGACGTGCAATGTTCGGTGGCGCTGACCGACAGCACGTGGGCCGAGCAGATTCTGATCAGCACGCGCGATATCGCGTTTGTCGGCGCGGGGGCTTTCTCCGGATTCAAGGAGCTTTCGGTCGCGCGGCAGGGATCGCGGATCGGCTTTCACACGATTGACCAACCCGACGAGGACACGATCGCGTACGGTCTGGAGCAGCGCGAGGTGATCGACGTTGATCTGTTTCACGCCTATGGCTTCCTGCCGGAGTTCATCGCCCGCTTCAACCACGTCTGTCGCCTTTTGCCGCTCACGCGGACGGAGCTGCGGGCCATCGTGCTGGAAAACGTCCTCCCGCCGCTGCGGCGCGAGTTCGAGCTCGAGTGCGTGCCGCTCGACGTGGACGACGCGCGGATCGAGACGCTGATCGACGAGGCGCTCGAGCGCCGCACCGGGGCGCGCGGACTGCGCGCCGCCGTCGAGCAGCACGTCGAGCAGCTCGCCTTCGAGCGTTTCGGCGAGCGCTGAATCGCTCGGCCCCGCCACGCGCCGTAGCGTACGCCCCCCGGCCCAACCGTAGCGTAGGGCCTCCGTGTCCACGCCGTAGCGTACGGCCTCCGTGCCCACGCCGTAGCGTAGGGCCTCCGTGCCCACGCCGTAGCGTAGGGCCTCCGTGCCCACGCGGAACGGCGAGTATCAAATAGCGAATAACGAATTCCGCCGTCGCAGTGGAATTCCGCCGTTTGCCGTCCATTCGGCTGTCCACGCGATTCGGGTCCTACAACGCCGGTCCGGCCGGCGACTCGATCACCCGCAATTCGGCGGCAATCTGCGCGGCCCGCGGCGGGTCGATCAGCTTCAGATTGACCCGCACGTTGGCCGCCGCCCCGGCCAGCGCGGCCTGAGCCAGCGCCGCGGAAACCTCGACGTCGGCGATGAGCTGCGGGTTGCCGATCGCACCCAGCTCGGCGATCAACTCGGAGATCCGCCGGCAGCTCGCCGCCGTGGAGAGCGGCGCGATCGCCGCCAGCGAGGCGGCCTCGGCGACGCGCGCCGCGCGGCTGGCGTCGGAACACGGCAGCTTGAAGGCGTCGCTGAGCCGGCCGTATGCCGCGGCATCTTCGTCGACCAGCGCCCGCAGCAATCGCTCGCACTGCTGCAACTGCTCGCGGACGGCGCGGACGCGCGACTCGACGCCGGCGAAACGCGGGCGACCGATCGTGAACGCGCAGACCATTCCCCCCAGAGCGGCGGCCAGGGCGCCCGCCAGAGCCGCGACGCTGCCGCCGCCGGGAGTCGGCGTCTCGGCGGCGGTCTGGTCGAGGAATTGCGCGACGGGGAGGTCGATGAGTGATGCCGCGGGCATGATCGGGCTCCAATTGGAGGGAGGGCGGGCTGCTGGCCGCGCACCATCCGGGGCATCATAATCGTCGCGGCGAGATTGCGGACGGCGCGGCCCGGCGACCGCGGAGCGGCACCGGCATGGGCGGCGAGCGTGCCGCCGAACCGGAATGGAGCGACGGGCATGGCACGCGAACGTCCGGCAGCGGAGATCGACCGGACGTTCATGGAGCGGGCGCTGGCGCTGGCCCGCGAGTCGCTCGAGAGTGAAGACGTCCCGGTCGGGGCGGTGGTGGTGCAGCGGGGGCGGATCATCGGCCGCGGCTGCAACCAGCGCGAGAAGCTCAACGATCCCACCGCACATGCCGAAATGCTGGCGCTGTCCGCCGCCGCCGCCAGCGTCGGCCACTGGCGGCTCGAGGATTGCACCCTCTACGTCACGCTGGAGCCGTGTCCGATGTGCGCCGGGGCGATCGTGCTGGCGCGGGTCGCGCGGCTGGTCTATGGCGCCGACGACGCCAAGGGTGGCGCCTGCGGCTCGCTCTACGACATTCCGCGCGATCCGCGGCTCAATCACCGCGTGGACGTAACCGCCGGCGTGATGGCCGAGCAGTGCGTCGAGGTGCTGCGCGAGTTCTTCCGGCACCGGCGGTCATTGGGCGAGAAGTGAGTCGCGGCGCGGCCTTTTCGCCCGCGAGCAATTCGGCCAGCCGCGCCAGCCAGGCCGCGATCCCACGCTTGGTCGTGGCGCGCGGCGCGGTCCACCCGGCGTTCCGGACGAGCACTTCGACCCGGCCACGCACACCGCCAATGTTCGCCGGCGAGTTCAGCACGATGGCGTCGAGGCGCTTGCCCGCCAGCTTGGCCTCGGCGTAAGACTGAGCGTCGCGGTCTTCGAGCGCAAAGCCGATGACGACTTGCCGGCGGTGCCGCCGCGCGCTGAGCCGGGCGAGAATGTCGGCTGTCGGGCGCAGCGCCAGGTTCGCGCCGCCGGTGCCCTTCTTCAATTTGTGCCGCAGGACGCGACGCGGGGCGTAGTCGGCCACCGCGGCCGTCATGACCAGCACGTCGTGCCGCGGCCAGGCGCGCCGACAGGCCGCGAGCATCTCGGCGGCGGAGACGACGGCGACGGCCCGGACGTCCGCGGGTGGGCGAACCGCCACGGGTCCGTGTATGAGCGTGACGCGGTGTCCGCGACGCCGGAACGCCTGGGCGATCGCAAAGCCCATGCGCCCGCTGGAGGCATTGGAGATGTATCGAACGGTGTCGATGAATTCGCGCGTCGGGCCCGCGGTCACCAGAACGCGCAACTTCGGACGCCGCCGCGCCGCCGAACGCCGCTTCGCGCGAAGCGCGCTGTCGTCGTCGGAGGAGCGACGCATTGACGCTCTCGCGGGGCGCCTCACGCTGATCACTCAGTGGTTGGAAGCGGCGGAGCGGGGAGGAATGCTGCGAAGCCGGGCTTCGACGCGCTCGATCAGGCCGCCGGCCTCGACCATTCGCCCGACGCCGACCGCGCGGCACGCCATCCAGCCGGTCTCCGGGTCGACGATTTCGTAGCCTGCGTCGCGCAGAAACTCCACGTTCCGCCGCACGGCCGGGTGCTCCCACATGCGCGTGTTCATGGCTGGTGCGATGATTGCCGGGCAGGCGGCGCCGATCAGCAGCGCGCCGACGAGATTGTCGGCGATGCCGCAGGCGAGCTTTCCGATCGTGTTGGCGGTGGCCGGGGCGAGCAGCAGGAGGTCGGCGCGTTCGCTGAGCCGCAGGTGCTGAATGCCGATGTCGCCGGCCGCGAATCGCCAGGGATCGACGTGAACCTCGCGGCCGGTCAGGGCCTGGAACGTCAGCGGCGTGATGAAGCGCCGCGCGTTGCGCGTCATGGCGACGGTCACCCCGCAGCCGCGCTGGACGAGCGCCGAGACGACGGTGGCCACCTTGTAGCAGGCGATGCCGCCCGTGAGGCAGACGAGCAGTTCGTAGCCGGCGAGCGGCGCGTCGGACGCCCGCGGGTCAGCCGAGGTTGGACCCGCTGATTCCGTCACCCTTGGCCTCGAAGGTGAGCTTGCCGCTGCGGATTTCCTCCAGGACGACTTCGATGACGGTCTGGCCGGCGGGCTCGACCATCGGGCGGCTGCCCTGAAGGATTTCGAGCCACCGTTTCTGGATCAGGGCGGCGAGTTTGAAACGACCGCCGACCTTCTCAATGATGTCGTCATCTTTGAGCGCGTCGATCATGCCGGCTGAGTCTCCCGTGCGAGGATGTCAAGAACACGTTGAACCGAATCTTCCAGTATATCATTGGTGATAAAGAATTGGTAGCACCCGCTCGATTGGGCGAAACCGATTTCGCCGTCCGCCTCCGCCAGCCGCTTCTGCTGCAGTGCCTCCGACTCCGTCCGTCGCCCCTCCAGACGGGCCTTCAGCGTCTCCATCGTCGGCGGCAGCACGAAGATGCGGATCGACTCCGGAGCACGCCGCGCCACCTGCGCGCCGCCCTGAACGTCGATCTCCATCAGCACCGTCCTGCCGGCGGCTACCGCGTCCATCACCGGCTTGCGGGGCGTACCATAGCGGTTGCCGAGGTAGACCGCGTGTTCCAGGAATTCCTCGTCCGCGATCATGCGCGTGAAGGTCTCGTCGCTCACGAAGAAGTAGTGCCGGCCGTCGACCTCGTGCCCGCGCTTCGGACGCGTCGTGGCCGAAACCGACCAGACCGAGCCCGGCAGCCGCCGCAACACCTCGTCGCAGATCGAAGTCTTTCCCGCGCCGGAAGGTCCGCTGATGACGACGAGTTTGCCGCGCCGCTGATCGCTCATGCGGGCAGTTTATCGGCTGCCGGCCGCTCGTCGCCAGTGTCCGCGTGCTCGACGTGCCGATCGGTCGCCCGACCAGGCCGGAACGCTTCCAGGTCGGATTCGGAGCTGCCCCGCTGCACAAGCTGAGCGACCACGTCCGCCGTCACCGGGGCCAGCGTCACGCCGCCGCGGAAGTGCCCCGTCGCGACGATCAGGCCGGGCAGTGCCTCGACGATACCCAGGTACGGACGCCCGTCGCGCGAGCCGGGTCGCAGCCCGCCCCACGCCTGAACGACCTGCGCGCTCGCCAGCCCGGGCACGAATCGCAACCCGGCGGACAGCAGGCTCGACACGCCCGCGGCGGTGGCCGCCTTGTCGAAACCGGCCTCGGGCTCCTCGGTACTGCCGATCAGGACCAGACCGTCACAGCGCGGCACGAGGTAGCGCTTCCCGTGCATCAGCACGCTCGCAAAGGGCGGCGCCGGCGCTTGCAGCAGGACGATCTGCCCGCGCACCGGCCGCACGTCGACGAACGCCGCAACATGCTGGCCGACGCCCGACGACCAGGCCCCGGCGGCCAGCACGACGTGCGGCGCGGACAGACGGCCGGCCGCGCACCGCACGCCCGAGACGCGCCCACCCTCGACGCACAGGTCGGTCACCTCGCAATCGGTTCGCACGTCGGCGCCGAGCCGCTCGGCCGCGACCCGCAGCGCCTGCATCAGCCGCGGATTGCGCACCTGCGCCGTTCGCGCGTCGCGCAGCGCGGCCCCCACGTCGCGCGCTAGATAGGGTGCGGCCGTCCGCAGTGCTTCTCCCTCCAGCAGCGCCAGCGCACCCGTCACACCAGCGCGCTCCGCGACCGCCGCTTCGCGCCGCGCTGAGTTCATCTGGTTCGCGTCGGTGATGAGATCGAGGCTGCCACAGACGTGGAACTGCACGTCCAGACCGCTGAGCCGCTGAACGTCGGCGATGAAGTCCGGATAGCGCGCCACACTGGTCCGCCGCAGCCGCGCCAGAGCGTCATTCCGCGCCAGACTGCCCGCGTCGATGATCCCCGCGCCGGCCCACGACGACTCGCGGCCCGTCTCGCCGCGCTCCAGCACCGCCACCGCCGCGCCGGCCTGCGCCAGCCGCATGGCCGCGGAGAGTCCGATCACGCCCCCGCCAATGACGATCACATCCGGGTGTTCGCGGTTCAGTGCCGGGTTCCCCGCATCAGCCGCCGGTCAGCAACTCGACGAACGGATCGATGTCGAAGCCGCTCAGTGACCCGTCGCCGTCGACGTCGGCCCGGCCGATGTCGCACTCGGGATAGGTGTCGGCGTAGCCGGCCGGATCGGTCAGCGCCAGCACGAATCCGTCGACGTCGAAGCCGTCGACCGAGCCGTCGCAGTTCATGTCGCCGGTCTCGCACTCGTCCGGAACGCCGTTTCCGTTCACGTCCTGCGACGTGCTGTTCGCGATGTCGGTGGCATCGTCGATCTGATTATCGTTGCAGTCGCGGTAGCTGTGCGCCGCCAGCGCGTCGAGCACGCCGTAGCCGCGCACGAACGTCGGATCGGTCGCGTGGACGGCGACGAAATCCTTGGCCGAATACAGCACGTGCTCGCGCATCTGACCCACGCCCCAGCCCGGATTCGCCCCAATCAAACACGCCACCGCCCCCGCCACCAGCGGCGTCGAGAGCGACGTGCCGCTGGCCTCGGCGTAATTCACGTTGTCGTACGGCCAGACGCTGCGCGTGTTCACGCCCCGCGCCAGCACCTCCGGTTTCACGCGCCCGTCGGCGGTCGGCCCGTCGGAGCTGAAGTCGGCGATGCTGTCGTCGCTCCAGGCCGCCCCGCACGTGAACACGTCGAACGCGTCGGCCGGCGCGATCAGGCTCGATGTCGTCGGATTGGAATCGTGATACGAATTCCCCGCCGCCGTGCAGCAGATCAGGCCGTTGGCCGTCGCCAGATTGACCGCGACGGTCGTCACGGCGGTCTGCCCGTCGAGATCGGCCTGCGTGTACCAGTCGATGTAGCCCAGCGACGAGGTCGCCACGTCGGCGCCGTGGAACTCGACGAACTCCAGCCCCGCGACGTAGTTGTCTTCTTCAGCCGGATATTCGTCCGTGATGTCTTCCGTCTTGGCCAGCACGAACGACGCGTCGTACGCCGTGCCGACCAGCTCGTTGGGCCGATAGGCACCCAGCGTGCCGAGGATCAGCGTGCCGTGCACGTGCTGATCGGGATGGTCGCCCGCTTCGTACGCGGCGTTCGCGTCGTCGTCGACAAAGTCGTACTCGGCGATGACGCTGAGCGGATGGCCGGCGTCGTTGAAGGCCACGTGCGAGCGCTGAAAGCCCGTGTCGAGGATCCCGATAATCACTCCTTGAGCCGTCTCGCCCAGCGCGTGCAGCGCCACGAGGTTGATCTGCTGCGTCTGCTCGTCAGCCCAGCCGTAGAATCCGCGCGTTACGCCCCCGCCCGGAGCGCGCCGAGCGGCCGGTTCGACGCGTTTTCCGCCGATCACCTGCCGCACCTCACGCACGAATGGCAGCTTGCGGATTTCGTCGAGTGCCGCCGCAGACGCGCTCACGCTGACCGCGTTCAGCCAGCGGCTGCGGACGTGCACGTCGGCCCCCAGCGCTTCGACCGCCGATACGTACGCCGACGCGACCGGCAAGTCGCGCTCGTCGAACAGGCCCGGTAACGCGCGGCGCGCGCGCCGCCGCTCGACCGCTCGCGGCGGATAGCTCGCTTCGAGGTCGCGCACCGCCGCCTCGATCTCCGCCCGCGTCGAATAGCCCTTGTCCGAGAAAAACACCCAATCTCGCGCCGGGCGTCCGGCACGCTGCTGCGTCCCGTCGTTCGCCGCCGCTGCCAGCGTTGCGGCGCCGAGGATGATGGAGATCGAAATGAGCTGGAGTTTGAACACGATGACGCTCCTGTTTCCCGAATTCCGGTCGAATTGAGCTGACGAAGACAATCGGAGCTGTCGAACCGGACCCCGCATTATACCACACACGCCGCGCCGTCGCGCTGCGCGCGCCCGGTACGCAAACCGCGCGCCGAGCGCGCGTTGGCGCACCCAGCCGAGCCCCGACCGTCAGGGAGGGGTCACGCCGCCAACCTCAAACGACCTTCAAGCTCCTACTGATTCTACTCAAGCACGAAGCGCCAGCGCGTGCCGCTCGGAAGGCCGCGCTCAGTCCGACAGTCGCGGCCTGCCGGCCGCGGCACGAATGCGGTTCGCCTCCGCCCAGGCCTTCGGATGGTCCGAAAGAAACCGCGTGAGGCTCGACGCCGTCACTCCCGCGCGCAGCGCGACCGGCGGCAGCGCGCCGCCGCTGTCGGCCAGCAGATCGAGCAGCAATGCGATGACCGCGTAGACGTGCGGGCTTCGCCGGCCAACCGTCAGCCGTCCGCCGGCGGTCATGACCGCGTCGGGAAAAGTCACGCGGACTGGCGGCGGTTCACGGATGTTCACCGCGATCGCCTCGCGCAGACGCTGCAGCGCGCGGGCTCTGTTCTCATGCTGCGAGCGGCTCTCCGTGGCAACCGCCGTCAGACCGGTCGTTCGATGGTGCAGCCGCACGGCCGACGACGTCTTGTTGCGCTTCTGCCCGCCCGGACCGCTGGCCCGATACGTGTGCAGCTCGCACTGCGCCAGCAGCGCGGCGTCCGGGAGCAACATTGCCTCGCGCGGCGATTCGGGCATGCGACGTTCATCTTACCTCTGCCACCTGCCCGCCGCTCGGCACAACGCTCCCGTGTCGTTCGTGGCCGCTCCACGGCCGGTGATCGCTACGTCCTGCGGCTGCACGCGCCTGCACGTGCGGTGCAGGCGGCCAAGACTCCATGTAGGGTGCGTCCCTCGACGCACCACACTGCGCTTGCCGTCGATGGGTGTCGATTTGAGGCGTCGTCCTTCGTCACGCCACACCATCGGCGTTCAACGGCGGTACGTGACGCCATTTCGCCGAGAGATGATATGATATAGACTGCTCTGACCGACCGGGCCGCCGAACCGAAACGATGCGATCAATCGCGCTACCGACTATCCCACAGGAGCCTGTCTCGTCGCCGGTGAACGGCGCCGGAAGCGCGTTGTTGTCCGAAGCGCAGGGCCCGCGCGACATCCGCTACGTGCGCACGCTACGCATCAGCGTCACCGATCACTGCAATTACCGGTGTCTTTACTGCATGCCCGAAGAAGGCATGCACTGGCTGCCCAAGGCCGAAATCCTGACCTACGAGGAAATGCGCGAGGTCGCCCGTGCGGCACTCTCGCACGGCATCCGCGACTTCAAGCTCACCGGCGGCGAACCGCTCCTGCGGCACGACCTGACCACGCTGGTCGCAATGCTGCGCGGCCTGGACGGCTGCGGCGAAATCTCGCTCACCACCAACGGGCATCTCCTGGCAGAAAACGCCACCCGGTTGCGAACGGCCGGCGTCGACCGCGTCACCGTCAGCCTCGACACGCTCGATCCCGACCGCTTCCGGGAGGTCACACGCCGCGGCGATCTGGCGCGCGTGCTGGACGGCATGGCCGCGGCCGAAGCGTGTGGGCTGGGGCCGGTGAAGGTCAACGTCGTCGTGATGAAATCGCTGAATCTCGACGAAGTCGCCGCGATCGCCGCCCACACGCTCGACAACCGCCGCACCGTCCGCTTCATCGAGTTCATGCCGCTGGGCCGCTCGCTGCTGCGCGACGCCGATCAGTTCGTGCCGTACGACGAAATCCGCCGGCGCATCGAAACGGCGCTGGGGCCCCTGGAGCCGGCCTCGCACGACGCGGGCTCCGGTCCGGCGCGTGTCTTCCGGCTGAGCGGGGCGGCCGGCAAGATCGGCTTTATTCACGCTATGTCGGCGCCCTTCTGCTCGACGTGCAATCGCCTGCGCCTGACGCCTGACGGGCAGTTGCGGAGCTGCCTGTTCGACGGCGGCGAGATCGACGTGCGGCCGTTCGTGCGCCCCACGCTCGACGCCGCCGGCCTCCATCAGGCCTTCCTCGACTGCGTCGTCCTCAAGCCAGACGCCCATCAGCATTACGGCAACCGCCAGATGAGCCAGATCGGCGGATGAGGGTAGTGTCAGTTTGCCCTTGGGGGACTGGTCTCCGACCGGTCTTTTCCCGGGTGGATCAATATCGATCAGACACCGGTCCCCCAGAGGCTGGTCTCCCCTGGCGGACGTTTCATGCCGCACGGCTGTGGAGTATCATCCCGCCCGCATGAACAACCGCGTGCAGATCGCGATCCTGACCACCGGCGGGACGATCGAGAAGAAATATAACGAGACGGACGGTTCGCTGCGCAACGTCGGATCGATTCTCGACGACGTGCTGCGGCATCTGCGCCTGCCGACGCTGCGCGTCCGCCACGAGGCGGTCATGTCGAAGGATTCGCTCGAGATGACCGCCGAAGACCGGCAGAAAATTCTCTCGGCGGTGCGGTCGGCGCTCGAGCTGGACGACGCGGTGCTGGTGGTTCACGGGACCGACACGCTCTCGGCGACGGGCGAGCTGCTGCACGCGGGCCTGGGCGAGCTGCGCAAACCCGTCGTGCTGACCGGGGCGATCCGGCCGTATGAGTTCCGCGACACCGACGCGTTTCAGAATCTCACCGAGGCGCTGCTGGCCAGCCGGCTGATCGCGCCGGGCGTCTACGTGGCGATGCACAACCAGGTGCTCAAGTTTCCGGGGGTCATCAAGGATCGGCAGCGGATGACATTTGTCCGCGCGGGTCGCGATCACTGAGGCTGGCGGATGGTGCGTTCGACAGGTCATGAAGCGGTGCTGCACGCCGGAGCGCGGGTCGGGTCGCGCAGCGCGGTCTCGCTGGCCGCCGTGACCTTCGCGTCAATGCTGCCGGTGACGCTTATCGTCCCGGCGCTGAGGGAGCTGGTGAAGGAGGGGCACGCCGCCGGCGATCTGCTGGCGCACGGCTTCATGTCCATCAACATGCTGGCGGCGTTCGCCGCCGCCCCGCTGATCGCAATTGTCAGCGACCGCGGCCGCGGCCGCGTGCGGACCGCGGCGCTGGCCCTCCTGGCCGACGCGGGGCTGTTCGCGGCGATGGCGGCGGCGCCGGGGCTGACGGCGCTGCTGGCCGCTCGCGCGCTGGAAGGCGTGGCACACATTCTGGCGCTGACGTGCCTGATGGCCGCCGCCGCCGACCAGGCCGATGCCCGCCGCCGGGGCCGGACGATGGGACTGGTCGGGGCGGCGATGATGCTGGGGACGGCCTGCGGTACGCGGCTGGGCGGCGTGGTCTGGCAGCTTGCGCCCGGATGGTCCTTCGCCGCCGCCGCTGTGCTCGCGCTGGCCGCGGCCCTGGGTGCCGCGACGCTGGGCGAATCGGCAGAGCGGCGGGCACGGCACTCGTCGCGCGAGGCGCTGCGCCTGCTGCGCGCCCGGCCCGACCTGCTGATTCCCTACGCGTACACGTTCGTCGATCGCTTCTGCGTGGGCGTGATCGTCAGCAGCTTCGTGCTCTTCCTGGGCGAAGTCCGCGCGCTGAACCCCGACGCCATCAGCCGGCTGCTCGCCCTCTTCCTGGCTCCGTTCGCGCTGCTGGTGTACCCGGCCGGGCGGCTTGTCGATCGCGTCGGATCGGCGCTGCCCGTCGCCCTGGGCAGCGCCGTGTTCGGCCTGCTGCTGACCTCTTACCCGCTGGCGGCGACGGGCGCATTGCCGGCGCTGATGGTCGTCTCGGGCGTCGTCAGCGCAATCATGTTCGCGCCCACGCTGACGCTCTGCGCCGAGCTCTCCAACCCCGAGCAGCGCGGCGCGGCCTACGCCGGATTCAACGCCACCGGCTCGCTGGGCTTTCTCTGCGGGCCACTGGCCGGCGGGCTCATCCTGCTGTGGCTCCGCCCGATCGCCGGCGAGTGGGCGGCGTATCAGACCGTCTTCGCGCTGGCCGGCGGTGCTCAGGTCGCCGTCGCACTAACCACATATCCGCGGCTTCGCCAGTTGCACCGCCGCCGCCGCGCGGTCGAACCGGAGCTCGACGCGGGCGGCGCGTCGCACGCAGAGCGGCGTTGAGCGCTCGACTCGGAGGGAGGACGGATCATGGTGACGGTCGGCATGAATTACGACGTACTGGCAGGCAAGGAGGCCGCATTTGAGACGATGTTCGACGCGGTGCTTACGCTCATGAAGGGCCTTCCGGGCCACGAGGAAACGCAACTGTTCCGCGCTGTGGTCAGCCCGCAGAGCTACCTGATCGTCTCGCGCTGGAGCGACCGCGCCGCCTTCGACGCGTTCGTCAAGTCCCCGCAATTCCAGAAAGTCACCGACTGGGGCAAGTCGCAGGTGCTGGCAGGACGACCGAAGCACGAAGTCTACGGCGAGGAGCACGGGCCGCAGGGCGGGCGCTGCCCCGTCGCGCACTAGCTCGGCCGCGCTCGACCCATCCGAGCGCCCGGGGCGCACTTCGATCTACCCACGGGCGCGAACCGGAACACACGAACAATGGAACCAGCAAACAAGGGGCACGGCGCCGCGATCTTCCTGGTGCCGCTCGGCCTGCTCGTAACGCTGGCCGTGCTGGTCTGGCACGCCTGCGCCTACGACTTCGTCAGCGACGACGCGTTCATCGTCGCACGCTACGCACGAAACGTCGTCCGCGGCGCGGGGTGGGTCTATAACGCCGGCGAGCGCGTCGAGGGATACACCAGCTTCACCTGGCTGGCGCTCACCGCGCTGCTCGGCCGCTGCGGCGTCGATTACGTCACCGCCGTCCGCCGCGCATCGCTGGCAGGCGCGCTGCTCTGCGGCGTCCTCTGCAACGCGGCCGCGGCGGGCGTCGGAATCCGCCGCGCAAGCCCGGCGGCACTGCTGGCACCTCTGCTGCTGAGTGCCAGCGGCGTCTTCTGCTGCTGGGCGCTGGGCGGGCTGGAGGGCTGCGGCTACGCCGCGCTGGCCCTGGCCGCGCCGCTCGCGGCTGACTGGGCGCTGCGCGACGCGCGCGCTTCCGCGCTGTTCGCCGCGGGCTGCATCGGCGGGCTGGCGGCCCTGACGCGCCCGGAGGGTCTGGCGATACCGGCGGCGGTCGTGGCGCTGGGAATTCTCCCCGGGTCGCAGCGCTACCGCCGCACACTGCTCTATGGCCTGCCCGTCGCTCTGCTGCTCGCCGCCCACCTCGCCTGGCGCTGCTCGTACTACGGCGACTGGCTGCCCAACACGTATTACGCCAAGGTCGGCCTCAATCGCGAATCCGTGCTGCGCGGCGCGAAGTACGTGCTGAACTTCGCCCGGCACAATGGCGGGCTCCCGCTGCTCGTGCTCCCGCTGATCATCCCCGCGATCTATCGCGCCACGCGGCTCTCGCGGCTGCTGTGCGGCGTTGCCGCGTTGCTGCTGGTCGGCGTCGTGCTGGTGGGCGGCGACGGTCTGCCGATGTATCGCTTCATGTTGCCGATCATCCCGCTCTGGTGCGTGCTGAGCGCCAAGCTGATCGCCGACGCCGCCGGACTTACCCCCCCTGCCAGCATCGATCCATCACCCGTCGCCGCGGCGCCCGAACCCCGGCATGATCCGGCCGCGGGCGGCGCCGCACGGCCCGTGCCGCCGGGCGGCTTTCGCGGCTGGCGCTGCGGTCTGGCGATGGTCGCGACGGCGTGCATCGCGCCGGCCATCGGCAATGTCTCGCGCGAGTCGCTCTTCTACCTGCTCTATCAGGATCAGCGTAACGTCGAAATCCCCCGCTGGCGGGCCGCCGGCGAGTGGCTCGCCGCCAACGCCCCCAAGGACGCGTCGGCGGCCTGCGTCCCGATCGGCGCCGTCGGCTACTACTCCGATCTGCCCATCATCGACATGGTCGGCCTGACCGACCGGCACATCGCGCGGCGCGACGTGCGCATCGGCGGCGGCTGGGCCGGCCACGAGAAGACCGACGGAGCCTACGTACTGTCGCGCAAGCCGACGTACCTGCTGCTCGGCAACGTGATGGTCTCCAGCGAGCGCGTCGCGCCCGACGCGCCGAACTTCCTCCAGCCGCGCTCCGAGGCGATCCGCCGGCGCGAGTCCGACCTCTTCCGGCCCGAGATGTACGAGCACTACCGCCCCCGCGTCGTCGAACTCACGGGCGGGCTGTATTTTCACTTCATGGAGCGGAAGTAGGGCTGAACGCGGAAAGCGGAAGTGGCTTCAAGCCCAGCGCGAGAGCATGCCGTCGTGCGCGTGGCATGGCTGTCGCGCCGCACGGCCATGTTGATGGGTCGGGTGCTTGATGGATCGACGAATCGAGAGCCCTGTGGCGCGACCGCTTGACCGCGCCACCCGCCCGCCGGGATCAGGTCACTCTTCCGACCACCTTGCGAAATTCCGCCAGGTCGTAAGCCCGTAGCGTCAGCGCGCTGAGGTTCCCCAGCCTGCTCGTGCTGAGCGAGAGGGCTGAAATGGTTTCGTGGTCGGGCGCCTCGACCACCGCAAGCCCGTCGTACGGCCCGGCGGTCCAAAGAAACATCTCGACCTTCGCACCGAGCTTTCCCGCCGCCGCGATGAATGCCTCAGCCCGGTCCGGCGACTGCTGAACGTTCGCGATGCCCTTCTCCGTCCACTTCCACAGGATGACGTACTTTGACATGGTGATTCTCCGCCTCACGAAATGGGGCGACTGCCGGCGGGGTCTCTGTAGCCGCCCGGGCCGCGGCCGCCATCCTGCGGCGGCAGTCCCGTACGATCCGGTCGGGTCGGTTTCGATCGGCCCGGGGCGATGCGCCGCGACGCAGGGTGCACGAGCGGGTTGAAAACCCACCACGCGTGGCATGGCTGTCGCGCAGCACAGCCATGTTGAAGTCCGACAACGACCGGTCGCAGCCGCCATTCGTTATTCGCTATTCGCTATTCGAACTGCCGCGCCGTCACGCCAGATTCATCGTCATCAAAAACACCGCGTTGGCCGGCGTCTTCTCCAGCCGCGCCCGCAGCAGCTCCACCGCCTCCACCGGGTTCATGTCGCTCAGCACGCGCCGCAGCAGGTAGACCTTCTCCAGCTCCTTCGGATCAAGCAGCAGCTCTTCCTTGCGCGTCCCGCTGGCCGAAATGTTGATCGCCGGCCAGATGCGCTTGTCCACCAGCCGGCGGTCCAGGTGCAGCTCGCTGTTGCCCGTGCCCTTGAACTCCTCGAAGATCACTTCGTCCATCTTGCTGCCCGTGTCCACCAGCGCCGTGCCGATGATCGTCAGGCTGCCGCCTTCCTCGATGTTGCGGGCCGCGCCGAAGAAACGTTTGGGCTTTTGCAGCGCTGTCGCGTCCACGCCGCCCGTCAAGATCTTGCCCGAGTGCGGCGCCTCCGTATTGTGCGCCCGCGCCAGACGCGTGATCGAATCCAGCAGGATCACCACGTCGATCCCGTACTCGACCATCCGCTTGGCCTTGTCCAGCACCATGTCGGCCACCTGCACGTGCCGGCTGGCCGGCTCGTCGAACGTGCTGCTGATCACTTCAGCCGTCGTGGCCCGCTTCATCTCCGTCACTTCTTCCGGACGCTCGTCGATCAGCAGAATGATCACTTTGCAATCCGCGTGATTCTTCGAAATCGCGTTCGCCATCTTCTGCAGCAGAACCGTCTTGCCGGTCCGCGGCGGCGCCACGATCAGCATGCGCTGACCCATGCCGATCGGCGTCACCAGGTCGACGATCCGCATGTTCAGCTCTTTCTGATCCGTCTCCAGGAACAGCCGCTTGTTCGGGTGCAGCGGCGTCAGGTCCTCGAAGTTCGTCTTCTGCGTGACCTGGTCCGGATCCTGGAAGTTGATCGCCTCGACCCGCAGCAGCGCGAAGTACCGCTCGCTCTCCTTGGGCGGCCGGATCTGCCCCGCCACCGTGTGCCCGTTCCGCAGCCCGAAACGCCGGATCTGCGACGGACTGACGTAAATGTCGTCCGGGCAGGGCAGATAGTTGTATTCCGGGCTGCGCAGGAAGCCGAAGCCGTCGGGGAGAATCTCCAGCACGCCCTCGCCGTACAGCAACCCGTTCTGGTTGATGCGCGACTTGAGAATCTGAAAGATCAGGTCCTGCTTCGACAGCCCGACGTAGTCCGCGATGCCTTCCTTGGCCGCCACTTCGTGCAGCTCCACCGCCGTCATCTTTTGAAGGTCGGTGATGTGCAGCTCGCCGCGCTTGACCCGCTCGTACTTCTCGTGCGTTTCGCGGTCGATCGCCGTCGATTCTTCTTCGTGGAACTTCCGCGGCTTCCGTTCGCCTTCCCCGTGCTCCGGCTCGGCGGCCGCCACGGGCGGCGCGTCGCGCTTCACGGTGTCCGATGCGACGAATTTCGAATCGCCGCCTCCATCCTCTCCGTCCGCCGCCATCTCGACGTCATCGGGGATGCTCTCGATGACGTCCTGCAGCTTCTTCTTGGTTCGCGGGCGGGTGGGGCTCTTTGCCATGTGCTTCAACTCCAGGTGAATTCAAAAGACTGTCCGGGGGGTCCGTCGCACCATCGCGCCGGTCGGACGGTCACGCTTTGTCGTGAGAAGTGGCTTCCGAAACGATTCGATTGAGGATGTCCGCAACCTGCGTTCCCAGCCGGTCCGCAGGCCCGTTGTTGTCAACGATGTAATCGGCTTGAGACCGCTTCTGCTCCAGCGGAATCTGCCATCGCTCCCGCTGCGCCAGCTCGGGACCTGTCCAGCCCCGCGACGCCCGCAAGCGCGCCAATCGGCTTGCATCATCGGCGTCTACGAATATCACTGCGTGACACAGTCGATTCAGACCACTTTCAAACAGGAGCGGGGAATCGAGGACGATGGCTTTGACGGCTGGGTCACCACTACTGCGTTGAATGATATCCACGCGCCAGCGCTCAATCAAGGGGTGCACCAGCATTTCCAGACGCCGGCGCTCGGCTTCCGAGCCGAACACGATTTTCCCGATCGCACGCCGGTCCACCCGCCCCGCTGCGTCAAATACCGCACCGCCCCACCAGCTCCGCAGTCGCTCCCGCACTTCCTCGGTCTCCAGCGCTGCGTGGCTCATCCGGTCCGAATCGATGATCAGGCACCCCAATCGCGCAAGTTCCGCCGCCACGGCGCTCTTGCCACTCCCGATCCCCCCGCACAACCCGATCAGCGGTTTCTTGCAACCAGGGGCAGTTTCCATCGTCCCGACAGGCGGCACCGTCGTTACAAACGCGAACGGCCGGCCGGCTCGCGGGCACACCGCCGATCCGGCCGCGCGGCTAACGCAGCTTCGCCAGCTCCTTGAGGGCCTGGTCGGCGTAAGTCGTGTCGGGATATTGATCGACAATCTTCTGAAGCAGCTCACGCGCCTTGGCCGGCTGCCGCGACGTGATCAGCGCGCGCGCTTCGCTCAGCCAGTTCGGGCAGTCCGCCTCCGCCATCTGCTGCCGTGCCACGGCCAGAATTCTCGGCTGGGCCTTCAGGCGCCCGAGAATCCGTCCCGCCGCCGCCCCCGCCTCCAAATCCGCCTTCTTCGAGAGCTCGTCCAGCGCCCGATAGGCTTTGCCGAACTGCCGCTCGCGCAGCATATCCTGCGCCGCGATCAACTTCGACCGCGCCGCCGACTCCGCCGCCTCAGCATCGACCAGCGCCGCCGCGTCCGCCGACGATGTTTTCAGACTCGCTAGTCGCTCGTCGGCGGTCCGCGCAACCTCCATGCCCTTGAACTCGCGCGACACCGTCCGCAGTTGCTCGATGGCCTGCGCCATCCGCTGAGCGCTGACGTGCTCCTCCGCCGCCGACAGCAGCTTGCGCCCCTCTTCCTCCACGCTGATCACGAACGCGCCGCACTCGGTGTGCAGCGTGCTGCCTTCTAGGGCGGCGTCGACCGCGTCGCGCCCAAGTCGATACGCGGTGGTGTAGTCCTTCTTACCCAGCAGCTCTTTCGCTTTGGCCAGATTCTCGGTCGCGACTTTCGCCAGCACCGGGTGCGTCCTCGACGGCTTCGTCTTCGCGTAAACTTCGCCGACCAGCTTGACCAGATCGTCGGCCCCCTGCGGCAGACCCGCGTACGCGACGCGCCCTTTCGTGTCGATGATGACGATATTCGGCCCGGCCCCGACCTGATACGACTTCGCCGCCTTCGCCGCGTCGCACCCGACCGGAAACGACGCTTTGGCGGACTGAATCGCCGGCTCGGCCAGTTTTCGCGGCGCGGTGGTTAGGCCGATAACCATCACGCCTTTGTGCCGCCCATACTCCGGATTGTTGTCCAGCGCGTTGAGGAACCCCGTCATCGGCCCGCCCGACGCATCCATCGGGTCCCAGAAATACAGCACCAGAATGATGCCACGCAGATCGTCGAGCTTGGGAGCGGCGGCATTCAACCACTCGCCAGCTTCCAGCGGCGGAGCCTTTGAGCCCAGCGGCAGGTCGGCCCGCGCGGCGACAACGCACGCGGCGAGCGCCAGTGTGATCAGAATGCGTCGCATTGGGATTGATCCTCGCAGGCCGCGAAATGCACCCCGACGTAGAAACGGGCAGACGCACCCGCCCGATCGCCGATCGTATGTAGTCGCTATATGCTAGCACGAGCGGATCGATCGGCCAATAACGCCGCACCCCGGGCGGCGCCGCGTTGGTCCGGACAGGGAGACAGGGTGTGACGCAGGAAATCAGCCTTTCGGCGCCGGACATCACCGAGGCGGAGATACAGGCAGTCGTCGAGGTGATGCGGACGCCGCGGCTGAGTCTGGGGCCGCGCGTCCCGGAATTCGAGCAGGCGTTCGTGGATCGGCTGGGTGTGCGGCACGCGGTGGCGTGCAACAGCGGCACGTCGGCCCTGCACCTGATCTGGCGCGCCATGGAAATCGGCGCTGGCGACGAAGTGATCACCACGTCGTTTTCATTCATCGCCTCGAGCAACAGCATCATGTTCGAGCGCGGCCGGCCGGTATTTGTCGACGTGGACCCGGACACGTGGCAGATCGATCATCGCCAGATTGAAGCCGCCATCACGCCGCGGACGCGGGCGATCATGCCGGTGGACGTGTTCGGGTCGATTCCGGACATGGACGCAATCGGCGCGATCGCCCGGCGGCACAAGCTGCGCGTGCTGGAGGATTCGTGCGAGGCGCTTGGCTCGACCTATAAGGGCCGCAAGGCCGGGACGCTGGCCGACGCGGCGGCGTTCGGGTTTTATCCGAACAAGCAGATCACGACCGGCGAAGGCGGCATGATCGTGACGGACGACGACACGATCGCGCTGCGCTGCCGCTCGATGCGCAACCAGGGCCGCGACCCCGACGCGGGCTGGTTGGCGCACGCACGCCTGGGCTTCAACTATCGGCTGCCGGACATCAACTGCGCGATCGGCGTGGTGCAGATGCGGCGGCTGGAGGAGATCTTGTCGCGGCGGGCGCGGGTGGCGGAGTGGTACATCGAGCGGCTGCGCGACGAGCGGCGCGTGCGGCTGCAGAAGATTCCGGCCGACGTGCACATGAGCTGGTTTGTGTTCGTGGTGCGGCTGAGTGACGACTATTCGCAGGCGGACCGCGACCGGATCATGGAGGCGCTGCGCTCGCGCGGGATCGGCTGCAATAATTACTTCACGCCGATCCATCTTCAGCCGTTCTACGGCGAGGCGTTTGGCTGCCACGCGGGCGACTTGCCGCGGACGGAGGCGCTGGCGGGCCGGACAATTGCGCTTCCGTTTCATAATGGGTTGACGGAGGGGGACGTGGAGCGGGTGGTGCGGGAGTTTCGGAGGTTGCTGTGAGGGAGCGAGGGAGGGACAGAGGGACGGAGGGACGGTGGGACGGAGGGACGGTGGGAACAGGGGAGCGGCGAAGGGGGCGCGGCGTGGGCGGCCTGGGAGCGATAACGGCGGGCGCTGCGATTCAGGCTTCTCATGTCTGTAGTGTAACACAGATTTCTAGGACAGCAGATGCGTGGCGACGTGGGCGGGACAGCAACCTCGAAGCTCGCGCGCTACTTGCTCGACTTCTACGGCCGCACGCTCGCGGACCCGCGCCGTCTCGTCGTGCGCGGGATTGGCGTCAGGATTTTGAATGTGCTCATGCGTCGTTGCCCTGCGCGACGGTCGCGATCCGCCGCAGGACTTCGACGACTTCCGGATCGACTTCATCGGGCTTCACGAGCTCGGCAAGCGCGACGTAGTCCGACTTGTTCACCGAGACGGGCAGCCCCAGCTTGCCAAAGAAACTCTGAAAAACCGCCGGCAGGTACTGGTCACTGACCTTCGTCCGAACCCAAAAGTCGTTCTTCGGGTCGCGCAGGGCAATGGGGGCCGTATTCTCTCTAATCGCCTCCTTCATGGCTGCTCTGCGTTTCTCCAACTCGGCGAGCCCAAACAGGTCTTCAGCCTTTACGCTCTGCTCTACCCATCGCCGCAGCAACTCTGGACTGCAGAAGTAGTTCTCCAGCTCACGTCGCTTCCATTTCATCTCGACGAGCGCTGAGCCGGACTGCAACGTCACGTCGGGAGTGTGGTCGTACACCGCGATACCGCGCAGATTCGGGAATGCCTCACGCAACCCGAAGAAGTGCGCACGTGCCTTGTCGGCTTGATTCAGAACGTAGTGATGAAACGGGCGCTCCAGCGCCGGCAGCGCCTCGGGCACTGCCAATTTAGCCAGCGACCGCAGGGCCGTCAGATCCGTCGACCCCTCCAGGTAGAGAACCCAACCGGCGATCTCCGCTTGAATGAACTGGTCGAACCCAAGCAAAGCCAGGGCCTTCCGCAGCTCCTTCGACTGTCGCAAAGGGTGCGGCGATCCCACAAACGCGACCACGGAATGCGATTCTGCCTCGTTCAGCACGACCTCGGAATGGGTCGCGATCACGAGTTGACTGCCGAGCCGTGACGCGCTTTCGGCGAGTTCGCGGTAGGTTTGGCTCTGGCGCAGGATCTCCAAGTGCGCGTCGGGCTCGTCAATAAGCAGCGCGCACTTGGGTCGCCAGCGCAGGAACGCCAACAGCAGCAGCGTCTGCTGGAACCCGCGGCCAGCGGCACTCAGATCGAGCGGTTTCTTCCCAGTCGGCGAGTCCTCACCTCGCAGCTCCCGGTAACTCATGGTGATTTCGCCTCTGGCGGCGACGTACTCGGGTTCCTCAAGTACGACGCCAAAGAGGCGTTTCATCTGGTCAACGAGCGAACCCCACTCGCCTTGACTCTCTTTTTCGTGATGCTCCTGCCAAACCTGATAGCACAGGTTTCGCAAGACGTCGGCCGTCTTCCCTTGGCCGAGCGACACTTGGATTGCACCTTCGTCGATCCGGCGCTCGTTCGATTCCAATCCCGACATCGGTGGCAGGTACGACACGTTAACGGCGAGCGCCTCGGCGGGAACCTCGGGACGCTGATCCTCCTCGGCACCCTGCCGCACCGGCCGGCAATGCATGAACTCTTCATTCTGGTAGTCGAACTCCATCGCGCAGGTCCATTCGCGACCGTTCGCCACGCCGTCAACGGCAATCTCAATCCGGATGTTTTGCGTCGCCTTGGAGCTACCCGAAGGGGTCTGCCGCAAGTGCTGATCTCGCCACAACATCCCAACCGTCGGAACGGGAAGCTGCACAAGGTCTCGGCGATTCACGACGACCCCGATTCGCTCCTTCGCCGTGCTCTTGCCGCCGCGCTTCGCGTGCCAGGTCTGGACGCCCAGATGCCACAGCGCCAACGCCTGAAGGGCGGTCGTCTTGCCCGCGTTGTTGGGTCCCACGAACACGACCGGAGAGCCCAGCGGTACGTCCGCGGATTCGAAGCGCTTCAGGTTTCGAATACGAAGGTGTGTAATCACGAATCTAACTCCATCGCATGCGGCTACGATAACGCCGGCGGTGCGGATTTCCATTCAGAGTCGGTGTCGGCTCGTTGCGCCAGTGCGGGCGGGACGCCCGCACCACCCCGGAAGTCCGCACCACTCGGGAAATTCGCGCCACCCTTGAAGCCCGCACCACCCTTGCCGGCTCGCGGCCGTGACGGCCGCACTGCACGCGCGGCGAGGGCGGCCGCGCTGCACCTTCAGCGTTGGGCGCTTTTCGGGACGATGTCGGTCTGCAGGGCGGCGTCGGCGGCGCGGACGTCGGTCGTCGGCAGACCCAGCTCGCGCCGGACGAGATTACAACCCTGCGCGATCGCCGCGCTCTTGAAAAACGCGATGTCGCGGTTGCAGCCCTGCCGGCCGAAGCCGCAGTCGCTGGAGACGATCAGTTTTTCGGGCGGGATGTGTTTCAGCGCCCGGCGGATCTCGCCGGCGACGTCCTCGGCCCGGTCGCATTGCAGCCTGCGGTGGCTGACGGCGCCGATGCAGACTTTCTTGGGCAGGTTGCCCTTGTAGCGGCCGAAGAGCTCGATGTCTTTGAAATCGCGGTCCTTGGTCTCGATGGTCCACACGTCGCCGCGGCACTGCTCCATGTAGAGCTCGAACGAGGCCGCGTAGCTGGTGTTTTCGATCACGCGCTGCATGTTAGGGTTGCCCCAGCAGGTGTGAATCCAGATTTCGACGTCGTCGAGCCCCTGCACCTCGCGGTTATAGCACTCGACCATGAACTTCACCTCGTCGGAGTCGGCGCCCCAGGTGTTCGCCTTGAAGTGCAGCGTCGGCTCCTCGATCTGAATGCAGCGGCAGCCAGCGTCGCGCAGCGCCCGCAACTCCTGGTTCATCGCCACGGCCATGTCCCAGTAGACCTGCCGCGGGTCCTTGCGGTAGTGGTCGGTGTGCACGTCGAGAAACAGGCCCATCACCTGCGAGCAGCACGTTCCGAACTTGACCGGCTTGCGCGTGCGGCCTTGCGCCAGCCGCCAGAGCTTCGGATAGTGCAGGTCGCGATGCTCGATCCGGCTGACCACCTGCGGCCAGCGCCAGCCGGTGTAGATCTCGTTCAGCAGCGTGCCCGGCGGATAGCGCAACCAGGGCGAGCGCGTCTCTTCCGATTGCAGCTCGTCGCCCGCGAGGCCCGCCCAGCGCTGCAGCGGATAATGGTGCCAGGCGCGCCCGGCCAGGTCCTCGTCCACGTGGAAATCGCCGTGTGTCAGAATGTCGAGCCCGGCCCGCTCCTGCTCGCTGAGCACGACCGCCAGCGCGTCGGTGAATTTCTCGCGGAAGCGGACGTCGAGCATGCAGGTGTCGAGCGGGCGGCCCCACATGCTCACGTCAAACCAGCGCGGCCGGGGCCAAGAGCCGGTCACGGTGCACGGCAGGATCAGGTCGGCGGTTGCGGTGAACATGGCACGTGCCTCCGCGGGTCAATGTCGACGACTCGCATGATACTCGCGGATCGACGTGTACAGCAGCCGCCCGGAAGGCGTCGTCCGCCACCCTCGCGCTCCGCGCTTCTGCATTCTTCACTCTGCATTCTTCATTGCCGCGGCTTGTGCGGCTCGACATGCACGAGTACGTCGAGCACTTCCGGCATGGTGGCGCGGAGGTGATCCTTGACCGCGTGGGCGATGTCGTGCGCCGCCAGCACCGTCATGGTCGGGGCCACCTCCACGTGCATGTCGACCCAGTAACCCACGCCACTCTTGCGCGCGAACACCTTCTCGACGCGTTCGACGCCCCTGACCGAACCGGCGGCCGCCCGGGCCTGGGCGATAATCTGCGGCGGGGCGGCGTCCATCAGCTCGTGCAGCGGCGGCATGAGCAGCCGGGAGGCGTTGTAGACGATCACGGCGGCGGCGAAGAGCGCGGCCCAGTCGTCGGCCGGCTCGAACCCGGAACCGCCGACGAGCGCGACGGTGATCCCGACCGCGGCGGCGGCGGAGGTGATCGCGTCGCTGCGGTGATGCCACGCGTCGGATAGGACGGCGGTGCTGCCGGTTCGGCGGGCGGTCGACAGGGCGAGCCGATAGAGCCCTTCCTTGACGAGCACCACGGCCAGGAGCACCCAGAGCGTGAACGCGGCCGGGGCGTGATGCGGCGTGGCGATCTCGCGGACGGCCTCGATGGCGATTCCGACCGCGGCGCCGAAGAGCATCAGGGCGACGATCAGGGCGGCGACGGCTTCGGCCTTTCCGTGTCCGTAGGGGTGGTTTTCGTCGGCCGGCCTCGACGCCACCTGCACGCCCTGCCAGACCACCAGCGACGCGGAGATGTCGGCGAAGGACTCGACGGCGTCGGCGACCAGCGCGCCCGAGTGGCCGACCAGGCCGGCGACCAGTTTCACCAACGCCAGCACGGCGTTGACCAGCAGGCCGATGACCGGAATCGTGAGTCGGCGACGGCTGGCAAGATCGGACATGGATGCTCGTTGCGGGTCGCCCTGGATCCGGAGACCTCCACGAAACGCTCGGACCGCGGAGCTACGCCCCGCGATAGTGGCAGCGGCTGGTGCAGGTCTCATGCACGACGATCTCGGCGAGCTGCGGCAGGTTTGGACGCAGCCGCGACCAGATCCACGCGGCCAGGTTTTCCGAGGTCGGGTTTTCCAGCCCGGCGATTTCGTTCAGATAGTAGTGATCGAGCTGCTGGCGGACCGGCTCGGCCGCGTCCTTGATGCGGCCGAAGTCGACCAGGTAGCCCATCCGCGGGTCGACGTCGCCCTCGACGACGATCTCGACGCGAAAGCTGTGGCCGTGGAGCCGCCGGCACTTGTGCCCGTCTGGAAAGGTGGGCAGGGCGTGGGCGGCTTCGAACGTGAATTCCTTGGCGAGTCGAACGTGCATGCGTGCGTATTTTAGCGGCGCGCGGCGCGATTGTGGCGGTCGGGCGGTTCGGGCGGCGGGTTCTGAAATCCGCGCGGCGGGCGGTGCGTGGTATACTGGCGGGCGAGTCGCGAGGTACGGATGCCGCATCGCGCCGCCCACGTCTGCCCCTATCTCAGCCTGGTCGAGCCGCTGGCCGGCGATCGCCTGCCGCCAGCCGAGCGGCGCCTCATGCAGACGCACCTCGAGGAGTGCGATACCTGCCGCGAGGAATTTCATCGGCGGACGGGGGAGAATTTTCCGGCCATTCCGCAATACACGATCGTCGAGCGCGTCGGCGAGGGCGGCTTCGGCATCGTCTACAAGGCGGTGCACCACGCCAAACACCGCACCGAGGCGCTCAAAGTGCTCTTCGGCGAGACGGACGTGCGGGCGGCGTATTTCCAGAACGAGGTGCACCTGGTGGCGCGCCTCAGCCACGCCAACATCGCCAGGCTCTACGAGGCGCACCTCGACGCGCCGCCGCTCTATTACTGCATGGAGTTCGTCGACGGTGAGCGGCTGGACTCGTACGTCATGCGCCGCGACGTCCGCCTGGCGCAGCGCGTCGCCATCGTCCGCACCATCGCCCTGGCCGTGGCCCACGCCCACGAACAGGGCGTCGTCCACCGCGACATCAAGCCGCAGAACATCCTGATCGACCGCGGCGGCCAGCCGCGGATCGTCGACTTCGGCATCGGCAAGCGTCTCGGCTTGCGCGAGCGCGTCGATCCGGCCGCCGCCGCGGGCGGCAGCGACGGCAGCGGATCGGACTCGACCAACGACGCGGTCGGCACACTGGGCTACATGGCCCCCGAGCAGGCCGGCGGGCAGAAGGTCGACGGCCGGGCCGACGTGTACAGCCTCGGCGCGCTGCTCTACTTCTGCATCACCGGCGAACCGCCGCGCAAGCTCGCCAGTCCCGAGGCGGTCTTGTTCACGCTGCGGCGGATGAAGGTGACGCGCGCCCCGGACCTGGCGGCGATTATCCGCCGCTGCCTGGCCTTTGCGCCCGAGCAGCGTTACGCCGGCTGTATCGAGCTGGCGGCCGACCTGAGCAATTATCTGGTGGGGCTGCCGACGGCGGCGGCCGGCGCGCAGACGCTGCGTTACCGCGCGGCGCGCGTCGCGGACTACGTCATCCGCAACCACCCGCTCGCGGTGCAGGGCGTCATCGCCGTGCTCAGCACGCTGCTGCTTTCGGCGGCGTTCGCGCGGCTCGCCGCGCGGGCCACCTGGGCGACCGACCGCC
The DNA here is from genome assembly GCA_022072445.1 of Phycisphaerae bacterium. Lineage (GTDB taxonomy): Bacteria > Planctomycetota > Phycisphaerae > UBA1845 > Fen-1342 > JAJVHV01. The sequence continues at coordinate 1,446 of JAJVHV010000029.1, read as the reverse complement.
AGGATCACAGCGTCGCGCTGCTGGCGGTCACCCCCGAGACCATCGCGCAGCTGCGGCAGGGCGCGGCGGCCGGTGTTCCCGCCGGCGTTACGCTCGACGATCGCAAGAGCTTTCGCCTGCTGCATGGGGAAGTGCTGCGGCGGCTGGCGGCGGCGCAGCCGCGTGTCGTCGTGCTGGATCACTACTTCCCGGACTGCCAGCCCGACTACGACCCGCCGCTGATCGACGCGATCGGCGCGCTGCGCGCCCCGGTCATCGTGGGTGCGCGGCGCTTCGATCAGAACTCCGCGCCGGAGATGTGTCCCGACCTGCGCCGCGTGGTGCACACCTGCGGCGACATGCGCGTGGTCTATCCCACCTCGTTCGTGGACGTGGAGCTGGTGGTCGCCGCGCGGCGCGGGGCCAATCCGCCCGTGCCGGCGTTGTCGGTGGCGGCGTTCGCGGCGTATCAGGAGCCGAACGCTGACCTGAGGCTGGAGATCAGCGAGCGCGAGCTGACGATGTACTTCGCGCGTCGCGCCATTCGCGAAGACGAGTTGCGCTGGATTCGTGGCGCCTTGCCGATCCCGCTGCTCAATCGCGTCGAGGCCCGCGGCCGGCCGCTGACCGAGCCGGGCGAGACGCTCTATCACGCGCGGCTCCCGCTGAGCGAGGGCGCCGGCGCCCCGCCGGTCATCGCCATTCACGAGGCACTGCGTGCCGGCGACGACCAATGGCGGGCGTGGTTCCGCGGCAAGGCCGTGATGATCGGCGACATGTCGGGGCCGGGGGATCGATACCGGCTGCCGAGCGGCGTCGAGCGTTACGGCTGCCAGTTTCAGGCGCAGGTGCTGCAAGCGATGATCGACGGTGCGTTCGTGCTGGCGCTGAGCCGGGCTGAGATCGTGTTGCGGGCCGCCGGCTGGAGCATCGTCGCGGTGCTCGCCATGCGGCTGCTGCGGCGCCTTCCGGCCCGGATTCCGCTGGAGTCGATCGTCGTGACCACGGCGATTCTGTTCGTCGGCGGACTGATCCTCACCGCGAATACCGCGATGACGGTCACGGACCGCTGGCAGCTCGAGGCGCTGATGGCAGCCGCGGCGCTGCTGGTGGCGGGGGCGATGTCGCTGGCGGCCGAAGGCATGCGGACGCGCCAGATTCACCTGTCGCCCGATCTGACGCCCGCGGCGCGGCCCAGCGGCGACACGACGCTGTTGGCGCCGGCCGGCTCGCGCGCCGCCCGCACGGCTCGTCACGCGTGATCGACGGAACCCGAACCCCGACGCCGGGAATCCGAACCCCGACGCCGGGAATCCGAACCCCCGACGCAAGTCGGGGGGCTCGACTTTGGCCCTTTCTAGATTTCGCGAAGTGATTTCGCTTCGGCTGGTGGAGATTGCGCGGATCGGTTATCTAGTTATATAACTAGATAGCCGCCGCCGGGCGACGGTCGGCTCAAGGAGCCGT
>JAJVHV010000028.1 GCA_022072445.1 Phycisphaerae bacterium | reverse complement strand
CGGCGGCTATCTAGTTATATAACTAGATAACCGATCCGCGCAATCTCCACCAGCCGAAGCGAAATCACTTCGCGAAATCTAGAAAGGGCCAAAGTCGAGGCCCCCGACTGGCGTCGGGGGTTCGGATCGGGCCGTCCGACGAGCGCTGACCGGATCGGGTGCCCGACGAGCGCTGACCGGATCGCTGACGCATCCGAACCCCTCACGCGAGTGAGGGGTCGGAGGCGCGGCAGGCGTATTGCGTCAGGATGGTTGTCAGGGCGAAGAGCGTCCTCGCCGGTCGGCCCCCGACTGGCGTCGGGGGTTCGGATGGGACGCCCGACGAGCGTCGACCCTTCCGAACCCCTCACGCGAGTGAGGGGTCGGAGGCGCGGCAGGCGTATTGCGTCAGGATGGTTGTCAGGGCGAAGAGCGTCCTCGCGGGTCGGCCCCCGACTGGCGTCGGGGGTTCGGATCCAATTGACTTGCGTCGGGGTTCGGACTCGTTCAGCTCTCTTCCGTTCGCAGCGCCAGGCGAGCGGAGTGGCGATCGACCTGCACCTCGACGCAGCTTTCCCCGGCGGGGACGGACCACTCGATCCGCCGCACGAGGCACTCGCCGCGGACGATCTCGGCGAATCGGTCGACGACACGCCTGAATTCGGGCGAGGTTTCGATGAACAGCACGATTCGCGCCTCGTACGCCAGCTCGCGCTCCTTGCGCAGCGCCTGGACATGGTGAATCAGCTCGCGGATCAGTCCCTCGTCGATCAGTTCCGGCGTAAGCTCGGTGCTGACCACGACCACGCCGGCCTTGCCCTGTGCCGCCGACCAGCCTGGCTTGGCCTCGAGACGGATTTCGACTTCTTCGACCGTAAGGTGCAAAGTCTGATCGCCGAGCGCGACCGGCAGCGAACCGGTCTCCAGCAGGGCCCGCCGGGCGGCGGCGGCGTCGGAGATTCTGCCGAGCGCTTCCTTCAGTTTCGGTACGAGCTCTCGGAACTTGGCGCCAATCGCCTTGAAGTTCGGCACGACCTTGTAGGTGACGTACTTATCGGCCTCGTCGACGAGTTCGACGCGCTTGACGTTCAGCTCTTCGGAAATCAGGGCGGCGTGATCGCGGATGGCGCCGGCCTCGCCGGGCCGCGCCAGGATCAGCTCGACCAGCGCGAGAGGCTGGCGCACCTTGAGCTTGGCTCCGGCCCGGGCCGCCCGGCCGAGCGTGACGAGGTCGCGGACGGTCTCCATCGTCGCGGCGAGGTCGTCATCGTGATACGTCACGTCGTCCGGTGCGGGATAGTCGCACAAGTGCACCGAGAGTGGATCGGCGGTGACCCGCAAATACTGGTGCATGGTCTCGGCGAAGAACGGCGTGAAGGGTGCGATCAGGCGGCTGAGCGTTCGGAGGCAGCCGTAGAGCGTGTGGTAGGCGTCCCACTTTTCCTGGTCGGAATCAGCCACGGAGCCACGAAGCGACGAAGCCTTGAAGGGTTCGGCGACAGCGCCATTCGCCATTCCCTGTCTGGCTTCGCGGCTGCGCGGTTTCGCGCCCTCGAACGGCCGCCAGAAACGATCCCTGGATCGCCGGACGTACCAGTTGCTGAGCGCGTCGACAAAGTCGTTGAGCCGCTGAGCCGCGGGGTAGTTCTCGAAGCGGTCCATGGATTCGCGGGCGGCGGCGATGGTGCGGCGGAGTTCGGTGACGATCCAGCGGTCGAGCTCGCCGCGCTGTTCGGTGGGCCGCCAGGCCATGGGGTTGCCGGGTTCGTCGCGGCGGCGCGGGTCGAATCCGTCGATGCTGGCGTAGATGGTGAAGAAGCTCATGACGTTGTAGAGTTTCACGAGAAACTCGCGCTGGCTGTCGCGGATGGCGGCTTCGGCGAAGCGCGTGCTGGTCCAGGGGGCCTGAGCGCTCAGGAAATACCAGCGCATCGCATCCGCCCCGAGCGTGTCGAAGATGTACGACGGCTCCTTGTAGTTGCGGAGCTTCTTGGACATCTTGTTGCCGTCCTCGCCCATGATGTGGCCGAGGACGATGCAGGTGCGGAATGGAAGCGGGTATTGCGCGCGCTCCGCGAAACGGTACGGCGCCAACACGCCGCCACGGTGCGCCACGCGCGTGTCCGGCCCGCCGGGGGTTATGGCGAGCGCCCCGGTCGCCAGACTCGTGGCGGCGTCGCGGTGATTGAACAGGAGCGTCGAGATCGCCAGCAGTCCATAAAACCACCCGCGCGTCTGATCGATCGCCTCGCTGATGAAATCGGCCGGAAAGCGCTGCTCGAACAGCGCGGCGCTTCCGTCTGCGTGCGGAAATCCCCACTGCGCAAAGGGCATGCTGCCCGCATCCCACCAGCAGTCGATGACCTCCGGCACCCGCCGCATGCTGAGGTTTTCCTTCGTCCCTGCGTCCCTGCGTCCCTGCGTCCCTTCTGTTCCCTGTTCCCTGTTCCCTGCTCCCTCGCAAGCCGCGCAGCGGTACCGCCACTCATCGATATACGGCTTGTGTACGCGCAGATGCGCCGGAAACTCCTCGCCCTTGTGCTCGGCGACTTTTGCGTTCCAGTATCCCTGCGGATACTCCGGCGACGCGTCGGTCGCGCCGGGCTTGCTTTGCAGTTCGGCGAACGAGCCGATCGCCTCCATGTTGCCGCACGCCTCGCAGACCCAGATCGGCAGCGGCGTGCCCCAGTAGCGCTCGCGCGACAGCGCCCAATCGACGTTGTTCCGCAGAAAGTCGCCGAAGCGGCCTTCCTTGATGTGCTCGGGCAGCCAGTTGACGCCGGCGTTGTTCTTCAGGAACTCGTCCTTGAACTGCGACGTGCGGACGAACCAGCCTTTGCGGGCGTACTGGATGAGCGGGTCGTCGGGCGACTGCGGGCAGAAGGGATAATCGTGGCGGTATTGCTCCTGGTGATAGAGCAGCGGCGTGCCCCAGGGCGTTTTGCGCTCGTCGCGCAGTTCGCGGACGATCTCCTTGTCGCAATCCTTGACCCAGCGGCCGCGGTAGCGCTGCGGGGCTTCGTCGTTGAAACTTCCATCGGGTGCGACCGCGCAGATCAGCCGGATCGCGTCGCGGTCGATGAACCGCTCGCGCTCCTGCTGAAGCAGGTTGAAGTCGACTTCGCCGAAGGCCGGCGCCTCGTGTACCAGCCCGCTGCCACTCTCGATCGTGACAAAGTCCGCCGCGGTGACACGCCAGCCGATCGACGCCTCCCCGCCGGTTGTCAACGCGGCACGGCGGGCGTGCATGGCGTCGTGGTAGACTTCGGGGAATGGCGGGAGATAGGCGAGTCCGACGAGGTCGACGCCTTTGCAGGTCGCGACGACGCGCAGCTCGCGCTTGACCTTCTTCGCGATCGTTTCGACGAGCGCCGCCGCGATGTAAAGATGCTCGTCATCGACCGGGTCGTGGACCAGCGCGTACTCGAGATCGGGATGCACGGCGGCGAAGTGGTTGCTGACCAGCGTCCAGGGTGTTGTGGTCCAGACGAGGAGGGAAACGCGACGGGGAGCATCGGCGTCTCGCCGGTGCGCGAGCATTTGCGTTTGTTCGGACGTTGCTGGCTGTTGATGCGAGAGCGAATGGGGAGCATCGGCGTCTCGCCGGTGCGAAACCTCACCTGAGTTCACCGGCGGGACGCCGATGCTCCCCGGTGATCGGGCGTGGCTGACTTCGACCCAAACCCATGGATACGTTTCGGGCAACCCCCGACGGACCGGGTTCGTAACGATGTAGTTCCATTTCTCCTCGAAGTCGTCCGGCGATCGAATGATCCGGTCGTAATACTCGCGCTGCCACACGAGTCCGCTCGTACCTCGCAACCGGTTGATCTCTTTCGCCGAAAATCCCTTGATGCTGTGCATCAAATCCGCGATGGACCACCATTCGCCCTTCGATTTTTCAAGCGGCGTGCAAAGCACGTGCGCGTGATCAGGCATCACGACCGCAGCGTGTAGAAGGATTCGTTGAGAATCCCAATGTTGACACGCGTTCAGGACGATCGTGCGCTCGTCGTCGGTTAGTTCGCCGCCGAGGAGGCGAAACGTGAAGAAATAGGTGCTGCCGCCAGATTCCCAATGCGGCAGAATGCGCGAGCGCGTTGAAAGTGTCGGGCCGACTCTTGACTTCAGGACGCCGCGATGCCCGGATTCCGGAGTACGCACCGGCGGGACGCCGATGCTCCCCGTCGATGGCATACTCGACACCGGCGGGACGCCGATGCTCCCCGTCGATGGCATACTCGACACCGGCGGGACGCCGATGCTCCCGGGTGATGGCGCGCTCGGTACCGGCGGGACGCCGATGCTCCCCGGTGATTGGGCGCTCGGTACCGGCGGGACGCCGATGCTCCCCGGTGATTGGGCGCTCGGTACCGGCGGGACGCCGATGCTCCCCGTCGATGGCATACTCGATACCGGCGGGACGCCGATGCTCCCCGTCGATGGCATACTCGATACCGGCGGGACGCCGATGCTCCCCGTCGATTGGGCGCTCGGTACCGGCGGGACGCCGATGCTCCCCGGTGATTGGGCGCTCGGAACCGGCGGGACGCCGATGCTCCCCGGTGATTGGGCGCTCGGAACCGGCGGGACGCCGATGCTCCCCGGTGATTGGGCGCTCGATACCGGCGGGACGCCGATGCTCCCCGGTGATTGGGCGCTCGATACCGGCGGGACGCCGATGCTCCCCGGTGATTGGGCGCTCGGCACCGGCGGGACGCCGATGCTCCCCGGAATCGGGAATTTCACGAATACCGACGGATCGTCGACCGTGCGATAGCCCTCGCCGACCTCGCCGCTGGAGAGCGCCGTGCCGCCTTGCGCCCACCACCAGACCACCTTGTGCCCCAGGTAGAGCAGCGGATCGGGCCGGCCGTGCGCGTCGCGGTGTTCGAAGAGCGTCTTGAGCGACCACCAGACGCTCTCGACATACGACTGATGAAACGTGACGTACGCCTCCTTCAGATCGACCCAGTACGCCAGCCGGCGAGTCATCTCCTCCCATTCGCGCGTATAGCGGAAGACGCTCTGGATGCACTTGAGGTTGAACTTCTCGACGCCGTAGGCCTCGATGTCCTGCTTGGTGTGCATCGGGCGGCCGAGCTCGGCGGTCAGCTCTTTGCAGACCTCACGCTCGACCGGCAGCCCGTGCGTGTCCCAGCCGCCCTTGCGCTCGACCAGGAAGCCGCGCATGGTCTTGTAGCGCGGGAAGATGTCCTTCATGACGCGCGTCAGGCAGTGGCCCGGGTGCGGCAGGCCATTGGCGGTCGGTGGGCCCTCGTAAAAGACGAAGCGCGGGGCGGCGGCGCGCTGCCGCAGCGATTCGTTGAAGACGTCGTGCTGCCGCCAGAATTCGAGCACGCGCTTCTCAGATTCGGGGAAGTCGAATTTGCTCGGCAACGGCTGAAACATCCGGCTCTCCGTGCGGGCTGGAACGCGGTTCAAAGCGGGTTATTGTAACTTGAGCGGCGCGGTCTGGCGCGGCGGATCGCCGGAGAGTAGTGTCTCAAGTCTTGGGGACCGGACTCCGACCGGTCTGCGACCGGTCTTCTGTGAGTCACGGCGTTCACGAAAAGGACCGGCCGGAGACCGGTTCCCCAAGGGGGGGCGACGCTCGCCGCGAACACCGGAGGTCGCTATGCTGCTGCGGCAGGTCGCGATGGGCGCGACGTGGGACCGTGCGGAGAGCTGTGACATGAGATCGGTGCGCGGGACGGCTCGGGCAGTGGGCGTGATGGTGGCGGTGCTGAGCGTCGCCAGTGGATGCGCGCACGTCGAGAATCACTTTCGCGAGGACGGGCCGGCGGCGACGACGGAGTGGAACTCGCCATCGGCGTTGCAGATCATCGCGGAGAACCAGCCGGCGGCGCAGCGCCGCCGAGACGGCGACGCCGTGCATCTGTCGCTGGTCAGCGGCGGCGTGACGCACTGGCCGATCTGGTTTGAAGACCCGTTTGTCGACAAGGGCAGCGGAGACGGGCCGTTCGACGAATTCGGCACGGGGGTGAGCACGTATCGCGCCGGCTGGGAGGATTACGTCGCGCTGCTCTATTCGCCGGCGCGGCACTATCTGAATCTGATCTGCCTGCCGGGCAGCGCCGTTGTGACGCCGCCGTATGCGGTCATGGAAAGCGACGGGCACGTGAGCCGGCAGATTCTGGGCCACGATCACGACGAGACGGTGCACGTCGAGCCGAGTGCTGAGGAGGCGGACGACTCCGACGGCGCCGCGCCCAGCAGCGCGCCGAGCTAGCACCCGCTCTCCTTCTCAGGGCAGCGCACGCAGACCGAAAGTCTGATCGTTCGTAGCCCGGGGGAGGGTTTCGCGCGGGGCGTTTATTTCGAAGCGTCGATCACGCGGAAGAAACGCGTTTCGTCGCGTTCAAGCGTGATGCCGCAACGCGCTGCCGCGGCGCCGCGCGCCTGCCGATTTCCGGTTTCGTCAGAAGTCAATTCAGCGATCATGCAGCCGGGTGGCGCGCAGATTTCTGCTTCGCCGGCGCGTGAGGCGCTGACGCCGAGCAGGTCGCCGCGCTGGTGCACGGCACAGCCGGGGCGGGTGACGATGTGAACGCCGGCCTGGCGGGCGATGGCGCGAAGGACGTCGCCGGGGAGCATGGGGGCGGCGCAGTAGATGCGGCGGACGTTGCCGGCGGCCTGATCGAGCACGAGCGCCGCATCTCCGGATTCGCGGTAGCGGCCGAGAACGTGGCGTTCGACACTGGCAGGAGCGGGCTCGTCGACCGAGAACCAGGGCGTCAGCGGCGTGTCCCAGCCGCGCGGATTGGGGTGGACGGTGCGGCGGACGCGGTCGGGAGCGAGCGTCGGGGCGAAGTGATCGGGGAGATGCGACGCGTCCTCGCAGGTTGTCGGCAGACAGCGCGCGAGTGAGGCGCGATCGAGCAGCACGTCGCCGAACGACTCGGAATCATGCCGCGTGCACTCGAAACCGGTCAAACTGGCGGCCAGCGCGACGCCGGCGCCGCGGTCGGAGAAATAGCCGGCGGCGTGGAACCAGACGCTGGTTGTGCCGGGGTGGGTGAGCCGCGGGGCGAGGGCGACACGGAGCGAATTGGGGACGTACCACGCGTTCAGGAAGACATAGACGCGGTAGGGGGGCCGGCGCGGCACGTCCGCGAGGCGGATGTGATCGATCGCGAAACCGAGGTCGCTCCATTCGAACTGGCGCGGCAGCGAGCTGAAGAAGAGGTTCAGGTTGCTTTGCAGGTCGCAATACGCGTAGCTGGCTTCGTCGATGACGAGCGCGACTTCGGCGCGCGAGTCGGCCGTTGCGTCGACCTGGGCGGCAAGGAGACGGTCCAGCGTGGCGACTTCGCGCTGAATCTCCGCGTCGGCGTACCAGCGCTCGTGCAGGAGGTCCATCCACCACGCGCTGCCGCCCATGCCGAGCAGGCTGGCCGCGTCGCGCCGCAGGAGGGCGCGGGCGCTGGCCACGTCCTGGGGCACGTTGACGGCTTTGAAATCTTCGCCCCAGTGGTGCGGGACGGCGAGGTGGGTAAACGTGTCGATCTCGTCGAGATGCAACTTGCCGGCCAAGGCGATGGAGGCGGGCACGGTCTGACTGCTGTGCACGCCGCCCATGCCGCGATTGTCGTAGTGATAGGGCGAGCTGATGTAGTCGATTTCGCGCGTCTCGAGCACGCGCTGCACCGCCATGTGCCCGCTGCGGGCGGGATTCTGCGTGTTCCAGTGCGGCCAGAGGTAGCCGTAGAACGAGCCCACCAGCTTGCGGCCGCCGCAGGCCGCCTTCGCCGCGCGGCACAGGGCGATGAGCTGATCGGCGTTTGCGATGCTCAGCCATTCCAGCCAGTCGATGACGTCGCGCTCCGTGCCGGGGTCGCGCAAGAATCCCGCGGCGGAGTGGTGGAGGCGCAGCGGCGACGGCGGGACGGCGTCGTCGAGGCGCGCCGCGGGCTGGTTCCACGCCCGGCGCAGGGCGTCGTCGTCACCGTAGCGCTCCCGCAGGAAGCGCCGGAACGCACGGGCGGCGGCGGGGGAGTAGTCTTCGTAGACGTCGGGGATGAAATTCCACCAGCGGAACCACTCGACCGAAATGCCGGCGCCGATCTGGTAGCCGACGATCGGGTCACCGTTGCGTGCTTCGAAGTGGCGGACGAACGCGGCGATCGCGGTCGATGCGTCGCGCGTCCAGGTGTCGGAACCGGCTGATTGCCAGCAGCGTGCGCCGTTGGGGCCGACGTCGCGGTATTTCACCGGCTGGCCGTTCAGCGCCAGGCCGATCGAGAGCTCGTCGGGGTGTGCCGCGGCCCACCAATCCTCGCCCTCGAATCCAAAGCAGACCCGCGGCACGAGCAGCACGCGCGGCGAGGCGGCGAGGAATTCATCGATCTGGGCTTCGACGCGGCTGAAGTCGTAGCGCTCCGGGCCGGTCCACCAGGAGGGGCTGGCGACGTGAAACTGGCAGATGCGCAAGCCCGCGGCGAGAAAGTCGCGGATGGCGTTCGGCCAGCCGTAGCACCAGGTTTCGGTGGTCGGCGCGCCGTCGAGAAAGAGCACCGGACGGCCGCGCCACGGTCGAACCTCAGCGATCACATCGGCTCCAATTCTGGCGCGCCTCGAACGGGTCCGCGCGTCACGGAGGCGCGCGGCGACACGGCCGCATCGGAGCCGCTTGGCGGGTTCGGTTCGGCGCTCGTAGAATGCTGCCATGGAATCGCGCTCGTTGCCAGTGGTGCCGGCGCACGATGCGCCGGCGGGAAACGCGGACGCCGCGCGGCGCCGGCTGCCGGCGTGGCTGCGCAAGCCGCTGCCGCCGGGCGACGCCATGCTGCGCACGCGGGCTCTGCTCAACGGATTGCGGCTTAACACCGTCTGCGCCGAAGCGCATTGCCCGAACCTGACCGAATGCTGGACGCGTGGCACCGCGACCTTCATGATTCTGGGCGACCGCTGCACGCGCCGGTGCGGCTTCTGCGCCGTCAGCACCGCCCGGCCCGAGCCGCCCGCCGACGATGAACCGGCTCGGTTGGCCGAGGCGGCGGCGTCGCTGGGGCTGCGGCACGTGGTGATCACGTCCGTGGCGCGCGACGATCTGCCCGACGAGGGCGCCGCACATTTCGCGAGCTGCATCGCCGCCGTACGCGAGCGCCTGCCGCAGGCGACGATCGAGGTCCTGGTGCCCGATTTTCACGCCCGGCCGGAGCTGATCCGCACGGTGGTGGCGGCGCGGCCGGAAGTGTTCAATCACAACATCGAGACCGTCGCACGCCTCCAGAAGAGGATCCGGCCGGCGGGGCGCTACCAGCGCTCGCTCGACGTGCTGCGGACCGCGCGGCAGATCGACCCGCGCGTCCGCGCCAAGAGCGGCATCATGCTGGGGCTGGGCGAGACGCGTGGCGAGCTGGAGACGACGCTGCGCGACCTGCGCGCCGCGGGCTGCCAGATGCTCACCATCGGGCAGTATCTGCGGCCAAGTCTGGAACATCTGCCGGTGGAGCGTTTCGTGCCGCCGGACGAATTCGACGAGCTGGGCCGGCTGGCGGAGCGTCTGGGCTTCGAGGCGGTGGCGAGCGGGCCGTTTGTGCGCAGCAGCTATTTCGCGGAGACGCTGTTCAGCGAGACATCGTGAAGAGTCGGGGGGGGGTAAGGGTTCGGGGTTCAGGACGCTTATCAGAACCCCGCACGCGAGTGCGGGGCGGCTGCACCCACCACTCGCGCGGTGGCAATCACCGCCATCAGCGGCTGCTTGACGCGTTCGCCTTTACGGTGGCGGCCGGCTTTGAATTGCGTGCCGGGGACGGGGCAGATGGGGGCGTTCGGGTCGGTGACTTTCCCGACGGCGGACGTGCCGGGAATTGGGGCGGTGTTCGCGTTCGGACCCCCCGCTGTCGCGGGGGGTTCGGATGGGGCTGGCGCGGGGGGTTCGGATGGGGCTGGCGCGGCCATAGCCGAGGGCGGCTGTGCCACAGGAGAGGGCGGAGAGGTCACAGCCGAGGGCGGCTGTGCCACAGGTGCGGCTGGCGCGGCCACAGCCGAGGGCGGCTGTGCCACAGGAGAGGGCGGAGAGGTCACAGCCGAGGGCGGCTGTGCCACAAGTTCGAACGCACCGCCCTCCACCATGCGCCGCGCTTCGGATTTGCTGATTTCCTGGTCGTGCGCCAGCCAGCAGAGCTTCCAGGCCGCGATCGTGCCGTCGGCGTTCAGCTCCGCCGGCGGGATGCGGACCTGGACCAGGTCGCCGGGGTTGGCCGCGGCGGTAGTGCCGGCGGACTTGCGCTTGCCGCCACCGAAGGAGTCGTGCCACCAGGCCGCGGCGTCCTCCATTTCCGCCGCGCTGTAGAGTCGCGCGCCGATCTTGCGCGCCAGGAAATCCTTGGCTTTCATGGGATGATCGGCGATGCGGGCGCGATAATCGGCTTCGGGCACGTCGGTCAGCAGGCGGAACCACTCCTCCAGCAGCGCATCGGGGATGCTCATCGTCTTGCCGAACACGTCGCGCGGCGGATCGGTCACGCCGATGTAGTTGCCCAAGCTCTTGGACATTTTCTTTTCGCCGTCCAGCCCGCGCAGGATGGGCATGATCATGACGATCTGCGGCGGCTGGCCGGCGTCGATCTGGAGGTCGCGGCCGACCAGGTTGTTGTAGGTCTGGTCGGTGCCGCCGAGCTCGACGTCGGAATGGATGTTGACGGAGTCCCAACCCTGCGCGAGCGGGTAGAGCAGTTCGTGCACGCTGATCGGCGTTTCGGATTCGAAGCGTTTGCGGAAGTCCTCGCGCTTCAGCATCTGGCCGACGGTCATCTTGCCGGCCAGACGGATCACGTCGGCGAAATTCATCTTGCCGAGCCACTCGGAGTTGTGCCGCAGCTCCAGTTTGTCGGCCGACGTGTCGAGCACGCGGCCGGCCTGCTGCAAGTAGGTCTGCGCGTTGGCCTCGATCTCGGCGTCGGTCAGCACGGGCCGCGTCTTGCTGCGGCCGGTGGGGTCGCCGATGCGGCTGGTGAAGTCGCCGATGATGAGCACAGCCTTGTGGCCGAGGTCCTGAAACTGTCGCATTTTTCGCAGGACGACGGTGTGGCCGAGGTGGATGTCGGGCGCGGTGGGGTCCATGCCGAGCTTGACGCGGAGCTGGTGGCCGAGCTTGTGGGCCTTTTCCAGCCGCTCGCGCAGCTCGGCGTCGGTGAACACGTGCTCGCAGCCGCGGAGCAGGTCGTTGTGGCCGAGGTCGCTCATAGGGCGACGATCTTAGGGAGCGTGGGGTGCTTTTGGTAGGGTGCGTTCCGCTCCGCGCCGATCCGTGCGGTGCGATTCACGCGGCACGGGCGGAGCGGAGTGGAACCCGCCGGGGAGCATCGGCGTCCCGCCGGTGTGTGAGGTTCACGCACCGGCCAGAGGCGCATCCGCGCCGGCCAGAGGCAGATACGCACCGGCCAGAGGCCGATGCTCCCCTGCGTACCAGCCGCGCCGCCGCAGCATCGTCCAATCGCGGCGATGCGATTGCGACGTGCGTTGGGGCGCGATATGCTGCAATAGAGCGCAGGTGGGGCTGGATGGGGTGCAGGCGGCGACACACGCCGCTTCGGAGGTGCGACATGTCGCGCCGTTACACGCTCGCATGGTGCGTCGTCGGTTTGCTTTGCGGTCATTCCTCGTTCGCCCAGACCGAGATCGGCCGTCTCTTTTTCAACGCCGACGCCCAGGGCGGAACGCCCAGCGTCGGCGAGTTTGATTGGCGGCCGACGCCGGACGTGCGCGTCTTCGACAATCCCGATTTGCTGCGGCCGGTTGGCGCGGTGGAGCGGATGTACCTCTACTGGGAATGTCACATCGCCAACTTGTACATGACGGCAATCGACGTTGACATTCGCGTGGTCGGCGACGGCATGATTGTGGGTTGGCGGATATATAACACGAATATCGGCGTGCAGACGCGCTGGAACGGCATCGGCAATCGTGCAACCGTGGGCGACGTAAGCGAGATCAGGCAAGTGGCGATGATCAACGTCACGCAGTTCGGCGTGCAGAACAACCGGACGGCGAATTCATCCGACCCGCACTACAACCGCAATTACGACGACGGCGGGAGCGTCCGTGGCACGACGTTGCTGGGCTGGGTCGATCTGCGGTTGGATGGGGCGAGCGCCGAGCTCTTTCTGGATGTTGGGCCCGCCCTCATCGCAAGGCACGACGGGCCGCAAGACCGTGTGTACTTCGGGTTCGGCGATGCGTCAGTATTGGTTTCAACAGCGAACAACACCAGCACGCTCTTCGACGCACGGTTGCGCGTGCCCGAGCCGGGCGCAGTCCTCGTGCTCACGGCGCTCACGCTCATCCGGCTGAGGCGTGCACGGGCGAGGTACTGCTCATGATCCGCTGGACAGCCTTCATTGCCACGTGCCTGCCGGCGTCAGTCTGCTTGGCACAGACAGAGATCGGCCGTCTCTTTTTCAACTCTGACGCGCAGGGCGGAACGCCCAGCGTAGGCGAGTTCGATTGGCGGCCGACGCCAGACGTGCGCGCCTTTGACAATCCTGACTTGCTGCGGCCGGTTGGCGCGGTGGAGCGGATGTATCTGTACTGGGAGTTTCACCTCGCGAACATGAGAATGAGCGTGATCGACATCGACGTGCGAGTGGTCGGTGAGGGGATGATTGCTGCTTGGCACATTTACAACACGAACATCAGCATTCAGACGCGCTGGAACGGAATCGGCAATCGCGCGGGCGCCAGCGACGTGAGAGAGATCAAGGGCGTGGCGATGATCAATGTCACGCAGTTTGGCGCGCAGAACAATGCAACGGCTGCGAACCATGATCCGCATTACAACCGCAGCACCGAGGACGGCGGGAGTGTCCGCGGAACCGCGCTGCTGGGCTGGGTCGATCTGCGGCTGGATGGGCCGTGGGCGGAGCTGTTTCTGGACGTCGGGCCGGGGCTGATCGCTAGGCAGAACGGCCCGAACGATCCGGTGTACTTCGGCTTTGGCGACGCGTCCGTGCCGGTTTTCCCGGCCAATGGCACCAGCACGCTCTTCGACGCCCGCCTGCGCTCGCCCGAGCCGGGCGCGCTCGTGCTCCTGCTGGCCGGTTACTTTGCCGCGCGCGCGAAACGCCGTTCGCTGCCCGCGACTTCTCCGTAGCCGCGTCCGGCGATGACTGGTCCGAGCCTGCCAGAGCCGCGCCCGCAAGGAAGCGGAGAACTGAGGACGCCCCCCAACTGTCGCGGCCCTGTCGAGTCACCTGACGGACGGCTTCGGCGTATGATATTGGCGACATCGGCAAGTGAATCGACGCGCCGAGCTTACTTCGGGAGACTCGAAATGCGGAGCGGCAACCCCACGCTGAACGAAAAGACGTTTGACGGCCTTTCCGTCACACGCGAAGGCGACGTGATGACGTTGCAGGGCACGATCAACAAGACCGCCATCCTGCTCGGTCTGTGCGTGCTCGCCGCGGCGTTTACGTGGCAGCGGTTTTACGCGGCGGGTTTCGCCGCGGCGCAGCCGTGGATGATCGGCGGCGCCCTGGCCGGGTTTATCGTCGCGATGATTACCAGCTTCAGCATGACCAGCGCGCCCATCACCGCGCCGATTTACGCGGTGCTCGAGGGGCTGGCGCTGGGCGGCATTTCGGCGATGTTCGAGGCGAGGTTTCCGGGCATCGTCATTCCGGCGATCTCGCTCACGTTTGGTACGATGGGCTGCCTGCTGGTGGCGTACACGTCGGGGCTGATCCGCGCGACGGAGAATTTCAAGCTGGGCGTGTTCGCCGCGACCGGGGCGATCGCGCTGTATTACGTGGTCTCGATCGTCTGCAATCTGTTTGGCGTCACGGTGCCTCTGATCCACAGCGCCGGTCCGATGGGCATCGCCTTCAGCCTGATCGTGGTCGGCATCGCCGCCTTGAACCTGGTGCTGGATTTCGACCTGATCGAAAACGGCGTACGCCGCGGGGCGCCCAAATACATGGAGTGGTACGCGTCGTTCGGGCTGATGGTGACGCTGGTGTGGCTGTACCTGGAGATTCTGCGGCTGCTGGCGAAGATGTCGTCGAAGAAGTAGCGACCGGGCTTTCGAGTCGAACCTCAATTCGCGTCCCCAGCCGCGCCCCGACCGCGAAGGGCGCGCCCAGCCGAGCCCCGACCGTGAAGGGCGCGCCCAGCCGAGCCCCGACCGTGAGGGAGGGGTCCGGACGGAGTGCGCCTTCGAACTCGGAGCATCGCACGCCGCTCCCAGCCGAGCGTCGACCAAGAAGGGCGCGCCCAACCGAGCCCCGACCACGAAGGGCGCGCCCAGCCGAGCCCCGACCGTGAGGGAGGGGTCCGGACGGAGTGCGCCTTCGAACTCGGAGCATCGCACGCCGCTCCCAGCCGAGCCCCGACCGTGAGGGAGGGGTCCGGACGGAGTGCGCCTTCGAACTCGGAGCATCGCACGCCGCGCCCGGCCGAGCCCCGACCACGGAGGGCGCGCCCGGCCGAGCCCCGACCGTGAGGGAGGGGTCCAGACGAAGTGCGCCTTCGAACTCGGAGCATCGCACGCCGCGCCCGGCCGAGCCCCGACCACGAAGGGCGCGCCCAACCGAGCCCCGACCGTGAAGGGCGCGCCCAGCCGAGCCCCGACCGTGAGGGAGGGGTCCGGACGGAGTGCGCCTTCGAACTCGGAGCATCGCACGCCGCGCCCAGCCGCGCCCCGACCACGAAGGGCGCGCCCAACCGAGCCCCGACCGTGAGGGAGGGGTCCGGACGGAGTGCGCCTTCGAACTCGGAGCATCGCACCCCGCTCCCCCGCGAACGCCAGCGACGTTCGCCAAGACATCCACACGACTTTGGGCCCGCCCGGCTGGGAACGCGTTTCGCCTGCGTCGCTCAGGGCTTGGCGTGCTTTCATCGGCTTCGGTCACAACGTACAATCTCCGACGAGCCGGAGGTGGCCCATGTCCGCAGAATCAGGCCGCTCGCAGACCAGTCACAGCGGGACTCAACAAAGGGGTGACACGACAGAGGCGGCCGCATCGACGCTGTCGGTGCTGGCCTCGCGATGATCGGGGCAGGTCGTGACACGTCTCAGGGCATCCAGAAGGTACTCGAACCGCTTTCGGGCGGCGCGCGCCATCCTCGCCAACGACCCAGCCGACAACGACGCGCGATTCATCGGCGCCGACGCGGCGCAGCGGCTGAACACAACCGACCCGCCGTTCGAGCCGCCGATCCTCAAGCGCTACGACGAAGAGCGCGACGCGTGGCTGAATTCGCCGGCGGGACCGCTGACCGCGTTCGGCCGTGGTACGTGACCGTCATCGGGCCCCGAAGGCACCGCGCCCGCTCGCGGCGAGTGCGATTCGCGCTTGCAGCCGTTCGGATAACGCTTAGATTAGTGGTTCCAGCGACCCGGGCCGCGGCGAGCAAGGGCTCCATGCGGTGTCGGGAGCTTCCGCGACGAGTATCGCAATCGAACGATCAAGAGCCAAATTGACCCAGAAAATACGCCGTCCCCGATCGCCTGTCCCGCCCGACGCACCCGACGCTGACCCGCTCACCCCGGCGGCCGAAGCCGCAGGGCCGATTCCCGAAGCCGCTGCGCACGCGCCAGAGTCCGCCGGCCCGGTTCCCACGTTTCGAGCGCTGGGCCTTCAGCAGTCGCTCCTCGACGGCCTGGATGAACTCGGCTTTCACACGCCGACCGAAATCCAGCACGCCCTCATCCCCGTTGCCCTGCAGGGCAAGGATTGCATCGGCCTTGCCAAGACCGGCACCGGCAAGACCGCCGCCTTCGCGCTGCCCATCCTGCAACGGACGGCGGTGGGTGGCGGGGTCCAGGCGCTGGTGCTGGTGCCGACGCGCGAGCTGGCGATGCAGGTCGACGAACATTTCAGCCAGCTCGGCAAGCGTCATCCGCTGAAGGTCGCGCTGTTCTATGGCGGCCGGCGGATCAGCACGCAGGTCAAGCAGATGGAGAAGCACCCGGAGGTCGTGATCGGGACGCCGGGCCGCATCCTCGACATGATGCGGCGCGGCAACCTCAATCTCGGGGGCGTGCGCATCGCGGTGCTCGATGAAGTGGACCGCATGCTGGACATCGGTTTTCGCGACGACATCCGCCGCATTCTGCGTGACATATCGGCGGAGCGGCAGACGATTTTCGTGTCGGCGACGCTGGACGAGGAGATTCGCAAGCTGGCGAAGTCGTTCATGCGCGAACCGGTGGAGGTGAACGTTTCGCGCGACGTGCTGACGGTCGAGTCGATCGAGCAAGGCTTTGTGACGGTCGATCCGCACGACAAGTTTCCGACGCTGCTCGGTTTTCTCAAGCATGAGAACCCGACGTTGGCGATCGTCTTCACGAACACGAAAGCCGGCGCGCAGCGGATCGGCAAGCGGCTCAAGGAAGCCGGCGTGAAGTGTAAAGAGATTCACGGCGACCTGATGCAGAATCGGCGAGAGCGCGTCATGGAGAGTTTTCGCACCGCCCAGATTCAGGTGCTGGTGGCGACCGATCTGGCCTCGCGCGGCATCGACGTGATGGAAGTGTCGCACATCGTGAACTACGACGTTCCGCAGGATCCGTCGGTTTACGTGCATCGCGTGGGCCGCACGGCGCGGATGGGGCGCAGCGGATTTGCGGTCACGCTGGTCTCGCCCGACCAGGGCAAGATGCTGACGGCGATCGAGATGCACATCAACAAGGAGTTGCCGCGGCTGGAAGGGCCGTGGGTTGTCCGGCGCGACCACGCCCATCGCGAGCACGGCGAGCGCGGGCACGGGCGCCGCGCGCCCGACCACAAGCCGCGCGGCGACGAGGCCGGGGCTCTGCTGCCCGCCGCCGAGCCCGAAGCGGCCCGCGCCGGCTCGCGCCTGACCGAGGCGCTCCGCCGCGATGATGTCTTCGAGTCGCTGGGCCTGCGCCCGATCCGCCGCACGCTCGGCAGCCGCTTTCGCTCCAGCAAGCGGCTTCGGCGCTTCCCCTGACGGGCCGCGTCGAAGACCGCGCGCCGCGGACCGACACTGAGATGAAGCCCGCCTCGTCCTATCTGGCAATCGACCTCGGCGCGTCCGGGGGGCGCCTGCTGCTCGGCCGGCTGGCCGACGACCGGCTGCAATTGCAGGAAGTTCATCGATTCGCTAATGGGCCCGTGCGGCTGCTCGACGGCCTGCACTGGGACGTTCTGCGCCTGTTTGAGGAGGTTCGCAGCGGCCTGGCGAAGTGCGCCGCGGAGCAGCCGCAGCTCGACGCGATCGGGATTGACACGTGGGGCGTCGATTACGGGCTCCTCTCGCCGGGGGGCGAGCTGCTGGGCGTTCCGCGGCACTACCGCGACCCGCGAAACCGCGTAGCGATGGATGAGACGCTGCGGCGCGTGCCGCGGGCCGATATCTACGCGCGCACCGGCATTCAATTCATGCCGTTCAACACGATCTATCAGCTCGTCGCCGAACGCCGCGCCGGCGGGCTGCTCGACGCGGCGGGCACGCTGCTCTTCATGCCGGACCTGATGAACTACTTTCTGACGGGCGTGGCCCGCAGCGAATACACGATCGCCAGCACGTCGCAGCTTTACGACACCACCGCGCGGTGCTGGGACGCCGAACTCCTGCGCCGGCTGGATATTCCGGCGCGGATCATGCCGCCGGTGGCCGAGCCGGCGACGGAAGTCGGTGCGCTGCGCGACGACATCGCGCGCGAGTGCGGCCTGTCGCCGACGCGTGTCGTCGCGCCCGGCAGCCACGACACCGCCTCGGCGGTGACGGCCGTGCCGGCCGAAGGCGAGAACTGGGCCTATATCAGCTCGGGCACCTGGTCGCCGATGGGGCTGGAGCTGCCGCGGGCCATCAAGACGCCCGATTCGCTGGCGGCGAATTTCACGAACGAAGGCGGAATCTGCGGGACGGTGCGATTCCTGACCAACGTCGCGGGATTGTGGTTGCTCCAGGAGTGCCAGCGCACCTGGGCGGGGCAGGGGGAAGCGGTCGACGCGATGCAGTTCGCGGCGCTGGCGCAGGGCGCTGCGCCCTTCGCCGCACTCATCGAGCCGGATGATCCGGTCTTCGCGGACCCGGGGGACATGCCGGCGCGCATCCGGGCATGGTGCACACGCTCGCGGCAACCGCCGCCGCAGTCGAAGGGACAACTCATCCGCTGCATCATGGAGAGTCTGGCGCTGAAGTATCGGACGGTGATCGAGACGGCTCAGCGGCTCGGCAATCGCCCGATCGACGTGATTCACATCGTCGGCGGCGGGAGTCGCAACGGGCTGCTGAACCAATGGGTCGCGGACGCCACGGGCCGCCGCGTCGTCGCCGGTCCGCACGAGGCGACGGCGATCGGGAACCTGCTGGCGCAAGGGATGGCGCGGGGTGCGATCCGCTCGCGGGAGCACGGCCGGCGGATCATTGCAAACTCGTTTCCGCTGGAGCGGCATGAACCCGGTGATCGCGGTCCGTGGGACCGGGCGGCGGCGCGAATCCCGGAATATCGGTCGGCGCTGGCTGCGGCGGGGTGGGACGAGTCGTAAGTTCTGCGTCCGAAGGTGGTTGCGATTTCGGCCGCTCGGGCTTTGGATAGTGGGGTTGAGTGGCAAGCAATATCCGGGCCGGGCCGACGAATACGTTTCGGATAACTACGGTGCGAGTGACGCACACGTGCCTTTCGAACGCGTAAGAGGGCCCGATGTTTGCCCGCGGAATCAGCTCCAAAGTCCAGGCAGCACAGTCCGCTCTCGCCGACGGCCGCATCGACGACGCCTACCGCGTCGCGATCGACCCGGCGCTGCGTGGCGACCGCCGTCTTGACGCGCTTCGCGACGACCTGGCGCGGCCGCTGCTGGCGCGCGCCCGGCTGCACGCTCAGGCCGGCCGATATCGCGAGGCGATGGAAGATCTCGACCGGCTTGGGGCGCTGAGTCGCGAGAGCCCCGACGCGCGCGAGCTGCGGCAGGTCGTGATGAACATGCTGACTGAGCAGCAGGGTCGCCGGGCGCGGCGCGAGGATGCTTTTGAGAAGGCCGCGGCACGGCTGCGGGCCGGGCAGCTCGACTCCGTCCGCGTGGCGCTCGACGAAGTCCCGGCCGACGACGACCGGCGTGCGGCGCTGGCCAGCGAACTCGATCTGCGGATGCGCCGCAGCGATCAGTTGATCGAGCAGGCCCGCGCGGCGCTGAAGAAGTCGGACGTTTCCGCGGCGCTGCGCTTCTGGGAGGAAGCCCGCAGCCGCCACGGGCGGACCGCGTCGACGGAATCCTTCGCGTCGGAGCTGGTGTCGGCGTATCGGACGGCGCTGGAGCGCTGGTTTGTCGAGGGCCGGCTGGATCGGTTTGTGGGGCTGGTGGCGGCGGGCGGCGCGCTGCACGCGATGGACGCGACGCTCCGGGAGTATCGCACGCTGGCGGAGCTGGTCGGTCAGGCAGGGCGTGACCTGGCGGGCGTTCAGTTCGGCGCGCTGCGCGAGTGCCTGGCGCGACTGAACTCGGTCGGCCGCCGGGCCGGGTGGCTCAGCGACGCGCAGAAGGCGGTTGCGGCGGCGGCGCAGGCACAGGAATCGTTGCTGGCCTCGGCGCTGGGTCTGGTGGTGCCGCTTGAAAAAACGCCGGCAATTGGAATGCCGCCGGCCGCGGCGCGCGGCGATGATACGGTCCGCGTGGCCGCGTTCGGCGCCGGCGGCGATGCCCGCGAGGCGGGTGACGCGCCGATGCTGCTGCTGGTGGACGGCACGGGCAGCAGCGTGCTGCACCGGCGCGATCTGGTGCGCATCGGGCGCGCCGGCGGCGAGGAGAGCATCGACGTGCCGATTCCGGCTGATCTGCAATCGCATCACGCCGACATCGTGCGGCACGGCGAGGACTATTTTCTCGCGGCGCTGGGGCCGACGACGGTCAACGGCCGCCGCGCGACGCGCGTGCTGCTGCGCGACGGCGACCGCATCACGCTGGGCAGTGCGAAACTGACGTTCCGCAAGCCGAGCGAGCGGAGCGAAACGGCGGTGCTGACGTTCGGCGACCGCTATCGTCTGCCGCAGGACGTGGACCGCGTCGTGCTGCTGCGCGACACGTGCCTGATCGGCCCGGACGCGAGCTGCCACATCCGCACGCGCGAGGGCGACTCGCGGCTGGTGCTGTTCGTCCGGGATGGGCAGTACAGCGTGCGGCTGCGGCCGCAGAATGGCGGCGACCGCCCGCAGGAGGCGCGGCCGTTGCCGATGGGCGCGACGTCGGAGTTCGGCGACGTGCGTCTGACGCTGAAGGCGTACGACGTGCGCTGGCGTCCGGAGCACGCCTGAGGCGGAGATGCCGGCGCGCGACGGAGCATGCAGGCTGGAGTGTTGAAGTTGGCGGCGTGGCGGCCGTGCCGGCCAGGCAGACCGCGGAGGTGATGACGTGGCCTACACGTTCAAACATGGTGATCGGCCGCTGGATGGACACACCATCCAGCGGGCGGTGGGTCGCGGCGGTTTCGGCGAGGTGTATTACGCGCTGACCGACTCGGGCAAGCAGGTGGCGCTGAAGTACCTGCGCGACAACGCCGAGGTCGAGCTGCGCGGGATCGCCCACGTCATGAACCTCAAGAGCCCGCATCTGATCACGATCTACGACGTCAAGAAGACCGATCAGGGCGACCCGTTCGTCGTCATGGAGTACATCAGCGGTCCGTCGCTGCGCGACCTGATCAACAACGATCCGCAGGGCATGTCGCCGGAGAAGGCCGCGTACTTTCTGAAGGGCATCGCGGCGGGGCTGAGCTATCTGCACGACCGCGGCATCGTCCATCGCGATCTGAAGCCGGGCAACATCTTCTATGACGACGGCTACGTGAAGATCGGCGACTACGGTCTGAGCAAACACATCTCGGTCAGCAAGCACAGCGGCCAGACCGTCAGCGTGGGCACCGTGCACTACATGGCGCCCGAGATCGGTTCAGGAAGCTATACCAAGGCGATCGACATCTACGCCTTGGGCGTGATTCTCTTCGAGATTCTCACCGGCCGCCTGCCCTTCAGTGGCAGCAGCATGGGCGAAATCCTCATGCGGCACCTCAGCGAGCAGCCCGACCTCACCGGCGTGCCCGAGCCGTTCGCCTCGGTCATCGGACGGGCGCTGGCCAAGGACCCCTTGCAGCGCTTCCAGGACGTCAACGACATGGTCGACGCCGTCCTGAGCCGCGTCGACCCGGCCACGAGCGTCAGCAGCTTCGACCCGGCCTCGCTTTCGGCGATTCAACGTCAAGAGGACACGGGCGATCCCGACCGTACGGTGACGCGGACGCCGGCCCTGCCGCCCATCCCGGCGCTCGACGCACGCGTGACCGAGTTGGGGCAGCTCCCGCAGCGCTTGCAGAAGCGGGCTGACCGCCTGGCGGCGCGGCTCGAGAAGCGCGTCGCGCGGATCGAACGCCGCGCGGGAAAGAAGGCCGGCGCGGAAGCGCGGCATGCGGGCCGCCCGGCGCCGCCGCCGATTCCAATGGCCGGCGGCGCAGCGACGTCACCCGTTCCGGCCGGATCGCGGGCCTCGCAGGCAGTTGTGCTGGCGACCACGTCCGTGGCCGTTGCCATCGTCCTGGGGATGGTCGCCGGCGGTCGCATGCCCGAGACGCCGATCAGCATCTGGTTCCACCTGGCGGGTGCGACCGGCGGCCTTGTTCTGGCGCATCTGGCGATCTTGCGCAACACGCTGGCGGCCAACTGGTTCACCGAACGCATGGCTTACGGCATCATCGCCGCAATCTGCATGGTTCCGGGCATCGCGATCGCCGACGACGCGCGAACCGTGGAAAAGCTCGCCATCCCAATGCTGGCGTCCATCGTGCTCTGTGACTGGAGCCGCCGCATGGACATGGGACGCATGCGGCACATCGAAGCGGGCGAAGCCTTCTGGCCGGCGGTGATCGGCTTCGTGGCCGGCGGCATGACGCGTACGCAGCCCGTGGTCGCGGCCGGGGCGTGCGCGGCGTTGTCGCTGCTCACGCAGACCGCCGCCGCCATGTGGCCGCGGAGCGCCGCGCCGCGTACCACGGGTGTGGCGGGTGGTGGGCGACCGGCGGCCGCGGGAGCAGCTCCGTCCGCGCCGGAGATCGATCGGCGGGGCAAGGCGACGGATGGACCGTTCGTGGTGATCGAGGCGGGCTTTCGTGACGAGCACGACGAGCCGGCCGCCGAGGCGCCGCGGCAGCCGCGCAACCCCGTTCTGCGTTTCGCATCGGGCATCCTGGCGACGGTTTCGCTGATCGCGGCGGTGGGTTGCTTTTTCGCGCTGGTCATCGCCCAGCCGCGCAGCGACGAAGTGTTTGCCCCGCTGATGTTCTTCATGTTCGCGGGTGTCGCCTGGCTGCCGTTCTGGCTGATCAAGTCGTTCCAGGAGTATCGTCTGCCGTTGTGGCGCGGGACGATGCGCTGGGCGGTGATGTCGGCCGGGTTGACGCTGGCGGGCGGCATGATCACGCTCATGAGCGTCGAGAATCTGCAGGATGAAGAGCTGGCGGGTGCGATCTTCGGGCTGAGTGCCGCGGTCGTCGTCTCCCTGGTCTGTGGATTCTTCCGCGGTCCGGGAGCCTCGCGCGGTTCGCGCAGGTCCGCGGTGCAGATGCCGCGAGCCAATCCGCAGATGGACGTGGCCGCGCCCTCATTCGTCGGCCGGACCGCGAACGCGGGCCTGGCGTTTGTCGGAAAACTGCTGCTGCTCTTCGGCGTGCTGCTGGCCGTGGCCTACAGCGTCGATCGCCCCGTCGATCTGTCCGGGCGCGGCAGCGGCTTTGTGCTGGCCGATCGCAAGCTGACGCTGTTAAAAAACGGCGAGCGGCAGGACTTTGCGATTCACCCGCTGCTGGTGCTGGCCCCGATCGTGGTGGGCGGCGCCGGGCTGGCGTTTTCGCGGCGGAACGACGGCGGCGCGCACTTCGCGCGCGGCTTGGTCGGCACGATCTGTGCAATGGCGTGCGCGTTTTTCGTCGTCGGACCGTCGGCCGAGAGCGTCCGGCTGCTGGTGAACGACGGCGAGTGGGATCAGTTCCGCGACTTGGGCAAGGCCATCCCGCTGATTCCGATGGCCGCGTTCGGCTCGCTGGCGGTCACGCTGCTGCTGTGGCCCAAGACGCGCTACAGCCGCACGGTGGTGGTCTGATCGACGCAGGAAGACTCACATGTTTCGACGAAAAGACCCGCTGACCATTCCAAACCCCTGGCCGCGCATGTTGCTGACGGGCCTGGCGCTCGCGGCGGTCGGCGGAGCCGCGATGTTGGCCCTGCGGCGGACCCAGCTCGAAACGCGGCCGTTCGCCGTCGCCGAGGTCGAAGGCGCAGAGTCCACGGCCAAATGCAAAGATCTGGGCGCGCCCGACGAGCTGGTGATCGTCGGCCGCGGCACACTGCGCCAGAGCGGTGCTGCCGACGCGGTTGCGACGACGGGCGGGCTCGATGCACGCGCGGAGCGCGAGCTTGAGCGCGTGGCGCGCCGCGGCGCGGCCGTGGAACTGGCCGAACGGATCGAATCGCTGGCGCACGATGTGCACCGCTGGGGCAGCGACGTGGCCGACCGGTCGGCCGACGAGTGGCGGGCGATCGCGGCCCGCGTGCTGGAATCAGCGCCGCGCAGTGCGAGCCACCGCGTCGACCCGCAGGATGCGCGGCGGCTGCTGGGCGACGTGACCTACCGCATCGACATTGACGCGCTGGAACGCTACGTGCGGTCGTCGCGGCACGGCTCGTTCACGCTGAACCCGATCGCGGGCGCCGCGCTGACCGCGGTGACCATCTTCGTTGCCTATTTGATTCTGCGTGGCGTAACGCGGTGCTGCGCGCGTCGCGCCAGGTAGCGGGGGGAACGGTTCGACGCAACCGGCGCGGGGACACGCCGGCCCGGAAAAACCGCGCGAACGGAGCGTCAAGTCAATTCGTCGCCGCCCGCAGCACGTGCTCCTCGACGTAGATCGGCACTTCGCCCGCCACGCCCAGCGCGATCGCGTCAGACGGCCGGCTGTCGACCTCGACGACGCGCCCGTTCTGCCGGATGACCAGCTTGGCGTAAAACGTGTGATGTTTCAGATCGTTGATCACGATCTTCTCCAGCTCGGCGCTGAGCGTGTCGATCACGTTGGCCAGCAGATCGTGCGTCATCGGCCGGGCCTGCTGATGCCCCTTCAGCCGGCGGTCGATCGATTGTGCCTCGTTCGTCCCGATCACAATCGGAAGGACGCGCTCGCCGTCGCGCTCGCGCAGCACGATGAGCTGGTTCTCGTGCGTGTCCGAGATTCGAATCTGGGCCAGGTCCATTCTCACTTCCATCGGACACCTCACGAGCCGCGGGGCGCCGTGTTGCCGCCGCCTCGCGGCGGGCGCATCGGCTTGCCGGCCGCGAGAATGTCACGCGCTCGCCGCGCCGGGTCAAGCGCTCGCGTGTCCGGTAGCGTTGGCCCTCCGTCGCCACGCGGATAAATAGCGAATAACGAATGGCGAACAACGAATTCCGCCGTCGCAGTTCAACTCGTTATTCTTAACTCGCCATTCGCCATTCACCGCGGCTACAACCCCCACTGGATCAGCAGCCCACACAGCGCGATGGTCGCGCCGGCCGCCGCATGCGCGTAGCGCTCCAATCCGCTCACGCGGATCGCCCCCAGGCCGCAATAAAGCGCCGAGACCACCGCCAGCATCGTGCCGATGGTCACCACCCCGAACACCGTCGCGACGACCGCCGTGTTCACCAGGCCCGATGTCGCCGCTGGATACATCAGCAGCGGTATCAATGGTTCGCACGGGCCGAACACAAAGATCGTGAAGATGATCCAGGGCGTCAGGCTGGCGCGGCCGGATTCGGCCGTGTGAACGTGAACGTGCGCGCCGTGGTGATTGTGCTCGTGGCTGTGGGCAGTGCCATCGGCGTGTACGTGCAGATGACGGTGCGGGATGTTCCGCCACGCGCGGCGGAGCCCCCAGGCCGCGTACGCGATTCCGAACGCCAGCAGCAGCCAGCCCGCCAGGTCGCCGCGCCACGACTCGATGTGCACCAGCTCTTCAACCGCGCGGCCCGCCGCGATTCCGATCATCCCCAGAATCACCGAGCTGAACACGTGACCCAGCCCGCACAACAGCGTGATCAGCACGGTCCAGCGCAGCGACCAGCGGCCGGCCCGCGCCATGGCGACGAACGGCACATAGTGGTCCGGACCGGCCAGCGTATGCACGAAACCGATCGTCGCCGCCGTGATGCAGAGTGTGATCGTCGACGCATCCACGTTTCACTCGCTCGCATGGGCGGTGCACCCGCCGCGTTAAGACACATTGCAACCGGCGTGCCACGCACGCCGATTCCGCGGCGGCGCCAGGCGGTTTTACGTCTCGCTTGACGGCTCATGGTCGCTTGACGGCATAGACGCTGATGATGTCGAAAAGCGTGATCGGCACAACCCAGCCGCCCCGGCGACGCGGCTTCCGCCGCCCGCCCAGGAGCGTCTTGGACAATCGTTCGGTCAGATAGCCCATCGGAAACCAGGTGATTTCCCGTCGCACCGCCCGCACGCTCAGCCCGGCGCGCTCGAGAAGCAGGCGCAGCGACTTGGCGGTGAAAAAGTACAGATGTTCGGGCAGATTGAACAGGTGCCAGCGCGGCCCGCTCAGACGCGCACACCACGACGAGAGGTCGCCGGTCGACAGCGCCAGCACGCCGCCCGCGCGCAGCCCGCGCGCCGCCGCCGCGATGGCGTTCGCTGGCACGCGCAGATGCTCGATCACGTCCCACAGCGTCACGCAGTCGAGACTCGCATCGGCGGGTGCCGCGTCGTCGATCGTGCCGCACTGCACGGCCATCCCGCGGGCGCGCGCCACGCCGGCTGCGTAGTCGCTCACCTCCAGCCCGCGCACGTCCCAGCCGCGCCGCCGCGCTTCGTCCAGAAACGTCCCCGTGCTGCACCCCACGTCCAGCAGCGTCGCCGCGCCGTGGCCGTTCGCCCCTGCGGCACGGCCGGCCAGGCGCTCGATCCGCCGCAGCCGCGCGCGCGCCGTGATGCGCAATCCAGCTTCCAGCGAGGCGTAATCGTCGTACCCCTTGGCCGCGTCGCTCGACTGAAAATAGTCGCGATCATAGAAAGCCGCCGGATCGAGTGCCGGAAAATCCCACCAGCCCATCCCGCACTCTGGGCAGCGCAGCAGTGGAAAACCGTTGGAAAGCTCAAACGACCGTCTCGGCCCAACGCCGCACGCCGGACAGACACTCGGTGCGGCCGGCAGGCTCATGTCGTGGTCTGCGGCTGGGGCGCGGTCCGCATCGGGTACAGATGTTGCGGTCCGGGGTACGTGCCCGCCTCGATCTCCTCGACCCAGCGCCGCATCGCCGCACTGCGCTCCGCGCCCAGCGCCGCGTGCACCGGCACAAACCGCGGCGGACGCACGGTCGTCAACCCCAGCATGTCCTCGGTCACGACGACGTGCCCGTCGCATGCGGGTCCCGCGCCGCAGCCGATCACCGGCACCGACACTTCACGCAGCACGGCCGCCGATGCGTCCGGCGGAACCGCTTCGATCAGCAGCATCGCGGCGCCCGCGTCGACCAGCGCCCGCGCGTCGTCCACCAACCGCAGGACGCCGTCGGCGTCGCGGGCCTGCGCGCGGTAGCCGTCGGGCGAGAGAACCGATTGCGGGCGCAGACCGATGTGCGCGATGACGCACACGCCGCCGCGCGCCAGCTCGGCGATCCACGCGACGTGCTCGATGCCGGCCTCGACTTTGACCGCGTCGCAGCCCGCCTCGCGCGTGAATCGCCGCGCTCCCGCGCACAGCGTCTCGCAGCTCTGCATGGTCTCGTGCGGCAGATCACCCACCAGAAAGACGTCCGGTGCGCCGCGCCGCACCGCTTCGGCCAGAATGACCATGAGATTCAGCGGCACGCCGCGGGTCGACGTGTGCCCGAGAAGAACCGTCCCCATCGAGTCGCCGACCAGCAGGGCGTGAACGCCGGCCTGCTGCGCGGCCTGCGCCGTCGGAAAGTCGTACGCCGTCAGCATGGCGAATTTTCGGCCGGCGGATTTCAGCTCGCCCAGCGTCTGCAGCGTGATTCGCTGGCTCATCGTTGCCTCCGCACTGCGGTCATTCCCGGACCTGACCGTCAGTCGCGCTTCTTGTACACGTCGTGACACGACTTGCACGTCGCGTTCAGCCCCTTCACGATCTCGGCGGCCTTGTCAAACTGCTTCTCCTTGCCGGCCGCCGCCAGCTCCGCCGCCTTTGTGCTCACCTCCCGGGCCCAGTTCCGGTAATCATCATTCTCGCCGTGAAAGCCGTTCACGTTCGCCAGTTCGGACAGCAGCCACGCGTTCTCGGCCAGGTCCTTGGCCTTCTTCCCGCTGACGGCCTTTCGCGCGTTGTTGAACGCCTTCTCGTGCCACTCCATCAGCGCCTCGCGCGGCGCCGCCGGCTTGAAGCCCGCACCACCCGCGGGCTGATCCTGCGCCTGGCTGGTCAGCACCGTCAGCCACGTGACCGCCGAAATAACCCCCAGCACCGACAGCATGAGACCCTGAGCTTTCACGTTGCGATTCCCTCTGTGTACTTCCTGGTCCGGGCGCCCCGGGCGCACACGCCGCCGGGAGAGCGCCCAAAGTCTCATATCATATTCGTCCGCACCCTTCGCAACCACCCACCGCGCATTTCCTGACCCTGGCTCCGGGCCATCGTTGAATTCGATAATTGATACATGGGCGCAGGCGAGCCGATACGACGATGTCGGTGCCGCCGCATCCACCGTGGCCGCGGGCTCCTGACAGGCATGGCGTGACCGGATCGCTGATGAGCCACGACACCAAAGTCGACGTGTGCATCATCGAGGACGATCCCGCCCAGCGGGCGCTGCTGCGGGCGCGGCTTCTGCGCGAGCAATACAGCGTCGTGCAGGCCGAGTCGGCCGGGGAGGGGCTGCGTCAGATTCGCGACCACCGCCCGCGGGTCGTGCTCTGCGACCTTCAGATTCCCGACATGGACGGCATCGAGCTGTGCCGCGAGGTACGCTCCGACGACTCGCTCCACGGCACCTACTTCGTCATCGTCAGCGTCGAAAACACCCAGGAGTTCAAGACCCGCGCCCTGGTCGCCGGGGCCGACGACTACATCTCCAAACCCTGCGACATGGCGGAGCTCTGCGCCCGCATCCGCAACGGCATCCGCATCAGCCAGCTTCAAGACCGCCTCCGCAACGCCGCCCTGACCGACGGCGTCACCGGACTGTGGAACCACTCCCAGTTCCGCAATCAGCTCGATCTCGAATTCTCGCGCACCCGGCGTTACGGCGGGCTGCTGTCGCTCATCATGCTTGACCTGGACCACTTCAAGGCCGTCAACGACACCTACGGCCACGAAGTCGGCAACCTCGTGCTGCGCGGCACCGCTAAGCACCTCAAGAGCCTCGTCCGCGACATCGACCTGGTGGCGCGCTACGGCGGCGAGGAATTTGCCATCATCCTGCCGCAGACCGAGCACGACGATGCCCTTCAGCTCGCCGAACGCGTCCGCTCGTCGCTCTCGCGCAGCGTGCAGCTTCTCGAATGTCCGCAGTTGCGTGTGACGGCGTCGTTGGGGCTGGTCACCAGCACCGACCCGCGGATCAACTCGCCGGTCGATATGATCAACCTGGCCGACCAGGCGCTGTACGCGGCCAAGAGCGACGGGCGCGACCGCGTTCGCACGGCGCGCGACGTCACGTTTCCCGCGACCGGCCCTTCGGTACAGATGGAAGATGTGGACCTGCTTCAGAAGCAAGTGGTCTCGCTCAGCATGCAGACCAAGGAGCTCTGCCTTCAAAGCATCTGGGCGCTGGTCCAGGCGCTCGAAGCGCGCGACTCCTACACCGCGCGGCACTCGCTCAGCGTCCGCTACTACATCGAGTGCCTTTCGGGCCGCGCCGGCTGGTCCGAGTCGCTCCGCACACGCGTCGCCAACGCCGCCATGCTGCACGACCTGGGCAAGATCGGCGTGTCCGACCACATTCTTCTCAAACGCGGGTCGCTGACCGAGGCCGAAGCGGCGATCGTCCGCCAGGTGCCGCTGCTGACCTGCAAGATTCTCGAGCCGCTGCGCGTCTTCGACACCGAGCTGGTCATCATCCGCCACCTGCGCGAGCGCTACGACGGCACCGGCTTTCCCGACGGGCTGATCGGACCGAACATCCCGATCGGCTCGCGACTCCTGGCGATCGCCGAGGCGTTCGATTCGATGACCAGCGGCCGGGCCTATCGCCCGCAGCGCAGCATCGCCGACGCGATCGAGGAGGTTCGCTCCCAGGCCGGCGGCCAGTTCGACCCCGAGCTCGTGCGGCTGTTCATCGATACCGCCGGCGAGATGCAGACCGAGTGGGAAGATTTCATCCGCCGCAACCGCGCCCTGATTCTCACACCCGACATGCCGTTCCCGGCCCGCGCGCCATAACATCGGCGTTGCACTTCAGCGTCCACGGTCAGTGCTTACGGACGCGGTCGGCCCCGCACCCCGGTGAGCCTCGCCGCCCGAAGCGCGCACAGCGCCAGCGGCACCAGCGAGCATTCCATCCCGAGCAGCCCGCACAGCGCGGGCGCCGAGCCAGTCTCACCCGCGGCATCGCGTCCATCGCCGGCGCTCCCGTCGCCGGCCGGTGCCGCGCGCTTTGCCGATCCGGCGTCGGCGCGGGCCTGTTCGAGCAGCCCCACCGCGCGGGACGAAGCCGTGCCGCCCTGCGTCGCGTCGACGACGTCGCGAATCGCGTCCGTCGGCGCGCCGATCACCGCCGCCACACCCGAGCCGCTCTCGACGTTCGCCGCGTCAACCACGATGCTCGCCCGCAGCGTATAAGGCAGACCCACGACTGCGGAATAGGTGTACGGCAGCTCCAGCGGCGGGATGATGAGAATGTGGAAAACGCCGAACGGGTCCAGCGCGTCGGACGCATCCGAGAGCACGAGCGAATCGAACGGCAGATCGCCCTCGACGCTGACCGACACGCCGCCGCCGGCCGCGCCGTTCAGCTCGACGCCGCCGTCGAACACGATCGCCTCCGCGCCGGCGTCGTCGGCGTAGGCGATGTTGATCTTCAGGGAGACGCGGTTGCCGGTCAGATCGCGGCCGGGTTGCGCCGCATAGATCGCCAGCGCGCCATCCAGAAACAGCCGGCCCTCGATCGTCCCGCGCTGCCCCACGCGCAGCGGCGGCAGATCGGCCGCACTGAGCCGCGCGCGGCGCACCTCCTCGCAGCGGGCCGTCGATTCGTAACGCGTCCGCGGCGTGAGGCTGTTCAATGCCAGATTGATGGCGAACTCCTCCGGGTTCGGCTGGTCGAGTGTCAGCGGATCGGCGAACTGGGCCGCGGCGATCGCGGCGGCCAGCTCGTCGCCCGTCGTGATCAGCCGCGCGTTCACCCGGATCGGCAGCGTGCCGCTCGTCGCCGGATAGTCGTCAAACGACTCGCTCAGATCGCCCGCCGCGCCCGAGCGGAATTCCTGCACCGAGACGGCGCTGGATCCCTGAATCGAGAGGATTTCGGCGGCGGCGGGCATCGCGGGCAACAGCACAGCCAGCGCCGCGAGCGGTGCGCAAAACGTCCGCAACCGCCGGCACGTCGGCTCGACGGGTCGTGCCTGTATGCCCCGTGCAACGCGGCTCATTCGCATGGTTGCTCCTTCGACACGCGGCTTCGCCGCCGCTGATGCGCCCACTGCGCGGGCTGCCCCAGACATGCTAATCGACCGAATATTCGGCTGGCCAGAGCGGGTTTTTCGCGCCGCGAGCTCGATCCTCGCGCCCAGCCTCGCCTCGAGCCCTCGCAGAGGCGCTGCGCTTCACGGTAAACGCAACCACGAGTGGCGGCCGCGCCGAATCGCTTTTACACTCGTGACCCGGAATCGGGCCATGGTGGCCCCCTGACAAGACCGAAACATGAAACCCGAAACCATCCTCGCGAAACTCTACGAACTGCGGAAAGACGCCTCCGGCGACAAGGACGATCTGGAATACATCGCCCTGAATCACGCGTTCTGCTTCATTTCCTATCAGATGGCCGCGTTTCAGAAATACCTCGATGAGGTCGGCGAGTCGAACGCGGACGACGGCGGCGACGATTGAGGCGGGCGGCTTGCTGGGCCGGCGCCGGTGGGATGCCAAGCAACGAGGAGGGCGAAAACATGACGAGGCGTGATACGTGAATCGTATGGAAACTGGCGTCGTTCCCGCGGATCTTCGCGAGGCCATCCGCGCGGCACGGCGGATCGCTCTGGCCGGCCACGTCACGCCCGACGCCGACTGCATCGGCTCGATCGGCGGCTTTTGCCTCGGATTGCGCGGCCTGGGCAAGCAGGTGGTCGTCTCGATGCCTCCCGGCTCGGTTTCGCGCAAGCTGACGTTTCTGGCCGACAGCGTGCCGATCGCCCCGGCCAGCCGCGAGGAGATCGCCGCGTGCGACCTGCTGATCGCGGTGGACACGGCCAAGGCGGCGCGGGTGAACCTGGAGGGCAAGCTCGAGGCGTATCCGTCGCTGCCGGTGGCGAACGTCGACCACCACGCCACCAACATCGGCTTCGGACGCTACAACTGGGTCGACGGCGACCGCAGCAGCGCGGCCGAGATGGTGTACGAGGTACTGGCAGCGCTGGACTGCCGCATGACGCGCGAAATCGCGACGTTGCTGTACGCCGGCGTTCACGCCGACACGCAGGGCTTTTCGCTGCCGAACACGACGCCGCGAAGCCTCGACGTGGCGCACGAGCTGGCGCAGGCCGGCGTGGACATTCCGCACCTGTGCGAGCGGCTGCACCGCAGCTTCAGCAAGGGCGAGTTCGAGCTGCTGCGCGTGATCTATGGCAACACACGCGTCAGCGACGACGGCGCGCTGGCCTGGAGCACGGCCGATTTCGACGAAATCCGGGCCGCGGGCTGCAACGCCGCCGACATCGACGACCAGGTGAACGTGCCGCGCTCGATCGAGGGCATCTCCATCGCCATCCTTTTCAGCGAAGGAAACCGCGGCAAAATCCGCATGAACTTCCGCGGCGAACGCGGCACCGACGTGCTGGCCCTGGCGCAGCGCTTCGGCGGCGGCGGGCACCACGAGTCGGCCGGAGCGATTCTGGACGGGACGATCGCGGAGGTTTCGCAGCGCGTGTTGGCCGAAGCGCGCGGGTATCTGAGCGACCTGCGGCGTACCACGCGCTAATTCGCGATGTGGGACAATCCGGGTTCACTTCCGCCGTGAGGCGACAGCCCGGGAGCGACGGCGCGGTCGTGGGGATGCGCGCCGCGGTTTTGCTTTGCGCGAGGTAATGATGAACGCGTGCGCGATCGCCAGGCCGAAGAACTCGCAGTTGCGGACTTCGACGATGGCGTGAGAGCAATTGAGCGCGCGCTGAACGTCGCTGAGGCGTGGATCAGTGCTGGGCACGGGCGCGATGCGGGAAATCGCCACCAACTCCGGCTCCGTCAAGTGGGTGCGAAGCTTGTCGGAAAGATATTCAAGGGCCGCGTATTCGTCGGTGTCGATCCAGGGGGCGGACACGACCAGGTCCCAGCGATTCGGCGCATTCTCGCGCAGGAACAGTGCGAAGAGTACGAACGGCCCCTTCTCCTCAGTCACTCTGCGCTCGAAGATTCGGAGATTCTCGGCCAATTCTCTCATAGCGTCCTCAGCAACACGGACGTCGCTGCGAGCATCCGCTCAGCGTCCGCCTTCGTTGCCTGCCCTGGAGGATGATAACGCGCTTCGGAGTCCCATTTCTTAACAATCACCCAGTCGTTCATGTGGTCGCGCTTGATCCGGGCCTCTACACCTGAAAGCCGAAGCAGCCGGTCGAGATCGTGCGTCTTGAAGCTGGTCAGACCCTTGAACTCGGAATCTGTCAGCGGAAATTCAGTCCAGCGCAACGTCCGGCATGATCGTCCCTTCAGCGCCACCTCGATCGCGTATCCAGCCAGATAGATCGCGCTGTCGTAGCGATCCGCAGCCAAAAGCGCTCGCGCATCTGCAAGTCGCGCGCGGGCGATGGACTTAAGCTCTCGAACCGTCAACATGCGTCAACCAAACTCCAACAGCCGATGGCCAATCCACCCTACTCCTTGTCGCCGCGGCACAACCAGATCGTCACGTGAACGATGTCTCCACCGGCACACACGTGCAGAACAAATGCCGGTCGCCGTAGACGTTGTCGATCCGGCCCACCGCCGGCCAGAACTTGTGCTGCCGAGTCCACGGCGCCGGGTAGGCGGCCTGCTGCCGCGCGTAGGCGTGCGGCCACTTGTCCGCCGTCACCGCCGCCGCCGTGTGCGGCGCGTGCTTGAGCGGGTTGTCGCGCCGGTCGAGCCGGCCCTCCTCGATGGCCCGGACTTCGCCGCGGATCGCGATCAGCGCGTCGCACAGCCGATCGAGCTCGGCCTTCGACTCGCTCTCGGTCGGCTCGATCATCAGCGTGCCCGGCACCGGAAACGACATGGTCGGGGCGTGAAAGCCATAATCCATCAGCCGCTTGGCGATGTCCTCGACCTTCACGTCGGCGGACTTCTCGAACGCGCGGCAGTCGATAATGAACTCGTGCGCCACGCGGCCTTCGCGCCCCTTGTAGAGCACCGGATAGTGCTGCTCCAGCCGCGCCGCCATGTAGTTCGCATTCAGAATCGCGACCTGCGTGGCCCGCTTCAGCCCCTCGGCGCCCATCATGCGGATATACATCCACGAAATCGGCAGGATGCTGGGGCTGCCGTACGGTGCGGCCGAGACAGGACCAGTGGGGAATGCAGTATGATGAATGCAGAATGCAGAATCATGGCCTGTGCTCGGGCGTTTCTCCGATGAGGTGGCGTGGAGTGCAGCCGGGGGCGGCTGCTCTCCACACAATTCGTTATCGCGTCGCCCGGCCGCGTTGCTGAGTGCAGCCGAGGGCGGCTTCTCTCCACGCGTGTCCCGTTCTGCATTCTGCATTCTGCATTCTTCATTCACCGGATGTCCCGGCAGAAACGGCGCCAGGTGCGGCGCCACGCCGATCGGCCCCATTCCCGGTCCGCCGCCGCCATGCGGGATGCAAAAGGTCTTATGCAGATTGAGATGGCACACGTCAGCGCCGATGTCGCCGGGCCGGCACAGCCCGACCTGCGCGTTCATGTTCGCGCCGTCCATATAGACCTGCCCGCCGTGCTCGTGGACGATCTCGCAGATTTCGCGAATGCCCTCTTCGAACACGCCGTGCGTCGACGGGTACGTGATCATCAGCGCGCCGAGCCGGTCGGAGTGCTCCGCGGCCCGCGCCCGCAGGTCGGCAATGTCGACGTTGCCGCCGGCGTCGCACTTGACGGGCACCACGCGGAATCCGGCCATGACCGCGCTGGCCGGGTTCGTCCCATGCGCCGAAACCGGAATAAGGCACACGTCGCGCGCTGAGTTCGACCGGGGGCGGCTGCTCTCCACACCCTCCGTCGCTCTCCCTTCGTGGCTGCGTGGCTGCGTGGCTCCGTGGCTTGCATGAAATGCGCGAATCGCCAGCAACCCCGCGTACTCCCCTTGCGACCCGGCATTCGGCTGAAGCGAGACCGCCGCAAAACCCGTGATCTCCGCCAGCCAGCGCTCCAGATCGCGGTACAACCGCTGGTACCCGCGGGTCTGCTCCACAGGCGCGAACGGGTGAATGCGGCCGAACTCCGGCCACGTCACCGGCAGCATCTCGGCGGCCGCGTTGAGCTTCATCGTGCACGAGCCGAGCGGAATGTTCGACGTGGTCAGCGACAGGTCGCGCGACTCCAGCCGCTTGATGTAGCGCAGCATCTCGTGCTCGCAGTGATACGCATTGAACACGGGATGCGTCAGATAGGCGCTGCGGCGCTCGAACACGGGCGGAATGTCGAGCCGTGCCCCCGCCGCGAGCTTCGCGACACCCGCCACGTCCGCTTCGCCCGCGCTCCCGCCAAACGCCGCCAGCACCTCGGCGACGACTTGTGCGTCGCAGGTCTCATCCAGCGAGACGCCCAGCGTCCCGTCGCCGAAATCGCGCAGATTCACGCCGCGCCGCAGCGCCGCCGCCATCACCTCCGCCGCGCCGCGCCCCGCGGGCCGCACGCGCAGCGTGTCGAACACGAGGTCCTCGGCGATGGCGTGCCCCTGAACCAGCAGCCCGCGCCGCAGCGTCTGCGTCAGCGCCCGCACGCGCGTCGCGATCGCCCGCAGCCCGTCCGGTCCGTGATAAACCGCGTACATGCTCGCCATCACCGCCAGCAGAACCTGCGCCGTGCAGATGTTGCTGGTGGCCTTCTCGCGGCGAATGTGCTGCTCGCGCGTCTGGATCGCCAGCCGATACGCCGGCGCCCCATGCACGTCTTTCGAGACGCCGATGATGCGGCCAGGCATCTGCCGGGCGAATTCGCTGCGCGTCGCCATGAAGGCGGCGTGCGGCCCGCCGGCCCCCATCGGCACGCCGAAACGCTGCGCCGAACCGAGCGCGATGTCGGCGCCCCACTCTCCCGGCGGGTTGAATAGCGTCAGCGCGAGCAGATCGGTCGCCGCGACGACCAGGACGTTGCTGGCATGCGCCTGCTGCGCCAGCTCGCGATAGCACTCGACGCGGCCGTCGGTCGTCGGATACTGGAGCAGCAGGCCGAAGCCGCGCTCTAACCGCTTGCCGCCGTCGTCCAGCAGCGCAGCCGGGTCGACCACCTCCACCTCGATACCCAGGGGCCGGGCCCGCGTCTGCACGACGGCGATGGTCTGCGGATGACAGTCGTACGCCACGAAGAACGATCGGCGGCCGGCGTCGAACTCGTCCGAGCGGATCGCCAGGCACATGTGCATCGCCTCGGCCGCCGCCGTCGCTTCGTCCAGCAGCGACGCGTTGGCCAGCGGCAGGCCGGTCAGGTCGGCGACCATCGTCTGGAAGTTGAGCAGCGCCTCAAGGCGACCCTGCGATATCTCCGCCTGGTACGGCGTGTACTGCGTGTACCAGCCCGGGTTTTCGAGCACGTTGCGCAGGATGACCGGCGGCGTGATCGTGTCGTAGTAGCCCAACCCGATCAGCGACCGTAGCACGCGGTTCTCGGCGGCATAGCGGCGTAGCTCCTGAAGCGCCTCGTATTCGGTCAGCGCCGGTGCGAGCTGCAGCCCGCGCCGCAGGCGGATGCCCGCCGGCACGGTGTGCTCCATCAGCACGTCGAGCGAAGGACAGCCGAGCGCCACCAGCATGTCGCGCACCTCGGCGTCGCCGGGGCCGACGTGTCGTCGCGAGAAACCGTCGGTGAACGCCAGCGAGGCGGAGCCGGAGTCAGCGGTCTTCATGAGCGAACCTGTCTCCTCCCGCTCGACGCCGGCGGTCGTGCCGCGCGCCGCATCGGGATGCAATGATGGGTCAACACCTGTCGATGATAATGTTCTGCCGGGCATGTTGAGCGATTCCCTGCCAGGAGTGGGGCAGGCGACTGCCTGCCCGACGGACGCCGCCACCGGACGTTGCGTTGCCTCATCGCCGGCCGCGGCTTTTTCTCGGACGCACGCGTCAGACGCTGGTCTGACGATCGTATTCGGCGGCGTCCATGAGCTTGGACAGCGGGCTGAGATCGCTGCACTTCACGCGGATCATCCAGCCCTCGTTGAACGAGTCGTTGTTCACCAGCTCCGGCTTGTCGGCCAGCTTCTTGTTGACCTCCAGCACCGTGCCGCTGATCGCCGAGTAAAGTCCGCTCGTTGCTTTGACCGACTCGATCTCGCCGAAGCTCTCGCCGGCCGCGACCGCCTTCCCGGCCGCGGGGAGCTCGACGTAGGTGACGTCGGTCAGTTCGTCGGCGGCGAACTTGGTGATGCCGATGGTGACGACGTCGCCCTGCGCGAGAAACCACTCATGCGTCTTGGCGTACTTCCGATCGGTGGGTACAGGCATCTGCACGCTCTCCGTGCCGCGCTGGCACTCGATTCGACTCCCTTGCTCCCGGCCGACGTGGTCCGGGAAAGACCGCGGATTCTATCCGATCCCGGCGCCGGCCGTGAGCGGTCGAGTGGCGATCCGGACACTGCCCGGGCCATCGCCGAAATCGCTCCGAGTGAGTGCGAATTCCGCAGCCACACGATTCCCCAATTGACTGGTCAGTCGGGTGGCCCGACGATTTCGGATGAGTGGTGACGTGATGTTCCCCTGCCTTGCTAACTCCGCATCTCGCGCGGCAATCCTCATCGAAAGGGCTCGTCATGAAGGCGCCATGGGCGTTGCTCAGTGTCACGGCGGCGGCGGCCGTGCTGGCCGGCTGCC
Organism: Phycisphaerae bacterium; assembly: GCA_022072445.1. GTDB lineage: Bacteria > Planctomycetota > Phycisphaerae > UBA1845 > Fen-1342 > JAJVHV01. The sequence goes on along the minus strand of JAJVHV010000028.1, from coordinate 24,634 downwards.
CGACCAACACAGACCTGGCTGACAATTCGGCGGATTCGAGTCAGCATGCATCGGACGTCGAACCCGGCAACAACTCGATCCCCGCTCCCGGCCGTCTCAGTCCTGGCGAGCGTGTTGACGGCACGAGCACCACGCTGCGCTGGAACGCAAGCGGCGCACCCGACTACTACGCGCTGCACCTGGGAACCGAGAATCCGCCGCACTTCCTTTACAATCTGACCAGCACGTCCTATAGCGCTGACGGGTTGGCGCTTTGCGCGACGTACTTCTGGCGCGTCGACGCCCACTGGCTCGACGGCCGCAGCGCCGCCAGCGAGGTCTACTCGTTCCGCACCGCCTGTCCGGCGGACAAACCCGATGCGCCGCTCAATCCCTCGCCCGCCCACGACGACGTGGGCGTCCCGCTCGGCACGGCGCTCAACTGGTCGGCGGCGCCGCGGGCCGAGCGCTACGACGTGTACTTCGGCAGCACGCCGACGCCGGCGTACCTCGCCAGCGCTTACACGCCGGCGCTTGCTTCGTTGCCGGACGTGCGCGAGGGCCGTACCTACTACTGGCGCGTCGTCGCCGTCAACGCCGACGGCGTGCAATCTTCGCGCCAGTGGCAGTTCCGCACGACCGCCGACTCGAACGCGCCGCGGCCGGCGGTCGCCGCGTTTCCGGCCGACGGTGCGTCCGGACTGCCGACGCGCCTGCGCCTGGAGTGGACCGGTTCACCCGGCGCGCTGCGCTACCGCGTCCATTTTGGGACCGCCGCCGATCCACCCGCGCTGGGCACGACGATCGACACCGACTTCACCACCCCCGCCGAACTGGCGCTCGATACCGTTTACTACTGGCGCGTTGTCGCCGAAGGGGAACTGGCGGAAACCGCGTCCGACGTGTGGAGCTTCCGCACGGCGGCGACGCACCTGCCGCCGCTGGTGCCGGACCGCCCGCAACCCGAGGACGGCGCGGCCGGAGTGCCCGCTGACACGGTGCTGCGCTGGCGCTCTGTGCCCGACGCCGACAGCTATGACGTCTTGCTCGGCGAGCACACGGCGGTGTACGTCGCCACCGTTTTCAGCGCGGAATTTCGTCCGAGTGCCGCGCTGCGCACTGGCTCGCTTTACGCCTGGCAGGTCGTCGCGCGGAATGTGCACGGCTCGACCGCCGGTCCGATATGGGCGTTCGCCACCGGCGGCGCAACGGGCGGCGGTGACGGCGGCGGCGCGGGCGGTGGCGGCGGCGGCGCGGGCGGTGGCGGCGGCGGTGGGAGCTCCAACACCGGCCTGAGCTGCCCCAGCTCCCTGGCGCGCGTCAACCTGACGCCGAGTCAGGAGCAGTCCACCGGCGGCGCCAGCCGGCCCGCCGTCAGCGCGAACGGTCAGTTCGTCGCTTTCGTCAGCTCCGCGGCCGACCTTGTGCCGGGCGACACGAACGGCGTCGCCGACGCGTTCGTCTGCGAGCTGGCGACCGGCACGGTGACGCGCGTCAGCTTGACCAGCGACGGCGCTCAGAGCCCGCTGCCCGTTGACAACGTCAGCATCTCCGGCGACGGAGCGCTCGTCGCGTTCGAAACCGCCGCCCGGCTCGCCGGAGCGGACGCGGACAACCTCGGCGACGTGTATGTCCACTCCTGCGTCACCGGCGAAACACGCCTGATCTCGCTGGCGCCGGACGACGAGTCGCGCCAGCCGGCGCTCTCGGCGGACGGCAGCTCGATCGCGCTGGCGTGCCGCGGCGGACCCAGCGGAGCCGCCGGAATCTATCAAATCTACGCCGTCGATCTGGCGACCGGCCAGGCCGAGTGCGTCAGCGTCTCGAGCGGCGGCGCCGCCGCCGACCGCCACGTGCTGTGGCCGGCGCTGTCGGCGGACGGCCGCGTGGCGGCGTTCGGCGGCGACCCGACGAATCTGGCGGCCGGCGGGAACGGTTATTCGGCGTACGTGCGCGACCGGAATATGGGGCAGACGCGGTGGGTCGATGACGGCGGGGCCGGTGCGCTGACTCCGACGATCTCGGGCGATGGGCACGTGGTCGCATTCACCGGCGGCGACTCGCAGATTTACGCGGTGGCGATGCCGGCCAACACGCTGGAGCGTGTCAGCCGCAGCTCGGGCGGCGAGGCCGGCAACGAGGCGAGCTGGCTGCCGCGGCTTTCGCAGACCGGCCGGTTCGTCACGTTTTCGACACTGGCGACGAATCTGGGCGTCGAGAAATCGGCCGATCAGCTCGACGTGGTGCGCGTCGATCGGGCGAGCGGCGCGATGCAGCTCATTTCGATCGGCATCGACGGCTCGTCGGGCAATCGCAACAGCGTCAGCAACGCGCTCTCGGCGGCCGGGGACGTGATCGCGTTCATCAGCGGCGCGACGGACCTGGTGCCGGGCGATACGAACGGGCAGAGCGACGTCTTTGTGGGTGTGTGCGACTAGGGCCGGTGGCGGTGCGTTTGTTGTCGGACGGACGGAGCGGCTGAGGTTCGGCCGGCGGGTGCGGTAACGGCTGGCGGCGGTGTTCAGATTGAGCATGTTCATAGTGTAACACAGAAATCTAGAAATGCAAGGACCGGGCGACTTTTTTTCTTGCAGGGTGGTATGTGGGTCCGATAACGAGTCGGCGCGTCTCCCGCCGACGGCGAGAGCGGAGGCGAATTGACGCCGATCGCGGGCGGCAGGAGCACCGATCGCGGCGGGTGCCCTGCCGACGGCTGTTCGCGTCGGCAGGGGCGGAGCCGCGCGCTGGAGCCGAGCCGCGCATCCCGTTCGGAGCCGCGCGCGTCAGCAAGCGGCGGACGACGGACGCGCTTATTCGCGCGAGCGGCGCGCCCATTCGCGCAGCTCCGATGAAGCCAGGAGTCGTCGACTACGGCGTCGCGGACGCACGCGTCGTCGGCTGCGTCGCCGTCGATTGCGTCGTCGCGGGTTGCGTGCTGGCGCGCCACTCCTCCAGCTTCGCGCGCCAGTCGGCCGCCTTGCCGTCGTAGCCCTTTTCCGGTTCGGCGGCGTGCCAGGCGGAATAGAGGTCGTACATCGCGCGAAGTACGCTTGCCCAAAGCATGCGCTTTGCGTTGGGCACACGCTCGCACGTATTGGCCACTTCCAGCAGCATGCCTTCGGCTTCAGCAAACTGCCCAAGCTTGGTCAATGTCCCGCCCAAACCGACTTGCGGATAAAGCGTCTGAAGATGTCCGAGCGGGAGTATTCGCCGGCACAAGTCGAGCGCTTCACGATACAGCGGCTCCGCTGCTGCGTACTTGCCGCTCCTGTAAAGCAGGCTCGCCAGGTTGCTCAGGCTGTTCGCCACTTCGGGATGCTCATTGCCCAGCCTCTTCCGCCGAATCGTCAGCGACTCTCGATAGAACGGCTCAGCAGCGGCGTAGTTGCCCGTCTCCTGTAGCAATCCGGCCAGGTTGTTCAGCGTGCTCGCCACGTGCGGATGTTCGTCCCCAAGCGATTGCCGGTACTTGGCGAGGGCTCCCCGGTATAGTTCTTCTGCCGCGCTGTAGTCATGTCTCCTGTGCAACAGATGCGCCAGGTTGTTCATGCTGCTCGCCACGTTCGGGTGCGATTCCCCCAACACCTCGCGGCACAGCGCCAGCGCCTGACGAAAGAGCGACTCCGCTGCGGTGTAGTCGCCTTCAGCTTGGAGCAGCGCCGCGAGATTGTTCAGCCCGGCCGCCACGTCCGGATGTTCATCACCAAGTGTCTTCCGCTTGATGGCCAGTGCTTCACGGTACAGCGGCTCGGCAGCGGCAAAATCACCCTTGGACGCCAACACGACGGCCAAGTTGTTCAGGCCAGCCGCTACACCCGGATGCTCGTCGCCGAGCAGCTTGCGCTTCATCGCGAGTGCCTCGCGCAAGACCGGCTCGGCCGCGCTGTAGTCGCCCCGGACCTGGTACAGGCTCGCCAGGTTGTTCAGGCTCTGCGCGACATCCGGATGTTCTTGGCCCAGCAGCGATTCGTAACGCCGGGCGCGCTCTTTCTCCAGGCATTTCATCACAATCCAGTCGGGCTCGTTGCGCAGCTCGCGGACGAGCCCGCGCGGGTCGGTGCGGCGGGTGTGTGCCAGCGTGTTAATGTGCGAATGTGAAAACGTGATAACTGCACTGGTGGCGGCCGGCTGCTGCGCGCTGGGCTGAGAAACCGCTTCCTTACGGGCGCGGCTCGGATCCGACGCGCGGCTCGGATCGGCCGGCGGGACGCCGACGCTCCCCTGGCCAACTCGCACGCTCGGCGGCAGCGGCTCCGCCTCGCGAATCCGCCGCAGACAATCTTCCAGCGGCGAGGCCCACTCGAAATCAATCGGCGGCACGCCGGCCAGCAGCTCGTACAGCAGCGCGCCAAGCGAGTAGATGTCCGTCCTCGTGTCGATGTCGCGGTTCCCGCCGGCCTGCTCCGGGCTGCTGTAGGGCAGCGTGCCGACGAATCCGCCGCCCTCGCGCGACAGCGTCCGATCCGTCAGCCGCGCGCCGAGCGCCTTGGCCAGACCGAAGTCGATCACCTTGGGTGTCGCGCGGCCGTCGGCGAACTCGACCAGCACGTTCCGCGGCGTCACGTCGCGATGAATGATCGCCTTCTGGTGCGCGTGCTGAATGCCGTCGCACACCGCCAGAAAAAGCTCGATCCGCTGGCGGATGGTCAAGCGCTGCTCGTCGCAGTGCTTCGTGATCGGCACGCCGCGGACGTACTCCATCACGAAATAGGGCCGGCCCTCCGGCGTGCTGCCGGCGTCGTAAATCCGCGCGACGTTCGGATGCTCCATCAGCCCCAGCGCCTCGCGCTCCTGCTCGAAGCGCGCGATCACCTGCCGCGTGTCCATACCCAGCTTGATGATCTTCAGCGCCACCCGCCGCCGCGGCGTGTCCTGCTCGGCCAGATACACCTCGCCCATGCCCCCCGCGCCGATCGGTTTGCGGTCCAACAGGCGATACGGGCCGATGCGCTCCGGCGGCTCAAAGCTGTCGGTGAGAATCGTGACGGTCGACGGCGGATCGTGTGACATGAGACGTGGCCTCGCGAACGCCGACCAGAATACCCGATGCCAGCCCGCGCGGCGCGCAGTGTTTGCCGCCGGCCGAGTCAAGCCAGACACTCCGCGCTGGGCGGAGTCAGGCCAGACACTTTGCGCTGGGCGGAGTCAGGCCAGACACTCCGCGCTGGGCGGAGTCAGGCCAGACACTTTGCGCTGGGCGGAGTCGGGCCGTCCGTGACAAAAAGCACCTATCAGAACCCCGCACGCCAGTGGGGGGTGGCTGGACCCATCACTCTCGTGGTGGGTTCTGGTAGCGGCTCAAGTAATGCGCGCCGTTCACTTGTTTGTTCGTAACGAAACGACGGCCGGTGACACAGTCGCTGCCAGAGCCGCGCGCGTCAGCACGCGGCGGACGATGGATGCGCTCCTGCGCCCGCGAAAGCGGTGTGCCGTCGCCTGGATCAGCGGAATTGGCGACGGAAACGGCGGCGTGCGGCGTCATGGGTTAGCATGGCGGCGCGGTGCTGAGCCGGGTCCGCGCGCCGGGATCGACCCAATGTCCACCTGGAGATATCGCGTCGCTCTCCTCGCGGTCTGCGCCGCGCTGGCCGCCCGGTCTGACGCACAGGTCATCAGCCGCCACAGCGGTCCGTCGCCGTTGGCGAGCGAGGTGCGCGTGCCGGACGAGCCGGTTGAGCTGCCGCTGAGGCGCGACCTGGGCTGGGCGATCGTCGAAGGGCGGATCAATGACAAGCATCCCGTGCGGCTGATCGTCGACACCGGTGCGCCGGGCATCTATCTGTCGCCGGAGTTCGTGAAGCGGCTGGAATTGCCGGAGGCGAAGTCCAGCGGCGTTCGGGTGCGGGTGGCGAGTCCCGGCGGAAAGGGGCTTGATGCGACGTTGCACACGATCGAGTCGCTCCGGCTGGGGGACGCCGAGTTCCGCGGGCTGCGGGCGCTGGCGGTTCCGCAGCCGCAGGGCGAGAGCGCCGACGGCGTGCTGGGGATTGGCATGTTCGCCGAGCTGTTGCTGACGTTTGACTATCCGAACGGGCGGCTGCGGATCGAGCGCGGCGAGCTGCCGGCAGCCAACGGGCGCGACATCGTCACCTTTCGCACGCCGCGGCAGCCGTACAGTCACCCGGTCATTGCGGTGAACTGCTGCGGGCAGGACGTCGATTTCACGCTCGACACCGGCATGACCGGCTGGTTCCGGTTCACGCCAGACGTCGTCAAGCAATGCGGGATGGCGCAGGGTCCGGTCGATGGTCCGGTCGCACGCACGGTCGACCGCGAGCTCAAGACGCAGGTGTGCCGGCTGGATGGCGCGCTCAAGTGCGGCGACGTGGTGTTCGAGTCGCCGCACGGCGTCGTAGACGACGCGATCGGGTTTCCGCTGATGGGCGGTTTGGCGCTTGAGCACTTTGCCTTAACGCTGGATCAGAAGCATCATCGGCTGCGTTTCGCGCGACCGTCGAAGGATACGATCGTCGCGCCGCCGCTGCGCACGGCGGGCTTTCGCATGCAGCGCTGCGCGACTGGCGGACAGGTCTTCGGCGTGATGAGCGGGCTGCCGGCGGAGAAGGCGGGAATCCGCGATGGTGACGTGATCGGCTCGATCAATGGCCGGCCGGTGGACGAGTGTTTCGACGCCGCCCGATGGGAGGGGTTGATGCGTGGCGAATCGCTGCGCGTCGGCGTGCAGCGCGGCGGGGGCGAAGAAATCCTCACGATCGCGATTCGGGAGCTGCTTGCGGCCGCGAAGTAGCGGGGACTGGGCGCCATGCGCGTGGGCGTTCTCTTGCGCGACAGGCGCGTGTCGGGCGCCGCTGCGCGAAGGGGCGCCCCGGCCGAGGCCCGACCGCGAGGGAGGGGCCCGGAGTGGAGACACGTGTTGATGACTTGGTGAAGATCGCCGCCGTTCGCGCGGGTGCCATGCGACGAGTCCGGAGGCACGCCCCAGCCGAACCCCTCGCTAACGCTCGGGGCTCGGCTGGGGCGCGATCGCATCCTGAGCCGCCGATCGACCGAGAACCTGCGACTTGGATTCTACCAAACCGCCCGGTGGGAACGAAGCGGGGTTGACGACAGGCGGGGAACCGGGAGCTGCGTGCCGCGTGCTCTCGGCGCTGGTGTGCAGTTGCCGCGCGCGGGCTGGCGCCATAACCTCGTGTCTGCAAGGCGTAAGAGATCGTTCAGCAAGCGCGCCAAGAATCCGGAGCGTGAGCCGTGGGTGCCAGGCGGGTGGATGAGGAGCGCGTCGCGCAGCGGCTGGATCGCTTTCGGATCGAGACGCCGTCGTGGGGCTATGCTGACACGGGCACGCGCTTCGGCAAGTTCCTGCAGGACGCCGCCGCCACGAATTGGCGCGAGAGGCTCGACGACGCCGCGCAGGTGCACGCGCTCACGGGCTGCTGTCCGACCGTTGCGGTGCACGTCTTGTGGGACTTTCCAGGCGGGACCGAACCGCGCGAGGTGGGCGAATACGCCGCGGCGCGCGGCGTGCGCATCGGCTCGATCAATCCCAACCTGTTTCAGGACGCGTGCTACAAGTGGGGCTCGCTGACGAACCGCGACCCGGCGATCCGGCGGCGCGCGATCCAGCACGTGCGCGACTCGATCGAGATCGGCCGTGTGGTCGGCTCGGACGTGCTGAGCCTGTGGCTGGCTGACGGGACGAACTACCCCGGCCAGGCGCACCTGCGGCAGCGGAAGCGGTGGCTGGCCGAGGGGCTGCGCGAAATTCACGAGGCGATGCCGCCGTCGATGCGTCTGCTGATCGAATACAAGCCGTTCGAGCCGGCCTTCTATCACACGGACATCGCGGACTGGGGCATGGCGGCGGCGTTGGCGCGAGCGGCGGGGCCGCGGGCGGGCGTGCTGGTCGACACGGGACATCATCTGCCGGGCGCCAACATCGAACACATCGTCGCGTTTTTGATCGACGAGCAACTGCTGGGCGGCTTTCATTTTAACGACCGCAAATACGCCGACGACGACCTGACGATGGGCAGCATCGATCCGTATCAGCTCTTCCGCATCTTTTTCGAGATCGCCGCCGCCGAGCACGAGCGCGGCGGAGCGGGCAGCGCGGCGGCGGACGTGCCGATCGAGTACATGATCGACCAGTCGCACAATCTGAAGCCCAAGATTCAGGCCATGATCCAGACGGTGATGACAGCGCAGGAGTACTTCGCGCGGGCCCTGCGGGTGGATTTCGAAGCACTGGAGGCGGCCCGCAGCGCGGAGGATCTGGTCGCGTCGGAGCGCGTGCTGCGGGACGCGTTCGAGCGCGACGTGCGGCCGTTTCTGTGCGAGTACCGCCAGCGACGCGGGCTGCCGGCCGATCCGCTGGCGGCGTTTCGCGCGAGCGGCTACGAGCAGCGCGTGGCGGCGGCGCGAGCCGCCAACAAGCCGCGGTCCGCGGGGCAGTACGCGTGAGGGCCTGGAGCGGGCATCCTGCCGGCTTCCCTCGCGCGCGGTGTGGAGAGCAGCCGCCCCCGGTTGCACTCAGTTCAGGCCGGCGCGAGTCTGCGCTCGTCGGGGATCGCTGGCGGTCGAACCCCTCCCTTACGGTCGGGGCTCGGCGGGGGTGCTTCGACGCGCGGCGGGGGCGGGGCGCTTCGAAGCTCGTCGGGGATCGCTGGCGGTCGAACCCCTCCCTTACGGTCGGGGCTCGGCGGGGGTGCTTCGACGCGCGGCGGGGGCGGGGCGCTTTGACGCGCGGCGGGGATCGCTGGCGGTCGAACCCCTCCCTTACGGTCGGGGCTCGGCGGGGGCGCTGCGACGCGCGGCGGGGGCGCTTTGACGCGCGGCGAGACTTCTGCACGCCCGACACGCTTACTCCCGACGGATCGAATTCACCACGACGTCTTCGACCGGCACGTCGTCGTAAGGCGAACCGTTGAAATTCTTCGTCGTGGTCTCCACGCCGGCAATCTCGTCGACGATGCTCATTCCCTCGACGACGGTGCCGAACACGGCGTATCCGGGGTTCGAATCGGTCGGATCGAGCGTCGTGTTGTCCTTCAGGTTGATGAAGAACTGTGAGGTCGCCGAATTGGCGTCGTTGGTGCGCGCCATGGCGATGGTGCCGCGCGTGTTGAGCAGTCCGCTGGTTTTCGCCTCGTTGATGATCGCGGCCCGCGTCGTCTTCTCGTTGCCGTTAGCCGTGAAACCGCCGCCTTGAATGACGAAGTCTGGAATGACGCGGTGAATAAGCGTGTCGTCGTAGAACTGATCATCGACGTACTGCAGGAAGTTCGTCACCGTCAGCGGCGATTTGTCGTCCTCCAGCTCGACGACGATGTCGCCCATCGACGTCTTCATCCGCACGCGCGATTTGCCGCCGAAGGCGGGGTTTCGGATCGTGATCGTCACGGTGTCGGTCGAGCTGCGGCCGGACGCGTCGCGCACCAGCAGCTCGAACACCAGCCGGTTGTCCGCCGTCCCGGGCGAAAAGAACGGCGCGTTGAACGAGGCGACGGACGTGTCGGCGTTTGCCAGCAGGACGGTCGGTCCGGAAAGCTGTTTCCAGCGGAACGTCAGGCCCGTGCCGCTGCTGGCGCGGCCGTCAAGCGAGACGGTCGTGGATTGATCGACGGTCTGGTCGGACCCGGCCCGCGCGACGACCGCGGTCCCGCCGCCACCGCCTCCCCCGTCGTCGTCGTCGTCCGATTGCCCGAAGTTTGGATCGGCTGAGATCGCGACTTCGACGTCGGCATATCCGACGTCCCCGTCGGCGTTGCGCGTCGAGACGCGGAATTTCAGCGTTTGCGCCGCCGACAGCGAGGGGGCCACGAACGTCGCCGACGCGCTGGACGCGTCGGAGAGTCGCACGCCGCTGCCGGCGATCTGGAACCATGAGAAGCTCACGCCGCCGCCCTGCGCCGTGGCGCTGAGGGTCACCGTCTCGCCCACGTCGGCGTTGGTGGCGCTGGTGGATGCGGCGGTGGTGATGTTGCCGCGGTGTGTCGTGTTATCGGTCGTGGAATCGGTCAGCGGGCAGCCAGGCACGATCTGCGCCAGCGTCGTCATTCCGACCGCGAGTAGGGAAATCCGGATCATGTCAGGCTCTCATATCGGTCAACAATGTCCTCTGCCGAAGCCCATCGATTCTATCTTGCCGCCGCGTGACCGGGAACCACTGTCGCGCCTGTCGCGCATCCGAGCCAGCGTGCCTGCACGCCGGTTGATGAAGAGGGATCGACATTGGCAGCATGACTCCGCGCCGGCGTGATGGTGCGTTTGGGGGGGGCGGCCCGGTCAAAAGCAGCATCGCCGTCAACAGGGGTGAGGACTCGCCCGCGGGGATGAGAGTGCAGCCGAGGGCGGCTGCTCTCCACACGGTTTCAGGGCGCGCGTGAAGCCCGGGGCGGGTGCTCTCGACCGCGCTGGCTGTTGCTCGTGCCGCGGGCTACACTGCCGCCTCATGCAAAGCAAAGCCGCCACCGTCGAGCAGTATCTGGCCGAACTCCCACCGGACCGCCGCGAAGCCCTTCAGGTCGTCCGCGAGACGATCTTGAAAAACCTCGACTCCGAATACGAGGAGGGCATGACCTACGGCATGATCGGCTACTACGTGCCGCATCGCGTCTTCCCGGCGGGCTACCACTGCGACCCGCGCCAGCCGCTGCCGTTCGCCAACCTGGCGTCGCAGAAGAACCACATGGCGCTGTATCTGATGTCGATCTACGCGCCCGGCGGCGAGGAGAACTGGTTCCGCACGGCCTGGGCCAGGGCCGGCAAGAAACTCGACATGGGCAAGTGCTGCGTCCGCTTCCGAAAACTCGACGACCTGGCGCTCGACGTCATCGCCGAGGCCATTCGTCGCATGCCGGCGCGGGCGTACATCGAGTACTACGTTCAGCAGCGCAAGGCGGCGGGCGTCGATGCGGCGCGGCCGAAAGGCATGGCTAGCGGCCGAAAGCCCGCCAGCGGCCGAAAGCCCGCCAAGGCCCGAGCTGCCACGCGGACCGCCCCGAAAGTCAGCTCGAAGCCGCGTTCCGCCGCGCGGAAAGCGAGCCGCAAGGTCGCCCAGACAGCAACCCGCGAGGCCACGCGGAGAGCAACGCGCAAGGCCGTCCGTCGGCGCGCGCGCTGACACGGGGCCCGCGGGCGGTACCGCCATGCTTGACGCGCCGACGCTTTCGACCCGGCCGCTTTCCGCCGACGACCTGTCGTTCGTACGCGGCGAGTTGAACCGAAACTGGTTTTCGACGGAGATCTGGTCGCGCGGCGTCTGCTTCGCGGCCGACGCGCTGCCCGGGTTCGTCGCTTTTCACGACGATCAGCCGGTCGGTCTCGTGACGATCGCCGCGCTGCCGGGTGGAGAGTACGAGGTTGTTACACTTAGTGCGGCGGTTGAGAACCGGCGCGTCGGGACAGCGCTGCTCGATGCGGCGGTGAACTACGCCCGCGAGTGCGGCGCCCGGCGTTTGTCGCTGACGACGTCGAATGACAATCTGCGCGCCCTGGGGTTCTATCAGCGTCGCGGCTGGCGGCTGGTGCGCGTGTGGGTCGGCGAGGTCGACCGCTGCCGGCTGCTCAAGCCGGGTATTCCACGGATGGGAATGAACCGTATCCCGCTGCATGATGAGATTGAGCTTGAATTCCCGCTCGATGATTCCGTGGCAAACGCGGCGCCACCCCGATAGCCGTACGCCGCGGCCCGCTCGGGTCCGCGCGACAGCCTGCCCCGGCGCGGGGGCGGGCGTCGGCGCAGGGGCAGCACGGAACGCCCGATGCGCGGCGGCGCTGTCGGCCGCCCTGTGCGGCGCGATGGTGCTCTGCGGCGGCGGCTGCCAGCGCGGCGCGGCCGCAACGGCGGCTGCGCCCGCCGAGCTGCGCGCGGCTGAGCGCAAGATACCGGCGGCACATGCGCGCATACGGCGGGAGACGGCGCGGCTATTTGCGCTGGCGCTGTTCGGCAAGCCGGCGGATTTCGCCGACGAGGAAGTGTTCGCTCTGGCGCCGCTGCTTGCGGTCGAGGCGGAATCCGCAGACGCGCCGCCGCCCGCCGCGCCGCGCGTCCACTTCGAGCGCGGCCAGATTCGGCTTGGCTCCCAGCAGCGAAAGCAGCTCGCGTACACGTGGCATTTCGCCGACCGCGACCGCGGCGCCGAAACGGACGGCGGCGTGCGGCTGACATTGGCCACCGATGGGCGGCCGACGATCTACGAACTGCTCACGCCCGTTGACGGCCTGCGCGTCATTTACGTGGGCGAGGCCGTGGAACGTGCGGCGGCGGCGGAGTTCGGCGGTCCGCTGGCGGGGCGCGCATTCGCGATCGAGCGCGGCGTCGACGAATGTCCGGACGTTGTCGTGGCGCGCGTGCTGACCGACGGTCCGACGCCGATGGGACCGTGGGTGTATCTCTCTATTGAAGGAGCGGTGACGACAGCGCTGTGCCGATGCAGTCCGTCTCAGGTGGGGGAGAGTCCGGCGGGTTTCTGGTACGAGCTGCGACCGGCCGATCCGGGCGAGGCGCGGGGGCGGCCGGGTCGGGACGGCAGGGGGTTGGAGCACGTGCTTCGGCTGCCGCGTTTGCTGCCGTGACCGGCACCGCGGTGTGAGAGTGATCTTCTGAGAACGTGGGGGAGGGATGGGTTCGCACCGGGTTTGAAAGTCTGAAATGAAAACCCCCACTCAGGCTCGCTCGTCGCTCGCCGTCAGGGTCGCGGCTCGGCTGCGTACGTCCTTGGGCGTCCTTCCGCAGAAAAATTTCGCCAACGGGCTTGACAGGTATGCCGATATGAGCAATACTGTATGTGAATACTTACTCTATAGTGACGACTCGCATTGCAGGTGACGCATGCCGCGACCCAGCCAGCTCGATGACAAACGCCGCGAACTCCTGCCCGTCGTGGCCGGCGTGTTCACGCGCCTGGGCTACCGGCGGGCGACCACCGCGGAACTGTCCGAGGCCTGCGGCGTGCAGGAGAACATTCTTTATCGCCTCTGGCCCGACAAGAAGGCCATGTACCTGGCCGCGATCGATTTCGTCTACGAATTCTCGGAGCAGACCTGGCTGCGGCTGCTGGAGCGCGACGGCGGCGGCGCCAGCTCCGCCCGCCGCCTGCTGGAGTACGAATCGCACCATCACGGCGAATTCGGCCATTATCGCATTCTTTTCGCCGGCCTGCCCGAGATCGACGACGCCGACATCCGCGCGGCTCTCCGCCGCACGTTCGCCCGGTTCCATCGTTTCCTGCTGGCCCAGATGCTGACGCAGCGCTCCGGCGGCGGTGGGGCGGCGGCGTGCCCGGCGGAGCTGGCCGCCTGGGCCGCGATCGGACTGGGCACCATCGCCAACATCAGCCGCGAGCTCGGTCTGCTGGACGACGCGCAGCGCCGCGGCCTGATCGAACAGATCGGCGGCCTGCTGCTGTCGTCGGGCGGTGCGGGGCGCCCATCGGCCGGCCGCGGGCGCCGCGCGAGTAAGCACACACTTACGTAGCAACTGAACAGGAGGTGTCTCGTGACGCATCGCAATTATGACTTTGGACGTCTCGGACTGCTGGGCGCCGTGGCCCTGCTCTCGGCGGGCTGCGTGGCCCTGGGGCAGAACGAGCCGAGCGCCGCGCAGGACGTGTCCGCGGCTGAGCTGCAGCGCGCCGGCCGCGAAGCCGCGCTGCTGATCCTGCCGGTCCGCGTGCTGGGTAAACCCGATCGCAACGTCGCCGACGCACTCGGCCTGGTGCTCGAAAAGTCGGGCATGCCGAACCTGGCCGCGACCGACACGGCGTTCGCCCCACCCGCCGACACGCCCTGGGAAAACGTGCCCGCACTGCTGGCCGCGCACCTGAAAGCCAATCCGATCGCCGAAGCGTTCGTCCTTTACGGCGAGTATCTCGGCGATCCGCGGAGCGGGCCGAGCGAAGTTCGCTTCGTCGTCTGCGCGGCGGATGGAAAGGTGATGCTGAGCGACCGGCAGACGCCGAAGGACGCTGAATTCAAGCGCACCGCCGGTCGCGATCCGGACCCGATGGGCTGCTCGGTGCTGGTGGCGGAGCGTGTCTTCAAGCTGTGCCGCTGGTCGAAGCAGCCACCGGCGGGGGAGGGCCGCTTCGCGCGGCTGTGGGCCGAGAAGTCGGGTACGCCCGGGCGCGACGAGCAGAAGGCCATGGGTGAGCGCCGTGCGGCACTGCAGGCTGGTTTGTCCGGCGCCAGCATTGCCGTCATCCCGACGGTGCTGGGCGACAAGCGCGATTCCGCCAGCGCCGCGCGTCTCGCCAAGCTGATCGCGGCTGAGCTGAAGTGCAAGGCGACGTTCGTCGAGCGGCCGCTGGCCGCGACGCCCAAACCCACCAGCAACGAGCAGAAACGCCTCTGGGACCTGGCCCGTGCGCTGTGCGCCCACGTCGGCGCCGGCGGCTTTGATGCGCAATACGTGCTGGTCGCTGAGATCGGAGTCAGCCCCGCCAACCCGTCGCGCGGCTACGTCCACGTCGTGCTCTGCGACGGATCGGGCCAGCCCGTCGTCGTCGATTTCTGCAACGATCAGCACGACGATTATCGCCGCGCCGCCCCGAAGTCGACCGAAGACGGCGAGAAACTGGCCGCCGCGCGGCTGGCGCGGGCCGTGCGGTCGCACGAGTAGCTGCGAATCGGCGGTGCGGCGGGGCCGCGGTTCAGCCGGGCAATCACACGCCGGATCGCACCGGCGCGGCGCGGCGGCGCGTGGCCCAGGCCGCCAGCGGGATGGCGACAACGAGCAACGCAGCCGCCAGCAGGAACGGCGCGCCCGGGACGTTTACCGGGCCGCCGGGGCGGATGCAGTATGAGAACGTCTGCGTGAACAGCCCTGGGCCGAGCATGCCGACGATGCCCATGATGCAACTGTTGGCGCCCTGAAGCTGCCCCTGCTCCGTCGGGCTCACGCGGCGCGTCATCAACCCCTGCGCCGACGGCCCGAACAGCCCGATGCCCGCAAACACGGGGACCGCGACCAGAAACACGGCGCCGCTCGGAGCCAGACCATAAGTCGCATAGCCGGCGATTCCAAACGTCAGCCCGGTGAGCAGGGCGGCCCGTTCGCCGATCCACGCGACGACCCGCCGCACAAGCACCGCCTGCACGATGATGTTGCACACGCCCACCAGTGCCAGCGTCAGACCGACCGCCCGCTCGCCCCAACCGTAGCGAAAGCCGGCATAGAGCACGAAGACGCTGGAGAGGACGTAATGCGCCAGGCCATTCAGCGCGTAGACGCCGGCCAGCCCAGTCAGCTCCGAGTGTGAGCGTAGCAGCTTCATCGAGCCGAGCGGATTGGCACGCGCCCAGGTAAAGCCGCTGCGGCGTTCGGGGGGAAGCGACTCGGGAAGCACAAAGATGCCATAGGTCGCGTTCAGCAATGTCAGCGCGGCGGCGACCCAGAATGGCAGCCGCAAATCGACGTTGCCCAGCACGCCGCCCATCGCCGGCCCGAGTACGAATCCCAGCCCCCACGCCGCCCCGATGATCCCGTAGCTGGCGGCACGCTTCTCCGGCGGCGAGACGTCGGCGATGTACGCGCCGGCGGTCGCGAAACCGGCGGCTGTGATTCCCGAGATGACGCGGCCGAGGAAGAGCCAGCCCAGCGACGGGGCCACCGCCATCAGGATGTAGTCGAAGCCCAGCCCGAAATTGGAAGTCAGGATGACGGCGCGCCGGCCGAAGCGGTCCGACGCCGCCCCCAGCAGCGGCGAGAACACGAACTGCATGAGCGCCCAGACCGTGCCGAACGCGCCGTAAATCTGCGCCGCCTTCGGCGTGTCGCCGCCCAGGAATCCCTTGACCAGGTCGGGCAGCACGGGGATGACAACGCCCAACGCCAGCACGTCGAGCACGACCGTGACGAAGATGAACATCACCGCCGCCCGGCCGTGCCGGGGCGCGACGGCCGCGGCGGGCGAAGCGGTGGCGGCCGTGTCCGGCGATGCGGTGCGTGTGGTGGGCGCTGCGGCGGTCGTGTGGGCCGTTGGGTCGGTGGTTCCGTCGGGCGAGGAAGCGGCGCTTGCGTCGGACACGGTCTCGTCTCTCCGGCTGATCCGACGAGCACTGTAACCGACGTTCGTCGGATGCCCGATCCGAACCTCGACGCAAGCGCATCCGAACCCGGATGCAAGTCGGGGGCAGAACGGCGCCGCCGCCGCCGCGCCCTGGCGACGTTCCTGGCGTAACACGCCTGCCGCGCCCTGCAAACGACGTGCTACCGTACCCGCTGACGCCGTCTGGCAAACAACACCGCCGCGCCGGCACCCAGGCAGAGCAAAGTCGCCGGCTCGGGAACCTCGCCATTGAGCGCCGTCCCCTGACCGGGGCATATGCTCGACTGCCCCGGCTGGAGAGTACCAAAGAATTGGAATCCCATCGCCATCTCGCCGATGCCCGGGTTCCACACATTGTTGAGGTTGTCGATGCCTCCGTTGGAGAAGATCGACTCATAGACGGGGCCGTGCTGGAAAGCACCGACCATCGCCGCGTAGGTCGTGACGTAGTTGCTGGGCGTGGTGGTGTTCTGCTGCTTCGAGTAGAAGCCGCTGCCCACGGACTGGTGTGTGACGATCTGATCCGCCGTCGGGACGCCGGTCGCGTCGGGGATGTCGAAATCGTAGTACGCGAAAAGCGAGTAGTCGATCGTCTGGTTGGAGATGTTCGTGACGATGACGCACCAGGTCAGCAGGGGCGAGTTGGGATTCAGGGACGTGAGCGTGTAATTGACGTCGAACCGAAGCGTATCCGGGCCGGCGTTGTTCACGTTCCTGAGAATGGTGGCGTCCCAGGTGTTGGCGGTGCTTGAGAAGGTCGCCGCCGAGTCCGCGACCATGTATTCGCGGGTGTCGCCCGTCTGCCGATAGGCAAACATGTGACGGTCGAGGTAGTCGCCCAGCACTCCCGAGACCGAAAAGTCCGCCGCGCCGCCCAGCGCCGTCGGGCTGAGAAAGCTGTTGGCATGGATGGTGTACTGCCCCGCCGTGGTTGTCAGTGTCGTCTGGGGCTGTCCAAGAGCGATCGGCGACGCGACCAGCATGCCGCAAAGCGACCATAGGCACAGCTTGTTCATGCTTCTTCTCCTCGGTGAAAACCTCTGGTCCAAGCTACTCATTGATTGGTGCGAGGAAGTGGACCGTCACAAGCGGAAGTAGCTCTTTTCCTTTCGGACGGACTTTTTCGTAGTGCTTCGTCCAAAGATCAATGAGACGATCGAGGTCGATTGCCTCGATGTGCCGATGCGACGAGCGAATTTCTTGCTCGGCCTCTTTGGTAAACCCGGCGGACGATACGAACAATCCGCTATCGCCGTCCTTTCGTAGAAGCCCTTCAAGCTCTCGCACTTCGGTGACGCTTGCCTTCTGCTCGCGGTGCTTCACCTGAACCTTGATGCGAGGCGTCGTTGTACCAAGCGGATCGCGATAGGCAATGACGTCGACTCCTCCGTCGGGGCCGGGCGCGGCGACGCGCGTGACGTGGTAACCCATCGCGATTAGCAACTCGGCGACAAGTTGCTGAAAGTCGTACGGGGCTAGGTCGTCGATGTGTTTCCTGATCTCCAGGCTGGCCCTTTCGTTCGCCTCGTCGTAGACCGCTTGGCGGACGGCGGGCTCGTCGTCGCCCAAGCTCGCCTCGCTGTCAATCAACTCCCGACCCTCAGCGCGCCCCTTCAGCCAAGCTTGATATTGGCGCATCGCTTTGCGAATGAGCTCGGCGGCAGGAAGCCGAAGCGCTTCCTTACCTTGATCCGTAAGCGTCCACACTCCATGTGACTTTTGGAGCCACCCGGCGCGTACACAGTTGACCGAGTGAAATCGAACGTCGGTCTGCCAACGCACGTTTCCCGACGCGTTCTGGCTGGACTCGTGATCCGACAGCTTGATCTTCTGAGCTACCTGGGCGAACAAATCTCGAGGTGCAGCCTGCCCACCTAGTCGGTTGAGCTCTTCGAGGACCGCCTTGAGTATTTCGCCACGTCGGTCGGTCGAGATGCGCTCTGTGGCCATTGTTTTCTCCAGACCTAGCTGCGCCCCGAGCTTACCCGACGCACACTACGTGTGCCATCCAGCATCAAGCTCGCCGAGCGCTGGCGGCAGAGACGCCCGCACCACCGAGGGGGGCATAGTGAAAGGGGGGCAGGCCGCCGTGCCTGACCTCTCGTACCACAGCAGCAGCGGGCAGGATGCCCGCTCTACCCGAAGCGGGTTGAAAACCCGCCAGTGCGGGCGAGACGCCCGCACTCCCCGACACGCGTGAAGCGTCGGCGTTCTTCGAGCACGCAGGTCGGGTCATCGACCCGACCGACTCGCCGTGTTTCCCAGCCGCGGATCAGACAGATCGACCGCGTACATGATCTGGTTGTAGTCATACCGCGGCGTGGGCACTTTTGTGCCCGAGAACGTCATCGTGTACGTGCCTTCGAGATAGATCACGCGGCCGCCGTCCTGATCGAAGAACGGATGATGCGACACGTTGTAGAACGAGTAGTCGACGTGCGTGATGATCTTGGTCGCCTTCTCCCACGGACCGGTCAGACGCGGCGCGGTGGCCAGCCAGCTTTCGCCGCACATCGAGCTTCCCCAGCCTTCCTGAAAGACCATCAGCCACGCGCCGCAATACGCGTTCCACGCCACGGTTCCCGCATGCGCGAGCACGGTCTTGCCGCTCGCGGCGTCGGCCAGCCGGATGAGCGCCTCCTCCGGCCGCATGTGGCCCTTGTCGATGAGCTCCTTCTGCTCCTTCTGTTGCACGAGGGCTGTGTCGCGCTTCCAGCCATACACCAGTCGGCCCTCGCGGCGCTCGAGTCGCGGATTGCTGATGTCATACCGCGCACCTGCCTCCAGACACGTGTACGCCTCGTACTGCCCGGGATCGAGCAACGCGTCGTAATCCGCGCGGCAGCGCACCAGCGGCAGCGGCGTCGCAAAGTAGTAATAGTCGCCACCCTCGTCCTTCACGCGCAGCGGATTCCCGCGCATGAACAGCAGCGCGTCGAGCGGAATCCGCTTGATCGGCTCAAACAGCTCGCGCTCGTCGTTGTACAGTGCGATGCCCTGCTCATACATCTCGCCGAGCGACTTCATCCGCGCGAAGTGGCACAGCAGCCGCTCTCGGCCGCTCTTGTCGGCGATCGTCGTCATCCCGTCGCACCAGACCGGCCCCGGCTGCCCCTCGATTGGGCACATCGGACGCGAGAAGCCGTCGGAACCCGTGAAGTAGCGGTAGTCCACGCCCTTCGCAGGATCGAGACCGTTGCCCCGCGGCGAAGGCAGCTCCGACGTTGCGCCGGACATCGCGAAGTTTCCAAGCGGGTAGCTGGCCCGCGCCGTGTCTCCCCAGAACCAGTAGATCTTCCCGCGATACAGGGCGCGCTGCACGCTGTCCTGCCCCAAGACGCCGCCATTCAGCAGCGGCTCGGCGGTCGGCGGCGTGTCGCCGAGCAGGACCGAGTCGCGATAGATGCCCTGGCCGGTGAGTCGATAGAGCCGCGTGGCGATGTTCACGCGCTCGATGCGCACCGTGGCGGCGCCGCCCTCCGTGGGGGTGAGCCGTACGCCGGCGTTGCCGAAGCCGTCTTTGGGGTGCGTGTAGCCGTGGCTGCGGATCGCGAAGAACACCTCCTGGTTCATCAGACCCGGTTCGTCGAACGCAATCATCCCCGCTGAGTCGGTCACGTACGTAACTCCGTTGACCGTGGTCAGCTCGACCAGCGGTACGCCACGATTCGTCGCCGCGTCGACCACCGCGATGCGGAACGGCTTTCCATCCGCGGCGAAGGATGGCGTAGCCACAATCAGCAGCCAGGCGAATGCCGCCGCGAAAAGTCGTGGCGCAGTGGCCGATCGGCGGAAGTGGACTTGGGTTGCCATCGTCGAACCCCTTCCTGAGTAGGCGCGGCTGCTGAGCAGCGTACGCGCCGGATAGTCTCACGCGCCACGCGCTGCGTCAAGCTGGGGCTCAAACTCGAAAAGCGCACCACCAGAAGCACAAGGAAAATCCCCCCCGGGGATCGACGTCGCGTGGTCGCTCGTGATGGACCAACGCGAAGCGTCGAACCGGCCCGGAGGGGCGTCACGGATGCTTCGCTGGCGCGCGTCGGGCGTCAGGCTGCGGCGTGGCGCGCGTCAGCGAGCGCATCGACTACTTCGGCTGCTTGCCGTCGGTGACTTGCCGGCTGAGGCCGTCAACCGTGACGGCCTGCACCTTGTCCTTGGCAAAGCACTGGATGCTGTACATGACGCGGCTCGTCATCGCGGCCGCATCCTGGGACGGACCGCCAGGCTTCTTCTCGTCACCCGGCTTCTTCTCGTCGCCCGCGGCGGCGCGTTGCAGGTTGCACGAGACGCCGATGGCGCGGCCGCGCACGTGTTTCTCAGCCAGCTCAACCGCCTGCGGCAGGGCAAGCTGTCCCTGCTCGATCAGCTTCACGATCTCACGCGCCTGGCCGGCGTCGTC
This sequence comes from Phycisphaerae bacterium, assembly GCA_022072445.1. Classification (GTDB taxonomy): domain Bacteria; phylum Planctomycetota; class Phycisphaerae; order UBA1845; family Fen-1342; genus JAJVHV01. The sequence continues at coordinate 4,246 of JAJVHV010000028.1, read as the reverse complement.
ACTGCCCTCCGCCAGCACGGGCCAGACGAGCAGCCCTGCCGGAACGGCCACGAGCGTCGCCACGAACACAGTACGAAGCGTCCTACGGCACATGGTGCTCTCCTTGGGCCGGGAGGGCGCACAGCCACGCGCTGCACGCCGCGCCAGCCAGAACCGAATTCAAGTCCGTTGCGCCACGTTGAAATCTCCTACGCGTCGCCGCGCAGTTCATCCAGGTCGTCACCGATCGGCACGTCGGGCGGAAGCCACCAGCACTCCTTGCCGATCGTCGTGATCTGCGGGAAGCGGTCGCCCGGCGCCAGTTCGATGACCAGCTCGGACGGCGCCGGCGTGGGCGTCGTGCGGTCGTCCACGTAGCGATCGAAGTGGTATCGACCCGCCTGGATGCACACATCGCCCGTGCGGAACCGCGTCTTCGTTTGCGTCGTCATAGGCAGGCTCCAGAAGTTTCTCGCGCTGGTCTTTTCGATCGACCGACCGTTCGGCCGAACGTGCGACCGGCTCTCACGGGGAAATCGTTGGGCGGAATTCAGCCGCGACAAGGGCCTGACCCGCCGCGCGGAGCGAACGCGGCAAACACGACAAACGAATGAGCCCCCGCCCACGCAGCGCGCACGATGCCGCGTCGCGCTCGCTAACTCGCGCGATTTCCGCTGCTACGCCGCGCATCGGCGGCAAGTCAAGCCGACGCGCTAGGTCGCGAAACTCCGCGCGCGGAATTCACGCAATGGCACCCGGATTGCTCCCCCAGCTTCGCTTCCCAGGTGTCCGGCAAAAAGTCCTGTCGGAAATCACCCGGGCAACCCTTAATCGAGTTGTCGATTCGACTTGTCGGCAGTCACGACGCCCGCGGTGACGAAGTCGACTCACGCCAGGTCCCGGATGAAGACGACAAACAGCATCCGAAGTCTCTCACTCTCGATCCACCATCAGAGGCACGTTCGTCCGCGTGGCAATCTTGCGGGCAACGTCGAGAAAGTCCGCGTACGCACGCGTGACAGCGCTCGTGTGCGCACCGAGCGCCCCATCCGCCGGCTTCAGGAAGAAGATCGGCTTGCGGGCCTCCTGCGCAAGGGGCATGAGGCTGCGGTAGTCCCGAAGCCGCGCGATGCAGTTCTCGTCGTCTTCGATTCGCCGATTGGTGTTGCTCTCCTGCTGAAGCACGTGCTCCTGATAGACGGAAGGCATCTTCGCCATCCAGCGGTCAAACGCCTGCACAGGTCGATCAAGACGAATCGAGTGGCGAAGCACAATGTATCCGACCGGTTTCAGCCCGCCGGAAGGCAATCGAAGTTGGTCGGGCGCGGGGTTCTTCTTGATGCGCTCGTGCCACTCTGTCCGCCACTCGCGAAGCGCGGGGCCCAGATTCTTCAACCCCTGAAGGGAGAACAAGTCGGGACCGAGCGGGATGACGACGAAATCCGCGGCGATCAGCGCCGCGCGGTTGATTGCACCAAGGTTCGGCCCCAGATCGATGAGCACTACCTGCGCTTGATGAGTGTTGGCACCGAGCTGCAGAACGCGCCAGAAAGCGGAAGTCACGCGAAAGGCGCGCTCGTCCCTGCTCAGGCACTTGGGCCAGACTTCAGAGAGCTGGTCCTCAAATGTGGATAGGGACATGTCTCCGACGATCAACGCAAGCCGCGCGCTGATTGCCTCTAGCCGCGGGGGCTTGATGTCGCCGACGCCCTTTATGAGTGGTCTCAGGCAATCATAGACAGTCTCCGATTGCGTTTGGGAATCGAAAAGTGTTTCAAGCCGATCTTCATCGAGAAATGCGGCTGTCTGCCGTCGGAGCGAAAGTCCGCGGCGAGCTTAGGCCGCTCATCGGTGATCTCCAGGCCGCAGCAACTTCCGTCGTCGCGCAATCCGACGAAGATGACGCTCGGCGAGCGATGATTGGTGAGGTCGTTCGCGAATGCGCAGATGGCGTGCTTGATCTTGGCGCGGTCGGAAAGCGATTTCTTGAACTCGCAGCGCTCGCCTTCCTTGCGCGCTAGCCGTTCAAGCTCGGCATTAGTCAGTGGCATGCCGAATAGCCTATCGGCGAACTACCGCTAGCGGCACGCTCCCATCCCCGCGCGGCAGCGGGTCCGGCGGCGTGATGTCGACGTGCGCGCCCAGCAGCCGCGCCTCGCCGCGCTCCACCCGCGCCGCCAGCGCCCGGCACTCGTGCAGCAGCGCGTCGAGCATGCCCGACTCGGGCACCGTCTGCCGCAACTCACCCTGCACGTACAAGATGCCCTTGCCGCGCCCCGCGAAAATTGCCACGTCCGCCCCCTCGCACTCCCCCGGCCCGTTCACCACGCAGCCCATCACGGCCAGCTTCAGGGGCGGCAGCTTCTCCTCGGCCAGCTTGCGGCGCACGTCCGTCACCAGCTTGAACAAGTCTACCTCGATCCGCCCGCAGCTCGGACACGCGATCAGCTCCGGCTCCGTACGGCTCCGCAGCCCCAGGCAGCACAGCAGCTCCTTGCCATCCTCGACTTCATAGACCGGGTCGGCCGCATAGCTGATGCGGATCGTGTCGCCGATCCCGTTCGCCAGCAGCGCCCCCAGCGCCGTCACGCTGCGAATCCGCCCCGTCTCCGGCGGGCCGGCGTGCGTCACGCCCAGGTGCAGCGGAAAGTCGAAGCGCGCGCTGATCGCCGTGTACGCGTCGATCACGATCCGCGGGTCGATGCTCTTGGCCGAGATCACGATGTCGTGATAATCCGCCTCGTCGAAAATCCGCAGATACTCCTCCAGCTTTTCGAGCATGATCCGGATCAGCCCCGCCGCATAGCCTTCCTGCGACGCCAGCCGCGCCTTCTCCTCCGCCCGCTGCTCCTTGTCGCGCCGCTCGACGATCCCGCCTTCGTTCACGCCCACGCGAATCGGAATCCGTCGCTCCTTGCACGCCGCGATCACCTTCAGCACCTGTGCCCGATCCTGAAGATTCCCCGGGTTCAGCCGAATCTTGTGCACGCCCGCCTCAATCGCCTCCAGCGCCCGCTGAAAGTGAAAGTGCACGTCCGCCACGATCGGCACCGGCGACGCCGGAATGATCGTCCGCAGCGCGTCCGTATCGGCCTTCTCCGGCACGGCGACGCGCACGATATCCGCCCCGGCCCGCGCGAGTTTCTGAATCTCGGCGATGCACTTATCGACCTCGTGCGTGTAGCCGGCGGTCATGCTCTGCAACACCACCGGCGCGTCGCCGCCCAGCGGTACCGGTCCAACATTCACCTGTCGCGTCTTGCGGCGTGGAGTCATGGGTTCCCGTTTCCTCGGTTTCCGCGAAGCATCCGTCCGATTGTACGGCCTGCGAGGCGGCTTGGGTCGCGTGCGCGGGTTGTGGCACAGCCGCCCCCGGCTGTGCCCCACTTGTTCTCTGGGGAGGGCGAGACTTCCGTTGAGAGCCAGAGCCGCCCCGCACGATCCGCGCCGCGCCGCGCGATCCGAGCCGCGACCGTAAGGGAGCGGTTTCTTAGCCCCGCGCGTGGACCCTCCGACCGCCGCTCGCACTCCGGCTCGGCCAGGAAACCGCTTGCTGACGCGCGCGGCTCGGTTCCAGCCCCGCGCGATCCGCGCCGCGACCGTGCCTGTCCGAGCCGCGCACGTGCCTGTCCGAGCCGCCCCGCGCGATCCGCGCCGCGACAGCGCGATCCGAGCCGCGCCGCGCGATCCGAGCCGCGACCGTAAGGGAGCGGTTTCTTAGCCCCGCGCGTGGACCCTCCGACCGCCGCTCGCACTCCGGCTCGGCCAGGAAACCGCTTGCTGACGCGCGCGGCTCGGTTCCAGCCCCGCGCGATCCGCGCCGCGACAGCGCGATCCGCGCCGCGCCCGCGCCTGTCCGAGCTGCCCCGCGCCTGTCCGAGCCGCGACCGTAAGGGAGCGGTTTCTTAGCCCCGCGCGCGGACCCTTCGACCGCCGCTCGCACTCCCGCTCGGCCAGGAAACCGCTTGCTGACGCGCGCGGCTCGGTTCCAGCCCCGCGCGATCCGCGCCGCGCCGCGCGATCCGAGCCGCGACCGTAAGGGAGCGGTTTCTTAGCCCCGCGCGCGGACCCTTCGACCGCCGCTCGCGCTCCGGCTCGGCCAGGAAACCGCTTGCTGACGCGCGCGGCTCGGTTCCGGCCGCCGCGCGATCCGCGCCGCGCCGCGCGATCCGAGCCGCGCCGCGCGATCCGCGCCGCGCCGCGCGATCGAGCCGCGCCCGCGCCTGTCCGAGCCGCGACCGTAAGGAAGCGGTTTCTTAGCCCCGCG
>JAJVHV010000026.1:10289-66046 GCA_022072445.1 Phycisphaerae bacterium | reverse complement strand
CTGGATTCAGAACTTCCGCCGCTTGTGCATTCGCTGGGAAAAGTCGACGCCACTGTTTCAAGGGTTCTTGCACCTCGGATGCACATTATTACTGCTCAAAGTGGTTTTGGGATAGGCTCTAGTCGTACTTCGAGACGACGGTCGCCGACGGAACCCACTTGTTCTCGACGTAGTCGACCAGGTCGCGACTCGGCTCGAAGGCCCGCAGCGTTTCGGTCAGCGTGTTGTTCTGATCATCGCGGACGCTGATCTTCTTGAGCAGTTCGCTGTTCGGCTCGTATTCGTAGAATGCGCCGTAGTCCGCCGACGTCCCCGTCGGCAGCCCGGGACCCGTGACCCGCGCCAGCCGACCGGTCGCCGCATCGTAGCCGTACGCCGCGGCGTAGTCGGCGTCCGGATCGAAATCCGTTCCGACCTGAATCCCACTGAGCCTGCCGAAACCGGCCGCATCGTACGTGCGCGTCAGCAGCTTGTCGTAGTAGCCGTTCGACGCGCCGCTGATCGACTCGCCGATCAGCGCCAGTGCGGCGTCGTAGCTGTACGTTCGCGTGCCCAGCGCGTCGGTTGCGGTCTGCGGGCGGCCGAGTCGGTTGTATGTCAATGTCACGCCGGGCGTGGCGTCGCTGTACACGAGCGACTTCATGCCGTTGGTCAGACGACGCCTACTCTGTAGAGGTCAAAGATATCGATTTGCTGTTCCTCGAACACGTCCTCAAGGTTACTATCACCCTGCTTTCGCAAATACGCGAGTTCTCCATCTGAAATCGGTACGGCTAGTAACCAACTGACGCTCTTTGTCTCGCACCGGAGAGTTGTGAGCTCGTCCTCCCAAAGAAAAGGCGCGGTCAGGTACAAATGCGGAACTGTCGTTGACGGGTAATATTCACTCACATATCCGGGCAACGCGTCGCCGGGCGCGTAGATCTTTCGGGAACGTAGAATGCAGAAGGCTGCCGAGCCAAGTATCTCGAGAAAGAGCTCTGCTGTCGTTGCGCATGCTCCTGCAAGCTCTAGCCGCGTGGCGAACTCATCACCATCTACTGTGCACATTGGGTGGTCAGATAACCCGATCGTACTGTAGGATGTCACACCTGCACATGGCCGATTGTCACACCTAAGTACATCGACACTCAATGCTTCCACACCATGATGATACGCCTGCACTTTAGGCGTTCCACCAAAGGCATTCAACACATGTCTTGCAATGACCTTGTTCTCGGCTGACACACTCATCGCCAACTCTCTCGCTTGCTAAGGGCCAAAATAGTCCTCTGTCTTGAGCTCCCCCCGATGCCCGCGATTGGAACACGGAAGCTCGGGCCGAAAGTGACCGGCGTCGTTGTATTCGTCAAGGAACTGCTTTCGCGACAGTCCTCGATCCAACGCACTCTTCTGGAGTTTTCGAAACTCGTAGCCAGGTTTGTGGCCCATGTCCCAGGGCTCCTCAAACCTCATTTCCCGGCCTGTGACCGGATCACGCACACGTCCGTCAGGTCCTTTCGCATTCCTCCACACGTCTTCCCTCACGCCCTTTCTGAAACCAGAGGGGCGCTCATATGTCTTTGGGATGGCAGGAGCAGTCACACACTTCGCTGTGCCTTTTGGTAACTCGCACCGAGCAGCTTCGCACGCCGCCCTGGACTCCGCAGCCTCTGCTGCTCGGCCGAGTTTCGCCAAATCACCCGCCGCGTCGCATACCTCTGCGGCCGGTCGAACCGGCACTTTTGCGCACCGCGGCAACTCGCGCAGCCAGCCAATGATCTTCCCGCCTTTGACGACAGCGTACCGCGCAGTCTGCACGCCGCCAGCAACACAGTCGACGGTCAGAATGATGTCCGCGCAAGTTAGGATCGCCTCCTGATCCGGACCGGGATCGAGAATCGGCAGCTTCGCCTCACCACCCGTCACGTTCAGAACGAATCGGCACCCGCGCTCCACCAGCGCATCGGCGTCGTCGCCTTGCGTGCACAAGCTAGAAGTGTTGCCGCGCTCCAGCGAACGCTCCAGGCGCTTCATGTAGTCGTCGACCGCTTCGTCGTCGAAGAGGCCCAAAGTGTCTACTTCATCCAGCGGGTCGTTTGATGCAAACCCATACAGATTCACTCCACCCGCTTCGCCGATCGGGTCGCGACTCATCCAGCGGCCCAGCCTTGGCGAGTAGTAGCGGAAGCCGTAGTAGCTCAGGCCGTCAGTGCCTTCGCCCGCGAAGTCGGTGCTCGCGTCGGTGTACTTGGTGGAAAAGCGGAAGCGGTTCGAAGTCGCGAACGTGCCCGTCCGCACGAGCTCGTTGCCGAAGGCGTCGTACTCGTACTTCGCCGCGGCGGAGCCGCTTGAGAGGTCGATCAGTTGCGTGACGTTGCCGTTCGCGTCGTAGAAGTGCACAAAGTCGCGCGTCGGCTGACCGCCCGGCGCGTCGTGCGTCGCCAGCAGGCCGCCCACCCCGCCCGCCGCGTGCAGGCCGGCGGCCGCGTCGGCGGTCACAGCCGAGGGCGACTGTGCCACATTGCCAGCCGAGGGCGACTGGGCCACATTGCCAGCCGAGGGCGACTGTGCCACATTCTGCCCCGCCAGGTCCAGCCCCCAGGTGTGCTGCCGCGCCACCGGCGAGCCGCTCTGCGTGGCGTCGAGCTCGAGCAAGAGATTCCAGCCGTCGTAGACGAACTGCCGGTCCTGCGTCAGGTTCCAGACGCCGCCGGCCGTCCGGTTATAGACCTTCTTGCCGATCCGGCGACCGGCGAAATCATACGCAAACGTGGTCTTCTTCGAGCCGCTCGGCGGCGACGCCGACCCGGGCCGCACCTCCACCAGCCGGTTCTCGCCGTCCCAGACGTACGCCTCCCACACCGCGCCCGAGTTCCCGCCGCTGGTCAAGAGGTCGGTGAACGCGTCGGTGTCGAAGCCGTTCACGCTGCCGTCGCCGTTGATGTCGGCGTTCAGGATGTCGCAGTTCGGATACTGCACGGCGTATTCCTGCGGGTCGCTGACCGCCAGCGCGAACGCGTCGGTGTCGAACGAGTCAAACGCGCCGTCGCAGTTGACGTCGCCCACCACGTACGCCTCGACCAGGTTCCCGTCGGCGTCATAATCCAGATTCTGCCGCACGCGCGGCTTGGTCCCCGCCGCCGGGCGATCCGTCCAATGATACTGGTTGACGCCGTTGGTCAGATAGCTGGTCGTCAGCGCCGTGCCCTGGTTCTCGCTCATCTGCACGCGATTCCCGGCCGGATCGTAGGCGTAGGCCCAACTCCACGTCGCGCCGCCGTTCACCACCCGCGTCGCGCCCGTCACCTCGCTGCGGTCGTTGTCCTTCAGCCGAGATCCGCTGCGGTAATAGCCTGTTCAGTTGCGCTCCGCCCGCGAAGTCCGTCAAGGACGTCGCGTGACAGGGCGGCGCATGCCTGAAGCTCGTCGATGTCGCGAGCCTGGCGCTCAAGCTCGCGCTGGATCAGTGGGTCGTCCAAGGTATCAGCGTCGGCGCGCAATCCGTCTACCAACCCGTCATCGCGACTGGCGACAAAGTGATCGAGCGCCTCATACACGTGCCGTGCAGCCCAAGCAGCTTCCTGTGCGTCTCCCGACTGGACACAGCGCAGGGAATACGCCAATGCCGACAACGCATTTGCGGCATACGCGGTCAGTGGCGTCCAGCCGGGGGCGTCCTCGTCCGGAATCAGTGCCATGACCTCGGACAGTGTCAGATCGATCAGCTCTGCTCCTTGCGAGTCGATGGCGTTCTGCCACACGCAGGCCAGTCCACGGTCAAAGACGTCGGCACGATCATTCACCGCACTCTGGCTGACAAACGACTGATAGACCTGTCGAAGCCGCTGCGCACAGCTTGCCGCAAACGCAATCCGTGAACCGGGCGGCATTGTCTCGAGTTGCGCTTTGAGACTCTGCTCACAGAACTGTCGCATTGCGCTACCTCGGAAACATCGCTGTGGTAGGGTTAATGACAACGCCGCCGGCAGCCTCGATTGCCTGTACACATTCGGGGCAGAAGGGACGTGACGCTGTTAACACTTTCGGGAGAAGGTTGCTTTGCGATGCATGCGTTAGCGCGGTCACCTGGGCGTGCCTGCGCGGCAACCTGGCGGCCACTTCACCCGGACGCAGCAGCGCTCGCTGGGCGGGAGTTAGATCCCGACTGCCGCCTGCAACGATTCTAGTTCCATCGGCAGACTCGAGAATGACCGTAGTGCGCTTGGTCTGAGCAATCGGATCGAGCGCTCCGTGGATCTCTCGAACTCGCGCGGCTATACCGCAGAGCTCCTCCCCGCATTCTCTCGCAACCCGGGACACTCGCAAGCAGCGGCCGAGCATTGCCAAGTTCGACGGGCCCGCGCAGTCTCCTGCAAATGCGCCAACGGCTCTCCCGGTTTCTGCGCATCCGACAGATTGGCCGCACGCTTCACCAACCGCGCCTCCGAGTCTAGCCTTAACGGTATCGGCATCTCTGGCGGCGGCACAGCAATCATCGATACCACTGAGTAGGGCGAAACCACTCAATATGATTGGCCACACAGCCGGCGTGGCGCTGCCACCTGTCGAAACAACGGTCGCTGTGGCAACACCTATCTCCAGTGCTCCACCTGCAAACTGCGCGCCTCGCGCAATACGGTGGAGTACCAGGAGCACGCCGGGCGGCGTTGGCCCAGTAATTGGAATGCGCGTTGCGTAGAGCAGCACTTCAGGACAGTGGCAATCAGTGCAATCCAGTGGAAAGAAAGCTTCTGGCTCTGTACTAGACACACCCGTCAAACCATCTGGTAGCGACGTGATATAACTCTGAAGGGCTTGCAGTTCCTCGGGAGAGAGTGCGCCCTCGAATAGGAGCACACCCAGGTAATCCCAACCGCTGATCGGGTCGTTTCCGATGAAGGCGTAGACGTTCAGTCCACCCGCCTCTCCGATCGGATCCCGGCTCATCCACCTCCCCAGCCGCGGGCTGTAGTATCGGAAGATGTAGCTGTACAGCCCCGTCTCGGCGTCGAAGGGCTTCGTGCTGAAGCGATACGAGTTGACCGTCGCGTACGGACCGGCCTCTTCGGCGGTCACCGTGCCGTCGGCGTCGTCGTCCGGGCCCACCAAGTTCCCGAACGGGTCGTACTCGTAACGCGCCACGATCGCGGTCGGCGCGTCGCTGGCGGTCAGGTCGATGAAGTAGCTCAGGCCGTCAGTGCCTTCGCCCGCGAAGTCGGTGTTGGCATCGGTATACTTGGTGCTGAAGCGGAAGCGGTTCGAGGCCGCGAACGTGCCCGTCCGCACGAGCTCGTTGCCGAAGGCGTCGTACTCGTACTTCGCCGCCGCGGAGCCGCTTGATATGTCCATCAGCTGCGTGACGTTGCCGTTCGCGTCGTAGAAATGCACGAAGTCGCGCGTCGGCTGACCGCCGCCCGGCGCGTCGTGCGTCGCCAGCAATCCGCCCACGCCCAGGATGACGGCCACGCAGCACATCACGGAAGCGTCCCAAGCAGCGTGTGAAGATCCCGGACGATCATCGCCTTGCCGCCGACGCACTCAACCACGTCGCGCGCCATCGCCCAGGCGATGAGCGTCATCAGTTGGTCCGTGTCCTCGCGCACCTTCGATCGGTTCCACACTTCGATGCCAACGTATCTGTATGCGCCGAAATGCAAGTGGCAATCGTCCTCAAAATCGTGAGACGGGAACACGTCGACCAGGAACCCAAGGCAATAGCCCCTGAAGAACGCATTGGGCGAGTCCTCAACTCGCTGAAACGAGATGCACGTTGAATCACGCAAGCCGGCCATCAACTCTTCAAATGGCCGAGCGGTGTCAAAGAACGCGTGGATCGCTTCAGACATGGATGACCTCACTGTTGTCTGACGGGGACACCGATCTCCATGCTGAGATTGCCGCTTGGCAATGTCGTTCGTCACTCCCGCATACACGGGTACGCCGTCTCGTGTTCCAAAATACACATGCACGTTTGTTGGGCCGCCTCGCAGCGACTCCGGAACATCATCCACGGATCTCAGAAGTGGTGCAACCACCCCGAAACATCGTCGATCGGAATGCCCCGCCCTCGCACTGACAGCCGCAGCGGCCCGCCGCGCTGAGGTCAGTTGCGCTCTCTAGCCCAGATAGGCCCCGTCCCAGTACGCTGCCGCCGCGAGCAAGGTCACTGGGATCGGGCGACAGCAGGTTCAGAACGAGGTATCCGGTCGTGCCCACAATGTCCGCTTCGCGTTCCCCGAGCACCGTACCGGCGCCATCGATCATCACTTGCTGCACAATTGGAGTGAGCAGATTCCTGCCGCACCGACGATCAGCAACGCCTCCGCCGGGCGCGTGCTGAATTGCTGGAACTCGACCTGCGTCGCATCGCGCCGAGTCTGCCGCGGTATGCGCTTTTCCAGCGCTGTGAGCCAGTCGATCGCCGCCGACGCGTCCGTCAGGTCGAGGGCTGACCGTGCTATGCCGAGGAGCGCATGGATCGAGGATTCGAAGATCCCCGAGGAACGAGCAAAGCGCGAGCAGTCAGATTTCCTGAGATATGAGAACTCGGTCGGCCACATCGCCGACTTTCACGCCCTCAGGCACACGTTCATCACGAACCTCGCTCGGGGCGGTGTCCATCCCAAACTCGCTCAGGATCTTGCTCGTCACTGTGACGTGAATCTCACGCTCTCACGATACTCGCACACCGTGATCTCTGAGCGGGCGACCGCCTTGCGATCCCTGCCGGACCTCGCAATAACCCCAGTCGGAGCAGAACCCAGAGACGCCAATGGCGCCAGCCTGACAGCGGCGCGTCGGCTCGAAGAGCCTGTCGCGGCGCCGCCGACGCCGCCTACCGAGAACCCCGTCCTCCTGCCGAAAAAACCGCAGAAGCAGGTCGAAACGGCCACTCTGTCTATGTACTTTGCTTGCACACTTTTGACGGTTTGAGGACGATTCGGGTGGACGAGCATGGACTGACGGACGATCAGGGCGACCTGGCGCAAGTCCTTGCTGCTACGCGAGAAACGCTGCAGTTTCCGAGTGATTTCGAACAGCCACCGGCGGGACTCGAACCCGCAACCTGCGGTTTACAAAACCGCTGCTCTGCCAATTGAGCTACGGTGGCAACGCCACACCTCGAAACTACTTATCCACTCGCTCGCGGCGGACGATGCCGGCAAAAACCGCGCCGACCACCGGTTGGTGGACCACCAGGAGGGCTATCTTATCCGAGTGCCGCGCCACGGCCAGCAGATGCCCGCATGAGGGCACGAGAGGAGATGGCACAAGAACATGAGGGCACCAGAGTATGAGGACATAGCACGGGAGTATGAGTGCATGCGGGCATGAGCAGTCCGAGCCGTGCTCCAAACCGTCGGACTGTCAGGATCGTCATTCGATTCGTCCGTGCTGCGGGTGGACGTCCGATCAACGACACGTGCGCCATCTCACTGCAATCCCGCCGTATTCATCCGTCTGATGAGGCTGGGTTTCGACGCGTGTTTCGCACGCACCTGGCGCAGCCGGCTGTTGTAGTCGTACGACTTGCTCACCAGCGCGGCGGCGTCGCGCAGGTCAGAGAGCAATTCCACCGCCTGATCGTAGCACTTCGGGCTACGGGTTTGGATGAGCGCCTCCACCTCGTTCCATGCCGCCGCCTCGCGAGCTGCAATCGGCGTGAGATGCTCATGCCGAGCCCGTGCCCGCTCCCCGGCCAGCGGGCCCTCTCGCGCGCCTTTTCTTCCGCGTCAAGCTGCTCCGCAGCCGCCGCGCGGCGATGCCATTCCGCCGCCAACGCGCCCACCAAACGCCGGCGCGATGTCCGGCGCTGCTCTCCGGAACCGACCGCGGAAGCGCCCGCGCGCTGCCGCCGAAGTCGTTGTCGCAGGCAGCGCCGCATCGCGGCGTCCTCATGCTCCAGTAACTGGACGAGCAGGTTGTCCTTTGCAGCCCGGGCTTCCCACTTTCCTCGGGTGAATGACTTTATCTCACGGCTCTGCCGCCGGCCGCCACAACGCGGTGATGGGCCGCGCACACATCGGCTGTCGGTAGGGTACTGCCGCGGTGCCCATGTACAAGTACCACGCCACGGCGAAACTGCCCACCCGCTACCTCAGCCAGCACGTCGCTGGGAGCGCCGAACGACTCGCGGTGTGGTTGGCGTTGCGTGGCAGGCTCTCGCCGTCAGGCGTGAGCATGCTCTTCATACGTCAAGAGAAGGCAGGCGACCTGGGCCAGCGCCGCCCATGCCCCGCCGCCCGCTATCATAGCGCTCATGTCCCTCACGCCGTCAGTCGTCGTGGTCGGTTCGGTCAACATGGATCTCGTCGCACTCGGCGGTCGAATCCCGGCGCCGGGAGAGACCGTGAGCGCACGCGAGTTTCGACTGGTCCATGGCGGGAAGGGCGGCAATCAGGCCGTCGCCGCTGCGCGCCTCGGCGCCAACGTCGCGTTCATCGGGCGCGTGGGCGACGACGAATTCGGACGGGCGCTGCGCTCGGGCCTGACCCGCGAGGGTGTCGAGTGCGGCTGGCTTGGCACCGTTCCCAACTGCTCCAGCGGCGTGGCGCTCATCCACGTCGCCCGCGACGGCGAAAACGCGATTTGCGTGGTGCCCGGTGCGAATCACCGCCTCACGCCGGACGACATCGACGAAGCCGCCGGCGCGATCCAGGCCGCACGGATACTGATCGTCCAGCTTGAGATTCCGATGGAGACTGTTCTGCGGGCGATTTCGATCGCCAGGCAGAATCGTGTCCGCGTGGTTCTCGACCCGGCGCCCGCCCCGCACGACGCGCCCGCCGATCTTCTGACCGTCGACATCCTGACGCCGAACGCGACCGAGGCGGCGGCTCTGGCGCCGTCACACGACGGCCGCCGCAGTCGGTCCGACGTCACGCGCGGCGTCGCGGCGGACGATGCGGCCGGTAAATCCGGCGACGCCCCGCGGCATGGCACAGCGGAACCGACGGCACCGCCCGGCGCGCCGGAGTCCGCCGCGCTGTCGCTGCTGAAGCGTGGCGCCGAGGCCGTCGTGCTCAAACTCGGTTCTCACGGGGCGCTGCTCGCCGACAAGCATGGTGTGCGACGATTCGCCGCCCGCAAGGTGGAGGTGTGTGACACAACCGGCGCGGGCGACGCGTTTACCGCGGCGCTGGCCGTCGCGCAGGCCCGCGGTCAGTCGCTGGACGCCGCCGTCGAGTTCGCGATCGCGGCCGGCGCCATCGCCTGCACGCGGATCGGCGCGCAGCCATCGATGCCCAGCGCAGCCGACGTTGAAGGGCTGCTACGCTCAGTCACGTAGCGCTCCCCGCGCATTCGCCGGTGGAAGGCTGCGCGAGACTCCCGCCGTGGTGGCCACGGCTGAGCATCCGTGACCTACGCTGAGACGCTGTTGAGGAACGACTCCATGTCCTTGAAGGGCTTCATGCGCTCGAGCAGCGTGAGGATCTGTTTGGGGGGCGGCTGGTCGTAAACTCGGCGGCGGATGGCCCACATCTTTTCGAGCATTTTCGGCGGCAGCAGCTTTTCTTCCTTGCGCGTTCCGGACTGCTTGATGTCCATGGCGGGCCAGATGCGCTGGTTGGCCAGTTCGCGATCCAGCTTCAGCTCCATGTTGCCGGTGCCCTTGAACTCCTGAAAGATGAATTCGTCGGCGCGGCTGCCGGTCTCGACCAGGGCGCTGGCAATGATGGTGAGCGAGCCGCCGTTTTCGATGGTGCGGGCGGCGCCGAAGATCTGCTTGGGCTCCTGCAGGGCGCGGATGTCGAGGCCGCCGGTCATGGTTCGCCCGCTGCTTCCGACGTAGTTGTTGAAGGCCCGGGCCAGGCGGGTGAGGGAGTCGAGCAGGATGAGGACGTGCTGGCCGGACTCGGCGAGGCGTTTGGCGCGCTCGATGACGATGCGGGCTGCGCGGATGTGCGAGGCGACGTCTTTATCGTTGCTGCTGGCGACGACCTCGCCGCGGACGTTCCGCTTCATCTCGGTGACTTCCTCGGGACGCTCGTCGATCAGCAGGACGATCATGTAGACGTCGGGGTGATTGACGTAGATGCCGTGGGCCATCTGCTGGAGCAGGATGGTCTTTCCGGTGCGCGGCGGGGCGACGATCAGGCCGCGCTGACCGCGGCCGATCGGCGTGAGCAGGTCGACGATCCGCATCGTCAGCGGGCCGCCGGGCGTGTCGAACCGGAGCACTTCGTGCGGATCGACGGCGGTCTGCTCGCTGAGTTCGGCGGGGGATGTCCAGTTGTCGGCGTTGACGCCGTTGATCTGGAGCACGCGGGCCACCTTGACGGTCCGATTGCCCTTGTTCTGGACGGGGGCGGTGGCGGCGGCGATGGTCTCGCCGCCGCGAAGCTGGAACCGGCGAATGACGTCGAGGCTGACGTAGGGGTCGTCGGGCCGTGCGACGAAATTGCGCTTGGGATCGCGCAGGAAGCCGGAATTCTGATCGACGAGTTCGAGCACGCCGTCGCGCGTGCCGTTCTGGGAACCCTGTGGAGGGCTCGGTTGCTGACTCATGCGGTGCTTGGGTCCTGTATTCAAGCGATTCTGGGCAAACTCACGGCAGCAGCGACAGACGATTTAATCGTCGGGCGTCGGGCGGGATTTCCGAACGGTGAAATCGACGTCGGTCGTTGCGTGAACGGGTGCGAGGGGGCAGACGCGCGACGATCACTCCACGAGGCTACGGCCAAGCGAAGTCCGTAAAAAAGATCGGCGGTGAGTCGCCCCTCAAACCAACCATCCAACACTATAGCACCCGTCCGGCCGCGTGACAAGGGCGCGGCGGGGGCGTTCCGACGGTGCCGGCGGCGCGGCTCAGGGCAGGCTGCGGGCGGCGATCGGCATGCGGCGGCCGAAGCCGAAGGCACGGGACGTGACTTTCAGCCCCGGTGCGGCCTGCTGCCGCTTGTATTCGCTGGCCGTGATGCGCCGCACCACGTCGTGAACGATGGCCGGATCGAAGCCGTCGGCGATGATTCGCTCGACGCTGTCGAGCCGCTCCTCGTACCGCTCCAGAATCGCGTCGAGCACGTCATAGGGCGGCAGCGTGTCCTGGTCGGTCTGGTCGGGGCGCAGCTCGGCCGAGGGCGGTTTGGTCAGCGTGCCTTCCGGGATGCGCGGGCCGCCGTGACGCTGGTTGATGTAGTTCGCCAGCTCGTAGACCTTCGTCTTGGGCACGTCGCTGATGACCGCCAGTCCGCCGCACATGTCACCGTAGAGCGTGCAGTAGCCGACGGCCAGCTCGCTCTTGTTTCCGGTGGTCAGGAGGAGGTGGCCGGCCTTGTTGGAAAGGGCCATCAGGAGGGTGCCGCGCGCCCGGGCCTGGACGTTCTCCTCGGCGACGCCCGCGGCGGCTGGCCCGAAGACGGGCGTCAGGCAGGCTTCGAAGGCACTGTGAATCGACTCAATCGGGATGATCTGAAAGCGAATGCCCAGGTTGGCGGCCAGGAGCTGCGCGTCGGAGACGCTGTGGCTGCTGCTGAAGCGGCTGGGCATCGCGACGGCGTACACGCTGGCCGGGCCGAGCGCGTCGGCGGCGAGGCAGGCGACGACGGCGGAGTCGATTCCGCCGCTCAGACCCACGACCACCGATCGGAATCCGCACTTGCGGACGTAATCGCGCAGGCCGACGACGAGGGCCTGGTGCAGTCCGGCGACGCCCGTCGGAAATGGTTCGCGACGGGCGGCATGGGGCTGGTCGAGATCGACGACGAGCGTGTCGTCGTCGAAGGCCCGGGCGGCGGCGATGAGCTGGCCGCCGGCGTCGACGACACAACTGGCGCCATCGAAGAGCAGCTCGTCGTTGCCGCCGACCTGGTTGACGTAGACGACGGGCAGGCGATGAGCGCGGGCGTGCATGGACAGCAGCGCCATGCGCTCGCCGTGTTTATCGAGCGTGAACGGAGAGGCGGAGATGTTGACGATCAGCTCGGCGCCGAGCCTGGCAAGGTCGGCGACAGGATCGCAGTCGTAAAGCGGGCGGTCCTGCGCACCGGTCTGGGTGGTCCAGATGTCCTCGCAAACGCTGACGCCCACGCGCCGGCCGGCGAAGGTGAAGAGTTGCGGGCTGCCGCCGGGCTGGAAGTAGCGGACTTCGTCGAAGATGTCGTAGGTGGGGAGCAGCCGCTTGCGGACGAAGCCGGCGACCCGGCCGTCGCACAGCACCGCCGCCGAGTTGTAGATCATCCGGCCGGTGGAGTCGTCGTTGGGCTCGGCGCAGCCAATGATGACGTTCAGGCCGGCCGAGGCGCGCGTCACGTCCTGCAAGGCGGCCGTGTTCTCGCGGATTACCTCGCGGCGGAGCAGCAGGTCTTTGCCGGGGTAGCCGATGAACGCCTGTTCGGGGAAGACGGCCAGGTCCGGCTGATCGCGGCGGGCGGCGTCGAGCGCGGCGAGAATGCGGCGGGTGTTGCCTCGCACGTCGCCGACGATCGGATTCAGTTGGACAAGCGCGACTTTCACGGCTTGCGTGTACCCATGGGCGCCAAGCGGGACGCCGGCGCGGTGCGCCGGCCGGCACTGATTTTATGATGATCGGGCCGGATGCGGCCGGGAGCAACGGCGCAGCCCCGGCCGGACAGCCGGGGTTTTGCGGATGTGACGGCCGGGCGTGCTCAGTGGGCGCGCTGCTGGATCACGAACCACAGTGCGTAGGCGGCGGCACCGACGGCCACGGCACCCAGGACGCCGAAGGTGATCATGACGATCGCGAAGCGGCGGCCCTGCTCGCCGAGGAGCGTCGTGAGCGCGGAGCGCTGTTCGGCGTTCTCGGCCTTGATGCGTTGCAGGGCTTCGACCTGGGCCGAGCCCGCGGCGCTGAGCGATTCGACGACCTGACTGATTTTCTCGAGCGAGCCGACCAGGCGGACGTCGGATTCGCTGGCGCGCTCCATCTGCTTGGAGACGCTGCGGATGGCGTCGGCCTGGGCCTGGATGGAGGGCGGGACTTTGGCGAGCGTTTCCTTCAGCTCGACCGACGCGCGGTTGGCGTTATCGAGATGCAGGGCGATGGTGTTCATGCACTCGCCCGTCGTCCGCTGCGACTCGGGCAGCTTCTCGAGCATCGAGGCGATGCGTTCGAGCGAGCCGCTGAGCTGCTCGACGCGGCGGTCGTGCTTTTCGAAGTGGGCCTTCATGGTGTCGACCAGCGCGACGAGCCGCTCGTAGCCGTCCTGGAGCTTGGCGGCTCCGGCTTCGCGGCCGGTGAGGCGCATGAAGCCACTGGTACGGGCGGGTTCGGTGCCGCTTTTGGGCGGGTCCGCGACGATCGCCATGCTCCCGCCATTCATGCCGTGGGAGCCGCGGAACATGCTGCCGATGCGTTGCCAGAACGAAGTGGGCGCTGCCATGTCGTGCCAACCTCCTTGTTATTCACGACGGCTCGAAACGTTGGTGGATTATACGGCGACGGGTGGGCAGTGGCCAGAGGTGTGGACCGGGGAGGCGCGGTGAATGGCACTGGCACCGCGCGGGCTGCGTGCTAGAATGGCAGCGGCGCGGATTATCGGTTGACGGAACCGCGAGATTCCAAGCGCGGGGCCCGCGCGCGTCGGCGCGTCGAGGCGCCCCGAGAAGCCGTCGGCGACGGCCGACCGGTCAATGCGAGTACAAGGACCAAAGAGGATGACAGCCAAACGAATCTGCATTTGTGTGGGCCTGGCCCTGCTCGCGGGCGCGTGCGGGTGCTCGAACAGCACGCTCGTGGCGCACAACACCGCCCGTAACGGCGCGTTTTATGGCGACTACGGCGTGTTTGGCAACAACAACCAGGTGACGATAGCGCGCGACTCGCGGTTGAAAAAGCTGTCGATCATCGGCGACGGGAACTCGGTGACGGTCGAGGACGGGGCGCGGGTCGTCAAGATTGAGTTCTGGGGCAAGAACAACACGGTCAGCATTCCGTTCGGGCTGAAGCTGCGCGAGGCGGAAGTGGGGCACGGCAACGCGATCGTGCAGCGGCCGGAACCGGCGCAGGAGTCGATGGTGCCGGCGGCGCCGTAGCGGCGCGCGGACGTGAGTTTCAGGGCGCGGTTTGAGCCGGCGCGGCGCGGGTTGGCATCATCTTCAAGCCGGGCTGGATGCGGATGCGCACTTCGTCAAACAGCCGCTGCGAGTTGCCGCGCAGCGCCTCGGGGTCGAGTTTGCCCGACTTCAGCTCGGCGAGCGTCCGGCGGAAGCCCTGCGCCATCTCGGCCACGGCCGGGATGATTTCGGGCTCGTAGCCCGCGCCGGGGTCGTAGCGCCAGGTCCCGTTGACCCGCAGCAAGCGCGCATGGCGGACGGGAAGCCGCTGATCGATCGTGTATGCCACCGTGGCCACGTCGCCCTCGACGTGCTCGCTGACGATCGCGACGTAGGGGCTGAAGATGTCCATATTGCCGGCCAGGTGAGAGAAGTCGAGCATGTGGGCGTCGGCATCGCTGATGCGCGCTGCGATGAACTCGCGAAGCTGCGCGTTGGCGGTCAGAAAGTCGTCCATCGCCATCAGATAGCGCACGACCGCGCTGGCCTGCTCGGCGAGGATCAGCTCGCTCATCTGGCCATAGCGGCGGGCGGCGAGGTGCGCGCGCAGCGCCTGCACGACAGCCGAGGGCGACGGCGCCGACGCGCCGGCATTCACGGTCGGCGGCGCGGGGTTGCAGCCCACGGCCAGCGCCAGCGACGCGAGCAGCAACCCGGCCCGGGCAACGGCGCGGGCGCCTGCGCGGCGCGGCGCGTCAGCCCAGAAAGCGCACCACGAGCAGACCGCCGGCGACGACAAAGATCACTCCCACCAAGATCTCGACCAGAAGACGGAGCAGTTCTGCGGAATCCATCGCGTGCTTCCTCCTGAATCGTCGTGGCCGGTCCGCGCCGGCCGATGGTTGCTGCCGGTTGACACCGCAGGGACGACGACGCCGGTTTCACGCGCCGCCGCCGCCGATCACCAGCGATACGGCAGATTATGACCGGTCAGAGCGCGGCCGCAATATCTGCCGGTCGCGCAACGGCGATTGCGCCTGCTGCTCGCCCCGCCGAAAGCGAGCTTCGGCCGGGACGAGCGCCGCGGTGCTCCTGGGGATTTTATCGGCCAGAAACCGTCACGCGCGTCGCGCCGTCGCGGAATCGAGTTTGCAGGGCGTGGGGCCGATAGCAATAGCTTGGCGGTGCGGCGCCGAAGGAGCGCGAGCATGGGACGGATTTCGACTGGAACTGGTCTGATTTCCGGGCTGGACATCGCCGGCCTGGTGGATCAACTCATCGCCGTCGACGCCCGGCCGAAGGAGCTGCTGGCGCGGCGGATCGCGGTGCTCGATGCGCAGCGCACGGCGCTGCTGGAGCTGTCGGCGCGTGTCTCGGCGATGCTGTCGCGCATCACGTCGCTGTCGAATTCGGCGACGTTTCGGACGCTGAAGGGCACGTCGTCCAATCCCAGCGCGCTGAGCGCCACGCTCGGCGAGGGCGCCACGGCCGGCGCCTATACGTTCATGGTGCGCTCGCTGGCCACCGCCCATCAGCTCGTCAGCGGGGGAATCGGGTCGGCCGACACGCTGCTGGGCGCCGGGCGGATTTCGCTCGAGTCGTCGGCGGCGCGCGTCACGCGCGACGCCGACCTCGATGAGCTCAACGGGTTTTCGGGCGTGCAGCGCGGCTCGTTTCGAATCACCGACGGCGACGGCAAGAGTGCGACCGTCGACATCTCGGGCGCGCAGACCATCTCCGACGTCATTGACGCGATCAACAGTGCCGGGACGGCGATCAGCGCGGCGCTGCTCGGCGACGGGCTGGTGCTGCACGACAGCACGGGCAAGACGTTCCGCGTCTCCGAAATCGGCGACGATCACGTCGCGGCGGACCTGGGATTCGGCTCCGCCACCAGCGGCACCGGTGAACTGGTCGGGGCCGACCTGGTGTCGCTGGCGGCGGCATCGCCGCTGGCGCGATTGCGCGACGGCAGTGGCGTGCGCGTCGCGCGGGGCGGCGGCGACATCCGCGTCACCGCCGATGGAACCACCTTTGACGTCGATCTGAGCGGGAACCTGCTCGACACCACGCGGCTGGAGCAGCTCAACGGCGGGGCGGGAGTGAAGGTCGGCAGAATCCGGATCACGAACCGTGACGGCGTGCAGACCGACGTGGATCTCTCCGGCCTTTCGACGATCGGCGAGGTGCGGACGAAGCTGAACGAGTCGGGGGCCGGGGTCAACCTGATCGCCAGCAGCGGCCGGCTGATCCTCTCGGACACAACCCAATCGACCAAGAGCAATTTGAAAGTGGAGGACCTGGAGAATGGTACGGCGGCGGCAGGGCTGGGCATCGCCGGTACGTCGCTGACCGACAAGATCGACGGGCGGACGATCCTGCGGATCGACACGCTACGCGACGTGATCAACGCCGTGCAATACGCAACCGGCAACAACGGCGCGGTGGTGGCGGAGGTCGGCGACGACGGCAAGCGGCTGCGGTTGCGGAGCGTCGCGGCCGGCGAACTGACGCTCGAAGCGCTGAGCGGCTCGCGAGCGCTGGCTGACCTGGGCTTCACGGCGGGCACGTTCGGCGACAAGAGCTCGCCGGCGGAGGCGACGGGCGCGCGGATCGTGGGCGGACTGGGCACGACGCTGCTGACGACGCTCAACGGCGGGCGGGGCTTTGCGGTGCGCGATGCGCAGGGCGCGGGCAAGCTCATCAGCATCGTGGACGCGCTGGGCGCGCGGGCCGACATCGACGTGGGCGACGCCGAGACGCTCGACGACGTCGTGCAGCTCATCAATCAGAGCGGGCTGGCCGTGTCGGCCAGCGTGGACGGGACCGGCACGCGGCTGCGCGTCAAGAACGCCGAGGGCACGAGCGGGTCGCTGGCGATCAGCGGCGACTTTGCCGACGAGCTTGGGTTGACGGGGAGCGGCACGGCGGTGCGGAGCGACAACTTGCAGCGGCAGTACGTGTCGGAGACGACCGCGCTGTCGACGCTGAACGGCGGGCGGGGCGTTGCGGCCGGCAGCATCAAGATCACCAACTCGAGTGGCGTGACGACGAAGGTGGATCTGTCGGCGTCGCGCATCAAGACGGTCGGCGACGTGATCAATGAGATCAACACGCTGGCGGCGGGCGTGCGGGCCCGGATCAACGACACGGGCGACGGTCTGCTGATCGAGGACACCGCCGGCGGCACGCTGACGCTGAAGGTGGAAGACGACGGTGGCAGCACGGCCAAGGACCTGAATCTGACGCGCAGCGCGGTGGCGGGCAAGATCGACGGCACGTATGAGTCGGTCGTGACGCTGGCGGGCGGCGAGACGCTCGCGCAGCTCGTCGCGCGGATCAACGGAGAGACCGGCCTGGCGCGGGCGGCGCTGGTTCACGACGGCAGCGACGCGAACCCCTACCGGCTCAGCATCACGGCCCGGACCACCGGCCGTGCCAGCGAGCTGATCGTCGACGGCAGCGAGCTGGGAATCGACTTTTCCACTCTGACGCGCCCGCAGGACGCCGTCGTCGTGGTCGGCGGCGACGGCGATTCCGGCGGGCTTCTCGTCCGCAGCAGCAGCAACACGCTGAGCAACGTGGTCGACGGCATCTCGATCACGCTGACGAGCACGAGCGATGAGCCCATCACGCTGACGGTGGATCGGGACCTCGAGGCCCTGACCGCGGTCTTCGACGGATTGGTCAACGACTACAACGGCCTGCTGGAGCGCGTCGAGCAACTGACCGACTACAACGCCGACACGGGCGTCGGCGGCGTGCTGCTGGGCGACAGCACGACGCGCTCGATGGTCGACCGGCTGCGGGGGCTGCTGGGCGGTTCGCTGGGAACGCGCGCCACGCTCAACCGGCTGTCGCAGCTCGGCGTGATCGGCGGGAGCAACGGACGACTGAAATTCGACGAGGAGAAGTTCAGGGAGGCGTACGAGAACGATCCGGCCGGCGTCGAGCAGTTCTTCACCGACTCGGTGCAGGGAGCGGCCAAGAGGCTCAAGGACGGGTTGGAAGCGATCACGGACGAGAACGGGCTGATTGGCCGCCGGGAAGACGCGCTCGAGGAGCAGAAAGCGACGCTCAACGGCCGGATCGACGCGTTGAACGTGCTGCTGGAGCGGAAGCGCGAGCGGCTGACGCGGCAGTTTCTGAACATGGAGCAGGTGCTGGCGGGGCTGCAATCGCAGCAGGCGGCGCTGGCCTCGCTCGCGGCGCTCAGCGCGCAAACCGGCAGCATCTTCGCGAATCGATCAAGCTCGTAATGATTCGACCTCTCGGCGGCAAGAAGCTGGATGCGAGGCGGAACACAACCGATGAATACGGCATGAGTGGTCCGGGCGGTGCGAAACACGAGTATTTGCGCGGCGCGGTGCTGACGGCCTCGCCGGAGCAGCTTCACCTGATGCTGCTGGACGGGGCGATTCGCTTCTGCGTACAGGGGCTGGACGCCATCGCGCGCCAGGACATCGAGGGGAACTTCAACGCCCTGGATCGGGCACAGCGGATCGTCTTGCAGATGCGGGCCGGGCTGAATCGCGAAATCAGCCCGCAGCTCGTCGACCAGATGTCGGCCCTGTATCACTACATCTACATGCAGTTGGTCGACGGCTCGGTGCAGCGCAACGCGACGGCCATTGAAAACGCACTGAAGATCCTGCGTCACCAGCGCGAGACGTGGGTCATGCTGATCGAGAAGCTGGCGCGCGAGAATCCGCAGGCCGCGGCACCGGCCGCGCCCGCGGCGCAACCGACGCTCGGACACGCGGATGCGGACGCGGCGCCGGCGGCCGAATTGGGGCTGGTGTTGGAAGGGTGAGGCAGGGGCTGATGGGTCAAGGCGTCAACGGGCCGAGGGGTCAAGGCGTCGAGTGCTGATGGGTCAAGGCGTCAACGGGCCGAGGCGTCAAGGCGTCAACGGGCCGAGGGGTCAAGGCGTCGAGTGCGGATGGGTCAAGGCATCGAGGGCTGATGGGTCAAGGGTTGAGGGTGGGGTTCCAGGGTTCAAGGGGAGCATCGGCGTCCCGCCGGTGCGAGCCGCGGTCACGCCACGCCGGAGGCGGATACTCCCGCCGGACATCCAAAACCGGTCTAGAATGACGGTGCATGGCACGCCGGGCAGACCGCGATTGGCCGGGGCGACGAACGTCGTCGGTGACGGGCGCGTTCGCGCCGCGGGTCGCCCGGCGGCGCGCCCATCTGGCGCTGGTCGCCGCGTGTTGTCTCGTGGGTCTGGCGGCGCCGGCGGTTCTGGGGCAGGCGGTCCGCGACGTGAGCGGTGTGCAAGTCAAGCGGGCGCTGGCGGCGGGGGTGCGCGCGATTCTCTCGCGGCAATTGAACGATGGAACATGGGTCGAGCGCTATCACCCGGGCGGGCAGACGGCGCTTTCGGCGCTGGCGCTGCTTCAGGCCGGGCACGACGCCAACTCGCGCGAATCGCGGTCCGCCATCGCCGCCGTCCGCCGGCAGGCGAACGAGATGGTCTACGTCGTCAGTTTGAAAATCATGGTGCTGGCGGCGGCGGATACGGGGCAGTACGGGGGGGAGATCGAGGCGGCGGCGAAGTGGCTGGTCGCGGCCCAGCAGCCGGACGGTCTGTGGAGCTACCAGCAGGGTGGAACGACGGATCATTCCAATTCTCAGTTTGCGTTGCTGGGCCTGCACGCGGCGTCGCAGGCGGGAGTGAAGATTCCGCCCGCCGTGTGGCAGAAGGCGCGCAGCGGACTGATCGCGCACCAGAACGGCGACGGGGGGTGGAGCTATCGCCGGGGCGGAGAGAGCTACGGCAGCATGACGGCGGCGGGTGTGGCGGATCTGCTGATCCTGGGCGAGGTTGAGGCCGGGTCGGCGGAGCGTGGTTTTCAGAATGGGGTGGCCGCGGGCTGCGGCAAGCAGCGCGGCAGCAAGCCGTTGGCGCGCGGGCTGGAGTGGCTCGGCAAGCACTTCCGGGCGCACACGAATCCGAATCATGGCGACGTGTATACGTACTATTGGCTGTACGCGGTGGAGCGCTGCGGAATCCTGTCGGGCGAGCGGTTTTTCGGGCGGCGCGACTGGTATCGTGAAGGCGCGGCGCAGCTCGTGGCGGCGCAGCGCGCCGACGGCATGTGGGGCGACGACCTGGCCAATACCTGCTTTGGCGTGCTGTTTCTGGCGAAGGGGCACAAGTCGCTGCTGATTCAGAAGCTGCGCTGGTCGGCCGACGAAGCGTGGAATCCCGACCCCAACGACGTCGATCACCTGATCAGCTTCATCGGCGATCGGCTGGGCGAGCCGGTCGCCTGGCAGATGGTCACGATGGATGCTCCGCTGGCGGAGTGGCTGGCGGCGCCGATCCTCTATTTTCAGGGGCACAGCTTTCCCAAGTGGGGAAGCAACGAGCAGCGCAAGCTGCGCGAGTTCGTCGAGCGCGGCGGAATCATCCTGGCCGAGGCATGCTGCGGGCGCGACGACTTCCGGGACGGGTTCCGCCGATTCGCAGCCGAGACGTTTCCCGAGACACCGCTGCGCCCGCTGCCGGAGGATCACGCGGTGTACACGGCGTTGCAGGCGGCGCCGGCGTACGCGTTGCAGGGCATCGACGTGGGGTGCAGGACGAGCGTGATCTTCAGCCCGAACGATCTGTCGTGCCTGTGGGAGCAGGGCGACGTCCCGGCGCTCAGCGAGCGGGCGTTTCGGATCGGGGCGAACATCGCGGCGCTGGCCACCGGGCGCCAGAAGCTGCGCGACCGGCTGGAGCACGTGATCGTGCCCGAGCGGGGGCAGGCCGAATCGAGCGGGCAGCCGCCGACGGGCGACGCGCTGCGTCTGGCGCAGGTGATCTACGAGGGCGACTGGCGGCCCGACCCGCTGGCGCTGGTGCACTTCGCCGACTTTCTGCGCGACGAGGCCGGGATGGACGTGGTCTCGCAATACGCGACGGTGCGCCTGGCCGAAAAGGAACTGGGTGGCGCTCCGCTGCTCTTCATGACCGGGCACCACGGCTTCTCGCTGCGCGACGAGGAGCGGGCGGCGCTGCGCGGGCACCTGGAGCGCGGCGGTTTTCTCATGGTCGAAGCCTGCTGCGGGCGCGAAGAGTTCGACCGGAGCATTCGCTCAGTGATTGCCCGGACGTTCCCCGACGCGCCACTGACGCGCCTGCCGGCCGACCACGCCATCTTCCGCGGCGCGCCGGGCTTCGACGTGACAACGGCGAGTTATCGGCCGGCGGTGCAGGCGCACGAACCCGCGCAAACGACGCCGGTGCTGGAGGGCATCGAGCTGCGCGGGCGGCTGGTGCTGGTGTACAGTCCCTATGCACTGGGGTGTGGGCTGGACGGGCACCTGTGCCACGATTGCCGCGGACTGAACCCGGAGGATGCACGGAAGCTGACGGCAAATATCGTCCTATACGCGCTGACGCACTGAGGGAGGAACGAAGGCACGAAGGCACGAAGGGACGACGGGGGAAGCGGGACGAGGTTCGTTGACGCGTGGTTCGGCCGCACCTTAGGCTATGGGGCGAGCGTTCGGCGAGGAGATCAACGCCATGAGTTCGTCGCGATTTACAATTGTTGCGGTACTGGCGGGATTCCTGGCCGGTTGCGAGCGCGGCTCTGAACCCGCCGGCCCGTTCAATCAGAAGCTGGGCGCGTCGGCCGCGGCGCTGCCGACGGCGCGCGGCCGCAGCGACCTGGGAATCCTGAAAGAACCGAAGGACTACAAGCCGGCGGCGGAGGTGGGCAAACGCGGGCCGGCGATCACCGGCGACGAGCGCGAGCAGGTGCGCGTGTTCGCCGAGCAGATTCGCGACGAATTCGACGCCGGGAACGTCGATGGCGTGATCGAGAAGTTCGTGCCCGAGCACGTCGCGGCGCTGCGCGAACAGCTCTCGGCGGTGTACGAGACCGTGGAGAAGCGGCAGGGATTCGACGGCGTGGTGGATGGGAAGCTCGGTAAGACGCCGCTGGACGACGTCAAGGCGATCGTGGCGCGGAGCGTGAAGGCGGATATCAGCGTCGACGTGCAGGACGGCGAGAACGCGAGCGTGACGCCGAACGTCCTGGCCCATCTGCTGGGGCCGCGGGCGGGGCAGGTGCTGGCGGTCAAGCGCGTGGGGGAAGAGTGGAAGGTCAGCCTGGATCGGCCGCTCGACGCGGCGGGGGCCACGGCGATCGCGGAATTTCACAAGCAGGTGCAGGCGGAGATCGATGCGCTGATCGAGCAGATTGACACGGGCAAACTGGCCGAGCCCGAGAAGATCGCGGCGGCGTATCTCGAGGCACTGCGCGGCAACCCGCCGCCGGCGGGTGACGCGGGCGGCGCCGCGGGCGGCGGCGATGAGGCCCAGTCGCAGCCCAGCGACGCAGCCAGCGGCGAAGCGCCTAAGCCCGACGACGCCGGCGGCGACGAGGAAGAAGAAGTGCGCCCGCGCGACCGCCGACCCGAGCCGGAGCCCGAGAAGAAGCCGGAGCCGGAACCGGAGCCGGAAGTGACGCCCTAGCGAGCGGCCGAGGACGATTCGCGTGGAGCAGGCAGCTTACCTGCCATCCGGCAGCTCGACCGTGGGCAGGTTGCCCGCTCCACTCGAACAGCGGCATGGACGCGGGAAACCACGCGGGCAGTCGACCCGCACGATGCGGCGGCGCCGCGACGGCGATGGAAGCGCGGCGCGGATCGAATCCACCTGGCGAGCGGTGAGACGGTAGCGATGACTGAACTGAGGAGCGATGCGACATGCGGCGGAATCTACTGGTGCTGACCGTTGTCCTGGCGTCGGCGATGGCGGCGACGGGGCAGGAAGTTAAGCGTGATCCGACTCCCAAGCCGGCCGAGCCAGTGACCCAGGCGCCGGCCGCGGGTGGCGCGCTGGGCTTCAAGTTGACGGACATCGACGGGAAAGAAGTCGACCTGGCGAGCTACAAGGGCGACGTCGTCATGCTCGTCAACGTCGCCTCGCGCTGCGGGCTGACGCCGCAATATGAGCAGCTCCAAGCGCTGCACGAGAAGTATGCCGGGAAGGGGCTGCGGATCGTCGGCGTTCCGGCGAACAACTTCGGCGGGCAGGAGCCGGGCGACAACGCCGCGATCAAGGAGTTCTGCACCCACAAATACAAGGTCGGCTTTGCGATGATGAGCAAGGTGTCGGTGCAGGGGGAGGACAAATGTCCGCTGTACCAGTTCCTGACGGCCAAGGAAACCAATCCGAAGTTTGCCGGCGAGATCAAGTGGAATTTCACCAAGTTCCTGATCGGGCGCGACGGAACCGTGATCGCCCGCTTTGAGCCGCGGACCAAGCCCGACAGCGACGAGGTCGTCAAGGCGATCGAGGCGGCGCTCGCGCAGCCCAAGCCCTGAACGGCGAAAGGCGGGAGCGATGCAAGGGTGAGCGCGGCGCGCCGAGTCGCCTGTGTCGCGGCGGCCGTTGCGGTGCTGGTCGCCAGCGCGCTGGTTCCCTGGCACGATGATGCCCGCATCCGTGCCGCAACCGGGCTCGTCGCCGCCACCCTCCTGCTCTGGATCACCGAAGTCGCACCGCTCGGCGTCGTGGCGTTGTGGGTCCCCGTCGCCGCGACGCTGAGCGGCGTGCTGAGTTGGAAGGCGGCGGTCGAGTGCTGGGGCGACCCGATCGTCATGTTGTTTCTGGGGGCGTTCCTGCTGGCGCGGGCCCTGGATAAACACGGCGCGTTTGATTTCCTGGCGCGGGCATCGCAGCACACCTGGCTGCGGCGGGGCGGAGCCGCGGGTCTGGCGCTGGCGGTGCTGGTCGTTTCCGGCGGCCTCTCCACCATGCAGAACAACACCGCCGTCGCCGCGATGCTGCTTCCCATCACGGTCACGCTGGCGCGCGGCACGCGCGCGCCGGCGATCGTCGTGCTGGCGTTGTCGTATGGGGCGACGATGGGCGGAATGGCCACGCCGGTCGGCACGGCGCCGAATTTCATCGGCTATGCGGCGATGAAGAAGCTCGACGCCGGTATGACGTTTCTGACGTGGCTGCGGGTTGGGATTCCGGTGTGGATCGGCACGACGCTGCTGGGCTGGGGCGTGCTGTGTGCCGCGGGGCGATTGAGCGGAAGCGGTGTGGCGCGGCGCGCCACGCGCGCCGAGCGCTGGATGGAGGAATTGGCGTCGGGCGACGTCGGACCGGAGACGCGGCGACTCGCTGCGTCGTCCACGGCTGACCCGCCCAGCACCTCTCCCGCCACCACGCGCTCAGCGGGCGGATCGCCGCTGGCTCGCCGGGCGGCGATGATCGCCTTTGGAGCGAGCGCGGCGGTGTGGCTGGGGACGGGCGTGGTGCTGAGCCTGACTCCGGAGGGGCACGCGGCCAACGCCTGGGTCAAGACGTATCTGCCGGAGTCGCTGGTGCCGATCGTGGCGGCCCTGGCGCTGTTCATCGTTCCGAGTGGATTCGAGCGGCGGACGGTGCTCGATCGGCACGATTTTCAGGCGCTGGACTGGGACACGCTCTTCCTGATCGCGGGTGGATTATGTCTGGGGCGCGTGCTGGAGCAGAGCGGCACCGGGCGGGCGCTGGCCGACGCGGTCGCCGCGGGCGGCTTCTCGCAGTCGGTTCTACTGCTGGCGCTGGGCGGCATCACCGTGCTTCTGTCGGAGCTGACCAGCAACACGGCGACGGCGTCGCTGATGGTGCCGATCGCCGGTGCGATCGCTCCGGCCGTGGGCTTGGCGCCCGTCAAGGCGATCTGGCTGGTGGCGCTGAGCGCCAGCCTGGGCTTCGCCCTGCCGGTCTCGACGCCTCCGAACGCGATCGTTTACAGTTCGCGGCTGGTTTCGCTTCGCATGATGGCGGCGGTCGGCCTGCTGGTTGACGCCGTTTCGACCGTGTGGGTGGTGTGGTGCATACAGACATGGGGCTAGACGACGGCCGCGACGAGCAGGAGCGTGTGGACAGCGCGGAGCCCGGCGCCGCCACGGAGGAAGCGACGTTTCGGCCGCGGCGCTCGGCCCGGCTGCGCGTGCTGCGAAACTGCGCGCTGTTCATCCTCGTGGCGAGCGCGGCGGGACACTGGCTGTGGACGTTGCTGCCGGCGCGCTGGACCGACGGCCCGATGCTCCAGAACGTCAGCGAGACGGCCGCGTCGCTGGTCTGGTATACGTCGAAACCGGCCGCCGACCAGCGCTTCGTCATCCGCGTTGGCGGCGCCGAGCGGACGATGCCCGTCGCACACGAGGAGACCCGGCACCGCGTGCGGATCAGCGGCCTTCAGCCCGGCAAAACCTACGCCTATCGCATTCTCGGCGGCGAGCACACCTGGATGAGCGGCGAGTTCACCACCAACAAGCCGCGCGGGCGGGAATTCTCATTCGTCGTCTTTGGCGACAGCGGGCGGGCGACCGCCGAGCAGTTCGCACTGGCCGGGCAGATGCAGCGGCTGAAGCCGGATTTTCTGCTGCACACGGGCGACCTGGTGTACAGCGCCGGCGAACGGGCTGATTTTCCCGAGCGGTTCTTTCAGCCCTATCGCGAACTGCTGGCGCGAGTCTGCTTCTGGCCGTCGCTGGGGAATCACGACGTGTCGGAGCGGACGCACGGCGGGGACTATCTGGGCGTCTTCGAGCTGCCGGAGAATGGTCCGGCCGAGCTGGACGTCGAGCGGCACTACTGGTTCGACTATGCCGACGCGCGGTTCGTGATTGTCGACAGCAACGCGGACGCGGCGGAGCTCGAGCAGCGCGTGGCGCCGTGGCTGAGCGGGTGTTTCGCGGACGCGCGCGATCGCTGGCGGTTCGTCGTGTTCCACCACCCGCCCTACACCTGCGGCCCGCACGGGCCGGATGAGCGCATCCAGCGGGCGCTTGTGCCGGCGATGGAGGCGGCAGGCGTGCACATGGTCTTCAGCGGGCACGATCATCTGTACGAGCGCACCGCGCCGCTCCGCGGCGGGCAGCCCGCCGACGACGGCGTGGTGTACGTCGTCAGCGGCGCGGGCGGCGCGCGGCTCTATGAGGCCGCGCCGGCCGCCGAACGCCCGAGCTACTTTCTGGCGGTGAACGACCACGTGCACAGTTTCTCGCACGTCGCCGTCGAGGGCGACGCGCTGACGCTGCGGCAGATCGACGTCGGCGGTCAGGTGATCGACACGTGGAGCTGCCGGCGGCGGTGAACGCGGCCGCGCAGGTTGCGCGCGGGCGGGAGAACCATTCGAGATCCCCGCTTCCTGACGGGCGCGGCTCTGTCCGGGCGCGGAGCCCGGGGCTCCTATCACGAGCGGCCGCTTCGGGCGATACTGTCGGGCGGGTCCAGCAGGAGTTCTGCCATCGGCGACATGCGACGATCGATTGCGTTTGTGCCGCTGCTGCTCGCGGCCCTGTGTGGCTGCTTCAACCGGCAGTACACGCTCGATCCGCGCGACCTCGTGCGGCTGAGCGAGCCGCAGGCGACGGCGCCGGTCGCGACGAATGGTCACACCGGCGACCCGCGGGCAGCGACCGACGAGCGCGCGGCACGCGCCTGGATCGTGCGGGCGCATGCGGCGCTCCGTGTGCTGCTGCCGTGGCCGGCCGGCACGGCGCTGCTGACCGATGACCTGCGGCGGGCCGACGGTTCGCCGCGCGACGTGTACGCACATTTCTGGTTCGTCCCCGCGCTGCGGCATTCGATGCTGGCGAATCTGCGGGCGTTCATCAACACGATCCAGGGCAGTGCCAGCGGTTTTGCAATCGACCGCGAAGCGCCGCCGTGGCCGGGTTTCGAGCGGGTCTGGGTGCCGGTTCGCGACGACATGTCGCTCTACGGTCGACTCGGGCTGGCGCGGGAGAACGGGCGGCCGCGAACGACGACCTGTGTGATTGTGCTGCCCGGGTTTTTCGGTGACACCAGCGTCGTGCGGACGCGCGATCTGTCGCTGGCGCTGCGCGACGCCGGACTGCACGTGCTGGCGCTGGAGAAGCGCGGCCACGGCCAGACCGAAGCCCGCTATCCGGACCGCGGCTACACGTTCGGCGTGCTGGAGAGCGCCGATCTGCTGGCCGTGGACGAGTGGCTGCGGCAGAATCCGGCCGTCGCGCGGACCGGGATCATCGGCTACTGCTGGGGCGGAAACGTGGCGTTGCTGGCGGCGTGGCTCGACGGCCGCGCCGCCGACGACCCCGACATCGGGCGGACGTTGCGGCCGTATTTCCCGGCGAGCGCGGCGCGGCATTTTGAAGCCGGCGTGCTGGCGTTTTCGCCGGTGCTGCACTTTGAGCGCGTGATCGACGAGACCGACACGTGGCAGTCGCCGGCCTGGCGCCCCGATCTGTACGCGCTGCAGCAGGCGGTGCGCTGGCGGATGATGCTCAAGAACTGGGGCCGCCCGCACTACAGCCTGCGGCGGCTGATCGACCAGGAGTTCGCCAATTCCGAACTGGGAATCAACCGGGACATCTGGCGCGACGCGCTGCGGTTTCTGCGGCTGATGGTGTCACCCGGCCTGCCGGCAGGGCCGAAGCTGGAGCGGGCGCGCGTGCCGGTGTTGATCGTGCACGGGTACGACGACCCGTTCATTCCGTCGCAAATGATCGCCGATCTCGTCGCGCCGATCCGCAACCCGAACGTCGCCGCGATCGTGCTGCCGGGCGGCGGGCACATCGGCTTCGCACCGTTTTCGGTCCGTTATTACTACAGCCTGATCATCAACTTCTTCGACCCCGAGACTGGGCCGCGCGGCGTGCCGCGACCCTGCGATGCACCGCGGGCCGGCCAGGCGGACACGCCGACGCAAGGCCGGACGCACCGCTCAGCGCTTCAGCCGTGGATCGAACGCGTCGCGCAGCGCGTCTCCGAGCAAATTGAACGCCAGCACGCTCAGCGTGATGGCGACGCCGGAGGGCGCGATCACCCAGGGCTTGTCGAGAAAGAACCGTCGCGCCGAGTTCAGCATCATGCCCCATTCGGGGATGTCCGGCTCGCCGCCGAGACCCAGAAACGTGAGCCCGGCGATGCTGAGGATGGCGCTGCCGATGCCGAGCGTGCTGAGGACCATGATCGGCCCGAGCGAATTCGGCAGGATGTCGCGCCAGATGATGCGTGGCGTGGCGGCGCCGAGCGCCCGGCTGGCCTCGACGAACTCGAGTTCGCGCAGCGACAGCACTCCGGCGCGAATCTGCCGCGCGAAGAGCGGGATGTTCACGATGCCGACCGAGATCACGACGTTGCGCAGGCTCGGTCCCAGCGCGCCGACGATCGCGATCGCCAGCAGGATGCTCGGAATGGCCATCAGAATGTCGATCAGCCGCATGAAAACTACATCCACCCAGCCGCCCAGATAGCCGGCGACGGCCCCGGTCGGAACGCCGATCAGCAGCGCCACCGCGACGCTCACCAGGCCGATCGACAGGCTGTAGCGCCCGCCGTGCACGACGCGCGTCAGCATGTCGCGTCCAAGCTGGTCGGTGCCCAGCCAGTGTTTCGCGGAGGGCGGCGCGGGGTGCGTCAGCTCGGTGTGCGGGCTGATCTGAAGCGGGGCATAGGGCGTGAGAAGATCGGCCAGCGCCGCGGCGGCGACCAGCAGCAGGATGATCGCGGCGCCGGTCCAGGCGGCCGGATTGCGCCTCAGGTCGGCGGCGCTGCGCGGGTCGATGAGGCTCATCGCCGCGCCCCCTGCCGGATGCGCGGATCGAGCAGTCCATAAGAGACGTCGACGAGCAGATTGACGAGCAGGAACATGGTCGCGATGACCAGCACGGAGCCCTGGATTGCGTTGTAGTCGCTCCTGCGGACGACTTCGACGGTGTAGCGCCCGATGCCCGGCCAGGCGAAGACGGTCTCGGTCAGCACGGCGCCGGCCAGCAGAATGCCGAATTGCAGACCGAGAATCGTGACCACCTGCACCAGCGCGTTGCGCAGCGCGTGATGCGTGACGACGCGGAAGCGCGACACGCCTTTGGCGCGGGCGGTGCGGACGTAGTCGGTGTTCAGCACTTCGAGCATGCTGGAGCGCGTCACGCGCGCGATGACCGCCATCGGCACGGTGGCCAGCGCGCAGGACGGCAGCACGATGTGTCGCAGCGCGTCGATGAACATCTCCCAGTGATCGTGCGCGCCCCATTCCGCCGCCACCGGGCAGGCGCCGCCGAGCCAGCTCGCCCACACGCCGTGCCAGAGCGTCCCCAGCAACACGAAGTAGCGCACGCCGATTTCTTCCGGGTCGAAGACGGCGTCGAGCTGCCCGCCGCTGGGCATGCTGCGGAATACGACGATCAGTACCAGCCCGAGAAAAAAGACCGGGATCGAGATGCCCACCGTGCTGAGGCTCATCAGGCCGACGTCGAACCAGCTCCGGCGGTTCATGCCGGCCAGGATGCCGGCCGGCACGCCGACCAGCGTCGCGATCAGCATGGCGGCGATCGTCAGCTCGATGGTGGCGGGCATGGCCGAGGCGATGCCGTCGACGACGCGCTCGTCGCCGCGCGTGTAGGCCCGGCCCAGGTCGAAGCGGATGAACGTCTGATACAGGAAGCGGAAATACTGCTCGTGCA
This sequence comes from Phycisphaerae bacterium, assembly GCA_022072445.1. Lineage (GTDB taxonomy): Bacteria > Planctomycetota > Phycisphaerae > UBA1845 > Fen-1342 > JAJVHV01. Next base: position 36,649 of record JAJVHV010000026.1, on the reverse strand, counting down.
GCGGGCGATCCCAGCCGTTGATGCGGCGGATTTCGGCGAGTTGCGCGCGCGTGCCGCGCTCGCCCAGCATGATCTCGGCCGGATCGCGCGGCGTGAGCCGGACGATCAGGAAGATGAGCGTGCTGACGCCGAGCAGGGCGGGGACGACGAGCAGGATTCGCCGGAGGACGAAGGCGAGCATGGGAGCATGCTACCGGGAGGGCGCGGCTCCTGCCGAGCCGGCGCGGCGGGGGAGGTAGGCGGCTGTGGTTGAGACGATTGGCCGCTGCCGTCAAAACGGACCGAACGGTCCCTCGACTGGTTCGATAATCTCATTGGCAATCCGTTCCGCCAATGCCCGGACAGCGTCTTTTGATTCGTGGTAGGCGTCCACGCGCAGGCTTGATATCGAGGCGTGCCCCGCCGCGCCGGAGACTGGCGTGGGGACAATCTGAGCACCGGCGCTCCTGAGCTGGCTAACGCGGATCGCCAGGACGAAATAGCGTGTCCCGGGACGGGCACCGATAGCTGCGACATCGGCGGCGGATTGGTACTTGGCGCGCCACACGGAAACGCCGTCATGGTCGTTGGAATTGGGCTTGAACGCGGTCCAAGCCACTGGCCGGCTCGACTTGGCGTCGTACCAGCCGCTCTTCTCCGACACCCGACGGAACACGATTTCATCGTCGTCGATCAAATCGTGAGGATCGAGTGCGGGCATCCGACGCCACCCGTCACAATCGGATGCGCTCAATCACGCGCGCGTCGCGGGTCATCACCAACTCCGCGCACCCGTCGCGGTCGATCTCGATGGATCGCATGGTGGTCTCAGTCCAACGCTCCATCACGATGCCACCGTCGCCGTCAGGCACGACGCGCATCGGCGGCGGCGCCGAGCTCTCGCGGAAACTCTCGGCGATTTGGATCGCCCGCTGGACAGCCGGCCGGGTCGGCGGGATGAGTTCTGCCTCGGCAAGCTGCTCGGGTCTGGCGCCCCACTCTATGAGTGTGCAGTCAACCACCTTACGCCACGCTTCGCGCCCCGCCATCGACACAAGTTCGGCCGCGTCGTCGATGGCGCCCGTCGGCGGGCTGATGGAGACCGGTTCGCTGGCGATGAATGTGCTCGATGCGTCCGCACTCATGGTTCTCTTCCCCAGGCGACGTGGGATTGCTCAGATGTTATCCGATCGAAGGCGAGGACGATCGTGCGGCGGCCGAGATCCAGGCTCTCGACGAGTGCGGCACCGTTTGCAAGCGGACCTCGAGCGGTCAGCGTGAGGCGCAGCACTTCCTCGCCGGCCTCCGTCCGCGCGTGTCGCAGGTTCACATGAAGGCGCCCCATGCGCTCTGGAATCTCGTAGTTCCACGATCCCGATGTGCTTTCAATGCGCGCGTGTGTCACTTCTGACGGGTCGCCGAGCAGCCCCGGCAAAACCAAGTGCCAGTCGGACGGCGTCTGCCAAACTGATCCGCGCGGGATGTGATTGACGTAGGTCACTTCCCACTGATTGGGGCGCAGCGCTCCGAGGGATTGATCCTGAAGGAATGCGCGAAACACGTGTAAGAGCTGTTCAAACTGGGGTCGAACGTGCTGGTAACGTCGATAGTCCTGCTGACCGGTCTTGATCCAGTTGTAATGCAGCCGACCGTTCTGAAGCTGAATCATGAACTCGCCGCTCGAACTGCGGATTTGCAGGCGCGATGCGAGATCGTTGGACATGCGGAGTGCGGACTCAGGTCCCCAAGCCTGATCGTCGGCGAAGCGCTCGAACGCGGCGTCGATCGGCGGGGCGTCTGACACGCGCGACCATGACTCGCCCGGGTCGGATGGGACGGCCAGCAAGCCAGTCTTGAGGTGTGCCCAGAACGCGCCGAGGTGCCCATTGCCGAAGCCCGGGATCCGGTCAAACTGCACACCCAACACCGTCTCAATCACGGGCGGTGAGCGAAAACTCGGGAGTTTCTCGACGGGCATCATGCACCATGGATCGTATGACATCATGATAGCGGCGCCCACCCGCGCGTCCAGCAGAGGCTGCGCGTCCGGCAGCGCCGGGTGAGGCGATGAAGCGAAGTGGAGCGAAGGTCGCACGGGCCGCTGCACGCCACTTCGCACACTTGAGTGTTCGGGTGTGCTCGCCTTGCCTCGCGATGCAACGCGACTGAGAATTCGGCATGCGGCGGAAGAGAATTGCGGGATTCCTGCGAGGCTGGTCGTATCGCGGGTTCGCGCGGCTGGCCCGGCGGCTGCTGCCGATCGGGTGCGCGATTGCCCTCGTAGCCGTCGTCGCGCTGGGCCTGGCAAGTCGGGACACGCAATTCAACTTTGGCTGTGAGCCGTTTCGGGCCCTAGTGCTCGTGTCGCACGGTCGACTCTGGCTGCTTCAACCGGTCAGTCACATTCCGTGTGTTCAGGTCATCCCGCGTGGTCGAGGTTTCTATCTGCTGTGGCCGCCGATTACGCATGGATTTCCGCCTTGTCGCTGGATCATCCCGTTTTGGGTGCCCGCGGTGTTGCTGCTGCCGGGCCTGGCCGCGCTGATACCGTGGAGGCGGCGCCGTCGCACTGTCGGGCACTGCACACAATGCGAGTACGATCTGACCGGCAACGTCAGCGGAGTGTGCCCGGAATGCGGCGCCCCAGTTCGGCGCAGCGCGCGTGCGGAGTGATCGCATGCCGCGCCAGCGGCGCGGCGGGCGATTAGACTATCCGCATGGGTGATTGGGTCGCGATCATCGCTGGGTTGGTGGGCGTGGCACTGGGCGCGGGGCTGGCGTGGCTGCTCACACGGCCGCTGCTGAAGGCCGCGGAAGCGAACGGCGAGCAGCGCGGCGCGGCAAGGGCCGCCGTTCGCGTCGCGGAGCTCGAGACGCAGCTCGCCGGCGAGCGGCAGGCGGCGGCGGACAAGCTCAGGCTGCTCGACGAAGCCGAGCAGAAGCTGTCCAACGCGTTCAAGGCCCTGGCCGCCGACGCCCTCCGCGGCAACAACGAGACGTTCACACAGCAGGCGCAGAGCACGTTTGAAAAGCTCATGGAGTCCGCCCGCGGCGACCTCAGCGCGCGGCAGACGTCCATCGACGAACTCATCAAGCCGCTGCGCGAATCGCTCGAAAAGGTCGACGTCAACGTCCGCGAACTGGAAAAAACCCGCGCCGAGAGCTACGGCGGCCTGACCGCTCAGCTCAGGTCGATGGCGGCGACCGAAGACCAGCTTCGCAGCGAGACGGGCAACCTGGTGCGGGCGCTGCGCTCTCCGACGGTCCGCGGACGATGGGGAGAGATGCAGCTCAAGCGCGTCGTCGAGCTGGCGGACATGATCGAGCGCTGCGATTTTGTGCAGCAGGAAAGCGCGAGCACGCCCGACGGCAAGCTGCGCCCCGACATGATCGTCAAACTCCCGGGCGGAAAACAGGTGGTCGTGGATTCGAAGGTGCCGCTCGCCGCATACATGGAAGCGCTCGAAGCTCCCGACGACGACGCCCGCAGCGCGAAGCTGCGGGAGCATGCGCGACAGGTGCGCACCCACCTGACTCAGCTCAGCGACAAGGCATACTGGGACGAGTTCAGGCCGGCGCCGGAGTTCGTCGTGCTGTTCCTGCCGGGAGAATCGTTCTTCAGCGCCGCGTTGCAGCACGATCCATCGTTAATCGAAGCCGGCGTGGGCCGAAAAGTCATCCTCGCCACACCCACGACGCTGATCGCGCTCCTTCGCGCGGTCGCGTACGGCTGGCGCGAGGAGCGAATCGCCGAGAGTGCCGAGGAAATCAGCGCGCTGGGTCGGGATCTACACAAACGGCTCGCGACGCTCGCGTCACACTTGGATGGCGTCGGCAATGGCCTGGGAACCGCGGTCAAGGCGTACAATAAGGCCGTCGGTTCGTTCGAGAGCCGTGTGCTCGTCGCAGCTCGTCGATTCAGCGACCTCGGCGCCGGGAGCGGCGAGGAACTGGCGTCGCCGGCACGCGTCGATTCGACGCCGCGGACCGTCTCCGCAGACCTGTTGGGCGCGCCTGCCGAGCCGCTGAGCAACGAAGTCGAGCGCGGGCCGGCCGGCGTGACCCGGCCGTTGGAGGGGCTCCATGATTGACGGTGCGCGGAAGGATCGCTCGGGACACGCGGCGCTGGCCGGATGGGCGCGACACACGCAAGGGCGACGGCGCTACACTCACAGCCGAGGGCGGCTGTGCCACATGTTCGGCAGTCACAGCCGAGGGCGCCTGTGCCACATGGTCGACACTCATAGCCGAGGGCGGCTGGGCCACATTTCCACCTCGCGGCTGGGCCAGATGGTCGGCACTCACAGCCGAGGGCGGCTGGGCCACATTTCCACCTCGCGGCTGTGCAACATGCTTGCGTTGGCGGTCGTCTGCTGCAACCTCGCGCCGGCAATCGCCTTCGCCGATGATCCCGCCTGGATCGCCCGCGGACGCGACGGCATGGTCGCCGCCGACACCGCCGAAGCCTCGCGCTGCGGGGCCGACGTGCTCGCCGCCGGCGGCAACGCCTTCGACGCCGCCATCGCCACCTCGATGGCGCTGGGCGTCACGCGCCCCAATGACACGGGTCTGGGCGGCGGCGGCTTCATGGTCGCTTACCTCGTCGCCCAGCGCCGCTTCGTAGCGCTGGATTTCCGCGAAATGGCCCCCGCGGCCGCGACGCCGGAACGCTTTGCCGAGTTGCGCAAGTCGGCAACCGACGACCTGCCACCCAGCGTCTACGGCGGTAGTGCCGCCGGTGTGCCGGGTGTGGCGGCGGCGTATGAGCACGTCGTGCGGCGCTACGGCACGCGGCCGCTGGCGGAGCTGGCCGAGCGCGCCGCGCGGCTGGCGGAATCCGGCTTCGAGGTCACGCCCAGCTACCGCGGATTCTGCGAGGCGGCCGTGCATGACATGCATGAACACCCGGCGTTGCTGCGCCGCTTTCCCTGGGTGCGGCAGCGCGTCGCGCCGGGCGGCGAACCGCCGCGCGTCGGCGAGAGAATCACAAACCCGGAGCTGGCGCGGACGCTGCGGCTGATCGGCCAGCGCGGCCCGCGCGAATTCTACGAAGGCGCGATCGGGGCGGCGATCGTCGCGGCGGTGAACGGCAGCGGCGGGGCGCTGACGCCGGCAGACCTGCGCGGCTATCGCGTCGTCGAGCGCGAGCCGCTGCGCGTCACGTTTCGCGGTTTCGAGGTCGTGTCGATGCCGCCGCCGTCGTCGGGTGGCGTGTGCATCGCGCAGACGCTGAACATTCTCGCGCATCTGCCGCAGTCGCGCGACGCTGACGAGGTGCAGCGCTCGCACCTGCTGGTCGAGGCCATGCGGCACGCATTTGCCGACCGCGCCCGCTGGCTGGGCGATCCGGACGCGTCGAAGATCCCGGTCGCGGCGCTGCTGAGCGGGGATTACGCGCGCCGCCTGGCGCAGCGCGTCGCCCCCGACCGTGCGGGCCGGTCCGAAGAGTGTGGATCGGAGCAACTGCCCGACGATCACGGCACGACGCACTTCTGCGTGGCCGACCGCGCAGGCAACATCGTCGCCTGGACTGAAACGGTCAACACCGCACTGGGCTCGTGGGTGCTGGTCGAGCCGTATGGCTTTCCGCTGAACAACCAGCTCGATGACTTCGCGACCGAGCCGGGCAAGCCGAACTATTTCGGACTTGTGCAGGGCAGCGCGAATCTGGTCGCGCCCGGCCGCCGGCCACTCTCCAGCATGTCGCCCACCATCGTCACGCGCGACGGCCGGCCGATACTCACGGCCGGCGCGTCGGGCGGTCCGCGGATCATCTCGGCGACGCTTCAGGTCGTTCTTCACGTCATCACGCGCGGCCGCGAGCTTCAGCAGGCCATGACCGCGCCGCGCCTGCATCATCAGTGGAAGCCTGACGAGCTGAACATCACTGCCGACGCCGACGCGGGTCTGAGCGAGGGATTGCGCGCCCTGGGACACAACGTCCGCACCACCGGCGGCGTGGGCTGCGTCACCGCGATTCACTTTCTGCCCGACGGGTCCGCCGTGGGGGCCAGCGATCCGGTCAAGGGTGGACGCCCGGCCGCCGCGCCGAACTGACGAGCACGGCGCGGTTGTTTGGCAGCGCCGAGCTGCTAAAATAGCCAGATTATGTCCGCATCCCCTCCCCAGGGCGTGATACATGAGTGAAGATCGATCGTCGCGCGGCGTGTCGCTGCCCGTGTTCGGTCCCGGGGGTGCTGCGCGCCCGAGCGCGTCGCTCGCGTTACCGGACGGGGCGCCGGTGGTCTCATTCGTCTCGCTGGGCTGCGCCAAGAACCTCGTCGATTCGGAAGCCATGCTGGGCCGCCTGGCCGAGTCCGGCTGCGTGATCAGCGGCGACGAATCCGCCGCCGACGTGATCGTCGTGAACACGTGCGGGTTCCTCGAGTCTTCGCGCCAGGAGGCGCTCGACGTCTGCCGCGAACTGGCCGAGCGCAAGCGGCGCGGCGAGATTCGCCGGCTCGTTGTGGCGGGCTGCCTCGTGCAGCGCGACGGCGAGAAACTCCGCGAGTGGGTGCCTGAGATCGACGCGCTGGTCGGCGTGAACAACCGCGACGACATCGTCCGCGCCGTGTGGCGGCAGGAGCGCGCCGAGCGGCTGGACCTTTTCCTGGGCGACTATCACCCCATCGCGCCGGGCGCGACGCAGCGCTGGAGCGACCAGGCCCGCCTGCGCCTCACGCCGCAGCACTACGCGTACGTCCGCATCAGCGAGGGCTGCAACCAGAAGTGCACGTTCTGCACCATTCCGTCGATTCGCGGACCCATGCACAGCAAGACGCCCGACGAACTGCTCGGAGAGTGCCGCGAGCTGATCGCCGACGGGGCGCGCGAGCTGATCCTGATCGGACAGGACACGACCAGCTACGGCGGCGACATCGGCTATGACGGCGGTCTCGCGGAACTGCTGCGGGCGCTGAATCGCGGCTGCGACGGCGCGAAGTGGATCCGCCTGATGTACGTCTATCCGTCGGTGCTGACCGACGCGATGCTCGACGCGATCGCCGAGAGCGAGCGCATCGTCAAGTACATCGACATCCCGCTGCAACACATCAACGACCGCGTGCTGCGCGGCATGCATCGCCGCGTGACCCGCGCCCAGACCGAGGCGCTGCTGGAGCGAATCCGCCGACGCATCCCGGGTGTGACCATCCGCACGACGTTCATCGTCGGCTTCCCGGGAGAGACCGAAGCCGAGTTCGCCGAACTGCTCGATTTCGTGCGCGACTTCGGCTTCGACGCCGCGGGCGGCTTCACGTATTCGCTCGAGCCTGAAACGCCGGCCGGGCGCATGAACGAGCAGCTCGTCGAGGCCGTCAAGAAGGAGCGCTACGAGCGCTTCATGCTGGCGCAGCAGCAGGTGGCCTTCGAGCGTGCCCGCCGGCAGATCGGCCGTTCGTTCGAGGTCCTGATCGACGAGTTCGACGAATCGTACGGTGCCATCGCCCGGCACGCCGGCCAGGCGCCGGAGGTCGATTCCGTCTGCGTGCTTGAGAGCGAGCAGAGCTTCGCTCCCGGGGGCTGGGTCAACGTCCGCTGCACCGACGCCGACAAGTACGACCTGATCGTCAAGCCGCGCCGCGCGGGCGGCGGCGCGGAAACTCGACGGCCGCGCAAGGCCGTCGCGCGCCGCTGAGCCCGTAGCGGATCACGTCTCATGAGCCTGCCGGTCATCGTCCTGACATCCGCGGCGGTGCTGCTGGCCGCCTACCTCGCCTACGGCCGGCTGCTGTCGCGGTTGCTGCGGCTTGACCCGGACGCGACGACGCCGGCCGTCGCGCTCCGCGACGACGTCGACTACGTCCCGCTGCAACCCTCCTCGCTGCTCGGCCAGCACTTCTCCGCCATCGCCGCCGCCGGCCCGATCGTCGGCCCGATCCTGGCGGGCGTCTGGTTCGGCTGGCTGCCGGCCCTGCTCTGGATTCTGATCGGCTCGATCCTTATCGGCGGGGTGCACGACATCACGGCGCTGCTGGCGTCGGTGCGGCATCGAGCGCGCTCCATCGCCGAAGTCGTACGCGAGCACATGACCCGCCGCTCCTACGTGTTGTTCTTGCTCTTCATCTGGCTCGCGCTGGTCTACGTCGTCATCGCCTTCACCGACATCACCGCCGCCGGATTCGTCGGCGTGCAGAAGCTCGAAAGCGGCCAGACCGTCAGCGGCGGCGGAATCGCCACATCATCGCTGCTTTACCTGGCGCTGCCCGTCGTCATGGGGCTGCTGCTCCGCTTCACGCGGCTCTCCATCAACACCGCCACAATCATCTTTCTGCCGCTCGTCGGCGTCGCGATCTGGATTGGCCAGTCGCTCCCCTTCGACCTGGCGCAGCTCCTGAAGGTCTCCGACGTCACCGCCCAACGCTATTGGAACGTCGCTCTGCTGGCCTACTGCTTCGTGGCCTCCATCGTCCCCATGTGGCTCCTGCTTCAACCCCGCGGCCACCTCGGCGGATGGTTCCTTTACGTCGCGCTGTTCGGCGGGATGGCCGGCCTGCTCATCGGCGGGAGGAAGATCGAATACCCGGCGTTCACCGGCTGGACCAGCATCGGCGGACAGCCGCTCTTTCCGTTTCTATTCATCACGATCGCGTGCGGCGCCTGCTCCGGCTTTCACTCGATGGTCGCTTCGGGAACCACGTCCAAGCAACTACGCCGCGAGACCGATGCGCTGGTCGTCGGCTACGGCGCCATGCTCATGGAGGCCATGGTCGCGGTCGTCTCGCTCTGCTGCGTCATGATGCTCGCCGCCGATTCGCCGCTCGTGAAATCGCCCCAGCCCAACTTCCTCTACGCCAACGGCATTGGCCAGTTTCTGGGCGTCTTCGGCGTGCCGGCCGGGCTGGCGGTCTCATTCGGACTGATGGCCTTCACCACGTTCGTTTATGACACGCTCGACGTCTGTACCCGCCTCGGCCGCTACGTCATGCAGGAACTGCTCGGTTGGCACGGCGACGCCGGCCGTTTCATCGCCACCGCGTTGACTACCGGCGTGCCGCTCTATTTCCTGATGCGGGCGCCTCTCGACCCGAGCGGAAAAGCCGTACCCGCCTGGCGCGTCTTCTGGAATCTCTTCGGAGCCAGCAACCAGCTTCTGGCAGCCCTGACATTGATCGGCGTCACCGTGTGGCTGTGGCGCACACGCCGGGCCGCCTGGGTGTGGCTGATCACCGGCGTGCCAGCGGCGATCATGTACATCCTGAGCATGTGGGAATTGTTGCGGATGATTCGCGTCGGCTTCGTCAGCGGGCAGACGTTTGCGGTTAACGCGCTGATCGCACGGTTCAGCCTGCCGACCAGTCCCGTGCCCTGGATCGCCGCCGTCCTTGTCGCCCTCGCGGCGCTGATGCTCCTGGAGGCTGTGCGCGTCTTTCTCGACCGCAGCGCGCCGCCGTCGCGTGGCGTTCCGGTCCCTGCGGCGTAGCGCACCAGTCGCTTGGAACCGCCAACAGATCCCACCACGCGAGTGGTGGGTGCAGCCGCCCGGCACTCGCGTGCGGGGTTCTGATAGGCGTTCTGAGCTTCAAAGGACGCGCGCCTCGGCAGGGGGATTGTGTCCCGTTCACCGCGGTGGGCGGCGGTGGGCCAGCAACCGCAAAGCGACCGGAGGCGTCGTTTTTCACCGCATGTGGGGCGTCGCATCTAACGATCACACGCCGCGGGTGTCTATCAGTGCGGGGGCGGGTAAAATGCGCGGCCGCGCCGCGCTGGCGGCGCTTTGGCGTCCAATGACGAACACACGAGGGAGCTAACGATGCGTTTCAGGATGATCGCGGCGGCGTGCGTGCTGGCTTGCACGGCGTTATCGGCCCACGGGCAGGACGCGGCAGACGCGCAAAAGAAGCTGCTGGCGAAGCGGTCGGCCGAAGCGGATGCCTATCGCAAGCTGGCCGAGTGCGTCTACGGCCTGCAAATCAACGCGCGGACGTACGTCAAGGACTTCGTCACGGAGTCGGACGAGATCAAGTCGGACGTGGACACGTTCATCCGCGGCATCCGGCTGGGCACGCCGACCTGGTACGAAGACGGTTCGTGCGAGGTGCCGGCGGAAGTCACGGTTGAGAAGGTGATCGAGACGCTGCGCGAGACGCATTCGCGGCACTACAAGGGCGATCGCGTCACGGCGACCGATTTCGAATCCATGACGCAGAAGATCGAGAAGAAAATCATCAAGGCGGTCGGCATGGGGGCGCCGCGCGAGGACATCCCGCGCGACCTGCCGGAGGGCGTCGCCGAACAGCTTGGACCGCCTCCCGGCGGCAAGACCGAGAGCAGGCCGCCGATCCCCGACATCTGGCTGAAGGTCGGCCCGCAGGCCCGGCTGATGGCGATTCGCGCGGCGCGGATGGACGCGATGCGGCGGATGGCGGAGCGGATCAAGGGTCTGCGGCTGACGTCCAGGACGCAGGTGCGCGACTTTGTCGCGGAGAGCGACGTGATCACGACGGAGATGAACACGTCGCTGGTGGGGGCCGAGGAAATTGGCACGTTTCTGCATCACGACGAGCTGATCGCCGAGGTGACGCTGCGCGTGCCGACCGAGCAGGTGATCACGACGATCAAGTCGCTGCACAGCCGGCACTACAAGGGCGACGACGTCAAGGGCATGGACATCGAGAAGATCGTCAAGGAGGTCGTCAAGAAGGACTTCGAGGCGACCGGCATGGGCGTTCCGCCGCAGGAGCAGATCCGCAAGTACGAGCAGGTAACGCACCAGGACGTTCCGGACTGGGCGGCGGAGGTGATCGAGGTGGATGGCGAAGGCACCGATCCGGAGATCACGACGGCACAGGGCAAGCTGCGCGCCGCGCGGGCCGCGGAGCTGGACGCCAAGCGCAGGCTCGCCGAGCACATTGCCGGGCTGCAACTGACGTCGGAAACGGTGGTGAAGGAGTTTGTGACGCAGCACGACGCGATATCGACACAGGTCGATGCGATCATGGTCGACGCGGTGGTCAGCAAGACGCGTTTCACCGAGCAGACGGCGGTCGTGACGGTGACGGTGCCCGGAATGCGCGTCTGGCGCGTGTTTCACGAGGAGATTCGGCGGACGACGCGTTCGCAGCCGTAGAGCCACGGCGATGGGGCCGAATCTGCGAATGTTCAGGAACCACGGGAGTGAGCGATGAGAGTTGCGATCCGCTGTCTGCTGCTGTCGGCCGTGACGGGGCTGGTGCTGCTGTCGCCGGCCGGATGCAGCCAGGACGAGAAGCGCGAAGTGACCGTGCATGAAGAGACGCACAAGGGCGAGGTGGTCGAGGAAAAGCCCGGCAAGATGGTGGTCGAATAGTTGATCTCGAGCGGTCACGAGCGATCAACGCGAGCGACGCAAGCGGCCGCCCTCGCCGCCTTCCGGGAAGACCGGTGCGTGACGCGGCGGCGGCGCGCGGCCGTCGGCGCGCTGCTCGCGGCGTGCTGTCTCGGACATGCGTGCGGTCAAGGACTCTCGACGGTTGAGCAGGCGACGCTGGAGCGCGTCGCGCTGGCGCGGGCGCGATCGCAGATGCTGGGCCTCGTGCAACGGCTGGCCCTGCGTCCGGACATGACGGTCGGCGCCGCGCTGGCGCGATCCGTCGCCGCCGACCGGCACATCCGCGCGTGGATTCGCGGCCGGAGCCGGACGGGCGCGGTGCGCTTCTATTCGGACGGTACCTGCGAGGTGGACGTGTCGCTGGCCGCGGCCGAGTTTGCGGACGTGTTGCGCGGTGCGCTGGCGTCAGCGGGCGATTCGCCGGTGGCCGAGTCGGAAATCCGCGCCGCCGCGGCGCGCTGGCCGGCGCTCTGGACCACGGGCAGCGCCAGCGCCGCCGAACGGGCGGAAACGAGCAAGCCGCCGGGCTGGGAAGACGTCGCGCTGGAAGGGCTGGACGTGGCCCGTTCCGCGGCCGCCGCCGACGCACGCCGCGCGCTGCTGGAAGAGGCGGCCCGGTTGAAGCAGACGAATGCGCGGCGACTGTCGGAGTTCATCGAGAGCAGTCCGGCGATCCGCGACGCCGTCCTTTCGCGCTTCGAGACGGCGGCGGAGGTCAAGACGAACTTTGCTGCTGACCAGGTGGTCGAGGCCGAGGCGCGGATCACCATCCCCGAACTCATCCGCGTGCTGACCGACGTGCACGCGGCGGAATACCGCGCGGGCGACATTCGGGCCAGCGACTTTCGCGAAATGGCGCTGGTCGCGGGCGTCAGCGAGCTTCGCGCCAGCGGCATGGCGACGCCGCCCGAGAAATTCCGGCTGACGCCGCGTTTTCGAGAAATCGAACTGGATCGGCCGGCGTGGGCGGAGACAACGCTTCGCGCCGTCGGCCGTTGCCAGACGGCGGAGGCGCCGGCGCCGGCGGACCGGGCGGCGGCGGCGCGGTTCGACGCACTCGACGCACTCCGCCGGCAGGTCGAGGGGCTCGAAGTGTCTCCAGGCGTCTCGGTCGCGCGCTTGCTGGGATATCGTGCCGATCTCAAGGACGACGTCGTCATCTTTCTGGGTGGCGGACGGGTCGTCGGCGGACCGCGGACGACCGACGAAGCTGTCGAAGTCGATGTTGAGCTGCCGCTCGCCCGGTTGTGGGCGCTTCTGCGGCGTGGCATGGAAATCATCGAGGTCGATCCGCCGACCTCGCGACCGTCGGAGAGCAAACCGTGAAACGCATCGGCATTTCAACGGTGTTGGTGGTATGTGCGGTCTGTGCATGCGCGCAGGACACCGCGCCTCCGCCCGCGCCGCCGGATGGGCCGCAGGCGGAGGCGAAGCGCGCCCGCGTGACGGTGACCGCGGAAGGCTATGACCGTGACGACGCGCTGAAGCAGGCCCTGCGCAAGGCGCTGGAGCAGGGCGCCGGTGCGCAGATCGCGTCATTCTCGACCGCGGAGAATTTCGCCTTGCTGCGCGACACGATCTACAGCCGTTCCGCGGGGATCGTCAGCAGCTACAAAATCGTCAAGGAGGGCGAGGCGGCGGGCGGCCTGTTTTCGGTCACGATCGACGCCGAGGTCAGCCCCAGCGCCGTGGTGGCCGCGTGGGGGGAAGTGCAGAACGTGCTGGACCAGCTCGGCCGGCCGAAAATCCTGGTCTGGATCGACGAGACGATCGACGGCGCCGCGCAGGCCGAGTCGATCGTCGAGAGCCGGCTGGAGGAGATGTTCGTCAAGGCCGGCTTCGACGTTGTCGCGCGGCGCGGCATCGACGACGCGAAGCGCCGCGAGTTCGAGGACGCGGCCCGCGGCGACAACGTCGCGAAGATGCAGGCCATCGCCAAGGACGCGCACGCGCACATCTTCATCCGCGGGGCGGCCAACGCCAACCGCGCGGGAATGGAAGATCTCTATGGCGTGCCGGCGACGTTTTACAACTGCGACGCGCTGGCGCGGGTGTATTACACGGATACCGGAAAGCTGCTGGCCAGCGAGTCGCTGCCGCTGACGCGCAAGGGCGCCCGCTCGCGGCGCGAGTTCAGCCCGCAGGCGGCCCGCGTGGCGCTGGCCGAGGCGGCCTTGCCCGACGCCGGCGGGCGGCGGACGCGCCCCGCCCTGGCTCAGAAACTGTTCGAGAGCGTGATGGAGCAGTGGGCCACGCAGATCAGCGCCGGAGGCGAGATCGAGCTGGAAATCGAGAAACTCGATTTCAAGACGTTCGTGAAAATCAAGAAGGCGCTCGGCGAGCTGAAGGGCGTCGACAGCGTCAACGGCGAATTCGGCAAGTCGATCGGTACGTTCCGGCTGCGCGCCAAGATCGCGGCTCAGACGCTGGCCGAGCGCTTGACCGAGCCGCCTTTCGCCGAGAGCGTCGAAATATTGGACTTGAAGCTCAATCGCATTCAGGCGCGGCAGGTCGGCGGCGGGTAACGCCCGTGGGGCCAAGGGATTAGGAAACGTGGGGGACTGCGGCTGTGTCCGCGCAGGCCCGCGCTGGAGCTCGAAATCCCCACCAGTGGCACGAGGATTGCTCTCCATTCCGTTCTGCCGCGCGCCCGTCTCACCGCGCGGCGAATGAAGGGATGATCCTGGAGAGCGGCGGATGTTCCGGATTCTCGACGCGCGGCAGCTTGCGTCTGACGTGAAGTGCTTCCGAATCGACGCACCCCTGGTCGCCAGACACCGCCAGCCGGGGCAGTTCGTCATCATCCGCCTGAGTGAGACTGGGGAACGCATTCCGCTGACCATGGCGAACGCCGATCGGGCCGCCGGCACGATCGAGCTGATCGTCAAGGCGATCGGGAAGACGACGCGCGAACTCTGCAAAAAGAACGCCGGCGACACCATCAGCGACGTGATGGGTCCGCTTGGCAACCCGACCGAGATCATCAAGGCCGCTCACGCCGTGCTGGTCGGCGGCGGTGTCGGAACTGCCGTCATCTACCCGCTGGCGCAGACGCTGCGCGACGGAGGCAGCTTTGTTTCGGCGATCACCGGCGGCCGGACGCGCGAGCTGGTCGTGCTGGAAGCTGAGCTGCGGAATGTCTGCGACGTGGTGTACGCCTGCACGGACGACGGCAGCTACGGTTTCAGAGGGACCGTCGCTGACAAGCTTCGAGAGTTGATCGACCCAGCACGGCGGCGGCGCGAGAGTTCCATCGCCCCAGAGCGGCACGCGAATGCAGGCGCCGCGTGCCGCCCGGTTGAAGTGGTCTACTGTGCGGGGCCCGTGCCAATGATGAAAGCCATCGCCGAGCTGACGCGCCCGGCGGGCATCAAGACGATTGTCTCGCTGAACCCGATCATGGTGGACGGCACGGGCATGTGCGGCGGCTGCCGCGTGACGATCGACGGCCAGGCGAAGTTCGCGTGTGTCGACGGCCCCGAGTTCGACGGCCACGCGGTCAACTTCGCCGAGCTGGCCGACCGTCTGACTGCGTATCGCGTGCAGGAGAAGCTGGCGCTGGATCGGATGGAACACGAATGCGATATGGCCACATGACGGACGATCCGTAGCGCCGCGGGTGCTGGCGTGTATGCGGTTCGCAATACCCCAATCAAAGCACCGCCGCGTGATTGGCCCGAGATGTGAGGTCGAACTTCGATGCCCCTGACTGCGAGAGAACGGATGGCGATCGCCCGGCAGAAGATGCCGGAACGAGCGCCCGACGTGCGCAACCGCGACTTTCACGAGGTCAATCTGGGCTACCATCAGAGCCTCGCCGCGCTGGAGGCCGATCGCTGCCTTCAGTGCAAGGACAGCAAGTGCGTTGGCGGCTGCCCGGTCGGGATCGACATTCCCGGTTTTCTTGAAAGAGTCTCCGCGGGCGACTTGAAGGGCGCCGCGGAGTTGCTGCTGGCGGCCAATGCGCTGCCGGGCATCACCGGGCGCGTCTGCCCGCAAGAGGAGCAATGCGAGCAGCTCTGCATTCGCGCCAAGGGCAAGAACGGGCAACCCGTCGCGATCGGTCACCTGGAGCGCTTCGTCGCTGACTGGGCGCGCGAAAACCTCGACATCAGGCAATTGGTCGCGCCTCCCACCGGCTATCGCGTCGCCGTCGTCGGCTCGGGCCCGGCCGGCCTGACGTGCTCGGGCGAGCTGGCCCGCAAAGGCCACGACGTCACCGTCTTTGAGGCCCTGCACCAGCCCGGCGGCGTGCTCACCTACGGCATTCCGGAGTTCCGCCTTCCCAATCACATCATCGACGCCGAGGTGGATCGACTGCGCCAGATGGGCGTCAAGATCGTGTGCAACGTGGTCATCGGCCGCACATTCACCATCGATGAGCTGCTCAAAGAAGAGGGCTACGACGCCGTCTTCGTCGCCAATGGCGCGGGGCTGCCGGTGTTCATGAACATCCCGGGCGAGAACCTCAAGGGCGTCTATTCCGCCAATGAATATCTGACGCGCTCCAACCTGATGCGGGCGTACGAATTCCCCAGATTCGACACGCCCATCATCCGCGGCGAGCGCGTCGCGGTCGTCGGGGGCGGGAACGTCGCGATGGACTCCGTCCGAACCGCGAAGCGCCTCGGCGCCAAAGAAGCGACGCTGGTCTACCGCCGCAGCCGGGCGGAGATGCCGGCGCGGGTCGAGGAGGTCCATCACGCCGAGGACGAGGGCATCGTCTTTGAGTTGCTGTGCAACCCGATTCGCGTGCTGGGCAGCGAAGACGGCTGGGTCCGGGGCTTGCAGTGCGTGCGGATGGAGCTGGGCGAGCCGGACGACTCCGGCCGGCGGCGGCCGGTGCCCATTCGAGGATCCGAATTCGTGATCGACTCCGACCTGGTGATCATGGCGATCGGCACCAGAGCCAATCCGCTGCTGACGTCGACCACGCCGGACCTGAAGCTCAACAAGTGGGGCTACATCGAGGTGGATGAAGCCGGAGCGACCAGCAAGCCTGGCGTCTACGCCGGCGGCGACATCGCCCGCGGGTCGGCGACGGTGATTCTGGCGATGGGCGACGGCAAGCGGGCGGCGGCCTCGATCGACCAGTATCTGCGCGGCCGGCCGCCGACATCACAGCGGTAATGCTGCGCTTCGGTCGCACTTCCTGAATTGGCGCCTGGGACGCCAGGCCTCGGCGCCGGCGGGTGCGGCTTCGTCCGAGAGTGACAGGAGCGCGGCGCCGATGATACAATTCGGCGGACACGCGGGTGTAGCTCAATGGTAGAGTATCAGCCTTCCAAGCTGAATGTTGCGGGTTCGAGTCCCGTCGCCCGCTTTTTGGGAGTGCTCGCCGCGAGGCGCGGTCTGTTCGCCAAGGCGCCGATCAGATTCGCGACCTGTCAGGCCGCCGGGTGCCAGCCGGCGTCGACCCAGAGTTGCCCGCTGACGGCCGCGTTGCGGATCATGAAGACGATCGCGTGCGCGATCTCCTCGGGCCGGATCAGCCGGTTGAGCTGCGTCTGCGGCAGGATGCGCGAATTGATGTAGTCCTCGCCCAGGGCGCGGACCATCGCCGTGTCGGTGTAGCCCGGGTGAATGATCGCGCAGCGCACGCCGTGATAGATGGCCTCGGCGGCGAGCGTGGCCTGAGCACCTTCCAGT
The DNA here is from genome assembly GCA_022072445.1 of Phycisphaerae bacterium. Classification (GTDB taxonomy): domain Bacteria; phylum Planctomycetota; class Phycisphaerae; order UBA1845; family Fen-1342; genus JAJVHV01. The sequence continues at coordinate 19,713 of JAJVHV010000026.1, read as the reverse complement.
CCGGCCTTGGCGGTGGCGTAGGAGATCTGACCGCGGTTTCCGGTCGAGGAAACCGAGCCGATCAATATGATGCAGCCCTCGATCGGCTCCTCCGGAGTCCAACGCTTCACGCCGCGCTGCAACCGGCTGCGCGTCACGCTGGCGATGGTCTGGAGGCTCCAGTAAATCGGCGCGGTGAGGTCGATTTCGATCACGCGGCGGAAGTCGGTCTCGGAGTAGACTTCGGGCTCGCCCGTGTCCTTGTTGACGCGCACCGCAAGCGCGTCGCGCGTGATGCCGGCGGCGGGCACGCAGATCGAAACGCAACCGAAGCGTTTTTCGAGGTCGGCGAAAACCTGGCGACGGAAGTCGCCGTTGGTGACGTCACCGCGATAGGGGATCAGAACGCTTCGGCCGAGCTTGGCGTTGAGCTGCTCGACGCTGGCGGGCAGGTCCTCGGCCATGTCGACCACGCCGACGGCGCGGATACCCTCGCGGGCCAGCGCGATGCACGTGGACCAGCCGATGCCGCGCGCCCCGCCGGTGACGACGGCGACCTTCGCCGAGAGGTCGACCACGCTCTCGCGCCAGCCAGGGGCCTCGCCGTCGCCGTTTCCGCCGGCGGTAGTGCCGCCCTGCGGGTTGTTGGTGACGTGGGTGGATTTCATATCGTGGCTCCGTGCCGCGTGGATCAGGCCAAAGGGACCGAGCGCTCCTGCAGCCAGTCGCAGACCTTGGGCCACAGGTCGCGATGAGCGCGGCTGCCGACCGCCATGCCGATGTGGCCGGCGGGAAAGTTGATCGTCTTGCGGTCGCTGGAGCTGACGGCGGCGTTGAACGGTAGGCTCTGCGCGGGGGGGACCAGATGATCGTTCTGGGCCACGAGATTCAGGATCGGACATTCGATCCGCTTCAGATCGACGCGCTGCCCGCCAATCTCCAGCTTGCCTTCGATCAGCATGTTCTTCTGGAAGCAGTATTTCACGAACTGGCGGAAGGTCTCGCCGGCGACCGGGATGTTGTCGTTCAGCCAGGTCTCCATGGCGAAGAAGTCTTCGAGGAACTTCTCGTCTTCCATGTTCTCGTAGAAATTGACGTACTTTTCGAGCAGGTTCTGAACCGGCTTCAGCAGCAGGAACGAACCCTGCAGCCAGTTGGCGGGCGCATTGCCGCACACTTCGATCATGCGGTCGACGTCGAAGTATTTCTCGTCGGCCCACACGCTCAGCAGGCTGTCGCGGCTGGACCAGTCGACCGGCGCGGCGAGCAGGATCAGATTCTTGATTTTCTCGGGCTTGAGCGCCGTGTACATCGCGCTCATCGAACCGCCCATGCAATAGCCCATCAGATTGATCTGCTCGACGCCGGTGCGCTCGCGAATCTGATCGATGACGCGGTCGAGATAGCCGCTGACGTAGTCCTCCAGGCTCAGGTGGCGGTCGCCGTCGGAGGGAATGCCCCAGTCGATGTTGTAGACGTCGAAACCGCGATTGACGAAGTGGCTGACGACGCTCTTGCCCGGCCGCAGGTCGAGAATATAGGGCCGGTTGACGAGCGCGAAGACGACGAGGAAGGGCGTCTTGAACTGCTTCTCGACGTCGGATTCGTACTGCAACAGGCGGATGCCGTCGTCACGATAAATGGTGTGCGTCGGCGTCGCGCCGACGCGCACTTTCTGGATTGCGTTGAGCACTTTGGGCATGGCCGACATCTTCCCCATCAGGGCCTGCCACTGGCCGGCGAACATGTCGCCCGGGATGCTCCACGGAAAGGCCGTTGCGGTGGTCATGCGTTGTTTTCCTGAAGGTCAGTTGCGAGTCATTTGCCCAACCGCTTCTCAATCGAATCCATGCGCGTCTCGAGGATCGCGACCCGCCCGAGCAGGCGATCCTCCAGACCGCGCATCAACTGCACAATGTGATCGGTGTCGGCCCGCGACGGCATCTGCGCGGTGGACAGCCCCTTCTGCAGAAACTGGTTCATCGACTGCTGCCAGGCCAGGGCGCTGTCCATCGACTGCTTCATCGCGCCCAGAAACGCCTCGCTGCGCATGAAGTTGTCCGCGTATTGCGCCATGGCGTCGAAGAAGGCCCGGCGCATCTGCTGCATGGCGTCGGCGCCGGGTTGCGGCGGCTGAAATCCCATGGACGTCATGCGCGTCATGAACTCGCCCCAGAACGCGGTGAACGGGTCGGCGGCCGGGAATGGACTCTTCGCGTCGTCGGGCATGCTCTTATCCTGTCGATTCAAGCACGCGTTGCTTCGGCGCCGCGTGCGTCCTGAGTATCTGAAGCCACCGGGCCGCGGTTACTGCTTGCATAATTCGACCGCCAGAGCCCCCGCCTCGCCGCCGCCGATACAGGCCGTGGCGACACCCCGTCGCCCGCCGCGCGTCCGCAGAGCGTTGACCAGCGTGGCGACGATTCGCGCGCCGCTCGCGCCGATCGGGTGTCCGATCGCGACGGCGCCGCCAAACACGTTCACCTTCTCGTGCGGCAGATTCAGCTCGCGCATGGCGACCATCGGGACGCAGGAGAAGGCTTCGTTGATCTCGAACAGGTCGACGTCGGCCAGCCGCAGATTGATCTTCTCGGACAGCCGCCGCAGCGCGCCGATCGGCGCCGTCGTGAACCACTCCGGATCCTGGGCGACGCCGGCGTATCCGAGGATGCGGGCGTCGCAGCGGACACCGAGCGCGCGGGCCTTCTCCTCGCTCAGCACGACCACCGCCGCGGCGCCGTCGCTGATGGCGGAGGCGTTTCCGGCGGTGATGGTTCCGTTGGCGCTGAAGACCGGCTTGAGCGCGCGGAAACGGCTCTCGTCGAACTTGCCGAGTTCTTCGTCCATCGAAATGACCGTGGGACCCTTGCGGCCCGGCACTTCGACCGTCGCGATCTCGCGCAGCGTGTGCCCCGCCGACTGCGCCGCCAGGGCGCGCTTGAAGCTGGCGATCGCGTAGTCGTCCTGCGCCTCGCGGGAAAAGCCGAAGTGTGCGGCACACTTCTCGCCGCACACTCCCATGTGAACGCCGGCATACGCGTCGGTGAGGCCGTCGCAGATCAGCGAGTCCAGCACCTCTCCGTGTCCGAGGCGATACCCACTGCGCCCCTTGAGCAGGAGATACGGCGCCCGCGTCATGTTTTCGGTCCCGCCCGCGACCACCACGTCCGCGTCGCCGCACTGCACCGCCTGGGCCGCAAGCCGCACGGCTCGCATGGCGGAGCCGCACATCTTGTTAACCGTGACGGCACCGCAAGTGTTCGGCAGTCCGGCGCCCAGCGCCGCCTGCCGCGCGACGCTCTGCCCCAGTCCGGCACTCAGCACGTTGCCGAAGATGACTTCGTCAACCTGGCCCGGCTCGATGCCGGACTTCTGCAATGCGGCGCGGATCGCCACGCCGGCCAGTTGTACCGCGGAAAACTCGGCGAACACGCCGTTGAACGCCCCGATGGGAGTCCGGGAACACCCCGCGAGGTAGACGTTCTTGATCATGGCTCGCAGTCCGATACGAAAGGTGTCGTGATCGCTGCAATACCGCAGGCCGGCGGCGAAGCGGTCCTCGCCAGGCGCCTCGCCGCTCCGCCGCGGCGACGTCGGAGACTACTTGGCCGGACGCTTCTGCGTGTCGACGGCGGGCGTCTTACCGTTCGCGAAGCCGCCGCGCATCAGGCCGGTCCAGGTCTCGAACATCTCGGAGTTGGCCCGCGCGACGGCGTCGGTGCACTCGCGGAGCGACTCGAAGCTGGTTCGCCACAGACCCATCAGCTTGTCGTAGGCCTCGGTCATGTTATGGGCCGTGCCGACGTCCATGGTCTGCTTGAGCAGGTCCAGGCTGCGCTTGGCGTTCTCGTCGAACAGGCGATGAAAACGCTCAATGTTCTTCTTGTTGAAGGGCAGCGCGTCGTCGGCGAGCTTCTCGAAGTGCGCCCGAGTCTCGCTCAGATTGCGCGTGATGGCCTCGTTCCAGAAGCGGGCGGTCTGCTCGTGAAACTGCGTTCCAGTCCGCATGGCCTGGTTGAAGCTGTCGTTGAGCTGCTTATAGGTCTCGGTCATCGTCTCGGTGGTCATTGCTGCATCCTCGGTTCGTGGGGTCAACATCGATACCACAGGAAGTGTAACCGCGCGGGGCCGACAATGCAAGGAATTTTTGTGCGATTGCAAAAATTATCATTGCAAGCGTAACACATTGTTTTATAATGTATTGCGGCTTGTGACTCGTCCTATTGCTGTCTCAATACCGCTTTGGCAGCACAAGCTCTGGCGGAACTGGAGTGCATCGCCCGTGGATATCGGACCATCACGCCGGCTGAGCATCCGCAAATACTCGAACCGCCGCTATTACGACACCACCCGCAGTTGCCACGTCACGCTCGGCGACATGTACGAGCTGATCGGGAAGGGCTGCGAGCTGGCGATCGTGGACTCCACCAGCGGGGAAGACATCACCAACGTCGTGCTGATGCAGATCATGATTGAGCATGAAACCGCGAAGCTGGCGATTTTCCCGCCCGCCATCCTGCACCAGATGATTCGCACGCAGCAGCAGTTTCTCGGCTCGGTGATCGAGGATTTCTTCCGCCAACTGCTCCAGTCGCACCGTGCGGCCCAGCAGCAGTGGGCCGCTTTTTTCCGGAACACGATCGGCTCGACACCGTTCGCTCCGGCGCATCCGGCTCAGATCGCGCAGAACTGGATGGACGCGTTCTTCGCAGCGGCGCGGCCGGGGCCGACCGCCGAGTCCCGCGCTGCGCCCGACGAGCGGGCCGAGCCGGCGGCGGCGGAGGCCTCGCCGGCAAGCCGCGATGAGGAGCTTGATCGGCTGCGCGAGATGATGACGGCACTTTCGCGGCGGCTCGAGGAGCTGACCGCGGAGCGTGCGTCGGCTCAGAAGACATAACCGCCCGCCGAACCTCGCCGTGCCCGACGACGTGGTCGCGCCCGCGACGGCTCTGCCGTGTGGCGTGACGCGTTGACACACGGCGCGCCGTCCGATTATGTTCTGCGTCGCCGCGCGGGACGGGCGATTGTGCCGTCTCGTCGCGATTCTGGAGCACCCGGAAGCTGCCCATGCCGGTCGAACACTGGTCGGACACCGTTCTGCTCGCCGAGTTGTCGGACGATCCGCAGTTCACGGATGATCTGAACTCGCTGATCGAGCAATGCGAACAGAACCAGCGGCTGAGCGTGCTGGCTGACTTTCGCGGCATCACCTACCTGAACTCGTCGAACATCGCCCGCCTGCTGAAGTTGCGCAAGCTGGTGGTCATTTCGAACCAGCAACGGCTCAAGATCTGCGGCGCGAACACGCACGTCTGGGGCGTGTTTCTCGTGACCGGCCTCGACAAGATTTTCGAGTTCGTCAACGACATTCCAACCGGACTTGCCTCTCTGCAACTCGACGCCTGACGCCAACCGGCCTCCATCGGCGGGTTCGGCCGCGGGCGGCCCGCTCCTTCCAAGCCTATAATGATTCGAACTCTGAGCGGCGGCATTGACGGTGACGGCACATATTGAGCTTCGGTATCGCAGGTCGGTCGACGGGCGCGAAGTCGCGCTGGTCGCCGAGCTCCCGACGATCCGCAGCATCGAGATCGGCGGCGCGGCGGACGGATTGCGTCTGCCCGGCGTCGATCCGCAGCGCGCCCTGGCCACGATCGGGTTTGCCGACGGGACGTACACGCTCGAGCCGCGGGACGGCGCGGGCGATCTGACCGTCAACGGCGCGGCGCCGGGCCCGTCGCCGCATTCGCTGGCCGACGGCGACGTCATCCGCATCGAGGGGTTTGACCTGACGTTTCATCATGCGCCGCTTCCGGAAGGCGAACGTTTTCTGGACACGCAGATGCGCTGGAAGCAGCGTGTCCCGCCCGAGCTGCGGCGCGAGGGCGACGAGTCGCCGCGCGATGAGTCCACGCCCTATGTCAGCGAGTTCGAACTGGCGATTCGCCCGTTGATCAACAGCGAGCAGCACGAAGAGGTGGAGCGCCGCGTCAGTGCCGAGCTCTTGAGGTTGATCCGGGCTGACGAGTCGGAGACGCTGGAGCGCTACGCCCGTTTCCTGTGGTCGATTCGGATCGCGGCCCTGGCCCGGTCCGGAAAGGGGCCCGCCGCCGAAGAGGCCTGCGAGCAGGCGATCGACCTCTTTCCGGGCGACGCGTCGCTGCTGCTGTGGCTGGCGATGTCGCAACTGCGGCGGCGCGAGTGGGTGGGGGCGGAGTCGTCTTTTGGGCGCGCTCTGCGGGTGGCGGGGCGCGGCGAGCTGCGCACGCTGCACACGGCGCGCGTCGGTCTGCTGCTGGCGCAGGATGAGCGGCAGGAGGAGCAACGGGCGGCACGGGGATATCGGCGCACAATCGTGCCGCACAGCCACGACTGGGCCGTTCCGGAGCTGCAACTCGCGGCGCCCGGCGACGAGCTGCTTTACTGGAACCTGCTGCGGAGTACCGGCCTGTTCGGACCCGAGTCGACGCCGCAATTCCGCTTTCTGGGCTACGATGAGACGCCCGCGACGAGCGAGACGCTCGTGCAGCGCTGGGAGATTTTTGACCGCAGCGCGGGGCGCGTGTATCGGCGTCTGATCCGGCTGCCGCGGCTGATCTACGCCGAGCCGAGTCTGGTGGCGGAAAACGCGCTGGTCCGGCAGTTTCTGAATGAACACGAGCCGACGTGGGTGCAGGGGCTGATCGACCTGTCGGACGAGCAGGATTCGATCCGCCGGGCGCCGGTGATTCTGGAGCCGAGCGTCATCGAGGCGCTGTCGAGCTCGACGAGCGAGCCGCGTTATCTGCGGCTGGCGACGTCGCGGCACAAGGACGATCGACTGACGTTTCACGTCAACCTGGTGGCCAGCCCGATGCCGGACGACGTGATCTACGAGCAGGGCGCGATCAAGGTCGCGGTGGCGGAGCGCGACGTCGAGCTGCTGGCGGGCGCGCGGCTGTCGTGGCAGCGTGATTCGGACGGCGAGGGGTTCTACCTGGAGAGCCCGAATTTTGCGCGCGTGCGGGTGTTGTCGCGACGTGATGCGCCGCCGGCGAAAGCGCCGCGCCGGCATCTGAATCCGGTGCTCGGCGTGTCGATCGGGCTGATCGTCCTACTGCTTGTGCTGCGGTTGCTGCTGACGGTCCTTCGGTCATAACACGAGGGACGCCAGGAACGGACGGTACATGCTCTCGCCGCCAGGCGTGAGCATGCTGCCGCCACGACGAGCCGCCATGCACCGCCAGCGCAGCCCCCTTGGCCGCGCATCCCCCCCGCGTTATCACTCACGTCGAGCTGATTCCCCGCTCGAACATCGGAGCCCCCCGTGTCCGCGCAACCCGCTTTTGCGATCGGCCTGGACTTCGGCACAGCCAGCGTCCGCATCCTGATCGTCGACGTCGCCGACGGTACCGAAATCGCCACCGCGGCCGCCGCCTACGCGTCCGGCCGCGACGGCGTGATCGACGACGAGCGCGACCCCAACGTCGCCCGTCAGGATCCCGCCGACCATCTCGCCAGCCTCGACGCCGCCATGCGCGCCGCCCTCGCCCACGCCGCCGCCAACCCGCGCTTCAGCGCACAGCGCGTCGTCGGCATCGGCGTCGACACCACTGGCTCGACGCCGCTTCCCGTCGACGCCGCCGGCACGCCCCTGGCCATGCTCCCCGACTTCAGCGCCGAGCCCCCCGCCATGGCCTGGCTCTGGAAAGACCACACCGCGCACGCTGAAGCCGCTGAAATCACCGAGCACGTCCGCCGGGCCGGGCTGCCGTATCTGACCAAGTGCGGCGGGGCGTATTCATCCGAGTGGTTCTGGTCGAAGATTCTGCACTGCGAGCGACACCACCCGCGCGTCGCCAAGGCGGCGCACGCCTGGGTCGAGCACTGCGACTGGCTGCCGGGCTGGTTGATCGGCGACACCCGTCCGCAGCAGCTTCGTCGCAGCATTTGCGCTGCCGGCCACAAGGCGATGTACCACCCTTCGTGGGGCGGTCTGCCGGCGCGTGATTTTCTGGAGAGCCTCGCCCCCGGGCTGTCGCGGATTCGCGAACGCTTCGCCGCCCCGGCGCTGCCCGCCGACCGTCGCGCCGGACTGCTTGACCCGCGCGTCGCCGCCCGCCTCGGCCTCCCGCCGGACATCCCCGTTGCCGTCGGCGCCTTCGACGCTCACTGCGGCGCGGTCGGCGCGGGCGTCGGCCCCGGGGCACTGGTCAAGATCGTCGGAACCAGCACCTGCGACTGCATGGTCGCTCCGCTCGACCGGCCCCTGCCCGACATCCCCGGCGTCTGCGGCATCGTCCCCGAGTCCATCCTGCCCGGCATGTACGGCATCGAAGCCGGCCAATCGGCCGTCGGCGACATCTTCAACTGGTTCGTCGGCCGCATCGCCCCCAGCGGCTACGGACCCGCCGAGAATCTGCACGAATCGCTTACGCGCGAAGCCGCACGGCTCGCCCCCGGCGAAAGCGGCCTGCTCGCGCTCGACTGGCACAACGGCAACCGCACCATCCTGACCGATCCGCTCCTCACCGGCCTGATCGTCGGCGAAACGCTCGCCACCACGCCCGCCGAAATCTACCGCGCGCTCATCGAGGCCACCGCCTTCGGCGCGCTGCGCATCATCGAACGCATCGAGGAGTACGGCGTCGAAGTCGCGGAGGTGATCAACTGCGGCGGCATCGCCGAAAAGAACGCGCTGGTCATGCAGATCTACGCCGACGTGTGTAACCGCCCGATGAAAGTCAGCCGTTCGCCGCAGACCTGCGCCCTGGGCGCCGCGATTTTCGGCGCGGTGGTCGGCGGAGCATATCCGATCGTTGCCGACGCGCAGCGCGCCATGACCGGCTGCCGGCCCGACCCGTTCGTCCCGAACTCGGCCCGCGCCGCCGTCTACCGTCGGCTCTATGCACTCTATCGCGCGCTGCACGACGCGTTCGGCGTCGCCGGTCAGTCGGCGGACCTGTCGGGCGTCATGAAAGAGCTGATCCGCATTCGCCAGTCGACCCGCCTGTAGTCGGCGATCGCCGATCGCGCCCCCATCCGACCCCGAACTCGGCGAAGGCGCCCCCATCCGAGCCCCGACCGTAAGGGAGGGGTTCGACCTGAGAAAGCCCCCGAAACTCGGCGAACGCGCCCCCATCCGAGCCCCGACCGTAAGGGAGGGGTTCGACCTGAGAAAACCCCCCGAAACTCGGCGAACGCGCTCCCATTCGAGCCCCGACCGTAAGGGAGGGGTTCGACCTGAGAAAGCCCCGGAAACTCGGCGAACGCGCTCCCATCCGAGCCCCGACCGTAAGGGAGGGGTTCGACCTGAGAAAGCCCCCGAAACTCGGCGAACGCGCTCCCATCCGAGCCCCGACCGTAAGGGAGGGGTTCGACCTGAGAAAGCCCCCGAAACTCGCCGATCGCGCTCCCATCCGAGCCCCGACCGTAAGGGAGGGGTTCGACCTGAGAAAGCCCCCGA
>JAJVHV010000026.1:0-10279 GCA_022072445.1 Phycisphaerae bacterium | reverse complement strand
CGCGCTCCCATCCGAGCCCCGACCGTAAGGGAGGGGTTCGACCTGAGAAAGCCCCCGAAACTCGCCGATCGCGCTCCCATCCGAGCCCCGACCGTAAGGGAGGGGTTCGACCTGAGAAAGCCCCCGAAACTCGCCGATCGCGCTCCCATCCGAGCCCCGACCGTAAGGGAGGGGTTCGACCTGAGAAAGCCCCCGAAACTCGCCGATCGCGCTCCCATCCGAGCCCCGACCGTAAGGGAGGGGTTCGACCTGAGAAAGCCCCGGAAACTCGGCGAACGCGCTCCCATCCGAGCCCCGACCGTAAGGGAGGGGTTCGACCTGAGAAAGCCCCCGAAACTCGGCGAACGCGCCCCCCAGCTCATCGGCGCGATGACGACCTGCCGCCCCGCTTCAAACCGCATCCGCGCCCAACCCCACCAACTCGCCCAGCCGCTCGCGCGCCGGGGGCGGCAACGGGCTCTGCCACGCCGCCAGAAGACTCAGCGCCTCACGCTCGCTCACCGCGCGCCGCCGGCTGCGGCCGTCCGCCAGCCAGACTTCCGCCACCAGCACGGTCGTCTTTCCCGAGCGGATGTAGCGGATCGCGACGCACGAGTCACGGCGCGTACACAACACCAGTCGCTCCGACGGCCTGCCGCGGGCCCGCACGATCGCCACTGCCCCGGGCAGCAGGAACCACTTCCCACCCAGTTGCGACAGCACCTGCACGCCGAAGACCACCGACCCGATCAGCAGCAGCACGCCGCAGAACACGGCCCCCACCCGGATCGACCCCTGTCGCACCACCAGCAGCAGCACGCTCAGCGCCACGATCGCCAGCGGCACACCCAGAAGATACCCAATGATGCGGATCTGCCGTTCCTGCCGCGTCGGCGCCGCCCCCGACAGCACGCGCAGCCGCTCGTCGCCCGCACCCAGCTCGATCGGCTCGAAGAACTCGCCAAACGGCGGCGGCGCCTCGAACGGCAATCGCGGACCCAGCAGAATCAGCCCCTCACGTGCGTCGACGGCCAGCGTCTCCAGCGCCAGCCGCCGGAAGCCGCGGCGCGACCAGCGATCCAGGTACCACGAACCCCGTCGCAATCCCTCCTCCAGCCGCGCCAGCGCGCCCGCCGGCAACGTCCTGGACGACAGCCGCAGCCGCCGATCCGCCCACACCACGTGCGTCGGCGGGCTCGCGTCGGTCTGTGTGCTTCGAAGTTCAAGGGTCATCGCTGCGTAATCGTCCGCGCTTTGGACGCTGCTTGGGGGATCCGGTGAGCTTGCGGCCGGCCACTGATCCGACCACGGTACACTGGTCACCCATGCATGGCGAGCATCATCCACTCCGAGCCTGGCCGCCGACGCGCTACCTCGACTACGAAGGCGTTGTTCCCGGCACGAGCATGGGGCCGGCGATCGTGATGACCGACGCCGGTCGTGCGTACCTGAAGCCGCTCGCGCCGGATGTGAACCCGCACAGCCTCGCAATCGAATACGTCTGCACGCGGCTGGCCGCGTGGTTCGGCCTGCCGGTGCTGGAGCACTGCATTCTTCGATTGGGTGCCTCTGACACTTTTTCGCGGCCGAGCGGCGGAATGTCGCAACCTGGCCCAGCGTTTTGTACGCGCGCGGTCGATGCGGCGCGCTGGGACGGAACGCCCAAAACGCTCGCGAGGGTCGTGAACAAAGAGGACATCGCGCGGCTCGTGATCTTCGACACCTGGATTCGCAACGAAGATCGCTATCCGCCGATCGACGCTGCCGGCGCGGTGCAGTCGCAGCGCGGCCCGAATCTCGGCAACGTGCTGCTGGTGCGCGAGCTGCCGCGCGCGAAGCGGCTGCGGTTTGTGGCGATGGACTTCGGTCACGCGCTGGTGGGCGGACGCGAGCTTCCGAACCGGGCGCTGGGAATCGACGCTGACAAATGCGAGTGGGTCTACGGCCTTTTTCCGGAGTTCCGGCGCTACGTGACGGCACATCTTGTGGATGCTGCGGTGGAACGCCTCAATCAGTTGCGTGAGTCGGACGTGAGCGACGCGGCGAGCATCCCTACGGAATGGAACGTGCCCGCCGCCGCGCGAACCGCGATGTGTGATCACCTGTATTTACGAGCGAGGTATCTGGTCGATACGATCAGAGCCCGGCTCCAGCCGCTGTGCTTTCCGCAAGGCACGCTGCCGGGTTGCTGACGAAGGAGTCGTCGCGCATGGAGCCCCGCAAAGGCCATTACAGCCTCATTCAGTTCTGTCCTGATCGTGGCCGCGCAGAGGCGGTCAACGTTGGGCTAGTTCTGTTCGTGCCCGCCGATCGGCGGCTTGCAGTGCGGATGGCGACGACCTCGAAACGCGTGCAGCAAATCTTCGGCAAGGGCGCGATCGATTCGTGGTGGTTGAAGACCGTCCGCGAGTCTTTCGAACGCGGGCTCATGACGGAGCATCGCGCGGGACGCTTCGCGGTCCCCGAAGATTTGGACCGCTATTTCTCGACGCTCGGAAACGACATCATCGCGACGCCTCCGCGGCCGACACAAGTCGATGACGCCCGTGCAAGCCTCGATCGACTTTACGCGCGCTTTGTCGAAGCTGCGTCGATTGGCGCGGAAGAAATGGCGATCCCGACGGTTGTGAAACCTCTGGACGACGCGTTCCGGCGGCTGCACGATCGGATGGCGGCCGTGCAGTTCGCGCAGCGATTCTCGATCCCAGGCTATCCGCACCAGGTGCAGGCCGACTATGTGTTTCCGAACGGTGACGCCAACCTCGTCCGCCTGCTCCGGATCGGCGAGAGCCCTGCTCGGGCGTTCGATCAGGCCGTCAAGCTCGGCGGCGAGAGCGTCGTGGTGACGAAACACCTGCGCGTTAATGACCTGGCCGCACGACTCGTGGTCGTCGCAGCGCCGCTGCTGGTCGGTGCGAGGACGGTCGATACCGAGGCGAAACTCGCAAGCCTCTACCACGACTTTCCCGACGCGGAATGGGTCCCCTCGGCGAGCATCCCGACGTTTGCGCAGCGTGTCGAGGCCGCCGCACACTGAGTCGCACAACCGCGATACCTCCCGCTTCCTCGCGCCCGCGCCGCGTCCGCTGGTGAACTCGCGTCGCGCCCGTTACGCTTCACCGCGATGGCCGCGCCGCTTCAGGATCGCCTCTACTCGCACGTCGATCGGCTGGCCGGCCTGATCGGCCCGCGGCACCTCGGCCGTCCCGACGCCATCGCCGCGACGCTCAAGCTCATCGAACGCGAGTTCGCCGCCCTCGGCGACTACGTCGCACACGAGTCGTACGCCGTTGACGGCAAGACGTCCGCAACCAACGTCATCGTCGAGCGGACCGGCACGACTCAGCCCGAGCAGATCGTCATCCTCGGAGCCCACTACGACACCGTCCCGGAAACGCCCGGAGCCGACGACAACGCCTCCGCCGTAGCCGTCCTGATCGAGGTGGCGCGGCTGCTCCAGTCCATCGCGCACCGCCGGACCATTCGCTTTGTCGCCTTCGCCTGCGAAGAGCCGCCGCACTTCTACACGCAGACCATGGGCAGCGACGTGCACGCCCGCGGCTGCCGGCAGCGCGGCGAGCGCGTCGTCGGAATGCTCTGCCTTGAAATGGTGGGCTACTACTCCCGCGAGCCCCACTCGCAGCGCCGCCCGCCCGGCATTCCGCGGCTGTTCTCCTGGCTCGTTCCGAGCCGCGGCGATTTTCTGGCCGCCGTCGGCAACCTGCGCTCGTGGCGGCTGTGCTGGAGATTCCGGCGCGGGTTCCGCCGCGCGGCGCGTTTTCCGCTCTTCTCGATCGTGCTGCCCGAGGCGGTGCGCGAAATCCGCCTGTCCGACAACGGCTCATTCTGGGATTACGGCTACCCGGCCCTGATGCTGACCGACACGAGCTTTCTGCGAAACCCGAACTACCACCTGCCAACCGATACCCCCGCCACGCTCGACTACGAGTCCATGGCCCGCGTCGCGCGCGGCGTAGCGGGCGGCCTCTCGGCGGTCGCCGGCGCCGTGCGGAAGTAGCACGCGCCGTCTGCCAGCCGCAGGAACGGCGGCGCCCGGCGCTGGTGCCGATCGACTCCGACGGTTGGAACGTCCGTCCGGCGGCGTGGTTGGAAGAGATTTTCAAAGCCCCGCGAGCTTTGAAAAAATGAGCTCGATATTTACAAAGCGATCGGGACTCTGTAAACTCCTTTCGGAGCGCCTAACCCATGGATCCCAAAAGCTTTGTGAGCAATCTGGCCGGCGACGTGCGCAAGACGGGCACCGGTTACTGGACGTTCCTGCCGCGGCCACTGCCGCCGAGGCTCGAATACACGCCGGAACTGACGCTGCTGCTGTCGCAGGCAGACGCGGCGCTGAGTGAGCTATCGGGGCTGGGGCGCTACCTGCCGAACCCCGATCTGCTGATCGCGCCTTATGTGAAGCGCGAAGCGGTCGCGTCGAGCCGGATCGAGGGCACGCAGGCCGACCTGTCGGACTTGCTGCTCGACGAGATCGAGCCGAAGCGCACGCCGCCGGGCAGCGACGTGCTCGAAGTGCGAAACTACGTTGCGGCGCTGAATCGCGGCGTGCGCCAGCTCAGCAAGCTGCCGCTGGCGGGGCGGCTGGTACGCGATCTACACAAGGTGCTGATGCAGGGCGTGCGCGGCCAGGAGCGCACTCCGGGAGAATTTCGACGCACGCCGAACTGGATCGGGCCGCCGGGCTCGACGCTGACTACCGCGACGTATGTGCCGCCACCTCACGATCCGGAGATGCACGAGTGCATCAAGCACTGGGAGGTGTTCGTCAACCAGCGCGACGAGATGCCGGAGCTGGTGCAATGTGCGCTGATCCACGAGCACTTTGAGGCAATTCACCCGTTCCTTGACGGCAACGGCCGCATCGGCCGGCTGCTGATCACCCTGTTTCTGATTGAACGCGGGAGACTGAGCAAGCCCCTGTTGTACCTGTCGAGTTACATCGAGCAGAATAAACGCGCGTACTACGAGTCGCTGCAGCGCATCCGTACACACGGCGATTGGCCTGGGTGGCTGCGGTACTTTCTCATGGCGGTGCGTGACACGGCGCGCAGCGCGATCGAGCAAAGCGAATCGATCCTGAAGCTCCGCGACGCCTTTCGCGAGCAGCTCGCCAAGCAGCACCGCGCGTTGACACTCCTGGACGAACTGTTCATCAATCCATACACCACGGTGGCGCATGCCTCGGGGCGACTGGGGGTCACTCCGCCGACGGCACAGAAGACGATCACCCTGCTTGAGAAGGCCGGCATGCTTCGCGAAGCGACGGGCGGCAAATGGGGCCGCGTGTGGCTGGCACGCCCGATTCTGAAGTTGGTCGAGGCCACCCCCCCCATCGGTCAAACCTGACGCCGCCGATGGCTCCGTCCCCTCGGATACGCGTGATGTGCTGGAAAAAAAAGGGCGCCGCACAGGAGTGCGGCGCCCCGGTCGTTGTCAGATCCTAGATCGAGGTGCTGGACCTACTTGGTGATCTTCCTGACGTTCTCCGCCTTCGGACCCTTCTGTCCCCGCGTCAGGTCGAACTCGACGCGCTCGCCCTCGGCCAACGTGCGATAACCCTCGGCGGTGATCGCCGTCTGGTGCACGAACACGTCCTGACCGTCATCGGACGAGATGAAACCAAAACCCTTTGCGTCATTGAACCACTTCACAGTACCGCTAGCCATGAGACGTACCTTCTACTATGCAGTGAGAGGGCGGGCCCGGCATGGGAAACACCGCTTGTTTCGAAATAGTCGTGCCGGTCTCGACCCTTTCACCGAACTCCTTGGAAGTGTAAGGCACAATCCGCACCGGGTCAAGCACCCGCCCAACCGCCGCAATCCCTGCGCCCCCCCCCACCCTCTGCCGACCCCGCGCAGGAACGCAGGAATTGCATTGTTGCGTCACCCCCAGGCGGTGTATAAACTTCCAGCCGACGTGACGCCGCACACGCAAACTACCGGACTCATCGATCCATCCCCCTATGTGTGTGGCGGTAATGGAGATAACTTCGCCGGCCGGCCTGAGAACCGCGCCGACGGGCGCTGCGCGACCACGTCGCCAGGCGCAACGGCTGTATCAGGAGTTCTGCCATGAGACGTTCGATGAGTCTGACTCGTGCCCTGGCGGCGGCGCTGACCTTTGCTGCCGCGGCGTCCGCTTTCGGACAAAGCGAGGCGCTGAAGAAGGCGGTCGAGCTTTTCCGGGCCCAGGATTATCAGGCCGCGCAGGAAGCGTTGCTCAAGGTCGACGCGGCTTCGCTGACGCCCGAGGAAAAGTCCCAGCTTGACGAGTATCTGCGCGAAGTGCCCGAGGCCATCAACGGCGCGGCCAAGGGCCAGCAGGACAAGAAGGACGCCAACGAGGCGTTCAGCGCCGGCAAATGGGACGAAGCCGAGCGGCTCTACCGCAGCGTCCTCGACAACAAGTACGCCTCCGCGATCCTCCGCGAAGGTGCGCAGACCCAGTTGAATCTCGTCGAAGAAAAACGCGCCCTGGCCCGCGCCGCCGAACCGGCCGCTCACCAGGAAACGCCCGCCGCCCCGCAGGCCGAAGCGGTCCAGCCCGCCGATCAGCAGCCCGCCGAGCCCCCGGCCGAACCCCGCCGCCAGACGCTGGTCGACAAGCTTCGCGAGCGTGACAACCTGCTCTGGCAGCGTGCGGTCCGTCAGATGGACGAAGCCGTCACGCGGGCCCGCGCCGCCGTCGCCGCCAAGAACTTCGAAGAAGCGCGGCAGAGCGCTCAACACGCCGTCCAGCTCGTCGAATCGGCCCGCGCCTACGCCGAGCCGTCCTCCAAGTACGACGCCGCCAAAGCCACCGCCCTGGGCGTCCGCACCGAGGTGGAAGACGCCTACGCGGCGCACGAGATGGAGCGCGCCCGCGTCGAGCGCGAGGAAATCATGACGCGGCTCGAAACCCGCAAGCGTCAGATCGAGCAGAAGCGCGGCGAGCAGATCGATCAGTTGTTCAATTCCGCCCGCCAGTTGCAGAAGGAAGGCCGCTTCAACGAGGCCGCCGAGATGATGAAGCAGGTGCTCTTCATCGATCCGGCCAGCCCGCGCGCCAAGGACCTGCTCGAGGTCTACCAGGACTACGCCGCCTTCCGCACCCAACAGGACGTGCATAACGAGCGCGCCAACCAGATGCGCCGCACGTTCATGGACTCCGAAGAGACCAAGATCCCCTGGCAGAGCGAGGTGCTCTACCCCAGCAATTGGCTCCAGCTCAGCGCCCGCCGCGAAGGCGCCGGCGCCAGCGTCTCCGGCACCTCCGAGGAAAACCGCGAGCTGAACCGCCAGCTCAACGACGTGATTCCCGAAATCCGCCTCCAGGACCGCCCGTTCGAAGACGTCGTCGAATACCTCCGTGAACTCAAAAGCGCCAACATCGTCGCCGACTGGGAAGATCTCGAGCTCAACGGCGTCGACAAGACCAAGGCGATCACCATCCGCCTGGCCAACGTCACGCTCCGCACCGTGCTGAACGAAATCCTGACCCAGGCCGGCGGCGACGTCGCCCTCGGCTTCAACATCAGCGAAGGCATCCTCCGCATCGCCACCAAGGAAAAGCTCGACCGCGACAAGGAAGTCCTCGTCTACGACATCAACGACCTGCTCGTCGACGTCCCGCGCTTCACCAACGCCGCCCAGCTCAACCCCGCCGAAGCCCTCAATCAGTCCGGCCAGGGCGGGTTCACCGGCGGCGGCGGCGGCGGCGGAAACCTGTTCGAGCAGGAGGAGAACGACCAGGACCAGAACGACGAAAACACGGGCCAGACCCGACAGGTCCAGGAGATCATCGACATCATCCGCCAGACCGTCGAGCCCGACTCGTGGCGCGACAGCGGCTCCGGCGACGGCTCCATCCGGGAGCTGAACGGACAGCTCATCGTCTACAACACCTCCGACGCCCACCAGCGCGTCCAAGACCTGCTCAGCCAGCTCCGCGAGTTCAAATCGCTCCAGGTCGCCATCGAAACTCGCTTCCTCCAGGTCTCCTCCAACTTCCTCGAAGAGCTGGGCGTCGATCTCGACTTCGTCTTCAACAACGGAAACGCGGGCTTCGACCAGGCCTTCACCGCCGGCGGCGCCCCGCTGATCGATCCGTTCACCGGCGGCGCCGTGCTCGTGCCGCGGCAGTTCTCGCGCATCGGCGTCACGCCTGCGACGCCCGCTTTCGGCACGCCCATCCCTCAGCCGCAGGTCGGCGCCGCGCAGCCCTACGTCCAGCCCGGCTTCGTGCCTGCCCAGGGCGGTGTGGTTCCGTTCAGCTCCGACCAGATGACACCCGTGCCGCTGCGGCAGGGATCGCTGAATCTGGTCGACCCCGCGAACTATCAGACCGGCGTCCCCGGTTCGTTCGCCGACCGCTTCCGCCAGGGCGCTTCGCCGGCCCTGCAGATCGCCGGCTCGTTCCTCGACAACTTGCAGGTCGATTTCCTGATCCGGGCGACGCAGGCCAACGCGCGTTCCAGCGTCGTTCAGGCGCCGCGGCTTGTGCTCTTCAACGGCCAGCGGGCCAACATTTTCGTCGGCCGCACGCAGACCTACGTCGCCAGCCTCCAGCCCCAGGTCGCGCAGGCCGCCACCGCCTTCCAGCCCGTCCCCGGCGCCGCGCAGAGCGGTTCGTCGCTCGACGTGGAAGCGACCATCAGCGCCGACCGCCGCTACGTCACCGTCACCGTCCGCACCACCCGCGCCCAGGACCCCGTGCTGACGCGTTTCGAAGTGCAGCGGGCCAGCGGTAACTCCCCCGGCGCCTTCGTCACCAACGTCGATCAGTCCAGCGCCTCGGTCAACACCACCGTCTCCATCCCCGACGGCGGAACCGTCCTGCTGGGCGGCCTCAAGCAGGTCGGCGAAGTCGAAGTCGACGCCGGCGTCCCGATCCTCAGCAAGATCCCCGTCCTGAAGCGGGCCTTCACCAACACCACCACCATCAAGGACACCACCACCCTGCTGATCCTGATCAAGGCCAAGATCATCATCCAGAAGGAAGCCGAGGAAGAGGCCTTCCCGCAGCTCACCACCACCGGCGGTTGAGCCTGCGGTCTAACCCCGCGGCGGCTTTCGACCGACTCGAACATCGCGGCGCCTGTCGAACCATCGGCGGGCGCCGCGTGCGTTCTCGCCAACTCGTCCGAGCCGCGACCGTAAGGGAGCGGTTTCTTAGCCCCGCGCCTGTCCGAGCCGCACCCGCGCGATCCGAGCCGCGACCGTAAGGGAGCGGTTTCTTAGCCCCGCGCGAGAATCCCTCGACCGCAGCTCACACTCCCGCTCGGCCAGGAGACCGCTTGCTGACGCGCGCGGCTCGGGTCCAGCACCCGCGCGATCCGAGTCGCGACCGCACAATCCGAGCCGCGACCCCGCCTGTCCGAGCCGCGCCGCGCGATCCGAGCCGCGACCGTCAGGGAGCGGTTTCTTAGCCCCGCGCGAGAACCCCTCGACCGCAGCTCGCACTCCCGCTCGGCCAGGAAACCGCTTGCTAACGCGCGCGGCTCGGTTCCGTCCCCGCGAGATCCGAGTCGCGACCGCACAATCCGGCCCGCGCCGCGCGATCCGAGCCGCGGCCCGCGCCTGTCCGAGCCCCGACCCCGCCTGTCCGAGCCGCGACCCCGCGATCCGAGCCGCGACCGTAAGGGAGCGGTTTCTTAGCCCCGCGCGAGAATCCCTCGACCGCGGACGATCGGACGTTCGGACGATGCGGATGATGGTAGTGTCTCAGCTTGCCCATGGGGGACTGGTCTCCGACCTGAACGGCTGGACAAGGAGAAGACTGGTAGACCGGTCCCCCAGACGGCTGGACCAGGAAGACCGGTCTCCGCCCAGTCTCATCGCCAGGCGAGCCTGTATTCCAAGTACTCGCCCGCGCGCCGAGACCGGCCAAAAGCCGGTCTCGTCAGGCGCGAAGCCGCTCCAGCCAAGCCCCGACGATGAGACGCGCACCCAGCCGAGCCCCGACCATGAGGGCGACCAAGGCGGGAGCCCGAATGGAGGGGTTCGGCCGAGAGTTGCAAGCGTCGAGCGCACAACCGCCCCGGCCATGAAACGCGCTCCCAGCCGAGCCCCGACCGTGAGGGAGGGGTTCGACCTGAGCGTGCCTTCGAACTCGCCGCCCCAGCCGAGCTCAACACGCGCACCCAGCCGAGCCCAGCACGCGCACCCAGCCGAGCCCCGACCATGAGGGCGACCAAGGCGGGAGCCCGAATGGAGGGGTTCGGATGGCGATGGCCATACGACTGGGCGAACGCTAGCGCCAAGTTCGATGGCAAGTCTACGTCGAACCCCTCCCTGAC
>JAJVHV010000022.1:68787-78461 GCA_022072445.1 Phycisphaerae bacterium | reverse complement strand
CACCCGGCCGGACCGCCCCCCATCGCCTCACGCCCCTCAAAAAAGCGACGCGATGCTGCCCCGCAACCCGTCCGAACACAAACTGCGATCCGCAACCAAGATCCAGACCGCGCTGCGGAACCGCTGCCGATCGACCGCCGCGCTTGCACGGGCGGCGCTGGCGGGCCTACGATGCCGCGGGCCGAATTCCGCGGACATTGGGCAAGCCGTCGCCAACGCATCAACGAGGATCCACGATGAGCAGCGTACGCCTGTTGGTCGGAACCAAGAAGGGGGGCTTCATCCTCACGTCGGACGGAAGCCGACGAAAGTGGGACGTGAGCGGACCGCACTTCGCGGGCTGGGAAATCTATCACATGAAGGGTGCCCCCGCCGATCCGCAGCGCATTTACGCCTCGCAGACCAGCGGCTGGTTCGGGCAGGTCATTCAGCGCTCGGATGACGGCGGGAAAACCTGGACGCTTCCCGGGACGCCCTCGGGCGAGCTGCCGAAGTCGCCCGAAGGATTTCCGATGGGCGAGAGCAACAAGTTTGTTTATGACACTTCGGCGGAGACCGGCAAGCCGCTCACCACGCATCAATTCTTCGACGGCACGCAGCACGCGTGGGAATTCAAGCGCGTTTGGCACCTCGAGCCGTCGCTCGCCGATCCGAACACGGCCTACGCCGGCGTCGAGGACGCGGCGATATTCCGGACGACCGACGGCGGCAGGACGTGGCACGAGCTGGCGGGTCTGCGCGGCCACGGGACCGGTCCGCAGTGGAGCCCCGGCGCCGGCGGCATGGGACTGCACACCATCGTGCAGGACGCCAGCGACCCGAAGCGCATGCACATCGCCATTTCCGCCGCCGGCGTGTTTCGCACGGACGATGGCGGGAAGACCTGGGCGCCGAAGAATCGCGGACTGACGTCCAATTATCTGCCCGATCCGAACGTCGAAGTCGGCTTCTGCGTGCACCGCATCGCGGCACACCGCGCGCGGCCGAAGACGCTGTTCATGCAACTGCACTGGCACGTCTGCCGCAGCGACGACGCCGGCGACACGTGGCGCAAGGTGAGCGGGAATCTGCCGAGCGACTTCGGCTTTCCGATCGTGGTGAACGCCAACCAACCGGAGACGATCTACGTCGTGCCGATCCTGAGCGACTCGCTGCATTATCCGCCGGAGGGCAAGCTGCGGGTTTATCGCAGCAAGGTCGGCGGGAACGAGTGGGAGCCGCTGACGCGGGGTTTGCCGCAGCAGGATTGTTATGTGAACATTCTGCGTGGGGCGATGAGCGTGGACGCGCTCGACCCGTGCGGGGTCTATTTTGGGACGACGGGCGGGCAGGTGTATGGTTCCGCCGACAACGGCGACACTTGGTCGCCGATTGTGCGTGATCTGCCGAGCGTCTTGAGCGTGGAGGCGCAGGTGTTGTCGTAGCGGGCGGCGATGGCGGTGTAGGGTGCATCCCTGATGCACCGCACGGTCACCGGCCGGGAACGGTGTGGTGCATCAGGGATGCACCCTACGCACTGCCGCAGGCGCGCTGGATCGCGATCGCAACGGCCTTTGTGGGTGTTCGGGCGACGCTGATCGTGTGCCCAACAGCGACCTGCCCTACCCGTGACTCGGGAAACCCACCCCAGGCGGAAACGCAAATACGACCGCGGCACGGGAGGCGCCTCGCGCTCCCGTGCCGCGATTCCACTTGCTGCCATCCCGCGCTTCGGCGGCCGGCCACACGCGCCCGTGATCTGCTACATGTGCCGCCGATCCGCTGCATTCGAGGGCGATCCACCGCAGGCGCCGACGATCCGCGACATGCGCCGGCGGCCGCTAGAGGCGCCGCCGCCGCAGGAATCCCAGCCCGATCGCGGCCAGAAGGGCCGCACCCGGCGCCGGGGTCGGATTCGGATTCCGCGAGAGCTCCAGCTTCAGCGAGCCGGTCCCCGAGGCGCCCTGGTCGATCCGGTGCGGGCCATAGATCACATACGTGTAGTACAGCCCATATTCGTGCCCACCTTCCAGCGTCCCGACGTCTGAGCCGTACAGCCCGTTCCCATAGTCGCCACCCACGTGCCCCAGCGAGAAATTCTCGTCAAAGGTGTGGTCGCTGTACTGATAATTCGTGAACAGCGTCGTGTCCGCCGTCAGGTCGTACAGACTCACCGACTGATAGACGACCTGGTCCCCCAGCAGCTCCAGCGCCCCGCTCAGCACGTAGTCCGCCGCGCTCGCCAGCGTAAAGGTCACGGCACCCGACGCACCCGCAGAACTGAAACGGTGCCCGGCGCGATACTGCGCAAAGTCAAAGTGAAACGCCATCTCGCCCAGGTCGTAGTCGGCGCTCACCGACGACTCACCGTCGGCCACGTGCCGCGTGAAGTTCAGCGGACCGGACGAGAACGTGTCATTCGAAAACGCCGGCGTGCCCGTCCCGTCCGCCGCCCACGTGCTGAGCGCCGCGCCCGTAATCGTCGGGTCGGCGTACGCGGCCGACGCCAGCGCCACGCAGACCACCGGGGTCAATAATGTCCGTCGAATCACTGGATGATCCTCCCCTCGGCCGGGCGCGTGCAATGGATGCGGCGGCACGGGATCGTGCCGAGCGCGCGGTCGATGCTCATTCATAGGTCGCGCATGCTGCCGCCGGCAACCGGCGGTGCTCAGATTGCACCGGCGGCTCCCGCACGCCAGCGATTATCAGCACCGCACCGCCGCCATGATGGATTTGTGATCCGCGCCGGCCGTCGCATAAGATCGTCGTCATGACCGCCCCCGCCGATCCGCACGCCGCCGGCCGATTCGGGCCGTTCGGCGGCCAGTACATACCGGAAGTGCTGATGTCGGCCGTGCAGCAGCTCGAGGCCGAATACAATGCCGCCCGCGCCGACCGGGGTTTTTGGAGCGAGCTCGACGGCCTGCTGCGCAACTACGTCGGCCGACCCAGCCCGCTCTATCTCGCCCGCCGGCTCACCGCGCACGCCGGCGGAGCGCGCATCTACCTCAAGCGCGAAGACCTCAATCACACCGGCGCTCACAAGATCAACAATACGCTCGGCCAGGCCCTGCTCGCGCGGCGCATGCGCAAGCCGCGCATCATCGCCGAGACCGGCGCCGGGCAGCATGGCGTCGCGACCGCGACGGCCTGCGCGATGCTGGGGCTGGATTGTTGCGTTTATATGGGAGCTGAAGACGTGCGCCGGCAGGCGCTCAACGTCTATCGGATGCGCCTGCTCGGCGCGACGGTGGTGTCGGTCGAAAGCGGCCAGCGCACGTTAAAGGACGCGATCAACGAGGCGATGCGCGACTGGCTGGCAAGCGTGGAGCACACGCACTACATCATCGGAAGCGTGATGGGACCGCACCCGTTTCCGACCATCGTGCGCGACTTTCAAGCCGTGATCGGGCGTGAGACTCGTCAGCAGGCCCAGCAGGCCGAGGGACGGTTACCGGACGCCATCGTCGCCTGCGTCGGCGGCGGCAGCAACGCGGCGGGAATCTTTCACGACTTCATACCAGACGTGGCGGTGCGGCTGGTCGGCGTCGAGGCCGCCGGCGAAGGACTCGGCGGCGGGCGACACGCGGCGACGATTTCCCGCGGCCGGCCGGGCGTGCTGCACGGCATGCACACGCTGGTGTTACAGGACGACGACGGGCAGACGCTCCCGGTGCATTCGGTCTCGGCGGGGCTTGACTATCCGGGCGTCGGGCCGGAGCACGCCTACTGGCACAGCATCGGCCGCGTCGAGTACGTCGCCGCCACCGACGCCGAAGCGCTCGACGCCTTCGCGCTGCTTTCGCGGACGGAGGGAATCATGCCCGCGCTGGAAAGCGCGCACGCGGTGGCGGGCGCGCTGCGCGTGGCGGCGGAAGTCGGCGGCGACGGGTTCATCGTGATCAACCTGAGCGGGCGCGGGGACAAGGACTGCGTTGAGGTCGCGCGGCTGACGGGCGAGCGCATCTGAGCAGAAACCCGGCGGGTGGACGACCGATATCACGGATACGCCGGCGCGGGCCGCCGGCAGGGAGCCGGCGTGATATCGGACGCTCAACCTGACGCGCGCATGCCGCGAGCCGTGGCGGTTGTGCTGGCCGCGCTGATCGGTTTCGTGCCGATTCCGCGCGACCCGGACCTGTGGTTTCACCTGGCCGACGGGGAGTACATCCTGACGCATGGGCACGTCCCGCAGCGCGACCCGTTCAGCTTTACGCGCCGTGACGCGCCGTGGGTGCCGCACTCGTGGCTGTTTGACGTGCTGGCAGCGGCGAGCTTCCGGACCAGCGGGGCGCGCGGCGCGGAAGCCGGCATGGCGCTGGTCTTTGCCGGCGCGATCGCCATTTCGTTCGAGATCCTGCGGCGGCGCGGCGTGCCGCCGATGACGGCGCTCGGATTGTGCGGGCTGGTCGCGATTGGGGCGGGGAACGCGCGCGGCGTGCGCCCGCAGGTGTTCTCGCTGCTGTTTGCCAACATTGTGCTGCTCTGGCTGGTGATGCACGCGGAACGGCGGCGGGCGTGGCTGCCGTGGGCGCTCGGACTGCTGTTAGTGATCTGGGCTCAGTTTCACAGCGCGTGCGTGATGGGCGTTCTCGTCGTGCTGCTGTGGTGGGCGGGTCGGACGATCGAGGCGGTGTTCGCGCGGACCATACGCGAGCTTGGCGCCGAGCTGCGCGGTTTGCTGTTGGCAGCGATCGTGTCCGCCGTGGCGATTCTGGCGACACCGCACGTCATGACGCATTATCAATACGTGCTGCTGACGATGCGGCTGGCGTACCTTCACGAGCACGTTGAAGAGTGGCAGGCCCCCGCGGCGCTGGCGTGGGAGCTGCCCGACATCTACGCCTACGTACTGCTCGCGGGCGTGCTGGCGCTGCTGGCGCGGACAGCGCGGCGCGCCGGCTGGGCGGAGACCGCGGTGGGTGGCGCGATGATCGTGCTGGCGCTGTCGGGCGTGCGGCACATCGCTTTGGCCTGGATCGCCGCCGTGCCGCTGGCGGCGGCGCGGCTCGGAACGCAGGACAGCGGCGCGATGCGTGCGTTGCCCGTCGGTTGGCGCGGCCGTTGGGCCACGACGATTGCCGTCGGCGGCGTGCTCTTGGCGTTCTGGCGCTACCCGTGTGACGCCGGCGCGCGATACCTGGCGGTCGAACCGGTGCGCGGCACCGCGGCGCTGGCCGAGCTGGGGCGGCCGCTGCGCGTTTTCACGACCTACAACACGGGCGCGTACGTCCTCTGGGCCGGAGCGGGCAGGCTTGCCGTGTTCGTCGACAGCCGCGCCGACGTTTATGGCGATGCGCTGCTGCGGCGGGCCGAAAAAGCGCAGCAGGGCGTGGGCTGGGAGGCCACTTTTGAGGAGTTCGCGGTTGAAGTGGCGGTGCTGGAGCGCGGGGATCGGCTGGCGGGGATACTGCGGGGCGCGACGGGCTGGCGCGTGCTGGCGGAGGACGCCAACGCGCTGACGTTTGTGCGGCGTGCGGCGGCAGGCATGCAGAATGAAGAATGCGGCGACGGCAGTGCAGAATGAAGAATGCAGAATGCAGAATGCAGAATGCAGAACGCCAGCGCGTGAACGGGCGTCGCATCCGAGCACGAAGCGCAAGCGAGTGAGTGCGAGTGCGGCCGGGGGCGGCGATGCCACCTGGGCGGCGACGGCAATGCGCCTGCCATGTGCCAAGCGGCGCGATTATCATGCGCGCAGGCGCAGCGGGCGTGCGTGCCCGGGCGCCCAACCGGAACAGACATGGCCACGATGCTGATTCGCGGCGGACGCGTGATCGACCCGTCGCAGGAACTGGACGAGAACACGGATGTTTTCGTGGCGGATGGATTGATCGCCGCAGTCGGCCGGTCCGCGCGGCGGAGTGCCGATACGACGATCGACGCCACGGGCTGGATCGTCAGCCCGGGGCTGATCGACATGCACGTGCACTTGCGCGAGCCGGGGCAGGAAGCCAAGGAGACGATCGCGACGGGTACGGCCGCGGCGGTGGCGGGCGGGTTTACCGCGGTAGCGTGCATGCCCAACACTCAGCCGGCGCTGGACAACGACGCGCAGGTCGAGTTCGTGCGGCGGCAGGCGGAGCGGACGGGGGCGTGCCGCGTGCTGCCGATCGGGGCGCTGACCAAGGACCGGGCGGGGGCGCAACTGGCCGAGATGGCGACGATGGTGCGGGCCGGCGCGGTTGCTTTCAGCGACGACGGCGACGGGATCGCCGACGGCAGCGTGTGTCTGCGGGCGATGCGCTACGTGAGCATGTTCGACAAGCTCTTCATTCAGCACTGCGAGGACCGTTCGCTGTCCGACGGCGGCTGCATGAACGCGGGGGTGACCAGCACGCGGCTGGGCTTGCCGGGGATTCCGGCGATTTCGGAAGAGCTGATGATCCAGCGCGACATTCTCCTGGCCGGTCAGTGTCAGGTGCGCTATCACGTGGCGCACATCTCGACGGCCGGCGCGGTGGAGCTGGTGCGGCAGGCCAAGCGTGCCGGCAAGGCGCGCGTCACGACCGAGGTGTGCCCGCATCACCTGCTGCTGACCGAGGAGTGCTGCGCCTCGTACGACACGCGCTTCAAGATGAACCCGCCGCTGCGGACACCGGCCGACGTGGACGCGTGTCTGGAGGGCGTGCGCGACGGGACGATCGACTGTCTGGTGACGGATCACGCGCCGCACACGGCGGCGGAGAAGCAGCACGAGTTTCAGGCGGCGCCGTTCGGAATCGTCGGGCTGGAGACGGCCCTGGGGCTGTTCATCAAGGCGCTGGTCGAGCCGGGGCTGATTGGCTGGCCGCGGCTGATTGCGGCGATGTCGACGCTGCCGGCGCGGCTGCTGGGTGTGCCGCTGGGCACACTGAACCCGGGAAGCGTCGCCGACATCACGCTGATCGACCCGCGGCGTGAGTGGGTCGTCAAGGCGGCCGAGTTCAAATCGAAGAGCAGCAACACGCCGTTCGACGGCTGGAAGCTGCGCGGGCGAGCGGTGATGACGATCGTGGGTGGCGAGGTGCGGCACGACGGAGAATAGCGAATAGCGCGTCGGGAATAACGAGTTGAACTGTGACGCCGCCTGATTCGCCAACTCCCAATTCGTTATTCGCTATCCGACATTCGCTATTGAACGTGCCCTGGCCGCTATAATTCCCCGCCATCGGGAGAATTCATGAACGCCCCTCCACTCGTCTGCCCGACTATCCGCGTCATGATGATGCCGCGCGACACCAACGCCCACGGCACCATTTTCGGCGGCGTCATTCTCAGCTACATCGACCAGGCCGGCGCGATTGAAGCCCGGCGCCACACCTGCCAGAAGTTCGTGACCGTCGCCATGGACGGCGTGATCTTCAAAGAGCCGGTGTACGTCGGCGACGTGCTCAGCTTTCACACGCGGCTCGTCTCCACCGGCCGCACGAGCATGAAGATTCAAGTCCACGTCGACGCCGAGCGATTCGAGAATCCCCACGTGACCATTCCAGTGACCGAGGCAACGCTGGTCTACGTTGCGATCGACGAGAACCGCCGGGCGATACCGCTCGGCCCGCTTTCCTGATTGCTGTCGCTTTCGAGCTGGGCGGGCGGGGCTGACCAGGGACGCCGCTGGCGGCCGGCCGTCGCCGGCGCCTCGTGCGCCACTGGCGGTTCGTGCAGGACGGCGCTTCGGGCTCTGACGGGGAATTGTGCTCACGTGGCGCCGGGCTTGGCAGGAAAGTGGGAACCCGGCAAGCGTCGGCTGCATCGAAGGTTACGCGGCGGAAGCGACCGCCGCCAAGAAAATGTGTGAATTTTCCGAGAGATCGAGCGTCAGAAATCGCTGTAAGGAGTGGTACTTGATGTGACAGGGCCGTCAAGAGACGTGCCCGAGCCCAAGCGACGTGCGACGGGCCGAAAGCCGACCAGAACCGCAGGCATGAAGGAGCCAGCCATGTTCGAGCGACGAGAACAGAGCCAGGTGACGCGAACGAGCAGCGTGACGGTGGCCGTCGTCGCGACCGCCGGCGGCTCCGAGCGGGATACGCCCCGACAGGTGCGGATCGACCCGCGCCTCCCGCGTGCGGCGCGACCGACGCGGCTGGTCATCCAGCCGGGTCGGCCGCCGCGGACCGGCGTGCAGGCGGCGTGATGAGTATGCCACGCGACCGGACCCTGCGCGGCGCCGCGCGGGCCGGTCGCTCCGAGGAACTCCTCCTTCCCTCCTGATGCGAACCCGCCCTCCCGCCGGCGAACCGGTGGGAGGGCGATCGCATTCGGTAGACGCGCGCGGGAAGACGCTCGGGGCTCGGCTGGGGCATTCGCGCGAGGGGGCGATTTAGCTGGCCACCGCTTGCTGACGCGCGCGGCTCTGGCGGACAAGACTCCTCGCTGACGCCGCGGGCACAAATTTCGCCCTTCAGTGCGTTGGTCTTGTCGGACAATCGGCACAGGTCCTAGAATTAACCGAGGGGCCGATCGCGGGGCGCGGATCGACGGCGGCGCCGTCGCCGCGACGGGACTGTTGCAGCCGCAACGACTCGTTACCGGAGACATGCCATGCAACCCCTCACTTCCCGCAGCTTGGCGTTCACACGATGGGACCTCGTCGTCAGCGTCCTCGCGATGCTCCTGCTGGCGCTGATCGCCCTGCCGGCGGTCAATGCCTCGCGCCGGGCGGCGCGGCTGGCCGACTGTCTGTCGAATCTGTCGGCGATCGGCGCCGCGACGCAGGCGTACGCAATGGACGACCCGAAGGAGTTCATCATCCCGATCCAGCAGATGATGCGCCGCGAGACGCCGATCGACCACTGGGGCTGGCGGACGGTGAACTGGTTCGCCTGGGGCGGTGCGAACGGCACGAGCCGCTTCCTGATCGACTGCGACGACCCCGACGACCCGGCCTGTGGTCCGCTGATCGGCGAAGCCGGCACGCCGTACGACGTGTGGGCCGAAGAAACGCGGCCGTTGAACGGCTACGTCGGCGACTTGAGCGTGTTTCATTGTCCGCAGGATGTGGGGTATCCGGTCGGTTCGCTGGGCAAAGATGTCCCCGACGCCAGTCGGGGGCGCGTGCTCTTCGACATGCTCGGAAACAGCTATTCGGCCAGCATGACCGGGATCTTCAGATCCAACGGGGAGGCGTTTGCGCTCGGTCCCTGGGGCCAGCGGCTCTCGCGCCTGGCGGCGCTGGATCGGTTGATCATCCTGGGCGACGCCGTCTGGGACGACATTCTTTCTCGGGACATGGAGTTCGGCTGGCACGGTGAGGCGATGGCCGACAACATGCTTTTCGCCGATGGTTCCGCGCGCCGCACGCCCGCGCGCTGGGACAGCTACCGCGCCGACACGCAGGATGACTGGCGCCGAAAGGTCTTCAGCTTCGTTTTCGTCGTGCGAACGTACGACTGGACAATCGACTGCTTCCCGACGCCCGGCGCTGTGATCTGGGGTAACT
Organism: Phycisphaerae bacterium; assembly: GCA_022072445.1. Classification (GTDB taxonomy): domain Bacteria; phylum Planctomycetota; class Phycisphaerae; order UBA1845; family Fen-1342; genus JAJVHV01. The sequence goes on along the minus strand of JAJVHV010000022.1, from coordinate 69,055 downwards.
GGAACTTCTCGGAAAGCCAGAAACGCTACTGGCCGTACAAGGACTACCAGAACAATATGGAGTGACGATCGTGGGTATCGCTCCGCGCGGGGCCGGCGGAACGCCGCCGCCGACCGTGTCGAACGAATCATCCGATCGAGTGTCGACGCATCCGAACCCCTCACGCGAGTGAGGGGTCGCAGGCGCGGCAGGCGTGTTGCGCCAGGAACGTCGCCAGGGCGCAGCGGCGTCTGCGCCGTCGTGGCCCGCCCCCGACTGGCGTCGGGGG
>JAJVHV010000022.1:0-68777 GCA_022072445.1 Phycisphaerae bacterium | reverse complement strand
GTCGACGCATCCGAACCCCTCACGCGAGTGAGGGGTCGCAGGCGCGGCAGGCGTGTTGCGCCAGGAACGTCGCCAGGGCGCAGCGGCGTCTGCGCCGTCGTGGCCCGCCCCCGACTGGCGTCGGGGGTTCGGATTTCGCGCGACGTGCATCCTATTGCCGTTGCGGCCCCGCCCCCGACTGGCGTCGGGGGTTCGGATGGGCCGTCGACGCATCCGAACCCCTCACGCGAGTGAGGGGTCGCAGGCGCGGCAGGCGTGTTGCGCCAGGAACGTCGCCAGGGCGCAGCGGCGTCTGCGCCGTCGTGGCCCGCCCCCGACTGGCGTCGGGGGTTCGGATTTCGCGCGACGTGCATCCTATTGCCGTCGCGGTCCCGCCCCCGACTGGCGTCGGGGGTTCGGATTTCGCGCGGTGCGTCCTCTTGCCGTCGCGGTCCCGCCCCCGACTGGCGTCGGGGGTTCGGATGGCGGAGGTCGTGCGGGAGTCGGGCTACGGGGACGGGGGCGGTCGAGCGGGGTAGAAGCTCGCGCCACTACTTCTGCACGTACAGCCACACAAATCCGGTGCGATCCGCGCTGAGAAACTCCTTCCGCTGCTCGTACAGCTTGCCGATCTTCTCGTAGATCGGCGCCAGCTTCGCCTCGTCGGTGATGCCCTCGGTCTCCTTCTGCGCCGCGTCGTACGCCGCTTTCCATTCGGCGTAGCGCCTGGTGAAGTCGGAGTCGCTCACGCCCGTCGCGGGCGAGATGAGCGTGATGTTGTCGCCGATCAGAATGTCGAGCTTCCCGTCGCCGGTGACATCCGCCGCCCAGACGCGCGTGGAGTCGGCCGGCGCCGCGATTTCGTGCGGCCGGCACTCGGGTTGTCGACCCGGCTCGATCAGCCTGACAAACGGCTTGAGCACCGGGGTTAGTTTCGCGCCGGCGGTGTTCTCGGCCCACTGCACGCCGCCCTCCGCCGCTCCGCTCAGCAGGTCGAGATCGCCGTCGTTGTCCCAGTCGATCGGAAACGGGTCGCCATGCGCCGGATGTTCGCCAGCCAGAAGGAGCGGCTTGTCGCCGGCCATGAGCGGCTGCGACTTCGGCGCGAACTTGCCAGGGCCTTCGCCGGTGAACAGATAGAACTTCCCGGCGAAATTCCCCACGACCAGATCGAGGTCGCCGTCGCCGTCCCAGTCGACGGCGCTGGGGCGCGTGCAGATCGACTCGATGATGTCCTGTTCGCCCTTGCTAGGGATGATCAGCGGTTTGCCGTCGACGCCGTTCAGCTCGGCGGCCTTCTTGAACGATCCGCCCGCCTGTCCCCACAGCACCTGAAACGTGCCGGCCATCGGTTGTGCGTCGTGCGAGTACGAGCCGGAGAGCAGGTCGGCGTGTCCGTCAGCGTTGAGGTCCACAAACTGTGGAGTCGAGCTTGTGCATCACCAGACACCCGGCACTTCGGCCACGCTGCCCTCGGCTTTCAGCCATTCGCCGGCGGCGAACTTCTGCCCGCCCAGCCCCTTGTAGACGCGAATCTTGCCCTTGTTGAACTGCCCCACGAGCAGGTCGGGCTTTCCGTCGCGATCGACGTCCGCCAGGCACGGCGCGGCCCAGCCGGGGCTCTCGACGCGGACAAGTTCGTCGCCGGCCTTGAGCCGGACGGGCTTTTCGAACTGAACGCCGTCGCAGACGCCGATGGTGGTCAAAGTGACGGCGGAGAGTAGCGCATAGATCATGTTGAGCTCCGGCGAAGCATGGTCCCGAGAACAAAGCTGTTGACACACAAGCGTAGGCTGCACTGGGATGAACGTCAATCAAGCGGCATCGTACGCAGCGCTCGGATTCCCCTGACTTGCGCCAGGGTTCGGACTCCTCCCGGCTGACCGCCCCCGACGGGCGTGAGGGGTTCGGGTTCCCCCGACTTGCGGCGGAGGTTCGGATCGCCCCATGATGGCGGCGATGCGACCAGCGCGGCGAAGACGGCAAATCGTCGTTCTCGGTGGCGGCGGATTCAGCATGGAGCCGTCGAATCTGCTGCTCGACGATTACATTCTCGGCCTCACGCGCAAACGTCGCCCGCGCATCTGCTTCATCCCGACCGCCAGCGGCGACAGTGACAACTACGTGGCGCGCTTCTACGCCGCGTTTCGCCCGCCGCGCGCCGACCCCGCGCATCTGCCGCTGTTCGGCCGCGACGGCGATCCGGCCGCGCTTCGGCGGCGCATCTTCGAGCAGGACGTGATCTACGTCGGCGGCGGGAACACGGCCAACCTGCTGGCCGTCTGGCGGACGCACGGCGTCGATCGGCTGCTGCGGCAGGCCTGGCGGCAGGGCGTCATACTCGCGGGAATCAGCGCCGGAATGCTCTGCTGGTTCGAGGGCGGCGTTACCGACTCGTTTGGTCCGCTGGCGGTTTTGAACGACGGCTTGGGTCTGCTTCCCGGCAGTGCCTGCCCGCACTACGACGGCGAGCCGCAGCGTCGGCCGACGTTCCAGCGACTGGTCGCCAGCGGGGCAATTCCTGCCGGCTACGCGGCGGACGACGGCGCCGCGATGCATTTCGTGGGCCGCCGCCTGAAGGCGTGCGTCAGTTCGCGTCCTGGCGCGCGTGCCTACCGCGTCATCCGCCGGGCGGGGAAGGAGCATGAGACGGCGCTGCCGACGCGGTATTTGGGCCGGGCACCGGCGTGATGTTGCCCGCGGGCGATTCGAGCTAGAATAGGTTGAGTGCAGGGGCGGCCCGGCGCGCCGGGCATGAGATTCGCGAGGCGAGCGCTCGCGGAGACCCTTGGAACCTGATCAGCGACGAGCTGCGATGTGGCACAGCCGCGTTCGGCTGTGTAGCACAGCCGCCCCCGGCTGTGAACGCCACGTGCCACGCCAGCCGCCTGCGTAGGAAGTCATCCATGCCAGACCAGCCGGCCGCGGCCGAGAACCTGTTCGACAGCGACCGAATCGACCACGCCGTCATCGCACTCCTGCACCTGAACGCGTGGCAGGAAAAGGTCGGCACAACCCAAGTGTCGCGCGCCTGGAAGAGCCTGAACTGGAGCGCGCTCGACCGACTGCACGCCGCCGGCCTGATCAGCGATCCGCGCGGCAAGGCCCAATCGGTCGTGCTAACGGAGCAGGGGGCGAAGCGTGCGCAGGCGGCGTGCCAGAGGTTGTTCGGACGCGCGGGCTGACGGAGGGCTTGGACGTGGATTTGATGGTTGTGATGAGCAAGCGGTATTCACGCGAAAGCGAGCAAATGGCATGGTTGCGCTGAACGTGTCCCGGAGTCGATTGGTGGAAATTTGCCGCCAGCACCGAGTGCAAGAGCTCGCAATTTTTGGCTCGGCCGCTCGTGGAACGTCACGGCCGGACAGCGATGTTGACGTGCTGGTCGAGTTCGAGCCCGCGGCGCGCATCGGCTACGTCGCGTTCGCGCGGCTCGGGCACGATCTGGAGGCGCTTTTCGGCCGTGCGGTCGACGTCGTGTCAAAACGCGGCTTGAATCCGGCCATCCGCGACCAGGTCTTGGCTGAGGCGGAGGTGCTCTTTGCAGCGTGATCTCCTTTACCTCAAGGACATCGTGCTGGCAGCGGACGCCGTCGCCTCGTTCCTGGAGGGGCACGTGGAAACGGATTTTGTCAGCAATGACCTGCTCCGCAGCGCCGTGCTTCAAGCTCACAATCATCGGCGAGGCAACGGCGCAGCTAAGCGCTGCACTGCGCCGGCAACACACTGCGCTGCCGTGGGCCGACATCGTGGCCTTTCGCAACATCGCCGTGCATGCGTATTTCAGCATCGATTGGACGATCGTGTGGCATACGGCCGCCCAGGATGTGCCCACGCTGCGTACGCAGGTACAACGAATCCTTGATGGAATGGATGCAGGGAGCAACCAATGACCCAGCTCGAATCCGCCCGCGATGGGCTAATCACCCCCGAAATGATCCGCGTCGCCATTCGCGAAAACGTCTCGCCCGAGCACATCCGCGACGGCGTCGCGCGCGGCACCATCGTCATCCCGGCCAACGTGCGGCACCTGGCGGGCTCTGGCGGAGCCAATGCAGAATGCAGAGTGCAGAATGCAGAACGCTCCGTACTCGCCGGCGGTGGTACAGGGAACCGTGGCCCGGCCAAGGCCAGCGATCACGGGAATGGAGCCGCGAAGGCACAATCCAGCGGAAACGGCGTCAGCTCGCAGAACGATGTCATGCATTCTGCATTCTGCATTCTGCATTCGGCCCAACCGCTCGGCCACCCCACCGCCACGCCCGACTCGGCCTACTGGGTCAATCAGACGGTCACCCAACGCCGCGCCTGGCTCGCCGACCCGAACCACTGCCGGGGCGAAAACGCATCCAAACGCCTCGACCCCACCGGCATCGGCCGCAGCATCACCACCAAGATCAACGCCAACCAGGGCGCGTCGCCCGTCAGCAGCAGCACCGACGAGGAGCTGGACAAACTCCGACACGCCATCGCCTACGGCGCCGACACCGTCATGGACCTCTCCACCGGCGGAAAAATCGACGAATGCCGCCAGCGGATCATCGACAACAGCGTCGTCCCCGTCGGCACCGTCCCGATCTACAGCATGATCCTCGGCAAACGCATCGAAGACCTCACCTACGACGACATCCTGCGCGAAGTCGAGCATCAAGCCCAGCAAGGCGTCGACTACTTCACTATCCACGCCGGCGTGCTGAAAGAGCATTTGCCGCTCATCAAAAACCGCATCACCGGCCTCGTTTCGCGCGGCGGCTCGCTGCTGGCGAAGTGGATGATCCACCACAACAAGCAGAATCCGATGTACGAAATGTTCGACGAGATCAGCGCCATCATGCGCCAGTACGACGTCACCTACTCCCTCGGCGACGGCGTCCGCCCCGGCTGCCTGGCGGATGCGAGCGACCCCGCTCAAATCGCGGAATTGCACGTCCTGGGCGAGCTGGTCCACCGCGCCCGCGACGCCGGCGTGCAGGTCATGGTCGAAGGCCCCGGCCACGTCCCGCTCAACGAAATCGCCTGGAACATGGAGCACCAGCGCACGATCTGCGACGACGCCCCGTTCTACGTGCTCGGCCCGCTCGTCACCGACGTCTTCCCCGGCTACGACCACATCACCAGTGCCATCGGCGCGACCGAGGCCGCCCGCGCCGGCGCGGCGATGCTCTGCTACGTCACGCCCAAGGAGCACGTGGGTTTGCCGAAGGCCGAAGACGTGAAGGCCGGCTGCATCGCCTACAAAATCGCGGCCCACGCAGGCGACATCGCCCGCGGCGTCCGCGCCGCGCGGCAGTGGGACGATGATCTGTCGAAGGCCCGCGCCGCGCTGAACTGGCCGAAGCACTTCGAGCTCGCCTTCGACGGCGAAACCGCCCGTGCCCTGCACGATGAAGACCTCGACGTCGACACCGACTTCTGCGCCATGTGCGGGCATGATTGGTGCAGCATGCGCATCAGCAAGGAAATCACCGACTGGGCCAGCGGCAAGGCCGAGGGCTACGTCCCGCTCAAGGTCTCGGCTCAGTCGCCCGGCCTGACGCCCGAGCAGGCCGCCCTACTCGCGCAGCGCGGCAAGGGTAGGATCGGCGTCCCGCCGGTGAAACACGCTTGCCACAGCGACAACGTGGCGGACGCTCAGCATGCGATGGAAGTGCAGCAGAACTACCTGCGCACTCACACGCCCGCGCAGTGACCTGGCGACGTATGGAGGACGCGGAGCGCTTGCGGGAGTTCTTCCGAACGAGATGCTCTCTGTCCGGTGTGCAAATGCAATTTGAGAGCACTGGCTTCACCGCGATGTCCCGAGTGCGGCGCAGCGCCGGACGGCCCCCGACTCAAACTCGTCGCGCGTGTCCGGCATGGCTACGCTTCGCGACAGCCATGCCGCCGGCCGGTGACGTGGCATGCGTGTGCCCCGACGGCCCTGCCGACGCAACGGCCGTCGGCAGGGCACCCGCGCCGACCGTCGCCCGGCGGCGGCTATCTAGTTATATAACTAGATAACCGATCCGCGCAATCTCCACCAGCCGAAGCGAAATCACTTCGCGAAATCTAGAAAGGGCCAAAGTCGAGACACAGCCTAAGAGGCTGTGCCACACAACCCAGCCGCCCTCGGCTGTGTCGAACATCGCGAAGCCTCCTGTGTTAGGACATCAACGCCGGGTACGAATACCGGGCAGGAGGCCGGCTTCATAGTTTCATGGCTACGCTTCGCGACAGCCATGTCGCCGGCCGGTGACGTGGCATGCGTGTGCCCCGACGGCCCTGCCGACGCAACGGCCGTCGGCAGGGCACCCGCGCTGCTACTTCATCACCTCCCCCAGCACCGGCCGCAGCACACGCTCGCACGCCGCGTAGCCGTCGGCGTTCAAGTGCAGGCGGTCCGAAAGGAACAGTTCGTCGCGCGGCACGCCGCGATCGTTCAGCAGCGCCGCCCCGACGTCGACAAACGTCAGCTTCTCGCCGCGGCGGCATTGCTCGGCGATTCGGCGGTTGGCGTCCTGCATTGTCGGCCAGTGTGCCCAGCGCGCGCCGCTCGGCTTGATCGACAGAAAGACGATCGGCGTCTGCGGCAGCTTCGCCCGCACGCGCGCGACAAACGCGGCGAAGTCGTTGCTCACCTGCTCGGCGGACCTTCCCGCCGCAATGTCATTGTCGCCGGCGTACAGCACGATCGCCCGCGGCGCGTAGGGCAGCACGACCTGGTCAGCGTAGTGCGTCACCTCCGCCAGGTGCGAGCCGCCGAAGCCGCGGTTGATCACCGGCCACTCGCGGAAGCTCTGGGCGGTGTGCCAGTTGACGATGGTCGAGCTGCCGACGAAGAGCAGGGCGTCTTTGGGGTGAGAGTTCTTGCGGTCCCACTCTTCGAAGGACTGGATCGCGCTCGACCAGCGCTTCGGGTCGGGCTCGGCCTGTTGCGCCGCGGCGGATTGGGCCGAGGCGGGACGCGACAAGGCCGGTCGCGCCGGAGTCGGGTGCGCCAGGGCGGACCGTGCCAGCGCGGGTTGGGCCGAGGTGTGTTGCGGCGAGAAGGCTGTTGCCAGAGTGAACGTAGCGGCGGCTGCGGCGGTGGCGACGATTCGAGAGGCAGGTAAAAGCCGACGATACTGACTCATTGGCGGGATTCGCACGGCGGGCTCCAAGCGGGTTCTCGCGGATGATACCGCCCGCTCGAGAGGTTGGGTGGTGCAGTACAATCAGTTGGGTGGCATGGCTACCGCGAAGCGTAGCCATGCTGGTCCGCGGGACGGCCCCCGACTCAGACTCGTCGCGTGTGTCCGGCATGGCTAGGCTTCGCGACAGCCATGCCACCCGACCGGCTACTCGTCCTTGGTAATCAACACGCGCACCTGCGGCTCCGGCGTGGTGATGTCGATCTCGACCGAGCCGCGCGAGAAGTCGCGCCGCACGACCAGGCCTTCCCAGCGATACGCGCCCAGCGGCCGGCCCAGCTTGCGCCACCACTCGTGGAACGGATACAGCGCGTAGTCGCGGTTCAGGTTCGCGTTGCAGTTGAAGAAAATCTGGTCGCCTGGCTCCTTCACCAGGCAGATCGCCGCCGAGAAGAGCGGCCCGGCCACCGGCGGCATCGAGGCCGCGTGCTGATCCGCCACCTGCGACCACGTGTCATTGTTCATCAGCAGCACGATCTTGCCGTTGTCCAGCGCTCGGCGATAGACCGCCAGCTCCTCGCGCAGGAAGAACTCGCGGAACGGCGTCCACTGCATGTACATGCCGCCCAGCGCGAACTCGAAGATGAATCCGTCGGTCGCCGGCATCAGCTCGTCCCACACCTCTTCCGGCCGGCAGGAGATGTTCGGGATGATTGGCTTGTCCAGCGCCGCGCGGGCTTCGTACAGCAGGTCGTACACCGCCGCGAACCACGCGTCGCGCCCGTGGATGTTCGAGTCATAGACGGTCGAGTACTTGTAGATCACGTTGTCCAGAAAGATCGCGTCCCAGCCGGCCGAGCGCTCGCGCCAGAATTCGATCAGCGCCTGCCGCGCCGCGGGGATCGTCAGGTCGATCACGCGGCTCGATCCGCTCTGCGGATAGTAAATCTCGAAATACCCGCCCACGTTGTTCCGCAGCAGCCACGCGTCTGGAACGTTCGGCAGCTTCATCCCGATCGTCCCTGGCGGGTCTACCGGCGTCGCCAGGCACGACGAGAAGTAGCGCGTCAGCACCGATCCGGGCACCGCCAGCCGATACGCCGGCAGATACTCGTCGGCCTGCTCGTCCCAGAAGACCCAGAAATTCGACTGGAACGGCCGCATGAAAATCTGGTAGTTCGACTCGGTCAGGTACAAATCTTCTTCCTGCGGCGTCCACGGATACCCGAAGTAGGGGACCGATTCGGAGTCGAAGGGCGTGCCGTCGAAGCTGTACTTCACGTGCACCATCAGCCCGATCGTGCGGGTCGTGCCTTCGTCGCCGCTGACCGTGATGGTCGCCTCATAATCGCCGACCGGCAGCGTCTCGGCGCTGACGGTGAAGTCGATCGCGACTTGGCCTTCGCTGCCGACGCTGCCGTTCGCCGCGCCAAGCGTCACCCAAGTCGCGTCGGTCGCGACCGTGAAGTTCACCGTTCCGCCGCCCGCGTTGCCGACCGAGAACGTCTCGGAGCGCGCCATGCCCAGGTCGATCAGGTTCGTGCTGACGGTCAGCGCCGGCGGCAGCTCGCCCTGCGGCACGTTCATGCGCAGCACCACGCTGAACGTGTCGCCGTTGTCGCCTTCGATGTCCACGCCGCCGACGTAGTCGCCGGCGGTTAATCCGTCGCGCGTCACGGAAATCTGAATGACGTCGAAATCGCCCGTATTCGCCCCGCCCGCCGACGAGGGCGTCGCCCACGCCGCCGTCGAGCGCACCGTGTAGTTCAGCGTGCCGGCGCCGGAATTCCGGACGGCAAAGCCCAGCCGCGTTTGTGCGGCGCCGAAATCCAGCTCGCCGACGCTGACGAACAGCACCGCCGCCTGATCGCCGTCATTCGGCGCGGGTTCCGAGACCTCCATGCGGACGCGGATGACGGCGGCCTGCGTGCTCGAGAGCACTTGCACGTCGCCCTCGTAGCTCCCCGCCGACAGCCCGGTGCGATCCACCGCGACCGAAATCAGGTCGATCTCGCCCGTGCTCGTGCCGTCGCCGCCGCTCACGCTCAGCCACGGCGCCGACGCGCTCACCGTGTAGGCCAGAGTGCCCGTGCCGCCGTTCCGCACGCCGATGCTGATCGCGTGCGACGCGGTGCCAAAATCGAGCGCCGCCGCCGAAACGATCAGAATGCTGCCGTCGGGCGATGAGACGCGCTGCGCGTGCACGGTGATGCGAAACGCCTCCGCGCCTCCGACGTTGATCGCGATCGCGCTGCTGTGCTCGCCATCTTCCATCAGCAGGCGATCCACGCGCACCGTGACGCGGACGGGCTGCGCTGCGACCGTGGCGTTCGGCGGGTCGACGGTGACCCACTCGGCCTCGGGCAGCAATTCGAATGCGACCGACGAACCGGTCGAATTCTCGATCTCGAATGTCAGTTCTTCGATCGAGGCCCCAAAATCGAGAACATCGTATTGGACGCTCAGCCCGTTGCGTGAACCGTTATCGGTCTGCGTGACAGTGATGCCGCCGAGGTCGTCGATGCCGCCGCCGGGCGTCTCGGTCTGACAGCCGCCGCCGATCGAGAACACCGCCAACAGCGCGGACAGGACGACGCTGACCACTCGCTTGCTACGCCGCATCGTCTCAACCCCACCCTGAAAGCGCCACGCCGTATCGGCAATTGTAGCTGATCGGTCCGGCGGTGCATGCCCGACGTCGCCGTTACCTCAAACCATTCGAAACAATGGTCTTGCCGGGCAAGCCGGACACGGAAAGTCGGCTTGATCGGCCGTCGATCTTTGTGTTCAATCGGTCGGAAAGTCGCGCGACAACGGTTGACCGAAATGAGGTTCGTCGATCGGTCCGGAAATACACACTCCCGAACGTCCGCAAGCCGCCGACCGCTTCATTCCGCTCGATGCGCACGATCTGGCGGCGGCGATCACCGCGGACCGCACGCGTTTCGCGTCTCTTGGTTCCGAGATCGAGCGCATCGCCGAGCTGATTCGGGATGTGGTCGAGCAGGAAGCGCTCGAACTGGAGCGCGAGCTGTGCCGCTGCTACGGGCCGTTCAATCCCGACCGCGACACCATCGCGCCGCGGACGTTGGACGGCGACGGCGCCGGCGGCGACGGTCTGCTCGGCGAGGTCGAACGGCGATTGGGACATCTGCTGACCAAGTGCAACTTCCAGCGGCTGTCGGAAGCCGGCATTGACGACGCGATCCGGATCGCGAACTCGCATGGGCTGCGCGTCCGGTTGCGTGCCGAGCGGATCGAGCAGCTCAGCATCTGGGTGCGCGGCAGGGGGGCGGCGCGCCGCCGCCGCCGCACGCTGAGACACCCGCTGCGCGGCGTCGAGGGCGAATTCCAGGTTTATCGGCGGCTGGCGGTGGTGGCGCGGATGCGCGGCGAGTCGCACCTGCTGCTGAAACTGTTCAAGGACATCCCGGTCGGCGACGTCGAGGCGCTCCTGCCGCACGCCGAAGTCCGGATGGGCTGGTTCGATCGCCTGAAGGTGTTCGGCGGTGGCGCCGGGATCGTGTGGTCGAGCAGCAGCAAAGTGCTGAACCTGCTGACCGGGCTGATTGCGTGGACCAAGCTGATGTGGGTGCTGCTGATCGGCTTCGTCGTGCTGACCGTGCGGACGCTGCTGGGCTATCGCGTGGCGCGGATCGAGCGCGATTCTCAACGCACGCGCAATCTTTATTACCAGAATCTGGCCAACAACGCCGGTGTGGTTCACTCGCTGGCGTTCATGGTCGCGCAGGAGGAGCTGAAGGAGGCTCTGCTCGCGTACGCGATCTGCTGGTGTGATTCGGCTGGGCCGGTCGAAGCCGGCGCGCACGGCGGCGGCGCGGCGGATCGCGACGCCGTCGCCCGTCGAATCCGCTTGGTCGCGGACGCGTATTTGCGCGAAGAATTCGGCGTTGCGGCGGTGTTCGACGCGGCTGACGCGCTGGCGACGCTGGTGCGTATCGGTCTTTGCTGCGATCCGGATTCGGGGCGCGTCAAGCCGCCGGCCGCGGCGATCGACGTGCTGACGTCGCATGTGGGTCGAAGCGCGAAGCGGAGCGGCGAGGGGCGGCGGACATGAGCGCGCGTGGCGCGCTGGTGCGGGCCATGCGCGTTCGATGACGGCATGCTCACGCCTGGCGGCGAGAGCATGCGACCCGGAGCAAAGACGCCACGAGCGAGCGCATGGCACCAGAGCGAGCGTGCCACCTTCGAGAGCATGCCGGCTGCCCGGGACCCATAACGCCGGCAGCCACGCTCCCGTCCGGAAAATCTGCTTCCGATCCAGCCCCGCGCGACATTAGAATGGCGGCTCGCAACCATCCGGCTCGCGCTGGGTCGGCGGTCCTACAATTCGACACACGAAGGAGGAGCGAATGTCTTTCGATCACCTGCGGCGGAGAGCCGCGTTGGGGGCAATTGTCGCTGTGCTGGGCACCGTCGCTTGGGCCGCCGAGTCTCGGCGATTCGTGTCGCCGGATGCGCCCGACACACTCAACTTGCGTGCGGGCGACATCTCGACGGCCGATCTGCCGAATCTCCTTGCGGCCGACGCGCCCTTCGCCGCCGACGAGCATTATCTGATCCAGCTCGATGGACCGATCACCCGCGCCCGCCGCGAGGTGCTCACCGCGCTCGGCGTCGTGCTCTATGACCATCTGCCGCAGAACGCGTACATCGCGCAGCTTGCCGGCGTGTCGCCCGCGGCGCTGCGTGGCACCGGATTCGTCGGCTGGGTTGGCTATTTCGACGCGACTTGGAAACTCGATCCGGAAATCGGCCAGCGCGTTTATCAGACGCCGGGGCGGCAGGCCATCGCCGACGCCGGCGAAGTGCTCCTGCTCGTGCAGCTTTTCGCGGGCGCCGACATGGACGCCGCCCTGACCGATGTCGCGGCAATCGCGGGCGTCGAGATCGCGTTTCACGAGAACGCCGGCGGCGACCAACTGGTGCACGTCCGCGCGCCGCAGGGTACGGAAGGGTCGCTGGCGCTGCTGAGCCGCGTGCAGTGGGTCGAGGAATTCCCGGAACTCACGCTCCGCAACAACAGCAACCGCTGGATTGTGCAGAGCAACCAGAACAACGTCACGCCGCTGTACAACAACGGCATTCACGGCGAGGGGCAGATTCTCGGTCACATCGACGGCCAGCTCGCCGTCAACCACTGTTCGTTTGTGGACACCGATCCGATCGGCTCGAATCACCGCAAGATCCAGGCCTATAACACCACCCAGGGCTACGACCAGCACGGCACGCACACGGCCGGCACGGCGGTCGGCGACAGCGGCGCGAACGACAACGCGCGCGGCGTGGCCTACCTCGGGCGCCTGTGTCACAACAGCATTCCCGGCTTCGGCGAGACGGCGATGTTCAATCGCCTGAACACGCATCGCGGGCAGGGCGCGACGGTGCACACCAACAGTTGGGGCAACGACGGCACCACCGTGTACGACGGCATGTGCCGCGGAATCGACAACTTCTCCTGGCAATTCGACGACCAGCTCGTCTGCTTCGCCGTCACCAACCTGAGCACGCTCAAGAACCCCGAGAACGCCAAGAACTGCATGGCGGTCGGCGCATCGCAGGATTCGCCCAGCCAGGGCAACCACTGCTCGGGCGGACAGGGTCCGACTGCCGACGGCCGCCGGAAGCCCGAAATCTACGCCCCGGGCTGCGGGACGAATTCGTCCAGCGGCAGCAGCGGTTGCAGCACGGCGAGCCTGACGGGGACGTCGATGGCCAGCCCGGCCATCGCCGGTACCGGCCTGCTCGTGCGGCAGTATTTCGCCGCCGGTTACTATCCGAGCGGGGCCGCGGTCGGCGGCGACGGGTTCACGCCGTCGGGCGCGCTGATCAAGGCGGCCCTGATCAACTCGTCGGTCGACATGACCGGCGTCACGGGCTATCCGTCGAACCGCGAGGGCTGGGGCCGCGTGCTGGCCGATAACGCGCTCTTCTTCACCGGCGACGCACGCAAGCTGATCGTTCGCGACGTGCGAAACAACACCGGCGACGCGTTGACCACCGGCGAGAGCGTCACGGTGAACTTCACGGTGCAGGGCGGTTCCCAGCAACTGCGCGTCACGCTGGCGTTCCACGACGCGCCGGGCGCGGCCAACGCCAGCAACCCGGTGATCAACAACATCGACCTGGTGGTCGACTCGCCCAGCGCGACGTACCGCGGAAACGTCTTCAACACGTCCACGGGCGTGAGCATCACCGGCGGGACCGCCGACACCAAGAACAACGTCGAGCAGGTGCACCTGAGCAACCCGGAGACGGGCGTGTGGAGCGCGACGATCAGCGCCGCGTCGGTCAGCACCGGCAGCCAGGGCTACGCACTGGTGATCACCGGTGACGTGCTCGACGTGACGTGCAACGAGCTGCAGATCACGGAACAGCCCAGCGATCAGCAGGCGTGCGAGGGCGGCACCGCCACGTTTACCACGGCCGCGACCGGCACCGACCCGGTGACATTCCAGTGGCGCAAGGACTTCGCCGACCTGCCGGGCGAGACGAACCCGACGCTGGTCATCAGCCCGGTCAGTCTCAGCGACGCCGGGTCATACGACTGCGTCATCACCGACCTGTGCACGGTGGACGTGACGTTCTCGGCCGATCTGACGGTCGGGGCGGGGAATCCGTGCGACGCGAACTGCGACGGCAGCGTGAACGGCTTCGACGTCGAGCCCTTCGTCGGTCTGCTCGCGGGCACTGGCACGCCCTGCGCCGAATGCGTCGGCGACACGAACGGCGACGGCAGCGTCAACGGGTTTGACGTGGACGACTTTGTCGCGTGTCTGACGGGGCCGTAAACGGCAAGCCACGAAGCCACGAAGCCACGGAGCCACGAAGTCGGGCAGGTCGCCGCTGTCGGCGACCTGCCTTCGCACTGCCCAGGTGCCACGAGTCGGACCAATCCGAACCCCCGACGCCAGTCGGGGGCCGCACGGCGAGGACGCACCTGGGCCGGGACGCCTCCGCGGCGCGATGCCTCCGCGCCGGGACGCCTCCGCGGCGCAATGCCTCCGCGCCCCGACGCCTCCGCGCCTTGGCGGCGTTTCTTGACGCCGCGCGCGCCACCCGCCTCCGACCCCTCACTCGCGTGAGGGGTTCGGATGGTCGGCGCTCGTCGGACGGCCCATCCGGACCGCCCCGACGCTTCCGCGCCTTGGCGGCGTTTCTTGACGCCGCGCGCGCCACCCGCCTCCGACCCCTCACTCGCGTGAGGGGTTCGGATGGTCGGCGCTGGTCGGACGGCCCATCCGAACCGCGCCGACACCTCCGCGCCTTGGCGGCGTTTCTTGACGCCGCGCGCGCCACCCGCCTCCGACCCCTCACTCGCGTGAGGGGTTCGGATGGTCGGCGCTGGTCGGACGGCCCATCCGGACCGCGCCGACGCCAGTCCGGGCATCCGAAGCCCTGACGCCGGTCGGGGGTACACTGCCCAGTTGACATGCCCGAATTACCCGACATCGAGGCATACCTGTCGTGTCTGCGGCGGTGCGTTGCGGGTCGCACCATCCTCGATGTGCAGATCCGCAGCCCCTTCCTGCTGCGCAGCGTCGAGCCGCCGATCGAGGCCCTCATCGGGCGCGAGATGCGCGGCGTGCGACGGCTGGGCAAACGGATCGTCTTCGAGCTTTCCGACGAGTTGTTCGCCGTGCTGCACCTGATGATCGCCGGGCGCCTGCAATGGCTCGCGCCGCAGCGCCGGCCTCCGGCGCGGATCACGCTGGCGGTGCTGACGTTCGAGCACGGCGCGCTCGCCATGACCGAAGCGGGAAAGACCAAGCGCGCGGCGCTGTCCGTCGTGCGCGGGCGGGCCGCGCTCACTGCGCACGATCCGGGCGGGCTCGACTGCGTTTTCGCCGGCGCCGCCGAATTCGCCGGGCGGCTGAGGCGCGAGAATCGCACGCTGAAGCGTGCCCTGACCGACCCGCGCCTGTTCGACGGCATCGGCAACGCCTACTCCGACGAGATCCTGCACGCGGCCCGGCTCTCGCCGGTGGCGCTGACGCAGCGCCTCACGCCGGCCGAGGTCGAGCGGCTGCGGGCGGCGTGCGTGGCGGTGCTGTCGGATTGGCGCGACCGGCTGGTGGCGCGCTTCGCGCAGCGCTTCCCCGGCCCCGGCGACATCACGGCGTTCCGCCCGGAGTTCGCCGTGCACGGGAAGTTCGGCCAGCCCTGCCCGGCGTGTGGGACTGCGGTGCAGCGGATTCGCTACGCCGAGAACGAGACGAATTATTGCCCGACGTGCCAGACGGGCGGGCGCGTGCTGGCGGACCGCTCGCTCTCGCGGCTGCTGAAAGACGATTGGCCGAGGACGGTGGAGGAGCTTTGATATGATGTCGTCATGAGCTACCCGGAGCTTCCGATTCTGCCCGTACAGTCGCGATTGGCTGCTGCGCGCGTTCGGGCTGAGTTGATCATGCACTGCTCGACGATTCTGTATGCCCCCATCTGGTTCACCGCTTTCTGCGCCGACAAGCCCGCCGCGCTGCGTGCGCTCGAGGAGGCCCGCAACTCGGTCGTCAGCGGTCGGATGAGCTGGACGTGGACGGATCATCGCCGGTTACCCGGCCGCACGTTCACATTCCACAGCCGTTATGCGCTCAATGGCGACATGATTCTGGAGCAGGTCGGCGATCAGGACGGATGGGTCCGCTACGACGAGTCGTCGGGCAAACCGCGGAGCCGCTTTCCCGAGCTCTATATGCGAAATCGTGACGGCGTGTGGCATCACGCCCGCACGGACGTCCGCGCGCTGCTGTGGCGCGCCGTCGGCGATCTCCCAGCCGAGGACGCGAACGAGCCTCCCGACCCCGGGGACTTTCGCGATGTTCGGACGCTCGGCATATTTCCGGGCAACACTGTTTCGTTCCGTGACGGCATCACCTGCCTGAGTACGCTCGGCGCGCGCGTCGCCGACGGAATGGAAGCGCCACTCGTCGAGTGGTCGCAATCCCAGTCAGGCTCGCGCTATGAAGTCGTCGGCCGCCTGGCGGACGGAAACGCCGTCCGCTGGATCATCAATGCCGATCGCGGCTGGAACGCCGAACGCGTGGAATGGGTCGACGCGGCCGGCAGCGTCAAAGCCGAGTGCCGATGCGAGCTCGCACAATGCGGCGAGGTCTGGTTCCCCGCCGCCGTCGACTATTACAGCGGCGGCACGCTGGTTGAATCATACCGCGTCACTGAGGCGGCGCTGAATCGCGCGGACGATGCAGTGGAATCCAGCGGTGCCGACCTCGGACTGGAGTCGGGGTTCAACATTGTGCCGCAGAATTTTCGCGATCCATCGGGGCACGGCACACTCTTCTGGCACGACGGTCGCATCATCACCTTCGCCGAGTGCAAGGAAGCGCGCCGCACGGGCGCGCCGCTGGGCCCGACGCTCGAGGCGAAGAAGCGTGGCGAGCACAGCCCGTACATGACGCCGGAGCAGATCGAGCGCTGGGAACGACACGACCGCGAGATGGCGTTCACGTCGGCTCAGAACAAGCCGCTCACCGAGTGGGAGCGCTACGTCGTGGATTTCTGCCGGCGAT
The DNA here is from genome assembly GCA_022072445.1 of Phycisphaerae bacterium. Classification (GTDB taxonomy): domain Bacteria; phylum Planctomycetota; class Phycisphaerae; order UBA1845; family Fen-1342; genus JAJVHV01. The sequence continues at coordinate 52,141 of JAJVHV010000022.1, read as the reverse complement.
TCGCGCTCAACGACGAGCAGCAGCAGAAAGCGTGGCAGATTCTGCGCGCTTGCCAGGCCGACGGCGGGCAGTATCTGAACCGGCACAAGTCCGATTTCTACAAGGTTCAGGCGGATTTCACACAGGCGCGGAAGACCGGCAACACCGACGACCTCCGCCGGCACAACGCGCGCCCCAGCGAGCTTCGCCGGCCGATCGACGACATCTTCGAAAAACAGCTCAAGCCGCGGCTCGACAAGCTTCCGACGCGCGAGCAGCGCCAGGCCGCCGACAAGACTGCGGCGTCGCAGCCGGCGCGAGGTGCCGGCGACGCGCGGCCGTAGCGATCTCGTAGGCTGGGCTGAGTTTCGAAGCGGTCATCCTGGGCAAGGGCTGGGCTTCGTGAACCCAGCCCGGCCTACAGCTGCCTCGTGTGCACACAGCCGAGGGCGGCTGTGCCAACTGCTCTACGGGCTGCCACGGGGAGGCGGCATTTCAAGTCCCCCCTCCGGATGGGAGGCGAGCAGCGTTTCGAGTCTCGCGCGCGGCGCGAGCGGGGGCAGGCCGTAGCGCGGCCAGTCGGATTGCACCCGCCGCATGGAGGCTGCATCGGGCAGCGAAATGGCCGGGGCCCGGCACTTGAGCGTCGCGTCGACGACGGCGATGGAGGAGGCATACGGCGCCGCGTCCAGGGCGAGGCCGTCGCGCTGGGCGCGGTGCATGACCGACGGGTCGAGCTGCCAGGTCTGGATGCCGTCGATCAGCGTGATGTCGCGGGCCGGATCGACGCGCGTGCTGATGGCCCAGTTGAGCGTCTGCGGGTCGCGGATGTCCACGTCGGCGTCGAGCAGATAGATGAACTTCTGGCCGAAGTTCAGCTTCGCCAGCGCGCGGCCGATCGAGGCCGCCGAGCGCGCGCCTTCCGCGTCGAGCTGGACGGCCAGCGTCGCGACCGCGGCGCTGCCGGGAGCGATCGCCAGATCGCGGACGCCGCGGACGCCCAGCCGCTTCGTCAGATAGTGCCAGAGCGGCCCGAGCACGCCCAGCTCCATGACGCGATGTCCGTCGGTGGGCGGAAGCTGCTGGATGTAGCCGTGGTGGAGCGCGTCGCGCCGCATGCAGATCGCGGTCACCTCGGCGGCCGGTGCCGGGGCGCTGAGGTTCATGTAGCCCAGCGCTTCGCCGAACGGCCCTTCTTCGCGCAGCGCCTCGGGCGCGATCGTCGCCTCGATGACGCACTCGGCCTCGGCCGGCACGAGCAGGTCGGACGTACGGCAGCGGACCACGTCGAGCGGCTCGCCGAGCAGCCCGCCGGCGATCGTCAGTTCGTCGACGCCGTAGGCGGTCTTGGCGGCGGCGGCGAAATTGACCGCCGGTGCGGCGCCGATGACCAGCGCGACGGGCATGGCGCGGCCGCGAGCCTGCCAGCGGGCGTAGTGCATCGCGCCGTGCTGGTGCCGGCTGCCGAAGAAGATGCCGACGTGCTGGTCGTCGTGAAGCTGGGCGCGATAGGTGCCGACGTTCTGCACCCCGGTATCCGGATCGACCGTGATGACCGCGGCGGCGGAGAAATAGCGAGCCGTGTCGCGTCCGGGCGTCCAGACGGGCGCGGGGATGCGCGTCAGGCGCGCGTCGGCGGCGGTGCGAACTTGCTCGTGCACCGCGCCGCGGTCGACGACGCGCGGCGGGATGGGCGTGGTCAGCGCCGCCGACCAGTGTGCGTAGAGCTGGGCTGGCGCGACGCCCAGGGCCAGGGCGGCCATTTCGTGCGTGGTGTAGAGATTGACGCAGACGGGCAGGTCGAAGCCGCGCGGCTGTTCGAAGCGGATCGCGTATTGTGCGTGCTCGGCGGTCGTTTCGACGGCCCAGCGGGCCACACAGGCCAGCTCGCGCTCGATGTCGACGGCCGCCGCGACGCGCCGCAGCCGGCCGCACGCGCTCAGACAGTCGAGATAGCTGCGCAGGTCGCGGTGCGAGCGCGGGCGGAGCTCGCTCACGCGAACACCTCGCCGCCGTCGACCACGATCGTCTGACCGGTGATGAACTCGCTCTCGGCGGACGCCAGGAAGGCGACCACGCCCACCAGGTCTTCGGGCGTCTGCGTCCGCGGCATGGCCCGCAGGCGGACGACCTGCTCGTTGCGGCCGTGGTCGCTGGCGATCGTTCCGTCGTGCATCACGTAGCCTGGGGCGATCGCGTTCACCGTGATGCCGTAGGGGCCGAGCTCGCGGGCCAGCGAGCGCGTCATGGCGATCACCGCGCCTTTCGACGCCACGTAGTGCAGCAGGTTCGGCAGTCCCTTGTGCACGACGTTGGACGCGACGTTGACGATCCGGCCGTACTGGCGGCGTTTCATCAGCGGCGTGACGGCGCGGGTCATGTTGAACACGCCCACCACGTTGACCGACAGCACCTGCTCCCACTCCTCGACGGTCAGTTGCTCGAACGAGCGCCGCGGAAGCGTCGTGAAGAGGGCCGCATTGTTGATCAGCACGTCGACGCAGCCGAAGCGCTCCTCGGCGGCGGCGATCACGGCGTCGGCTGCGTCGGGGGAGCGCAAATCGGCCTCGACGAAGATCCCCTCGCCATCGGCCAGCAGGCTGTCGACGGCCGACGCGCCGCAGACGTCGGTCAGCACGACGCGGGCTCCCTCGTGGAGCATGCGGCGGGCGTAGGCTCGGCCGATTCCGCCCGCGGCACCTGTGATGACGACGACACGATCGGAGAGTTGCATGCTCAGGCACTCCCAAGGCGGATGCAGACGCTTTTCACCTGCGTGTAATGCTGAAGCGCTTCGACGCCGCGCTCCCGGCCGAATCCGCTGCGCTTGGTTCCGCCGAACGGGCAGGCGACGGTGCCGATGAAGAAGTCGTTGACGTAGACCTGTCCGGCGTGGAGCTGTGCGGCGACGCGGTGGGCGCGATCGAGGTCGCGGGTCCAGACGCCGGCGACCAGCCCGTAGGGGTTGTCGTTGGCCAGCGCGACGGCCTGCGCGTCGTCGTCGAATGGCAGGACGCACAGCACAGGGCCGAAGATCTCCTCGCGCGCGCAAGGATGATCGGGCGGAAGTCCGACGATGATGGTGGGCTCGACGAACCAGCCGCGTTGGCACTCCGGGGCCGCCGGAACGCCTCCGCCGCAGCGCAGCACTCCGCCGCTGTTGCGAGCGGCGTCGATGAAGTCGAGGACGGCGTCGCGCTGCTGGCGTGAGATGAGTGGTCCGACGTCGGGGTCGTCGATGCCCGGGCCGACGCGCAGGCGGCGGGCGGCGTCGGCGAGTCGCGCGACGAATTCGTCGTGGATCGAGCGTTGCAGCAGGAGGCGCGAACCCGCGCAGCACACCTGGCCGGCGTTGGAGAAGATCGCCTTGACCGCGCCGGCCACCGCCCGGTCGATGGCCGCGTCGGCAAACACGATGTTGGGCGACTTGCCGCCCAGCTCCAGCGTGACGGGTACGACGTTTCGCGCCGCGGCCTGCATCACGCGAATGCCCGTCTCGACCGAGCCGGTGAACGCGATGTGATTGACGCGCGGATGCCCGGCGAGCGCCGCGCCGGCCTCCGGACCGAACCCGGACACGACGTTGAAGACGCCCGGTGGCAGGCCGGCCTGCGCGAAGATCGGGCCGAGGCGCAGAGCCGTCAGCGGCGTCTCTTCGGCGGGTTTCAATACGACGGTGTTTCCGGCGGCCAGCGCCGGCGCGACGCTGCGCAGCGCCAGCCGCAGTGGGTAATTCCACGGCGCGATGTGGGCCGTCACGCCGACGGGCTCGCGCAGCGTGTAATTGAAGAACTCGGGCGCCACCGGAATGGTGGTGCCGAAAATCTTGTCGGCCAGGCCGGCGTAGAATTCGAACGCCTCGGCCGATTTCGCCACGTCGTCGCGCGCTTCACGCCGCGGCTTGCCATTGTCGAGTGTCTCGAGCAGCGCGAGTTCGTCCGCGTGAGCGCGGAGGGCGTTGGCGACGTCGAACAGAACGCGGCCGCGCTGGGTGGTCCGCAGCGCGGCCCAGCCGGGCAGCGCCGCCGCGGCCGCCCGCACGGCCCGATCGACGTCGGGTGCCGCGCCGCGCGGCGCGTCGCAGAGGTGTTCGGCGGTTGAGGGGTCGTGCACGGGAAACGTGCGGCCGTCGTGGGCCTCGGCTGGCGCGCCGGCGATCCAGAGCCGGGGCGCGCCGGCCATGCCGGCCGAATGGCCCGGATCGCAGCGCGGCGCCGTGGTAGAGCGTGACATTCAGTGTCTTCCGCGCGGAGAGCCGAGCGAGCGGAGAATGCGCTTGATGTCGGCGACGGTTTCCATCTCCAGCGCCTGATCCACGGGGATCTCGAATTGAAACTCGTTGCGGAGCGCTTCGAGCAGGTCGATGTGGCCGAGCGAATCCCAGCGCTCCAGCTCGCCGCGCCGCGTCTGGTCGGTGACGGCGTCGGGCGTGACGTCGAAGACCGAGCAGAAGACGCGTTTCAGCGTGCTGTCGAGAGCCTGATCTGAACCCATGTTTGGTGGTCCTCACGCGCGCGGAATCCGGCCGCGCAGTCTGAATAGGTTTTCGGCCGGACGCGCGGCGCGATTGAGTCGCGTGGCCGGCGGGGGCCGTGAGTGGGGCCGCATCCGATAATCACGCGCAAAGCCGGCATGTCGGGGGGCGGCGAGATCCGCTAACATCTCCTTTCGACCTGGGAGTCTGGCATGAGCGGCGCGGATATCGAGTTGAAGGACGTTCGAAAGGCGTACTACAAGGACCGACTGGAGATTCCGGTGCTCGACGGGCTCGACCTCGCCATCCGCAGCGGCGAGTTCGTCGTGCTGATGGGGCCGAGCGGCTCGGGAAAATCGACGCTGCTGCACCTGGTGGGCGGGCTCGACTCGCCGACCGGCGGCAGTGTTCGCGTCGGCGAGGCTCGGCTCGAAAACATGAATGAACGCGAGCTGACCGCCTGGCGCAGCCGGCACGTCGGCTTCATCTTTCAGATGTACCATCTGGTGCCGGTTCTGACGGCGGCGCAGAACGTCGAGTTGCCGCTGCTGCTTTATCGGATGTCGTCGGGGGAGCGGCGTCAGCGGGTCACGACGGCGCTGGACGTGGTTGGGCTGAGCGACCGCATGCACCATCGTCCGAATCAGCTTTCGGGCGGGCAGGAGCAGCGCGTCGCGATCGCGCGGGCGATCGTCACCGATCCGGACGTCATCCTGGCGGACGAGCCGACCGGCGATCTCGACGCCCGCACGTCCGAGGAAATCCTCAACCTGATGAACCTGCTCAACAGCGAGTTCAAGAAGACCATCCTGATGGTGACGCACGATCCGAAGGCGGCGCAGCACGGCGAGCGGATCGTGCACCTGGACAAAGGCGTGCTGCATCGCGAAGAGCTGACCGCAGCGCGGGCCGGCGCGCGGGCCTGACGGGCGGAGTGGCGGCGTGACGATCACCTACGTACTGATGCAGAACCTGCGGCGAAACCCGATGCGGACGCTGCTCACCTGCCTGAGCTTCGCGCTGCCGATGGGCGTTTTCGTGGCGGCCATTTCGCTGATTGTCGCTATGGTCAAGCTGAACGCGCTCAACGCCGCCCAGCTCCGTCTGGCGGTGCAGAGCCGGATCGCGCTGGTCAACGCGCTGCCGGAGCGGATGCGGGCCGAGATCGAGGCGCTCGATCCGGACAAGACGCGCATCCGGGCGGTGTGCGGCGTGCGCTGGTTCGGCGGCCGGGTGCAGAACACGCCGAGTGTGATTCAGAGCCTGGGCGCGGACGTGGACACGTTTCCGCTGGTGTTCGACGAGATCGGCTGGACCGATGCGGAGCGCGAGAGCTGGGCGAAGGACCGGCAGGCGTGCGTGGTCGGCACCAACGTCGCCGAGCAGTATGGCTGGAAGGCCGGCGACCGGATCACGCTCGAGAGTTCGGTGCCGCCCAACCTGGCGCTGGAATTTCACGTGATCAAGATCGTGACGACGGAGGGGCGAACGAATTCGCTTTACCTGCGGCGCGACTACTTCGAGGAGTCGCGGCGGACGGCGGGGTTTGTGACCCCGGGGTGCAACTTGTTCTGGCTGAAGTGCAGCGATCTGGCGGCACTGCGGGCGCTGCAGGCGGAGGTCGATCCGCGTTTCGCGAACACGCCGAACGAGACGAAGACGATGGATGAGAACGCGTTCATGGCGAACTTCGCGCAGGCGGCGGGCGACCTGCCGGGGCTGATGCGGGCGATCGCGATGGTGGTGGTGTTCATCGTGGCGCTGGTGGCGGGCAACACGATGATGATGAGTTTCCGCGAGCGGACGCGCGAGCTGGCGGTCTTCAAGGCGATCGGCTTTCAGGGCGGGCGCGTCTTCCGCATCGTGCTGGCCGAGAGCGTCATCCTGGCGCTGGTTGGAGCGCTGCTCGGCATCGTCCCGACGGCCGCCGCGCTGCTCGCCTTTCCGCTCAAGCGGCTTGGGTTTCTGCCGCTCTCGTCGCTGGAGGTCTCGCCGATCGCGATCGGCGTGTCGATTGCGATCGCGCTGCTGGTGGGCGTTGTGGCGGGGCTGCTGCCGGCCATGCAGGCGTATCGTCTGAACACGGTCGCGGCGCTGCGCAAGATCGCGTGAGGCAAAAGGAATGGCGCTACCGCTCTCGTATCACTGGCGAAACCTGTTCGTGCGAAAGGCGACCACGGCGCTGACCGTGCTGGTGATCGCCGCGGTGGTCGGCACGTTTGCCTGGGTGATCGGATTCGTCGCGGCGCTGAACCGGGCGCTGTCGGTGGCCAGCGACCCGCGCAAGATCATCGTGCTGCAGCGCGGCGGGACCTCGGAGACTAACAGCGCCATTTCGCCCGAGGAGTTCAACCGCCTCACGCAGCTCACCGACGTCGAGCGCGACCCGGATACCGGCCGCGAGCTCATCAGCCCGGAGATGTTCTGGCAGACGCAGCTTCCGCGCGTCCGCGACGGCGGCGCGACGCGGGCCAACGTCGCGGTCCGCGGCGTGACCGAGATGGCCTTTCTCGTGCATCGCAACGTGCGCCCGCAGGGAGCTACCATCTCGACTGGCTTGCCCGAGGTGATCGTCGGGCTGAGCGCGGCCAAGCAGTTCAGCGGGCTGAACATCGGCGACACGCTGCGGCTGGGATTCGCCGAGAACCGCGAGTTCAAGGTGGTCGGATACTTCAGTGCCGACGGCGGCCCGATGGAGAGCGAGATCTGGGCCTACCTGCCGCTGCTGCAGAGCGCCTACGGCCGCACCGGTTACTCCGCCGCCTCGCTGCGGCTGCGCGAAGGGGCCGACCCGGCGGCGACGATCGCGCAGATGGCCGGGGCGGCGATCCAGCTCAGCGGGCAGACCGAGGGTGACTATTGGCGCAGCCAGTCGTCGATGGTGCGAATCTACCAGGGGGTCTGCTACGTGCTGATCGGCATGATGACGCTCGCGGCGATGTTCTCGATCGCCAACACCATGTTCGCCACCGTCGCCGGCCGCACGCGCGAGATTGCCATGCTGCGCACGATCGGCTTTTCGGGCGGGCAGGTGCTGCGCGGCTTCATGCTCGAGTCGACACTGCTGGCGTTGCTGGGCGGCGCCCTGGGCTGTGCGGCCTGCTGGGCGTGGCTGCAGTTCGTCGGCCACACCAAAGACATGTTTGGGACCAGCACGTTTACCGCCATGGCGTTCGACATCCGCATGACGCCGGTCATCGTGCTCATTTCGCTGGCCATGGTTGCGGTGGTGGGCGTGCTGGGGGCGGTCTTTCCGGCACGGCGCGCCGCACAGACGCAGGTGATCCGTGCGCTACGCGAAGAATAGCCGCGAGCCGCGCGCCGGCCGCGGCGCGGGCGTGAGTGCGGCGGCGGGCGGCGGAGCAGCGCGCCGCGCGGCGCTGGCCCCCCGGCGGCGGGAAACGCGGTGCCGCTGACGCTGATCTATCTGTACCAGAACGCGATCCGCAACCCGATGCGGACGAGTCTGACCTGCGCCGCCGTCGCGCTGCCGATCATGATCTTCGTGCTGTCGGTCGCCGTGATCGACGGCATCGAGCGCTTCCTCGACAACTCGGCACGCCAGCTCCGCCTGGTCGTCTCCAGCCGCGTCTCGATCGTCACGCAGCTACCCTCCGCGCATCGCACGCGCATTGAATCGCTCGATCCGCAGAAGACGCGGCTGCGCGGCGTGTGCGGCGTGCGCTGGATCGGCGGCAAGGTGGAGCGCGATCCGCGGCCGCTCTCGACGCTGGCGGTCGACGAGGACGCGTTTTACGTGGCATTTCCCGACACCGGGATGACGCCGGAGGAGAACGAGGCCTGGGCCCGCGACCGGCAGGCGATCGCGCTGGGCCGCGGGACCGCCAAGCAGTTCGGCTGGAAGGTCGGCGACCGGATCACGATCAGCCCGTCCGTGCCGCCCTACACGCCGATGGAATTTCACGTGGTGACGACGCTCGAAAACGGCGCCGACCCGATCACGAACTGGTGCCGGCGCGACTATCTGGAGGAGGAGCTGAAGCGCGTGCGCTATCCGGCCGACCGGGTCAGCTTCTACTTCGTCAAGTGCGGCTCCAAGGCTGACCTGGATGCGCTGCACGTCGAGATCGCGGACCTGCTGAACACCTCGGCCGATCCCGTCTCCGTCCAGGACGAGAAAGCCTTCATGAACCAGTTCATCACGCAGAATTTCGACCTGCCGCGCAACCTGACGATCCTGGCGGCGGTGACCGTCTTCGTGGCGATCATGGCCGCGGCCAACACCATGAGCATGAATTTCCGCGACCGCATCAACGAATTTGCCACGCTCAAGGCGCTGGGCTTTGGCGGCGGCTTCGTCTCACGGCTGATGCAGATCGAGAGCCTGGGCGTGTGCCTGCTGGGCGGGTTGTTGGGAGCGGGCGGGCCCTACGTGGCTTTCACGCATACGCCGCTGGCCAACGTCACGATTCCGGTGATTCAGTACCTCGACATTCGCCCGGCGGTCTGCGGGCAGGCGCTGCTGATCGCCCTGGGGATCGGTCTGCTGGCGGCGCTGTGGCCGGCTGTCGCGGCCATGCGGATGCGCGTCGTCGCGGCGCTGCGGAACCTGGAGTAGCGGCGATGATCCTGCCGTTGAGCTACAACTGGCGCAACTTGTTCGTCCGCAAGCTGAGTACCGGGCTGACGTTCATCGTGGTGGCGGTGATCGTGCTGGTGCTGGCGGTGCTGCTGTCGTTCGCCGCCGGCATCCGCGCTTCGCTGGTGGCGACCGGCTCGCCGCTCAACCTGATCGTCCTGAAGCCCGGCGCGACCGCGGAGAGCACGAGCATCCTGCAGCCTGAGGAGATCGCGCGCGTCGTGCAGACGCCCGGGGTGGCGCGGCAGGCCGACGGTGCGCTGATGATCAGCAGCGAAGTCGCGGTCCAATCCGCCATCCCGCGGCTGGGGCAGCGCGACCGGCCGGCCAACGTGGCGATTCGGGGCGTCGATGTGCTGGCCTATGCCGTTCACGACAACGTGCGGCTGGTCGAGGGCCGCTGGCCCGACGCGGGGAAGATGGAGGTGGCGGTCGGCCGGGCGGCACAGAAGCGCTTCGCCGGCCTGCGGCTGAACGAGAGCATCGCGCTGGGGCGGCTGGGCAACCGCGATTACACCGTTGTCGGCGTCTTCGAGGCGGACGGCGGAGCGCTGGAGAGCGAAGTGTGGGGACCGAGGCCGCAGATTCAGGACTCGTTCGAACGCGACGTGGTCTCGTCGGTCGTCGTCCGGCTGGGCGGCCCCGCGGACGTCGAGCCAGCCGTGGCGTACATTCGCAGCGCCGCCGTCCAGCTCGATGCCAAACCCGAGACGGAGTATTACCGCGAGCTGACCGCCAAGACGACCGAGATCGTCATGCTGACGAGCGTGCTGATCGGCATCATGGCGGTCGGAGCGGCGTTCGCCGTCGCGAATACGATGTATGCGGCGGTTGACGGGCGGCGGCGCGAGATCGCGATGCTGCGGACGATCGGCTTTTCGCGCGGCGCGGTGGTGCTGAGCTTCGTGATCGAGTCGGTGCTGATCTGCACGCTGGCGTGTGTTTTCGGACTCACCGCCAGCGTCGGCTTCAACGGCATGCGGCAGGACTTCCTCTCGGACACGACCTGGACGGTGCTGGCCTATGAGCTGCGGCTGACGCCGGGCATCGTGGCGTGGGCGTTCGCGCTTTCCGTGGTCGTCGGCGTGGCGGGGGCGGCGGCGCCGGCGCTGCGGGCCGCGCGGCTGCGGGTGATCGACGCCCTGCGAAAGGCGTAAGCGTCGGGTACAATCCTCGGATGAATGCCACCAGCGAGCTGAAGCAGCGGCTCGAGGCGCTTTCGATCGAAAAAGCGCAGCGGCCGCGTGGTGCGCCGCGCGCGGGTACCGGGCGCGCCGCGGGGCGCGCCGGAGCCGTGTTGCTGCGGCTGGCATTCGTCGCGGCGCTGGGAGCGGGGGGCTACTTTGCGTGGATGCGCTGGGGTGCGGCGGCGCTGACGATGGCGCCAGGTGCCGCGCCAGCCGAGATTCGCACGCTGCGCGTCGCGGCCCGCGGCGACGCCGAGGCGCCGCCCGTGCTGACGGCGGCGGGCAAGATCGTCTCGGACCATCGCGTGCAGGTGGTGACGAAGGTCTCGGGGCAGATCGTCGAGTTGCGTTTTGAGCAGGGGGACCAGGTGACGCGAGGGCAGGTGCTGGCCCGGATCGAGGACGTGAATTACCGCGCGCGGCGCGACCAGGCGCAGGCTGAGCTGGAGAAATCGCGTGCCAACCTGGCGTATCAGGAATTCAACTTCGCGCGGGTCGACGCGCTCTTCCGCGATTCGCGCGCCAGCGACCAGGAGCACGTCGACGCGCGGCGCTGGCTCGACGACGCCCGGGCGCAGGTCGCCGCCCACACCGCGGCGCTGGAGTTCGCCCAGAAGGCCCTGACGGACACGGAGGTGATCGCGCCGATCGCCGGCGTCGTGCTGGAGCGCAACGTCGAGGTGGGCGACTTTGTGGCAGCGGAGGGCGGGCGCGGCGCGAACGCCAACGCGCAGTTCGCGTCGATCGCCGACATGAGCAAGCTGCGCGTCGAGGTGGACGTGAGCGAGCTGGACATCATCCGCGTGGAGAAGGGCATGCGCTGCGTCATCACACCCGACGCGTACAAGGAGCAGCGCTATACCGGCCGCGTCATGTGGATCGATCCCGGCGCGAATTATGCCAAGGCGACCGTGCAGGTGAAGGTCCGCATCGACAACCCCGATGCGCGGCTGCGCGTCGAAGGCGCCGCTCAGGTGGCGTTCTTCAATGATCCACGCGGCGCCGCCGCCGGCGATTCGGACGCAGCCGCCGGCGACTCACACGGCGCGGCCGCCAGCCAGCCGGCGCGCAGCTCGATCTGGATTCCGGAGAGCGCGATCCGCAAGTCGTCGAGTGGCAGCGCGGTCTTCGCGCTGGTCGACGGCCGCGCGCGGCTGACGTTGATCCGCACTGGGCGGCAGAGCGGCACGCTCGTCGAGGTTCTCGACGGCCTGCGCGACGGCGATACGATCGTGGCCGACGCCGCGGCAAACGTGACCGACGGCCAGCGCGTGAAGTAGTGGTCAAGCCGTGTGGGGCGGTTTTTCGGTGGGGCGGCTTCACAACCGGTTACAGGCGGGCGGATTTTCAACCGGCCCGGACGGGCAGGATGCCCGCTCCACCCGACTCCAGCGGGCTGGCACGGAGGCGCGGGGCGGGCTATGCGGAGGCGGCGGGGCGGGGCCTGGTTTCGCGATTGGTGCGCAGGGCCGGGCTAGGCGGAGGCGCCGCTGTAGCGGCGGAGGCCGAAATGCCAGAACGCCGTCGCGAGCAGGAACATCGCCGGGGCGACGGTGAGGCTCGTGAGGAGCGTGGCGAGGCCGGCGCGGCCGACGAGTGCCTGGGCTGGAAACGTCGTCAGGAACGCGAGCGGCAGGATGAACGTCAGCAGCCAGCGGACCCAGGGCTGATAAACCTCCAGCGGGTAGCGGCCGGCGTGAAAGACGTTCCAGAAGACCATCTCGATGTTCGCGATGCGCGTGAACCAGAAGGTGGTGGTTGCGAGGATGAGCCAGAAGGAATAGATGATCACGGCCCCGGCGGCGATGGTGATCGCAAACAGCGCGAGCGTCGCGAGCGAGACGCGGGCCGAGAGCAGCGTGCAACCGACGATGATCATCACGGCACCCATCAGGCCGTCGAGTCCGCGGAAGAGGACCCAGTTGCGAAAGCTGGCGTAGAACTGCGCGCTGACGGGTTTGACCAGCACGTGATCGAGTCCGCCGCTGCGGACGTCCTCCATCACCGCCCGCATGTTGGGCGCGATGACCATGCCCACCAGTCCGACCATGACGCGGAACACGCCCAGCAGCACGACGACTTCGTAGGGTCCCCAGCCGGCCAGCGAGCGCGCGTTGGCGAAGATGGCCCAGAGGGTGAACAGTTCGCCGCAGACGTTCAGCAGCGAGCCGGCGACCTTGGTGAGGAAGTCGAAGCGGTAGGCGGTCTCGTTCTGGAGGCTGACGCCGAGGAGGATGCGGATCAGGCGCAGGTAGCGTGTCATCGTGGTTGCGTTCAGCATATTCGTCGGCTCACGCGGCGGGAACGTGCGAAGGTGCGCGGGGCAGCCGCGCAGGGTACATCCCTGATGCACCACACGGTCATCGGCCGGAAACGGTGCGGTGCGTCAAGGGCCGTCAAGGGGCGCACCCTATTCGCATCGGGCTCTGACATCTCACGCTCCGACGGCGCTGTAGCGTTTGATCGACACCCTCCAGCCGAAACGGAAAAGAGCCAGCCCGCCCACCAGCCATAGCGCCTGCCAGAGCAGCCCGCTCGTGATCCGCTCCGGCGAGGCATGTCCGATCAGCACTTCGGTCGGAAAGCCAAGCGACCACTGGTGCGGCAGCGCGTAGGAAAGGTAGTAGAGCGGCCCCGGCAACAGCTCAACGGGCGCCAATCGGCCGCCGAAGAGCAGCATGCCGCCGAACCAGAGCTCGCCGATCGCGTCGGTGCGCGTTGTCCAGAAGGCGGCCAGCGCGACGATGTAATCCCAGACAAACGCGATGGCCATCGCCAGCAGCACGGAGGCGACCCCGGCGACGACGTGCAGCGCGTCGAGGTCGAAGTGCGGCCGCGCCCACAGGGCGACGAAGAGCCAGAGCGGGGCCAGGATCACAGTCGTGAAGAGCTTCCAGGCGACGTTTCCGGCGGCGGACCGCCAGATCGGCAGCAGCGGCTGGAGCAGCCAGGTGGAGTAGGTGCCATGCCGGACGAAATAGCCCATTTCGTAGGCGCTCCAGGCGGTCGTCAGATGTCCGACGATCATCGACAGCAGGAAATAAGCGGCGAAACCCCCGCGGCCGAACGCGCCGACGCGGCTGCCGTCGGCCGGGTCGTTCGCGGCGGCCTGCCACATGGCCATGGCGACCGCGGGGTAGACGATACCCCAGACGGCCCACAGGACGCTCTCGCCGCGGTATTGCAGCATGGTGGCCATGTCGGCGCGGAAGAAGGCGGCCAGGGCGCGGAGGAGCGGTTTCATATCGAAATGGTAACGGCCTGCAGGTAGGGCAGGTTGCGGCTGTAAGCGACCTGCCGTTGCGTTCAAATTGGCAGACGGGTCGCACTCGCGGGAAGGGATTCCCGCGGACGGGGTACGAGAAAGGACTCTCGCACCAGCGACGATCTAAGAAACGCGGCCCACGGCGAGGTGGGATAGGCACCCATGCGTAACTCCTTGAAAATCGCTCGTGCGTGATTCCCATCTCGCAGGCACTCAGGCGGGGATCCCGCGTGAGCAATCGCGGGACAGCCGTCCGTCACGCTTCGTTCTCACATTCTGACTTTCCCACGGCCCTAGACCGGTTTGGTAGCCGTCACGAGCGGGGTTAGAGCCGCGGCTCCGCCCCAGCCGAATTGCCCGAGACGGCGGCGTGCGACTTCGTTCATCCCGATCTCGCGAAGGTGCAGCTCGTGTCGGCGCGTGCCGCGAACGTCGGCGATCAACAGCCGACCGCCGGGCCGCAGCACGCGCACCGCTTCGCTGACCGCTTTCGCACGACCGGCATTTCCCCGGATGTTGTGGATCGCCAGGCTGGAGAGCACCACGTCGAAGCTGCTGTCTGCGAAGGGCAGGGCCGTCATGTCCCCCGTGTGCAATTCGACCCGATCCGCCACGCCCTCGAGCGCGGCGTTGCGGCGGGTGGCCTCGGCGGAATTGCCCGACTGATCGACGCTGCGCCACAGGTCCACACCCACCGCAAGGCCCGTCGTCAGGTGCTGCGCGGCCAGCAGCAGGACCGCTCCGCGGCCGCAACCCATGTCGAGGATTCGTTCGTCCCCACGAAGCTTCAGTTTTTCGAGCACTTCGGCCCAAACCACGAACTTGCCCCGCAGCGTGGCGTGGAGATAGAGGCCGAGAAATGTCAGGATGAACAACGCGGCGAACCACGGCCACACTTTGTGGGAGGTGATCGCGAAGTAGATTTCGAATGCCGCCACGGCGGCCATGAATGCCGGGCCAAAGGGGGCGTCAATGCCATAGGAACCGCACCGGCGAGGAGAAACTCGCTGGGTCATCGGGATTGCTTTCTCGTCAAAGGGGCTGCCCTTCACATATCGATGCAACAATAATCGCGTGCCCTTACTCACAGTCGGTCACGCCGGCGCAATACCGAACATCGCCGCCGGCCGGAATGATACGTGCGAATGGGCCTCGCAATCCACAATCCCATCGTCACTGCTGGCAGGTTGTCCCTTGGCCTTGGATGCGCCACCGGAGTACTCACTTCGCGGCGGCAATCGCCGGAGTGCACTCCCACGCGAATGGGTGCGAGAAGGGATTCATGCACCGGCGGCAGGTTCGATACAGCCGGAACCTGCCCTACTTTTTCACGTGAAAAACGCTCGTAATGACATCCTCGATCGGCGGGTCCTGCACCGTCAGGTCCAAGACGGGCAGCTCGGCCAGGATGCGGCTGGTTGCGGCGGCGATCGCGTCTTTCGGCACGCGCAACGTCAACTTGCGCGCCTCGGCGGTGATCACCTCGCCCAGGTGCGGCGGCAGGCCGTTCGGCAGCTCGCGCTCCAGGTCGATGGCGATCAGCTTGAACGGCGCGATGCGGTCCACCAGCGCCGCCAGCGGGCCGTCAAAGAGGATCGCGCCGTGGTTGATGACGATGATGCGTTTGCAGAGGGCGGTCACGTCGGCCATGTAATGCGAAGTGAGAATCACGGTCGCGCCGTAGCGGCGGTTATAGTCGGCGATGAACTGGCGGATGCGCGTCTGCATCGTGATGTCCACGCCGATGGTCGGCTCGTCGAGGAAAAGAACCTCCGGCCGGTGCAGCAGCGACAGGCACAGCTCGCACTTCATGCGTTCGCCGAGCGAGAGATTGCGAACGGGCTTCTTCAGCAGTTCCTTTAGTTCGAGCAGTTCGGCCAGCTCGTCGATCGTCTGTCTTCCCTGGGAGTCGTCAACGCCGTAAACGGCGAGCTGCACGAGGAACGAGTCCATCGCGGGCAGGTCCCAGTTGAGCTGGCTGCGCTGCCCCATGACGAGGCTGATGCGTCGCAGATAGGCCGGCTCGCGTTTCCAGGGCGTGTGGCCGAGCACCGACGCCGTTCCAGACGTGGGGTGCAGCAAGCCGGTGAGCATTTTCAGCGTGGTGGTTTTGCCGGCGCCGTTCGGGCCGAGAAAGCCGACGATCTCGCCCGGCTCGATCGAGAAGCACACGTCGACAACCGCCGGCGTGACGGTGTACTTGCGGCGAAAGACGCTGCGCAGGGCGGCGGCGAGGCCCGGCTCGCGCTGCGGCACGCGGAAGGATTTGCAGAGATTGGCGGTGGTGACGACCGGCATGTGGGCATGGTAAGCGAAGGTGATGCCATCCGGGGCCACGACGCGGGAGGGAGTCCGAGACTGTTGCGGTGGGTCGCGGTACGCGCGGCGTACGGATGGTACTATTGTGTGGCCGTGAGGGAGACCGGATATGGCGATCATTGGTGCACACGCGCTGTTGTATTCGACCGAGCCCGAGAAGCTGCGGGCGACGCTGCGGGACGTGTTCGGCTGGAAGCACGTTGACGCCGGCGAGGGTTGGCTGATCTTCGCGCTGCCGCCGGCGGAGTTGGGCGTCCATCCTACCGATGGGCCGGCGGACGAAGCGGCGGGCCTGCACCAGCTCTCGTTCATGTGCGACGACATTCACGCGACGCTCCGCGAGCTACGGGCCAAAGGCATCGACATCCGGCGCGAACCGCGCGACGACGGCTTCGGCATTACGGCGATGCTCGGGCTGCCGGGCGGCGTCGAGGTGATGCTCTACGAGCCGCGGCACACGATGGCGATTGAGCCGACACGTGGCGCGGGAAGCTAGGCGCCGCCGCTGGGCGGGGGAGCCGGAGCGCCGCGGCCGCGCGGATGCCGAAAGAAGCGCGTACGTCCACCGTCGCCGCAGGGGCGACGGTGGACGCAACGCGCCACGGGCGCTCGCATTCTGAGCGTCAGGGCATGTCGACGAACGCCGGCGCGCCGATCGGCTGGAGCCGGCGGGCGTTGACGCGGACCATCCAGGGGAAATCGGAACCAATGGTCCAGGATGCGCCGGAATCGGTGGAATAGGCCCACGGCCCGAGTGCGCCGGGTCCGGCGAAATCATTGCTGGCGGCATAGGACCAGTAGAAGCCGCCGTCGCCCGGCGCTTCGGCCCCCAGCACGAGCCAGTAGGTGGTGTTGGCGGTGAGCATGACCGGCGTGGTCGGGACGAAGACGCGCGGGCCGATGTCGCCGGTGAGGTCGGGCACGCTGAGCGTCGCGACGAGTTCGCCGATCTCGCCGTCGTTGTAGGCGTGGAGTTCGGCGAAGACGAGCGGCGCACCGACGGCGTCGCCGGCCATCGCTTCGATGGAGATCAGGCGCGCGCCGCTGTCGCCCGTGAAGAATGACTGCGCGGCCCAGTACCAGTTGTCGTTTTCGTGGTCGGGGGCGACGGCGTTGGATTCACCGCCGATCGCGGTCGAGGCGCGGACGGCTTCGTCCATGTTGCTGACAAGCACGTGGGCGGCGAACGCCGACGACGCGGTCAACAGCAGGCACGAGAGGGCGAGTGTTCTGCCAAGCATGGGTAGCTCCTTCGAGGCTGAGTAAGCGGGCGGCCGAACGCTCGGCGGCCGGCGGGTAGCGCTCAATCTCAGGAGCGAGCGGGCGCGGGGTGGATTCACGCGGCGCGGGCGAATTTCCGCGAGAATTTCGGCCGCGGCGAGGGCCGTCGAGGCGGGAATGAGCCGGAACGCGCTTCTACGCCGGCCGGCGCTGGTACATCAGCGCGTTGAAATCGAGGTCTTCGGCGGCGATTCCGAGCTGGCGGAGCATGTTCATGGCCTGCGCGCGGTGGTGCACCTCGTGGAAGGCGAGCTGGGTGAACAGGTCCGCGGCGCAGGCCGTGACGATTTCGGGGCGGCCGTCGTCGGTGGTGACGCGGTATTCGAACGGCGCGCTCCAGTCGCGGACGGTCTCGAGGGCGGCGCGGGTCTGGCCGGCCTGCTCGGTCCAGGCGGCTTCGAGGGCGGCGAAGGGCGGCGGGTTCTCCTCCTGGATCGGCCACTGCTGATACGGCGGAACGTCGCGCCGCTGCAGGCGCTGCACGTAGTACCACTCGCTGATCATGATGTGCGTCAGCGTGTGGGCCAGTGAGCCGCGGCCGATCGCGAATTGGCGGGCATACTGCTCGGGGCTGAGCGGGCGGGTCCACTCGAAGATGCGGCGGCGCGCGAGGACAAGGTAGTCGTAGGTCTTCAGCGGTTGCATTCAGGTCTCCTGCGTGTCTTTCGTTCTATGGCGCGGCGGCGCGTGTTGTGATCGACATTGGCGGATGGTCCCGGTACCGCAAACGGGAGAAGTCGGTCCGTCGTCCATTTCGCCGCGGCTCATTTCGCAGCAACGACACGGGCTTCCCGCAGTGCTACCTCGGCGCGCTCCTGATAGACGCGCAAGCCTTGACGCCGCAAGAAATCGGAACAAGCTGCGTAGCAGCGCTGTGCCGCCTGAAGTTGCCCAGCCCGCGCATAGGCGACGACGAGCGCGGCTTCGAGGACATGGCGTAGCCCGCGCGCGAAGGGCGTTATCGCCTCCTGGCGGCGCGCTCGGGAACGAGCCGCCTCGAGCCCCCGGCATGCCTCGTCAAACCGGCCCTCGCACAACGCGATGTGGGCATCAATCCCAGCCACTGCATCGTGGGTGGGCGCAGCGAGCGGCAGCGCGCGGGCCCGATTCAGCGCCGACCGCGCGGCTTGCGGGTCCTGGAACGCGGTGGCGTGGAGTTCGGCGAGGGAGATCCAGAGCATTGAGTCGTCCGGCTCAAGTGCGACGGCCTCCTCCAGGGCCGTTCGTGCCGCGGAATAGTCCTGTTCCGCCATGTGGAGAGACGCGTTGCGCCAGTAGAGTCGTGCCATCGAAATGTCGGAGCGCGCTCGCAGTGCGTTGAGTTCATCGTAAGCCTCGCCGCGATTCCCCAAGCCCAGCAGGGCGCGGGCACGGTAGTATGCAGCCTCGACGGCGGCCGCCCCGCCAAGCTTGTCCAACACGGGCTCCAACGCCTGCGCCCACCGAAGCACCGCGGCCCAATCGGCTCCCACGAGCGCCTTTTGCAGCTGAACGTATCGCGCAGCGTGCTTGGGGGCGAGCAGCGTCATCAGGATCGGCAGTGCCAGTAGCGCGAGCAGGAACACATCCCAAGCGCCCCACGCGGCCCCGAGATTCCGGCGCACGGCGAGCACGAGGATGGTGATCACCATGAGCCGCCAGAGCCGGAGATAATGCTCGCGCGTGTGGATGACGAAGGCACGCAGAGGGCCGGCCGTGCGGAACTGCAGCGCGATCTCAGGCCGCATTCTATACTTGCGCGGCCCGGCATCCGGCGACGAAAGGTCGTCCGTGTGCAACTCGACATTCACGTAACCGTCGGTCTTGAGCTTCTCCAGCGCGCTCTGAGCGTCGCGGGCGACAACCCAGTCGGTGACGCGCCGCCCTTTTGCGTCGATACCGGAGTAGATGAATTCTCGCATCGTGCTGCCTTCGCTTGAAGGGAATCTCGCAGGCCGGCTCAGGGCGTTTCGCGTTGTGGAGCAGAAGACGGCTGTGTCGCCCCCGGCGCGACGCGGACGCCGGTCAGGTCCTTGTCCCAACTGTGAAAGGCGACCGACGACGCCGCGCCGGCGGCATCGAGCGTGAAGCTGAGCTGCACGTCAACGAAGCCGAGGAAGAACTTCGTGTCGGACGCGGCGAACAACTCGTAGGCCGGCTCGCCGGGAAACTGCACGAAGAGCTTGCGGTCGCGCTCGATGACGTCGAGCCGCAAGCCCGGCGCCAGCTCGAACGTGCCGGCCAGCGCCGCGTAGCGGGCGGGATCAACCGCGACGCGCGGCAGCATTCGGCCGTCGACGGCGGGCGGCAGCTTCATCTGCTCGACGATCTTCGGCAGGTCATAGCAGTGACTCCCCTTGGCCAGTTCACGCCGCAGGTGGATGGTCACGGCGGGGACCTTGCCGTGGAACTGGTAAATGTGGACTTCTCCGGCCGACAGATCGTAAACGTTGGAATAGAAGGTGGTGTACTTCCCGCTCTGCTGACAGGCCGAGAGCACGCCGCTGACGGCGTCGATCACGTCGTCGGCCGCGCTGGACGCGGCAGTGTCGCTGGAAGCGGCCGGCCGCGACGCCGCGGCGCCGGCATGGCGCTCGACGAGCTCGAGCAGGCGGCGCTGCGTGGCGTCCTGATCCCAGCCGAGGGTTTGGCACGGGCCGTCGCCGCGCGTGATCTTGAGGCGGCCGTCCTCGCAGCCGACGACGGCCGAGGCCCCGGAGCGGTCGGCCAGGAGGGCACGGGCGGCGGCGAAGGACGCGTCGTTGGTGGTCTCGAAGTAACGCTCATAGAGGGCGATGGCTTCGTCGACGGTCGCCGCCTCTTCGAGCACCTTCTCGCTGAAATTGCCGGGGTAGTCGAGCTTGTTCGGATCGCGCTTCCAGCCGGTCTGATAACCCGCCACCCAATCGTAGAACAGGCCGCGCTCGTTCATGCCGCCCTGGGCGAATCCGTTGCGATAGCCGAAGTAGACGCGGCCGTACTTGCCCGGTTCCGCGGCCAGGAACCAGACCTTGGTGTTCGGATCGGTCCAGGCCTCGTTGTTGCCGCCGTAGGTGCGGCCGTCGATGGTGACCTTGAAGACGGTGCAGGCGAGCGCTGGGGTGGCGCAGGCGGCCTGGAATGCCAGCACGGTTCCGATCGTAAGTTTGCTGAACATGATGAAGCTATGGTAACAGCCGGAGACTGGATTCACGACTCGGGCGGCAACTTCTCGACCGGCGGAATCGGGCGAAATCATGCAAGTTCGACGGCATTCGCGCATCGCCGGCTACGGCGACGCATCGTCGGCAATGACCCTGCCATCCGAGTCGATGATGACGGATTCTCCTTTGAGAGTCACTCTCCATCCTCTGTCAGTCCGGCCGGTCACGTCGTCGAATAGCGGTGGGATTCGAATCGAATCTGTTGCGTCGACGAACCCCCAGGCTCCGCCGACAAGCTCGCGCCTCCACTCCACAAACGCGCCGCTGCGCGTGCGTGTCGACGTCTCGCGCAATTCGCCACCAATGTAGACAGGCGCAAGGTCACCGGAAAACGACTTGGCCACTGTGAAGCGCGGCTCGATGGCGAACTCTCCGGCGCGATCGACAAATCCCCAGCGGCTGTCGCCGATGTCGACCGCGGCCAGCGCGGGATCGGCTTCGAAGTGTCGCGCGGCGGCGAACCGGGGCGGAATCGCCCAGCGCCCGTGCACGTCGAGAAATCCCCACTTCCCGTCGAACCGAGCAGGCAGCAACCCGGCATGATACCAGAATAGCGTGTCCTCGAGTGTCGGCTTAACGACGAACTCGCCGTCGCCGTCGATAACCCCGAACCTCGATCCAAGCTGTACGACGGCGAGTCCATCACGGTACGACCACACACCATCGAAGCGAGGACGAATCACCCAGCGCCCGTCTGCGTCGGTGAACCCCTCACCAGTAGCGACGGGTACCACCCAGAGCTTCCAAGTGCGCCTGGCTGTGGCAAGCCGGCGTTCGGCGTGTCGAGAGGAGCGCGCTGGCGCCAGCTCACCCAAATACTCCTCCTCGAAGTGCACAGCCGTGAGGGAAGCCCAGCCGAGCAGTAGCGCTGGTGGCAAACCGGCCACGATCGCACCCGAGCCGCGGCCATGCCGGCAGCGTGACACGAGACCCAGAATGACGGCGGCGCTTCCCGCGATCGCGGGAAGCGCAGCGACCACGATGGCCAAGGTGATGAGTTGAGCCGACTGCCGCTCAACGGTCAAAGGAGCGAACAGTGCGTGCTGCGCGGCAGCCAGCGATAGACCGGCGATCGGCACCAGCCACGCAATCCAGGCGCAACTCCGCCCGGCTCGTGTGACACGCGGGAGCGCCGACACGGGCGGCGCTGTACTCGCCGCGGCGCCGTGGAGCGTGGCGGGCGGGCGATGTTCCATGCAGTCCTCACACCGGTCGGGCGACGAACCAAGTCCAGCACCAATCTGCCATGCGATGATCCGGCAGAATGGAAGTGGATGCTACGGCGCGGCGGCGGCGCTGGCTACGGCCGCGGCTTCGGCAGGCAGAGACGCCTGCCCCACTGTGCTGATCTCCTGCTAAACCCTCAACCCAGGACCCCGTATCCCGGTGGCAGCCGGTTCGGGCAGGCAGAGACGCCTGCCCCACTGTGCTGATCTCCTGCTAGACCCTCTATCCCGGTGGCAGCCGGGCACAGCCGGGGGCGGCTGTGCCACATTTGCTGAACCCTGAATCCTGAACCCTGAACCCTGAACCCCGAACCCTCTACTGCACCGCCCCGCCGCCGAGATCGAGCGCCATGATCTTCGCTCGATCGCGCACAAACAAAGTTCGCCCGTGGAGCGTCGGGACGGTCCAGGCGGTCTTGGCGCAGACGCCCGCCGCCTTGGCCAGCAGCCGATATTTTTCGGGATCAGCTTTCACCAGAAACAGCGTCCCGTCCTCGTCCAGAACGATCAGCTTTCCGTCGGCGGACACCAGCGTCGCCTTCGCGATGCCGCGCTGCCGCCAGCCCAGCGCGCCGGTCCGGGCGTTCAGACACGCCAGGAAGGCCGGGCCGAAATCGCCACTGCTGGCGTACACCCAGTCGCCCGCGCGGACGGCATTGCCGTGCTGCACTTTGACCTTGGTATTGGCCCAGGCCTCGCTGGCGGTCACGTCTCCGCCCGACGATTCGAGCTTCACGCCGCGCGAACCCATCCCGTAAGCCGACGAAATGAAGAGGTGCTGGTCGGCGGCATTCCAGACCGGCGTCGAGATGTTGGCGCCGAACTGCGTGGAGTGCTCGACGCTCCAGAGAGTGTGTGCGTCGGCCGGGTCGAGGCCGCAGAGAGCCGTGCCGGTGAAGGCGACAAGCTGGTCCTTGCCGGCGACGCTGATGGCCAGCAGCGACGCGTAACCGGGCGCGAAATCGCCGCCCTTCCAGGCGACCGCGCCATCGGATTGCGCGAAGGCCATGACGCTGTGGCCCTTCTCGGCACTGACCGGCAGCAGCACGTTGCCCTGGTACGCCAGCGGGCTGGACCCGAAGCCGCGCATGTTCATCGCCGCCTTGTATTCGGTCAGCAGGTCCATTGACCAGATCAGCTTGCCGCTGCCCTTTTCCAGACAGTGGAGTTTCGCGGTCGTGCCGACCGTGAAGATGCGATCGCCGACGATGAGCGGCGTGCTGTGCGGCCCGGGCCCGAACTCCATCTGCAAATCCTTGGGCCACGGAGCGTCGTATTTGTATTCCCAGAGCGTCTGGCCGGTCCGGGCATCGAGCGCGACGACGACCTCGTCGCCCCTGAACGCGTCGTCCTTGTCGCGCAGCGAGTACATGGTGTAGATCGCCGCTCCGTCGCAGAGGATCGACGAAAAGCCGTCGCCGAGCGGACGCTCCCAGAGACGTGGCGGACCGCCTTTCGGCCAGCGGTTGGCCAGGCCGGTGGCGTTGCTGCGGAAGTCGCGCGCGGGGCCGCCCCATTGCAGCCACGCGACCGGCTCATTGGGTGCGGTCGGCGGATCGACCGGGCCGGCCATCGCCGCGGCCTCTTCCGCCTCGCGCGCCGCGCGGGCGTCGGCGACGCGGCGGGCGATCTCTTCCTTGCGCCGCACACGCTCGGCCGCGGGGGAGACCGTGTAGGTGTGCTTGGCCGCGATTTCGACCTTCATGAGCGGCGCCGCGGGATCATTGACCCAGGGTGCGGCGATCTCGACGTGCGATTTCGTCTCGCGGCGGATGCCGACGAAGCGGGCTTGCGGAAGCGAAAAGCGGCCCGTGCCGGTGAACGAACCGTCGATCTTGCCGAGCCGTTTTCCTTCGGCGGGCTGCTCGGCAGCGTCTTTGGCGATCGTGCCCTTGAAGGCGATGATCGCGGTCTCGCCATCGGCCGATTTTTCGACGCGCTCCAACGTGCATTCGTACGTCAGAATGACCTTGCCGATGCTCCAGTACGTGTCATGCTGCGTCTTCGTCCAGGTCTCGCCGACCTTCACCTCGCGGTTCGGCAGCAGGATGAAGGGCGTTTCGCCCAGCGTGGACATGATCTGCGGGTCGGACAGCTCGTCGCTGGCCAGCGAGCTGGCGATGAAATTCTGCGGGCCCAGTTCCAGCAGCCGCTTGCGGATCGCCTCGCCGCCGTCGACCGCGGTTGCGGCGCCGTTGGCATCGAGCGTGATCTTGAGCGCCGCGTTCAGAATCGGCGTGTAGGCGGCCTTGTGGTCCGGCGAAGCATCCTCGGCGTCGGGATCGTCGCTGTCGTAGGCGCTCTTGATCGCCTCGGTGAACGAGAGAAAGCCGGAGAGACGATCGAGCGTGGCGCTCAGCTCGAACGCTCCGTCCGTCGCGCCCACGGCCGTCCGAACCAGCACGCCGAACGTCGAGCGGTTATGGACCTGCATCGGCTTGCCGTCCGGACCGGGCATGTCCTGCACGGCGTCCATCGCGTACTCCGCGTACGACCCGGC
This sequence comes from Phycisphaerae bacterium, assembly GCA_022072445.1. GTDB lineage: Bacteria > Planctomycetota > Phycisphaerae > UBA1845 > Fen-1342 > JAJVHV01. The sequence goes on along the minus strand of JAJVHV010000022.1, from coordinate 28,128 downwards.
CGTGTCCGGCTTCGCCTTAAGCAGCACCGAGTCTCCGGCGGCCGCTGAGGCGGCCACGGCGGCAACGGCGAGCACAACCTGAGGTACGAGACGCATACGCGTGACGGTTCCAGCAGACATCAACGTGCTCCTGGTTGGGACAGTGACGGAACGAGCGGCCCACCGGATTATAACCGAGCCGTTCGCTCCACGCCGAGCGCGCCGGTGGCGCACCCGCCTTGTCCTGCGGCCCCCATTCCCACGTTGCGCCCAGCGGGTACCATGCCGCGTCGTCCCGGCACGCGAGCAATCGAAACCAGGAAACGTACATGCGCACCGCATTCCACACACTCGTCACATGGGCAGCCGCCATCGCAACGCTTGGAACCGCGAACAGAACCCACCACGCGAGTGGCGGGTTCAGCCGCCCGGCACTGGCGTGCGGGGTCCTGATGGGCGCTCTTGGCCTCGCGCATGCCGACGGCGTCCGCGGCTACTACCGGCAGCCCGAGCTGCACGGCGACACGATGGTCTTTGTGGCCGAAGGCGACCTGTGGAAGTCGCACGTCGACGGTGGCGTCGCGACGCGCCTGACGAGCCATCCGGGCGACGAGTCCCATCCGGCGATCTCGCCCGACGGGCAGACGGTCGCGTTCGTCGCCGCCTATGAGGGCGTCGACGAGCTTTACACGATGCCGCTGAGCGGCGGACTTCCCACGCGGCGCACCTTTCAGGGCAGCGACCCGGAGTACGTCGGCTGGACGCCGCGCGGCGAGGTGCTCTACGCGACGCGCGAGCATTCGACCCTGCCGAACGCGCAGTTGGTCGCGCTGACGCTGGAGGGGCAGCGCGGCAGCGCGCGGCTGCTGCCGCTGGCTCAGGCGGCTCAGGGTGCGTACGACGACGACGCGCGAGCGCTGTTCTTCACGCGCTTCGCGTTTCAGGGTTCGCACACGAAGCGTTACAAGGGCGGCACGGCGCAGAATCTGTGGCGCTTCGCCGAGGGCGATGCGGAGGCCACGCCGCTGACGGGCGACTACGCCGGCACGAGCCGCGATCCGATGTGGTGGCGCGGGAGAGTGTACTTCGCGTCCGACCGCGACGGGACGATGAACGTCTGGTCGATGACGCCCGACGGCGGCGACCCGCGCCAACACACGCATCACTCGGGTTTCGACGTGCTCGGGCCGTCGCTGCACAACGGCCGCGTCGCCTACCAGCTCGGCGCCGATCTGTACGTGCTCGATCTCGCGACGGGTGCCAGCCGGTCAATTCCGATCACGCTCGATTCCGATTTCGACCAGACGCGCGAAAGCTGGGTCAAATCGCCCTGGGAATACGTGACGGCGGTACACGCGTCGGCCACCGGCGACCGTGTCGTGCTCACCGCCCGCGGACAGGTCTTCGTCGCGCCGCATCGCCAGGGCCGGCTGGTCGAGGCCACGCGCAGGCCGGGCGTGCGCTATCGCCAGGCGCGCTTCATGCCCGACGGCAAGTCGCTCGTTGCGCTCTCGGACGAATCGGGCGAGGTGGAGCTGTGGCGGCTGCCGGCCAACGGCGTCGGCGCGGCCGAGCAACTGACGCACGGGGCGGACGTGCTGCGCTGGGACCTGCTGCCGTCGCCCGACGGGCGTCTCATCGCCCATCATGACAAGAACCAGCGCCTGCACCTGCTCGAGGTCGAATCGCGCGAGAACCGCGTCATCGACGAGTCGCCGGTGGACAACTTCGCCGATCTGGCCTGGTCGCCCGACAGCCGCTTCTTGGCGTACGTCGTGACGATGGACAACCTGTTTCGCGTCGTGCGAATCTACAGCGTCGAAGACCGGACGCACTTCGACGCATCGACCGACCGCTACGACACCTACAGCCCCGCCTGGAGCCCTGACGGCAAGTGGCTCTACGTCCTGTCCGACCGCAATCTCGCCTCGGTGGTCGCCAGCCCGTGGGGAAACTATCAGCCCGAGCCGTTTCTCGACCGCAAGACGCGTATCTACCAGATCGCGCTGACGCGCGACCTGCGTTCGCCGTTCGCGCCGCGCGATGAGCTCGCCGACCGGCCCGCTGCGGCCGAGAGCGCCGCGTCCCAACCGCAGAGCAGCGCGGCACAGCCGCAAAGCGACACTTCGCAGCCCGCCAGCACAAGCGGCGTGCGCGTCGCGATCGAGCGCGACGGCGTCGCGACTCGGATCATCGAAGTCGCGGTGCCGGCGGGTAACTACGGCAATCTGGCCGTCAACGACAAGGCGCTCTTCTGGCTGTCGAGCCCGGCGGGCGAGTCGAAGAACACGCTCCAGGCCGTCGCGATCAGCAATGAGAATATCGAGGTGAAAACCGTCCTGGCCGACGTCGCCAGCTTCGAGCTGACGCCGGACGGCAAGAAACTGTTGCTTCGAAAGGGCGAGGCGCTCTACATCGTCGATGCCAATGCCGACGCCGCGGCACTCGACCGCAAAGACGTGAACCTGGCCGGCTGGACCATGTCCGTCACGCCCCGCGAGGAATGGCGGCAGATGTTCATCGAAGCCTGGCGGCTGGAACGCGACTATTTCTACGACCCGGCGATGCACGGCGTCGACTGGCCGGAGATGCGCGACAAGTACCTGCCGCTGGTCGACCGCGTCAGCACCCGCGCCGAGCTCTCCGATCTGGTCGCACAAATGGTCGCCGAGCTGGCCGCGCTGCACATTTTCGTCCGCGGCGGCGCGCAGCGCGAAGGACCGGATCACGTTGCCGTCGCGGCGCTCGGCGCGCGGTTGCTGCGCGACGAAGTCGCCGCCGGCTACCGCGTCGAGCACATTTACCTGTCCGATCCGGACGAGCCGCAGCGCACCAGCCCGCTGGCGCGCCCCGGCGTCGACGTGCACGCCGGCGACGTGATCGAGGCGATCAACGGCGTGCCGGCGCTGTCGGTGGCGCACCCGGCGCTGCTCCTGCGGCAGAAGGCCGGACGACAGGTGCTGCTCCGCGTACGACCGGCCGGCGGCGCCGCGCCGCGCGACGTCGTCGTCACGCCCATCGGCCCTGACGACGAAGCCGACCTGCGCTACCACGAATGGGAATACACGCGCCGCCAGATGGTGGAAGAACTCGGCCGCGGCCAGATCGGTTACGTTCACCTGCGGGCGATGGGCGGCGGAAACTTCAGCGAGTGGGCCCGGAGCTTCTATCCGGTCTTCACGCGCCAGGGGCTGATCGTCGACGTGCGGCACAACCGCGGCGGCAACATCGACAGTTGGATCATCGGCCGCTTGCTGCGCAAGGCCTGGTTCTACTGGAGCCAGCGCGTCGGCGCGTCGCCGGCGTGGAACATGCAGTACGCGTTTCGCGGACACGTCGTCGTTCTTTGCGACGAGCGCACCGCGTCCGACGGCGAGGCCTTCTGCGAGGGAATCAAGCGGCTGGGCATCGGCACCGTCATCGGCACGCGCACCTGGGGCGGCGAAATCTGGCTCTCCGCCAGCAACTTCCTCGTCGACCACGGAATCGCCACCGCCGCCGAGTCTGGCGTCTACGGCCCGGCGGGCGAATGGCTGATCGAAGGGCACGGCGTCGAGCCGCACGTGGTGGTCGACAACCTGCCGCACGCGACCTTCAAGGGCGAAGACGCGCAGCTCAAGGCGGCGATCGCCCACTTGCAGAAGCTGATCGCCGAACGGCCCGTGCCGCCGGCGTCTCAACCCGCGTATCCGGTCAAACGATTCAACTACCCGGCCGGCGCGCGGTAGCCTCCGCCGGACCCCAAGACGCGCTCCCAACCGAGCTCCCAGCCGAGCTCCAAGACGCGCTCCCAGCTGCGACAAGACGCGCTCCCAGCCGAGCCCCGACCGTGAGGGAGGGGTTCGATGTAGAGTTGCGCGCGGACTTGAAGATGGCCTGTGCCGAGTCCGGCGGCGATTGCCGGTCGAACCCCTCCCTCACGGTCGGGGCTCGGCTGGGTGCGCGTCCGCGCGACGTGCAGCCCGTGGCGGAAGCCGCACATCGCTCGCGCGGCATCGCCGGATCGCGCTGATCCCCAGCAGCAGCCATCCCAGCATGAACGCTGCGCCGCCGAGAGGCGTCACAGCGCCCCATCGCCGCTCGCCGCTGAGCACCAGCGCATAGAGCGACCCTGAGAACAGCACGATGCCCGCGACGAACGACCAGAAGGCCGCTCGCCCGCACGCCGTGCCGCGGCAGCGCGGCACCAGGCCGGTCACGATCAGCGCCAGCGCGTGATACATCTGATAGCGCGCCGCCGTCTCGAAAATCGCCAGGTCGTCGGGACTCAGGCGCCCCTTCAACGCGTGCGCTCCAAACGCACCCGCCGCCACGGCCAGCATCGCAACAAAGGCGCCGCTCGCCACCGCGCCCGACCCCGAAGACGCCGACGCGGAGCCAGAAGACACCGACCCCCAAGCCGATTCCATCATGCGAAATACTCCGCGGTGGTGCGGCCCGTCCGCCCAGAGCAGCCTCGCCACGGCGGCCGCGCCAACCCTGAACCGTGAAAGCAGATCGTAGCCGCCGCGTTCATCCGCCGCGCGGCTGCGACGTCGGCTCTTGACGCGGCGGCTCGGGCGCCGGCGCCGGCCGCAGGCGCTCCAGGTCCAGGTCCAGCGGCGCCAGATCGACGTTCTTCTCCAGCCGCCGCATGACCTGCTCCCAGCCCTTGCCGTCATACATCTCCTCGCCGCCACGCAGCGCCACCAGCGCCCGATACGCCTCGACCGCCGCGAGCGGAAAGACGGCCCGAAACGTCGCCACCCGGCCGTCGGCGGAAAGACACAGGCCATAGTCGGCGTCGCGGGCGGCCGCGAGGAACTTCCACAGCACGTCCTGGGCGGGCGCGTCGCCGCAGTACCGCAAACACCAGACGATGATGGTGCGGTTGTAGGGGTCGGGCTCGGAGTCGAGCAGGCGTGCCAGCCGGCTGACCGCGGCCCGCGGGTTGGCCGCGACCAGGCCGATGATGCCGTTGGCGCGCGTGTCGGCGTCGGCCGAGCGCGTCTGTTCAAGATAGCTCGAGTATCGGCCCACCTGTTCGCGCGGCACGGCCCGCGAGAACGTCATGAACGGACCATCCACCTGCGTCACCGGCATGCGCCGCGAGCGCTCGCGATACTCCAGCCACGCCAGTTGTGCCTCGTTCAGCGTGCGCGGCGCGGGTTGGGACGTCGTCGCCTCGTGCGCCGCGATCCCGGCATCGGCGCCCGAGTCGCGCGGCGCGGCACATCCGCCGAGCTGAAGCGCCGCCGTCACCAGAGCGCCGAGTGATACGATCCGACGGCACGGGCCCCAGGCCCGCCGGAACGCCGCACCAAGCCGATTGCTCCACATGCGGATATCATCGCACAGAGCAACGGTGGCACAAGCTTGACACGCGCCCGGCAGCGTCCACAATGCCGGCCGTTCCTGTTGCCGAATGCAACGCGCGATATCGGACCACACATTGCAGGTGTTTCTCGCCAATCCGAGGGGTTTCTGTGCCGGTGTCGACCGGGCCATCCGGATCGTCGATCTGGCACTCGAGGTCTACGGCCCGCCGATCTACGTCCGCAAGCAGATCGTCCACAACAGCCACGTCGTTCGCGGCTTCGAGGCCAAGGGCGTCATCTTCGTCGAGGAACTCGCCGAGGTGCCCGGCGGGGCGCTTGCGATTCTCAGTGCTCACGGCGTCTCGCCGCAGGTTCATTCCGAGGCCCGCGCGCGCGGGTTGCGTGTGATCGACGCGACCTGCCCGCTGGTGACCAAGGTGCATCTGGAAGTCCTGCGCTTTGTGAAGCAGGGCTATCACATCATCCTGATCGGACACGCGGGCCACGACGAGGTCGTCGGCACGACCGGCCACGCCCCCGAGCACATCACGCTCATCGAAAACGAGCAGCAGGCGCGCGAAAAGCCCGTGCCGCCGCACCGCAAGCTCATGGTGCTGACGCAGACGACGCTGGGTATCGACGACACGGCCGGCGTGGTGCGGGCGCTGCGCGAGCGTTTTCCCGAACTGGAGCTGCCGCCGACCGAAGACATCTGCTACGCGACGCAGAATCGGCAGGATGCGGTCAAGGCGATGTCAGAGCAGGGTATCGACCTGCTGCTGGTCGTCGGTTCGCCGAATTCAAGTAACGCGGCCCGGCTGGTCGAGGTCGGGCGGGCGCGCCGCGTGCCCGGGTATCTCATCGACAGCGCCGCCGACATCCGCGACGCCTGGCTGACGGGCGTCCGGCGCGTCGGTGTCACGGCAGGAGCCAGCACGCCCGAGCCGATCATTCAGGGTGTGCTCGAACGTCTGGCGGCGGCCAGCGGCGCCACGGTGGACCTCGTGACCACCGCCGAGGAGAGCACCGTCTTTCAGCTTCCGCCCGGATTGCGCGAGGCGGCCGCCGAGCGTGGCGTGCATCTCAACCTGCCGGTCTGGAACCGTTGATGCCTCAGCCGCATCGAGCAGCGATCCCGGCTCCCGGATCGTGGACGCCCGGCACGTCGGCGCCAATACCGGACGCGTCGGTGGTGCGTTCGGCGCTGCGGCGACTGGCGCGGCCGGTGGCCCTGGTCGAGGCCGATGGAGCGGTCGCGGCGGGGCTGGATGGCAGCATCACGTTCGGCGACGCCGCAGCCGCGCCCCGCGCTACTCCCAGCTATCCGCTCGTCGCGTTCTGTCCGGCGCTGTTGCCAGAGCAGCTCGGCGACGCCGGATTCCGCAAGGCGCACGGTCTGCGCTATGCGTATGCCGCCGGTGCGATGGCCAACGCGATCGCGTCGGAAGATCTGGTCATCGCCATGGGCCGCGCGGGGATGCTCGGGTTCTTCGGGGCGGCGGGATGTTCCATCACGCGCATCGATGCCGCCATCAGCCGCGTGAGCGCCGCATTGGAAGGACGGCCGTTCGGCTTCAACCTCATTCACAGTCCCAGCGAACCGCAGCACGAGGCCGCCGTGGTCGAGTTGTATCTGCGGCGCGGCGTGCGGCTGGTCGATGCGTCGGCGTACCTGGACCTGACGCTTCCGTTGGTCCGCTATCGCGTCACGGGCATTCACGCCGACGCGGACGGGCGCGTCATCGTGCCGAACGCCGTCATCGCGAAAGTCTCGCGGATCGAGGTGGCGCGGCGGTTCTTTTCGCCACCGCCCGAGGCCATGCTTGCGGAGTTGCAGCGGCGTGGCGAGATCAACGCGCTTGAAGCTCAGTTGGCGGCGAACGTGCCGGTGGCGCAGGACATGACGGTGGAGGCCGATTCGGGCGGCCACACCGACAACCGCCCGGCGATCACGCTGTTCCCGACGATGCTCGCGTTGCGCGATCAGATGCAGAAGCGCTACGCGGGCGACGGGCTGCGGCTGCGCGTCGGACTTGCCGGCGGGATCGCGACGCCCGCTTCCGTCGCCGCCGCCTTTGCGATGGGTGCGGCGTTCGTGATGACCGGCTCTGTCAACCAGGCGTGCGTCGAAGCCGGGACGTCGTCACTGGTGCGCGAGATGCTCGCGCAGGCCGAGCAGGCCGACGTGACGATGGCCCCGGCCGCGGACATGTTCGAGCTGGGGGTCCAAGTGCAGGTGCTCAAGCGCGGGACGATGTTCGCGATGCGCGCCCGCAAGCTCTATGAGCTCTATCGAACCCACGGGTCGCTCGACGAGCTTCCGGACGCGCAGCGCGGCATGTTGGAGCGCGACTACTTCCGTACGTCTCTGGAGCAGGCCTGGGCCGCGACCGAGCAGTACTTCGCGCAGCGCGACCCGCGGCAGCTCGAGCGCGCCGCGCGCGACCCGAAGCATCGCATGGCACTGGTCTTCCGATCCTATCTCGGGCAGGCCTCGCGTTGGGCCAACAGCGGCGACGCGTCTCGGAAGATCGACTTCCAGATCTGGTGCGGACCCGCGATGGGTGCATTCAACGAGTGGGCACGCGGCTCGTTTCTCGAACACGTCGAGAACCGCCGGGCCGCGCTGGTGGCGTCGAACCTGATGGTGGGGGGGGCGTATCTGACGCGCGTCAGCGCGCTGCGCCAGGCCGGCGTCGAGCTGAGCGACAAAATCGAGCACTTCGCGCCGTGCGATCCCGCCACCCTGGACGAAATGCTGGCGCCGTAATCAGGCCGCCGACACCTTGACGAAGCGCTTCACGCTGTCGAGGTCGCGGAGCACGTCGAGCGTCGCGCGCAGCGAGTAACGCTGCCCGACGCGGACGCTGACCGGCGGCGTCGTCTTCATCCGGTGGTTCCACCGGTTCCCGCCCCGACGCCAGAACTCGTACGACGGCCGGCGATCCTGCAGGCGGCGACGCTGGACGATGACCGCGGGGTCCTTGCAGCAGACGCGGACCAGCGTCTTGCGGGCCGCTTCGTTGGTGGGCAGCTTCGTGATCTCGACCGAGACGGTCGTGCCGGGCTGGATGTTCATGGCGTCGAAGGCTCCATCGGGATTCAAAGATTCGTAACGATAACCGCGGGAACGAATTGCATCAAGCCGGTCGCCGCGAATCGGCCGCGAACGGTGGAATGCCGATAAGTCCGGCGTGAGACTTTGCATGAGCGATCGAGGACGCCGCCGTACGGGCGGACGCAGTGTCGCCGGGAGCGGTTGCGGGGCTCGCCTTTCGCGATCCGCCGCGACCGTTACCACGGTCCTGCTGAGCGTCGCCGCCGGCGGGGCACAGACCACCAGCAACGTCAGCGACCTCGCCGACGAACCCGTCGATCTCGTGCGGACTTTCGATTTCAACGAGCGCCCGCTCGGGAATTTCAACGACACGCCCATGAACTGGGAGAAGCTGCACGGCGTCGGGCTGCCGGCCTACTCGCGCGGCCGCTTCGACGACCAGGTGGGGTGCCTGGCACCACCATCGTTCCGCATGGACCTACGCGGCGGGAGCGTGTGCTACGCGTATCAACGGCCGGAATTCACAATCGAGGCCGACTCGGACTATCTGATCGTCGGCCAGGTGATGGCCTCGGGTCTGCAACACGCGCGGGCCTTCATCTCGGCCGCGTTCGTCGATCGATTCGGCCAGCGAATTGACGGCAGCAGCGCGGTGAGCGAACTGGCCGCGACCGAGACGGGCTGGCAGCCCCTGCGCGTCGTGCTGCGCGGCAACCACCCCGAGGCCCGCAGCATCCGCATCGAGCTGTGGGTGGCGCAGTCGTTCGTCTGGCGCGACACGGCGACGGAGCTGATCGACCCGATCGTACGGCAGGACGTGCAGGGCCAGGTCTGGTTCGACGACATCGAGGTCTTCCGGCTGCCACGGCTGCGCTTCCGCTTTGCGGCCCCGACCGGCCTGGTCCGCGCCAGCGAGCCGGCCGTGTTTCTTCTCGAAGTGCAGAGCAACCGCGCCAAACGCTTCGACTCCGAGCTGACGATCAGCGACGCCGCCGGTGCGCAGGTTCGTCGCCAGGAAGAATCGATCCCGTCGACCGGCGGCGAGCCGCACGCCATCCGTACGCCGCCGCTGCCGCCGGGCGCGTATACGGCGACGATCCGCCTGCTGGCGAACGGGCAGCAGATCGCGGAACGCAGCATCGCGTTCGCCTCGATCATCGACCTGGAGCGTCAGCCGCTGGTTACGTCGCAGTTCGGCGTCGACGTCCCCGTGTGGACTGGCGGCGACGTGGCGGCGGCGGCCGAGCTGGTCGCCGAGCTCGACGCGTCGCTCGTACGCCTGGCGATCGCCGTGGACGATGGAGCGGTCAGCGCCGAACAGACCCGCCAGATCGCCGCAACCAGCGAGCTGGCACGCCGTCTGGCGCGCGAGCGGATCGAATCCGCCGGTGTACTCGTGACCCGCACGGCCGCGGACGACGCCCGTGTCGGCCAGACCACGCGCGCCGCCGCCGCCAACGAAGCCACGTGGCGCATGGCGATCAACGGCGTGATGATGCACGTCGGCGGATTGCTGACGACCTGGCAGCTCGGCGACGAGCTGATCGAGTCGCGCGACGTCGACGGCTGGGACGACGCACTCGTCGCCGCCGCCCGCACGCCGCTGCTGCGTTTCTTGACCAGCCCGCGGATCGTCGTGCCGGGCGCGCTGACGCGCTACGCGCCGTCGCGCGCCGACATTGTGGCGGTCGGGATTCCGGCGATACTCTCAGCAAGGCATCTGGCCAGCCACCTCGAATTCCTGGCCGAGAGCGATCAGGCGCACTGGCTTTCGATCGAGGCGCCCGACGACCTCTTGCGCCGCGACCAGCGGCTGGCCGACTTGGCCCGCAAAACCGCCATCGCCGCGGCGCTCGATCCGCAGCGCCTGTTCGTGCGGGCGCCGTTCACAGCCGGCGAGGGCGGCGCGGGCTGGCAGCCGTCCGAGGAGTACGTCATCCTGCGGACGTTGTTTCACGCCCTGGCCGGCAAGCGCGCCGTCGGCGTTCTCACGCCCGACGCGGACACCGTCGCGATTCTCTATTCCGGCCAGGATGGCAAGGGCTGCGCCGTGCTCTGGAGCTGGCTGGAGGGGAACTCGCGTCCGTCAGACCTCTATCTGGGCTCCGCGCCGCGGCTGCGCGATCTGTGGGGCGTGTCGCGCGAGTTGCTGGTGAACGAGGGGCGTGTGCGGCTGGTCGCTCCGCCCGTGCCCGTGATCATCGAGAACGTCCAGGCGCCGCTCGCGCTGGCTCAGGCCAGCTTCACAGTTTCGCCGACCGAACTGGAGGCCCATCGCGACGAGCCGCGCCCCGTCGTGCGATTCCGCAATCACTTCGACCAGGACATGGTCGGCGTCGTGTCGCTCGAGGCGCCGAGCGGCTGGCAGGTCGTCCCGCAGACGCGGAACTTCACGCTTGCCGCGGGCGAGACGCTCACGCAGGAGCTGCAAGTCGGCGTCCCGCCGCGACAGGTCTCGGGGCGGCGCGACATGCGCGTCACCATTCAGATCGAGTCGCCGGCCAAGTCGACGTTGCGATTCGAAGTCCCGCTCACGCTCGGGCTTCAGGACATCACCTTCGACGTTGGCACGTACTGGGTCGACGACGCCCTGGTAATCGAGCAGAGACTAAGAAACGGCTCGTCAGCGCCCGTGAGTTTCTGGGGCTTCGCCCAGGCCCCCGGGCGTGCACGTGTCGAGCGCGCCTTTCTCGAAGTGGCCCCGGGCGATCACGCCTCGCAGACGCTTCAGATTCCGCGGGCCCGCGGCCTGGCCGGACGGCGCGTTCACGTCGGCATCCGCGAAATCAGCGGGCCACGTTCGCTGGATCAGCTCATCGACATTCCGCAGTAGGGCCGGCTCGTCGGGGCGGGGCGGGTTTCCGACCCGCCGCTTGCAGCTCTCACTGGGTGGGGCGGGACTCCAACCCGCGCATCAGGGCTGGAGCACCGCCTGGAAGTCGACCGATCAGGCCGCGCCCTGTACCTCGACGATCGACGAGAGATCGATGCCGCTCTCGATCAGGTCGATCAGGCTCTGCGGGATGACGACCGAACTCGGATCCTGCTCAGCCTGATGAACGAAATCCTCGATCTCGTTGAGACTATCCAGGTTGTTGGCGTCGAGAAAGTCGGTGACGGCGGCGGCCTGTTCGTCGTTGATATTGATGTCAATCTCGGGGCTCAGGTCCGACACCGTGTCGCCCAGAATCTGAATCTCATCGCCCGTCAGCGTCGTCATCCGCCCGCCGCTGATCTTCGACACCGCCGAGATGATCGATCCGCCGCCCTGGTTGCTGGTGCGTTCGTCCTGGAAGGGGCAGCCGGCCAGCAACAGGCCGGCGGAGACGAGCATCGTGAACCCGAGGAATCGTGTGTGGCGCTGCATGTGCACTCCTTGAAGTATCCGCATGATCGATCGGCGCCCCGCCGCGCGCGGCGCCCTCGCATGTTTCACGGCAGTTCCGGCACCAGCAGCGCCGGGTCGAAATCAACGAAGATCGTCGAAAGAAACTCGTCCGGCAGCCCGTTCGGCTGAACGTTCAACGTCCCGGAAAGGTAGTTGGCCAGTTCGTCACGCGTCGTGATGCCGAAATCCTGGAAGAAGAGCACCGCGCGCTGCCCCTCGGCGTCGGTCAGGCTGAAATTGTTCAAATCGCCGACGCGCGACGCTTCGTCCGAATACACCTGAACCTCGTCGGGCGTCATCGCGTCCAGCCGGCCACCCGTGACCTTGTCGTACGCCGTCCGCGCATCGCCGCCGAACTGGTTGCCCAGCCGTATCGTGATCATGACGGCGTTGATGACGTTCTCATCGAGCCCCAGGCCGGCCAGCGCGGCGCGCTTTTGCTGCGGGGTCAGCGACGTGTCGTCGACGATTGCGGTCACGCCGGAAAGGTGCGCCGGGGCGGCGTCCTCAAACTGGCTGTCGGACGGGCAACCGGCCGGGAGCGTGGCGAGCAGGGCTGTCAGCGCGATCACCGTTGAGCGAATTCGCATTGGATTTCCACAGAACGCGACCCGTGGCGCGCCGCTTGCCGCGCGCCTGTTCGCGCCGCTCGGGTTGCGATAGTATGCCTTCGGCGATCGGCGCGGACAAGATTTAGCGGCGCACAGCCGCGACTTGCCGAGCGAGGGCGTCGCGCGTGAGTTCGACGTTATCGGACATGCACACCGCGCTTCGGGAGCAGATCTGATGCGAGTCGTCATCGTCGGCTTTCCTTATTCCGGCAAGTCCGCCCTGTTCACCGCGATATCGGGCCTGCCGCCCGATCATCATAAGGCCTCCGAAGAGTCCCTGGCGAGCGTCAAAGTGCCCGAGCCGCGCTTGCAGTGGCTGGCCGACCTCTACAAACCGCGCAAGTACACCGAGGCCACGATCGATTTCGTCGATCTGCCGGGCCACGCCGAGGGAGATTCCGAGCACGCCGGTCTTGAAAAGCACCTCCCGACCCTCAGACAGGCCGACGCACTGTTGCTGGTCGTGCGGGCGTTCCAGAATCCGGCGGTGCCGCCGCACTTGGGGCGGATCGATCCGCTGGCGGACGTGAAGTCGCTGCGCGAGGAGATGCTGCTGGCCGATCTGATGATCTGCGCGAACCGGATCGATAAGCTGGACAAGTCGCTGAAGAAACCGTCGAAGACGCACGACCAGGAGAAGCACGAGCTGGCCGTGCTGGAGCGTTGCCGGGCGGCGCTGGAGTCGGAGAAGCCGCTGCGCGACGTGATCCAGCCGGGTGAGGAGGAGCGCCTGCTGCGGAGCTTCGGGTTTCTGACCCAGAAGTCGATCCTGGTGGCGATAAACAGCGGCGAGGACGCGATCGGCGGCGATCCACCGGCGATCGAGAGCGTCGCCGGCGTGTTCAACATCTGCGCCGCGGTCGAGTCGGACATCATTCAACTCCCGGCGGAGGATCGGCCGGCGTTCATGGCGGATTATCACATTTCGGCGCTGGCCCGCGACCGGGTGATTCGGGCGTCGCTCAACGCGTTGGGGATGATCGCGTTCTACACGGTGGGCGAGGACGAGGTGCGGGCCTGGCCCGTGCCGCGCGGCTGCATCGCGGTGGACGCGGCGGGGAAGATTCACACCGATCTGGCGCGCGGGTTCATTCGTGCGGAAGTGGTGGGCTACGACGAATTCCGGGCGGCGGGCTCGATGCGCGAGGCAAAGGCGCAGGGCAAGCTGCGGCAGGAGCCGAAGGGCTACGTCGTGCAGGACGGGGACATCATCAACATCAAGTTCAGCGTGTAGTGGGATCGGGGTCCAGGGTCCAGGGTTCGGCGCTCGGCGTTCATCGTCGAGTGCCCGCTGCGCTCATAGGTGTGTTCACGCCGGCGGTGTGATGGGCAGCACGATGTCGAAGCGCGCCCCGCTGCCGGGCAGATTCGACGCGCTGATCGATCCACCCAACTCGTGCACCAGGCCGTGCGCCACGGCCAGCCCGAGTCCGGGGTTGTGGGCCGAGCCGCGGCCGAGCTCGCCCTTGGTCGTGAAGAACGGCTCGAACAGGTGCTCCATGTGCTCCGGGTCGATGCCGCCGCCCGAGTCGCTCAGCGAGATGCAGGCGCTCTCGTCGTCGCGTCGCGCGAGGGTGGCGGTCAGCGTCCCACCCGTGGGCATGGCGTCGAGGGCGTTCTGCGCGACGTTGCCGAGGATGATGCGGAGCGGCTCGCGCAGCACCGCGGAAAACGGGATCGGCTGCCAATCGACCAGCAGGCGCACGCCGCGGGTCGCCAGACGCGGCTCGATCTCGTCGAAGAAGATCAGCACGGTTTCGGTCAGGTCGGCCAGGTCCTCGGAGCGATGATCGGCCTGGGCGAAGGCGAGCAGTTGGTGGGTGATGGCGGCACCGCGCGTGACGGCGTCGCTGGTGCGCGTCAGCGCGCGGCGCATCGCGCCCATCGTGTTCATGTTCATCGCGTACTCGAGGCTCGTGGCGATCGAACACAGCAGGTTGTTGTAGTGGTGCGCTACGGCGCCCGAGAGCTGCCCCAGCAGCGAGAGCCGCTCGGCCTTCTCCAGCTTGCGCTGCAGCCGCATCCGCACCGTCACGTCGCGGAACACCGCCGCCACCCCCACAAAGCCCGATTCGCGGTCGAAGACCGGCGTGAGGAGCATGGCGAATTCGATCGGGTCGGCGGAGGCGGCGGCAAATGAGACGTGCACTTCGACGTGGCTGCGCGTGCGGATGGCGCGCTGGAACTGCTCACGGACGCTCTCGCGACACGCCTCCGGCAGAACGTCGGCCAGCGTCCGTCCCGCGATCGGCGCATCCTGCTCGCAGAACAGGCGGGCCGCGGCCGTGTTCCACGCCACGATCTCGCCGGCCGGCGAACACGTAATCATCGGAAAGCCAAACGACTCGAAGAGTTTCTGGAAATACTCCGCGTCGATGGCAGGCGGCCGCGGCGCGGGGCTGAGGCTATTGACCGGACGTGGCATCGGCGATCGCCGGGCGGATGAAGAGCATTGAATCGAACGCCTCGTCCGCGAGCACCTCGCGCAGGAACGCGCGGCCGATCAGACCGCTCAACACGGCCCGCTCGTTGGGCGCCAGAACGAGGAACTCCCCCGGCCGCAGCGTGACCGCGACGGCCAGTTCGCCATACCCGCGGCCCTGGTGCGTCGTCACCTGCGACAGCCCAACGTCGGTGCGCACCCAGCGCCGCCCGGTGGCCTGCTGGCGGACCTGCGGCGTGACGACGAGCTGGACGGCCTGATGATCCTGCGGGTCGAAGCCGTAGGCGACGCGCAGCACGTTGCGGCTGGCGGGCCAGGTCGCGCCGCTCAGAACGCCAAAGCGATCAAGAAAGAAAATGGTCTGGTCGCGCGGCTCCAGGTCGAGTTCGAGATCAAGCGGGAACATGGCCGGCAGGTTGACCGGCTCCCCCATGTTGACGCGACAGTCGGGAATGCCGTCGATGATCGCGCGGATCGCGTCCCACTCGTCGGCGTGCCCCTTCCCGACGCGAATGCCGTTCGACATGAGATGGCGATACGCGTCCGAGCCCAGCAGGTCCTCGCGCAGGTGACTCCACACGGCCTCCAGCAGCGGCGCGCGGCGCGACGGCGCCTTGACGTGAATGACGCTCAGCTCGGCGGTCCGGGGCGCCGCTCGGAGCGGCGCGGCCGCGGGCGCCTGCGACTCGGCTGGAATGCGAAACGGGTTATCGGCGCTTGAGATCGGGGCGGGAACGCTGGGCGGCTCCTCGGCGGTGGGCCACCAGGCGCGCAGCGGGGCGCCGCAGCCGATGCCGGCCAACAGCGCCACCGCGGCCGAGCCTCTCATCGAGCGAAGCGTCGCGCTGTGAGGCTTACGGGCGATGCGCCTGGAAGCAGCGGGCACGGACCAACCTGACGCGGGGCGAAGTCGATTACCTGGCATCGTCCTCCTGCGTTCATTCTAGTCAACGCACGCAGCGCAGGCTAGGACTCGGCGGCGTCCCGTGCCAAGGTCCGGGGAGGTTCATGTCAACGCGCGACCTATAAGGCGCGCGAGTGCGCCGACCACCGCGGCGAACACGTCCCCAGCGCCGAGCTCGGCTGGCGACGCCACTCGCCGGAACCGGGCTGCGGACATGCCGGCTCGGATGAGGATGCAACTCGCGGACGGGCTGGCGCGGGTATCATCGCTCCACGATGCCCGCCACCGCGCTTCATGCCTGGCCGCGAACGGCCGCAGCCGCCGTGACACTTCAACGGCGGCTGGCGCCGCGTGTGATGATTGAGCCGCTCGACGCGGCGCGCGTGCGTTGGGTCGCGGGTTCTGATCTGTCGCTGAGCCGCGACAGCCGCGACGTCATTGCGGGCATTGTCGTGTGGGACGTGCGGGCGCGGTGCGTGGTGGAGCAGGTGCTCGTCCGGCGGCGCTGCCGATTTCCATACGTGCCCGGACTGCTCAGTTTCCGCGAGACGCCGGGAATCCTGGCGGCATGGCGGCGGCTGCGCGGCGCGGTGGACGTGCTGCTGTGCGACGCGCAGGGCATCGCTCACCCGCGGCGTTTCGGCCTGGCGTGTCACGTCGGGCTGTGGCTCGACCGTCCGACGATCGGCTGCGCGAAGTCGCGCTTGTGCGGCGAATTCGGGCCGCCCGGCGCGGTGCGCGGCGACCGCGCCGACCTGCTACTTGACGGACAGCGCGTCGGGACCGTGCTGCGGACGCGCGCCGGCGTCAAGCCGCTCTTCGTCAGCCCCGGCCATCGTTGCGACGTCGACTCGGCCTGCCGCGTGGTGCTGGCGTCCCTGACGCGCTTTCGCCTGCCCGAGCCAACGCGCCTGGCGCACCAGCTTGTGACGCGCGCTCGGGCGTGAATGCGCGGCTGATCGTGACCTGCTCCAACCTGGGCATGCCGGACCGGAGGCGGGCTCAGCCGGCTGCTGTCACTCGTCACCCACACGCAGCGTCACTGCGCGTGGTTGATGGCCAGATACGACCCGCCGCCGTCGTTCTCGCAGATCCACAGCACCGTCGTCCAGGCCGACCAACTGCCGGCGTCGCTGATGATCACCTGGAAGGGCTGATAGTGCGGGTACGTGATGTCCACCACCGTTCCGCCACCCGCGACCGTCGTCACGGACGACGAGGCGTCGGCGCTGGCCACGAGCGTGACGCGCACTTCGTTGCCGGCCGTCTGGTTGTTTGTGAATCGCAGCCGCTCGTTGTGGGAGCCTGTCCCGCTCACGGTCACCGAGCCGTGCAGCGTGATGAACGCCGACGTGCTGGTGGCAAACCAGGTGCCCATGCTGATGGTGGCGTTGTTGACCTGCGCCGCGTTGAAGCCGATGCCGGTGGCGTTGATGTTGTGCCCGAGCTCGTTGACGGTGACGACGTCGTCCTGGAGCATCGCGGTCGTGATGCTGTTCAACTCGCCGGCGCCGACGTAGCGCGCATCCAGATCGGCCAGGTGCGCGTTGTCGAGCATGTCCGCGTTCAGGTTGATGCACGTGGCGCCCATGCTGACCGGGATCATTCCGGACGACACGCCGGCGGTGTAGCCGTCCAGCAGGTCGGCGTTGAGATTCGTGCACTTCGTACTGTTGCTGAGCGCGATCTGTCCGGCGGCGTTGCCGGCGTGATAGCCCTCCAGCATGTCGGCGTTCAGGCTCGTGTTGAGCGTGCCATTATTGCACGCGATCTGCCCGGCCCCATTCCCGCAGTGATAACCGTCGAGAAGGTCCGCGTTCAGATTCGTATTGAGCGTGGTCGACGCAACCGAGAACGGCGACGTGCCCGGCGCCAGCGTCGAGACGATGCGGCCGGTCGTGTTGATGCCGCCGTTCGCCTGGATCGCAAGGCCACCGGCGGTGTTGTCGGCGGTGAAGGCCCGCCCGGCGGGGCTGTTGGTCTTGGCGTACAGGGCGCTGTTGGGGCTGGCCGGGTTGTTGATCTCGAAGAACCCGGCCCGTCCGCCGCCCACGGTCAGCGACTGGAGCACGTCGCTGTTGTTGGCGGCGTTGGGAATGTCGATCATGGCCACGCCGCCACCGCCCGCACCGGACGTGTTCCAGGCCTGAAACGCCAGACCGACGCCGTTCGAAAACCCCGTCAGGGCGGTCATGGCGTTGGCAGGATTGTTGATCTCGAACACGCCCGACTCGCGCAAGCCGACCTGCGTCACCTTGAACGCGGCGACGTTGCTGGCGACGGTCCCGGCGTACGGCAACTGAATGCCGCGCGCCAGAATCGAGTACGGCCCTGGCGTGAGCGGCTGCCGCGGCGACAGCGTCGTGTAGGCTCCGCCGCTGGCGCCCGGCCGGACGCCGATCTCCAGCCACAGGTCCTTCCCGTCGAACGGGTTGGCGCCGAAGTCGATCGTCGCGGTGAACAACCCGTCGCTCACAACGAGATCGTTGCCATACACCGGCCCGCCGATCAGATTGCCGGCGGCCACGGCGTCATAGAGCGTGAACTCGAAATCGTAGGCCCCGTCCGCCGCCGCGCCGGAGTCCGTCAAATAGCCCTGATAGGTGAACGCCGTGCTCATCGGCGTCTGTGCCAGGGCGGCGCTGGCGGCGCAGACGACGACGGCGCCGAGAGCGGCAATTCGGTGTGAATTGATGTTGATCATGGCTGTACTACCTCACTTACTCGCGCTGCGGGGCGTCTTGCCGCTCGCGCGGCGCGCGTTCAACCTGGAAGTCGACGCCCAGCTCACTGGAAAGCCCCCAAGCCTCCGGATGCAGATACAACCCGCGCTCAGCCGCCGGCTTGTCGAGCTCGACCTGCACGCGGTTGGCGTTGGCGAACGCATCCTGCCGGATGCCGGTCACCTGCCACGAGACCTCCGTCCGCGGCGCGCTGCTGCGGATCGTGAACTGGTTCTCGGCGATCTTTCGAACGATCTTGACCTGCACGAACGCGTCGGAATCGGCGGCGTCGAGCACGGTTAGCTGGTAGCGGAAGTCGCGATTGAGCGCCTGGAACCACTCGGGAAGCGTGATCGTCGCGTAGCCGGCATCGTCGGTCACGACGTTGCCGTTGTAGATGTTCATCATGTCAGGTGATTCGACGAACGAGTGCTGGAGCAGCTTGTTCGCCGGATCGAGCGGGTGGTCGATGGTGAATGTGCCGCCGCCCTTGGACAGCGTGCCCGTCACGTTGACATTACCGCTGAAGTAGCCGGCCCAGTTCGTCGAGCCCCCGCTGGCGGTTCCGTACACTCCGCGGTTCGTGCCGGTCCCGATCGCCTGACCCGACACGCCCGTGCAGGTACCGCTGGTGTCGGCGCCCAGACCGTAGACACCCATTCGCTCGCCGGTGCCAGCGCCCTCGGCATAAGCCTGGATGCCGGACCAGCCACCACGGGCCTCGATGCCGATGCCCCGGTTCGCCGAGGGTTTTGCCTTGGCGCGAATCGCCGTCGTGTAGCTGTTGTCATACGTGTTCTCGGCATACAACGCGCCACCCAGCGACGAGCCCGTGTTGGCCAGGAAGTAGCCGCCGTAGCATTGTCCGCCGGCGGCGACCGCCTGCCCGTACACCCCGCGGCCCGACGTGCTCGCCGCGCTGAAGTACCCGCCGTAGGCGGTGCCGGAGGCCGCTTCTGCGACGGCGTCGACGCCAAACATGCCGCCATAGGCACGAACACCCGTACTGCTCGAGCTGGCAGCGTCAAAAAGGCCGGCGACCGTCGAACCGCTTGCGGCGGTCGCCTCCGCGTAAATGCCCCGGCCGCTGGTGCTGGCCGCCGTGAAGAACCCGCCGCTGGTCGTGCCGCCGGCTGCGGCCGCGCGACCGTAGACGCCCTCGTTGGTGCCGTTAACGGCGAGTTGTGGCGTGGGATCGGGCGCCATGCCGATCCCGACGTGTCCGCTGGTGTCGATGGTCATGCGATCGGCGGCGTTGACGTGGAAGCGCATTTCGTCGGTGCCGCCGGGTGACCAGATTTCGACGGTGCCGGTGCCCTCCGAGATGATCTGAACGCCGGCCGAGCCGCTTGTGCTTTCAACGCGCAGGGCGTTGCTCGGGCCCTTGACGTGCAGCGGCATCCCCGGACTGGTCGTTCCGATGCCGACCCAACCCGTGAAGTACTTGTTGGCGGTAAAGGTCTGCGCCGCATTCAGCAGAGCCACGTTGGACGACAGGCGCACATCCGGGACCGTCCCGCTCGACAGGGCACTTGCATTCAGGAAGAAAAGCCCCGCCCCGTTGCCCGTGAAGCTGTTCATGGTGCTCGACAACGCCAGTGCGTTCGAGTACGTGCCCGAGAGACGCGCATCCGGCAGCGTGCCGGTATTCAAGTTCGACGCATTCTGGAAGAAGGCGCCGTGCTGGCCGTCCAGAAGGTCCGCATCCAGCCCGCCGCCGCCACCGCAGTTCAGCACGCCGTTCGGGAACTTCCCGGCGGCATCCAGCGGCAGAAGCATGTTCGCGGTCGGCACGGCGTTGGCGTGGAATGTGTCCACCGTGTCCGCGTCACCCGCGGCCCCCGTTTTGCTCGCGTACAGGGCGTACGCGGTCGGCGTGAGCGGCTGCCGCGGCGACAGCGTCGTGTAGGCTCCGCCGCTGGCGCCCGGCCGGACGCCGATCTCCAGCCACAGGTCCTTCCCGTCGAACGGGTTGGCGCCGAAGTCGATCGTCGCGGTGAACAACCCGTCGCTCACAACGAGATCGTTGCCATACACCGGCCCGCCGATCAGATTGCCGGCGGCCACGGCGTCATAGAGCGTGAACTCGAAATCGTAGGCCCCGTCCGCCGCCGCGCCGGAGTCCGTCAAATAGCCCTGATAGGTGAACGCCGTGCTCATCGGCGTCTGTGCCAGGGCGGCGCTGGCCAGGCTGGCGACCACGGCTGCGAGTGCGGCGAATCGACGTGTCTGTGTCGTTGTCATGTGGTCAACCTCACTTTCTTGCGAGCGTCGTTCCCCATCCGCTTACTTTCGGGATGCCGGTTGAAGTGTGCGCTTGCATCTACGACTCACATTTCCGGACATCTGGAATTCACGACCTCGGCGCGCGTGCGACCGGCCTCTCCCGCGCTCTCGCGCGGGAGAGACCGGCACTTCCCCCGCCCACCACGGTGCGCCTCCGTTCTCCCTCCCTGCCGGGCCGAACGACACTTCACCGCGGTGGACGACGGTGGTTACGCCGACACGCCTACTTGTCAGGCTTCTCCAGCGCCTCGAGCTTCGCGCGAAGCTCCGCGATTTGCGCCTCGGCCGCCTCCAGTTCGGCCAGCACGCGCAGGCGATGGTTCTCGACCTCCAACTGCTGCTCCGCCTCGATTTCCTCCGGAGTGATGCCCGGTGCCGCTGGCTCGCGGCCCTGCGTTTCCGGACCGCCTCCACCGTTTGGCGGCGGCAGGTTCGATTCGACCGTGCCGTACGCCGTCGGCACATAAAGCAGTGTCAACTGGATGTCGTACATGGTCGCCGAGCCGCCGCTGAACTCGTAGGCCAGATAGTAAAACGAGTAGCTTCCCGCCGCGGCGACCGAGAACAGTCCGTGCGACGACCCGGCGAAGTTATAGGTGCCCGTGGTCAGGGCACCGGCGAGACGCGTCATCATGTCCTGATCCGATGGAAGCGACGTCGCCGAATCCGACACGCCGTAGATGTACGTCGAATCCGTACCGTTTGTGTGACTGATTTGCAGGTCGCCGTCGGCCAGGGCCAGAACGTAGCCCGCCGCGGGCACCGTGATGCTGCGGGAAGCCAGCGTGGTGAGGGACGTGCCAATGGCAATGCTGGCATTATGGTCGTTTGCCACGCCCGGCTCGTCCATGATCTCGATCGCCGAAATCGAGTCGTTCGGCAGGATCACCGAGGTGTTGCCCGGCGTCGCGTCGGTGACGTGCAGCGGGCCAGACGGTGTGGGCGTGTTGACGCCGACGTAGCCGTTGTCGCGGTTGATCGTCAGGTGCGGACCGTAGTCCGTGCCCACCGCGCTGCCGTACAGATTCAACCGGTTGGCCCCTCCGTCGTAGTCCCAGCGCATGTGGTAAATGCCGGCCGCATCCTCAGCCAGGAGCAGCTTCGAATCGCCTCCGTTGAGCGGCTCGTCCGGCGCGACGATCAGCGAGCCAAGCGTGGCGGTGCTGCCGACGACGTGCAGGTCGGCGGCCGGCGCCGCGGTGCGGATGCCCACGGAGCCGAACGGCTCGAGCACCAGGTCGCCCACGTCAGTGCCGATCCGGCCGTCCGTCCCGTCGTGCGTCAGCGACAGATACGTGCCCCAGCTTCCCGCGGTCTTGCCATGAACGTGCACCGCCGCGTCGTACGTGCGGATGCTCGAGTACTCCGAGTAGAAGCCGAACCACTCGTCCGACAGGTCGTCGCCGCCGATGAAGTGGATGTTGTTGTTGGTGAACTGGATGCCGGGCCGATCATTGCTGCCGTTCGAATCGTCAATGATCAGATTGGCCGACGTGCCGATGCCCGGAGACGAAAATCGCACGGCGCCGTTCACGTCGAGCGGATACGCCGGCGTCGTCGTGCCGATGCCCACGTCGCCGCCCGTCAGCGCCAGCCGGCCGCCGAGCGAACCGTTCACGTTGATCAGCATGCCGCCGTCCATGTCGTTCTGGATGAACACGTTGCCCGCGCTGTCTTGGAATCGAATGCGGCCGTTGGTCGTGAAACCGCCCGGTCCGCGCAGCCAGAGCGTGTCATTGAAGGGCGTGGTGACGTCGATGGCGGCGCTCGGCGTCGGGTCGTTCACGCCGATCATCCCGCCCGTCTCGTACAGAATCGAGTTGCCCAGCGTGCTGGCCCCGGCGTACTTCGGCAGGTAGCCCGCCGTGCCGCTTCCGGCCAGGCCGGCGCTGGTTTGCACCGTCAGATCGGGAAACTTGAACCCACCGGCCGTGGATTGGATCATCCCCGCCACGGTCAGCGGCGAGCTCGGGCTGTTAGTGTTGATTCCCACGCCGCCGTTGGCGCGCACCAGGAACTGATTGGCGGCGGTGGACGAAAAGTTCGCCGCGTTCGAATCGCCCCACACGAACGAGCCGTCATGGAGTGCCTTTGCCTGCCGCCCGGCCGCAAGGCTGTAAAACCCGGCCGCGGAGTTCGAGACACCGCCAGGGATGGCGGCGTAGTCGCCTGTGACCTGGTTGCCATAGCCGCCGCCGACGGTACCCCAATCGCCACTGGCCAGATTGCTCAGTCCGCCGCCGACGATTGCGTCGTCGCCGGAGGCGATGTTGTTCATGCCGCCGCCGACAAACGCATAATCGCCATCGTTCGCGGCCCCGTCGTTACCAACCCGGTTATTCAGTCCGCCTGACACCGCGCCGTAGTTGGCGGTCACACGGTTGAGATTGCCGGCCCCGCCGCCGCCGCCGATGGTCGCTCCGACCACGCCGGCCGTGACGCTGTTATCATCGTAGCCGCCGATCAGATTCGGGCTCGTGGCGTTTTGCTGCGTCCACAGACCCGGCAGCGCCATCGCGCACGGCGCCGGCATCAGCGCCTGCCGCGGGTCGAGCGTGGTATAGCCCCCCACGCCCGACGGCGACCGAACCATGATCTTGAGCCAGGTCGCGCGTCCCTTGTGAATGTTCTGGCCAAAATCGAGGTCGGCCGTGAACAGGCCGTCCGTGACGGTCACGCCGATCAGTGTCAGCGTCGGGCCGAGTTGCACGCCGGCAAACTCATCATCCCAGAGCGAGAACTGAAAGTCGGCGGTGTCATTCACCAGCGCGCCGGCTTTGATCAACTGCCCCTGATACGTGAATGTCGTCCCGGGCGGGACATCCGCGAACGCCACCCCGCCCAGAACGATGGAAAACGCAGCCAGCCACGCTGCGAACCTGCCTCTCATGAGATACCTCCTCTCGGCGCCGCGCTCGAGACCCGGTTCGCGCTCCGCGCGGACGGCATCTGCCGCCGCCCCCGCTCTCGCTCCGGGCGGCGCGCCGCCCCTGTGCTGAAATGCATCTGGTTCATGGAGCCGTACAGACTATTCCCGGGCGCCAGCGACGCGCCCGCGGACCGCCCGCTCAGCAGCTTCCACCCGACAACGCATCCACGAATGGATCGATGTCAAACCCGTCGACCGAACCGTCCCCGTTCACGTCGCCCGCGCAGCTCGAGCAAGGTGTGCCCGAACCGGTCAGGAGTCCGACGAATGGATCGATGTCAAAGCCGTTGATCGAACCATCGCAGTTGGCGTCGCACGGCGAATAGTCGCACGGTGCCGCTGCGATGACCCAATAGCCGCCCAGTACTTCAAATTGTCCGCCCGCGAGATAGCCGGCATCCGGCTGTCCGATCGTCCCGGAGAGCGAATAGGCGCCCCCGGTGCTCGTGCCTCCGCCGCCGTCAAACGTGTACCAGTAGATCTGGTACTGAGCCGATGCGGCCGGAACGAGCAGCAGACCGGCGCACAGCGCCGTCACTCGCGCGCACAGCAACCCCGTCCATGCGCGACGCATGGAAACCATGATCATGCTCCTCGAAAAGTGTCTCGGAAGTGCTTCCGCCGTGCGGGTGCGCCGGTGGCCGTTGGAGACGCGTTGTGCCCCGGTGTCGCACGTTTCTCGAGCACCGCGGGCATTCCGCGCCGTGATCTGATTTCACGTCCCCCCGTCATTGGCCGACTGGCCGATCCGGCCGTATCCGGCCGTATCCGGCTCGAAGGGCGCGCACAGCAACTGTCGACCTTCTTGTCCTCGGTCGATACTCCTCCGATCTGATACGGCGGCACAGCCCCGAACTGCTGCGCAGCCTGGTTGTAGTATCGCGGGCGGTCGCGTCGGGGACGTGGTTGCCGGGAAGCGCGAATTGGTTACGGCGACCCACGACCCTCGCGCTTTCGTGCCTCCGACCGCTCGGGCACTCGAGCGCTCCTCGGCAAAACGTACTAGACAAAGTCTAACACACGATTCGGCGAAAGGCAAAAACATCGAGCCGCGCGCGGCGCGCAACCCCTCTCAACACCGCGCCACGCGGGCAGGCGCGCAAAAAAAATCGCGAGCGCCATCGCCTTCGATGACGCTCGCGGTACACGCCCGCGCTGATAACAACCGAGCTTCGCGTCAGACTTAACCGTGCGCACGGAGCGCACGGAGCGCACGCACGCTCACGGCTTGGCGTGCGCCTTTTCCATCGCCGCCTTGTTCGCCTTCACCTGCGCGTCGACTGCGGCGACATACTTCGCCGGCTCGGCGTTGAACTTCTTGATGCAGTTGCGGCAGCAGAAATAGACCTTGCGACCCTCATGCTCCACGTACACCGTCGGGTCGATCTCGTCCTCGGCCATCACCGCGCATTGCGTTTGATACGAGTAACAGTCGGCCAGCCGCGACTCGAACGCCTTCGGCTCCTTCTGATACTTCGCCTTCGCGTCCTCGTCGGCGAAACAGAGCGGTCCATGCGGGCTGTCGACCGAGATTTTCTTGTTGATCGTCTTGCCCGTCACGGGGCACGTCACCTGCACGGCCAGCGGCCGCAATGCCTCCCACTGCGCCTTCACGGCGTCGGCATACTTGCCCGGCTCTTTCTCGAACGCGCCCTTGCACTTCGGGCAGCAGAAGTACACGTCCTTGCCCTTGTGCTTGACCGAAACCGACTTGTCGATCGGCTCGCCGCTGATCGGGCATTTCGCCCCCGACGCGGCTTTGTCCTGTGCCGACGCCGGCAGCCCGAACGCCATCGCCGCCACCAGCACCATCCCGTACGCCGCCAACCAGCTCCGTCGAATCCGCATCGTCTTTTTCTCCTCAGAATGGGCGACCGGCCCGTGCCCCGCCGCGCGGCCGGGCCGCCACTCGGCCCGCGCTATCCCAGAAAACCGTCCACCGCCTTGCACAATTCCTTCACGTGCGACACGCTCGCGCTGAACATGTCGCGCTCGGCGCCCTCCAGGTCCACCTCGATCACCTTCTCCACCCCGCCGCGACCCAGCACGCACGGCACCCCGACGAAGTAGCCGCCCACGCCGTATTCCTCGTCGCAGTAGGCCGCGCACGGCAGAATGCGGCGCTTGTCGCGGATGATCGACTCAGCCATCGCGATCGTCGCCGACGCCGGCGCGTAGTACGCACTGCCCGTCTTCAGCAGGCCGACGATCTCCGCCCCGCCGTTCCGCGCCCGCGTGACGATCTCGCTCAGCCGGCCGGCCGGAATGAACTGTGAAACCGGGATGCCGCAGATGGTCGTGTAACGCGGCAGCGGCACCATGTCGTCGCCGTGGCCGCCCATCAGCAGAGCGCTGACGTCCTCGATACTGCACCCCACCTCCATCGCGATGAACGAGCGGTAGCGGGCCACGTCCAGCACGCCGGCCTGCCCGACGACCCGCTGCGTCGGAAACCCCGAAACCTTACACGCCGTATAGACCATCGCGTCCAGCGGGTTCGATACCACGATCAGCACCGCGTCCGGGCTCTTCTCCGCCGCCTTCCGTGTCACGTCCGAAACGATCTTGACGTTGGTCTCCAGCAACTGGTCGCGCGTCATGCCCGGCTTGCGCGCGATGCCCGACGTGATGATCACCACGTCGCTGTCGGCCGTCTCGTCGTAGCCGTTCGTCCCGATGATGCCGGCGTCAAAGCCCTCGATCGGCGACGCCTCGAACAGGTCGAGCGACTTGCCCTGCGGCAGGCCCTCGACAATGTCCACCAGCACGATGTCGCCCAGCTCCTTCGACGCCGCCCAGTGTGCACACGTCGCCCCGACGTTGCCCGCTCCGATGATCGTGATTTTTGCCCGTCTCATGCCCACGGCTCAATCTCTCACAAAGTTGACATGCGTGATCCGTCGTCGCCGCCGATGCCCGGAACTCGGGCCGGTTCAGCCAACGCCGCGAAGCCCGCGTTCGAACACGCGGCCACCGGGCGCGAATTGTACGCCGCGCAACCCGCCGCCGCGACCCGCGCATCGGCTGTCCCGCGGCATTCGGCCGCGGCGCGGCACGACCACGGTCGTTACTCTCGTTCAATGCGGAACTTACGCTCCAGCAGCGGCGGTGCATCCACCCCGGCATACAGCTTCGCGACGAACTCCGGCTTCCGCTCGCTGGTCTTGCCCAGCAACGTGGCGCTCTCGATTTCAAATGGCACGCCCCGCGCCCCGGCGTCGGCCGGCCAGACAAACTCGCGCTCGATCAGCGCCTCGCGCCCCTCGCGCAGCGCGATCGCCAGCCGGAACGCATTCCCCGCGCACTCCGCCGGCAGCTCCGTCACCGCAACCAGAAATGTCCGCCGATCCGCCGAAATCTTGCGCGTCTCTTCATACTTTCCGTCAAAGTACTCGGTTGCCACGATCAGCATGTCGCTGTCCAGCTCGACTTCGATCCGCACCGGCGCGATCTTCCCCAGCAACGCCGCCGACAGCTCGCCGATCGCCGCGGCCCGCAACTCGGGTATGTCCTCATCCGGAGTGCCGCCCGTACTCTCGTCGTCCTTCTCGATCGGCCCCGCCGTGCAACTGTACACCGTCTCGCCCGTCGCCGTGTCCAGCAGCCGCAGCGACGCACCCAGCCGCACGCGATGCCGATACCCCGCGACGCGCTCCTCGCGCAGCGCCGGGACGACTCCGCGGCGGCCGGCCCGCTCCAGCGACAGCCGCGGCACCGTCTTCTCGAACCGCTCGCGGGCCGCCTCGTACGCCGTCACCTTGCCCACCAGCAGAACCTGCGCCGCTTGAATCTTGCCCGGCGTGATCTTCGTCGCCGGATCGACCGCGTCCGCAAGATTCGCCAGGTCCTGCTCCTGCATCACCTGCTTCAGATCGGCGCGGCTCAGGATCGTGAACGCCCGGCAGGCCGTCAGGCCGGCGACGATCCGGTCGTGCAGCGCCTCGGCCGCCGCAACCCCGCGCGGATCGGAGCAGCCGAACGGCGCGACGGCGACGCGCTCGAACTTGCGATAGTCCCACTCTGGCGCGCGGACGATGACCGTCTTCTCGTCCGCGGCCCACGCCGCCGCCGCCGTCAATACGACCATCAGAACCGATCGAGCTGTCTCGCGCATGCCGGATTGTAGCCGCGCCCTGGTTCAATTCGACTCGGCTCGAGCCCCGCATCGCGCCCCCAGCCGAACCGCGCCCCCAGCCGAGCCCCGAGCGTCAGCGAGGGGTTCGACCTGCGTGCGTCATCGACCTCGGCACATCGCACCCCCAGCTGAACCGCACCCCCATCCGAGCCCCGACCGTAAGGGAGGGGTTCGACCTGAGTGTGCCCTCGAACTCGGCGCATTGCGCCCCCATCCGAGCCCCGAGCGTCAGCGAGGGGTTCGACCTGCGTGTGCCCCCGAACTCGGCACATCGCGCCCCCAGCCGAGCCGCGCCCCCAGCCGAGCCCCGAGCGTCAGCGAGGGGTTCGACCTGAGTGTGCCCCCGAACTCGGCACATCGCGCCCCCAGCCCCCT
>JAJVHV010000006.1 GCA_022072445.1 Phycisphaerae bacterium | reverse complement strand
TGGGAGCGCGGGGCTCGGCTGGGGACGCGGGGCGCGGCTGGGAGCGCGGGGCGCGGCTGGGGACGCCGGGCACGGCTGGGAGCGCGGCGCGGCTGCGTGTGCCTGGGCACTTCGTGCGGGTCGCGAAACTAGTCCCAACGGAATAACATCTACGTGATAGTTGTTCGTCTGAGCCGAGGCGAGCGCGAGATCCATGAGGAAAATGAGCAACAATCTGGCGGTTCTGGCAGTTGTGGGCTGCGCGGCGGCAGCGGCGGTGGTGTACCAGCAGGCGGGCCGCACAGCGGGTGTCGGTTCGGGTCCATTCGCAGGAGACGAGAAGAGACAGCAGATGAATTACTCCAAGTCGATGTACGACATTGCACCGCTGCCGCGCGAGCGCGTGGCGGAGCTGGCCAAGAAGCTGGACGCCGAGACCTACCGCGTCACGCAGAAAGCGGGCACCGAGCCGGCGTTCTGCGGGACGCTGGTGGATAACAAGAAGGAGGGCGTCTACTGCTGCGTGGTGTGCGGGCTGCCGCTGTTTTCAAGTGAGCACAAGTTCAACTCGGGGACGGGCTGGCCGAGCTTCTATCGCGAGTTTGATCCGCAGCACGTGACCCGCAAGCGCGACGAGAGCCACGGCATGTCGCGCGTCGAGATCAACTGCGCGCGCTGCGGCGCGCATCTCGGACACGTCTTCGACGACGGGCCGAAGCCCACCGGCGAGCGGCATTGCCTGAATTCGGTCTCGCTCAAGTTCCACGAAAAAGGCACCGAGCTGCCGCCGGAGAGCCGGCCGGCGGCGTTCGAGACGGCGTACTTCGCGGGCGGATGCTTCTGGGGCGTGGAGCACTATTTCCAGAAGGGTCCGGGCGTGATCGACGCCGAGAGCGGGTACATGCAGGGGCGGACGGAGAAGCCCACGTACAAGCAGGTGTGCAATCATGACACGGGGCACGCGGAGACCGTAAAGGTGGTCTTCGACCCGAAGCGGATCAGCTATCGGCGGCTGCTGGAGGCGTTCTTCGTGATGCACGATCCGACGCAGCTCAACCGGCAGGGACCGGACGAGGGCGATCAGTATCGCTCGGGCATCTGGTACACCAGCGACGAGCAGCGCAAGACCGCCGAGGCGTTCGTCGCCGAGCAGGCGAAGTCGCCGCGGTTTGCGGGCAGGAAAGTGGTGACGCAGGTCGAGGCGGCCAAGACGTTCTTCGCGGCGGAGGAGTATCATCAGGACTACATCGCCAAGACCGGCGGTGTGTGTCACGTCGCGAATCCGTGGTAGCGGAGGAATAGCGAATAGCGAGTTCAGAACAACGAATTGAACTGCAACGGCGCCTCACGCTGCGAGCTGTTCAATTCGTTATTCGCTATTCGAAACTCGCTATTCGCGTGGCCACGGAGGGCCGACGGTACGGCCGTGGGCACGGAGGCCCGACGCTACGGAGAAGGGCGAATAGCGAGTTCAGAATAACGAAATGAACTGCAACGACGCCTCACGCTGCGAGCTGTTCAATTCGTTATTCGCTCTTCGAAACTCGCTATTCGCGTGGCCACGGAGGGCCGGCGCTACGGCGCGTGGCCACGGAGGACCGGCGCTACGGTGAAAAGCGAAGAGCGAGTTAAGATGCGCGAATGAACGTCATGCGGATCGCGATGTGGTCGGGGCCGCGGAACATCTCGACGGCGCTGATGCGCTCGTGGGAGAATCGGCCCGACACGTTCGTCTGCGATGAACCGCTCTACGCGCACTATCTGCGGTCGCGTCCGGAAGTCGATCACCCGGGGCGCGACGAAGTCATCGCGCGACATGAGGCCGACTGGCAGCGGGTCGTTGCCTGGCTGACCGGTCCGCTGCCGGCTGGCAAGCGCGTCTTCTACCAGAAGCACATGGCGCACCACCTGCTGCCGCACATCGGGCGCGACTGGCTCGATCAGCTCACGCACTGCTTTCTGATCCGCGAACCGGCCGAGATGCTGCCGTCGCTGCACAAGATCGCGCCGAACCCCGGACTCAGCGACACCGGACTCCCGCAGCAGATCGAGATTCTCGAACACGTCGAACGGCGAACCGGGCGGACGCCGCCGGTGATCGACGCCCGCGACGTGCTGGAGAATCCGCGGCGTGTGCTGACGCTGCTGTGCCAGCGGGTGGGGCTGGAGTTTCGCGAGGAAATGCTGGCATGGCCCGCGGGTCCGCGCTCAACGGACGGTGTGTGGGCGAAACACTGGTATGACGCGGTGGCGAAGTCGACCGGATTTCAAGCGTACGCACCGAAGCGCGAGCCGCTGCCGGCGGCGCTGCGGCCGCTGAGCGACGCGTGCCGACCCTACTACGAGCGGTTGCACGCTCTGCGGCTGAGGTGAGAGTCGGCAACACAAAGGCACGGAGGCACGGAGAGATAACGGAGAGACACCGGATGAAAACGCGATCGGGCCGGATGGCCGCCGTGCTGTCGTTCCTCGTGGGATGGGGAGTTGTGGCCAGCGCGACGGCCGGCGACGGGCCGCTTGCCGCGCTCGACGAATACGACGTGATCTGGACGAGCCCGAGCGCGGATTCGTCCGGCTCGATGCCGAGCGGCAACGGCGAGCTGGGGCTGAACGTGTGGGTCGAGCCGGGCGGCGATCTCGTCATGCTGATCGCCCGCAGCGACGCGTGGAGCGAGGCGTGCCGGCTGACGAAGCTGGGCCGGCTGCGAATCAGCCTGACGCCGAACCCGCTGAGCACCGGCGCGGCGGCGTTTCGGCAACGTCTGCACCTGAGGGATGGACGGATCGCCATCGAGTTGGGGAGCGGCGAGCAGCGCACGCGGCTCGAGGTCTTCGTCGATTCGCGCTCGCCCGTGGTGCACGTCGCCGGCGACGCGGCGACGCCCCTCAGCGTCAAAGCACGCGTGGAGAGCTGGCGGACGGAGCGCAAGCGGCTGACCGGCAAGGGCGCGGACGCCGAGCTGACTTCGTCGTGGACGATGCACGACGCGCCCGACTCGATCGAGGTGTGGGAATCCGCGGATCGCTTCGAAGAGGCCGGTGCGGTCACATGGTATCACCGCAACGAGCACTCGATTGTCCCGCTCACGCTGAACCATCAGGGTCTCGAGGCGTCGGCCGATCGGGCGCGCGACCCCCTGCTGCACCGCACGTTCGGCGGCACGCTGGACGGCGACGGCTTCGAGCGGATCGACGCGGCGACGATTCAATCGAGCCAACCGATGACCCGATTTGCGCTGCGGCTGACGACACACGCGGCGCAGACCGAGTCCGCCGAGCAGTGGATCGAGCAGTTGCGCGAGTTGGCAGGGCGCGCCGCGCCGCCGGACGCGGCGCGGGCCGAAGCACAGCGCTGGTGGAACGCGTTCTGGCAGCGGTCGTGGATTTTCGTCGATGGAGACCGAGCCGCGGCGAGCGACGCATCGGCGCGCGACGGAGACCTGCCGCCGTGTCCGTCGCCAGTGACGCGCGGCTATGTGCTGTCGCGCTGGATGCAGGCCTGTGCCGGGCGCGGGGCATACCCGATCAAGTTCAACGGCTCGATCTTCAACGTCGAACCGGTGTACACCAGCGGCGCGACGCACAACGCCGACTATCGCCGCTGGGGCGACGGGTACTGGTGGCAGAACATGCGTTTGCCGCTGCACGGGATGGCGGCGGCGGGCGACTGGGAGATGATGCTGCCGCTGTTTCGAGTCTACGAGGAGGCGCTGCCGCTGTGCCGGGCGCGGGCGGCGTCGTGGTATGGGGCGCGCGGCGCGTACTTTCCCGAGACGATGTCGATCTTCGGGACGTACAGCAACGGCGATTACGGCTGGGATCGGACCGGGCACGCGCCCGGCGAGGTGCTGTGCCCGTGGTGGCAGTACGCGTGGAACCAGGGACCTGAGCTATTGGCGCTGATGCTGGACTACTGGGACTACACGCGCGATGAGGCGTTTGCGCGGCAACGCGTCGTGCCAATGGCGGCGGCGGTGCTGGAGTACTTCGACAGCCGCTTTTCGCGCGACGCGGCGGGCAAGCTGCGCATCACGCCGACGCAGGCGCTGGAGACGCACTGGTACGACGTGGTGAACGACATGCCGACCGTGGCGGGGCTGCACGCGGTGCTGCCGCGGCTGAGGTCGCTCCCGCCGGACGTCGGCTCGACGACGGATCGCGCGTTGTGGGATCGGCTGGCGGCGGCGCTGCCGCCGCTCCCGACGCGCGAGGAGGGCGGCGTGCGGATGCTGGCGGCGGCGGAGTCGTTCAAGCCGACACGGCAAAACGTGGAGACGCCGGAACTGTACGCGGTGTTTCCGTTCCGGCTGATCGATTTCGACCACGCCGACGCCGGGCTGGCGCGCGAGGCGTATGCGCGGCGGCATGACAAGATGACGCACGGCTGGACGCAGGATGGGCAGTTCGCTGCGTTGCTCGGACTGACGGACGAAGCGCGGGCGAACATTCTGGCGAAGGCGGGCAACAGCCACGCGAAGCATCGGTTTCCGGCGATGTGGGGGCCGAATTTCGACTGGCTGCCGGATCAGTGCCACAACGGCAACCTGATGAGCACGCTGCAACTGATGCTGATACAATGCGACGGGCGGAAGATTGTGTTGTTGCCGGCTTGGCCGCGCGATTGGAACGTGTCATTCAAGCTGCACGCGCCGGGCCAAACGACGGTTGAAGGCGAGTTTCGCGACGGGACGATGCAGAAGCTGGTCGTGACGCCCGAGGGACGGCGCGCGGATGTGACGGTGTGTGAGGTGCGCTAACAGCAGCGCGGCAGGGTCGCAACTCCTTCGGGCTAGCTTCTGGTCGCTGGTCGATGACCCAGTGCGCGGCAGCCCTGGGCTGGAGGCGCGGCGCCTTCGGCGTCGAAACGGCCAGCGGAGGCGACGCCCTCGGCGGCGTCCGAAGTCGAGCGGCAGGTCGCAACGGTCCGACCTGCGCTACCTGCTTGCCACCGATGGGTGTTGATTCGAAGCGTTGTCCTTCGTCACACCAGACCATCCGCGTTCAACGGCTGTGCGGTGCATCAGGGATGCACCCTACGTCGGACTGGAGCCGTTTGCCGATTACGGGGCGGGGCGATTCGTCCGAAACGGCTGCGACGCGCGATAGAGCGCAAGACGGGCGGCGATCTGATCGGCCAGGGCCGTGTCGCCGTGCTGCTGAGCGAGCGCGAGCGCCTGCTGGACGGTCGCGACGGCCTGGTCGAACTGGCGCAGCTCGGCCTGGGCGGCGGCCAGGGCGTCCAGCGGGCGCGGGTCGGTCGCCGCGGCGAGCTGGACGGCGCGGCGGGCGTGCTGCAACGCCTCGTCGCCGCGGCGGAGGGCGTCTTCGGGGCAGGTTGAAAGAAGCCAGGCGAGACGGGTGAGGGTTTCGACGGAATCGGGGTGGAGCCGGACGCAGGCGCGAAGCTCGTCGAGGGCGGCGGCGGGCTTGCCGGCCGATTCAAGCGCGCCGGCCAGGACGATGCGGCCGATGACGTTTTCGGGCCGCATCTGCGCGGCCTGTGTGAGGTGCGCGGTGGCTTCGTCGAGGCGCTGCAGCATCAGGCAGGCGACGCCAAGCTGGTAGCGCGGCTCGTAGAGGTCGGGGCGCAGCGTGATGGCGTGTTGAAGGTGCGGCAGCGCGTCGCCGGCCTGGCCGCGGGTCAGCAGGATGGCGGCGAGATTGGCGTGCGCCTGGGCGTACTCGGGGTTGCCACGGATGGCGTCGGTGAAGCGGCTGATGGCTTTGTCGGGCTCGTTGGCGCGGCTGAAGTAGACGCCGAGGCTGTAGTGCACTTCGGGATCGGTGGAGTTTGCGTTCAGCGCGTCGAGCAGGACGCGATAGGCGTCGGGCAGGCGGCCGGATTCGATGTAGGCGTTGGCCAGATTAACGAGCTGGCGCGAGTCGGTGGGGCGCATGCGGGCCGCCTCTTCGAGCAGCGGCGTGGCGGCGGCGAGGTCGCCGCGTTTGAAGAGGTCGTAGCCGAGGTTGGCGCGCGGCATCCAGGCGGTTGGATTGCGGGCAATGCAATCGCGCCAGACGGAGTCGCTGTCGCGATAGACGCCGGCCTGGCGAAATGTCGTGGCGGCGAGCGCGGCGATGACGGCGGCGCCGGCGGCGATGGTCACGGCACGCGGCGCGTGGTAATGCTCGAGCTGCCGGGCGGCTGTGGCGGCGAAGAGGGCGAGCAGCGCGATGGCGGCGTGATACTGAAAATGGTCGGCCACGAAGGAGAACTTCATCGGGAACACGTTGAAGAAGCCCAGGGCGGGGAAGAGCGTGCCGGTGAAGACCAGGGTGGCCGCGAGCGGCCAGCGGCCAATGCGGCGGCGGAGCAGCCACAGGGCCACGAGGAGGCCCAGGAGCGCGGCGGGGTAGACGTATTGGCGGGCGTCGGCGTCGTCGATCTGCCAGCGCGGGTAGATGAACATGAGGTTCGCGGGCCAGATCAGCTTGAACGCGTAGAACCAGACGGCGCGGCCGGCGATCAGGCAGCGATCGGCCGTCGAGAAGTTCCATTCGGGCCCCAGCGCGCCGACCTGCTCCCTTTCGAGCGCCACGGTGTGCAGGCCGAGGGCAACGCCGATCGCCAGGAACGGGAGCATGAGCGCGACGTCGCGCAGGCGGAGGCTGCCGCCGCGCGCCCAGAGCACGACCAGAGCGGCGGCGGGCCAGGTGCAGGCGACGGTCTTGCTCCACATGGCGGCGAGAAAAGCGAGTAGCGCGAGTGCGTACCAGTGCCGGACGTATGGGCGGGGCGGGGCGGCGTCACTGGGGACATCCACGGCGCGCTGTGCGGGCAGCGCGCGAAGGATGCACAGGCCGGCCGCGAGGTAGAAGCACAGCGAGAGCACGTTTTTTCGCTCGGTGACCCAGGCGACGGATTCGACGCAGACCGGGTGAACCGCAAAGACGGCGGCGGTGAACCACGCCGCCGGAACGGCGAGAGCGCGCAGCAGCCGCCAGAGCAGGACGGCGCTGAGGGCGTGGAGGGCGACGTTGACGGCGTGATAGCCGAGCGGGCGCAGCCCCCAGAGCTGATACTCGACCCAGAACGAGGTGTGGACGAGGGGGTAGTACTGCGGGATGGCGCGCGGCTCGAGCCAGATGCGGCGCAGTCCGTCGAGCGAGTGCAGCGTGCGATTTTCGGTGACGTAGTGATCGTCGTCCCAGATGAACCCGGCACGGCCGACCGGGAGATAGGCCAGGCCGGTGAGGATCAGCAGGGCGAGGCCGGCGATGAGCGGATGACAGCGTGGCACGGACGATCCGGGGAGGCGACAAAGCGAGGCGACGGCGCTGGACGCTGCGGCTGGGGCGCGGTGCTAGATTTCCATGATGTCCTTCGACTTATCGGCGAGCATGACGTCGATCTTCTTGCAGTAGTCGTCGGTCAGCTTCTGCACCGACTCCTGCCCGCTTTCGGCGTCGTCTTCGGTCACGGTCTTGGCCTTCTGGGCCGATTCGATGGCCTTGTTGGCGTCGCGGCGGGCGTTGCGGATCGTGACCTTCTGCGCTTCGGCCAGTTGCTTGATCTGGTTGATGATCTGGTTGCGGCGCTCGGTCGAAAGCGGCGGAACGGGCAGGCGGATCATTTTCCCGTCGCTCTGCGGGTTGATGCCGATGTCGCTGGTCTCGATGGCGCGCTGGATGTCCTTGAGCGTGCTGGGGTCGAACGGCTTGATGATGATGTTGTTGTCCTCGGTCACGCCGAGCGTCGCCAGCTCGCGGAGCGACATGGTCGAGCCGTAGGACGGGACTTCGACCTTGAGATGCTCGACCAGGCCGGTGCTGGCGCGGCCGGTGCGGACGGAGCGCAGCTCCTGCTTGAGGTGGTCGGCGGCCTTGTCCATCTTGTCTTCACATTCGAGCAGGATGTCATCGAGCGTCATGGCGGCGGCCTCCGTCGCATACGGTTCTGGGTTTCCCGGAGGCCGCGGTGGGGCCGTCGCGGCGTCCGAAAACACGGAGGATAGTCACGGGCGCTGCCTCGCTCAAGCCGGGTTCGCGCGTTGTGCGGTTGACCGTGCCCGACGGCGGCGGCTAGGCTCGGGCCATGAACGCGGAAACACCGCAGCCTCCACCATCCGATGAATCGGCCCCGCAGAAGCCGGGGCAGGACGTGCGCGAGACGCTGCGGCGGTTGGGGCCGCTGGGGCCGCTGGCGGTCGTTTCGGTCACGCTGCCGGGAGTGGGCGGGTTCCTGCTGCTCTACTACATCAACGACCTGGCGGCCTGGTTCCGCTCGCACGGCGACGTCGGTCCGGCGCTGTACGTCCTGCTGTTCGCGCTGAGCAGCGGGTTGGCGCTGCTGCCGACCTACGCCCAATCGGCGCTGGGCGGGTGGGCGTTTGGCGCGTGGCGCGGCAGCGCCGCGGCCTCGGCCGGGTTCGCCCTCGGCGCGGTGTTGGGTTGGGGCGTGGCACGCGCCGCCGGCGGCGACCGCGCTCGAGCGCTGATTGACGAAAATCGCAAGTGGAAAGCCGTTTACGAGGCGCTGCTCGGCGGTGGCTGGCTGCGCACGCTCGGAATCGTAGCGCTGCTGCGCCTGCCGCCGAATTCGCCTTTTGCGGCGACGAATCTGGTGCTGGCGGCGGCCGGCGTGCGGCTGCCGGTGTTCGCGCTGGGGACGCTGATCGGCCTGGCGCCGCGAAGCTGCGCGGCGGCGTTTCTGGCGGCGGGCCTGAGAGAATTCAGCATGGGCGGACTGAAGCGGCCCTGGCTGATGCCGACGGGGATCGTCGTCACGGTCGCCGTGCTGGTCATCATCGGCATGCTGGCGAACAACGCGCTTCAGCGCATGACGCGCGACGGGCCGGGCACAGTCGAGCCAAATCGGACGCACGTCGGCTGAAACACGCACCTTCGGGAACCGGGGCGGCATCGTCTGCGTCCAAGATGCACCGGCGGCCTTCAAGTCCATTAACGGCCGCATGCTCCGAAATCCGGTTCATCGCGAGGCAGACCAATGACCAGCATCCGTCGCGTGGTACGCCCCGCGTTTCTGACACTTCTCGTGACTCTCACAGCGGCGGGGCAAACCACCAGCCGCACGACGCCGAAGGCGCCGGCGGCCGCGACAGCGGGCCGCGGCACACCCCGATCGACGCTGCAAATGCTCGATCAACGATTGCCCAACGTCCAACTCGACGAATCGCCGCTCCAGGCCGCTCTCGACCAGCTTGGCCGCGCGGCGGACCTCGACATCATCGTTCAGTGGTCGGCCGTCGAGTCGCACGGCGTCAGCCGCCAGACGCCCATCACACTCAAAGCGCGCAGGCTGACGCTCTCGCAGGCGCTGGCATTTGTACTCAGCGAGGCCGGCGGCGCGGATGGCCGGTTGGCATACCAAGCGACCCCGGAGCTGATCGTCATCTCGACCGTCGAGCACTTTGACCGCGCGTTGGTGACGCGCGTGTATTCAGTGAGCGATTTGCTGGCAAATGTGCCGCGGTTTCGCAATGCGGCGCGATTGCGAACGGCGTCGGTGTCGGCGGACGGCGTGAGCGTCGACTCGTTCGTGCCGGAAGAATCTGAAGCCGAGAACGAGCCGGCGTCGCCCGCGGCGAAGTTGATTGAGCTGATCCAGACGACCGTCGAGCCGGCGTCCTGGGCATCCGCCGGCGGGGCCGGCACAATCAGTGAGTTCAACGGGCAGATCGTGGTGCGTAACACGCGCTACGTACATCAGTTGATTGCCGGACCCGCGAGCGAGTGAGTTCGGCGTCGGGACGCTGACGACGGGCCACTCGCCTCTTTTCACGTGCCACTTTTCACTGCCCGCCGCTCACGCCCCGACGCGCGCACCCAGAATCGGCAGCTCATACGCCGCCGGATTGACCCGGCGGATGTGCTCTTCCGCGGCGCGGGGCGGCTGAGCGGCGATGTGGCGCTCGAACTCGGCACGGAAGCGCTGCACGAGCGTGCGAACGGGCCAGGCGGCGCCGTCGGGCAGGCCGCAAATGCTCATGCCGGGCATCATGCCCATGTTCTGCGAAACCTCGACCAGGATGTCGAGATCGACGCTGCGGCCGGCGCCGGCGCGGAGGCGCTGCGCGATCTTGTACATCCAGGCCGTGCCCTCGCGGCATTGCGTGCACTGGCCGCAAGACTCGTGCGCGTAGAAACGCGACACATTCAGCAGCACGTCGCGGATGTCGGCGTCGTCCGGCACAACGACGGCGGCGGCGGTGCCGAGGCCGAGCAGACCGTATTTGCGGACGTCGTCGAAATCCAGTTTGCAGTCGAGCTCGTCGAAGTCCTGTTTCAGGTCGATGCTGCCGGCGGCGGGGATCTTCGGAAAGACGTCACCCCGCAGCGCCCCCATCGACAGCCCGCCGGGGAAGACGGCCTTGACCTTCTTCCCGCCGGCCATGCCGCCGCCAAAGTCGTCGCCGTAGATCAGCTCGCGAACCGTGATGCCCAGCGGCGCTTCGTAGCAGCCGGGGCGATTGACCGGCCCGCTGACGCAGTAGAGCTTCGTGCCATGCGACCCGGGCGAACCAAGCGCCAGCCACCAATCGACGCCGCGCGTCAGGATGTGCGGCAGGCACGCCAGCGTCTCGACGTTGTTCACGACCGTCGGTTTGCGGAAGAGCCCCTCGACCGCGGGAAAAGGCGGCTTGATCCGCGGCCAGCCGCGCTTACCTTCGAGGCTCTCGATCAGCCCGGTTTCCTCGCCGCAGACGTAGGCGCCGGCGCCGCGATGAATGTAGCACTCCAGGTCGTAGCCGCTGCCGAGGATGTTCTTGCCGAAATAGCCGGCGGCGTACGCCTCGTCCAGTGCCTTCTGCATGATGTGGAACTGCTCGGTGAATTCGCCGCGCATGTAGATGTAAGCGGTCGTCGTGCGCGTGGCGTAGGCGGCGATCAGGACGCCCTCGAGCACCATGTGCGGGTCGCTCTCCAGGAGCACGCGGTTGCAGAAGGTGGGCGGCTCGGATTCGTCGGCGTTGACGCACAGGTACGTAATGTCGCGTTTGGGCGGGAGAAACGACCATTTCATGCCGGCGGGGAAGCCCGCGCCGCCGCGGCCGCGCAGGTTGGCCTTCTTGACCAGCTCGACCAGCTCGTCGGGCTTCAGCTTCATCGCGGCGGCGGCGCCGTCGTAGCCGCCCGACGCCTTATAGGCGGCCAGCGAGGTGCTGTGGCGCTTGCCGACGTTTTTCAGCAGAAATTTTTCGTGTGCCATGCTCACTTCCGTAGCGTCGGGCCTCCGTGCCCACGTAGCGTCGGGCCGCCGTGCCCACGTAGCGTCGGGCCGCCGTGCCCACGTAGCGTCGGGCCTCCGTGCCCACGTAGCGTCGGGCCTCCGTGCCCACGTAGCGTCGGGCCGCCGTGCCCTCGTAGCGTCGGGCCGCCGTGCCCACGTAGCGATCAAATCTCCACAAACACCTTCGTATAGGGCCAGTCCATCCAGCAACTCACAAGCCCGGCGCGAACCGGATTATCCGAAATGTATCGAACGAGCGTGTCCAACCGCTCGCCCGAGCGCATGACGCGATCGCGTGCCGACGCCTGCCAGAGTATTCCGCTGAGTCCGAGCTTCCAGGCGCAATTCGTCGTAATGCTCTTGAAGCGGTCGATCGATTGCTCGACGCTGATTCCGGAGTCGCCGGCTGATACCAGCACGTGCAGGTGGTCCGGCATCAGGCAGTAGACATACAGTCGATGCGCCCGGAGTTCCATGGCGCGCTCCACGGCGCCGATGACCATCTGTGCCACTGCGACGGACTCGAAAGGGCGGCCGGCGTCTGCGCAGATCGTGAAATGGACCGGGATGTCGGATGCGTATATCTCGGGCGACAGGCGAACGGCACGGCGGCGCCCCCAAGTGGCTGGGACGTTCTGGCGTGCGATTCTCTGCCGAGAGTGGCGGTCCATCGTGTCAGTTCCACGCGTGGCCACGGAGGGCACACGCTACGGCCGTGGCCACGGAGGGCACACGCTACGGCCGTGGCCACGGAGGGCACACGCTACGGCCGTGGCCACGGAGGGCACACGCTACGGCGCGTCGAACAGGTCGCTGCGCTGCACGTCGAGCTGGTCGTTCCGCGGATCCGCCAGAATCCGATCGAGGTCCTCGACACGGACGCGGCGATGCATCTTCTCATTGATCATCATGCACGGCGCGTGGTCGCAGGCCGCCAGGCACTCCTCGGTCATCAGCGCGTATTGGCCGTCGGCGCTGGTGCCGTGCTCACCCACACCCAGTCGCGCCTCGACGGCCTGCTGGAGCGCGGGCTGGCCCATAAGCTGGCAGGTCAGCGAGCGGCAGACGGTGATGACTTTTCGGCCCTTCGGATGAGTCCAGAAGTGCGTGTAGAAGGTCACCACGTCCATGACCGCGGCGGGCGGAATCTCGAGCAGCTCGGCGATGTCGCGCATCGCCGCCAGCGAGACATGGCCGATCTCGTCCTGCGCGATGTGCAGCGCCGGCAGCACGACCGCGCGGCGGGTCGGATAGCGCGGAAAGAAGCCGCGAATCTTCTCTTTGGCCGCCGCGCTCAGCCCCGGTCCTTCATGGTCGGCGTCGACCGTGTTTCGATCGATCGTTTTCCAGCTCATTCCAACCTCTCCATCGCGCGACGAACCTGCGTCGCCGCCGGCACGTCGTCGAGCAGGCCGCGTGCACGCCGACGGGCTGGCGCCGTCCCCGGAGGCCGGCTCGATCTCCCGCCGCTCAATTCGCCATCGCCGCCGCGACGCGCCGCCGCGGCAGCGTCACAAACGAAAGAGCATACAGCCCCAGCCCGACGAGATACAGATTGCGGAAGCCCAGCGCCATCGAGCT
Source organism: Phycisphaerae bacterium (assembly GCA_022072445.1). Lineage (GTDB taxonomy): Bacteria > Planctomycetota > Phycisphaerae > UBA1845 > Fen-1342 > JAJVHV01. The sequence goes on along the minus strand of JAJVHV010000006.1, from coordinate 66,956 downwards.
GTATTCGCACAGACCGCCGAGGATCGCGCCCAGCAGGTTGCTGGCGAAAGCGCGCGGCAGCGAAGCCGCCTGAGTCAGCGACGTGGCAAAGATGACGCCGGCAAAAAACAGCGGCAGCACGAGCAGAACGGTCGCCCCGCAGGCGGCGGCCGCCCAGCCCCAGTGCAGCAGCCACTCGATGCGCACGAAGTAGCCGGCGATCAGGCTGGCGGCCAGCAGCACATAATGAACACCGCGATGCTGTGCCGGCCAGACGGTGACAAACGAATTGGCGAGCAGGATCAGCGCCAGGATCGCGGCGATGACGACCGAGCTGACGATCCACGTCGTGCCGAAGACCAGCGCCAGTTCGGTGATACCCTTGGTCTCGATCAGCAGGAACGCGCCGCCCAGAAAGAAGAAGTGCGGACTGACACCCGTGACGCGGCCCGAGCCCGCCAGCACCCAGACCACGGAAATCAGCGCCAGAATCCCCACCATCACCAAATAGGAACGCGGCAGCTCCTCCCAGCGCGGACCCGGCAGATAGAGAAACGGCCAGTCATCCGTCGCAGCCGCAATGCCGCTCTGAACCTGGATCGCTGTCTCGCCCGGCACAGGCGGCACGAGGTTGAGAGGCGAACCGCCGGCCTGATCGTCGGCCGCCGACGCCAGGAACATCATGCCATCGTCGTAGCCCAGCGCAATGCAGCGCGGCTCGTGACCGAACGCGTCTTTCAACATGTCGTGCAGACGCGTGGCGAGATATCCGGCGTTGCCGGTGGCAAACGACAGCGCCGCGACGCCGCGCGGCTTGAGCAGCCGCCGCGCTTCGCGCAGCGATTCGACCGTGTAGACGAAATTGTCGAGCCGCACGGCGGACATGCCCGACAGAAGCGTGTGCGAGTCGAGCAGGCCGAAGACGATCAGGTCGTATTGCCCGCCCGCCGCGCGGCGCATGAAGGCCCGCGCGTCGTTCACGTGGGCGCTGACGCGCGGGTCGCTGTAGGGCTGCTCGGCATGATAGCGGCGACCGAGCTCGAGAATCGCGGGGTCGATTTCAACAGCGTCGACGTGTGTGGCGCCGTTGCGCAGCGCGGCGGCCACGTCGTTGCCGCCTCCCGCCCCCACCACCAGCACGCGAAACTCGGGCTCGGCCGGCGTGGCGACGAAGCGATACGGCCGGTTGTAGGCCGCTTGCATCCCCCGCAGCCGCTGGAATCGCTCGCCATGGAGCCCGACGAATTCGTCCGCCAGATTGGCGGTACGCAGGTGATAAGCCTTGTTGGCGCTGATCAGTACGCCGGTGTCCAGCGGCCATCCGTCCACGTCGCGGACAACTTCGCGCGTCACTTCGAGCCGCTGATACGGCGAATAGATTTCGAGCGCATCGGGCAGCGTCGCGTGTCCAAGAGAAATCAGCGCCAGCAACATGGCCAACGCGCTGCTCGTCGCGCCGCGCGGCTCGTGCCGCGCCAGCCAGCACATCGACAGGCCCGCCAGCCCGAACCACACCACCGGCGGCAGCCACAGAAACGAGACGGCTCCGAACAGCGCGACGCCGGCCAGGCTGCCGACGATGTTCAGCGTGTACGCCCGGATCGGCGCAACGCCGCGCATCAGCCGTCCCGTGAGCTGGCCAATCGGCAGGAAAATCAGAATGGTGCTGACGTAGAGCGCGGCGAAAAAGCCGTAGAACAGGCCGGCCTGCTCCAGGTAGACGCGCTGCTCCCACCACGACCGTGTCCAGTCGAACTCGGCCTGCGCGACGCCCCAGAGCCACACATTCGAGGGGTGTTTCAGCAGATCGTCGAGCTGGCCGCGGCCCATGACGGTGATGGCGATGATCTGAATCGCCAGCGCGATCGGCGCGCTCATGAACGCCAGCCGCGCCCGGTTTGCCGCGGCAAAGCCCAGCCCGAGGCCCAGGAAGCTGGCCAGAAGCGTCACGTTCTTGAAATAGGCGGCGGCGCGCAGCTCGGTGGCGTGCCAGCGGATCAGGAGCACCTCAAGGAACAGCCCGAGCAGGCTGACGATCACCAGCTCGGCGCCGCGGGCGGAGCCGGTCAGGCGGTCGATCCGCGCCGTGAAGTCGTCCATGGCCCGCAGCCCGACGCGCTCGACGCGGCGCTGAATGAGCAGCAGACCGCCGCCGGCGACGATTGCCCCGATGCCCAGCCCGAAAACCGCTTGGCGGTGCAGCGCGTCGACCGCCGTCTCGATGCGCAGCACGGTGCGGCAGGCCCAGCGCACGCCCAATAGTCCCACGACAACCGCCGCCACGGCCAACACGCGCAGCAGCCAGCGCGCGGCGCGCGGTGTCGGCGGCTGGACGGGCGGAAGTACTTGCGTCGCTGGGGCTGGATTGTCCGGCAACGTCGGTGCTCCATACGCTCGGAAGCGCGGAGTTGTACGCCCGCAGGGACCGCCCCGCAACCGGCTGCCACGGCAACCGCCGCTTTGCAGGCGGCGCAGTCACATCGCCCGGAGGGCGCGCGCTCGCAGTCAGGCGTCTCACCGCCTGGATCTCTTGCAGCCGTTCGCGCTCCGCCCGGAGGGCGTTCGGGCCTGGCTCGCGCAGACGGCACCGGGTCGCCGGGCCGAACACCCGCCTCTCCGCACGAAATTTCACGAAATCCGACGCAAGATACCGGTCGACGCCCGACATTGGCAGATTGAGAGGCTCGCAGGGGCCGGCGGCGACCTCGGTTCGCCGGTCCGGCCCGTTTCGGGCGACCGGCATCCTTCCCGGGGCCGCCGGTCCGGGTTCACATTTCCAAGGAGCTTCCAAACATGCGGGCAAAGTCACTCCCCCACCACGCCGTTCTGGCTGCGACACTGACGCTGACAGCACTGGCGATGGCAGAGAAACCGATCCGATTTCAGCCGACCGTGCTCGGGTCGCTCACCGGCGGCTCGACGCAGGGACTGGCGCTGAGCGCCGCCGGCCTGGCAACCGGCCAGTCCGGTAACCTCCAGACCGGCGACGTGCACGCGTTTCTGGATGACGGAACCGGCATCCAGAACATCGACACATTCGGAATGGACCACAGCTACGGCTCGGCGATCAACGCCGCGGGCACCGTCGCCGGCGTCATGGGCATCCAGTCGGGCTCGCAGACGTTTAATTTCCCGTTCCGTCACACCGCCGAACGCGGGATGGAACTCGTCGCCTGTTTCAACGGGACGCAGGGCAACGTCGCCGGGGTCAACGCCAATGGCGACATCGCCGGCTCGTGGGCCCTGTCGGACGACACGACCTATCACGGCTACTTCGTCACCAGTGAAAACACACTTCACGACCTCGGAACGCTGGGTGGTGCGTACAGCTACGCGACCGGCGTCAACGACAACCGCCAGGTGTGCGGCTATAGCGCGTCGACCAGCGACACGCAGGCGTTCCGCTGGGAGGACGGCTTCATGATGCCGCTGGGAACGCTCGGCGGCAGCTTCAGCGTGGGAAATGCCATCAACGCCGCCGGACAGGTGACCGGCACATCGTCCTCCAGCGAAGGCTGGCAGCACGCGTTCCGCTACAGCGACGGCGCCGGAATGGAGGACCTTCAAACGCTCGAAGACATCCTGATGAGCCAGGGTCAATTCATCAACGAGCGCGGCGACGTCGCCGGTTGGTACCTGCCGCAAACCTGCATGCAGCGCACGTTCATCTACACGGATCAGACGGGCATGCTCGACATTGGTGCCATCGAGGATGGAATGCTCACTCCCAATGGTCTGAACAACCGCGGGCAGATCGTCGGGCAGGCGATTCGCGGCGACAACTGGCAGCAGTCGGCGTTCCTCTGGTCGGCCGCGACGGGCCTGGTCGATGTGAACGACGTGCTGACCAGCCCGCTCGGCTTCCGCCTCGTCGAGGCGCTGGCCATCAATGACGCCGGGCAGATTCTTGCGCGCGGCACCGACGCACAGGGCAAGGCCAAGGCCGTTCTCCTGACGCCGAAACTGCCCGGCACCAGCAGCAACGCGTCGCACCGCGGCGCGGCCGGCAAGGCCGGAGCGCCCGTCGCGCCCTGACGAACGCGAACTGGCGAAAAGCACCCCCCTTTCGAGCCGCGACGCCGGATCCGAGCCGCGACGCCCGATCCGAGCCGCGACGCCGGATCCGAGCCGCGACGCCCGATCCGAGCCGCGACGCCCGATCCGAGCCGCGACGCCGGATCCGAGCCGCGACCGTAAGGGAGCGGTTTCCTGGCCGCGCTCGAGTGCGCCCGTAACCGAGCGCACCCGCGCGGGGCTAAGAAACCGCTTGCTGACGCGCGCGGCTCGGTCCGTTGCGCGCGGCGCCCGATCCGAGCCGCGGCGCCCGATCCGAGCCGCGACCGTAAGGGAGCGGTTTCCTGGCCGCGCTCGAGTGCGCCCTTCACCGAGCGCACCCGCGCGGGGCGAAGAAACCGCTTGCTGACGCGCGCGGCTCGGTCCAATGCGCGCGGCGCCGGATCCGAGCCGCGACGCCGGATCCGAGCCGCGACCGTAAGGGAGCGGTTTCCTGGCCGCGCTCGAGTGCGCCCGTCACCGAGCGCACCCGCGCGGGGCGAAGAAACCGCTTGCTGACGCGCGCGGCTCGGTCCGTTGCGCGCGACGCCCGATCCGAGCCGCGACGCCCGATCCGAGCCGCGACCGTAAGGGAGCGGTTTCCTGGCCGCGCTCCAGTGCGCCCGTCACCGAGCGCACCCGCGCGGGGCTAAGAAACCGCTTGCTGACGCGCGCGGCTCGGTCCAATGCGCGCGGCTCGGTCCAATGCGCGCGGCTCGGTCCAATGCGCGCGACGCCCGATCCGAGCCGCGACCGTAAGGGAGCGGTTTCCTGGCCGCGCTCGAGTGCGCCCGTCACCGAGCGCACCCGCGCGGGGCGAAGAAACCGCTTGCTGACGCGCGCGGCCCGGTCCAATGCGCGCGGCGCCCGATCCGAGCCGCGACCGTAAGGGAGCGGTTTCCTGGCCGCGCTCGAGTGCGCCCGTCACCGAGCGCACCCGCGCGGGGCTAAGAAACCGCTTGCTGACGCGCGCGGCTCGGTCCAATGCGCGCGGCTCGGTCCAATGCGCGCGGCGCCCGATCCGAGCCGCGACGCCGGATCCGAGCCGCGACCGTAAGGGAGCGGTTTCCTGGCCGCGCTCGAGTGCGCCCGTCACCGAGCGCACCCGCGCGGGGCTAAGAAACCGCTTGCTGACGCGCGCGGCTCGATCCAATGCGCGCGGCTCGGTCCGTTGCGCGCGGCTCGGTCCAACGCGCGCGGCTCGATCTGACGCGCACAGCGCGCCGGGCCAGTCTCTAAATCATCCCCGCGCGCCTCCGCAACCCCCACTCGCACGACAGCGCCGCGACCAGCAATACAAATGCCGGCCAGCGCCAACTCACGACCAGGTCGTGATCGATCCGACGAACCGATTTTTCGCGCCGCTCGACAGCCGCCAGTTCGCGCAAGACCGTCTCAAGCTCGCCCAACTCTGCGAAGCGCCCGCCCGCCGCCGCCGTGCGCTCCGCCGCCCCGCGCAGAAGCTCGAGATTCGACGTCGGCGGCATCAACTCAACATCTTGTGCCGACAGCCGAAACGCGTTCTCGGCCGCCAGTACCTCGCCATCAGGCCCGGCTGTTTCAAACGTGACGTGGTACTCCCCCGCCACAAGGAGTCGCCCGTCGGGAAGAATTCGTGTCAGCTCCGCGTGCCATTCGCCGCCGGCCTCATGCAGCATGCACTCCTGTTCTTCACCGGCCGGCGTTGTGAGCGTCAGCCGCGCCGCCGGCCCGCTCGTCGGTTGCGTCGCCGCCGATGATGCACCGAACGGCGCCTGCGCCGTCACCCCCGCGCGAATTCTCACGCTGCGCAGTCCCGAACGGACTGCATCGAGCAGGTACTCCGGTTCATCGGGCAGAACCCAGGCTGTCGGCCGCCGGTGAGCCAGCCAGAGCACCATTTGCCGCCAGAAACGCGCATGCAGTTCCCGGCCCGCGTCGGACAAGAGCGCCCAGTGCCAGCACGCGTCCCACCCGACCACCGCGGCCCGCCCGCGCCCAGCCTCGTGCGCCGCGAGCAGCGCGGCACCCGCCTCATCGACCACCAACACTTCCGCCAGCGGCTTGGGCGCTGAAAACCGCGCGCTGCCCCGCACGTCGGGTAGATCGACCCAGGTCAGTTCGCCGTCCGCCGACGAGGTGACAAAGACCGCATGCCGGCGCCCGGCGTCGGTCAGCGCGAATCGGCGTTCGCCGCCCGACCGCTCGCGCGCGGCACGGTTTGCCGACCACTCGACTGGCGCGAGGTCCTCAAGTTCCGTTCCCGCATAGCGCAGCGCGCCGAGGCTGCTTCCACCGCTGATCAGCAGCCCCATGCCGCGCTCCCGCACACCGTCGGCAATCCGCTGCAGTGTCGCGGCCGACAGGCGCGAGCGCGGCACGCGGTCGAGGATGACCACGTCGATGGCCTCGAACGCGTCCGCCCCGATGGCCGTCGTCGTCTCGACCGGGCCGGACTCGGCTGGCGCAAAAACCCGCGATAATTCGAACCGTGGATCGGCCGCCAAAACGCGCGCCAGGAATGCGGTCTCCTCGCGCGGCGCAGCTTCGGCCATCAGCACGCGAATTCGCCCCTCCAGCACTTCGACGACCGCATGCTGCTCGGCGACCTGGTCGCCAGCCGTCGCCCGCACCGTCACACGGTGCAAACCCGGCGCGACGGGCGGCAGGTCCAGTTCCTGCGTCAGTCGCGCATCGCCGCCGCGGATCGCCTGCTCGCCGCTGTTCGCGCGGCGCCCGTCCCACCCGGCCGCCACGCCCAACGTCTCACCGTCCAGCCCGGTCGCGCGAATCGCCGCGCTGGCGACGAGCCGATCACGCACCCCGATCCGCGCGGGCAGTGAGAGCGGCTCGAGCACCAGCCGCGGACCAGCCTCGCCGCGCGGACCGACGCCCACCGCAATCAACGCAACTCCCCGCTCCGCCAGTTCGGCCGCAGCCTGTGTCAGCGCTTCGGGCGGCTCGACGTTCTCCGCGCCGTCGCTAATCAGCAGCACGCAAGCCGCGTGCTCAAACCCCTCCCCCTGCTGAACGGCGGCCCGCCGCAACGCGGCGCTCAGGGCCGTGGCGTCCGCCTGCGGCACAATCTGCCAGGCGTCCGCGTCCCTTGCCGGTTGGGAACTGGGCAGGATCGCCGCATCGCCGACGCGACCCACGTGCAGGTCGTAGCGCTCGCGCAGCGCGTCAAGCACGTCCGCCGCACCGAACAGAGCCGCGTTGACGTGCTCCGCCCGCGACGGCCGCTCGTCGACGGACGGCAGCGTCGCCGCGGATCGCCGGCTGTCCGCTGCGCCGGGCGCATCCGCGTCGGCCAAGCCCATCGAACGCGAGTCGTCGAGCAGCACGACCAGCGGCGGCCGGCGGAGCTCGAACACTTCCAAGCTTACCAGCGGCCGTGCGATCAGCAGCAACGCCAGGAACAGCGCCGCGGCCCGCGCAATCCACCTCATCCGCGCAAACCGCGCCGGTGCCGCCGGTATGAGAGTCCTGGCAAGCAGGGTTGCGGCGACGGCGGCGACGCCGGCAGCGATGAGCGCGGCGCGTCCGGTCGCCGACCGCGCCAGCCAGATCAGCGCCAGCAACAGCGTCCATGACATGATCCGCAGTGCCGCGGCCCGCGGCATTCCCCGCTCTGAAGCGGCGCCCGCGGGCGATGCGTCGGCCCGCCGGCGGCGGCAAGCCGTCGCGAGGTCCGCCAGCCCCAATGCGGCCACCGCGACCATCAGCAGTTCGGGACGCAGCAGCCTGATTTCCACCATTACTCCCGCGTGCCCGTTCGGGGTCGGAGAAAGAACTGAGTGGGGCAGGCATCTTGCCTGCCAACCGTCAGCACAACAGCGGACACTCTGCCCGCTCCACTCTCAGCCTCTCCAGGGCCGTCCCTGCTCACAGAGTAGACGCCGGCCCACCACGCGGGCCAGCGCGGCCTATGTTCCCGCGCGGCGTGCGGCTACGCTATCCGCCCATGGCCCGCGAAGCCTTCACGCACGTGCTGAACGAATTCGGCCGCTCCACCCACCTGATTCGCGACGAACTCGCGCGCCGTATCGTCGGCCAGCAGGACGTCATCCAGCAGCTTCTGGCCGCGATCTTCACGCGCGGCCACTGCCTGCTGGTGGGCGTGCCTGGCCTGGCCAAGACGCTCATGGTTTCGACCTTCGCGCAAATCACGTCGCTGCAATTCAAACGCGTGCAGTTTACTCCCGACCTGATGCCCTCCGACATCACCGGCACCAACGTCATCGACGAGCTGCCCGACGGCCGGCGGGCCTTCCGATTCATGCGCGGTCCGGTGTTCGCCAACATCGTGCTCGCCGACGAGATCAACCGCGCCCCGCCCAAGACGCAGGCCGCACTGCTCCAGGCCATGCAGGAACGCGAAGTTTCGTCCGGCGCCGAGACCTACCCGCTGCCGAACCCGTTCTTCGTCATCGCCACGCAGAACCCCATCGAACAGGAGGGAACGTACCCGCTCCCCGAGGCCCAGCTCGACCGCTTCATGTTCAACATCTGGGTCGATTATCCGGCCTTCGATGAAGAACGACGCATCCTCGCCCAGACCACCAGCGAACCGCCTGGAGGGCTGCAGACGGTCCTGAACGATCGGCAGATGCTGAACATGCAGAAGCTGGTCGCGGCGATTCCGGTGACCGAATACGTCGTCGACTACGCCGCCCGGCTGGTCCGCGCGTCGCGTCCGAAAACCGCGGGCGCACCCGACTTCATCACCAAATTCGTGGATTGGGGCGCCGGGCCGCGGGCCGGTCAGGCACTACTCTGGGCGGGTAAGGCGTTCGCCGCCATGGATGCCCGATATTCCGTCAGCCTCGACGACATCCGCCTGGCCGCGATTCCCGTGCTGCGACATCGCATCGCGTGCAACTTCGCCGCCCAGGCGCAAGGATGGGATTCGGTGCAGATCGTGCGGCGGCTGATCGAGGTGGTGCCCGAGCCGCGCATCGCCAAGGTGGAGCCCACGCCGCCGCGCGAGGTCGAGACGATCGAGCTATCGGGCCGTGGCCACGCGGGCGCGTGACGTCGAGCGACTATCGGCCGTGCGGATCGAATAACAAGTCGCCCGCGATTCCGCGACGGCGTTCTTCAAGTGCGGGCGAATTCCGATCGACCAATGGGATGACGGGGGGGCGGAATTCCGCTCCACGCGCGACTCCGCAGGGGGTGCCCATGAGCCGAACCGCAGCGCACTGGAGCACGCAATACAGCTTGCAGTGGGCGCGCGCCGCCAATCTCACGATCGGCCTGCTACTGATTGCCTGGGGGCTGGCGCCGGCCATCCTGGAGCGAGCGCTGAGCGGCGAGCCGGCCCGGGCGTCGACGCTGGCGTCGGGGTTGATCGCATTCCTGATCGGAACCACGTATATCGGACTTCATGTGCTGCTGCGCCGCGACGTGCGCTGGGCCGCATTTGCCTCGTTCTCGCTCTCGCTGGGGTTGTGCGCGACGGCGTTCGCGGTCGAAGTGCTTTCGCGGCACCAGTCGGGCGCTCTGTTCCTGCTGGTCCTCTCCGCCGTCGTCTCGTTCGCAAACTGGCTGGCGATCGGCGCGCTGGCCCAACGCACGTCGTAACGCTCAAGGAGCGGCAAAGATCAAGCTGCCGAGCGACTGCGGCGCGTAGCACAGGCGGCGTGCCGCCGACCAGGATGAGTACTCGCCGCGGCGTGCATCCAGCCGCGAGACGTTCAGCCCCCAGACACGGTTATTGCGCGCCGCCGGCGGAAGTGCACTGAACGGCAGCGCTAGCTCCACCGTCCAGGCGTCAAACGTGGTCTCGACCCGCGCATGCACCTCGCTGGCCCACGGCTGCACGGGGCCGATCGGCGGTTGCGTCGGGCATCCGCGATACGCCGCCAGCAGCCCATTCGGCTTGACCTGCAACACGTACAGATCCGCCGTGGAGCCGCGCGGCGACGAGAGCGGGTCGAGGATGATCTCGACGGCGTCCTGCTCCCAGGGTGCGGAGCCATCCATCGCGAGGCGATTATCGGAGAAAGCGACGGGCCGCTCGCCGGCGCGCAGCGCGCAACGAACCGCGACGTAGAGCCGCTCGCCATCATGCGCGAAAAAGGCGTTGGTCGCCAGCGTGGGCAGCCGGGTGCGCTCCTCCGAGGTGCCGTCACGCCCACTGGCGGCGACGAGGCGGCCGGCGCCGAGCAACCGGAAGTCGCCAGCGGCGTTGGCGAAGCCGCGTGGCCAGTCGTCGAGCGCGCCGTCGATCCGCGGAGCGACGTCGACGCGTGGGCAGGCGGACACCGCCAGCCGGGCCGGCGCGGCGAACGCACCCATGGCTTCACTCTCGAACAGCAGCTCGACGTCGAAAACGCCGTCGCGGTTCGATCCCAAACCGGCCAGGCTGACGTCCAACTCGCCCACCATCCGGCCGCCCGGGGGGACGCGAATGGGCGGCGTGGGTGGCAGCGTCCAGCCGGCGGGCGGCGACGGCAGCGTCCAGCGGCCCTCGAGCGGGCGGTCGATGAGATTGGAGACACTGACGTAGGCGCGGGCCCCCAGCGCGCCGGAGGCGAAGCGCAGCCGGGTTCCGTCGACGCTGGCGGCGACGCGTTCGGCGCGGTTCATCAGGCGCGCCCAGCGCGCCAGGTTGGCCAGGCGGGCCGCGTCGGCCTCGGAGCCGGGCTCGAACGATCCGGCCAGCTCTTCGAGCATCAGCGTGCGGGCCAGGTCGAGCGTCGCGCAGTCACGGGTCCAGCCGTCGTATTCCACGTCCAGCAGGTGATCGAGGGCCGCGTCGGTCAGCGCGCGGCGCATCACCTGCCGGGCGATCGACTCGGCCAGGTAGCGCTTGCCGTGCCGGTCGAGCAGGCGCAGCAGCTCGGCATCCAGCGAGCCGCGACGAAGGCGTTTCAGCCGAACCGACGGTATGGCGCAGTCCGGCAGGCCATGCCGCGCGCCGGGGTAGACCAGCCAGTCGTGATCGCGGCGCCCGAGGTCGGGAGTGAACGGATCCTCGCCGAAGTCGGCCGCGTGCTCGATCCACGCACCGGCCAGGTCGTAGCGGAAGAGCAGCCACGGCAGCAGGCGGGCGTCGGTCGCCGGTGCCTCGATCGCCAGCGATGGAGCGTACGGCGGCTGATCGGGCACAACGTACGCCGCACTGCCCAGGTCGCGCTGCCGGGCCAGCGCCGCCGGCGCGGCCCACATCGCCGGCGGCGCGAGGACGGCGGCGTCGGGAAGCTCAACCTCCGGGGCGTTGAACCAGCCCAGCGCGCGGAGCGAGGCAGACGGAGCGTGCAGAACCAGTTGCGGCCGGGTCTCGCTCTGGGCGACGATTCCGGCGGCGCGGCGAATGCGCCGCATCGACTCCGGTGTGAGCGGCTCGGGCGGCAGCGGCCGCAGCAGGGCTCGATCGCGCCAGCCACGTTCGGCGAAGTGCGCGTCGCAACTGGTGAGATAATCCGAGAGCAGGCGGGCGAAGCGCGGCGAATCGAAGCCGCCTTCCGGCAGCGGGTCGGGATGATTCGCCGAGACTGGAAGCAGCCAGCGGGCCAGGCCGACGCGATCTTCGAACGCGCTGCCGTCGAGCCACGCTTCGACCAGCGCGTCGTAGGGTCCCCACTCGACTTCGACGCGCCGGTCGCCGACGGGCCGGAATTTTGGGTACGAACCGTCGAGCACCGGATTGGCGCGGTGCGCCTGCAACAGCGCGACGGTCTGATTCAGAAGCTGCACGGCCGGCTGATGGCTGGCCGCGCCGGGTAGCAGCCGGACGCTCGACCCTTCGTCGCGATCCCAGCGGAGCTGCGCGCGAAAGAGATCGGCCGGCGCCAGACGGCAGATCAGCGGCGCCGAGCGCTCCAGCGGAATCGCCACCGGCAACACGCGCAGCCGCAGCTCGCAGGCGAATGCGGGCGCGTCGCGATTCAGTTCGAGCAACTCGACGCGGCCGACATAGTCTCCGGCGGCGGTGTCGGGCGGGATGCGGACGTCGACCCAGATGATCTCGTTGCGCGTGCCGTCGACGCGCAGCGGCCCCCCGCCCAGCGGTGCCTCCCAGGGCACCAGGACGTCGGCGAAGAGCCGCGGCGCGGCGGGAAGCCCGGAGTGACGCGGGAACCACGAGCGGTAGTGGCTGAGCGGTACCCAATGCGCGCGGAAGATCGAGATCGCGTCGCGTGCCGAGAGCACGGCACTCTTGCCGGCCAAGTCTGAGATGTGAATGCTGAGCGGCCGCGGCTGAGCGACGCCGGCCGAGAGCACAAGTTGAAACGCGACTGTCTCGTTGATTGCCGCCGACAGACGGAGCTGGCCGCGGGCCGCCGAGAAAATTTCGTTCTCGAGCGCGGGAGGCGTTCCGGGGTCGATCGTGCGGCAGTCCTCGGCCGCCCAGACGCGCAGGGCGAGCGGGTCGCGCGGCCACATGCAGCCGCCGGCGGCCAGCGCGACGGCGCACAGTGTGGCGCCCAGCCGGGCCGCGCGGATCACTCGGCGGGCAGCGGCCATCGCTGGACCTCATAGAGCTTGTGCGGGTCCTCGGGCTGTCCAGTCCGGGCGGCGAGGTAGATCGACTCGATAAGAGCCATGGTCGCGAGATGACTCTGGAACAGCGGTGCCGCGCCGCTGACGTCGTTCAGCCGCGCCAGGCTCTCGAAACGGCGGAGGTCCCAGGCGAGCGACTCGCTGGGCAGCGAGAAGTGCCGCGCCCGGCCGCCGGCGGTCGGTCGAATGGCGACGTCGTCGCCGATCTCGACGCTGTGCTCGGGATCGACGAGCCAGAAGCGCCGCTCATGCGGGGCGACGTCCCACTGGGCGCGGATGCAGGTCAGGCCGTTGTCCTGATAGCTGAGCAGCGCGGCGCAAGTGTCCTCGGTCTCGCGCGACATCTGCCCGGTCCGCCCGGTCAAGCTGCCCGACACGGCCCACACCGACTGTGGCAGGCCGCGCAATGCGACCAGCGTCTCCAACGGGGCGTATGCCGCGTTGATCAGCACGCCGCCGCCCGCGTCCACCTGGTTCGAGCGCCAGCTCTGGAGCGTCGGTCCCTCGTCGCGCAGCCGCAACTCGGCGTAGCGCGGGCGGAAGCGTTCGAGCGAGCCCAGCGCGGCCGAGAGCTCCGACGAGAGCAGCTCGTGGTGCGAGGCGACCCGATAGACGCCCGGCCGCTCCGACTGCCGCCGGACGATCTCGACCGCTTCGCTGAAGTCGCGTGCCATGGGGGCGGTTCGCCAGACATGGATTCCGTCGGCGGCGGCGATTTCGCCAAGTTCGACGCCCGCGCGGGTTGAGGCCGCCAGGAGGACGGCCTGCACGCCGCCCTGGGCGATGAGCGCGCGGCGGTCGTCGAAGCGGGCCGCGTGCGGCGCGAGTTCGGCCAGCCGTTCGCCCGCGACGGCGACCAGCTCCAGCCCCGGAATCAAGTCGAGCGCCGCGAGCAGCTCCGGTCCGCGGCGGTCGTCGGCGATCATGCCGACGCGTAATCGTCCGGCCGGCGTTGGTTCATTGTCGCGCTGAGTCATCGGTCTATAATCACGCCGTCGAGGGGCGCGCTGGCCTTGGCGCGCCGGAGGATCTTGTGCGACGCCTGTCACTCGTCATCGTCCTGGGCCTGGCCGTCGCTGCACAGGCCGATATTCTGCGCCTCACGGACGGTTCTTGCTACCACGGGCGGCTGGTTCGCGAATCGCCCGACGCGGTACTGTTTGACGCCTGGCTCGATGGGGCGGCCTCGGGCGTCGTGATGCGATTCGCGCGGTCGCGGGTCGCCTCGGTCGAGCGCGGCGAGTTTACCGCCGGCGAAACGCCCCGTTTTGCGGTCCAGCCGGGCGAGCAGCCCGACGCGAACGACGAACAGCGCACGCTCGACGCGGCTCTGCAGAGCCTGCAGTCCGGAGAGCTCGACGCCGCTCTGCGGCTGCTGAACCGCGTCGTGATTCGCTCGGAGGCGACGGCGCTTGGCCGGCTCGACGGGCGTGTCCGGGAGCGGCGCGGCGTTGGCCTGGCCGCGCTGCTGGCACAACTCCGGCTGGAGGAGGCTCTGGCGGCCGGCGGCGGACGGAAGTTCGACCTGCGATTCGTGTCGGCCTACGAAGCGCCCGAAATGAGTCGCCTGCTCGCCGAGCGCCTGACGCAGGCGCTGCACGCGGACTTCGGCGGGCGATCGCTGGCGGACTGGTCGCGTGAGCCGGCCATGTATCGTGCGCATCCGCCCTTCGCGCCGCGGCTGCTCGACGCGACGCGCGTCGCCGCCGGCATGGCCGGCGCGCGGCTGCGCTTCGACCGTTCACTCAGAACCGACCGGGCGACCCGCATGCAGCTCGTCGAGCTGCGCGATCGGTTGACGCATTTCGCCGCAGCCGTCGCGGCGCTGCCCGGTCTGTCGGAGCTGATCGAGCACGACACCCCCCTGCCGGACTCGGCCGCTGCGGCGGAAACCAGCGCGTCGCAGCCCGCAACGACCCGGGGCCATGAATCCCAGCGCGAACCGCCAACTCGGCGACGGTCGCGCAGCTTGTTTGGAGAGGAGACCCCATGAGCATCGACGCCATCCGCGAGACGCACCTGCCCGGGCTGGTCAAGCGCGGCAAGGTCCGCGACCTGTACGATCTCGGCGACCGGCTGATGATCGTCGCGAGCGACCGAATCTCCGCGTTCGACGTGGTGATGGACCAGCCGATTCCCGACAAGGGGGCCGTGCTGACGCGGCTGACGAAATTCTGGCTCACGCATCTGCCGGCCTGCGCGCCGCACCACCTCGACTACGTCGTATCGGGCGGTCGCGTTCCGGCGGGGTATTCGGAGGCGGCCGACATGCTGGCGGAGCGCGCGATGGTGGTGCGGAAAGCCGCCGTCCTGCCGGTCGAGTGCGTCGTGCGCGGATACCTGGTGGGCGGGGGCTGGAAGGAGTACACCGCGACCGGGCGCGTCAGCGGCGTCGAGCTGCCGCGTGGCATGGCGATCGCGCAGCAGCTTTCGGAGCCGATCTTCACGCCCTCGACCAAGGCCGAGCACGGGCACGACGAAGCAATCACGTTTGAGCGGGCCTGCGAGTTGGCGGGCGAGCGTTGGATGGTCGAAGCGCGGCGTCGCTCGCTGGCCATCTACTCGCAGGCGGCGGAGTTGGCCGCGTGCCGCGGGATCATCCTGGCCGATTCGAAATTCGAATTCGGAGTCACCGACGGGGAATTACTCCTTGTTGACGAAGTTCTTACCCCGGACTCGTCGCGTTTCTGGCCGGCCGAGTCTTACCGCGTCGGCAGCAATCCGCCCAGTTTCGACAAGCAGTATCTACGTGATTATCTGGAATCGCTGGACTGGCCGAAGCGGCCGCCTCCGCCGGCGATTCCGGCCGGGGTGATTGAGCAAACGCGGCGGCGGTACGTGGAGGCGTATGAACGGCTGAGCGGCGAGCGGTTCTGCGAGTGAGAGAGTTTTCGGACCCAAGCACAGTTTCCCGGACTGGAAACCGGGCAGAAGTTCGCTAGAATATTTGGGATTTGTAAGTTGAATTTTTCGCGTCGGTCGGTCGCTCCCAACGGGGGACCGTCGATGGATACACGCAACATCCGATCGGCCGTGAGGATTTCGGCGCGGCGGTCGGATTCCAGGTTGACAGAGTGAAGTCGGTTCAAGACACGGTTTTGCAACGAGCGCAGCCTTTTCCGGGTTCCGATCATCCTGATTCATAACGCCTTGTCACCCGGTCAGTAAGGGCACGAGCCGACGATTGTCACCGTCCGTCGCGCGGCGTCGCATGTAGTCGCGGCGTCGCGATCCCACCGGCGCACCGGAGTTTGCGCGTTTTGCCGCGCGCGGCTCTGGCTCCACCACGCTAACTGGATCATGACGATGGGACCGCTTGCACTCTTACTGGCGGTCGATTTCACCGGTGGCCTCACCGGAGTGCTGATCGGCGGCGGCATCGCCGTCGGAATCATGTACTGGATTCAGCAGTCGCGCAAGGCGCTGCTGACGCGCGAAATCGACCAGCTCTCCGCGGAGGCGAAACTCCGCGCCGAACAAGTTCTGAAGACCGCCGAGGTCGAAGCGAAGGAAAAGCTGCTGGAGATGCAGGCGGAATTTGAACGTCAAACGTCCGAAACCCGGGCGGAGCTGAAGGAGTCCGAGAAGCGCATTCTGAAGCGCGAGGACAATCTCGACAAGAAGATCGACGTGTTGACGACGAAGGAGCGCAACCTGGAGCTATCGGACAAGAAGCTCAAGGAGCGCGAAAAAGTGCTTGGGCAGCGCGAAGGCGAGCTGGAGCAGACGTTCGCGGAGCAGCGGCAGGAGCTGCTGCGCATTTCGCGGCTGTCGGCGGACGAGGCCCGCCAGTTGTGCCTGCGGCGGATCGAGCAGGAAGTCGAGCGCGAAGCCGGGCAGATGGTCGAGCGGATTATTACCACTGCCAAGGAGAACGCGGACGAAAAGGCCCGCCAAATCGTCATTCAGTCGATTCAGCGCTACGCGGCGGACCACACCTGCGAGGCGACGGTTTCGACGGTGGACGTTCCGTCGGACGAGATGAAGGGTCGGATTATCGGACGCGAAGGCCGCAACATCCGCTCGTTTGAACGTGCGACAGGCGTCGACGTGATCGTGGATGACACGCCCGGCGTGGTGATCGTCTCGTGCTTTGATCCGATCCGGCGCGAAATCGCGCGGCTTTCGCTCGAACGGCTGGTGAAAGACGGCCGCATTCACCCGACGCGGATCGAGGACCTGGTGACCGAGGCGACGGAGGAAGTGGAGCGGAAAGTCGCCGAGGCGGGCAAGAAGGCGGCGCTGGACGCGAACGTGAATGGGCTGAACAAGAAGCTGGTGGAGATGCTGGGGCGGCTGCACTTCCGCACGAGCTACGGCCAGAACGTGCTGAAGCACAGCATGGAAGTCGCGTTCCTGTGTCAGACGATGGCCGACGAGCTGGGGCTGGACGGCGCCCTGGCGCGGCGTTGCGGTCTGCTGCACGACATTGGCAAAGCGATGGACCACGAGGTCGAGGGCGGCCACCCGCACATCGGCGCGGAATTCTGCAAGCGCTTCAACGAACCGCCGCAGGTGATCAACGCCGTTGCGGGGCATCACGGCGACGTGGAGGCGCTGTATCCGTACACGCCGCTGGTGGCGGCGGCGGACGCGATCAGCGCGGCGCGTCCGGGCGGGCGGCGCGAATCGCTCGACCGCTACATTCAGCGGCTGGAAGAGCTGGAAGGGCTGGCGGGCGGGTTCGACGGCGTCAAGCAGGCGTACGCGATTCAGGCCGGGCGCGAGGTGCGCGTGATTGTTGACGCGTTGAAAGTGGACGACCGCTCATCGGTGAAGCTGGCGCGCGACATCGCCAACAAGATCGAAGAGACCATGACCTATCCGGGCGAAGTCAAGATCACGGTGCTGCGCGAGATCCGCGCGGTGGAGTTCGCGAAATAACGGTTGCAGCCGCAAGGCGCCGCAGAAAGAAGATTGCAGAACGCAAGCGGGTGATCGGGGCAGCCGGGGGCGGCTGCTCACCACGTCGGGGCGGCGGCTCTCCACGGTACGCAGCCGCGGGAGGGCCGGGGCACAGCCGAGGGCGGCTGTGCTACATGGGCACGACGCCGCTGGAAGAGCGGCTAACGTCGGCCGGGGTCGGCGGCACCCCTGAGCAGCTTGATGATCGCCGGGTCGTCGGCGGCGAGGCGCGTGGCGCGGAACACGCCGCCGCGTCCGCCGCGACCGCCAGGCCCGATGCCGGGTGGCCCCCACGGCCCGGGTGGTCCGCCGAAGGGCGGTCTGCGGCGGCGTGGCCGATCGGTCTGGCCGGCGGGTTGTGACGCGGGCTGGCCGTCAGTGTTGTCGGGGCGGCGTGCGAGTCGGCCGGCGTCGCGATCGCGCGGGGGACCGTCGGGGCTGCGATCGGTATCGGCGCGGTCGCGCGGAGGACTGTCGAGGTCGGCGTCGGCGCGGGCGCGCGGGGGACCGTCGGGGCCGCGATCGGCATCGGCACCGACGCGTGGCGGGCGGCGGTCGGGCGGGCCGAAGGGGCCGAATCCCGGGGGCGGGCCGTCGCGCGGTGGGCGCGCGTCCTGGAACGGATTCATGTAATCCCAAACGACGCGCCCTTCCGGCGCGACTTCAAAAAGTCGTCCTTGCTCGCCGTCGCAGATCAGCGTGTTGCCGTTGGCGAGGCGGTGCGCGCCGGAGATGTGGCTGGAGAAAAAGTCGCTTCTATTCTCGGCGGCGTATTCCCAGCTCGGCCGCGCGGGGCCAAACGGTTCATCTTTTTCGCGGCGATAGCGCCCGGCCGCATCAACGGGCGGCTCGATCTCGACGATCGACGAATAGCGGCCGTCACGCCGGCCCTGGCCGTTGTTGAAGACCATCAGCCGGCCCGCGCCGGGGTGTCCGTCGGGAATCCAGCGGGCGTCGTGCTGGGCGAAGAGTTGCTGATCGGCGGCGGTGCCGGCGCCGTAGGCGCGCGGGTTTCCCCAGCGATAGAGCAGGTCGCCGCCCTTTCCGGAGCGACCGCCGACGTGACCCGCGGCCTCCTTGCTGGTAGTGCTGTGATCGATGACCCAGATTTCGTTGAAGGTGTGAACGCTGAGAACGATCTGATCGAGTTTCGCGTTGTACGCAATCGCGTTGGTGTGGCACATGTCGGCGCGCAAATCAGGCCCGCGCGGGCCACGCCCGCGAAACGGCGGTCCACCCCCGTCGCGAGTGTCGCCGTCGCGGCCCGGATGTGGCCCATCGCGATCCGGCGGTCCATCGCGGTCCGGCGGCCCATTGCGATCTGGCGGACCGCCGCGGTCGGGTGTTTCATCCTGCCCGGCGGGCGGTGAATCGTCTCCGCCGCCGACATAGCCCAGCGCGCGAAGCCGCTGCATCTCCGCCGGCGACTCGCGCGGGCCCGAGCGGCGGTAGTTGAGGTCGATGAGTTCGGTGTGTTCGGCGAGAGTGCCGAAGTTCGGCTTATCCTCGTCGAAATCCTGCACGAGGTGGTCCCAGACGTGCCATTCCCAGACGACGCGACCACCGCTGCTGCCTTGCGGCTCGACTTCGATGACGCAGTCGGGCCAGAGTTCGTCGCCGTCGGCCAGTTCGGGATCGCGACCGGCGGCGAGGGCTTCGTCGCGCGACTTCTTCTCCCAGGCGATCATGAGGATGTTGCCGTTGGGCAGCGGCTCGATGTCGTGGTGCTGGCAGCGCTTCTCATCGGCGCAGACGTACTCCCACAAAACGGTTCCGTCCGGGGCCAGTCGCTCTACGCGGCCGCCGATGCCGCCGCCGCCGAAATTCCGGTTGTCCGGCTCGCGTGCGGCGCGCAGCAGCGATCCGTCGGGCAGAAGGTAGGCGGATTGGCCGGGCGCGTACTTGCTTGGCCAGGAGTGCGCGACTTCGCCCTTCATGTCGACGAGGTACGTGGTGGTCGAGTTCAGCGGCGCGAAGAGTGTGTAGCCGGCGAAAGCGGCGTCGCGGTTGAACACCAGGCCCTTCTTGCGCGGTGCATCGTCGCTTCCGGCGCGGTCCGGCTCGGGCGCCGGGTTGGCCGGCTGAGCGCCCGCGACGGCGGCCAGCGCGGCGGCCGCGAGCAGTGCGACGGCCATTCGCAAGCGGCCACAGCCGGGGGCGGCTGTGCCACAACTCATCCGACGACGAAGCGCCGCCGGGTGCAATGCGGTGCAGCCGCCGATGGCTGCGCCGCGCACGTGACAGTTCCAATGTGCGTTCATCATGTCCATGAGCCCGATCGAATGTCGTTGGGCGTATCGCCGTGGCGCGTTTCAGGCGGACGTGGTGATCGAACCCAGCCAGGCGTCCAGCAGCGTGGGAAGATAGTCCGCGAACGCGTCCATCAGATAGTAACCGAGATCCGCGGCGCACGAGGCGAGCTGAAGCACCAACCCGCCGCAGAACGTCAGTGCGATCCACTGGCGTATGCTCATTGTCTAAAACCTTTCGTGGCAGTCGTCGGACTGTTCTGCCGCCGATGCGAATCAGGCAGGCGCTTCCGGCCGGTGGGCCGGGGGCGCGTCTGCCCTCATCGCAAGCGGGATTCAGAATCCGCCGGGTCCGCGGAAATCGTGCGACGCCTCGAACGCGTCAAGCTGCGCCAGTTGCGCGGCGGTCAGAATCGAGCGGAACTCCTGGCGAGCCTGTTCGCGGCGTGCGTCAACGGCGGTGCGCAGCTCGGCGAGGATCGCGTCGATCGCGGTCTGCTGCTCAGCGGTCAGCGCGAGCGCCTCAGCCAGGCGACCGCTGGCGAATCCGTGCGCGAAGGCGCGGAAGGCGTCGTGATAGCCGACGTCGAACGAATCCAGCGTGGCGCGCTGCTCATCGGTCAGCAGCGCCTCGATCTCGGCGCGGGCCGCATCCTGCAAAGCCACGACGTCCGTGCGCATGCCGTCGAAAATCGCCTGCGCCTGTGTCTGCTGCTCATCGGTCAATTCGAGCAGATCGAGCGGGCCCTGCTGGCCGGCACCCGGTCCGATCGGGCCGCCCGGGAAGCCCTCGCGGCCAAACGCACGACCATGGCCGCCACCGAACGGGCGGCCCGCCCCGTCGACGCCGATGACTGCCGCGGCCTGCTCGCCGTACTCAGCCAGCGTCTGCTCGCCGGCGAGATACTGGTCGCGCAGGGCCGCGAGCTGAGACTCCTGGTCGGCGGTGAGCGTCTGCCCGAACGGCAGCGCGGCATCGTGGCCGGTGAAGTCTTCGATGGCGCCCAGCACGTCGCCGATGGTCGCGTTGGCCAGACCGGTG
Organism: Phycisphaerae bacterium; assembly: GCA_022072445.1. GTDB lineage: Bacteria > Planctomycetota > Phycisphaerae > UBA1845 > Fen-1342 > JAJVHV01. Next base: position 46,238 of record JAJVHV010000006.1, on the reverse strand, counting down.
CTGTCAAGCAGTTCCTGAAGGGTCGTGTCCTCCGAGATCGAGCTGCAGCCGATGAAGGCGGCGGCCATGAGGCTCGCGGCGAGCCCGACACCGATCCTCACGCATGTTCGACGCATACTCCCTTACTCCTCTAGAGCCGAAGGCCGGTCGTCGTCGGACGACCCTGCCGAGCGGAAGCAGCGCCGCGGGCAATCGCGCCTCGCGTCGCGGGCGTGGTCCGCTCGAATTCCGATAGATTATCGCCGCGCGGGTGTGGGCGATCAGTCAATCGCGGGTAAAAAAGCGTAAAGCCGCGTTGACAGTTCTTTACGCGCGCCGCCCGCAGCGCGGCCCGTGCCCGAACCTATACTCATCGGGCGCGAAGGCAGGAGCCTGACAATGCCGACGCCGGTTCGATTGCTGCTGATCGACGACGACCGCGGGTTGTGCGAACTGCTGGCCGAGTATCTTTGTGGAACGGGCTTTGAGGTCGACGCAGTGCACGACGGAGACGCGGGCGTGGCGCGCGCGTTGGCCGGGGCGTATGCGATCGCCGTCCTGGACGTGATGCTGCCCGGCGGCGACGGGTTCGAGGTGCTGCGGCGGATTCGGGCCCGCTCGCGGATTCCGGTGCTGATGCTGACGGCGCGCGGGGAGGAGGTCGACCGCATCGTCGGGCTGGAGATCGGCGCGGATGACTATCTACCCAAGCCGTTCAACCCGCGTGAACTGGCGGCGCGGCTGCACGCCATCCTGCGGCGCTCCGGTGCGTCGAGCAGCCGCGACGATCCGGCGCCCAGCGCCGAGCGCATCGCCGTCGAGGACGTCGAGCTGGATTCGGCAGCGCGGTCGGTGCGTTGTGGCGGCCGCCTCATCGAGCTGACCGGGGCGGAGTTCGGGCTGCTGGAGCTGCTGCTGCGGTCGGCGGGGCGCGTCGTTTCGCGCGAGGAGCTGTCGTCACGCGTGCTGGGGCGACGTGCGCAGCCGTTCGACCGCAGCGTCGACATGCACGTGAGCAAGATTCGGCGGAAGCTGGGTCGACGGCCGGATTCGGGCGAGCGCATCCGCAGCATCCGCGGCGCCGGTTACATTTTCGTCGTCGGCGGCGGCCCGGCGCCGGCAAGCCCGAACGGCGAGTGACGTGAGCCCGATGCGCTCTCTATTTCTTAAGATATTCCTGTGGTTCTGGGCGGCCAACATCGTCGTCGTCGGCGTGCTGGCCTTGTCAGCGTGGGTCTATCCGCCGGAGGGCGTGCCTCCCGGACTGAACGCCGACAAGCTGCACGAGCTTCAGGTGCGCGGCGCGCTGGCGGTGCTGGAGCGCGACGGACTGGCGGCGTTTGAGCGGCATCTGGACGAGCTGCATGACGCGAGTGCACTGCACACCTACTGGCTGGACGAGCGGGGCGCCGAACTGCGCGGCGCGCTGCTGCCAGCCCCATTGCAGGAATTCGTTGCCGCACACCGGGCAGAATCCGAGCGCGGACAGCGCGTGGTCGAAGGTTTTCCGCCTCGGCTCATGATCCTGCCGCTGACCGATTCGCATGGACGGAAGTACCGCGTGCTGATCGAGGCCTTCTGGCGCGGGCCGCGCTTTCAGTTCCCCATTCAGCCGGGCGTGCTGGCGCTACGCGCCCTGGCGGTTGTGCTGGCCGCGGGCCTGGGTTGCTACGCGCTGGCGCGCTATCTCAGCGCCCCGGTGCGACGGCTTCAGCAGGTTGTCCGGCGGCTCGCCTCGGGCGACCTGACCGTGCGCGTCGACGAAGAGTTCGAGACGCGGCGCGACGAGATCGGCCAGCTCGGCCGCGATTTCGACCGCATGACCCGCCAGGTGCAGGCCCTGCTCGGCGCGCAACGGCGCCTACTGCAGGATGTATCGCACGAGCTCCGTTCGCCGCTGGCCCGGCTCAACGTAGCGCTGGAACTTGCCCGCCGGCAGTCTTCCGATACCGCGGGGGCGGCGCTCGACCGCATCGAGCGCGAGTCGGCGCGGCTGAACGAGCTGATCGGTCTGGTTTTGACGCTGGCGCGGCTGGAGAGCGGCGCGCCGCCCGAGGCGCCCGCCGCGATCGACCTGGCGGAGTTGCTACGCGAAGTCGCCGCGGACGCGGACTTCGAGGGCGCTCCGCGCGGGCGGCGCGTCGTGGTGCGCCGCGCCGACGCGTGCACGCTGCGCGGGTCCGCGCCGCTCATCCGGAGTGTCTTTGAAAACGTGCTTCGCAACGCCGTTCGATTCACGCCCGATGGAACGGCCGTCGACGTTTGCCTTGAGCGGCGGAAGCGGGACGCGGGTGGTGCCTACGCCTGCACCGCGGTGCGCGACCACGGCCCCGGCGTGCCCGAGTCGCAGCTTGAGACGATCTTCCAGCCGTTCTTCCGGGTCGAGGAAGCCCGCGCGCGGAGGGTCGGCGGGGTCGGCCTGGGCCTGGCGATCTGCGACCGCGCCGTCCGCTTGCACGACGGCACGTTGCGGGCGGAAAACGCCGACGGCGGCGGACTCCGCGTGACCATCGAGCTGCCCTGCGACGACGCGACCGCCGATTGAGCGGCGGGCCGACTCCTGGCTCTCCGGGGTCGAGTCGAGAGCGGAAGCCGTGAGCCAACGGTAGGCGCCGCGTCCTTGTTCGCTGGTTCCCTGGTTGCTTTCGACCGCCGGCGATGCCGCACGCGCCCGGAGGGATTCGAACCCCCAACCTTCAGATTCGAAGTCTGCCACTCTATCCAGTTGAGCTACGGGCGCTGGCGTGCGCACTTTTGGCGCAACGTGCTCATCTAATCGGCCCCGGCGGAACCTGTCAAATCCGGCGGCAGATCGCCTCAAGGCCGAGACTTCCGGCGTCGATTTCGTCAGAATACGCGGGTTGGCGGCCCGACGGTGCGCCGCGCCCGCCGCGGGCGGCGGCGCGGTTGTGCGACCCCGGCGCGCCAACCGGACGACGCGAGAGCGACCCCTATGACCAGCCTGACATTCGCACTGACCGCGCTGCTCTGGACGCAGGACGCGCAAGGCGCCCCGCAGATCGAAGAGCCGCAGCTTGATTCCCCCACGACCCAGCCCGTCAGGATGAAACGGCCGGAGCTTGAGCGCCGGATCGAGCTCTCCAACGGTCTGACGGTCATCATCCGCCCGGTGATCGGCGTCAAGACCGCGGGAATGGCCGTGCTCTACAAGCTCGGCGACGACCACGACCCGCCGGGCAAGTCGGGCATGGCGCACGTCATCGAGCACCTGTACATCACGGCGGCCGCGGGAAACACGCCGGAGCGCAAGGCGGACGATTTCTTCAAGGCCTACGACGGCCAGGCCAATGCGCAGACCGGCCTGGATTACACGGTTTTTGGCACGGTCTTTCCGGTGGAGCGCATCGAGGCCGAGCTGCGCGACGCCGCGGCCCGCATGGCCGACCTCAAGCCGACCGAAACCGGGCTGGGCGTCGAGCGGCCCCGCGTGCTGAATGAGCTGGACAACATGTACGGCGGGATTCCGAAGCTTGGAGTCCTGAATTTGGCTCACGAGAAGATTCGTCCGTCGGCCAACAACGGCCGCCGCTCGGGGGCCGCCGACCATGTTCGCGGGATGACGATCGATGAGCTGCGTGAGCGGATCGCAAAATACTACAAGCCGAACAACGCGATCCTGACGGTGACCGGTTCGGCCGACGTGAGCAAACTGGAGCAGGTGATTCGGCGGGAGTTTGAGGCGATCCCGCGCGGCGAGCCGGCCCCGCCGCCGTCAACGCCGGGGCCGCCGACGCTGGGCGTGCAGGTTGATCTGATGGCGAAGTTCGTCGTGCCGGGCTCGACGTCGCACGCGGCGATCGGGTTTCCGGCACCGGATCATTCGTCGGCGGACTTTCCGGCGTTCTGCGTGGGCGTGTGGCGGCTGTGGAAAGCGACGATGCGGCAGAATCAGAGCGATCCGACGGCGTGCATCGCGGCATTTCTGGCGATCGACGACCCGACCATGCTGACGGTGACGACGGGCATTCGCCAGAACGAGGTGCCGCCCGAGGCGTACGCGCGGGCGCGCAAGTTTCTGGATGAAGCGATGACGCCGAAGCTGCGCGCCATCGAGACGATCAATGCCGCCAATGAGATGGGCTTTCTGTTCGGCGCGGCGGACATTCCGGACAACCTGATCGCGCAGAATCCGTATCTGATGGTTTTCGCGATGGCACGGCGCGAGCAGCGCGGGCTCGATCCGAACGCGCTGCGGCGCGCGATTCGCGATGTGAAGGCGGCGGACTTCGAGCGCGTCATCGGCGAGACGTTCAGCCCGCAACGGCAGGTGTCGGCGGCGGTGCTGGTAATGCTCAAGACGCCGGGCTGAAGCGGCACAGCGCTACTAGCGGCCGGAAACGGCGCCGTCCAGCGCTGCGCAACTTGCTACCTTGCCGCTTGGTTCCCTGTTACTTTCTCTCTTCGCGGCCTTCTTCGGCCGGTTGGCGAGGCGCGCACTGCTCAGGCGAACAGTCCGGGAATTTCAGCCAACCGGCACTGCGCGCCGTCGTGATAGGCCATCTTCCCCTTGCCGTGCATCGAGGCCCCGCCGACACGGCCGTCCTTGCTGAGCGCGTACATCGTCAGGCCGAAGTTCGGCTCGCCGCGCTCGTTGCGGAGCCGGGTCTCGCACTTGTCGGCGACGCGCTTCAGCACGTCCAGGCAAGCTTCTTCGGGCGATTTGCCGTTGCGCATGAATTCGACGGCCAGGAACGACGAGCAGCATTGCAGGTTGGCCTCGCCGCGGCCGGTCGAGCCGGCGGCGCCGACCGCGTTATCGACGTAGAGCCCCGCGCCGATGATGGGCGAATCGCCGACGCGGCCGGGAATCTTGAACGCCAACCCGCTGGTGGTGGTGACACCCCCCAGATCACCCGCCTCGTTCAGCGCGCACAGGTTGATCGTGCCGTGGATGCGCGGGGTCATGTCATCGCCGCGCCGCGGCCGGGCCGCGGTCCCGTCGGCCTTGTCGCGCGGCGAGAGCCAGTCGTCCTTGTCGGAGTGCGACTCGCGCCACTCGAGCCAGATGCGTCGCGCTTCGTCGGTCAGCAGGTCCTCTTCCTTGAAGCCGTGCGCCACGGCAAAGCGCCGCGCCCCGTCGCCGACAAGCAGCACATGGTCGGTGCGGCGCATGACGATGAGCGCCACGCTCGACGGGTTCTTGATCCGCTGGATCGACGCGACGGCGCCGGCCTTGCCGCTCGGTCCGTCCATCACGCTGGCGTCGAGCTCGACCACGCCGTCTTCGTTCGGAATGCCGCCATAACCGACCGAGTGATCGCTCGGATCGTCCTCGACCAGGTTCACACCCGCGACGGCGGCGTCGACCGGCGGCGCACCGGCCCGCATGCGCTCGACAGCGCGCTTGCACGCCTCGACGCCGTTGGCGCTGGCGATGGCGATCGGTCCCTTGCGGGGCTGTTGCGGCGTCTTCTCCTGGCTGGCTGGCTGATCCATGGCGAGTACGTCTCCAGGGAGCGAGGAGGCGGCGGCACCGACGGCCGCGGCCTGGACAAATTCACGTCGAGTCACGGACATGAGCTGGCCTTTCATGGAAGCGGCAATGACGCGCTTGAACGGCCCGATACGGCGCTCGAGAACCTACCCGCAAGCGCGGCCGCCAACAAGCACGGAAGCTTGACGCGCTGCGGACCGGGCACTTGTCGTGCATGAGGCGGGCGGGCTGCAAGGGCCGCCCGCCCGCGGTGCGCTAGCCCCAGATGTGCGGGCCCCTCAGCATCCGCCGCCGGTGAGTGCGGCAACAAAGGGATCGACGTCAAATCCGTTGACCGATCCGTCGCCGTTGAGGTCACCGGCGCACGGTGCGCAGGCTTTGCCGGCTCCCGTGAGCAACGCGATAAAAGTCTCAACGTCAAAGCCATTGATGCTGCCGTCGCAATTCGCATCGCATGGAACAAACCCGTTGCGACGGTCCACCGCCACTGCGGGCCAGAATCCCGGATGAAGCACGAATCTCCGACCGGCGAGCGGAGCGTGCGCGTCTGGCTGACCAATTGTGGATGAGAGAGCCCAGCCGCCCACGCTGCTCGTGCCTCCGCCGCAGTCCACCGTCGTCCACGTAAGACTGAACGCCTGGGTGAGCGCCGAGGCCACAGGGACGGCGTTCACCACCGTCATGAGGAGAGATGACCGTGCACATCGAATGAGATGAGCGTTCATTTTGGTTTCTCGCTAGCGAAACTGTGCTTTTGGATTTCGTGCGGATCAGGGCAGTTCGGCGGCATCGCCAAGCTGCGCGGGTTGCTGCGAAGCCGTGAACAGGCTCGGATGGAGGTAACGGCCGCGCTCGGCCAGAGGCTTTTCCGCCTCGACGGGAATGCGGTGTGCCTGGGCGTAGGCATCATGGCGAATGCCGGTGACCTGCCACGATACTTTCAGACCTGACTTTCCGCCCGCAATCACAAACTTCTTGTCCGAGATTTCCCGCGCGACGTAGACCGGGGCAAAGGCACCGATGGTGGTAAGCTGATATCGAAAGTCGGCGTTCAGCGCTTGAAACCAGGCTGGCAGCTCAACCACGGCGCTTCCCGCGTCATCGAGTACTGCGACGCCGTCGTAGAAATTCTTCATGTCGGGACTTTCGACGAACGAGTGGTAGAGGTACTTATTCGCCGGATCAAGTGGATGGTCGATCTTGAACGAGCCGGCGCTCTTTGAGAGCGTTCCGCTTACGCCGACATTCCCGGTAAACGTCGCCGCGAGCCCGCCGATGGAGTTGACGCGCAATGTGTAGTACGCGGGATCCTGGCTTTCCAGATAGGCGGCACGCCCAGTGCCGGTGTTAACGACGTTGAGCGCCCCGCTTCCTCCGGGCGCGCCGGCGTGAGAGACGTTCAGCGCGGGATCGTTGTTGGCCGAGTTGACGATCGCAAAGTCGCCCGCTGGACCGTTCGCGCTGACCGCCTGGATGGCCGCGCCGCTGCCGGCAGTCGACGCATGAAGCAGCGCGGCGGAGTTGGACGTGTTGCTGTTGGTGATCGTTGCGGCGTTGCCGAAACCCGACGTGCTGGCTGCAAGCGCGGGCCCGACCGCGTCGGTCAGCGCCTCGAGCGCGGCACTGAAGTGGTCGGGGTTGTCGACCTCAAAGCGGCCGGCCGGGCCGTCGCAATCGAACTCACACCCAGTCGGCCCTTCGCCGGTATGGCGAACGTATAGCCCGGCGCCGGACGCGTTGGTGTGGACTTCGAGCGCGCTGGCCTGGCTGGCGTTGTTCGACACCTGGAAGTACCCCGCCATGCCGGGGCCGCTCGCGACGGCCCGAATCGTCTCACCGGAGCCGGCGTTGGTCGCCTCGACGGCCTCGGCCGTGCTGCTGGTGTTGGTCACATGGAACTCGGCGCAATCACCAGTTCCGCTGTGGCTGACGTAAAGCGCCTGGCTGCCAGAAGCCCCATTCGAACTGGCCACCAGCGCGTTGCTGGCATTGCTGCCATTGGTCACTTGGAAGCATCCCGCCTGCCCGGTACCGAGCTGCGTCATGTCAATCAGGCAGTCGGCCGTCGATACTGACCCGACAATGGGAAGAACAACTCTATATGCCAGCGCGGAATAGGCGGAGGACATCGCCACGGGTGCCGGAGCGATGCGCTGCCGGGGCGCAAGCGTTTCGTAGCCGACGTCAGTGTCGTACTTTAGCTGGATTTCGAGCCAGAGTTCTCGCAGCGGATCAGGCCCGGGCCCCGGACAGTCATCGACGGCACAGCAGAGCGTGCACGTACATGGGTCGCAGAGTGGTTCGATTTCACAGTCGAGCAAACCGTCGACGATCATCAGATCGTCCAGGTCGTAGTGCCCCAGCAGGTTTCCGCCGGTTGGAGCGTCGTAGGCGGAGAAGCGAACGTCCACGAGGCCGGTGACGATCACCGCTCCGTCTTTCAGCAACCCCTGGTAGCGCCAGGCTCCCGAGCCGCCACCCATCGCAGGTGCCACGCCGAAAGCGATGATCGCCGCGGCCAACGCGATGCAGGCTGATCCGTGCGAAGCGCACAGGTTGTTCCTTGTGGATTTCACGATGCAATCTCCTGAAGTGGGTTGGTGCGGAAGCGCCCGACGAGTGCCCGTTGCCCTCGTCGCCGCCAGCCAATAGAGCGACACTTCGGAGAGAAACCCGTCACCGTTTGCTGGGTTGCCGGAAGATGGCTGAGTAACGTTGCCCATGGCGCCAGCATGGAGCGATCGTGGCGCACGCCGCCCGGCCCCACGGCACAGCGCCGAGCGCAGCCCCGACGCGCGGAGCTCGACTGGGGGCGCGATGTGCCGAGTTCGAGGGCACACTCAGGTCGAACCCCTCCCTCACGGTCGGGGCTCGGCTGGGCGCGCCTGCTCTCGTCGGAAGAGACTCTTCCCGACGCGCGGAGCTCGGCGGCGGGCGCGATGTGCCGAGGTCGAGGGCACACTCAGGTCGAACCCCTCCCTCACGGTCGGGGCTCGGCTGGGCGCGCCTGCTCTCGTCGGAATCCTTCCGACGCGCGGGGCTCGGCGGCGGGCGCGATGTGCCGAGGTCGAGGGCACACTCAGGTCGAACCCCTCCCTCACGGTCGGGGCTCGGCTGGGCGCGCCTGCTCTCGTCGGAAGAGACTCCTTCCCGACGCGCCGAGCTCGGCGGCGGGCGCGATGTGCCGAGGTCGAGGGCACACTCAGGTCGAACCCCTCCCTCACGGTCGGGGCTCGGCTGGGCGCGCCTGCTCTCGTCGGAAGAAACTCTTCCCGACGCGCGGGGCTCGGCTGGGCGCGCCTGCTCTCGTCGGAAGAAACTCTTCCCGACGCGCCGAGCTCGGCTGGGGGCGGCTAATTCTGGTCGCGTACGCGGCGCACTCGGCGACGCACGCTATGCCAGGACGGTGTTGCGAACCGTGCGCCGCGTGGCGCTGCGTGACACGAGCGCGATCAATCCGCTCACCAGGTCGTCGACGAGATCGGCGGCGTCTTCGATTCCCGGACTCAGACGCACCAGCGAGTCGCTCAAGCCTTGTGCGGCGCGGATCTCCGCCGGTATTGACGCGTGCGTCATCGCCGCCGGGTGGCAGATGAGCGACTTCACACCGCCCAGACTCTCACCCAGGGCGAAGTAGCGGCGGCTGGAGACGAATTCACGGACCGCGTCGATGTCGGCGTTCAGCTCGATCGACACCATTCCGCCGAAGCCGTCCATCTGACGGCGGGCGATCGCGTGTCCGGGATGCGACGGCAGGCCGGGATAATAGACGCGCCGCACAGCCGGGTGGCCGTCGAGGGCGGCGGCGATGGCGGCAGCGTTTTCGGCGTGCCGCCGGACGCGCAGCTCGAGCGTCTTGATGCCGCGTAGCGTCAGCCAACAGTCGAACGGAGCGGGCACGGCACCGGTCGCGTTCTGCAGGAACTTGATCGGCTCGAAGAGCGCCTTGTCGCGCGCCAGCGCGGCACCCTGAATCAGGTCCGAATGTCCGGCCAGGTACTTGGTCACACTGTGAATGACAATGTCGGCACCCAGCTCGAACGGCCGCTGGAAAACAGGCGTCGCAAACGTGTTGTCCACGACCACCAGCGCGCCATGCTGATGCGCGACGCGGCAGATGGCGCGGATATCGTAGATCAGCAGCCGCGGATTCGTCGGCGACTCGAGCCAGACGATGCGCGTGCGGCGGCCCGACTCGTCGAAAATGCCAAAGGCGCGGCCGGCGTGATCACTTCGGCCGGCATGCGCCGCCCGGTCACCCGCGACGTCGGTTGCGGGATCGTCAGACTCGGCACTCGGCCCAATCGTGCCGGCCTGGCCCGCTTCGCTCAGCGCGGCCGCGAGCGCCGCCGTGTCGCTCAGATCGACGGTCTGCACGCGCACGCCGCGCGGCCGATAGACGCGGTTGAGCAGACGAAACGTGCCGCCGTAGACGTCGGGCGGCGTGATCACGGTGTCGCCGGGGCCGACGAGGGCTTGAAGGACGGCGTTCTCGGCGGCGAGCCCGGAAGCGAACAGCGCGCAGTGGCGGACGCCTTCGAGGTCGGCGAGCACTTCCTCCAGCCGCTGGCGCGTGGGGTTGTTGGTGCGCGAGTAGTCGAAGCCGTGGTGAACGCCGGGCGCTTCCTGCTCAAACGTCGAGGTCTGGAAGATCGGCGCGACCAGAGCGCCGGTGCCCGGCTCGGACGGCTGGGCTGCGTGAATGGTACGCGTGGCAAACCGCATGGTGGCTATCCTCTCAAGAGTGCGTTCTGAGTTCGCTTTTGATTCCTACGGTCATTTTCAACCGGCCGCGTGCAATACGCGGGACTGCTGCGAGGAGAATTCAGCTTCAACGCTCGACGACGGGGCCGTCGGGTCGGCACTCCGCACGACGAGCCGCAGCCCCAGTTCGGCGGCGCGCCGGACGGCGCGCGGCTGCACCAGGTCGCAACCGTCCGCCGCCATCCGCAATGCTTCGGCGTGCGTGAGCCGGGGTATCGGCCGCGCGCTGCTGTCGCGATGCGGGTCGGCGGTGAAATATCCGGGCACATCCTTGATCAGCTCGCAGCGCTCCGCATTCAGGCCGGCGGCAAGCAGCACTGCTGTCAGGTCCGATCCGCCGCGCCCCAGTGTCGCGATCGAGTCGCCGGCGGCGCGGGCCAGAAAGCCCGGCGCGACCAGCACACGATGGGCCGCCAGCCGCGACAACAACGGCAGTGCGTCGACGCGAACTTCGTTGTCGAGCCCGTCTTCCGGGTCGGCGATCAGGCCGCATTGGTGGACGTTCAGCCCGACGGCCTCCACGCCCAACCGCGACAGGGCAAGCGTCAGAAGCGCCACGGAGCGCAGCTCGCCGGTCGACCAGAGCAGATCGAGGGCGACCGGGGCCGGCTGCCCGCCGGCGACGTCGCGTGCGAGCGAGAGCAAGGCGTCGGTCAAGCCCTCTTGTGCGGACACGACGACGATGAAGCGTGTCCGCGGCTCGCCGGCGGCCAGCCGCGCGACGAACTCCGCGGCCCGCGCGTAGGCCGACACGTCGGTCAGCACGGAGCCGCCCAGCTTGATGACCACGATTGGCCAGGAGTGAGTCGACGTGGTTCTCATGCTCGATCCTCCAGGCAACGCAGCGCCAGATTCGTGCCGCCGGTCGCGGCGTGCAGCGCCGCGAGCGCACGTTCGAGCCGGTCGCGCCGGCACGGATGTGTCAGCGCGTGGAGAACGCGTCCACCTGGCTGATCCATGATTGACCCCGTCGCGCGCAACGACACGCCCTGCGGGTTGAGCACTTCGCGGAGTGTCGCGACGTCGGCGTGCGCCGCCAGGCGGGTCCGAACGAACCATGCCGTGGCCGGCGCATCGATCTGAAGCCGCTCCGAGCGATCCAACGGGTGGTCGGGTCCACGACGGCCCGCGCCCGGCGCTGCCCGGACTGCCGGCGCGCCCGCCGCGCGGCGCCAGCCCGGATGGGCGGCGATCTCGATCACGTCATCGAGGATCGTCGCCGCCGTGACGTCGGGCCCGGCACCAGGCCCGCTGTGAAAGACGGTGCCGATCTCCGGTCCGCGCAGCTCGACGCCGTTCGATTCGTTCTCGACATGCGCCAGAGCATGGCTGAGTGGCACGAGACCGGGGCCGACGAACGCCGTGACGTGGGTGCCGTCGATTTCCGCAAACGCCAGTGGGCGGATCGCGTAGCCGAAGCGCTTTGCGGCGGCGATATCGAGCGGCTCGAGCGTGGTGAGGCCGGAACGCTCGATCGCGTCGGGCTGGACGCCGGCGAGGCCGACGTGCAGCAGCAGCAGCGCCAGCTTGTCGGCCGCGTCGGCCCCGCTGAGGTCACGGCCGGAGTCGGGCTCGGCCAGCCCGCGCCGCCGGGCGTCCGCCAGCGCGGCTTCGAGCGAGAGAGCGTCGCGCTCGATCCGCGAGAGGATGAAGTTGCTCGTACCGTTCAGCACGCCGACGATTCGCCGGACGCGCGCCGCGAACGGCCGCGCCCGGAGATCACCCAGAAAGGGGACGCCGGCGACAACGCTGGCTTCGCAGTACAGCGGCACGCCGAGCGTCTCGGCCAGCTCGAACAGCCGCGGCCCGCGCTCGCCGAGCAGCGCCTTGTTGGCACTGACCACCGGCAGCCCGCGGCGCAGCGCCGTTTCGACCAGCCGCGCCGCCGGCTCGACGCCGCCGAGCGCCTCGACCACAACGTCGATCGGCTGGCGGAAGAACTCGTCCGCGTCGGCGGTGAGGCATGTTCGCGGGTCGGGGGCTGGCCGGCCGAGTGCGTTTCGGACGAGCACGGCTCGTACGTCGAGGCGCAGTCCGCGCCGCGCGGCGGCGTCGCGGGCGCGCCGGCAGGTGTTGACCACCGCCGACCCGACGCGGCCGAATCCCAGCAGGCCGATGCGCACGACGCGCAGTCCGGCGTCGGAGCGTTTACGTGGTTTGATACGTCGCGCGAACGCGCGCTTGAGGCGCGGCACGATCTGCGACTGGCTGAGCGTGTTCATGAACGATCTCCATGTCGATGAACCGCCGTCCCTTGCGCGCAATATCCGGGGCGCGACGCGTACGTGCCGAATGGGCGCGCACTCGCGCGGCGGAGGTGCCGCGGGCGGCGGGATTGGGGGTGGAAAAAGAAAAACCCTTCCGGCTGGAAGGGCGTCAGTTCAGAAACGGGTTTTTTCGGTCAACCGTTATCTCTCCCTGGTGCCGGGCAGGAGTTAGCACCTGGACCGTTGCCGGTCTGGTTGCTGTAGCGTCGTCGGGCCTGTTCCCTCAGCTACTCTTGATAAGCGTGACTCGATTGTCAAAGAACGCACGTAGCATAGCGGGCTCGGCAGGAGTTGTCAAGCGCGTGCCGGATTCTGGGCGTCGCGGCGATCGAGGCGCCGATCAACCAGGCGGGCGTGGGCGCACGTGCGGGTGCGGACGGTGCCGAGATTCACGTGAGCGTGCTCGTCGACCGATTGCTGCCTGGTGAGAACCTGGGTCGCGTCATTGTTCGAACTTCTGACCCCAACGTGCCCGACGGCACGGTCGTGGTGCAGGCGCAACGCGCAGATGACGAGAACGCACTGCAACCCGCGCGCAACGTCTCTGTATACCCACAAGGAGAACCCGAGTGAACCGCAAGGCAGGTGTGGTCGGCGCAAGTCTCGTGGTCGTGGTATGCCTCGGTGGCGCGCTGGCGGGGGCTGCGTCATACCTTCGGGCCGCGGCGCCCAGAAGCATGCTTCCTCCGTGCGAATCTGGCCAGAATCCCTCGGTCGTAGTTTGCACCGGATGCGTTTCGTACACTGGCACGATGGACTGCTCGTGTCAGTCGACCACCTGCGAAAACGCGGGGATCATCTGGAAGCTGTGTCGCACGCACAAGACCCCGCAGTACTCAACAGACGAGACCATTCGCGTCACAGAAACGGTGCCGTGTTTTCAGAATCGTGAATGTGCCGCGCTGGATGCGCAGCAGAATTGCACCTCGACGTGTGGCGAGCAGAGCCCTTGCCAGGTTCGAGTCTGCAGCGCGAGTGCTACCACCGGGACGCGCTACGACTACGAGCCTGCCGCGTGCGAAGTGATCACTGAGCCGTAACGGAGACCTCCTGTGTTCTCAATGATGCTGCTCTTGTGTTGGTGTGCCGATGAGCCGCAAGCGCTCAAGGCACTTGTCGCCACGCGCGAGGCACTCGAAACCGGTGAGATTCAATGGGTGATTGCGTCTCGAGGGATTCCGGCGGCGGCGCGCGACGAGCAGCTCGCGGAGCTCGAGAAGCTCAAGAGACGCATGCAGGAGATCGAGGGGCCGATCAACCACATCGAGCATCGCGAGCTGCGCCCGCGGCTCGACAAGCTGCCGACGCGCGCCCAGCGCAGGGCGGCGGAAGGGAAGTAGGCCATTCGCCGCTGGATCGCCGATGGCGCGCTGAACCACTGACGCCGTGGCCACCTCGCAGTCGTGGGACACGTGGGGTGGGAAATATCCCCCTATAATCAGAGTGTGGGCTCTCCGCCGTGTTGAAAGGAGAAGCCAATGCTTGCGCGGGCTTTCCTCTTCATCGTCGTCGTGCTTGTTGCGTCGGCCGGCGGATGTCCGCCCACGGTCGGCGAGCGCGCGGAGAACGGGAATTCGTCGGGCGTCGACTCGGACCTGAACGACAACGGCGGTACGGGAGGGCAGGACGACGAGGGCGACGGTGGCAGCGGCGGCGGCGGCGACGATGGCGGCGGCGGCGCGGGCGAAAACCAGCGACCGATCATCGACGCCTTCAGCGTCACGCCGGCCGAACTCGACGTCGGTCAGTCGATCACAATCGCCTGGCAGGCGAGCGATCCCGACGGCGACGCGCTTTCCGCGGCCATCTCGGTCGACGAAGAGCAGCGCAGCGACTACCTCATCGCCGACGCACAGGCGACGCACTCGCAGTCGCACGTCTATCTGAACGCCGGTCTGCGCAACGTGCGGCTGAGGGTCTCGGATGGCAAGGCCGAGCGGTCCTTTGCGCAGCTCGTCGTGGTGCGCGGCCCGATCGAGATCGTCGTGCAGCGGCCGTACGGCGGTCATCTGGTCGGGGACGACCTGCTCATTCAGGCCAGCGCCAACGCGGCGTACGACATCGCCGAGGTCACCGCGCAGGTCGGCGATCGTTCGACGACGCTGGCATATACGACCGACGGCGTGCCGAACGCGGGGCGCTACAGCTCTCCGTACGTCGGATTCGAGGGGCACCTCGACCTGACCGGTCTGCCGCGCGGCTATGACCTGGTGCGCATCCGCTTTCGCGACCTGCTGGGCAACGTCGCCGAGCACCCGCGCGGATTCATGCGCGATCTGAGACCGCAGCTCACGGTGCTGTCGCCCGAACCGCAGCAGGTGGCCACGCCGTGGATACGGCTGCGCGGCTGGTGTGTCGATGACGACCCGTCGGGCTGTGACGTAGAGATTCGAGCCGTGGCGAACGACGGGTCGGCGTCGCTGGCGAGATTGGCGCGGGGCGAATCTGACGGCGCATTCGAAATCGATGCCGAGCTGAGCGCGTACAACGGCCGGAGCCTCGCGTTGCGGTTCACCGCGACCGACTCGGCGCAGCAATCCGCAAGCGTCGACATCCCGGTGTTTGTGTTCGTCGCCGACGGTGTCGCGAACGTTGCCGAGGGGCCCGCGAGCATCCTCGACGTCGGCGCGGACCGCCTGTTGTGCGGAACGCCGTCGGTCAGCGACCCTTGGCTCTGCACGGGGCTGCTGATCGTGCGTCGCTCCGACGGCGCCCGGCAGGACATTCCCATCCCCGACGGCTGGCGCGCCGTCGCTGACGCGTCATTTCTGACTCCGACCGGCGCTATCTTCGTGACCTATCAGAGCGGGCAGGTCGGCCGACTTTACGATTGGAATCTCGACCGGCTGCTGGCGGCCGAGCTCGACGTGCATGGCGGCAACGGTCCGCGCGGGCTGGACGTGTCCGGCGACTACGCCGCGTGGTACACCGAAGAGTATGGACACTACCAGAGCTGGACCGGGTGGCTCTTGCGCCGCCGCTTCTCAACCGAGTTTACCGAGCTGGTCAGCGGAGACGTCGGCCCAAGCCCCGTCGACGTAACGTCTGCGGGGTTCGCGGCATTCACCCAAAGTGTGCACCTCTCGGCCAATCGCGAAGTCGCGACGTATGACGGCTCGACTGTTCGCGTGCTGACAGCGGAGCCGGACGTGAGCTGCTTCGATCCGCGCAGCGACGGTTCGTTGACGGCGTACGTGAAGCATCGCCCGGCCAGCGGCGACGCATACGCCATCGCGCTGCATGACGGCGTGTCGGAGCGTGTGCTGCGGGAATACTCGGCGCGTGTTCCGGTCCGCGACGCCGACTATCGCGTCGCGGGCGGTTGGGTGGCGTTTACACGACTGGGCAACCTGCACCAAACGCATGTGTGGCGGCGCGCGCCCGATGGCGCCGAGCAGCAGATGACGTTCTTTGGCGACGACACCGCCATCGACGGTCTGGCACCCAGCGGCGAGATGGTGATCACCCACGCGGGCCGGCGATTCGCCGTCGCCGCGGACGGGTCGCTGCGCGACGTCGGTGCGGCGATGGGCGAGGCGTTCTGGATCGATGGCTGGTGGGAGATTGCGGTCGGGCGGGCGCTGTTTCGCGTGGGTTTTTAACAGTCCGCGCGGTCGGTCGCACCGAGACACTTCCAAAACAACTGCGGTCGGCGGGGAACCGCTCGCGGCGGCGGAGGGGTCGGCGGCGCGTCGACTTGCTTTGTCGGCGCGCAAAAAAGGCGACATGAGTCGCGTCGGGCTCGTGCGGCTCTTCAGAGTATTCGGTTCGCCGAGGCGTGCGCCAGCATCCTGACCGACGCACACACTCCGGGAGTTCGCCTGCTGTTCAGAGTTCGGACCTGCCGTCGTATCGCCCGCATCGCTTGGACGATCCCGCTACGCCGTTGGCCATTCCCTCGGCCGTGCGGTTTTCCGTCGTCAGGCTCGCCGGACGCAGTTAAGCGGCCGACCAGTGCCTCTCTTCAGCTTCAGCGCTCCTGTGGAGCTTTGCCTCGTGCGACCTAGCCGGCCGGCCGCAGCCCGCCGACACCTCTCGTGAGCTTTGGTTCCCTTCAGCACATGCAGGGACCTCGGTCCGCATCTGCGAGCGTCGCACCGCTCGCGCCCGCCGCCTGCAGGGTTTGGCTACCCTCGTGGCGACATCGACCGGAATCCCGCGCCGGTCCTGTTTCATACCGGCAGCGCTCATGGGATTCGCCCTTCGGAGCTTTCTCCTTCCGGAAGGTACCGACCGGCGTCTCCGCCGGGGTGCTCCCACATACCGTTTCTCCCGTCGTTTCTTCCGCACGCCGAAGCGCACGGGCCGGCCCGACGGGCCGCGGTTTCTGGGATTTAACCCTTCCGGGAGTCCCTCGCGCCAGCGGCGTTATTAGCGCCGACGACGCCGGTTGCTCCCATGGGATTCGCCCTTCCAAGGTCTGCCGGACAAACGCCTCAAGCCGGATTTCGCCGGCTCTCCTCTCACGCGCTTCGCGCCAGCCCCGGAGGGCCGACGGCGCACGCCTCAGAGTGTCGATCGGCGCTCGCCCTGGTCCGCCGCCGTCGGACGAACCGACCGCGCGAAGCGGACAACCTTCGTAGGGTTTCCGCACCGGCCTGATCCCACGCGTTCAGGCGCGTCGCCGTCCGGGCTATGAGTTCACCTCGCGCCGCGCCGCACATTACTGCCGGCTTTCGACGCTCTTTGGACGGTCGGCTGCCTTACCGCAGCCGCTGGGATCGGCTGAGGTGCCGAGCCACGCGACATTCATGTCGCAATTTAAGAATACACCACGTTGCCGATAAAAGCAACCCCAAAGTAGCATTGGCTACATTCACACAGGCTGTGATTTGCGGCTTACGGCGGGCGCAATTCCTGCAACCTCCCGACATCAACGCAAGTTGCGGCGGAACGGCGACGCGCAAGTTTTTCGCGACATTTTTTTCAACACAGGGTTATCCACCGCGCCTGAACGACGGCGGCCGGTGCCCGGACGCACGATCGTGACGAGAAACGCGATTGGGAGCTGCCCCGGCGGACCTTAGCGCGACAGCGCCGTCTCGAGGCCGGCCCCCAGCTCGACGCTCCGCGGTGGCTGCGCGACCAGTTGCAGGCCCCGGCCGCGCTGAGCGCTGCTGCGCACGCCGTCGCTCGCGACGATCCGCTGAATCGCCATGACGCCTTCGAGCAGCGTTTCGGGCCGCGGCGGGCAGCCCGGTACGTACACATCCACGGGAAGGAACTGATCGATGCCCTGTACGACGGCGTAAGTGTCGAACACGCCGCCCGAAGACGCGCACGCCCCCATCGAGATGACCCACTTGGGCTCGGTCATCTGAATGTAGATGCGCTGCAGGACGGGGAGCATCTTGATGACGACGCGGCCGGCGACGATCAGCAGGTCGCACTGCCGCGGGCTGAAACGCATCGCTTCGGCGCCGAAGCGGGCGATGTCGTAGCGGCTGCTGGCGGTGGCCATCAGTTCGATGCCGCAGCAGGCGGTCGCGAACGGCATCGGCCAGAGACTGTTCTTGCGGGCCCAGTTCACGCCGTACTTGCGGATCATGTCGACCGCGTGGTCGAGGCGCGTCAGCGAGAAATCGTTCCCGCCGAGGGCTGAGGACGCAGTGCCGCGCGAGGCAGCGGGCGAGGTCATGAGCTTGCTCCGGCCGTCAGGTCCATCGGAAGGCGCCCTTCCGCCAGGCGTAGACGTACCCGACCAGCAGAATCGCGACAAACACGAACATCTCGATGAGCAGAAAGGCCGGCCCGAAGCCCGCGTCGCGCATGGCGGCGGCGTACGCCGCGTGTGTATCGCCCGGCGCCGTCACCCGCGGGAAGAGCGTGGCCCACGGATAGAAGAACACAATCTCGACGTCAAAGAGCAGGAAGAGCATCGCCACGATGTAAAAGCGGACGTTGAAGCGCCGCCGCGTGTCGCCGAATGGATCGACGCCCGATTCATACGTGCCGTCCTTGATCGCACCCTTGCGGCTGGGGCCGATCAGATGCGAGAGCAGGAAGATCGTGCCGGCAGTAGCGATCAGCAGGACAATGAGGATCGCGACAATGAGATAACCTGGACCCTGCGCCAGGGTCGTGCCGCTCGGCAGGATGGTCGGACTCGCGTCAGGCACCGGAAACATCGTCTATCCCGCAAACCTTTACCCAAGAGTCTACGAATCGGCACGCCCCGGTTCAAGCATGAGCATGTGGGCTGGCGGCGGCGTTCAGGGCTTCTTCTCGCCCGGCTTCGGCTCCGCCGGTTTCGGCTCCGCCGGCTTGCTCGCGTCGGGCTTGGTGCCGGCGGGAGCCGACGTGGCCTTCTTCTCGAGCAGCTTCTTGATGTCGTCGGGAAGGTCGAAGCGGTCCTTCGGCATATCGACGTTGTATTCGACGCTCTCGGTCGTGATCCGCCGCTCGCCGCCCATCGCAATGACGCGCATCGTGTGCGGCGTCTTCACGCCCTGGACCTCCGTGTAGTCGCTCATGAACGCTTCGGCCGGAATCTCGCCCATGGGCGTCTCGATGCGCATGTCGGTCCTGACGTGCAGCCCGCTTTCCTTGTCGAAGTACCAGACCTCGGGTTTGCCGTCCGGCGGCGTAAGCTGGACCTTGTAGCACTCGCGGCCGTCGAGCGTCTCGGCGCCCACGGTCTCGACGCTCTTGTACAGCTCGCGCCAGTAGAGCACCCCGTTGAAGCGCGACGAGCGCTCGGCAAAGGCTCTCTCCTTGCCTTCTTTGATCGCGGGACCCTGGACCATCGAGTTCGACCAATAGACCTTGCCGTCGGTCCCTTCCTCGATCTTTCCGAAGCCGGAGATTTCGGCGAGGCTGTAGAACTTGTCGGGCTTGGCGGTGTAGGCCGTGACGGTGCCGTTGATGTTCTGCCCGACGATCTCGATCTTCACCTTGGCGACCGAGTTGTTGAGCTTCTCATGCGCGGCGCGCCCGCCGATCGCCTCGATGAACTTCTCGATCAGTGCCTCGGCCTTGGGCAGGTCCTTGTCCTGGGCCAGAACCGCGGCGGCGTTACCGGCAAGTGCGACGGCTGCGACGACGAATGCGATGTACTTGCGAGCGGGACTCATGGGCTGCTGATCTCCTGATTGTCTTGACCGGCGCGGCGGGCGCGTTTACCGGGCGGCGGCGGCGGAATTCTGGGCGATAATCCACTTCCTCGCGGCCTCGAGCGCGGGGTCTACGCCCTGGAGCAGCGCTGGGCGAGCGGGAGCGACTTCCTCGTCCGGGATGACGCCCTTTCCTTCGAGCGGCTCGCCGCCGGCGGACACGTAATTGGCAAAAGCATACTGGAAACCGTCGCCATTCGGCAGGCGCTCGATGATGGAGGGGAGCGCGGCGCCGGCGGTCCGCTCGCCGATGATTCGCGCCCGGCGCAGGTCCTTCATGCCGCCGGCGAAGATTTCGGACGTTGAGGCCGACGCGCCGTCGACGAGAATCGCCAGCGGGCGCGAGAAGGTCTCAGGCCGGGGCATGACCACAAACCGGATGTTCGTGTCGCGGACGTACATCGTGCCCAGATGCTGGCCGGCCTGCTCGAAGAACCAACCCGCCATCCCCATCGCCATCGCGCCCAGTCCGCCCGGATTGCCGCGCAGATCGATGATCATGCCGCCGGCGTTCAGGTTGGACGTGACGGCGTCGGCCAGCGCCGGCATGACCCGCTCCGGGGCCAGGAACATATTGAAGCGGAAATACGTGATGTTCGGCTCGACGAGGGCGGTGCGCGTCCAGATGTGCGTCGTGGGCAGGTTACCCAGCCGCGCCGCCTCGCCGGGCGGCTCCGCGGTGACAAGCGAGAGCTTGACGGACTGGTCGTTACCGTCGGCGAATTCCACCTCGATGGTCTCGCCAATCGGCGCTTCGAGCCGCGTGCTGACCACGCGCGCCAGGATCAACTCGCGCAGCGTGGATTCCTCGTATGTTTCCGCGACGCGCGCCAGGACCGGTCCAACGTCGACCTTGCCGATGCGGCGCACGATCCACCCCGGACGGACGCCGGCCTTCGCCGCCGGCGAATCCGGCTCGACGCGGACCACCAGCGCGGCGCCGTCCACCGCCCGCGTGTCGATCCCGGTGACGCCATCGTGCGGGCGATCATCCGCCGGTTTTCCCGACGCCGCACGATCGTCCGGCTCTTCCGTCACGTCGTGATAGATTTCGGCGGGGATGATGCCGAAGTGCGATTGGCCAAGCCGGTCGAGCAGGTCGTGCAGAGCGAGGCGCACCTCGGACATCAGGTGCGCGGCCTCGACGCGCGGGCGCAGTTCGGCGCGGGCGGCGTCCCAATCGACGCCGTTGAGCTTCGGGTCCCAGTGCTTGTCGCGGACCGTCTGCCAGACGTAGTCGAACGACTCGACGCACAGACGCCGCTGCTCGGCGGAGAGCGGCGATTCCGACCGCTGCGTCGCGGCGCACCCGAAGATTCCCAGGAGAGGAAGCAGGGCGACGGCCGCGCGGCGCGGGATGCGCGCGGCGCGCTCAGATGTCATGCGGATCATGCGGTATCCAACGACCGTCGCTTCCGAGCACTTCGCAGGGGCGGAAGCGGGTCTTGTAGCTCATTTTGGCGGAATCTCGAATCCAATAGCCCAGGTACACATACGGCACCCCCTCGCCGCGGGCGAAGTCGATGCAGGTCAGGATGTTATACGTGCCAAGACCGCGACCCAGCAAGAGCGGGTCGTAGTAGCAGTAGACCGCGCTGAGCGACTCGCGACACACGTCCACGACCGCCGCCATCACCAGCCGGCCGTGCAGATGATAGCGAAATTCGACCGTCGCCGTGGAGCTGGTGTACAGAAACGCATCGAGCGACTCAATCGACTCGCTCTGCTCGGCGTGCCGCGCCGCCTGGTAGCGGCGATAGAGCGACCAGCGCTCCTCGGAGAGCTCGGGTGCGCCGATCCGCACGTCGATCTCGCGGTTGGCGCGGCGGTTGCGCTTTTGCGCCCGATTCGGACGGAAGTGCGCCACCGGGATGCGGAGCTGCCGGCACAGCGTGCAGCCGGCGCAGCGTGGGCGGTAGATCGTCGTGCCGGCGCGACGGAAGTTCATGTCCATCAGGCGGTGATAGATGATCGGGTCGACCGTTCGGGCGAACAGGTACTCGTGCCGGGCGACCCGGTCGGGCAAGTACGCGCAGGGGTGCGGCTCGCTGACGACGCGCAGCGCGTGGATGGGCGTCGTGACGTGTTGCGGGGCCTCGTGCATAATGCCGCCGTGCGTGCCGTCCACTCATCATAGCAGGGAGTCGAGGTGAAAACCGTGCTGGCACTTGGACACGATGGTATGGGCCATGGCGACGCCGAACTCGGCCGCCGCGTCCTGGCCAATTTTCTGCGCAAGTCGACGGCGCTGCGCGAGCTCAGCACGGTCGTGCTGTTCAACAGCGGCGTGCGGCTGGCGGCGGACGACTCAAGCGTCCTGGTCGAGCTGCGGCAGTTGCACGATGCCGGCGTCGACATCCTGCCCTGCGGAACGTGCGTCGATCATTATGGGCTGCGCGAGCGCATCGGCGTGGGCACGATTTCGAACATGGACGACATCATCAGGGAGCTGAACCGGGCCGAGAAGGTGATCACCCTTTGAACGGTCGGCGCCGGGTCCGATCGCAAGAGTGTCAGGTCGTTGGAATGGTACGCTCGACGATGACGACTCCCGGTCGGACCCCTCCCTGACGGTCGGGGCTCGGCTGGGGGCGCCTTTCACGGTCGGGCTGGGCTACGAAACCCCTCCCTGACGGTCGGGGCTCGGGTCCCGTACGGTCGGGGCTCGGGTCCCGTACGATCGGGGCTCGGGTCCCGTACGGTCGGGGCTCGGCTGGGCGCTCCTGTCAGGTCGGGCCCCTCCCTCAGTCGACGCTGGGCCGATCGGAACTGATGCGCAGCTCCTGCTCCTCGTCGACCTCTTCGTCCTCGCCTTCGTCTTCATCCTCGTCGAGCGGGGAAACCTCCCAACTGAGCTTGATCGTCAGCGATTCCTTGTCGCGCTTCTGCTTGGCGCGGAATTCGATCTCGACTTCGCCCGCCGGCGACAGCATGACCACGTCGCCCTCTTCCTCGTCCTCGAACGTGATGGTGCCGGTGCGCATCTCAGCCAGCAGTTTCTCCAGCACGGCGATCGCGCGCGCCACGTCGCCTTTGGACTCCATCTCGATTTCGTGCTTCGACATTGGCAGTTCCTCCGGATCGCGGGAGCAGGCCCAACGCGGCGCAGCCGGATTGCGGCGCACGCTGCCTGCCGGTCATTACGCCCACACGGATTGTACTCACTCAGTTTGCGCGGCGACAGCAGCGCCAGAGAGGCTGGCTTCGCAGGCGTCCGCGGCGCGCTCAAAATCGACGCCGCCGCTCAGTTCGTAGACCGGGCAATCGCCGATGTTTTGCAAGTACGCGGGCAGCCCACTCTCGGCGTCGCCAACGGTCGGACAGAACACGCCGGGGAGCTTGCGGAAGACCTCGAACAGCTCGCGCCGCTCGGAAAGCTGGACGGGCCGCAAGGTGGTCACACCGCCGTCGCGCCGCCAGTTCAGAATGAAAATCGCGACCAGCTCGCCGCAGAGGACGAACTGCCCGACGCCATAGCGCGCGTCAATGTCGACGTCGTATTTCTGCTCGAGCCGCCAGAGCTCGTCAGGCGGCAGACGCAGGAGTCTGTCGCGCTGCTCGGGCGAGATCATGGATTGCAGGGCGGAATCGGAGAGGATGGTGCCGGGGTTGACGCGCGGGAGCTTGGGCACGCCCAGCAGGTCGATGCGTCGATCGACACGCCGCAGCAGAACGCGGTCGTTGCTGACGAAGGCGTTTCCCCGGCCGACCAGATGAAGGACCAGCGTCGACTTTCCCGCGCCGGATACGCCCGCGACGGCGACGCACCGGCCGTCGCGGGCCGCAGCCGCGGCGTGGGCCAGCAGATATCGGCGGCGGAGCATCGCTTGCATGAAGACGTTGTTGATGAAGTTGACGACCTGATTGACGTACGTGCGGCACTCGCCGATCGCCAGAAAGCCACAGGCCCCGAAGGCGAAGAGCATGCCGGTCAGACGCTTGCGCACGACGCGGCCATCGGGAAAGTCGGCGTACTCCTCCTTGACGCGCTGCTTGCGCGGGTCGGGCGGATTCTCGCGGAAGGTCAGGCCGAGATCGACGGGAACCGTGTCGATCGCCACGACGCGCGCCGCGGCCGGCGACGGACCGGTCACGAACTGCCGGTAATACGAGGCGAGCTGCGCGGTCAGCTCGTCGCTGTTGGATTCGACACGGATGTCGAATCCGGCGAACGAGAGAACGACGCCCGAACGCACCGGATGCTGCTCGAGTAGTCGCGTCACCGTCGGACCGATCATCGCGCCACCCCCTCCGCGGCGCCTAGCCGCCGCAAAACGTAATCGACATAAAGCGGCGCGGCGTCAATCCCGTTCGCTTCGAGCAGGCCGCGGAACCCGCCGAACGCGGAGACCTCGAAGACGCGCGGGCCGTGCGGCGTTTCGACCACGTCGACACAGGTAAAGTCCAGCTCAAAGAGGGCCTGTGCCCGGCGGGCCAGGGCGATGATTTCGTCTCCAGGTTCGTGCGAGCGGTACTTGCCGCCGCCGGCCGTGGTCGTATTCCACGAACCGGGCCCCGGCGTGCGGGCGTAGGTTGCGAGGTACTCGCCACCGAGGAACGTGACGCCCAGGTCGCGCTCGATGTCGGGAATCCACTCCTGAGCATAGATGACGGGGTTGCCGGCGGCCTGAAAGCTCTGGACGAGTTCCTCGGCGTCGTCGCCCTCGGTCACGACCGTCATGCCGCGGGCTTTGGAGGTGTAAAGCGGCTTGAGCACAGCACGGCCCCAGCGGCGGATGGCGGCCAGAGCGTCGGTGAGACGCTCGGTGATGATGGTCTGCGGCATGGGGATTCCGGCGAGCCGCAACGAGAGCGTGCCGGAGAGCCGATTCACGAGCCGCGCGACGTGCGTGGGTCGCGAGAAAACGGGCAGGCCGCGCTCGTTCGCGAAGCGCAACAGGTCGAGCCGGTCGATCATCTCGGGGGCGTAGGCGGTGCCGATTTTCTTGATGATCAACGCGTCGAGTGCCTGGAGGTCGAATTCGGGGTGGCGCAGGCGGTTTCCGGCCAGGTCGAGCGTCAGATCGCGGGCGTCGATCAGGCGGCGCTGGCCGCAGGCGCGAGCCGCGGCGTCGGCGAGCCGCTCCGACGACCATCCCCCGGCCACACCCACCACGGCGATCTGTCGCTGACCCCGCCGACCGTCCATCGCGCACCGTCGCTCAGTAAACCAGGATCTCGTCGGGCAGGCTGAAATTCTCCCACGCATTTCCGCGGTGGGCCAGCAGCCGCTCGAGCAGGTAGGTGGCGCGCAGGAACATCGTCTTGGAGAACCGGCGGCTGAATTCGAAGCGCGTCGAGGTGACGAATGAGCGGATCAGCCCCAGGGCCAGCCGCGCGTCGAAGGTGGCGTCGTGCTGGCTGCGTGCGAAATCACGCACCCAGCCGACGAACTGCGTCGCGGCGCCATCCAGCCGGCGGCGCACCTTGCGCACGAAGAGCGGCAGGCGGAAGACCGAGACCGCGAAGACCGACGCGTCCTGCACGTAGTCGGCCTCGCCGGAGCGGTGCAGGTCGATAAAGTGCAGCTTGTGGCGCAGGTGGTCGTAGATGATGTTGTCGATGTTCAGGTCGCCGTGAATGAACACGCGGAACGGCGCGGGCAACTCGCGCTCGACGTCCTGGGCCGCGCTGAGCATATCCTCGAGCCGCGCCACGTGCACCGAGCTGATCTCGATGTCCGGCGTTCGAAACTGGGGATGGACGGTGTAGACGTCGTCAATGCGGCTGGCGAGCTGCGCCAGGAAGTCGGAGGGATTCGGTTCCGGGCGGCGCGTGCTGCACCAGAGCCGCCGCAGCGTCGATTCGATCAGCTCCAGGGCGCGGTCCAGGACCGCGGGCTCGGCACTGAGCAGCAGCTCCTGGAAGGTTGAACCATCCACGTATTCGAGCAGCAGCGTGGCGTCCGCGTCGTCGCGGTGAAACTCCATGACGCGCGGCACGAGACCTGGCGCGATGCGCTCCCAGCGTTCGATCGATTCCTGCTCGGCGCGGAGCTTTTCGAAGTTGCCCTGTTTGTAGACGACGCGCTCGCCGCTGCGGGCGGCGCGCTCATGCACGGTGCCGATGCGGCAGCCCGAGCGCGTGCCCCAGAATCCCTCGATCTCGATCTCCTCGATGCGCTCCTCGACCGTGGACGAGGCCAGTGACTGCTGCAGCGCACGGTACTGCGAGTACTTGACGCGCTCGCCGATGATGGCGAAGAGGATGGCTTCGCCAATGTTCAGCATCGAATCGCCCATACGCTCCAGATAGTGGAACACGAGCAGGACGCCGACGAGCTGCTCGGCGTCGCGGCCGGCCCGCAACTCCTCGATAACCTGCGAGAAATCCTGCTTGTAGAGCCGGTCGAGCTCCGCGTCGGCGTGGCAGATGCTCAGAGCCGCCGTCGCGTCACGCTCGAAGAGCGCGTCGACGATTCGGCCGGCGGCGGCGATGAGCGGCTCGAAATAGGGACGATGATCGAATTTGCGGAGCAGGGCGCTTTCGCGCATCGACTCGACGCGCCGGGCGATGTTGACCGAGAAGTCGGCGATGCGCTCCAGGTTGATCGTGATCGTGTTGAGCGCCCGCAGCGTGTTCACCATCTGCTTGTCAACGGCGGTCGAACGCCGCAGCAGCGAGAAACACTGGCTCTCGATCATGTTCTTCTGCGTGTCGATGTAGTCGTCCGCGGTACGGATGCGCTTGATGAGGCGCGGTTCCGGATGGTCCAGCAGCCGGCGCGTCAGCTCGAGCTGCTTGGCGACCTGGACCACGGTGAAGCGAAACGTGTTGCTGATGCCGTCGAATGAGAGCATGCCGGGCGTTGCGTTCCTGCGGTGCGGCGGATTCCGATTCGTGCGCCGGCCACCAGGCCGCGCCGCCGCCCGGCGCGGCACAGCGCCTCACGCACTAGCGTTCGGGCGTGATGGTGAGCGGGTCGCGCGCGAGGACCTCCTCGGGCTCATCCTTCCAACTGACCTTGATCGTCAGCTTGACGCGCCGCGATCGTCGGTCGACCTTCAGCCGGAACGACAGCAGACCGCGCGGCTCGAGGGCAAGCTGCTGGTGATCGGCGACGAACGAGACGCGTCCGTGGGCGAAACCCGCGGCCAGCGCGTTGAGGTGCGCGACGATGGTCGTGCAATCCTGGATGGACTCGTACGAAAACTCTTCGGGCTCCCGGGCCATGACACGCTCGCCGCCGGCTATGCCAGCCGGCTCTTGTATTCCTGAATGATCCGCCGACGATCCACGTTGGCGACGATGAGGCTCTTGCGGATGTGCATATCGTCCCAGGCCGGCTGCACGCCGATCTCCCGGCCGGCCTTCTCGGGATCCTGATACTTCGGATCCAGCGCCTTCTCGCCCATGTGCGTGTCGTCGCCCATTGTGATCAGCAGCTCGCGCCCGCCGCGGCGCTGGCGATTCTGCCGGTGCACGACGTTCACGAGAAACTCGGTGAATTCCTGGCTCTGCGGGTTCCACACCTCGTAGCCGTCCACGTCGTATTCCGCCAGCAGGATCGGCCAGAACTGCTCGGGGTGCGGAACGATGATCCCGCCGCCGATCGAACGCACCTCTTCGATGATCTCGGCGGTCTGGTAGAAGTACTGAAGCGTGAAGCTGGCCTTCACCAGCGCCTTCACCGCCGCCAGAAACGTCTGCGCGTGCTGAATCGTGCGCTCGTCCACGTGCCGCCGCAACGCATCGAAATAGTGGCGGATGAGCTTGTTCTTGATGGACTCCGGCGGGGTGACGGCCTCGTGCATCTCGATCAGCCGCTTGAGCTTCCGCACGTGCCGGCGGACGAAGTCGACCAGCGCCTCCTCGGCGCCGGTGCGTTCGGCGGCCTGCTGGAGACGGTATTCGTAGGTCGGTTCGAGGATCGTACCGATGAACTCGAAGAGCTGGCTGCCGCGATACTTGAACGTGTGCGCCAGCATCGAGCGCAGCACGGTTGCGTCCTTGACGCGCTGCTCGGAAAAGTGCAGCAGCAGTTGAACCTTGCGGTTGAAGCCGCGCGAGAAGCAATCGACCTCGACGCCGGCGCGGCCGTTCAGCGCCGTGAGCACGTTGTGCTGGGTCGGAATGATCAGGTCTTCGCTGCGGTTGGGAAACGTCGCGTCGACCCGCGCCATGACCACGTCGAGCGGAACGAACTCCTGATGCCAGTGGACGGCGAGGACCTCTTCCTGGCGCGGGAAGACCTGGGCCGGGCTCGTCAGCCGGGCGCGCTGCTCGTCGGAGAGGTCGGTCGAAACGATCGCACGGTAGACCTGATGGTCCCAGTCGGTGAGTTCGTCTCCTCGCTCGACGACGGCTTTTTCGCGCGGCACGGGCGACTCCTGCATGCTGCGAACCAATTGCAACTTGCGCATCGTCACTCCTGAGCCACGTTCCGTCGAAAAAGGCTTCCCGATTGCCAGCAACCGGGCTGTATTGCGCCCGAGGCGCGCTCCGGCAGGCGCACCGCTCCCGGGCATGCGCTCGCGCTACATGTGCAAAAACTACCCCCGAGGCCCGCCGGCGTCGATTGTCTGGCGCGAATTACGGCGAGAACTTAGCGCAACCCATGCGCAGCCTTTGCGCTTCAGTCGCCAGGACGACTGAAGCCGGTTCTCAGGCCGCGCCCGCGCCCGTCAACAGCGCTTCCAGAAACGCGAAGAACTGCGTCTCGAGGAAGCCCTGAAGGATTCCGAGCAGAATCGTCAGAATGAGATCGAGCATCACCACCTCCTGCGTCGCACCGGACCGGCCAGCGTCGGGCTACGCGGCATTTCTAATCTCGCCGGCAGGAATCGTCAATTGTGGCTGATTTGAGCGTGTGTGTGGTGGGTGTGCTGCCGATTGCCGCGCTCGACGGTCCTGCCGAGCGGGTCTTCTCCGTGATTCGGCGGCAGAGGTCGCGAAAAGTCACGTCTGAAACGAATCGTAGCCGCGGAGCCTTGAGTCGTCCGATGATACACAGCGCCAACAGCGTCGCCGGTCCGCCGATCAGGATTGCGCCAAGGCTCAGGAATGCGCCGGCGTCAACGCCTACGTTCTGCAGCCAGACGCCAAGTGTGGCGAGCGACATCATCGCGAGAAACAACGTCGGCGCTATCATCCCGCGCGAATCTTCGCAGCGAGTGAATTGAAGCGCTCCGGGTGCCCAGCGCAAGGCGGATTGAGCGATGACGGCGATTTCCTGGTCGGTGCAGGCGTCAAGCAGGGTGGACGGGGCCAACTCGCTCGTATCGTTGCCGGCGCGTTTCAGTGCGTTTCGGAGACTCAGAAAGGCACCGGCTTCAAGGCAGGAGCGCCCGAGTATGGTCGCGGGCACCAACCGCTGTAACTCGACGCGCGCCGCCAGGAACGTGCACACGTCGCCCAGCGTGCGGCGCCACGAGGGCGTCAGGACGCGGCGCCATTCGGACAGCGGCGCGCAGATCTCGAATTCCGAATTCAGCCAGCGAGCCACCCGTTTCCATCCGAGCAGGTCGCACTCGAGTCGCCAGGCGAATACCGTTGTGGTCAGGCGCAGGTCGCTCTGTGCGTCCTTCACCCCATGGTCAACGCTCAGCTCCAGGCGATGCCACTCGCGGATGATCGCAAGTATTTCGTCGGGCGTCGGCCGGTATCTGACGGGTTCAACATTATCCCACACGGGATTCGCTCCTGGCCCGGCACATGCCGACGCAAAAGCCGTCGGCATGGCACCCGCGCCACCTCCTACGTCGCGTCCGGTCCAGCGGCGTCGGGCTACGCGACATTTCTAATCTCGCCGGCAGGGATCGTCAATTTCCCGCCCAGCAGACCGACCGCCAGATGTCGGGCGTGGCCGGGGAGCGCAGCTGCGACGCTTGTCCCTGGACGGTGCCCGACGTGCCTTACTTCAGATTCTCCGGGTTCAGCGGCTTCAGGTCGTCGATGACGAAGACGCCGTTCTTGCGTACCAGCTTGTCGTCGAAGTACATCTCGCCGCCGCCGTGCTCGGGGGTCTGGATGAGCACCATGTCCCAGTGAATCTCGCTCTGGTTGCCGTTGCTGGCCTCGTCGTAGCACTGGCCGGGCGTGAAATGGATGCTGCCGGCGATCTTCTCGTCGAAGAGGATGTCCTTCATCGGCCTGGTGATGTAGGGGTTGAAGCCGATCGCGAATTCGCCGACGTAGCGGGCGCCTTCGTCGGCGTTGAGCACTTCATTGAGCTTCTCGGTGTTGGTGCTGGTGGCCTCGACGACTTTGCCGTCGCGGAACGTCAGGCGGATGTTCTCATGCGTCATGCCGCGGTAGAGCGTCGGGGCGTTGAAGTGGATCACGCCGTTGACGCTGTTGCGCACCGGGGCGGTGAAGACCTCGCCGTCGGGGATGTTGAGCTTTCCGTCGCAGGGGATTGCCGGGATGCCCTTGATGCTGAAGGTGAGGTCGGTGTCGGCGGGTCCCTTGAGCCGCACCTTGTCGGTGGCCTCCATGCGTTTCTTGAGGGCCTGCATGGCGCGGCCCATCTTGGCGTAGTCCATGGTGCAGACGTCGAAATAGAAATCCTCGAACGCCTCGGTCGACATGCCGGCGAGCTGGGCCATGCTGGGGCTGGGCCAGCGCAGCACGACCCAGCGCGTCTTCTTGACGCGGATCTCCTGGTGCACGCGCTTCCAAACGTTACTTTCGTACAGCTTCTGCTTGTCGGCCGGCACGTCGGACAGCTCGCTGACGTTCGGGTTGCCGCGGGCGCCGATGTAGCACTGCACGTTCTCCATCTGCCGTCGCTCGACGTCGGCGGCGAGCGCCCAGGCTGCCTCGCTGCCGGATTGCATGAGGGCGCGCGTGACCTGGTTGCTCTTGAGCAGCACGAGCGGGGCGGCGCCGGCCTCGCGAGCGAGGCGGACGCACTCGGTCGTGAACTCGTGCGGCACGTCGATGGCTTCGATCAGGATCTTCTCGCCGCTCTTGACGGCGCAGGAATAGTTGACGAGCGTGCTGGCGAGCTTGGTGATGCGCGGGTCGATCATGGGGCCTCCATTTGTGCGTTGAGCCTGATGGCGCGATAATAGCGGGACGTGCCGCGGGCGGTCCACCACGTCGGTCCGCGCGGCGCCGCAGTGTTCCGGGTGGCGTCGGGTGGGCGAGCCTGGCGGGTTCACTCGCGGCGTGCAATAATCGGCTCACGGAGGCGTTTTGCAGTAGACAGCTCCACCCATTCGGCCGTAGCGGTACGCGCCGAAGTCTTGTCTTGCAGCGGTCACGCCATTCACTTGTGAGGTGAAGTCATGCTTCGTCATCACCTGCGAACCAGGGCAAACGTCACCGTGGCGGCGGCAGCGGCGGGGCTGGCCGCGGTGGCGCTCTCTGCGGCCGCGCTCGCCACGGACAGCACCGGCCTGATCCCGCTCAGCGACATGCAGCCCGACCAGAACTACAAGTCGTTTCCGGGCGGGCTTTACCCTGACAATGCGAACTACGTCAGCGGGCGGCACCTGGCGCACGGCCTGCACCTGGCACAGCAGATCCGGCCGCTGAACACGGCCGGTCAGCCAGCGGCGAACGGGCGGATCGTGCTGCTGACCGTCGGCATGTCCAACACATCGCAGGAGTCGGCGCAATTCGTCACGCTGGCCAACGCGTTCGCCGACCGAAACCCGGCGGTGGTGGTCGTGAATGGGGCGCAGGGCGGCCAGACGGCGGCGATCATTTCCGACCCGAGCGCCCAGTTCTGGACCGTGATCGACCAGCGGCTGGCGCAACAGGGTCTGACGGCGGCCCAGGTGCAGGCGGTCTGGTACAAGGAGGCCAACGCCAGCCCGACCGGCGACGACATCGCGTACGCCCAGACGCTGCGCGCGCAGCACGAAGCGATCATGCAGATCATCCGCACGCGCTACGCGAATTGCCGCATCGTCTACGGCTCGAGCCGCACCTACGGCGGCTACGCGGAGACCGCGCTCAATCCGGAGCCGTATGCATACGTGAGCGGCTTCTCGGTGAAGTGGCTGATCCAGGATCAGATTGCGGGCGATCCGGGGCTGACGTACGGCGCCGGCGGCGTGTCGCCGTGGCTCCAATGGGGGCCATACCTGTGGGCCGACGGCCTGACGCCGCGCAGCGACGGGCTGATCTGGGTCCGGGACGACTTTGGGGCCGACGGTACGCACCCATCGGCGCAGGGAGCGCTGAAGGTCGGCAACATGCTGCTGTCGTTCTTCGCGACGGCGCCGACGGCGCGGCTGTGGTTCCTGCAGCCCGGCCTGGGCGCGCTGCTGGGCGACATGAACGGCGACGGGAACATCGACGGTTTCGACGTTGATCCGTTCGTGCTGGCGCTCATCGACCCGGCGGCTTTCGCCGTGCAGTATCCCGACGTCGACCGCGTCGCCGTGGGGGACTTGAACCAGGATGGCGAATTGAACGGCTTCGACGTCGGCCCGTTCGCCGAGCTGCTGATCGCATATTGAATGACCGTGCGAATCGCGCGGTAGCGGGGCGCACGACCTCGCGCGGGGCCAAGAAACCGCTTCCTCACGGGCGCGGCTCAGATTCCGCTGCGCGGCGCGGACCTTCCTAAGGCCCCGCCAGCAGCTCGACGAACGCATCGACGTCAAAACCGTTGAAGCTGCCGTCCTGGTTGATGTCGCCGGCCCAGTCGCCGTAGCAGTCGGGGTACGCGGCGGCGTGGGCCTCGAGATCGACCAGCGCCAGGACGAACGGCTCTACGTCGAACACGTCAACCGACGCGTCGCAGTTCAGGTCGCCGACGACAAACGGCGTCAGGAGCACACCTTCGCCGGTGCCGTCGATGATGCAGACGATCTGGCCGCGGTTGTTGATGTCCCTTGGCGAGACCACGTCACCCAAGTACGGCGGCTTGCGGGCGCCGAGCAGTGGCGTCAGGGCGCGCAGGCCGTTCTCGCGGTCCCAGATCCAGCCTTCGTGCGAGGGCGGCAACTCGTCGGTCTCCCACTGGCCGACGACCTGGCCAACGTCGTTCATGCCCAGGGCGCGCGACCAGCGTGTGCCCGGCGGGCGGGTAATGACGGTGAACCCGTCGACCGGGTCCCACAGGCAGCCGTGCTGGCCGGTGGATGTCACGCAGGCGCCGGCAATCTGGCCGAGGTCGTTGATGGCGTAACCCTCGCGCATGAAGCCGCCGCCGGGCATGGTGCCCAGGTCGCGCATGCCGTTGAGCGGGTCCCAGATGAAGCCTTCGCCCAGCGCCGTGCGGGCGGACACACTGTAGCCTGTCACTTGCGAGTGGTTGTTGATCGCCTTGGCGTTGCTGTTGATGCTTCCGCCCGGCAGGTCGCCGATGTAGACCATGCCGAGGTCCGATCGCCAGAAGAATCCGGCCTGGCCATCCTCGTTTCGACCGACGCCGACGACTTCGTCATGGTCGTTGATGCCATGCGCCCAACTGTAGAAATTGCCGCCAGGAAGGTCTCCCAGGCCGATCATGCCGGATTCGGGTGTCCAGAGGAACGCCTCCGTGTCGCCGGACGCGTTGTTGCTGACACCACTGACATGTCCGTGAGCATTCATACCTTCGGGATGGGTATCACCGAACGCATCGGATAGTTCACCGAGCCTGAGCATTGAACCATCGGGATACCAGATGACAGGCTCGTCCGAGTAGTCCTCCTTGTTGCCGTCGCCGCAGACCCAACCGAGATTATTCACTGCAACAGCCATCGCACCCGTGTGTCCACCTGGCAAGTCCGGAAGCAAGCGCACATGGTAGCGCACCATCTGAAAGGCGACCGCGCACTCGCTGCATATGGCGGCGAGCGCGACGGTCGCGAGAATGGAGCGCAATCGCATCACGGCTGATTCCTACAGATCGCTGATCAGCACGCTGATGCGGTGCGAGTTGTTGTTGGAGGTGACGACGTCGTCGTGGCCGTCCTGGTCGATGTCGTCGATCTTGACGAAACAGGGCTTCGGCTCACCGCCGGGCTGCACATCGAACTCGTAGCCCGGCTCGTCGAATGTGCCGTCGCCGTTGCCGACAAAGATGATCAGGCCGCCATGACCGGAGCTGAAGCCATGGGCACAGGCGACGGCAATTTCAAGGTAGGTGTCACCGTCGTTGAGCTTGCCAGTGTCGATGCCGTACGGATCTTCCCCGGAATCCACATCGTACACAGTCTCTTGCAAGCCAAAGTCACCTTCGCTGTTGTCGCCCCAGAGGACTCGATTGGCCTGTGTATCAATGTTCGACACAACCAGGTCAATGTTCGTTCCCGACCGTAACTTGCCCTTGGCCAATCCGAAGCTCGATTTCGCCTCGTGCACCGCGGTATCCCAGTCGGTCGTCCCATCGCTGTTGGTATCGCCGAGGTTCAACATCACGAACACATTGTCGCTGCCTGCGATCGACATTGCCAGATCGCGCCGCCCCGACACTGCCGGCAGCTTGAAGTTGCCGCTGAGCACCTCGGTGCCGGCGGCGAAGTCCTCCAAGCCAGTGGTCACAACCTGCTGCTGGTACGAGCCGTCCGACTTGCGGTAGAAAATCTCAATCTGTGCCATGCCGATCATCTGTGACATGATAGCCTCCCGCTGTGTGATCGGATTCTTCCCGATCGACGGAAGTCTTCGCCTCGCGGATTTTCCCCGGGTCCGCGATTCCCGCACAATACAGGACGTGGCCACGTCTCAATGTCTTATAACCAATCGGCGGCGCGCGACGCAAGGAAAACCCATGCACAGCCGAGCGAAATCGCCCCACCGGGCGGCGCGCAGCCGGCAAGAACTGAGCACAGACCAAAGCTCGTGGCGCGTCCGGCGGACGCTCATTGTCAACTAGGTTGACGAACCGGGCGCCGCCGACCCGCGTGCCGCGGCGAACTGGCCGATCTCCGCCGAACGCCAGCACGCGCTCCGTCGCTCGCCGGGGAAGTCCTCCAGCGGCGGCTCGCGCGTATGGCAATCCGCCAGCCCCGCCGCGTGCTCGCAGCGCGGATGAAACCGGCAGCCCGCCGGAAGCCGCGTCGGATCGGGAACCTGTCCGGGAATGACGTAGAGCCGGTCGCGCTGCGCCGACAGCCGCGGCATGCTGCGGAACAGGCCGATCGTGTACGGATGCAGCGGGCGACGGTACAGCTCGACGGCCGGCGCCTGCTCAACCACCCGGCCCGCGTACATCACGCAAACGTAGTCGGCCAGCTCGGCCGCGACGCCAAAGTCGTGCGTGATGATCAGAATCGACATGCCGGTCTCGCGCTGCAGCCCGCGCAGCAAACCCAGAATCTGCGCCTGGATGGTCACGTCCAGCGCCGTAGTCGGCTCGTCGGCGATCAGCAGCGCCGGCCGGCACGAAAGCGCCATGGCGATCATGACGCGCTGCCGCATCCCGCCCGACATCTGATGCGGATACTCGCGGGCGCGCTGTTCGGGCGCAGGAATGCCGACCTTGCGAAGCATGTCGATCACGCGCGCCCGCAGCGCACCGCCGCGCAGCCGCTGATGCAGCCGAAGCGCTTCGCCGATCTGCTCGCCCACCGTAAAGACCGGATTGAGGCTGGTCATCGGCTCCTGGAAGATCATTGCGATGCGGTTGCCGCGCAGGCGGCGCATCTCGCGCTCCGGTACCCGCAGCAGATCGCGCGACTCGAACTGAATCGTCCCGCCCGCAATCCGCGCCGGCGGCGACGGCACCAGCCGCATGATCGACAGCGCCGTCACACTCTTGCCCGAACCCGACTCGCCGACCAGCGCCACCGTGCGACCGGCGGGAATGTCCAGATCGACGCCGTCCACCGCCGGTACGACGGCCCCGTCGACGTGAAACTGGACTCGCAGATCGCGGACCGAAAGCAGCATGCCCCGCATCTTAGCCGCAACCTGTCGAGCCGCGTGCATGCAGCCCAGCGCCCCCCTACCCCCTGTCCCCTGGACCGCACGCTTCTTTGACCCGCGGCGTTTTCAGTCCGTATGATAGCGCGTGAAGGGAACTCGTCGCACAGCGCGGGACGCGATCGCATGAGCACCAACCCAGAATCGATCCCGCTTCCGGCGGTCCGACGGCTGAGCCTCTATCTCCGACAGCTTGAAGCGCTGGCCCGCAGCAATCAGGCCACCGTCTCCAGCAAGGAGCTTGGCCGCGCCCTGCGGCTCACCGACGCACAGGTCCGCAAAGATTTGGCCTATTTCGGGCAGTTCGGCCACCCCGGTATCGGCTATCGCGTCGACGAGGTGATTCGTCGTATCCGGCGCATCCTCGGAACCGACAAGACCTGGAACGCGACGCTCGTCGGGCTGGGAAACCTCGGTCAGGCCCTGGCCGCCTATCGCGGATTCGGCCGCAAGGGCTTCCAACTGGTCGCCGTCTTTGACGCCGACGAGCGGAAGGTCGGCCGCCCCGTCGAAGCACTCGAGGCGGTCGTGGTGCAGCCGCTTCGCGAGCTGCGCGAGACCGTAGCGCGGCTCAACGTCCGCCTCGGGATCATCGCGGTCCCCGCCGAGGCGGCACAGGCCGTCGCCGACCAGCTCGTCGCCGCCGGCGTCCGTGGCATCCTGAACTTTGCGCCGGTCGCGCTGTTGGCACCGCCGCACGTCGCGCTCACCTCGGTCGACCTGGCCGTGCAGCTTGAGCAATTGTCATTTCAGGTGGGAATGCAGACTAGCAGCGTTCGCCCGGCCACGGAGCGCGGCTGAGAGCTCCGCTCGTCTGCTGAACAGCCGGACGCCGGTCATCTACTCGGCGGCCCGCTTCTCCAGCACGACCAGCCAGCTCATCGCGCCGTCGGCGCTGTTCGGATGGACGCTGGCGACGCGCCATCCGCTTTCCAGCAGGTGTCCCAATTCCCACGCCGCCGCGAATGAGTCCGACTCCTTCGGCGAGTGTCCCCAGTCGGCTTCACCCTCCCGCCATGTCACCATGCAGACGCGGTTCTTGACTTCGCAGGACACCGTCTCCCGTGGCAGCATCATCTTGGTCGGCACGTCGGCCCCTCCTGCCAGCGCAAACGAGCGGCCGCGCGGACTGCACGCCGATCGAGGCTGTCGCAAGGATCACCAGGCGGCGCGCTGCCGTCGCGGTCGTCGGGCCGGGCGGGGCGTCGATCCGCGAGCGGCGCCGGTTGGGCTGCGCCGCCTGGTATCATTGAAAAGTGTACGATTCGCCGGGTCGAAAGGACGGCTCCGCATGTCCGATAGTCTTGCGTCGCGCCATTGCGTTCCCTGCGCACGCGGCACGCCGCCGCTGAATTCCGTTCGGATTCGTGCGTTATTGGACGAACTCGACGGGTGGGAACTGATCGAGGGTCAGCGCATCGCCAAGCGCTATCGATTCAAGGACTTCGCCTCGGCGTTGGAATTCGTCAATCGCGTCGGCGCCGTCGCCGAGCGGCAGCAGCACCACCCGGACGTGCACCTCTCGTGGGGCGCCGTGCGGCTTGAAATCTGGACGTACGCGATCGGCGGCTTGAGCGAGAACGACTTCATCGTCGCGGCGCGCTGCGACGCATGCACCTGAGCCCGCTCCCCGCCCGGCCGGTCTATTCCTTGAGGACCACGTGACCGGCGTAAGCGGTGACCGTTTCGAGCCCGTCGCTGATCGTGGCTCCCACGTAGATCTGATCGTACGCGAGATCGGCAATCGACAGCAGCTCCTCGCGCACATCATCGCTTTCCGGAATCTCGGACCGTATGATCCGGATGATGCCGTTACCGTAGTTCGCGTCATTGTCGATGAAGAGCGAAATCGTCGCCGAGTCGTCCAGATCGCGCGCCGCCCACGTCACGCGCAGCGGGTTCTCGCGCTTCACCGTCGCGCCGTCGATCGGCGAGTCGAAAACGATCTCGGGCGGCGAATTGACTCGCACCCGGCCGGGCGCGACGTGCAGCATGTACGTGTGGCCTTCCTGCTCAAGCGCCGCAACCAGCCGATACGTCGCCGGCGCCGCGCTGATGTTCGTCCACGAAAGCGGCGTTTCAGCCGCATCCAGCGTCGCTGCCGCCACCGGCAGCTCGTTGCCGTTTCCCAGCAAGCCGTCGGGATCGGCAATGACGGTGACGCGCGTACCCGCCGGGCCGCTTTGCCGCAGCAGCGAAAAATCAACCCGCCCGCCGCGACTGACCCGGCGATTCTGGTCCAGGCCGCCGAAGCGCACGATCAGGGAGTCGTCGGGAGGCGATTCGATCCGCCCTGGGTCGTCGCCGGGCGGCGCGGGCGGGAAGTCGTCGGGCTGCGGCTCGATGCGGACGACGATCGTATCGCCAGCCGAAAAATCCTTTCCCAGAAAATAGGGCGCCAAAGGCAGCGAGCGGGCGGGCAACGCGCGTGTCACCTCGACCAGCACGCTATCGGCCGCGTCCGGGCCAACCGTGATCACCTTCGAGTGCGGTTCCAGCCGCCGTCGGCTGCGATGCACGACCTCACCCGCGACGCGCATCGTCACGTTCGCGGTCGCCTCCAGGGCTGAGGCATTCTGAAACTCCACGCGTACGGCCGCCGAATCCGCGCCCTTCCCCGGCGCCTCGAACGTCTCGGTCAGCACGTCAAACAGCGATCCGCTCGGCGGGCCGCCAACAGCCGGCCCCGCGTCGCACGCAGTCCAGACCGTCAGCAGCAGCGCGGAAATCAGGACGGAGAGCCTCATAAAACGCTCCGATGTCGGCGGAAAAGTCCGCCAGTCGAGCCGCAAGCAACTGAGTTTTCAGCGGGAGACGGGTGAGCCAGTTCCCATGCAGAAGGGTAGGTGTGCCCCAGACGCGGGTCAATCGGCGGAGCAAGGCCGACATGAACAGTCGGAATATTGCCCGATCGGTCGCTCGCCGGCCGCGGTTTTGACGTAAGATTGCGCGGGCACTCGCGACCGCTGGCCGCGACCCGCCGGCACGGAGACTCGATCATGCATCACGTCGGACTGCTCGCGCTGCTGATGTCACTCTCTAGCTGTCCATCACTGTCGGCGCTCGACGCTTCGCCGACGGAGAAACCGAAAGTCGCCGTGTTCACGTTCTCGGGCGGCTTCAAACACAGCTCGCTCGAGCTGGCGGAAAAGACGATCCGCGAACTCGGCGAGAAGTCCGGCGCGTTCAACGCCGTGCTGCACGAGCAGTACAAGCAGGAACCCGACAAGCTCGATCTGTCGAAGATCCGCGCTGACTATCTCAAGCAGTTCGGGGCCATCGTCTTCTACACCACCAGCGGGCCTAAGGACCTGAACCTGCTCAGCGAGCGGCAGCGCAACGAGCTGATGGCTGCAATCCGAAGCGGCATCGGGTTCGTCGGCGTCCACAGCGCGACCGACACGTTCTACCAGTGGCCCGAATACGGCGAGATGCTCGGCGCCTACTTCGACGGGCACCCCTGGAACGCCAATGCCGCCCCGGTGACCATCAAGGTCGAGGATGAGGATCACGCCGCAACAAGCCATCTCGGAGCGAGCTGGTTCATACAGGACGAGATCTACCAGTTCAAGACGCCCTACGACCGCGCCAAACTCCACGTGCTCCTGAGCCTCGATACCAAGGCCACCGACATGACGTTGCCCGGCATCAAGCGTACCGATGGCGACTTCGCCATCGCCTGGACCAAGCTTTACGGCAAGGGCCGCGTGTTCTACACCGCGCTCGGCCACCGCGAAGATGTCTGGACCAACGAGCACTTTCAGAAACACCTGCTCGGCGGCATCCGCTGGGCACTCTGCCAGGCGAAGGGCAAGCCCAGCGAGCTCGGCGCCGCGGAGGAGAAGTTCGAATCCGCCGAGAGCGGCCTGAAATACCGGGACCTCGTAGTCGGTACCGGTGCCGAGGCCCGACCCATGCGCACCGTCGCCACCCATTACACCGGCTGGCTGATCGACGGCACCAAGTTCGACTCGTCGCTGGGCGGCGAGCCGATCCGCTTCACGCTGGGCGGCGGCGAAGTCATCCGCGGATGGGACGAAGGCGTCACCGGCATGAAAGTCGGCGGCAAGCGCAAGCTCGTCATCCCGTCGCACCTCGGCTACGGCTCGCGCGGCGCCCCGCCCGCGATTCCGCCGAACGCCAAGCTCGTCCTCGAGATCGAACTTGTCGACGTGAAGTGATCGGCTTGAGTGGCCGGCATCGCCCTGCGACCGGCCCTCCCACCCTCGCTGGTCGTCCGCACGAACACGAACCGCCGTCGCCGGCAAGATCGCTGTCCGCGCCGCCCCGCTCCGCCGCCGCCGGAGCGATCGCCGCTCGCCACGTCATTCGGCGCACGAGCTGCGCGTCACGCCTCTGGCTCGCAGCGCAAATTATCGCGGGCGGCACGACCGAGCCTCGCGGACTGCCGGCGCCGCCTGACCGCAATCGCTCACGGGTTTTTCGACTTGCATTGCAAACCGTGCGGCTATAATGGTCGATCCATCGACTGCCGTCGATGCTGCACGCGGGTGTAGCTCAGTGGTAGAGCGTCACGTTGCCAACGTGAATGTCGTGGGTTCAAGTCCC
The DNA here is from genome assembly GCA_022072445.1 of Phycisphaerae bacterium. Lineage (GTDB taxonomy): Bacteria > Planctomycetota > Phycisphaerae > UBA1845 > Fen-1342 > JAJVHV01. The sequence continues at coordinate 6,282 of JAJVHV010000006.1, read as the reverse complement.
ATCACCCGCTTCCCTTGACCGCCGGCGTCACCGCGTGACTTCGGCGGCTTTCTCTTGACGGCGGCGCCATTTGCGACGCGCGCGGCCGACCTTCCCCTTTGAGCCGAGAAGAGCGATGTTTTGCCAGCGAGTGACCCAGATGGGCGGGCGCGGACGCGCGGACGCGCGGACGCGGACGGTCGAGTGGAAGGCGACGCGATGCGTCGGGTGCTGCCGTAGTAGTAGCGCCCGTCGCCGCAGCGTAGAATGTATGTGTACGCCGCCATGCTCGAATTGAGGCACGAGCGATGAAACGCGTCAAGGGCTGGACCACCTGGTCCGCGGGCCACGCCGGCCTGTTCCACGGCCACATCGCCAGCACGGCGGCGCAGGATTTCGACGACGTGAAGATCGGGTACGACAACAACGCCGACTTGGACATCGACGACGGCGGCGATTCGATCGTGATCAACGACGACTTTGCCTCGAACTCGACGACCTTGTCCTACGACGACAACGGGAATCTCACCGACGACGGCCTGTTCAAGTTCGCCTACGACGCCTGGAACCGCCTGGTCGCCGTCAAGAGCCGCTACTCGAGCGGCACGACGCAGACCACGTTCGCCACCTACGCCTACGACGGCGCGAATCGCCGGACGAGCAAGGTGGTCACCAACAACGGCGTCGAGGTGTATCCGAACGACGGCGGGAATACGACGGTGCATTTCTATTACGTGTCACCGACTCGGCTTTTCCGTGAGATGCGATACGTCGGCCAGTTTGTGCTTGCGCCTTGGAACATCTGTGAAGCCCGGAATGCGAGCAACCAGTCTACATGGCAGTCCTTCTGGGGCACGCAATATATCGATGAGATGATCTTCACCGACAAGAACGGCGATCCGACGATCGGGAACGACTGCGACCCTGACGGCACGGCAGGTGAAGCGTCCGAATCACGCGCGGACCATCGCTATCTCTATCACCAGGACCGGAATTGGAATGTGATTGCGGCATCTGACGGGAGTGCAGCTATGCCCGGTAGTGTTCTGGAGCGCACTACTTTCCGACCCTACGGCGATCTGCACGCACTCGTCGGCGACGGTGCAATCGCCGTTGGTGAGACCGGTGATACTGTTGCACATCAGGGACTACCCTGGGACGCTGAGTCCGGGCTGGTATGCAATCGCCTGCGCCTGATGTCACCAACCATCGGGGCTTTCACAACTCGCGACCCGCTTGGATATTATGATTCGCCGTCACTCTATTTGTACCAACGGAGTCGCCCAACTGCGCTACGTGATCCCAGCGGACTGTCGGGGTGTTGTTGCTGCTGCGCCAAGCCGCGTGGTGCGGAGCGGGTAGGGTGGATTGATCCAACGAAGGGTCTGCCCGGTACTAACGTCACGCCCGGTTACTTTGGCCAACACATTCGAGCAAGAATCTTTATTACCTGTCAGGAGCGTGAAGGAGAGGACTGTCAGATGGAGTGGTGGGAGACCGCACTGTACACCGGCGACTATGAACATGGGTCGCATAACCGCCAAGAACGGTGCGGGCAGTACCCGGACGCGCTCATGTGCCAGCAGTGGCGTCGGCGGCGACCGTGTGTCGACGATTGTAGCCAAGGCTATACGGTTGGCTTTGACGACGCGCCTTCTGTTGCTGCCTGGGACATCTTACAGTCCAACACGGGGACTCAATGGTTATCGATTGATCTGATAGTGCACAGTGGATGTGAGTTCGGCTGCGCCTGCAGAACCGCCGCGGTGTATATGTACGTGTACAATGTCGTCGTAGACGGCGATGGCGATCCTGTGGCAAGCTACTTTGACCACATCACACAGTGCCAGTGACGCTAAGGGTCATTCTGTAACAGATGAAATACTTCTCAAGGAGCGACGCGGTTGTGTTCCTGGCCGTGCTCGCGTCGTTTGCACTGTGCGCCTTGTCGCTCGGCTTGAGTGCAATCGCAGCCGTGGATGTGTGTCTGTGGCCTGGCTTCGGCTGGGAGTTGTCCGATGGCTGCCTCACTGTGAAGTCGTGGCGCAAGCCGTTTTGCACTGGCGTGCCACCTCACGCATTCTGGAGCCCGGGTGTTCACATACACATCTTTGCATCACCGAGAATGCAAGTGGTAACGCTGACCATGTTCCGCCTCCCTCGCGCGCAATGGACGCGCAATCCGGCAGGCGTGGCAGTGCCTCTGGGATATCCATTCATTGCGGCGACTGTTGGTGTCGGAGCGATGTTGTTCCGTCGTAGAGCGCAGAGCCTGTGGCCCGTGCGCCGAAGCGCGGATGGTCACCGTTGTGGCTGCGGGTACAACCTGACCGGCAACATTTCGGGTGTCTGCCCGGAGTGTGGCACACCGACACTGGGGCGAGAATGCCGTCTCGCGCCCCGGTCGCGGGAGCTACCTGGTCGGCCCGTATGAAGCCGACGGCCGCTGGTTCAGCGACAAGAGCGAGGTCACCGTCGACGACTCGAACAACAACCTGCTGCGCAGCAGCCGCGCAGGTCCACGGTGCGAGCGTCCCAAATGTCGGCACGTCCCTGTTTCGTCCTCAATGAGGGTGTTTGGTAGGGTCTCAGGCTTCAGCTGCCGTGTTTCGCTCAAGCCGGATCCGTGTGCGCCGATGCCGGCGCGCAGCGACATGATACCCGGCCGAGGCCCGCAGCGGCGCCGCGCACGGCTGCGCCGCGACGGTGCCGGCCGGTCAGGTGGGTCTGTGGTGCAGCCACGCCTCGGCCAACGCGTTCGACAATTTCAAGGTCCGCGACCTGGTCGGCCCGTACGAAGCCGACGGCCGCTGGTTCAGCGACAAGGCCGAGGTCCAGATCGACGACTCCAACAACAACCTGCTCCGCAGCAGTTCGGCGACGAGCACGGAGTATTACGACACTTGCATCGTCCGCCGCGGCTTCCGCGCGGGCAAGTACGTGGCCACGTTCCGCTTCAAGTGGGCGCCCGGCCCGTCGCCCGGCTTTCTGGTCCGCTGGGTGAACCCTGGCGACTGGCTGGCGGTGATGGTGAAGGCCGCCGACGGCAAGGCCTGGCTCTACAAGCGCGTCAACGACGGCATCCTGCAGAGCCCGCTCTCGTCCGGCAGCACGGTGTCCTTGACGAACGGGAATTGGTATACTGGTAAGGTGGTCGTGGGTGACGATCTCGGAGACTCCGCCTTGCAGCGGCTGGGGTGGCGTGGGCTTCCAGCCCGCGAGCAGGATCGACACCGACGGCTGGCGGGCGAGGACGCCCGCCCCACCCACACCTGGAGCGACGAGACCGCCCTGCTCGACACGACCACGGTCGACGACGACTGGTCCGCCGGCCACGCCGGCCTGTTCCACGGCCACATCGCCAACACGGCGGCGCAGGATTTCGACGACGTGAAGATCGGCTACGACAACAACGCGGACTTGGATCTGGACGACGCCGGCGATTCCATCGTGATCAACGACGACTTCGCGTCGAACGCGACCAGCTTGTCGTATGACGACAACGGCAACCTCACCGACGATGGCGTTTTCAAGTTCGTCTACGACGCCTGGAATCGGCTGGTCGGCGTTAAGAGCCGCTACACCGGCGGCACCACGCAGACGACGTTCGCGACCTACGCCTACGACGGCGCCAACCGCCGGACGAGCAAGGTCGTCACGAACAACGGCGTCGAGGTCTATCCGAACGACGGCGGGAACACGACGGTCAACTTCTACTACGACGACCAGTGGCGGATCGTCGAGACGCGCAACGGCAGCAGCCAGACCACCTGGCAGCACCTATGGGGCACGCAGTACATCGACGAGCTGATCTGGCTGGAACGCAACGGCGACCCGACCATCGGCAATGATACCGACCCAGACGGCACCGCTGGCGAGGGCGCCGAATCGCCCGCCGATCATCGCTACTTCGCGCATCAGGATCGGAATTGGAATGTCGTAGCGCTGACGGACTACGCCGTGGGGGTCCACGGTAATATCGTCGAGCGCTACGTGTCCACCCCATACGGCTGCTCGCTGGTGCTAAGCGGGGTGTCGGCGGGCTTGGAGTCCGGCGGTACCGCTACCGCATCGCGATCCGGCAATGTGTTGCGGAATCATGGTCTGCCGCACGACCCATCCTCCAATCTCTATCACAACCGCCATCGCGAGCGATCATCGATGTTGATACGGTTCCTTCAGCGAGACCCGTTAGGCTTCCCCGATGGCCTGAATAGCTACGCTCACATCTCTGGTCACGCCGGAACTGTTGTTGATCCGACGGGTCTCGCGGGCGACAACCCGTTTGGACGTAGTTGGGATCCACTTTGCAAGAACCCATCTTGCCGACATTGTGAGATTCAAGTCCTGACCGCTAAAGGTACGAACTGGCTGCCTCCGGGGAAGCTCAATCAACATATCCGCCTCAAAGTGTTCCGTTACGACTGCGATTGCGATGATGTACAGGATCAGTTTGGCCTAGGCCATCTGTTGCAGTGGGGCCCAATGCATGACTATCCTCCTTATGGTCACCTGGGCCCTTGCCAATTTGGAGAGTTGCCGACAGATCACCGCTCGCCGAGATTCGATATCCCATGCTGTAAGGCCAATTGCATTATTGCCAACACTGATAGACACTACGCGTCCGATTATTTCCCAGGTGGGCCGAATTCCAATTCCGCTGTACATGACGTTCTTTCAGACTGTGACTTTACGGGTCCCACTCCCAAGGGCCAACTACCACCGGCTGGCTGGGACGTTGATCCAGGACCTTCAACTGAAGACGATGAAACTGCAGACATCTACTGTATCCGTTAAGGGTATGCGCTCGTGAAGGTCTGCCCCCAGTGTCGGTGCGTTGTTGACGAGCGAGATCGATATTGTGGATGTGGGTACGATTGGGCAAGCGACGCAGTCAACCTAGGAGTCCGCACGGCGCGTACCGTTGAACGTTGGAGGTCGGTTGTGGCTCTTCTGAGCGTGATGATCGCAGGGACAGCCGCGCTCGTGATTAGCCCCGCCACCTTTTCGTGTTGGAGCATCTACAAGCGGCCGCCCTCACCTGTGCCCGCCGCCGCGCGTCCAAGGTCGGTGCCGGCGTCTCAAGTTTCGACGGCAAGCGCGAGATTGACAACTCCGACGGCGTCGAACAGCGAACCGTAATCTGCGGCCTAGCGGCAAAGCGTAGAAGAGTGCCATCTATTGGCGACCTGTGTCAAACGAGTCAGGGACTTGATTGGACGCGTGACTCTGTTGGGTTGGATAGCGTCGGGTACGTTCGTGCCTGACGAAATCGAAGTTCGTCGCCCGGCTTTTTGGTCCGCTGGGTGAATCCGGGCGACTGGCTGGCGGCCATCGTCAAAGCCGCCGACAGCAAGGCCTGGGTGTACAAGCGCGTCAACGACGGCATCCTGCAGAGCCCGCTCTCGCCCGGCAGCACGGTGTCCTTGACGAACGGGAATTGGTATACTGGTAAGGTGGTCGTGGGTGACGATCTCGGAGACTCCGCCTTGCAGCGGCTGGGGTGGCGTGGGCTTCCAGCCCGCGAGCAGGATCGACACCGACGGCTGGCGGGCGAGGACGCCCGCCCCACCCACACCTGGAGCGACGAGACCGCCTTGCTCGACACGACCACGGTCGACGACGACTGGTCCGCCGGCTACACCGGCCTGTTCCACGGCCACATCGCCAGCACGGCGGTTCAGGACTTCGACGACGTGAAGATCGGACTTGACTTGAACGCCGACCTCGACCTGGACGACACCGCCGACTCTCTGGTGATCAACGACGACTTCGCGTCGAACGCAACCACCTTGTCGTATGACGATAACGGCAGTCTGACCGACGACGGCGTCTTCAAGTTCGTCTACGACGCCTGGAATCGCCTGGTCGGCGTCAAGAGCCGCTACACCGGCGGCACGACGCAGACCACGTTCGCGACGTACGCCTACGACGGCGCCAACCGCCGCGTCAGCAAGGTCGTCGCGAACAGCGGCGTCGAGGTCTACCCCAACGACGGCGGGAATACGACCGTGAACTTCTATTGGGACAGTCGGCGTAGGCCGGTTGAGATGCGGAATGGTTCGAACCAGGCGACATGGCAATACGTGTGGAGCGGGCACTCGGGCAAGGAAGTGATCTTCGCTGACAAGAACGGCGACCCAACGATTGGCAGCGATTGCGACCCGGACGGCACCGCCGGCGAAAGCAGCGAATCCCCGGCTGACCATCGCTATTTCGTCCACCAGAACCGCCACGGGATGATCACAGCACTCACCGACTACGGCGCCGGCGTCAACGGCAACATCGTCGAACGCTACAACT
>JAJVHV010000045.1 GCA_022072445.1 Phycisphaerae bacterium | reverse complement strand
CCCCCCCCCACAGTGTCAAGCACGAATTGCGTTTCTTTTCGAGCTGGGAGCACGGGAGCGCCGCGCTCGCTGCCGTGCGGCGATTAGGGCCGCGCTTCGACGGCGTCAGAGGGGACGAAGGCGTCGGTCAACGTCGCACCGCGGATTGGCCCTGACCGGCTGATTTGGAAAAACCGCGACGCCGCCCGCACGCCGACGCGATAGCCCGCGACGCGCGCCAGGAGCAGCAGCGTGGCGGCGCGGGCGACGGTCGAGAGCGTGAAGATCGCCACGTAGGTGCGCACGTGCTCGCCCCAGACGAGCAGCAGGGCGCCGCCCATGAACGAACCGAGCACGATCGCGAGCGAGTTCAGCACGTTGTAGCTGGTCATGATGCTGGTGCGCTCGGTCTCGCGGACGGTCTCGAAAATCAGCAGCAGCGTCGCCAGCTCGTAGGCCGCCCAGGACGCGCCGGCGGCGGCCTGAATCGCCATCAGGTACCAGAAGTTGCCTGAGAACGCCCAGAGCAGCGCCAGCGGCACGATCCCGACGCCGCCGATGCACAGCAGCCGCACGGCCCCGAGCCGGTGCGCGATGCGTCCCAGGGCGGGCAGGACGATGATGCGCGTCAGCAGGGCGGTGGCGGTCAGCGTGGTGAAGCCGAGATAGCTGAGCTGCAAGCGTTTCAGCATGAAAGGCGTGAAATAGGGCGCCGCGACGTAGGCCGCGATCTGCACGCTGAACATGTAGGCGATCAACCGCCCGTCGACGCCGTGCCGAAATCGCGCCACCAGCTCGCGCCACGGCACGACGCGGTGCCCGGTGAGATCCATGGGCGGCTCGCTCTGCACCGACAGCACGCCGCTCGAAACGAAGCGGCACAGGCCGGCGAGGGTGAAAAGCAGGGCGTAGGCGAGCAGCGGGTCGCCGGTGCGCTGGAGCGGGGCGGCGCCGCTTTCGAGAATCAGACCGCCGATGAGCAGGCCCGCCAGCGTTCCGAGCTGTGCGACGCGGTTGCGCCAGGCGAAGAAGGGCGCGCGAATGCGGCGTGGGATGATCGAGCCGACCCAGGTGCTCCAGGCGCCGCCCGAGCCCTGGCCCGCGGCCCAGTAGAGCGACGCCAGCACGAACATCCCCAATACCGGAAAACCGCCGCGCCACGCGGCCGTCACCAGTGGAATGAAACTGATCGCCTGCATGAAGACGCACAGGACGACCCAGCGCCGATTCGAGCCGACGGCGCGCACCGCCGCGGGCGCACTGAGCTGAATCAGCGCGCCGATCAGCATCGGCAGCGTGGTCACCAGGCCGGCGGCCAGTTCGCCGCCGCCGATCGCCAGCGTGAAGGCCGGAAAGTAGGTCTCGCCCAGTCCCATCATCAGGCTGAAGCAGCCTGCGTCGATGAGCATGAGACGAAGATCGCGCTTCAGCGTCGCATCGTTGGGATGTCGCTCGGCGGGTAAGTCAACTTTTGGTGCTGCGTCCGTGACGTCTACGTCGCTCAACCGCGCCTCCTGATGACAAGGATTCTATTCTATCGGTGCTCCGCGACTGTGAGGGCAGAAATCGGTGGCGCATCGCTGGGGAGTGCAGCCGTGGGCGGCTGCTCTGCATACCTGCACAGCCGGGGACGGCTGTGCCACACAGGCGGGGGCGGCTGTGCCACACCGGCGGGGGGCGGCTGTGCCACACAGCCGAGGGCGGCTGTGCCACACAGGCGAGGGCGGCTGTGCCACACAGGTGGGGGGCGGCTGTGCCACGGCGGTTCGACGTGCCTAGACTGTGAGTATGGCAGGCGTACCCGATCCAACGTCCGAGAATGTTGTGCCCTACGCGGGTGTCGACCCCGGCCCGTCCATCGCGCCGGTGAGCTGCCCGCGGTGCGGAACGTCCATCCCGCCGGGAGCGGGGCAGGCGTGCCCGGCGTGCGGCGAGGCGGTGGAGCGTCCGGCGCGGCTGGTGGACGAATACGGGCCGGAGGTCCTGATACCTGGGGCCTGGCCGCTGCAAACGGACCTTTCGGGCGCCATCTGGGTGCGCGAGGGCCTGCTGATCGTCTTCCTGGCCGCGATACTGCTGATCATGGTGTACAGGATTTTCGGCGGGTGGGGCTTTCCGGCGATGATTCTGAGCGCGTGCTACTGGATGACGTATGCGATCGTACGGCGGCGGTTTTCGCCGCGGGCGGCGGCGGGGCTGATTCATCGGTTTGGGATGAACGCTGAACGCTGAACGTTGAACGCTGAAGCCATCCGACAAACGGCGCCCCTCGGACGAACGGACGATCCATCCGAACCCCTCACGCGAGTGAGGGGTGGGAGGCGGGCTGGCGGGTTGCGTCAGGAACGTTGCCAGGGCGCGGGGTGTCCTCGCCGTCCGGCCCCCGACTGGCGTCGGGGGTTCGGATTTCGTCGACTCATCCGAACCCCTCACGCGAGTGAGGGGTGGGAGGCGGGCTGGCGGGTTGCGTCAGGAACGTTGCCAGGGCGCGGGGGTGTCCACGCCGTCCGGCCGCCGACTGGCGTCGGGGGTTCGGATTTCGGCGGCCCCCGACTGGCGTCGGGGGTTCGGATTTCGTCGACACATCCGAACCCCTCACGCGAGTGAGGGGTGGGAGGCGGGTTGGCGGGTTGCGTCAGGAACGTTGCCAGGGCGCGGGGTGTCCTCGCCGTCCGGCCCCCGACTGGCGTCGGGGGTTCGGATTTCGTCGACACATCCGAACCCCTCACGCGAGTGAGGGGTGGGAGGCGGGTTGGCGGGTTGCGTCAGGAACGTTGCCAGGGCGCGGGGGTGTCCTCGCCGTCCGGCCCCCGACTGGCGTCGGGGGTTCGGATTTCGGCGGCCCACGACTGGCGTCGGGGGTTCGGATTGGGCCGTTCGGCGAACGTGGACCCATCCGATGGGCGCTACGCGAGCAACCTCACTTGGCCGGGATTTCGGGCAGCTCGTACTGGCTGAACAGCCGGTCGCCCCAGGGGGCGATGAAGCGCGCGGTCAGCACGTAGGCGCGCGGCTCGAGCGTGGGCGGTTCCAGCTTCAGCGGAAAACGGAAGTAGCGCGAGGGGCGGTCCCAGAAGCGCTCCAGCGACTCCTGCGAGTCGATCACCACTTCCCAGAACGCGACGCGCTGACCAAGCCGGTCGCCGCTGGCCGGCCGGGCGACGTACAGCTCGAAGTGGAAGGTGCCGACGACCTTGACCGGATCGTTGAAGCGGTCGAGCGCGGCGAGGATCACTTCGATCGTGTCGAACGGACCGTCCTTGCGTGAGGCGATCGGCTTGGTGAGATAGCGCTGAATCTCGATCGCCCGCGGGGTGATAAGCTCGACGAACGCGGCCTGTTGCGCGTCAGTGGTGTCGACGCGTGACGCCGAGTGACAACCCCACAGCGACGCGGCCAGGAGCGCCAGCGGCGCGAACAGCGCGGACGGGTGGCGGGCGGAGGAGGAGGAACCAGGCATGAAGAACGGACCTCGTGGGACCGGAGATCGGGGGCGCGGCGGCGTCGGCCGGGAAGCGGCGAGGGCCGCGGCGGCGCGGTCCGGATGAACGGGAATCACGCGTCGGTCGGCTCGCTGACGTCCCAGCCCTTGGACTTCTCGCGCTCCTGAATCTGCGCGAGCGTCAGCGCGCCGGGCAGCGCGTCCTTCTTGTCGGTGATGTTCGTGCCGCCTGGAAACAGGTCGCGGTTCTTCTGCGTCCACTCGGCGTAGGGCTCGGGCACTTCGCCTTCGGCGTAGATGGCGTGGACGGGGCACTCGGGCACGCACAGATGGCAGTCGATGCAGGTGTCGGGGTCGATCACGAGCATGGGCGGGTCGTCGATCTCGTAGAAGCAACTGACCGGGCAGACGGCGCAGCAGTCGGTGTACTTGCACTTCACGCAGCGTTCGGTGACGACGTAAGCCATGGGACGATGCTCCTGAAGAACCGGGTGTCTCGCTCCTGAAGCCGTGCGGCGCGCCCATTCTACGGGGGGAGCGCGCGAATGGGGAGCAACCCGGCTCGAGAATGCGCCGGGCGATCGGCGGGCGCCGTGCTTCGGGTGACCCGGTGCTGGCCGTCTAGGGTCTAGCGGTCCGACTTGAGGTGGTTCCAGATCCGGCGGCCCTTCTGGCGCAGGCCGTCGGGCAGCAGCCGGCCCGCGATCCGCATGACGGGCTCGACGTTCTCGAAGAGCGAGCGGCGGAGCGTCAGGCGGTCGGTGTCGAGCGTCGAATCGAGCGACGCGCGGAACTTCCGCCAGAAGCTGACGAGCGACTGCCGGCTGGCACCGACGGAGCGGCGGAGCAGGTGCAGGCGGTTTTGCGCGCGGACGCGTTTGAGCAGCTCCCAGCGCCAGTTGGGGCCGGCGATCATCCGGTCGGACTGGGCGCGGGCCAGCTCGAGGGCGGCGGGTCGGAAAAAGATCATCTCGGGGAACAGAAAGCCGTCGAGCGTCCAGAATTCGCCGCGGAGCCGCAGGCGGGCGGAGTGCGTGACGATGCCGCCGTCGTTGCTGACCCACGATTCGCCCAGGTAGATCAGGGCGTCGGGATTCTCGCTGGCGGCCTGTGCGACGGAATGCAGGCCGGACTGCGTGTAGCCGTTGCCGACCCAAACTTGTCCGACCAGGTCGGCGCGGGTCCGTTTCGCCAGGTCGAGCAGGAGGTCGACGTCGGGCGTGCCGTTCATTACTTCGTAGTGCTTGACCGGCACGCCGTCGAGCAGCGACCGGCAGGCGTCCGAAAAGGGCGTCAGGCGGGCGACGATTTCGAGACGGACGTGCGGGTAGCCCGTGGCCCAGATGCTCTTGAGCGACTCCGGCACGCCAATGTCGCCGCGCAGCGCCGAGAGCAGCACGGCGATGGTCGGGGCACCGTCGATGGCGTTGCGGCCGGGGACGGGCGAGAAGCCCAGGAAGCGGCGCGGGGCGTCTTCGATGATGCGGACGATGCGCTCGGCGGAGCGCTGCCAGGAGAATTGCGCCGCCAGTTGGCGGCCGCCCGCGACGCGCGATTCGTGCCGCAGGTCGTCGCGCGTGTGGCGCTCGAGTTCGGCGGCCAGTGCGTCGGCGTCGCCGGGCTGGAAGTAGGCGGCGGCGTCCTGCGCGACTTCGCGAAGCGCGGGCGTGTCGGAGAGAAGCAGCGGGCAGCCGCAGGCCATGCCTTCGACGGCGGGCATGCCGAAGCCCTCGAACAGCGTGGGCATGACCAGGGCGCGGGCGTGGCAGAAGAGGTAACGCAGCGCGTCTTCGTCGACTTTCGGCAGCACCACGACGTGCGGCGCCAGGCCGCGGCGGGCAATCTCGTCGTGGATACGCGGGCCGCCGGCGACTTCGAAGCCGGTGAAGACCAGGCTGGGCACGTGCGGGCTGCCGGCGTCGCGCAGCCGCGCCAAGGCGTCGAGCAGGACGGCGTGATTCTTGTGGGGGTAGAAGTTGGCCGGATAGAAGACAAATCGCTCGGGCAGCGCCTCGCCGCGCCACACGCCGACGTCGCCGGGTGGGCGGCCGACGAGCGACTGCTGCGGGGCGTTGTAGACGACCTCGATGCGGCGCGGGTCGATCTGGAATTTTTCGACGATCGACTGCCGGCAGAATTCGGAAATCGTGACCAGGACGGTGGCGGAGCGGCAGATCTCGGGATAAATCTCGCGGCGGGCTTCGAGGTCGTCGCGGCTGAAGAACTCGGGGAAGAACTGTTCCTGGATGTCGTGCAGAATCGCGACCGTCGGACGATCGTAAATGCGGGGCTGAAGGTTGTTGAGCGGGGCGAAATAGACGTCAAACTCGGCGGCATGGCACATCACGCCCTGTTCGTCGGCGACTTCGACCACGCGGACGCGGCGTCGCCGGCGAAGCTGCGGATGGGTTTCGATCAGTTCGTGCACGACCGGAAGTGCGAGGAAGTGCGCGAAAATGAGATACTCATGCTCGTCGTCGCGCGCCAGCATGGCTCCCATCAGGTTGGTGAAGCAGTAGCGCGCGCCGCCGCCCCAGACGCGGAGCGGAACGGCGTTGACACCGATTCTCATGTACGGCACGTCCTTTCAGGCCCGGCGGCCGCGGCGGAGAGCGTCCGGGGCGGCGGGCCGTCGGCCACGGCCGCGACGCGCGGCGGTGCGATCAGTGGGACGCCGGCGCCCCCAGGAGCGGCGTCAACTCGGCCAGTTTCTGGGCGAGCAACCCGGGGTCGGCGGCCTCCATGTTGAGCCGCAGCAGCGGCTCGGTGTTCGACGGACGGACGTTGAACCACCAGTCGGCGTACTCGATCGTCACGCCGTCGAGGCGGTCGACGCGGGCGTCGGAATAGCGGTCGGCGATCCGCGCCATGGTCCCGTCCTTGTCCTCGTTCTCGAAGTTTCGCTCGCCACTGGCGGCGAAGCGGTTCAAGGGGCGGATCAGCTCGCTGAGCACCGCGCCGGACTCCGTCAGCAGGTTGAGTACGGCGATGAGCGTCATCGCGCCGGAATCGCAGAAGAAAAAGTCGCGGTAGTAAAAGTGGCCGCTCAGCTCGCCGCCGAATACGCCATTCGATTCGGCCATGGCGCGTTTCATGAACACGTGCCCGACGCGTTCGCGTTTGGGCCGGCCGCCGGCGGCGATGACCTCTTCGGCCACGACGCGGCTGGAGCGCAGGTCGTAGACGACGGTGGCGCCGGGCTTGTCGCGCAGGTAGTCGCGCGCCAGCAGCGCGGTCAGGTGGTCACAGCGGACGATCTCGGCGCGGTCGTCGACGAAGATGCAGCGGTCGGCGTCGCCGTCGAAGCAGGCGCCGAAGTCGGCCCGCGACTCGCGGACGGCGGCGCGGAGCTGGTCGAGATTCTTCGGCACGAGCGGGTCGGGCGGATGCACGAAGTCGCCGTTGTGCTCGAAGTTGAGCGGCAGGATCGTGAGGTTCGGGACGTTGGAGAAGATGATCGGCACCCAGCGCCCGGCCATGCCGTTCGATGCGTCGACCACCACCTTCAGCGGGCGCGGCGGGCGCAGGAACTTGAGCAGGAAGCCGCGATAAGCCTCGGACAGGTCCATCGGCCGGGCCTGCATCCCGTTGGTGAGCGGATAGGGCGAAATGGCCCGCGCGATGCGCTGAATCTCCTTCAGGCCCGTCTCGGAGCCGATCGGTTTGCCCTTCGGGCCGCAAATCTTGAAGCCGTTGTAGTTCGACGGATTGTGGCTCGCCGTCGTCTGCACGCCGCCGCAGCAGGTGATGTAGTTGACCGCGAAGTAGATTTGGGGCGTGTCGATCATGCCGATGTCGATGACGCGCGTCTCGCTGGCGAGGACGCCGTCGATCAGCGAGCGTGAGAGCATCGGGCTGTGCTTGCGCATGTCGCGTCCGACGATGAGCGTCTGCATGTCGCTGTCGGCGCGGTTGTAGCCCAGCAGGACGGAGCGCAGGAACTGGGCCGTGGCGTTGCCGACGCGCCAGGCGGTTTCCTGGTTGAGGGGATCGGGCACCGTGGCGCGGACGTCATAGGCCTTGAAGACGCGGTCGATCGTGTCGGCGGCGGCGCTCAACGGGGAGGCCCTCCGGATGGCCAGCACCTGCGAGACGAATGAGGGAGCGCCGTGTTCATCGTCATTGAACTGGCAACCCTTGCACTTGGCGTATTTGACGCGGCGGCGACCGACGCAGATCGCGTCGGAGATCTTGTTGTGTTCCTCGCCCGGACAAAAGCGATAGTATGCCTCCGGGGCCTTTTCCATGGCCAGACTCCCGCGTTCACGGGCGCGCCCGCCGCGGCGACGCATCCGGTCGGAATTCTAACTTCCACCCGGATGTTCTGCCACGCGGCGCGACTCGTCCGAATTGCGATGTCGCGACCCATCCGAGCCGCGACTCGGACGGTACGGCGTCTGCGCGCGGGGCATGGAAACCGCTCCCTGACGGTCGCGGCTCGGATGGCTCGCTCGGATGGCTCGCTCGGATGGGTCGCTCGGATGGCTCGCTCGGATGGGTCGCTCGGATAGCTCGCTCGGATGGGTCGCACGCGGCGCGCGTGTCAGACCACGGGATTGGGCGGTTCGCGGCCGGTGAGCACCGCGCAGACGTTCTCGGCTACCATGGCCGACATCCGGCCGCGAGTGGCGGTTGTGGCGCTGCCCAGGTGCGGCACGAGCACGACGTTGGGGAGCTCCGCCAGACCGGGCGCCAGCGCCGGTTCGCGCTCGTACACGTCGAGGCCAGCGGCCGCGATGTGGCCGGCGCGGAGCAGATCGACCAGCGCCGCCTCATCGACGACCGCGCCGCGAGCGGTGTTGATCAGGATCGCGGTCGGCTTCAGCAGCGACAAACGCTCTCTGCTGAGCAGATGACGATTCTCCGGACGCATCGGGATGTGCAGCGAGACCACGTCGCTTTCGCGCAGCAGCACGTCCAGTTCGACGCGCCGCGCCGCGAGCGGTCCGTCCAGCTCCGGGTTGTCGCGCGGGTGCGAATAGAGCACGCGCATGCCGAAACCGGCCGAGCGCCGCGCGACCGCCGTGCCGATCCGCCCGGCGCCGATCACGCCCAACGTGGCGCCGTTCATCTCCAGGCCCAGAAGCTGCGTCGGCGTCCAGCCGCGCCACTCGCCCGCGCGCACCAGCCGATCGCCTTCAGCGACGCGACGCGCCGCCGCGAGAATCAGCGCCCAGGCGATGTCGGCCGTCGCCTCGGTCAGCACGCCCGGCGTGTTCGTGACGCGGACGTTGCGGGCCCGGCAGGCGGCCAGATCGACGTTGTCGATGCCAACGGCAAAATTGGAGACGACGCGCAGCCCAGCGCCGGCGGCGTCGAGCAGCTCGGCGTCGATGCGTTCGCTCAGCATGGCCACGATCGCGGCGACGTCGCGGACGCGCGACAGCAGCTCGGCACGGGAAGGTGGATCGTCGGAGGGAAACTCCTCCGGCAGGAGACCGGCGGCGCGGAGGCGTTCGACGCCGGGAGGAGGGATGCGGCGGGTGATGACGACGCGCTGGGGCATGCGTGCAGTATCGCGTGTGCCGCGCGAGCTGGAAAGTCTCGGCCGGATCGTTCATCCCTCCTGAATCGGCGGGCGTAGAATGGACGAGCGGCCCCGTGCGGCGTACCGCCCGGTTCAGCCCATTCGTCCAGCGAGAGTGCGTGCGGTGCCAAGTACGTTTCGCGTGCTGGTGCGGTATCGAGCGACGTATCTGCGAAACGTCATCGACGAACAACTGCGCGAAGCGCCGTGGCGCGTGCTGGTGATCCTGACGCTGCTGGCGGTCATCTGGGTGGCGCTTTATCTGCTGCTGGCGGCGGTGTTTGCGCAGATCCGCCGCTGGGAGCTGCTGGCCGTGGTCGCCGACCAGACGGTCTTCATTTACTTCTTTCTGGTGCTGGCGGTGATGCTGGCGTTTTCGAACGCGATTCTGTCGTTCGGGAGTCTCTACGGCCGCGATGAACCGGCGCATCTGCTCGCGCTGCCGGCGCAGCCCGGGCACGTCGTGTGCGTGAAGTGGCTCGAAGGCATGGTGCTGTCGAGCTGGTCGTTCATGCTGCTGGGTGTGCCGTTGATGTTCGCGGTGGCGCATACGACGCCCGTGCGGTGGTACTACTACCCGCTTTTCGTGCTGCACTTCATCGGTTTCGCGACCATACCGGCGACGGTCGGCGTGTGGGCGGCGTGGGCGGTGGCGATGTTCGCGCCGCGGCGGCCGGCGGCGACGGCGATCTGGTGCGCCAGCGTGGTGGTGCTGCTGGCGGTCGGCTGGATGATCAGCATCTACCAGCAGGCGGATGGTGCGCAGGATGCGTGGCTGCGCGTTGTTTTCGAGCACATCGCCATGGCCCGTCAGCCGCTGCTGCCCAGCACGTGGACGGCCAAGGGGATCGACGCGGCGATCAGCCAGCGCGTCGATCAGAGCCTGTTTTACCTGGGGGTGGTGGCGTGCAACGGGCTGTTTCTGGCGTGGCTGACGATCAATCTGCTGGGGCGGACGTGGGCCGAGGCATTCAACCGGGCACGGCACGGACGCTTCCGGCCGGTGATCCGTCGCGGCTGGCTCACGCTCGGTCTGAGCTGGCTGCTGTTCTTCTACCTGCCGCGGGCTTGGCGGCAGCTCTTGCTGAAGGACGTTCGGGCGCTGTGGCGCGATCCGACGCAATGGACGCAAATGGTGATTATGCTCGGATTGCTGGCGATCTACGTCATCAACCTGCCGCGGCTGGTCGACCTGGACAACCCGGGGCTGGCCCGGCTGGTCTCGTTTCTCAACCTCACGGTTGTCAGCCTGATCCTGGCGACGTTCACCAGCCGCTTCGTTTATCCGCTGCTCTCGCTCGAGAGCCAGCAGCTCTGGCTGATCGGCCTGCTGCCGATGGAGAGGCGGCAGATCATCGAGGCGAAGTTCCTCTTTTCGCTGACGATCACCGTCATCTCGGCGGTGCTGGTCATGTCGCTGGCGGCGGCGTTTCTGCGACTGCCGCAGGTCTGGGTGATCGTGCATTGCGTGCTGACGCTGGCGATCTGCTGCGGATTGTGCGGCCTTTCGGTCGGGCTGGGGGCGCGTTTTCCGGTGCTCGGGCAGCGCAACCCGGCGCGGATCGCGGCGGGATTCGGCGGCACGTTTAATCTGATTGCGAGCATGCTGTTTGTGACGGCCGAGATGGCGGGATTCGCGACGATGAACTTCACGGAGATTCACGCCAGCGGGGCGCTGCGCACCTCGATTTCGGTGGGCGGGTGGCTGATCGTCATGGGGCTGGTGGTGCTGGCGGCGGTGGTGACGACAGTGCCGATGTGGGTCGGTGCGCGGCATTTTGAGCGGCTGGAGGCGTGAGGCCGCCCGGGCGCTGGTGGCTCTCGCGGCGTGAAGAATCAGCCGCCGGTGTTGGCGAAGCTGACGGCGAACTGGACGTTCTTGAAGCCGGCGCGGACGCAGGCGTCGAACGCGGAGATGACGTACTTGTAGCGCACGTCGCCCTGCGCGCCGATGATGACGGGGTTGGTGAGGTCGGCGCCGGCCTGGCGGCGGGAGTCCATGAACTTGCGCAGGTCTTCGAAGGTGTTGCCGCGGAGCGTGTCTTCCATCACGTAGATGTTGCAGCCCTTGCCGTCGTCGAGGTCTTCGAGGCCGATGCGGATGGTGGGGTTGATCTGCACCTGGGCGCCGCCGCCCGGGCCGCTGCGCGGGTCGAGCTCGGTCTGGAGGACGCCTTCGGTGGCGATCTGGATAGAGGCGCCGAGCATGAAGAAGATCAGCAGGCACATGATCACGTCGACCATGGGGGCGAGGTTTGGAATGCTCTCGCCATGCGGCTTGGGAGGGCCCTTGTGCATCAGGTGGCCCCCTCGACGCCGGCGTTGGCGCTGAAGGTGATCTTGCCGATCTTGGCCAGGCCGCAGGCCCGCAGGATCACTTCGATGTGCGAGTAGCGCACTTCCTGGTCGGCGCGGATGATGCAGCGCAGCTCGTCCTTGCGGGCGGCGGCGCGGGCCGCCGTGGATGCCAGAAACTCCTCCATGTCCTTGGGCGTCAGCGTCTTCTCGACGATCTCCAGCCCGCCGCCAGGCTGTGGCTCCAGCCGCGCGACGACGTAGTCGGCCTCTTTGGGATCATTGGGGTTGACGTGCACGTTGACGACGACGCGGTTGCCCAGCTCCTTGCGGTCGATCTCCTTCGCCGCGATCGCCCAGGGCAGCTTGACCGGCGTGTTCTCGGCGTTGACCAGTGTCGAGGCCAGCAGGAAGAAGATGATCAGGCACATCATCACGTCGACCATCGGCGCCAGATTCAGCTCCATGCCGACGGGTTTGGGCGGACGAAACATGACGGCGCGCTCCCGGCGCTCAGGATGCCTGTTGTGGCGACGGCCGTGCCGCGGGTCGCGGTGCGGCGGGTGTGCCGCCGGCTGGCGCGGTCTCAGCCCGGCGGCGCGGCTCTTCCGAACGGCTGCTCATCGCGGCCGGCCGGAAGTATTCGAGCAGGTCGAGCGACTCGACGGTGGCCTCCACCGTCAGCGAGTCGATGCGGTTGCGGCAGACGCCGAAGAACCCCAGCCCCAGCACGGCCAGCGACAGGCCGAGGAACGTGTTGACCAGCGCCAGGCTGATGCCGCGGGCCAGCTCGCTGGCGCCGGCCGAGCCGCCGCCGCCCGAGAGCCCCTGAAAGGCCGAGATCATGCCCAGGACGGTTCCGACCAGGCCCATGAGCGGGCCGAGATTGCCGACGATGTTCATGTACTCGACTTTTCGGAACATGCGGCCGCTCAGCTCGCCGGACTTTTCGATCGCGGCGTCGTGCATGGCCTCGAAGCCGTGCCGCGCGTGGCCGAGGGCCGCCGCCATGACCTTGGCGAAGTAGGTCTTGCTCTTCTGCATCATGTCGAGGCAGTCGCGGAAGGCGCGGTTCTCGATCAGCTCCTTGGCTCGCTTGACCTGGTCGCGCGGGACGATCGTGCCGCGATGGACGGTCAGGAAATGCTCGACAATCAGCGAGACGACGAAGATCGAGCCGGCCACGATGAAAACACCCGGCCACTCGAAGCCGTCCCAGATGATGCCGAAGAAGGACTGATGTTTGGCCTCGCCTTGCGCCCAGGCTGCCAGCGGAAAGCCAAGAACCGTCCCAATCGCCAAGAGGTATCGTGCGCGTCTCATGCTGCCTCGATTCAAAACGGAGTTCGCCGGCGGCTCGGGCGGAACGGACCGGGAGTCGCGTGCCGCGCTGGAATCGGCGGCAGGCAATCGACCGAAACGCCGGGGGGTCAAATCCTAACGTCGATTCATGTCCTTGCGGGTCACAATCTTCATTTTTCCGTTGTTTTCCTGGGCGATGCGCTGCAGACGGCGGGCGCCGTCGGTGGTGCGCGGCGGCAGGTCAGCGTTGCGGTCGCCGAGCAGGATTTCGTCGAACACCAGGCACATCATGCGGGCTTTGATGGACTTATTGGCCTTACGGATTTCGTCGACGACCGATTCGTCGAAGTAGCCGTCGGAGAGAAAGAAGATCGCCTCGGGCTCGTTGGCGATGGCGCGCTTCATCGCGGTGAGCGGCTCGGTCGAACCCTTGGGCGTCTTGGTGGCGATCCACTCAAAAAACTGCTTCTTGGCATCAGGCGTGGCCTGTTGCAAGCCGTCGCGGAACGAATCGGTCACAAGCTTATTGCTACGCTCGTAGAAGATGTGGACGTTGAACGATTGCGACGGTTTCAGGTTGCCCACCGAGCGCTTCAGCTCGCCGACCAGCTCGTCCTGCGCGATGATGATCGAACCGGAGAAGTCGATCACGTAGGCCACCTTGTTGGCCTCGACGCCCAGGCCCCAGCCCTCGATCCGCCCGCCGACGCGCCGCCCGCCACCCAGCCCACCGCCAAAGCCGCCCGTCCCCGCCTCCCCCGCGCCGCTCCCGATTCCCAGAATGTCCGGCCGCCCGGCGCCGCCGAATGGACCGGCCGATTCGTCGCCCGCGGTCTCCGAGGGCGACAGGTCGGAGGTGTCGATGTCGGGAATTTCGGTAAGCGACGTCAGCGAGTCGAGGTCTTCGAGTTTGGTTTCGGGCGTCTCGAGCTGCTCCTGCTGCCAGGAGAAACCGTCGCGCATCTGGTCGGCCAGGCTGTCGGTGATGCCGGCTTCGAACTCCCCGACGTTCTCGCGGTCGCGCGAGACCACGGCCCAGGTCGTCAACCCCAGCGCCGTCACAACGACGACGTGAAACACCAGGCTGCCGGCCGCCGGCACACCGAAGTGCAACAGCCACCGGTACCACGGATTGCGGGCCTCCCGGTCGACCATGCGGTCCGGTTCGGCGACGCGGCGTGCGGTGCTGTCGGCGGGTGTGCTGCTCATCGGGTCACATCCCCGGGCCGGCCCCGGCCTGAACGTAGCGCATGCGGACTTCGTAAAGCACGTTGTCCAGCAGCGCCTTCTCTTCGGGCGTCAGGTTGTTGCGCGTCTTGCTCTCGAGCACGCCCAGCAGATCGATGAAGTGCTTGGCGGCTTCGGGATTCGGCGGCAGACGCTCGCCGCCCGGACCGGCCAGCCCGCCGATGCTGATGAAGACCTGCATCGCCAGCAGCTCCACCAGCGACGCGAACGAGGCGTCGGCCATCGGCTGCGGCGCCGCCGAGTCGGACTGGGCCAGGCGCTCCTTCTCGCGCTGGGCTTGCACCTTCCAGTCATCGTCAACGTGCAGGATCTTCTCATCGGCCATAGCTACGATCTCCGGGAGCAGGATAAGCCCAGTATCATCATATTGCCACGCCGCACTGCCTTCAACGCGCGTTCAAGGAGCCGCCCCGTGCCCGAATCGCTCGCCAACCGGTCAGTTCTCATGCTGGTCGCCGATGACTATGAAGATCTCGAGCTGTGGTATCCGCTGCTGCGCGTCCGCGAGGCCGGGGCGACCGCGGTTGTGGCCGGACCCGAGACCCGCACGCTCTATCGCGGCAAACACGGCTATCCGTGCGAGAGCGAAGCGGCGATCCGCGACGTGGCGGCCCGCGACTTCGACGGCGTGATGATTCCCGGCGGCTGGATGCCCGACAAGCTGCGGCGCGATCCGGCGACTTTGGCGCTGGTCCGGGCGCTGGCCGAATCCGGCAAACTCGTCGCCTCGATCTGCCACGGGCCGTGGATCATGATCTCGGCCGGCGTGTGTCGGGGGGTGAGGATGACGAGCACGCCGGCGATTCGCGACGACCTGCTCAACGCCGGGGCCACGTGGGTGGATGAGCCGGTGGTCGTCGATCGCCATTTCATCTCGAGCCGCCGCCCACCCGATCTGCCCGTCTTTGCCGCCCGGATCATCGATCACCTGGCGTCGCGACACTGAGCGCGGCCTTCGACCGGCGCGGCGGATGCGCGCATGCCCGGATCGCGCTATTCGGAGTGAATGTAAGTTTCGAAGCGGCGCTGATCGACCAGACCCTTCTGCGCCTCGCCGGTGGGCTTCCCATCGGCATCGAGCACAATCATGAGCGGGTCGCGCTCGAAGCCGAAGCGCCGGCGGAGTTCGTCGCCGGGCGCCAGCTCCAGCCGGCAGCAGATCATCTGCGCGAGCCGCTGGCGGGCGAAGTACTTCTTGAACAGCCCGCCGTCGTGCTGCTGCGTCGTGGCGCAGCCGGGCTGGTACAGGTACAGAAAGACGCGCTTCTTCTCCTGCCGCGCGCGGGCCAGCGCCTCGTCGAGGTTGTACACCCAGCGCACCGGCGGGCCGCCGCTCTCCAGCAACTGTGTCACCACGAATCCGCCCATCAGCAGCACCAGCAGGATCAGCCCGGCGCGCGCCGGCGTGATGACCCGCGGTGCGGCGGCGGGAGGTGCGGCGGTGGACGAACGCGGTGTCTCGGTCGTGCTGATCGTTACTTCTCCCGGCGCCGGGCGCGCCAATTTCTGTAGCGCGGCTCACGTCACCGCCGCGGGACCGAACGTCGCGACGCAGGCCAGCTCCGGCCGCAGACCCCGGGCGTGCGCTTCCACGTCGCCGCGCGTCACGCGCTCGACCGCCGCGAGCTTTTCGGCGGGCGGCATGGGGCGCTCGAAGTAGAACAGGTCTTCGCTCAGCGCTGCGGCGCGGGCTCGGGTGAGGTCATCCTGCGTGAGCATGTGCGACGTCAGCGTGTTGCGGGCGCGCTGTACTTCCTCATCGGTCAGATCTTCTCCCAGCCGCTCGATTTCGCGCAAGAGCGTGCGAAACGTCTGGTCGCAGCGCTCGGGCGTGCTGCTGGCCCGGACGTGGATGATGCCCGAGCCGCGCGGCTGCTCGTGCCAAGCGGAGACCCAGTACACCAGGCCCAGCTTCTCGCGCACTTCGGTAAACAGCCGCCCGCTCATCCCGCCCGACAGAACGGCGATCATCACCTGCTCCACCGGATAGTCTGGCTCGTCGCGCCGCGCACCGGGCAGCGTGATGGCGATCTGCTGCTGCTTCAGGTCCTTCTCGCGGTGCTCGCGCCGCGGCACAAACGTGTAATCCGCCGCCGCGCGGCCCGCGCGCCGCGGGTCGCCCAGCCCGGCAAAGCCGCGCTCGACGCGCGCCGCCAGCGCGTCGGCGTCGATCGGGCCGGCAGCGGCGATCTGCAATCGGCCGCTGTGAAACGTCCGCCGCCAGTGCGCGCGGACCGCCTCGGGCGCGATCCGCGCCAGCGACTCCGGCGTCCCCAACGTGTCGCGCCCGAAGCGCGGTCCGAGCGTCAGCCGCTGAATCATGATCCGGCAGACCTCGGCCGGATCATCCTCGACGCTCTTGAGATCCTGCCGCGCCAGTTCGACCGCCACCTGGCAGGCGTCGTCGGGAAACGTCGGCCGGCGGATCATCTCCGCCACCAGATCGACCACCTCGAGCACGAATTCCGGCAGACAGACGACGCGCGCCATCGTCGACTGGCGGCCGGACGCCGTCGACCACTGCGCCCCCAACGCGTCAAACGCGTCGGCCAGGGCGCGCCCGTCGAAGCGCTCCGTGCCTTTTGACAGGGTCGTTTCGACGATGTGCGCGAGGCCGCCCAGCTCGTCCGGCTCGTCGGCGATCCCCGATAGCATGCGGAAGACCAGCGCCACGGTGCCGCGCCGCGGCAGCAGGTCCACGGCCAGCTCGGCCCCGCAGGCCAGCGAGAACTGGCGGTAATTCGCGTCAAGCTCGGTCAAGCCAGCGTTCATCGGAGGAGAGTTTAGCCCCGTCGCCGTTCGAAGGCGACCTGCTTAGAATACCGGGCCGAATCCGCGCCGGCTGGGCTCGGCGCGCGCTGCCTCTGGGTCTTGCATGAGAATTGACCGGTCGGATTTCCTGCTGGGAAGCGCCACACTGCTGCTCGGCGCGCTGCTGGTGGGGACCATCCTGTTCATGAACCCGCTCAAACGCACGGCCGCGCAGACCATCGTCGTGCAATTCGAGCACTCGCAGGGCGTCGCACCCGTCCGCGAGGGAAGCCCCGTCCTGCTGGCCGGCGCCATGCAGGTCGGCACCGTCTCACAGGTGCAACGCGCCTGGACCGAAGTCGTCGACCGCCGCACCCAGCGCTCCACCCGCAAGCTCACCATCAACGTCAGCGCCCAGATCGACGCCGACATCGAGCTCTACGGCGATTGCCAGATCACGACCGATCAGCCGCCGGTCGGCGGTGGCGCCACGCTCGTGATCCTCGACGTGGGTACCATGGGCACCGCCCGCGACCGGGGCCGGGCCATCGTCGGACTGCCGCCGCAGAGCCTGGGTGCCGCAATCGGAACACTCTCGCGCCGGCTGCTGGGGCCGGAGGGCGTCGTCGAGCAGATCGAGCGGCTGATCGACGAGCGGCGCGAGTCGTCGCTGGTCTACAAGGTGGCCCGCAGCCTCGACGATATCAACGCCATTACCGCCGAGCTGCGCACCCAGTTGTCCGCGACGGAGCAGCACTCGCTGCTCAGCAAGGTGCACGGCATGGCCGACGACCTCGCCAGCATGACGCGCGGCCTGCGCGGCGAACTGGATCGCGCCGTGCCGAACAGCCTGCTGGCCCGCGTCGCAAGCATCCTCGAATCGCTCGCCGCGACGCTGGCCGAGGCCACCGGCCTGCTGACCGACAATCGGGCGACGCTCGCCCAGACGGTGCGGCACGTCGAGAGCCTGACGGCGCGGCTGGACGGCGAACTGATGACGACCCTGCTGGCCGAACTGAATCGCGACGACCCGAATTCGATCCTCGGCCGCGTTCACGCGGCGATGAACCGGCTGAACGGCTCGCTGGCCGACATCCAGGCGATCACCGCGGCCGGCCGCGACGTGATCGTCGTCAGCAAGCCCGCCGCCGAGCGCACCATCGCCAACGCCCGCGAGATGAGCGAGCAGTTGCGGCTGGCCAGCGAGGAAATCCGCCTGGCCCCGTGGAAACTGCTCTACCGGCCGTCGCCACGCGAAACGTCGCAGATGACCGTCTTCGAAGCCGCCCGCACGTTCGCCGAAGCGGCGACCTATCTGGATGACGCCGCCGCCCGGCTCGAGGCGGCCACGTCCGCGACGTCGGGCGCCGCGCCCGCCAGCGCCGCCGAAATCGACGCCATCATCGACGGCATCCGCAAGGCGTTCGAGCGCTTCAAGCGGGCCGAGGACTTCCTGTTCCAGAAAATGGGGGAGCACACACCGTGAGCGGCGGCGCGGCACGCGACGTCGACGTGGCCATCATTGGAAACTCGGTCGGCGCGCTGGCGGCGGGCGTCTGCGCGGCGCAGCGCGGGCTCTCGACCGCACTGGTCATGCCTGGCGGCGAGGAGACGTTCCACCCGCGGCTCGAGTGGCTCGCGCAGCGCGGCGCCGCCGGACTGGCCGAGCTGAAAGTCACGCCCGACGAAATCGGGGGCTCCGCGTTCGCCGGCGTCACGCTCTACTCGGCGGACTTCTCCAGGCAGGTGCCGCTCGACGACGCCGACCTGCGCGGCTGGATCATCGACGAAGCCGCGCTCCGCCGCCGCCTCCTGAACCGCGCTCTCGAACTGGGCGCCATCGGCATCGAAGCGCCACTGCAATCGCTGGCGCTGGGCGAGTCGGCGGTCGTGGTCAACGCGGACGCCAACCCCGTGCGGGCGCGCCTGGCACAGATCGACGACGGCGTGCCGTCGCGCGGCGCGGAGCTGGCCCGCTTCGGCTCGCTGCTGCGTCGCAGCCATCGTGCCGCGCACGCCGAATTTTCCGCCGGGCGCGGTCAGGGCGCCCTGGGCGTGATCCTCGGCGCGGCGCGCTCTCCCGCCGCCGCCACCCTGCTGCAGGCCGGGGGCCGGCGGCAACTGTCCGTCGTCGACCCTGACACGGCCGGCACTGCGCGACTTGACGCGCTGCTCGCCGCGGGGCGCAAGGCGGGCGTCCTCGACACCGCCGCCCCACCCGCCACTTTCAACACGCCTTGCCCCGCAGGCGCCGCGCTCGAAATGGACGCCCACGTCGGCAAACGCACCCTGCTGATCGGCGACAGCGGCGGCTTCGTGGCCGCCTTCAGTTGCGATCGCATCTATCCCGCCATCGGCGCGGCGCGGGTCGCGGCGGAGGTCGCCCAGGCCGCGCTGGCCGGCGGGTTGTTTCAGGACGTGCTCGGCAGTTTCGAAAACCGCTGGCGCTCCGAGCTGGCCGATTATCTTCGCCATCCCAACACCGATCTGTCGCTGCTCGCGCCACTGGTCTTCGGGCCCAACCGCCAGATGGCCCTCCGCGTGGCACGCGCCTTTCTGCTTGGCGAGAAGTTCTGATATTATCCGGCATGGTTCGGGCGTTCTGCCGCCGCTGCCGCGGCAAGTCCCCGGCCTTTCCCGAAATCGAGGTCGTTGCAGCGTGACGGTCGAACCCGAACAGCTTGGCATCATTGACTACCCGCACCCCTGCCTGCGGCGGGCCGCGGCCCCCGTCGAGCAGTTCGACGCTGTTCTGGCCCGCCTGGCCGGCCGCATGTTCGAGCTGATGCGCGCCGCCAAGGGCGTCGGCCTCGCCGCGCCGCAGGTGGGTGTCAGTGTCCGCATGTTCGTCATGAACGCGACCGGCGAGCCGGGCGACGACCTGATCGTCGTCAACCCGCGGCTGACGGACCGTCGCGGCGGCGCCGAGAGCGAGGAAGGCTGCCTGTCGATTCCCGAGGTGCGCGTGCAGGTCCGCCGCGCGACACGCTGCCATCTGACGGCCCAGGACGCCAACGGCAAGCCGTTCGAGCTCGACGGCGCCGACATGATCTGCCGCATCTGGCAGCACGAGATCGACCACCTCGACGGGATTCTCATCATCGACCGCATGGGCCCGACCGACCGCATCGCGACCCGCCGCGCGCTTCAGGAACTCGAAGAAAAGTTCCGCCGCAGCAACGGCGGCCGCTGAACGAGGCGACAGCCATGCAGATCGTTTTTCTGGGAACCGGTGCGTTCGGCGTCCCGGCGCTGGAGGCACTGGCGGCCCGCGGCCACGCGATCGTCGCCGCCGTCAGCCAGCCCGACCGGCCCGCCCGACGCGGCCTCCACGTCCAGCCGACGCCGATCCACTCCCGTGCCGACACATCGGGCATTCCGCACCACCAGGCCGAGCACGTCAACAGACCCGCGTGCGTCGAGCTGGCCCGCCGGGCCGACATCGGCGTGGTGGTCGATTTCGGGCAGAAACTGGGCGGCGAGCTTCTGGCCGCACCGCCGCGCGGTTTCGTCAACATCCACGCCTCGCTCCTGCCGCGCCACCGCGGCGCGGCACCCTATCAATGGGCGATCCTGCGCGGCGACACGCACACCGGGGTAACGACTTTTCAGCTCTCGGAACGCATGGACGCCGGCGGAATCTGGCTGCAGCGCGAGACGCCGATCGGCGCCTTGGAGACCGCCGACGAGCTGCACGATCGGCTCGCCCTGCTCGGCGCCGAGCTGATCTGCGAGACGCTCGATCTGATCGCCGCCGGCCAGCGCGGTCCCCGCCCGCAGGACGCGTCGCGTGCCACGCGTGCTCCCAAGCTCTCACGCGCCGACAGCGCCATCGACTGGTCCCTGCCGGCCGACGAAATCGTCCGGCGCATTCACGGCCTCTGGTCGTGGCCGGCGGCGACGGCGGCCTTCGCCAGCCGGCTCGGCCGGCGCGAACGCGTGCAACTTGCCCGAGCCCGCGCGATCGACGCGCACGACGCGCGCCCAGCGCCGGGGTGCGTGCTCGACGCCACCGGCGCCATCCAGACCGGCCGCGGGTGCCTGCTGCCGCTTGAAGTCAAACCGGCCGGCGGCAAGCTGATGGGCTACGACGCCTACATACGAGGCCGGTACGTCGACGCCGGCGACCGCTGGTTGCACCTGGACACGCCATGACCGCGGCGATAAGCCCCGCACGCCGGCTGGCGCACGCGGCGCTGTCCGCGGCGTATCGCGGTGCGCTGCGAATCGCCGACGTGCTGGTCCGCGCGCCTGAAGCCGCCAGCGCCGAGCCGCGCGACGCGGCCCTGGCGCGGCAGATCGCGCTCGGCACGGCGCGACATCGCGGAACCATCGATCACGTGCTCTCCCGCACCGCCCGCTACGACGCACGCCGCGTCAACACGCCGCTCCGCGCCCTGCTGCACGCCGGCGCCTTTCAGCTCATCTATCTCGATCGCGTACCGATCCACAGTGCGATCGACGAAACCGTCGCCGTCGCAAAGACCATCGGCGGCGCACGCGCCGCCGGCATGGTCAATGCGATCCTGCGGCGGCTGGCCGCTGCCATCATCAGCCGCCGGACACGCTGGCGACGCGGCGACGAGCGCCAGATTCGCGTCAACTGGGACGAAGCCTGTGCACTGGCAATGCCCGTCCTGCCGCCGCTCGCGTCGGACGGCGACGCTGCCGAATATCTGGCCGCCGCGACCGGCGAAACACCGCAACGCGTTCGCACACTGCTCCGGCGGCACGGCGCCGCTGCCGGCGAGAATTCCCTCTGGGCGCAGCAGGCTCAGCCCGCGCTCGTGTTGCAGCGCAACCCGCTGTGCTGCTCGCCGGACGAATTTCGAACCAGCGTCGCCTGCGACTTCGGCCAGGAGGCGGTCTGCGACGGCCAGACGGCCTGGTTGCCCGACGGCCTGGTCGGATCGGCGAGCGGCTTTCGCGCCGGGCACTATCACGTTCAGGATTGCACGGCCCATCATGCGGCGCGGATGCTCGCCGCCACACCAGGCGAGCGTGTCCTGGACCTGTGCGCCGCCCCGGGAGGCAAGACGATCGTCCTTGCCCAGGACATGCACGACGCAGGCACGATCGTCGCCGTCGATGTCTCCGACCAGAGGCTGGCGCGCGTCGCCGAGAACCTCTCGCGCGTCGGAATCAGCTCCGTCTCTCTCCGCCGCGGCATCGACCCGGGAACCCTCGAATCCAGCCCCCTGCCGTTCCATCCGGCCGACGACGCCCGGGCAGAACCGTTCGACGCGGCACTCGTCGACGTGCCCTGCTCAAATTCCGGCGTGATCGCCAGGCGGCCCGAATCGCGCTGGCGGCTCTCGCCTGGCAAGCTGCAATCACTGACCGAATTGCAGGCCCGGCTGCTCGCCGCGGCGGCCCGCATCGTGCGGCCGGGCGGACGACTGGTCTACAGCACGTGCTCGCTTGAACCGGCCGAAAACGAGTCCCGCGTCGCTCAATTCGTCGCCCATGCGACCGACTGGCGCCGGGTGCGCGAAAAAACCATGCTGCCCCACTGGGGTCCGTCCCCCGCCGACTGGCGCGACGGCGGCTACGCCGCGCTTCTCGAACGCCGCGCAGCACATTCCTCGTCCCTGTAGCGTCGGCCCTCCGCGGCGACGCGGATGAATAGCGAATGTCGAACAGCGCACGATCGGTCGGTTGCTGGCGGCCGGGCGGTGCAGGTGTCAGGAGGCCCGGCTTTCATCGTTTCTCCGTGGCCACGCCTTACCGGACGTACCGCTGGCGGTTGCTCGTTGCCGGCCGGCGTCGCTAGAATGCTCGTTTGGCCGCGATCGGGCGGCCGCGGGCGTTGTGATCGGCCCCGCAGGGCCGACCGATACATCTGACAGCTATTGGACGCGCGTCACGCCGATCGGACCGCAGATATCGGTCCCGCTCTGCGGCCGTGCGTGCACGAATCTCGATGAGGCCGAACGTTGTTTGAGATCAATAAGAACCCGAGTCGTGCCGAATTGCGGACCTTCGGCTTCGGCATCCTGCTGGGCCTGGGCGTTATCGGCGTGCTGTGCTGGTGGCTGATGCCGCGCTGGTTTGGCGCCGACGCCGTCCACGTCGCCAAGTTCCACAAGACGGCGATCGTGCTCTGGGCGCTTGGGGCGGCGGTCTGCCTGCTGGCGGTGGCGGCGCCGATTCGCGTCGCGACGCCGGTGTACGTCGTCTGGATGCGCGTGGCCATCGCGATCGGCGTGGTGATGACGCCGGTGTTCTTCACGCTGCTTTTTATCGTGGTTCTTCCGATATTCTCGCTGATCCGGCTGGCGGATCCGCTGCGAATGAACCTGGCGCAGGGCGGCTCGTACTGGGAAGACCACAAGGACCATGAAGCCACGGTGGAGCGGGCCATGCGGCCGTTCTAGCGCCGCCGGCACAGGGAAGCGATCGTGTACGTTCTCGGACTATCCTGCTTTTATCACGACGCCGGCGCCGCGCTGGTAAAAGACGGCGAGCTGGTGGCGGCGGCGGAAGAAGAGCGCTTCAATCGCAAGAAGCACTACAGCGACTTTCCCAAGCTGGCGACCGAGTACTGCCTGAAGACGGCCGGAATCACGATCGACCAGGTCGATTACATCGGCTTCTACGAGAAGCCGCTGGTCAAATTCAACCGCATCCTGGAGACGGTGCTGGCGGACTGGCCGCGGACGTACATGACGTGGATCAAGGCCATGCCGCAGTGGCTGGTTCACAAGCTGCACATGGGTCGCGAGATTCAGAAAGAGCTCGGGACCGACAAGGAAATCCTGTACTGCCAGCATCACCTCTCGCACGCCGCCAGCGCCTATCTCGTCTCGCCGTTCGACGAGGCGGCGATCATCACGGCGGACGGCGTGGGCGAATGGACGACGACGGGCTGGGGCTGGGCGCGGGGCAGCGAGATCAAGATCGAGAAGGAAATCCGCTTTCCGCACAGCGTCGGTCTGCTGTTCAGCGCCATCACGGCGTATCTGGGCTTTCGCGTGAATGACGCGGAGTGGAAGGTGATGGGCCTGGCGCCGTACGGCAAGCCGACCTACGTCGAGAAGTTCCGCGAGGTGGTGGACATCAAGGACGACGGCAGCTTCCGGCTGAACATGAAGTATTTCGCGCACACCTACTCGACGCAGCGCATGTTCAACCAGCGCTGGGAGGAGCTGTTCGGCCGGCCGACCCGGCGGAAGGAATCCGACCTGGAGGAGTTTCACAACGACATCGCCCACAGCGGCCAGAAGATCGTCGAGGAGATCATGGTGCGGATGGGCACGCACGCGCGCAAGCAGACCGGCATGAAAAACGTCTGCGTCGCGGGCGGCGTCGGGCTGAACTGCGTCGCCAACTGGCGCATCCTGCGCGAGAGCGGCTTCGACGACATTTTCATCCAGCCGGCGGCGGGCGACTCGGGCGGAGCGCTGGGGACGGCGTTCTGGATTTACAACTCGGTGCTCAAGCAGCCGCGGCGCTTCGTGATGAAGAACGCCTACTGGGGGCCGGAGTTCAGCGACGCCGAGATTCAGTCCGTGCTGAAGCGCAACGAGGCGGTCTTCCAGAAATTCGAGAACGACGACGAGCTGCTGGATCAGACGGCGCGCTGGATCGTCGAGGGCAAGGTGATCGGCTGGTTCCAGGGCCGCATGGAGTTCGGGCCGCGGGCGCTGGGGGCGCGCTCGTTGCTGGCCGATCCGCGCAACCCGAAGATGAAGGACATCATCAACAGCAAGGTGAAGTTCCGCGAGGCCTTTCGCCCGTTCGCGCCCAGCGTGCTCAAGGAGCACGTGCACGAGTGGTTCGACATGCCGGCGGGCAGCGACGCGCCGTTCATGCTGCTGGTGCCGAAGGTGCGGCCGGAGAAGGCGCCGCAGATTCCCGCCGTCACACACCAGGACGGCACCGGGCGCGTCCAGACCGTGACGCAGGACGTGAACCCGCGCTATTACCGCGTCATCAAGCGTTTCGGCGAACTGACCGGCGTGCCGATCGTCGTGAACACGTCGTTCAACGTGCGCGGCGAGCCGATCGTCTGTACGCCGCAGGACGCCTACAATACGTTCGTCAACACGGGGATCGACATCCTGGTGATCGGGAACTGCATCGTGACGGAGAAGCCGTCGGCGGTGGATTTTGAGGCCGGGATGCGGCGGAGCGTGCAGCTCGAGAGCGGGTCGCTGGTGAGGCAGTGAGGACGGCAGGGAACAGGGAACTGGACGGCAGGGAACAGGGAACAGCACGGCAGGGAACAGGGAACAGAGACGCTGAGAATGGCTAAGCAATCGCTCGTCGGCGACTTTATCGCCTTTATCAAGCATGAAAAGAAGTGGTGGATGATCCCGCTGCTGGCGATCCTGCTGGCGATCGGCGGGCTGATCGTGTTCGCGGCCAAGTCGGGGCTGGGGCCGTTTATTTATACGCTGTTTTGATGGCGCCGCGCGGCACGCGCCGCAGCGCGATGCGGTGATGCGGGCCGGAGGGGCGCGGCCCGTCCCTCAGCAATCGGCGTGCCACTTTTCTTTTTTTTTTGTAATTGCCACTTCTCTAGAGCCGTGCAAGAGTGAATCCTTCTGGCTGCGAGTTCCGATGAGAGAAGTGGGAGTGCCGGCAATGATGCGGGTCGCAGTGGGCTTTTCCTCTGGGCTGATGATTCTCCTACTGAGTATTGCGTCGACCGCTTCCGGCGGCATCTGTGGCGCGCTGCAGGCCAAGACAGTGAATCCCAACTGCACGCCCGCAGACAGCACTTGCCACTGCGGCGCCGGCTGGGTGTGCCCGGGCACGTGCTACACGGGCTGCACGATCACCTTGCCCGTACCGGATAACGGGGTGGTTTACATCCAAGGTACAGAGTACGTGTTTGATTGTGACGACATCACCTACGTCGTGGGCTCATGCGTCACGCCGAGCAGTTGCATCTTCACGGATTGTACGAGCGGCTACACCTGCCCCGGGCCCTACGGTGACCCGCACCCCTGCTCCGGCCCGAGCAACATCGACGCCATTCGACCGTGTTCGTAAG
Source organism: Phycisphaerae bacterium (assembly GCA_022072445.1). Classification (GTDB taxonomy): domain Bacteria; phylum Planctomycetota; class Phycisphaerae; order UBA1845; family Fen-1342; genus JAJVHV01. The sequence continues at coordinate 57,052 of JAJVHV010000045.1, read as the reverse complement.
GCCACTCCGAGGAAACTCCATGTTTCGCGCTACGACGAGACTTTCGTGTTTCGTGCTGCTGGTCGTCCCGTGCTTCGGCCGCACCGACCTGAGCGATCTGCGGGCGAGCTGGGAATCCAACTGGGCGGGTTTGAGCGACATTGAAGTGGCCTTCGACCACGAGTGGAACACGAGTTCGGCGACGACCGCGTATTCATTCGTTTACCGCTGGGCCGATCACGCGATTTTCTGGGATTCAACCGAAACCGGCACTGCGCGCGGGCAGCTCGTGTCATTCGACTCTGTGAAGGGCACAGGCCGCCGCTGGATCAAGAACGGCTCTGTGATGAGCGGCTCGCGCAACTATGTCGCCGGCGGTGGTACGGACTGGTCGCTGACGTTGCTTCGCAATCCTTATCACCCAGACTCTCCGAACCATTGGAAGCACACCGATCTGGGCGCGCTGCTCGCGCATTCCAAGTCTGTCGTGCGGCCCGAGGGCGAGGTGGTCGACGGCCGAGACGCGACTGTGGTGGACGTGATTGATCTCTATGATTCGCCCGACTTTCCGAACTCGCTCACGATGACGGTCTGGCTGGACGCCGAACGAAATGCCGTTCCGCTGCTCTGGACCTACTATCCCAGGCCGGGGGCCGGGGGGATCACGGGGCGGCTGAGCGACTACGTCCAGGTCGGGGGTCGATGGTTTCCTCTCCGGGCACAACTCCTTCACGGGATCGGCCCGAACGCGGGTGTCTCGAGCGAGATGCGGGTGAAAGTCGTTGCGGGCGCGCCATCCATCCGGGTGAACCAGGGGTTGAGCGCCGCCGACGTGGCGGTGGCCATCCCCCCGCGCGCGCCGGTTGTTAACGAGGACACCGGTGAGCTCTACGTTGCCAGCGGACCGCGCAGCACGCGCGACGTGCTGGCAGACGCGTTTGATGCCGGAGCGTCTCTGCGAGGTTCGCAGCATCGCGCGTGGTTTTTTGCCGGCGCCGGGGCGCTGGGAATCTGCTGCGCGTTCATGGCCCGCTGGCGGTTTACCCGACGTCTGACGCCGTGACCGTCGGGATCATTGCGATCATCATCTCCGAGCTGCTGAACGCCGGGCGATTGGGCGCTGGTTTTGAGCAGGATGACGCAACGCGATTTGGGCTCATCTGCGGCATGCTTGGCGACGGTGCGCGCCTGACTCTTTTCGAGACCACCCCGCGGTTATCTCCAGATTGCGATCCTCTGGGACGGCTTGAGTTTCTGCTGCGGCAGGTCCATATTCGGTGTAGGCGTGTCAGGTGCGCTCCGCGTGAGCTTGGGCGGCAGCGTCTTGTGGTGTTTCTGGGGATTCAAAACGACCACGTCACTGAGCCGCAACTTCTCCTCACTTCGACAACTGACGGCATTGTTGTCGCGTCGGCCTTGCAGGGATTCGTGACGACACGAACCTATTCATACGACAAGCTTGGCCGCGTTTGGACTGGTGATGCGCTACTCATCGGCGAAGCGTCCGACTTGGTTCATCTATGGTTGCCTTCTTCCGTACTCTACCTGCTCGCCTTTTGCATGTCGTGGTTCGCCTTCGGCGCGCTGCGTTGGTCGGGATTGCACCAGCGATTGCGATCTGTGTTGGATGCAATCGGCCTCAGGAGACGCAACGGACGGAGCGGGTCGACGATGTCATAGCGGCCAATGTGCGGGCAGGGCAGTTGCTTTGCGACCAGTTTGCGCACGTCAAGCTCCAGGTGACGGACTCGCCGAATCGCTTGGCGCACGCGGTGCTCGCGCTCGGACCGGCCACCGAGGTCTTGGACCACGGCGAAGCAAACTCCGCGCATTCAGTTCTTCTCTCGGTTGGCGCAGTTGAAAGTACCCCTGCAGGCCCGATGTTTCGCTGGTCCCGTAGCGGGGGTCGGTATCAACAGCACCCCGCTCAGTTCGTCGCGTACCTCCTGAGCGCGGGTGTGGCGCTTGGGACGTCGAGTGAATCGACGGCAATCGACGAGCTCTTGCGCAGCGAGCAGCGCGTCAGTCACGTACAAATGGACGTCGCATGGCTTGTCGTTGCACTCTGCTTGACCGGCCGATTCTCAGAGTTTTCGAATCAGTACGGCGAAACGCTGACTTTTGATTCAATTGTCACGCGACTCCTAGAGGAGTCAGCCCAACCGCTTCTGTTGCAGGCCTGTGCGGGCGGGCACAACATTCGGGCAATGGCTGTTGTAAAGTCCTGCGCAGACGCCCCGCTGTCATCGCGGAATCGGGCGCGACTCGAGCGGTCGTGGAGCCGGGCGGTCAGCCGATTCCTGAATTCCGTCTGCGATGACGGACAGGTCGATCTTGTCGCGTATTTGGCGTCGACCAACGCCCCAACCGAATCGATGGACGTGTACGTGCACGTTGTGGGTCACATCGTCGAAGCCATCCCGGCAGATGATCCGCTTGTTGTCAAGGACCGTCGGTACCACATTGCCGTGAAGTGGGTGATCGACCTCGCTGCGGCGCGTGACCTGCCGCAATTGTGTTCTGCGGAAGCCGACGGCTCGGTCGACGACCGACGATACGCAGCGATGGCCCACCTCGTACACGGTGTTTCTACGTACGTTCAAACCGCGATCTCTCGGTCGCAGCCCGATCCGCAGAGTCGATAGCGCGGTGAGTTCTCGCGTCGTTGAAGCGGCTGCTGATCGGCGGGCTGATCGTGTTCGCGGCCAAGTCGGGTCTCGGGCCGTTCATTTACACGCTGTTCTGATCGCGTGACCGGCGCTGTGGCCGGGGCGACACGCGGGAATGCGCCTGGTGACCGATTCACGGTGCACCAGGGCCATCAGGATGTGCTTTCACAAACGGACCCGTTTCCACCGGTAATACTGAAGTTACGCGCTTGGGGCGGCGACGGCTCCGCGCGATCGACCCGAAATGTAATCACTGGGCTGGCTTCGGTGGTGGTGCCCGCTTGATTCGATCGGCTCGGCGGCGCCGGCGCGCCCGCGAGTCCAAACCCGGGGCGTCAGCGACGGGCCTTGTCCGCCAGCAAGCCCAGCGAATGCGAAAGCGAATCTGCCGTCACATTGAACTCCGCACTTCGAACCTCGCACGCTGACATTTCGCACTCCTGAACTTCGCGCGCTGGACTTTTCAATTTGATCTTCGCACTTTGAACCGTTTTCCCGCACCCGGCACTATATTGCCGCACTGACGACGGAGACTCCCGTGTCGCTCGCACGAGCGCCAAACGCCACGACCGACGCTTTCGGAAGGCCCGCGGCCCGCGCCGCCGCCATCCCGACGCGCGACCTTCTCGCCGGGTTGACCGTCGCGCTGGTCGCCATCCCGCAATGCGTCGGATTCGCAACCATCGCCGGCCTGCCCCCCGCCTCGGGCCTCATCACCGCCGTCATCATGGGACTTGTCAGCGCCGCGCTCTCCGAGTCTCCCCGACTCGTCATCGGCCCCGTCATCACCGCCAGCACGATGATGCTCGGCGTCCTCCGCACCGTGGCGCCCGACGAGCCCCGCGCCTGGCCCGGCCTCGCCGGTGCCTTGGCCGTGCTGGTCGGTCTGCTGACCGTCGCCGGCGCTGTGATCGGCATCGGCCGGCTCGTCCGCTTCGTCTCGCGCTCCGTCATCGTCGGCCTGATCGTCGGTTCGGTCATGCTGACAATCGGTTCGCAGCTCGCGCCCGTCCTTGGCCTGCCCGCCGGACGCGAGCCCATGCTCGTCGGCATGCTCTGGAACGCCCTGCGCCATCTGTCCGATACCGACCTGGTCTCCCTCGCGATGGCCGCCGGCGTCTTCGCCCTCGTGCTCATCGGCGGACGTCTGGACGCACGTTTCCCCGTCGCGCTCGTCGCACTCGCCCTCAGCGGACTGGCCACCTGGCTGCTCGGCTCACTCACCGACCGGCCGCCGCTGCCCACGATCGGCGCACTTCACTGGCGCTGGACCGACGACTGGCTGCTCGCGCTCACCGGCGATTTCAACACCACCGACCTGCTGGCCGGCGCCGCGGCCATCAGCCTGGTCGGCATGATTCAGAATCTGGCGATCGGAAAGGCGCTGGCGCTGCGCTCCCAGGGCGGATTCGACCCCCGCCGCGAACTCTGGTCGCTCGGAATCGCCAACGTCGCGGCGGGTGCCGCCGGCGGATTTGCCGGTTCCGCCAGCTTCGCGCGCTCCGCTCTCGCCGACGTCGCCGGCGCAAGGACGCGTCTTTCCTCGCTCATCGCCGCCGCCGCCACCGGCCTGGTCGCCCTGGTCGCGACGCCCTTGACGCGCTACATCACCACGCCCGCCATCGGCGGCCTGCTCATGGCCACGACGATGACGATGATCGACTGGTCCGAGCTCCGCGCGCTGCTGCGCGACGTGCACGACCGCCCCGTGCTGCTCACGATGGTCGTCTGCGTGCTCGTGCTCCCCATCCACTGGGCCATCCTGATTGGCCTGGCCGTCTCGTTCATTGTCCTGCTCCGCCGCGTCAGCCGCATCCACATCTTCGAAATGGTCCGCAGCGCCGAAGGTCCGTTCCGCGAACAGGACATGGACGAGCAGACCGGCTGCACCGCCGTCACGATGATCCAGCTCGAAGGTCCGCTCTTCTTTGCCCACGCCGACCTGCTCGCCGCCCGCCTGCGGCAGATATTTCAGCGCGGCCCGCGCGTCACCATTCTGCGCATGCGCCGCACGCAGCAGATCGACTTCTCCATCCTGGCCACCGTCCGCGCCCCCGTCGCGGACTATCTCGCCGCCGGCGGCCACCTCATCATCTGCGGCCTCACGCCGAAAATGCGCGCCGTCCTGCTGAATAGCCCGCTGGGCGAGATCATCGGCCCCGACTTTCTGCTCGAGACCACGCGCGAAGTCTTTGGCTCCGCGCACGTCGCCCTGGGCCTCGCGCAGTGCATCCTCTCCGTCAACCCCGCTCCGCAGCGCCCGGACTTTCGCACGCAGCAAGCCGCGCGACTCTAGGGTTAGGGTCCGGATGGGGCCACCGACGAACGTTGACCCATCCGACGCGCGGCGACTCATCCGACGCGCGGCGACTCACCCGACGCGCGGCGACTCACCCGACGCGCGGCGACTCATCCGAACCCCTCACGCGAGTGAGGGGTCGGGAGCCGGGCAGGCGTGTTGCGTCGGAAACGTCGCCAGGGCGCAGCGGCCGCGTCGGGAACGTCGCCCAGGCGCAGCGGCGTCCTCGCCGGTGCGAGCCCCCCCCCGATTGGCGTCGGGGGTTCGGATGACCCCGACTGGCGTCGGCCCCCGACTGGCGTCGGCCCCCGACTGGCGTCGGGGGTTCGGATTCCCCCAAACCAGGCGTGTGCACTACCCGGGCTACCATGCAAGGTTCTGACTCAGGACGCTCAATCTAGCTCGGCAGCTTGCTGACGAGAGCCGAAAGCAGTGGTGCCAGGATCACCAGCCAGGCGATCACGCGGCCGGCGAGAAGGTATTCAGCGCCGCGGAAAAGCCCCGGCGACTCGCGCATCAGCCGCCGGGCGCGGCGCCCCACGAATAGCGCGATGATCGCCAGCACGTACCCCACCAGCAGCGGCAGCACGGCGCTGGCGGCACGCCACAGCACTCCCGCCGGAAGGGTCTGCCCCGGTTGAATGTCGAGTTTCCCCACGAGTCGGCCGGCGACGACGCCGCTGAGCACGCCGGCGGCACCGAGGAGGGCGAGCGTGAGCGCGCCGACCGCGCCGCGGACACGGTCGGGCTTCCCGCCCGCGGGAGCACGCCCGCCGCCGCGCGGCTCGCCAGCGCGCGGCTCTCCGTTGCCGGAACTGGGCGCATCGGCCATGACCAGGGCGCTGCGATGCCGCGCGAGCAGCTCGTCGCGTTCGCGCGGGTCGACGCGGCGGTCGGAGATGATGCGGCCGTCGCGCATGCTGACGATGCGTTGTGCCTGGAGGGCGACGTCGGCCTCGTGGGTGACGAGCACGATCGTGACGCCCTGCGCGTTGAGCTCGTGGAAGATCTCCATGATCTGCTCGCCCGTGCGGCTGTCGAGGTTGCCGGTCGGCTCGTCCGCCAGCAGCAGGACGGGGTCGTTCACGATGGCCCGCGCGATCGCGACGCGCTGTCGCTCGCCGCCCGAGAGCTCATTGGGCCGATGGTGTGCCCGCGGGCGGAGTCCGACGCGCTCCAGGGCGTGCAGCGCCGGGCCGCGGATGCTGGATTTGCGGGCGTAGAAGAGCGGCACGCCGACGTTGTCGACGGCCGGCGTGCGCTGGATGAGATTGAACGTCTGGAACACGAAGCCGATGCTGCGGTTGCGGACGGCGGCGAGCTGCTTTTCGTTCATGCGGCTGACGTTCTGCCCGTCGAGAATGTACGCGCCGCGCGTCGGCCGGTCGAGGCAGCCCAGCAGGTGCATGAGCGTGCTCTTGCCGCTGCCCGACGCGCCGGTGATGGCGACGAACTCGCCGCGCTCGATGTCCAGGTCCACGCCGTCCAGCGCGTGGACGTGGGCATCGCCCATGCGGTAAGTCTTGGTCAGGCCGCGAATCGATATCAGCGCCACTGCGAGCCCTCGTGCCTCTGCGGCCGGCCGATGCGCCGCGGCGGTGGCGGCGGGCCGGCTGACTGTCCTGACTACTGCCGTGCCAGCGTCAGCGTTCGTCGGTTTCCCTGGGTATCTTGGTGTAGACCTCGGTTCCCTCAGCCAGCTTTTCGTCGCCCAGCGGCGCGATCAGCTCGGTGTTCTCGCCGTCGCTGATGCCGATGCGGCAGGGCACAAAGCGCTTGCCCTTCTTGATCTGCCCTTGCGCGGGCGGCGTGCTGACCCACACGCCGGTCTGATCGAGGTAGCTCTTGACGGCGTCGGAGGGGACGACGAGCACGTTTTTGGCGCTCTGGACGGTGAACTCGACCTGGGCCTGAGCGCCGAGGGGGAGCTTGGCGCGGCGCTCGTCGGTGATCACGACGTGCACGTTGAATTGGATGACCGACGCGCCGACGTTCTGTTTACCCTGCGGCTCGACGCGCTCGATCATGCCCTCGAACTCGTCGTCCGGAAAGGCGTCGACCAGCAGCTTGACCTTGCCGGTCCGCTTCTCCAGCTTCTCGGCTTCTTCCCGCGCCACCTGCTCGCGGTACTCGGTCGCCGGCAGCGCATTGACCGGCGAGATCGCGACGATGCGGCCGTAGTCGGCCTCGTCGATCGCCGCTACAACGATCACTTTGGAGATGTCCGCCAGCGTCAGCAGCGTCGTGCCGCCTGTCACCGTGCCGAACGCCGACTGGACCTTCTCGCCTTTGCGGATGCGTACCTCGGTCACCAGCGCGTCTGTGGTGGCCACGATTGTGGTTTCACTCAGCCGCTTCTGCGCGTCCTTGTACGTCGCGTCGGCCTTGGCGAGCGTCTGCTCCTGCTGCTTCACGCTGAGCTTCGCCGTCTCAACGTCGTTGCGCCGCTGCTTGATGCTCGCCACGGCCCCACGCTGACTCGCCAGGTTTCGGTCAAGGTTCCACTTGCGCCGGACGCTGTCGACCGAGCTGTATATCTGAGTCGCCGCGTCCTCAAGCACCTGCTTGTGCTCCATCTCCACAACGGGGAATTCGGCCACCAGGCTGTCGAGCTGCGAAATCGCCGCCTCGACGGCCTGCGCAGCGTCGTCGACTTTGACGTTTGCGATGTCGAGCGCCGCCCGCGCCAATTCCAGATCGGCCTCGGCCCGAGCGAAGTTCCGCTCCTCGGTGTCGCGCTCCAGCTTCGCCAGCACGTCCCCGGCCTTCACGAAATCGCCTTCGACCACGCGAATCTCTTCCACTTCACCGGTCGCTTCCGACTTCACCTCAATCCGCGCGTCCGGCTGAATGATCCCCGTCGCCGTGATCGGCACCCGCACGTCGCCGCGCGTCACCTTGGCGAACTTGGGCATGTTCCATTCGGGCGTGACGCGAAACGCGGGATTCGACCGCACGAAATACCACCCGGCCAGCACCAGCCCGATGCCGCCGAACAAAATGATCCACTTCTTCATGGCAGGCCTGCTTGCTTTCACGCGCCGCCGCAATGGGCCGGCGCTACGGGTGAATGTCGAATAGCGAGTCAGGGATATCGAACCACCCGCAAGGAGCGATCCCGCGCTCCCGCGCGCCGCTGCACGTCCGCGACCATTCGTTATTCGCTCTTCGCAATCCGCTATTTCGCCAACGTCTTGCTCACCGGAGTGTATTCGAGCCCGAAGCACTCCGCGACCGGCTGGTTGGTGACGGTTTGCTGCGTCATGTTCACGCCGGCCGCCAGCCCCGGATCGTCCAGCGCAGCCTTGGCCCAGCCGCCCGCCGCGATGCGGACGGCGTAGGGGATCGTCGCGTTGGTCAGACCGAACGTGCTCGTCCGGCCAACCGCACCCGGCATGTTGGCGACGGCATAATGCACCACGCCGTCGATGATGTAGGTCGGGTCGCTGTGCGTCGTCGGCCGCGTCGTCTCGCAGCAGCCGCCCTGATCCACGCCGACATCGACGATCACCGCGCCGGGTTTCATCAGCTTGAGGTAGTCCCGCGGCACGAGCATCGGACAGCGCGCCCCGGGGATCAGCACCGCCCCGATCACCAGGTCGGCCTCCGACAGGTGCCGCCGGATCGCGTCGCTCGTGCTGTACACGGTCATGACGTTCGGCGGCATGATGTCGTCCAGCTCGCGCAGGCGATACAGATCGACGTCGAGCACGGTGACGTTGGCGTGCAGGCCGGCGGCGACCTTGGCGGCGTTCGTCCCCACGATGCCGCCGCCGACAATCAGCACGTTGGCCGGCTCGACGCCCGGAATGCCGCCCAGCAGGATGCCGCGGCCCATCATCGGCCGCTCCAGATATTTGGCCCCCTCCTGGATGCTCATCTTGCCGGCCACTTCGCTCATCGGGGCCAGCAGCGGCAGCCGGTTCCGACGATCTACAATCGTCTCATATGCGATCGCCGTGCAGCCCGACTTCAGCACACCCTCGGTCAGTTCGCGGCTGGCGGCGAAGTGGAAATAGGTGAATACCACGTGTTTCGCACGCAGCATGCGGATTTCGGACGCCTGTGGCTCCTTCACCTTGCAGATCAGCTCGCTCCGCTCGAACACCTCGGCCGCGGAGTGCACAATCTCCGCCCCCAGTGCCTGATAATCTTCATCCGGAATTCCGGACCCGATGCCGGCGTCACGCTCGACGATCACGCGGTGACCCGCGCGGCGCAGTTGCTCGACCCCCGACGGAACCAGCGCCACCCGATATTCGTCGGTCTTGATTTCCTTCGGCACGCCAATGTTCATGCGGGAGAACTCCTGCGGAGGCGCACGCCAACCGATCCTCATTGCGGGCCGGCGTCCGTGCCTCGCCGCAGCCTGTGATTGGGTGGAGATTATCGGTGGCGTCCGATTCACGCAACACAGCCACGTTAGCGGTCGTCGTGCTGGCCGTGCTGCTGCCGGGGTGCGCGGCGCCGCGGCCGGCGCGCGTCGCGGTGCGCGAACTGGAGCACGCCCCGACCGTCCCACTCCACGACCGCCGGCAGGCGCTGGTTTCGCGCGTATCGGACGTTGCCCCGCTCTACACGGCGCTGACCGAGCACGTCGGTTTGATCGAGGTTCGGCGGTCGGCGGAGTGGCGCGTGTTGGCGCGGGCGGCGGTGGGTATCGGACCGGAGCCGGACCTGAGTCGCGGCACGGTGATCGGACTCTTGTGGCGTGCCGGGCTGCCGCTGGACGGGGGCTGGCCGGTGGAGATCGATGCGATCCGGGTGGCGCAGGGGGCCGGGTACGTGGTCGGCCGGGCGCGGGCCGGGACGTGTCTTCCGGACGGGACGTGTTATCTGGACCTGGCGTACGTGCCGTCGCCGGCCACGGTGCTGGTGGTGGACTTCGGGAATCTGCGGGTTTATCCGGGGCGATAGCGCGGATCAGTTCGGGTTCATGTCGCCGCGCGACATCCGTTCGTAGGTGCGGTGAGCGGCGGCGTCGATGCGTTCGAGCGTGTTGAGCTGGTCGAGCAGGATGAGTGCGCGGCGGTAGCCGTCGAGTTCCTCGAGCAGGGCCTGGCGCACGGCGGGGGGCATGCAGACGCCGGCGGCGAGCAGGTCGCTGACTTCGCAGAGGTCGTTCACGTCGTCGAGCAATCGAAGCCAGAGGTTGCGGGCGTGCTGCGAAGTGCGCTGGTCGCGTGCCAACAGCTTGCGCAGCTCGCCACGGACGTGCCGCTCGCGCGGGGCGCTGGCTGTGGAGCGGGAGCGCAGCGGCCGCACGCGGGCGAGCCGGTAGCTGCGGTCGTGCGATTCGCCGATGACGCGTGCGCGACACTCACCGCGGATCAGGATGTTATATCGGCCGTCGTCGAGGCGTTCGTGCTCGACGATCTCGCCGACGCCGACGACCGGATAAATCGGGGCGTGGTGGGTGTGGTAGTAGGGTTCGTAGCCGTCGCGCAGGGCGGCGATGCCGATCTTGCCGTCGGCCGTGAGGGCGTCGGCGACCATCTCGCGATAGCGTTGCTCGAAGATGTGCAGCGGGAGCAGCGCGCTGGGAAAGAGGATCACGCCTGGGAGTGGGAAGAGCGGCGTGAGCAGCGCGACATCGTCAGACAGACTCATCGAACGGCACTCGGCGTGGTTTCCGGCGCGGCGCCCACGTGGCGGCGCGCGAAGGATGATATCGGCGAAATCGGCGGATGCGCTGGACGGGCGCAAGCTGCTGCGGCGCGCTCAGTCGACGTCGCACAGTCCGACTTCGATCCGCTCGCAGACGTAGTGATAGGCGATCTGGTGCGCTTCCTGAACGCGGTCGGAGCTGGCATGCGGGACGCGCAGGATGAGATCGCACCATGGGACCATGCCGCCGCCGCTGTGGCCCGAGAAGCCGATGGTGATGGCGCCCTGGGCGCGTGCGGCGCGGAGCGCGGCGAGGACGTTGGGCGAGTTTCCGCTGGTGCTGAGGGCCCAGACGACGTCGCCCTTGCGGACGAGGCCCTCGATCTGCCGGGCGAAGGTGCGCTCGTAACCGAGGTCATTGGCGACGGCGGTGAGCGTGGACGAGTCGGTGGTCAGGGCCAGCGCGGGAAGTGCGCGGCGATCGCGCTTGAAGCGGCCGAGCAACTCGGCGGCGATGTGCTGGGCGTCGGCTGCACTGCCGCCGTTACCCAAGATGTAGACCTGGCCGCCGCGGCTGAAGCAGGCGCGGAGCGCGTCGACGACGCGGTCGAGCGTGGGGCCGGCGTCGGCGAGTTGGCGTGCGACGGCGAGGTGCTCATCGAGGATGTCGGACCAGGAGCGCGTCAAGCGGGCCGGCCTTGAATAGCGAATAGCGAATTCAGAATAACGAATTATACAGCCGCCGTCGCGGGCGGGCTCGAATAGCGAATAACGAGTTAAGCATAACGAACGACGGTGTCGTGGGCGACGCCGTCATTCGTTATTCGCTATTCGAAATTCGCTCCTGCTTGCGGCTAGGGCTCCGAGAGGCACTCCAGGAACGGCTCCACGTCGAACCCGTTCACCGAACCGTCGCCATTGCAATCGCCGATGCATGGCGAGCAGTTGGACGGGTTTCCGGAGAGGGCCGCGACCAGGCCGTCGATGTCGAAGCCGTTGATGGAGCCGTCGCAATTCGTGTCGCACGGATTGCAGGGCTCTTCGAAGGTGACCGTTCCGGGCGACCAGGCGCCGGTGGTGGTGCCGCCGTCGGTGATTTCGCAATAGGCCCAGTAGGTTCCCGGCGGGACGTAGGCGGAGTTGACCACGGCGAAGCCCAGCGCGCCGTCGGTGTGCAGCGACGTCGGGATGAGGATTTCGTTTCCATCCAGCGTAGGCTGGGTGTTCAGGTAGACGGTGACCCAGGTCGGGTTGCTCTCCGGATCGCTGGCGACCCAGGTGACGGTGTAGGTGTCGAACCCGTGGATCTTCTTGACGTCTCCGGGCGGCGGAGCCGTGACGGTGACGCCTGGGGCGCCGTTGGCGGAGGGGTTGATCGTCAGCGTGTAGTTCGGCGAAACAGCGTGCTGGTAGCCGTAGACGCGGACGTAGTAGTAACCCGCGGCGCGGCCCCAGAGCGAGATCGACTCGACGTCGCTGGTTCCGTCGGAGGTGGCGACGGTGGTGCCCGAGGAGTTGAGCAGTTTCATGTCGAGGTCGCCCTGATCGTGCTCGAAGGCGATGCGGACGAGGTCTCCCACGCCGCCGGTGGCCGGGAGGTAGAACTTGAAGTAGTCGTCGTTCGCGGATTCCTGGATGGTCAGGCCGGGGATGGTAGTTTCCGGATTGCACGGGCCGAGATTCGGGCTGTTGGCGCCGCCCGACGGTCGGCCGTCGACCTCGGTGCGTGAGTTGTTGGGTTCGTAGGCGTCGAGGGGGATGCCCTCGACATCGATCTGGACGAGGATGCGCGTGATGTTGTCGCCGTCGTTGCTTTCGAGGATCTGATTGTCGGGATCGACCTCGGACTCGAGCCAGTATTCGCCGGTCGGCAGACTGGTGGTGTCGATCGCCTGACCGTCGAGTGTTTTGCTGTAGATGTCCATCCAGCCGACGGAGATTCCCTGCACGGATGCGCCACAGGAGTGGAACTGTCCGCTGGGGTTGAAGTTGGGCAGGCTGCTGTCGTAGATCGCGACGTCGAGCAGGCAGAAGCTGGTTTTGTCGCTCATGGCGACGACTGCTCCGACGCCGCCGCCCGGCAGCACTTCGCGCAGGCGATACTCGGCCCAGCCCTCGAAGTGGATGTGCTGGTGCGTCGGGTGATAGACGAACCTGCCGGCCAGGCGCTCCCACCAACTGCCGTCCGTGCGGTAGATGCGCTGGTACACGTCCTGCGTGCCGTCGGGGTAAACCGTGTCACCGCGCATGTAGAGTTTGCCCAGGCCGATGTTCGGCGTGCCGTTCGTCAGCCGCAACAAGCGCAGTCCGCCGGTGAAAACAATGTCGTGATCGTACAGGTCGTTCTGCCGGACGATGATGTTGGGCAGGAGATCGTCGGCAACGACGAGGGGCGCGAACAGAGCGACTGCGAGCAGCGGTATCCAGCGCGTCATGATGTGACTCCCGAGTTCCAGGTCAAGCGGCCGTAGATGCTACTATAACCGGGTCGGGTCGCAACGTGCCAGCGCAATCCGCCGGAGTTCCCCGGCGGACCGTGGCCCTCACTCCCGAGCGACCGGACGGCCGCGGCGGCGCCCGGCTTATGGTCAGGGCATGTGCGCGTCTTCGACGACCGACTTGACGTAGTTCAGAAAGTCCTGAACGGCCTGGGGCGCCGAGTCGACCGGCAGCGGCTGCGACAGGTCGGTGCCGCCGGAAGTGGTTTCCACGTAGCGGTCGCGGTCGGCTCTCCATTCGCGCGCGATGGAAGGATTGGCCAGCAGGTGCACCTTGCAGGATTCGCTGCCGGTCAGCGACTTGCGCAGCAGGAACACGCGATGCACCGTGCTGCTCTCGACCTGCACGATCATCGTCGTTCCGTGGGCGCCAGCGAACACCAGGTCGGTGACGGCGGTCGGCCAGTCGCCCGACAGATAGAGCCAGCCGTCGCTGACCGACAGCCGCGGTTGCGTGTTCAGATACGTCGCGATCGCGTCGGGCACCGGGAAGACGAAAGGCCTGGGGCCGAGGAGCGCGTCAAACGAGCAGGGCAGGCCGTTGGCCTTGAAGCTGACGCGCAGCTTGAGGATGTGCCGCGTGACGATCGGCTCGTCCTTGCGCAGCAGCGTGCTGACGATGTTGGCGCGCGGCTGCGTGAAGACCGGCGCGGACGAGGGGGCGCAGCCTGCCGCGGCGCCGCACACCAGGAGAACGATCGCGAAACGGACGACAGGTTGCGTCATGACGGAACTCCGGAGGATGTGAGATGGGGGAGGGGATCGACACGCTTCATGAATGCCATCAGCTCGCCGCCCAGCAGCAGCGCGGCCAGCGGCACAAGCGGGTTGCACAGGTACCAGCACTGCGTCGCGGCCAGGACACACGCCACGGCGCCGGCCAGCATGAGCGTTCCGTTGGCGGTCAGGCGTCGGCCAGCGGCCGGGCGCCGCGCGCCGACCAGAGCGCCGACCATGCCCGCGGCCAGCACGATCGCGACGCGCTCCACCGAGCTCGGACGCCGGAACGACGCCTCGCGCAGCAACTGCTCGATGGCGACGGCGTGTCCCAGGCAGCCGGCGATCTGGCGTCCGCGTGGATGCGGATGCGGATCGATGGCGCTTCGCATGTCGCCGACCACGACCACCTTGCCGCCCAGTTCGGCGCGAAGTTCTTCGATCGTTGCCGAGATGGCGCGGCCGTACTCCGTGGTTGCGGCCGCGAGCGTCGCGTCGGACGGCATGTTCAGCAGGTAGTAGCCCAGCACGTCGCCGCGGCGGAGCGACACCGCGGGCGCATCGCTATCGCGCACTTCCCACGAGACGAGCTGCACCTCGTTGAATTGATCCAACCACGAGCGGGCGCCGGCCGGCCCTCCTCCGCCGCTGCGCCAGTAGCGCATCGTCAGCCGCTCGGAGCCGGCGTGAAAGTCCATGACGAAACCGGCGCCGGGCTGGCGTGCGGAGGCCAGCCCGCACAATGCCAGCGATGGCTGTGGGTCCGATTGTCCGCGCTGCATGAACAGAACCACTTTCCACGCCGACTGGCTCGTGAAGTTGGCGACGTTGCTGCCCCAACGCACGTGTGGTGCGATCACCGGGCTCAGTGCGGGTTGCCCGCCGCTCGCCACGAGCCAGTTCGAAATCGCCACCGTCACGTCCACGCCGCGCTGCTGAAGCGCCGTGACGCCACGGACGAAATCGGCGTCGAAGGGCGACTCGCCCTCGAAGCTGATGTCCCACACCACGGCCCGCGCGCCGGCGTCCGCCAGCCGCTCCATCAGTCGACCGTGCAGCCGCCGCAGGCTGCGAATCTCGGCGGCGCTGACGTCGACGAGCCCGGCGGCGCTGGCCAGCTCGTCGACCCGTGTCGCGTCGGTTCGGCCGACGACGCGCACGTGCTCGAGCGGCCGGGCGCGAGCCGGCGCCGCGGCCAATGTCGTCAGCCCGACTTCGACCAGCCGGTTGGCGGGCGTCCACTCGAACACCAGCGGCGTGGCCACCAGACGCGCGATGCCGCCGGCCGCCAGCGCCGCGGTCAGCCACGTCACAAAGGGGTGCCGCCGCACCGCGCGGCCAAAACCCTTGCGGAAGCGGCGGCGGAAGCTGTCGCGCTTGGCCAGGAGCGACTCGCCGCGGAGGTAGCGGCGGATTTCGGCGGCGACTTCGCCGGCGGTCTGGTAGCGGCGCTGCGGCTCCTTGCGCAGGCAGGCCAGCACGATGGTCTCGACCTCGTCGTCGAGCGCCGGCACGATACCGCGCGGACGAACGGGCTCTGCGCCGGTAATTCGCTCCAGCACGGCCCGCACGCCGCCGTTCACGTCGTAGGGGAACCTGCCCGTGAGAAGCTGGTAGAGCGTGACGCCGAGCGAGTAGACGTCGCTGCGCGCGTCGATCATCGAAGGGCTGCCCTCGGCCTGCTCAGGCGACGCCCACGGCAGCGAGCCGACGAACTGGCCGGTGATGGTCATGGCCGCCTCGCCGCCGGCCGGATGCGCGATCTTCGCCAGCCCGAAGTCGAGGATGCGCGGCTCGCCGGCGTCGTCGACGCGGATGTTGCGCGGCTTCAGGTCCCGATGCACGATGCCGCGGGCGTGCGCGGCCTGCACGGCGTCGCAGACGCGCGCAAAGAGCTCCAGAATCGGTCGTACGGCGTTGCGTACGCTGTCGCGTGCCGAGGAGGCGCAGGCCGGGTCGTTCGCGCGCGGCGACCAGCGCGTCGCGCTCCACTCATCCAGCGACTGGCCCTCGACGTAGTCCATCACGAAATAGTGGCATTCGCCGGCGACGCCGCTGTCGTGAATCGACACGATGTTGGGATGCCGCAGCGAGGCGAGCGTCTGCACCTCCAGCCGGAAGCGGGCGCGTTCCGCCTCGCTGGCCAGCGGTCCGCCACCCATGACCTTGAGCGCCACGCGGCGGTGCGTCGAGGCCTGAAACGCGAGATACACCACGCCCTGCCCGCCGCGGTAAATCTCGCTCAGGATTTCGTAGCCGGGAATGGCGGGTGGCGCTGGCGGCGCACTAGCCGGCTGACTGAAGAGCGTCGACCAGTTCGAATCGACGCCGGAATCGCTGGCGCGTGTGTCGGCCGGCCCGCCACCAGCTTCCTGCGGAGCGTGGCTCGACGGCCGATCTTTATCCGGTCGAGATGTGCCCGGCATGTTCCGTAGCCCCGCTCGCGATGTGTGACACGGATGCGTCCGCCCGAAACTGTCCGCAGGTCATTCTAACGGCCGACGGGGCTGACGCCAGCGGTGCGACCGCGGGTAAGATGGGACGACCATTTGCTGTCGCGTGCAGCGCGCGGGCTACGAGCATGACGGGCGGTGCGACGGGTGATGTGTATATTATGCTCCTGGCGATCGGTGTCGCCGGCTTGCTGGGGCTGGTGATTGTCGCCAGTCGCCGGCGATCGACGGCGGTCCGAGTCTGCCCGCGCTGTGGGTACGATCTGCGGGGGACGCCGACGCTTCGCTGCTCCGAGTGCGGCTATGAAGCGCTCGATGAGCGCGAGCTGCAGCAAAGCCTGGCGTGGCCACGAGCGGCGCGCGTCGGGCGGCGCTGCCTGGTGCTGCTGTTCGTCCTGCTGGCGATTGCGGTCGCTCGGCGGGTCGATTGGTACAGCATGCAGCCGACGTCCTGGCTGGTGCGGGACTTGTCCGGTCAGCGGCAGAGCGTCGTGGATCGTGCGGCAATCGTACTTCAGAAGCGTGTCGCCGCGCATCGCCTGCGGCACGGGGCCGTGCAGGGTCTGATTGGCGTGCTCGAATCGATCCACGGCCGACCCTCCAGGGTGGTCAACTGGCCGCACAAGCCGGCGAGCAGGCTTTATTCCGAGCTTTTCGCGCAGGGGCTGCTCAACCGCGCGGCACAGCAGAAGTTCGCATCAACCCTCGCCAAGGTGACACTGACAACGCGCGACGTCGTGCAGGCGGGCCGCCCCACGCCGGTGCGAGTCTTCATTGACAACCGCTGCGTGCTGCCGGCGCACATGACCGCGGAGATAGGTCTCGACCGGCTGGGTGGTCCGGGACCACCGTATGTGGATGGCGTATGGTCCAATCTCCAGATCACGGACGGATACTCGACGTACTCTGGCTTTTCGATTGCCAACATTGAGCCGGGACATCACGCGATCGAGCTTTCCGCGCTGACGACGATACGCGAAGCTTCGGGCGAGGTTCTGCTGACCCATGAGCAGCGACTGTGCATCGATCTGGAGTGCACGAGCGATGATGTCACCTCGCGCGTGGCCCTCGTAGCGGCTCCAGATCCCGAACTCGCCCGGCGCATTGCAAGCGGAGTTCGCGTGGAGCGCGCGCGATTTGTCCGCTGCGCGCCGCCGCCCGCCGACGGTAGGGAATGGACTGTCTCGCTTTCAGTGACCTATCCGCAGCTGATCGGGATGGACATGGCGTTCGACGTGTACGTGTCGGTGGCGGCCGGCGCGGACGAAGTGCACGTCGGCCGAGTACTGATGCCTCAGGCTCCGCCCGCGTCGAATGTCGCATATCTCGATTCCGACGACCAGCGCGGCGCGCCGCAATGCATGTTCCGCGAAGTCCCGCGCTCGCTGACGTTGCGGCTCGTGCCGAGCCGGCGGGCTGCGTATGAGCAGTCGCCGGACATCAACGCCATCTGGGACGGCGAGCTTGCGATTCCTGACGTCCCGGTGAACGAGGTGTTCGACGAGCGCGGCGAGGCGCTGACGCCGGCGCCGCCGGAGTAGCGGCAGTTGCAGTGCTCGCGCGGCGGGCGATTCGTGCTCGATTCCGCCGCTCCCACGCACCCGCGCGACCGTTCGCCGGCGCGATCGTGTAGAATCAAGCCGGTCCGATGAAACGTGTACGACGACGCCAGAAGTTTCGCGCACCGCGCCGCCGCCGGCGCGGGGTGGTCATGGCCGCGCTGGCGACCGCGGACGAGCATTCCGCCCGGACGTTCGACCGGCGGTTCTGGCGGCGTGTCGGGCCGGCCGGGCGGCTTGCCGCGATGTGGGACGCTGTGCTCGAGTTCTACGCACTGCGAGGTCTGGATGCACCTGAGCCGCGACTTCGAAGAGATGTTGAGCGCGTTATCATCCGCGCGGGCCCGCTTCCTCGTCGTCGGCGCGCACGCCGTCGCCTACCACGCTGAGCCGCGCTACACGAAGGACCTCGATATCTGGGTCGATCCGACGCCGGAGAACGCGCAGCGCGTCTGGAACGCCCTGGCACGGTTCGGCGCGCCGCTGCGCGACGTGCCGGCGTCGGAGTTCGCGCGTCCCGCGTTGATCTACCAGCTTGGGGTCGAGCCGATCCGCATCGACATTCTGACGAGTATCGACGGGTGCACGTTTGCGACCGCGTGGAAGCGGCGCGTTCGCACAATGATCGGCGACGCGGAATGCTACGTGATTGCCAAGGCCGATCTCATCCGCAACAAGCGCGCCGCCGGCCGACCGCAGGACCTGCGTGACATCGAGCTGATCACCGGCAAGGCGCGGAGGAAGCGGCGGAAGCGTCGGCGCTGAGGGCTGGGCGTTCGGGATGCGCCGTCGTGGCGGAGAATGCCGCGCAATCGGTCGGGTGTGCGCGGAGGGGGTGTTTCCAACGACTGCGCGAAGGCGCGCGTGCTTCAAGTAATGCCCGCGCGCTGGCGCTTGGGGCTCGGATGGCGTGCCTGCACGCCGGTGATGGCCGTTCTTAGGACGTGGCGGCAGCGCGGGCGGCCCTACCGCCTGACTTCGCGGCGGGCGCGCTGAACATTTCTTTCCAGACCTGGTCGATGATGCCGGCGCCTTTCATGCCGTAGGTGCGCGGGCGCGGCGGGATGAGGCTGACGTCGACGGGCTCGTAATCGAACGCCGGGCCGTTGGGCGTGTGGCGGGCGAGCGTGGTCTTGAGCCACTTTTCGTTCTGGGCGGCGTATTTCCGGCACCACTCGGTCGCCTGGCGCTTGAGCTCGGCCGGCTCGTCGGCGCTGGGTGCGGGAATCTCGAACTCGGGCTTGTAATGCGCTCCGCGGCACTCGTCGCGGCGCAGCGCGCCGTCGGTGATGACGCGGGCCAGGATGAGCATGTCGCCCAGGGCGCGTGTGAAGCTCAGGTTCTGGTTGGTCCAGTTTGACGTATCGGACAAGCCGGCGCGCGTGTAGCGCTCCTCGAACTCGCCCAGCTTGTCGAGCGTCGCCCGCAGGTCGGCGTTCGTCCGCACCACCGTGACGTTGCGCGTCATGATCTCACCCAGCTCGCGGTGGATCAGGTAGGGATTCTCCTTCCCGTCGCGCTTCAGCAGCGCCTCGTATGCCTGCTTGTGGCGATTCACCTCGCGCTCGAAGACGCTCGACGCGACCTTTCCGGCCCCGCCCCCCGGCAGGCTGCTCAGCCAGCTCTTCATGCCATAGCCGACGATCAGCCCGGCGAAGATGCAGCTCAGCAGCGAGTTGGCGCCCAGGCGGTTCGCCCCGTGATACTGGTAGTCGCCTTCGCCGATGGAGAACAGCCCCTCGATGCTGGTGTGCTGGTTGCGCGGCGAATCGATCTTGAGCCCGCCGGTGCGCTCGTCCTTCTCGAAATCCACCCAGAGGCCGCCCATGCTGTAGTGCACGGCGGGAAAGATCTTCATCGGCTCATGCAGCGGGTCGGTGCCGACGAATTTCTCGTAGATCTCGAGGATGGCGCCGAGTTTCTTCTCGAGCACCTCGCGCTTCACGCCGGTGGCGCTTTCGGTGAGATCGAGGTAGACGGAGTAGGTGTGGGGATCGACGCTGAAGCCGGATTTGCAGGTGGCGAAGATTTCGCGCGTCGCGATGTCGCGCGGGACGAGGTTCTTGTACTTCGGATATTTCTCCTCGAGAAAGTACCAGCGCTCTTCCTCGGGGATCGCCAGCGGCGGGCGCGTGTCTCCCGGCTTGCGCGGCACCCAGACTCTGCCCGCCTCGCCGCGGGCCGCCTCGCTGATCAGGCGCAGCTTGTCGGCGCCGGGGATCGCGGTGGGGTGCACCTGCACAAACTCGCCGTTGGCATAAAACGCGCCGGCGGTGTAGGCCCGCGCGTTGGCCCCGCCGGTGCAGACCATCGACATCGTCGATTTGCCGTAGATCAGCCCGCAACCGCCCGTCGCGAGCACGACGGCGTCGGCCGGAAAGGCGCGAATTTCCATGCTGAACATGTCCTGGGCGACGCAGCCGCGGCACACGCCGCTCTCGTCGAGCACCAGCCCGAGGAACTCCCAGAACTCGTACTTGCGGACCAGGCCCTCGGCCTCCCAGCGCCGGACCTGTTCATCCAGCGCGTACAGGAGCTGCTGGCCGGTGGAGGCGCCGGCGTAGACGGTGCGCTTGAAGAGCGTCCCGCCGAAGCGCCGCACCGCCAGGTTTCCCTCGTCCGAGCGGTTGAAGGGCACGCCGAGGCGGTCGCAGAGGTCGATGATGCGTGGGGCCCAGTCGCACATTTCCTTGATGGGCGGCTGGTTGTTGAGGAACTCGCCGCCGTAGGCCGTGTCGTCGAAGTGATTCCACTCGGTGTCGCCCTGGCCGCGCGTGAATTTGTTGCAGCAGTTGATTCCGCCCTGGGCGCAGACGCTGTGGCTGCGTTTGACCGGGACCATGCTGATCAGGTCGACCGGGGTGCCTTCTTCGGCGAGCTTCATGACGGCCGAAAGGCCGGCCAACCCGCCCCCAACAACGACGACACGCTGATTGCTCATGTGCTGGTCTCTGGTGCGCTGGGCGCTTCGCCATCCTCGCCGCTCCCGGCCGCCCAAAGCGGCACCGCCACGGCGCGTTCGCGAAGCGCGATCAGCTTACCGCGTGCGGGCGGAACGTCCAATGTCGGCAGCGCGATCGAGAGCCTGGCGGAGTCGCGCCGGCCGGACGATCTTGTTATGATAAGGACGATGACTCGTGTTGTGACACCGACAAGAATGCGTTTTTCCCGCGACGCCTACCACCGCATGGCGGACGCCGGGATCGAGCGTGTCGAGCTGCTGGACGGAGCAGTGACACTGATGAGTCCGCTTGGCCCGCGCCACGCGGCGGTCGTCTTTGCGCTTGATCGATTCTTCCAGTCGCACGTGGAAGCGCTGGCGCTTTGCCGGGTGCAGAGCCCGATTTGCCTGGATGAGCATTCCGAGCCGCAGCCCGATCTGGTGCTCGCTCGTCCGCGAGCCGACCTCTACCGCAACCACCATCCCACCACGCCGGATGTGCTGCTTCTCATCGAAGTGGCCGATGCGACCGTGGAATTCGATCTCGGTCCCAAACTGGAGCTCTACGCCCGCGCCGGCATCCAAGAATACTGGGTGTTCGATCTTGTGCGCCGCCGGCTCATCGTCCATCGCGGGCCGTCGGGCGGGCGCTACGGCAGCGCGCAGGAACTCGGCCGCACCGCCAGCATTGCTCCAGCGGCGATTCCGCGGCCGACGCTTGATCTGGCCGACGTCCTTCCTGTCTGAAACTTGGGCGGTTTATTGGTCGGTCAGCGGTAGGGCATCCGAGCCGCCTACTTGCTCCGCCGCGCGCGGGACCGCGGGCGGCCGTTGGCCATCAACTCCACACCGGCGACGTGCAGGAACGGAATGAGCGCATAGCGATCGGATTTCGGCTCCGCCACCAGCACCTGCGACTTCATCAGGACGACCAAGCCGGGATTGCGCACATCGTAAGCCATGCCGCTGCTGGCGCGGATGCGAAATGGGTGAAACGGCTCACGCTCGAGGAGCTCGCGGATGGACTCGGCGCTCATCGACTTATCCTAATGGGCTGCGCCCGGTCGTTCAACGAAACGCGCTGCTCTGGGCGGCGGCCGCGCTCGCTCGGAGACCGTATCATCGCGCCGCGAGACAGCGTCAGGGCGTGGCGCCATGCGCGGGCGTCGACGGCGGCACGGACGACGCATGCGCCGCGGGGGTCGCTCCGCGCGTTAGGTCCGGCTCGAGGCTCGCGAGCGCCCGCAGCGACATCATGCCCCACGCGACCAGAATCAACCCCAATCCGCCGAACGCCAGGCCGGCGCGCTTTCGCGCCACGTCGCCGACCGTGATGCCCCACGTGATGCAGAACGTCGTCAGACCGTTGCACAGGTGATAGACGCTGGCGAGCGTTCCGATGGCGTAAAACAGGGCGATCACCGGGGTCGGCAGCGCGCCGGCCAGGAAGCCCTGTCGCGTCAGCTCGAACGGGTCGGCGGTGCCGACGTAAGGCTCGCCGCCGAACCAGTGCGCGAAGCGGAAGTGCGCCAGGTGCAGGATGATGAAGACGAAAGCGACGTATCCGGTGACGCGTTGCAGCGTGTAGCGCCAGTTGTCGAAGTAGGGGTATTCGGCCGCGTTGGGCTTGGCGCGCAGGGCGATCGAGACGCCGTAGATGGCGTGGAAGGCGATCGGCAGCATGATGCCGAAGAGTTCGAGCAGCGTCAGGTAGGGCAGGTTGTGCAGCCAGTGCACGTGCTCGTTGAATTTCTCGCGGCCGAAGAAGGCCATCGAGTTGGTCAGCAAGTGCTCGAAGAGAAACACGCCGATCGGGATGACACCCGACAGCGAATGCAGGCGGCGCAGCAGAAACTCGTTCTTCTCAAACCAACCGGCGACAGGCTCGCTCATGCGCTGGAGTCCCTTGCAGGGAACCGTCTTGTGAAATTTTTCACGCGCGGAAATTGTAGCGCCGCACGCGCGTCGCACGCAAGCACGCCGGCCGCGGGCGGCGATGAAACATGTGGCCGAGGGGCCGAGGGACACGGGAACAAGGGGACAAGAAAACAAAGGAACAACAAGGGGAGAGAGACAGGGCCCCGCACGTCGCTCCTCAGCGCGTGGTCGCCTTTCGGTGAGCTGATCACTGGGGGCGGTAGTGTCCTAATTTGAACCGCTTGCACATGCGGGCGGTTGGGGATTGTGTCTCACTCTGCCGGCGACGAATCCTGCGACTCGCGCTGCGCGATGGAGCGCTTGATCTTGCGCAGGACCAACTCGAACCAATCCTTCAGGTCTTCGTAACCCGCTGGCGTCAGAGTCGCAGGCCATTGAAGCACAACCGGCCCTTCTTGCAGCGTGAACACGTCCTGATTCGTGCCTGCCATAGGTGGCTTCGGACGCTCTAACTTCGGCTGTTCCGACGGGCGAACGGCAAAATTGCCGTGAGTCGGGGGTTCGGCGTCCGTCTCCTTCTCCTCGATTATATCAGATTCTGTCAGCTTTGCAAACTGAATTGTCTGCTTGAACCGGTCAATAACCATATCAACAACGTCGTCGTTGAAGGCCCCAGCCTCACGAAAAAGCAGGTAGTGCTTGATCGTTTCGTCGTTCGGCATCGACGCCCCGTACTGACCCCACAGCTCTTTGTAGATAGCCGGATTCAACGCCAGCCGCTTGACGATCTTCGCCCGTTCAGGCGCGTTCAGGATGATCCGGCGGGCATCATCGGAAACGGCAATCAGCCGCTTGTCGCCCTGGCCCGTGACAGTGACTAGGCCGTAGGCTCGCAGCGCGGCGATATTCTGGTCTGCTACGCTGCTGCCGACCTTGTACTCCCACAACTTGCAGGCCACGGCCAACGGGGTCGGATGCGACTTGTTTGTCTCGTAGAGCTTGGTCGCCCGCTCGATAGCCGTTCCGATCGCGACAATCGGGTAGTTCGGACTGCGGTGGCGCTTTCGCTCCTGTTCCGGTTCTGGCTTCGTCGGTGCGGCGTTCGCCATGATTAACACCGTCCTTTCACGATACAGTATCGACGATGTTCCAGAACCTGTCAACTCGCTATTGGATATTTTTTCTGAGATTTCCTCTGCTGTGATATTGACTGAAATCCAATAGTGCGGCATAATACCCGGTATAAACCTTGGCGGAAAGGAGTCTGCCGTGAGGAGAGAATTAAGCCCGGCTGAGGAATGCGGTCGCCGATCAGCCGGGCGATAACGCGAGTCGCGGGCGTGGCCTGTAACCCACCGTCGGCGAGGCGACCCGGTTTTAGAAAGCGTCCCGTGTGCGGGTGCAACCGCACGCGGGACTTGAACCGCGCGACGTAGCCGCACGGGTCAGTAACCGAATTGTACGGCTCGTCGCGCCCAGATCAAGGGTGCGACCGTGAACGTCCTGAAGCGCGAGAAGCAGATCGCCGTAATCTCCATGCTCTGCGAGGCTTCGTCTATCCGGTCCGTCGAGCGAATCACGGGGGTTCACCGCGACACGATCATGCGGCTCATGGTCCGCGTCGGGGCGCACTGCGAAACGATCATGGACCGCACGATGCGCGGTGGTACAACTTCGTGCGGCTGCACCGTAGCCTAGGCATGACCCCGGCGATGATGGCGGGCGTGTCGGCGGGGTTGTGGACCGTTGCGGACCTACTGCCAAATTAGGACACTACCTGGGGGCCTCGACCCCTTGACCCCTTGGCCCCTTGGCGGCTAACATGCAGAATTCGCAGGCCCGCCGCCCGTCGTGCCGCCGGCCCCCAAAGAACACAGGTGTTTGCATGAGCCGATATTGTCCGTATACCGGGAAAAAGACCGTCTTCGGCAGCCAGATCTGCCGCCGCGGAAAGGCCAAGTACCTGGGCGGCGTCGGCCGTAAGGTCACCAGCATCGCGCCGCGCAAGTTCAAGCCGAACATCCAGAAGGTTCGAGCGATCGTCGACGGCCGCGTCTGCCGCATCCGGGCGAGCGCCAAGGCGATCCGCATGGGCCTGATTGTCAAACCCGTCCGCCGGCCGCGCCAGGAGGCCGCACCGGCCACGTGACCCGGCCGGCACGCGCCCGTCCGACCGACGCGCAAGCCCGCCGACCGCCCGCCGCAACGGCGTACGGCCTGCTTCGGCGAAACCGCGCATGAGCCACGTGCTGATCGACGAAGCCCAGGTCCACCGCATCGCGCGGCTCGCGCGCCTCGATCTGCACGAAGGCGAGGCCGGGCAGCTCAGCGTCCAGCTTTCCCACATCGTCGAGTACTTTCAGCAGCTCAACGCCTTGCCCACCGCCCAGGTCGAGCCCTTGGCGCACCCGCTGCCGATCATCAACGTCCTGCGCGACGACCAGCCCGCCGACTCCCTCCCGGTAGCGAGCGTTCTCGCCAACGCGCCCCAGCACGTGTCCGGCTTCTTCCGCGTACCACGCGTCCTCGATCAGGCCGGCGGCGCGTGAAAGGCGGTCCGACGATGTGGAGCAGTGCCCGACAGATCGCCGCTGACGTCCGTGCCCGACGCGCCTCGGCGGTCGACATCTGCCGCGAGGCGCTCCGCCGCATCAACGTCGCCGATCCGCCGCTGCACGCGTTTCTCGAAACGACCGAATCCCATGCGTTGGCGCGTGCCGCGGCGGTCGACGCCGCCGTCGCCGCCGGCCAGCCGGTCGGTCCGCTGGCGGGCGTGCCGATGGCGCTGAAGGACAACATCTGCACGCGCTTCAGCCGCACCACGGCCGGCTCGAAGATCCTCGCCCAGCATCGCTCGCCCTTCGACGCCACGGTCGTCCAGCGGATCGAGGCGGCGGGGGCGGTCGTCGTCGGCAAGACCAACCTCGACGAATTCGCGATGGGCTCATCCACCGAGAACAGCGCTTTCGGTCCGACGCGCAATCCGTGGGACCTCGAGCGCGTCCCGGGCGGCTCCTCCGGCGGATCGGCCGCCGCGGTCGCCGCCGGAATCGTCCCGCTGGCGCTGGGTTCCGACACGGGCGGCTCGATCCGTCAGCCCGCGTCGTTCACGGGCGTTGTCGGCCTCAAACCGACGTACGGGCGCGTCTCGCGCTACGGTCTGATCGCCTACGGATCGAGCCTGGATCAGATCGGACCGCTCGCGACCAGCGTGGCCGACGCGGCCCTGCTGCTTTCGGTCATCGCCGGCCACGACCGGCACGACAGCACCAGCGTCGACGGCGAGCCGATCGCTCTGACGGCGGACACCCCGCCGGACGTTGCCGGTCTGCGGATCGGACTCCCGCGGCAGTACTTCGGCGACGGCTTGGACGAGGAGGTGCGTGCGGCGGTCATGGCTGCCGTCGAGCTGCTGAGCCAGCTTGGTGCGCAGGTGGTCGAGGTTGATCTGCCGCACAGCCAGCAGAACATCGCGGTCTACTACGTCATCGCGATGGCCGAGGCGTCCAGCAACCTGGCGCGGTATGACGGCGTGCATTACGGCCATCGCAGCGCCGCCGCCGCCGACATCTTCGAGCTTTACGCGCGCTCGCGCAGCGAGGCCCTCGGCGCGGAGGTCAAGCGGCGCATCATGCTCGGCACGTTCGCCCTCTCCAGCGGGTATTACGATGCCTACTATCTGACCGCGCTCAAGGCCCGCCGCCTGATTCAGCGGGATTTCACCGCGGCGCTGGCGCGCTGCGACCTGATCGCTTGCCCCGCCGCGCCCACGCCCGCCTTCCGCTTTGGCGAGAAATCCGACGACCCGCTGGCGATGTACCTGGCCGACGTTTACACGATCGCGGCGAACCTGGCGGGCATTCCCGGCCTGGTGGCGCCCTGCGGGTTCTCCCGCCAGGGACTGCCCATTGGCCTTCAACTGCTGGCCGCGCCGTTTGCCGAAAACACCCTGCTGCGGGTCATGCGGGCCTACGAGGCGAACACCGACTGGTGGGCGCGCCGTCCGCCGCACGGCGTCGCGTAGGCCCGGTTTCCGCCCGCGGGGCGAACCGCGCGTTGCCCGCGCCGGAGCGTCAGGCTCCGCCGACCTCGTAGCGCACGAAGCGGTTGACCGACAGTCCTGGCGCGATCGTGCCGAGATACTGCCCGACCGACTGCTTGTCGTCCTTCACGAAGGGCTGCTCCAGCAGCACAATCTCGCTGAACCACTTGTTGATCTTGCCGTCGACGATCTTGTCCACGATGTTCACCGGCTTGCCCTTCACCTGCTCGGCCGCCAGAGCGCGCTCCTTGGCCACCAGCCCGGCGTCGATTTCCTCACGACGCGTCGCCGACGGCCGCATCGCCGCGATGTGCATGCACACGTCGGCGACGGCCTGCGGCGGGCAGGGTGTGCTCATTTCGACCAGCACGCCGACCTGGCCGTTGTGGTGCACGTAGTACCCCACGTTGCCTTTCAGCTTCGCGACGCGCTGAATCTGCGTGTTCTCGCGCAGGCGGTTGCGGATCTCCAGCAGATAGTCGGCGAACGTGCGCGACTTGTCGTCCAGGAACGGTTGCTCCGGCAACGACTCCGGCGACGGCGCCGCCGCGGCCGCGGCATGCCGCGCCACCTGCGTGCACAACGCCTGGAAATCGTCGGTCTTGGCGACCGGCGCGGTCTCGCACCGCACCTCGGCGATGCCACCCACGCCGCCATCCACGTGGCAGGCGACGCGGCCCTGCGACGTTTCGCGGCCGGCCAACTTCTCGACGCGGCCCAGTCCGCGCTTGCGGAGGATATCAATCGCCTTGGCTTCGTCGCCGCCGGCCTCCTGCATGGCCTGCTTGCAGTCCATCATCGGAAGTCCGGTTTTCTCGCGAAGCGCCTTGACCATCTGCGCCGTGATCTCCACGGGCGATCTCCCTTCTGTTGATCAAACCGCCGCACCGCCCAATCGCCGAAGCGGCTGGGCGGAGGCGGAGGGCTGTGTACTGCATGAACCAGGAACGCCGGTGTTTCGTCGGTGTTTCGTCGATGTTCCGCGTCAGGCCTGCGGAGCCGGGTCCGCCGCCGGAGCCGCGTCGCTGCTCGCACCGCTGACCAGCGCGCCGCTGACGGGCTCGGGCGCCGGCGCCTCGAAGCTCGGCGCGTCGCTCTCGCCCCGCCCGCCCATGCGCCGCCCGCGCCGCCGCGGACCCGCGGGCGCCTCACTCTCGCGCTGCTCGGTCTCGGCGCTCGGCTCCGGCCGGCCGCGGACGCCTTCAATGACCGCGTCAGCCAGGTGGCGAATGACCAGCTCGATGGCGCGAATGGCGTCGTCGTTGCCCGGAATCGGAATGCTGGCGAAATCGGGGTCGCTGTCGGTGTCGATCAGGCAGACGGTCGGAATCCCGAGCATCTTCGCCTCACGGACCGCGTTGACTTCCTTCTTCACGTCCACGACCACCAGCGCGCCGGGCAGCCGCGTCATTCGCCGGATGCCTTCGAGATTGCGCTTGATCTTCTTCAGCTCGCGCTGAATCGTGGACTGCATCTTCTTGGAATACTCGCTTTCCCAGTTCGGGCTGCCCACCAGCTTCTCGAATTCCTCGAGCTTGATCAGCCGCGAGCGGATCGTCCGGAAATTCGTCAGCGTCCCACCCAGCCAGCGCTCCGTGACGTAGTGCATCCCGCAGCGCTCCACCTGCGCGCGGACGGCCTCCCGCGCCTGCCGCTTGGTGCCCACGAACAGAACGTCCTGCCCGCTCGACACGACGCGCGTCACAAACTTCTTGGCCCGCAGCAGACCCTTGAGCGTCTCGCGGATGTCGACGATGTGGATCAGATTTCGCTTGCCGAAGATGAAGGGGCGCATCTTCGGATTCCACCGGCTGGAGCGGTGGCCGAAATGCAGACCGGCATCGATCAACTCACGCACGAGTGTTGAAGCCAAACGTCACCTCCTCAGGGCCAGGCTTCGTTCCAGGGGCCAACAGCGACGCCGACCATCGGCGAAAGCACCATGCCACGATTCGCGCGCCGCCGCCATTGCGCGGCGACACGGACCGGGCATGCTACCACGGGCGGCCCTCGGGCGTCAACGGCGGAGCGCATGCGGGCAGCAGCTCGTATTCGGGAGCGGTTGTGGCGCGACCGCCCGCACATCCACGCTGGTCTGCAAACCCCGGCCGGATATGATATTGGACGTAGAAACGGTACGATCCGATGCCGACGCCCGAAGCACTTCCGATCACTGAGTCCGACGTCCGGCTGCTTCCGCCGTACCGCGTTCTGCTCCATAACGACGACGTCAACACCTTCGAGCACGTCATCCTGGCCATTCTCAAGCTGACGCCCCTCAAGGAAGTCGAAGCCGTACAGCGCACGCTCGAAGCCCACCAGCGCGGCGTCGCGCTGCTGCTGATCACGCACCGCGAGCGGGCCGAGCTTTACGTCGAGCAGTTCGCAACCTACAAACTGACCGTCACCGCCGAGCCGGCCACCTGAGAGCCATCCCGATGAACCGCGACGACGCCTGGAGTCTGCTGTGCGAATACACCGCCGGCGACTCCCTCCGCAAGCACGCGCTGGCGGTCGAAGCCGCCATGCGGCAATACGCCCGCGCTTCCGGCGCCGACGAGCACACCTGGGCCCTCGCGGGCCTGTTGCACGACTTTGACTACGAGCGCTGGGAGAATCCGCCCGATCACACGCGGCAGGGCGCCGCCATCCTGCGTTCGCGCGGCGTCGACGAAGAGGTCGTGGGGGCGATCCTGTCGCACGCCCACTGGAATCTTGACGAATATCCGCGCGACCGGCCGATCCGAAAGGCGCTCTTCGCCGTCGACGAGTTGTGCGGCTTTCTCACCGCTTGCGCGCTGGTTCGGCCGACGCGCCTCGCCGGTCTCGAACCGGCCAGCGTGCGCAAGAAGCTCAAGACAGCGTCATTCGCCGCCTCGGTCTCGCGCGACGACATCAACGCCGGCGCCGCACTGCTCGACCTGCCGCTCGACGACCACATCCGCAACTGCATCGCCGCTCTCCAGGGCGTCGCCCCGCAGCTCGGGCTGGCATGAGCGCCGTCACACACCGGTGTTGCGATGGCGCCAGACCCGCGCGAGAATCCGCCCCATGAAAGTCGCATATTTCGACTGCTTCTCGGGCATCGCCGGCGACATGATCCTCGCCGCTCTGATCGACGCGGGCTGCCCGCTCGCCGCGCTCCAGGAGACCGTCCGCGCGCTCCAGCTTCCCGGCGTGACGCTCTCCGCCGAAAAGTTGAGGAAGTCCGGCCTTTCCGCGACGTACGTCCGCGTCGACGTGCCGCCCGAAGCGCGAAAAAAGCACCGCCACCTGCCGCAGATCACCGCCATCATCGACGCGGCCGGCCTCGCGCCCGCGGTCGCCGCTCGCGCCCGGCGGGTTTTTGAACGGCTCGCCGAAGCCGAAGCGCAGGTGCACGGCACGACCATCGACAAGGTGCACTTTCACGAAGTCGGCGCCGCCGACGCCATCGTCGACATCGTCGCCGCGTCCGCCGCCCTCGAACTTCTCAAGATCGACGCCGTGCACGCCTCCGCCGTCCCCACCGGTTGCGGAACCGTCGTTTGCGAGCACGGCGTCATGCCGGTCCCCGCGCCGGCCACCGCGCTGCTTTTGCGCGGCGTCCCGCTCATGGCGTCCGACGAAGCCGCCGAACTCACCACTCCCACGGGCGCGGCCTTTCTGACGTCGGTCGCGGCGCGTTTCGGCGGCCTTCCGGCGATGCAGATCGAGGCGATCGGATATGGCGCTGGTACGCGCGAGAGCCAAGCGCGACCCAACGTCGTTCGCGTGATTATCGGAAGCACCGCGGACGCAGGCAGCGCCGAGTCAGACGTGGTGACCGTCCTCGAGACCGACCTTGACGACGCCGATGGCCAGCACGTCGCCCACGCCGCCGAGCAGTTGCGGCTCGCCGGTGCGCTCGACGTGACGGTTGCGCCGATAATGATGAAGAAAGACCGGCCCGGCAGCCGGATCACGGTGCTGTGCCGGCCGGCCGACGCCGACGCGCTCGAGCGGGTCATCTTCCGCGAAACCACGACCTTCGGCATCCGCCGGCACGAGGCGACGCGGACGAAGCTGGCGCGAGAGTGGCAGACCGTCGCAACGTCGTTTGGTGACGTGCGCGTGAAGATCGGACGACAGGGAGGTCGCATCGTGCAGGCATGGCCCGAGTTTGACGACTGCGCGGTCGCCGCCGAGCGGCACGGCGTGCCGCTTCGCGACGTGCAGAGCGAGGCGTTGGCGGTTTGGCGCCGCGGCGCCGCAGCCGATTCGCCGGTCGCGGAATGATGCTGGCCCTGGCGCTCTGGACCTGGTTGGGCGCGCCGGCGCTGCTGCTCGCCGTGCTGCTGCTCGCCTGGCGACTCTCGCCGCTGCGGGACAGTGCGCCGCGGCCAGCATCGCGCCGCTCCGCCACAATCCGCGACGATCAAGCCGACAGTCGAGCACTCCGCGACGACGTTTCGGAGCTTCTGGCGCGCCTGGAGCACACCTTCGCTCGCGCCGAATCCCAAGCCGCCCGCCGCCTGGCGCAGCTCGAACAAGCTCTCCGCGACGCCGACGAGCGCGTCGATCGGCTGGAAGCGGCCCTGGCCGCGGTCGAGTCCTGGCGGCATGGACGCGTGGAGGCGGCGCGTGCCGGGCTCGCTGCCGACCGGGCTGGCGACGATGGCGCGGCCAAGCCTCCCGGACGCTCGCGTCGCGCCGCCGAGTCGATCAGCGCGCTCCGCGTCGATCGCAAGCTGGCTGTGCCGCCCGAGACAACACCAGCGGAGAGCGGTACCGCGACAGGCAGCACATCGGCGGATGGCGACCCTGCGCTCCACGTCGCCGACAACGCCGATCATCCGCGCCTCGCCGATTTCGCTCCCGATCCGCGCCCGGCCGCCGAAGCTGTCGATCCACGCGCCACGGATGCGTGCCGCGTTGCCGATGACGGCCGCTATCAGGACGTCTATGATCTCGCCGACCGGGGCACGCCGCCTGGTGCGATTGGCAGGCAACTGGCGCTGCCGGTTGGCGAAGTGGAGCTGATTCTGAGTCTGCGGCCGTTGCGATGAGTGCGGAAAGCGCCCCCGAAGCCGTCCAGGTTATCGAGCGGCTCGTGCGGCTGCACAACGCGCTGCTGGCCGTCGCATTTGTCGCGGCGCTGGGTGTGGTCGGCATCGTTCAGACGACGCACTTTTTCCCCAGCGACGAACGGCCCTGGTTCATGCCGCTCATCAACGTCGCGACGGCGCTCTTTCCGATCCTGATGCTGCTCCTCACCGCCTGGTTGACGCACGTCGCGATCCGCGGCTACCTGCGGTCCGCGCCGCCCGACGCACCGATCCCCATCGCCGAAGCCGCGCGGCTCTTCGACCGCACCAAACGCCGCGCGCTGTGGCTCACCGCGGCCGCAACGGTGGCCGCGTCGGCGAGTCTGCTGTTCGGCCATCGCACGCTCGACGTGGCGCTCGTGGTGTTTGCGTTCCTGGTTTTCGTTTTTGCCCGCCCCGGTCACGGCAACATCGAGGCGTTCGCCAATCTGATTGAGACGTTCCGCGGCGACGTCGCACCCAACCGGGAAGACGGTGGGAATGTGGGAAGGTGAATCGTGGGAAGGTGAGAATTGGGAAGCGGTACTCGGTGTGGTTCGACCTGATTGCGCCCCCGAAATCAGCACACGCGCCCCATCCGAGCCCCAAGCGTCAGCGCGGGGTTCGATCTGAGCGCGCCATCGACCCCGGCAAAGATGTCCCAACTGGTCGAGACACGCGCCCGGACCTAAAATCGTGTAGCAGCGGGCGCGGTGGTGAGCTTGGTTTCGGGCGGTCATTGCCCGACGGCGTTGTCATGCCGGCCATGGAGAAATTTGTCATGCACGACATGCGTCGCGATCCCGGCCGTTCAAGCGTCTCGCGCAGCGGCTTCACGCTCATCGAGCTGCTCGTCGTCGTAGCGATCATTGCCCTGCTGATCAGCATACTGCTCCCCGCCCTGGGCATGGCACGCAAGCAGGCCCGCCAGCTCGTCTGCAACACCAACCTGCGCTCGCAGGGACAAGCCGCGTACCTTTACGCGGCCGATAACCGCGACTTCATGATCCGCGGCATCAACGATCGCGATAAGACGACGTACGCCATCGCGCTGCTGCGCTACCTCGGCTATTCCGGGCACATCTACCCGCAGCTCTGGGTCGCCTTCTTCCCGCAGACCGCCCTGGTCGCCATCCTGAAGGAGATGAAGCCGTATCAGTGCCCAGATCACCCGGTCGACTCACAGACCATGGACTACGTCGCCAGCGCCTTCCCCATTCCACAGACCGAAACGAACATCAACGACGACGTTTCCGGCGGCGGAACGCCGGGCGACCAGTGGCAGGGCGAGACTCCGCCGAACCTCGACCAGGACTACATCAGCTATTTCAAGTTCGAGGATCTGGGCCGGGCGCGCGTCAGCCCGGCGCGGCTCGTGCTGACCACCGAAGGACATCGCAGCCTGGGCTCACTCAACATCCGCTTTCATCACGTCTTCTATACCTCGCAACTGCCATTCGGCAGCTATCCGCGCATCGCCAACGACGCGCGTCATCCCGGCGGCTTGAATGGCCTGTTTTACGACGGGCATGCCGAGACCATCCGGCTCACCAACTTCGACGTCGGCTGGCCCCACACGATCGGCACGCGCTCGCGCTACATGACCACAATGCCGCCCGGCCACGACTAGCCAGCACGTAGCACAGCCGCCCCGGCTGTGTCACCTGCGCCTCGCTGCGCCGAGGGGCTGGAGGCGTGGCAGGCGTGTTGCGTCAGGATGTCGCCAGGGCGCGGCGGTGCCCCCGCCGTACGGCCCCCGACTTGCGTCGGGGGTTCGGATGAAGCGGCCGTCGAGCGTCGGCGCGTCCACCGAACGTGGGCGCGTCCACCGAACGTCGGCGCGTCCACCGAACGTCGCCGCATCCACGGAACGTCGCCGCATCCGAACCCCTCACGCGAGTGAGGGGTCGGAGGCGCGGCAGGCGTGTTGCGTCAGGATGTCGCCAGGGCGCGGCGGTGCCCCCGCCGTACGGCCCCCGACTTGCGTCGGGGGTTCGGATGAAGCGCCCGTCGAACGTCGCCGCGTCCACCGAACGTGGGCGCGTCCACCGAACGTCGGCGCATCCACGGAACGTCGCCGCATCCGAACCCCTCTCGCGAGTGAGGGGTCGGAGGCGCGGCAGGCGTGTTGCGTCAGGATGTCGCCAGGGCGCGGCGGTGCCCCCGCCGTACGGCCCCCGACTTGCGTCGGGGGTTCGGATGAAGTGGCCGTCGAGCGTCGGCGCGTCCACCGAACGTCGGCGCATCCACGGAACGTCGCCGCATCCGAACCCCTCACGCCAGTGAGGGGTCGGAGGCGCGACAGGCGTGTTGCGTCAGGATGTCGCCAGGGCGCGGCGGTGCCCTCGCCGTACGGCCCCCGACTTGCGTCGGGGGTTCGGATTTCCCCGACTTGCGTCGGGGGTTCGGATTTCCGCGACGTGCGTCGGGGCGGCCGGGTCGCAAACCCCGCCCCACACTGAAAGCTGCCGTCCTGGGATCTCCGTCCTGCATTCTCCGTTCCGCATTCTTCAATCTGGCAATCTGCGCTACGTCAGCGGTCCACGCATCAAGATCTGCAAGACGTTGTGCGCCGCATGACACCCCACCGCCACGCCCAGCCCGCGGTGCAGATACGTGTACGAAAGGTAGACGCCCGCCAACGCCCGGATCAGAAACACCGACGCGCGAAACGACTCGACGCCGACCGGCCGCACGTGGCAGATCGAGAACAGCAGCGCCGGAATGACGATCGCCGCGATCTCCGCCGGCCGCCGCTTCAGCCCGACCAGCTCCGTCAGCAGTAGCATCACGCCCGTGACCAGGTAGAGTCGGAAAACCAGCTCTTCGTAAATTCCCGCCCCGATCGCCAGGACGATGCGGTGATGCCAGGTGGGGTCCGGCAACCCGGCTTCGGCCTGAAACGAAAGCTGCGTCAGTACGAGCAGCGGAGCGGCCAGCACCACGCTCTCGACCAGCATCAGCGGCAGCACCCAGCCGTGAATGTGCCACGGCTGGCGCGTCAGCAGATGCCAGATCAGCAGCGTCAGAATCAGCGCCGCCCCCGGCAGCCAGCCGCCCTGCGCCCCGAAAATCGCCAGAAAACTGCTGATCAGATTCTGCGCCACCAGATTGTCGTGCGGCCCCGGCGTGGCCTTCAGGATCAACGCCCCGAATTCATACGCCGCCACGATCGGAAACAGGAACAGCAGACAATAGAGCGGCTGTTGCGTGGCGTGCTGATAACGATCCCACGCGGACCTCAGCGAGAGCGGCAGCATCCTGCTGGTCTGGTTGCGCTTCCGTGCCATGCCGCGCATTATCTTCGCACTCGCCCCTTTTTTCATGCGCCCCCCCGCGCGCCGCTGGCGCTCTCTACCGCCCCGCGCAGCCCCTCACGCACGCCAGCCCGCCGCACCCAGCAGCTTCACAAATCGACACTTGAGCACGTCGCTGCGTTTCAGCTCCGCATCCCGCCGCACGACCAGCACCAGCGTCTGGTCCTCGACCGGCCCGACCGGCATCACCAACCTTCCCGGATCGGCCAGTTGCTCGCTCAGCGCCGCCGGAACCGTCGGTCCGCCCGCCGTCACGATGATCCCGCCATACGGGGCGTGCTCCGGCCAGCCCAGCGAACCATCGCCGCAGCGGAACGTGACGTTCGGGATTCGCAGGCGAGCGAGGCGTTCGGCGGCGGCCTCCATGAGCGTGGCGTGCCATTCGATCGTGAAGACGTGCTTGGCCAGCCGCGCCAGGATCGCCGTCTGATAACCCGATCCCGTCCCAATCTCCAACACCGTATCTGCGCCGCCAAGCTGCAGCAGCTCCGTCATCCGTGCCACCATGAACGGCTGCGAGATGGTCTGATCCAGCGCCAGGGGCAGGGCACAATCCTCGTACGCCCGGTCCGCCGCCCCCGCCGGGACGAAGATCTCGCGCGGAACGGTCCGCATCGCCGACAGCACCCGCGCGTCGCGCACGCCGCGCTGGCGGCACTGCGTCTCGATCATCTCGTCGCGGAACGCCTGGCTGTCCGAA
Source organism: Phycisphaerae bacterium (assembly GCA_022072445.1). Classification (GTDB taxonomy): domain Bacteria; phylum Planctomycetota; class Phycisphaerae; order UBA1845; family Fen-1342; genus JAJVHV01. Next base: position 21,348 of record JAJVHV010000045.1, on the reverse strand, counting down.
AACGCGTCGTCGTTCATGTGTCCGCAGAATTCTATTCGGCGACGGGCGCGAGACGGGCGGCTCAGAAATGGATGCCGGCGAATTGGTCGAGCGCCTCGGGGTTCGCCAGCGCGTCGCGGTTCTTGACGACCTCGCCGCGCAGCGCCTGCAGGATCGCCAGCTCGACCTTCTTGCCGCTGATGGTCCGCGGAACGTCGGCCACCTGCCGGATGTGCCGCGGCACGTGCCGCCTGGTCGCGCCCGCCGCGATCTCGTTGCGAATCCGCTGCTCCAGCTCCGGCGTCAGCGAGAGGCCGGCCCGCAGCACGACAAACAGCACGATCTCGACGTCATTGTCGGCGTCGCGCCCGACGACGACGCTGTCGACCACCTCGCTGATGCCCTCGACCACGCGGTAAATCTCCGCCGTGCCGATCCGCACGCCGCCGGGGTTCAGCGTCGCGTCCGAACGCCCATAGACAATCACGCCGCCGCGCGCCGTGATCTCGACGAAGTCTCCGTGCCGCCAGACCGTCGCGGGCTGCGGCGCGCCGCGCGGCACGTTCCACTCGTGCGAAAAATACGCGGCCCGATATTTGCGTCCATCCCCGTCGTTCCAGAAGCAGACCGGCTGCGACGGAAACGGCGACGCACAGACCAGCTCGGCCTTCTCCCCGACCACGCTGCGCCCATCGTCGCTCCAGGTCTGCACGTCCATCCCCAACCCGCAGCACTGAATCTCGCCCGCATAGACCGGCAGCAGCGGATTACCGAGCATGAAGCACGAAATGATGTCGGTGCCGCCGCAGATCGACGCCACCTGCACCTGCTCGCCGACGCGTTGCGTGACCCAGGCGAACTGCTCGGGCGCCAGCGGCGAACCGGTCGAGCAGAGCGTGCGCAGCGCGGAGAGATCATGCTCGCGCCCGGGGTGAATGCCGGCTTTTTCGCAGGCCGCCAGAAATTTCGGACTGGTGCCGAACATGGTGACGCGCTGCCGCTCGGCCAGCTCCCACAGGCGCTGAACGGTCGGATGCGCCGGATTCCCCTCGTAGAGCACGACCGCCGCCCCCGTGCCCAGCCCGCTCACCAGCCAGTTCCACATCATCCAGCCGCAGGTCGTGAAGTAGAAGCTGCGTTCGCCCGCGTGCAGATCGGTGTGCAGCATCAGCTCCTTCATGTGCTGCAGCAGCGTGCCGCCGTGGCCGTGAACGATGCACTTCGGCACGCCGGTCGTCCCCGACGAATACATGATGAAGAGCGGATGATCGAACGGCACCTCCTCGAAGCGCAGCGCCGGCGCCGACTCATCCTCCCGCCCGAGATACTCGCGCCACGCCACCGCCGATGTGCCCGTGGGCAATGCCGGCTGCGGCTCGACATACGGCACGACCACCAGCCGCCGCACCGACGGCAGCCGCGTCAGCATCTCGCGCACTCGCGTGAGCGAATCCACGCGCTTGCCGCCATACGTGTATCCGTCGGTTGTCACCAGGATCGTCGGTTCGATCTGACCGAACCGATCGAGCACGCCACCGACGCCAAAGTCCGGCGAACAGGATGACCAGATCGCCCCGCAGCTCGCCGCCGCCAGCATCGCGATCACCGTCTCCGGCACGTTGGGCATGAACCCCGCGACGCGCTCGCCGCATCTCAACCCGTCGGCGCGCATCGCCGCGGCGCAGCGCGCCACCTCGTCGCGCAGCGCGCGGTGCGTCAGGCTGCGCTGGCCGCCGCGCTCGTCTTCGAAGATCAGCGCCGGCTGCGCATCGTCGAAACGCAGCATGTGCCGCGCATAATTCAGCCGCATTCCCTCGAACCAGCGCGTCCCCAGCATGCCGTCGCCGCTCGTCGTTCGCACGGCGGGGGCCGACGGCTGGACCTCGGCGAATTGCAGCAGTTCGCTCCAGAACAGGTCGCGCCGTTCGATCGACCAGCGCCGCAGCGCCGGCCAATCCGCGGCAAATCCATGCCGCTCAGCCGCCAGCCGCATGAAACGCTGCATGTGGCTGCGCTCGATGCGCTCTTTCGTCGGCGTCCACAGCGGCGTATCGACACTCATGCCGGGTCTACTTCGAACTCTTCTGCTCGTCGGTCTGCTTCCCGCCGATCTCAACCGTCTTGAGCAACTCCTCGAAGAGCTTGCGCTTGCGGCCGATGCCTTTCTCCGGCGTCGTCAGCAGGAGCACGACCACGTCGCTCTCGCGCGGGATCGCCACACACTGTTGATACGTCTTGACCGTGCCTTCGCCGGTCATCGCCCCGCCCGTGCCGCGCCCCAGCCCGGCCCACATCATGGCCCGCTTCCCGCCCACGTCGATGATCTCCTGCTTGCGCACCTCGACGTCCGCCGCCTTCAGCTTCTGCACCTCCGCGTCGAGAATGAAGCGCGGCGTGATGGGTTTTTCCGACTCGGGGTCCTGGATGAACACAACGATGTTGCCGTCGTTGACTTTCCCCTCCGACCAGGCCCGCAGCAGCTCGCCGGGCACGGTGTAATCGTCTTTCTTGTCAACCTGCCAGCCCTTCGGCGCGCTGATCTTCAGCTCGTGCTCCTTGTCCTCCAGCACGTCGATCGCCTTCTTGTCGCGCGGCTTCTTCTCGGCGTCGGCCTCCTGCTTCTCCGTGGCGGGCTTCTCTTCCTGCTTCTGCTGCGCCTGCCGCGCCGCCTCGCGCGCCCGCTGCGAGCGCGGGTTGTCATCCTGCCCCAGAGACGGCAGCACACACAGCAGAACGCCGCCGATCACGACCAATCGTCCGATCATGGGTCTCACCCTCAGTTTTCCGGGACCGTCGCAAACCCGCCGGTCCACAGCCCGCCATCTTACCGGCGCCGCAGAGTGTGGCACAGCCGCCCTCGGCTGTGCGGGCAGAATGTGGCACAGCCGCCCCGGCTGTGCTGTGAATGCAGAATGAAGAATGCAGAATGCAGAAGCGACTTCTTCGCCGCCGCAGCGGTGCAGAGGCGCCATGTGGCACAGCCGCCCCGGCTGTGCTGTGAATGCAGAATGAAGAATGCAGAATGCAGAAGCGATTTCTTCGCCGCCGCAGCGGTGCAGAGGCGCCATGTGGCACAGCCGCCCCGGCTGTGCTGTGAATGCAGAATGAAGAATGCAGAATGCAGAAGCGATTTCTTCGCCGCCGCAGCGGTGCAAGGGCGGGGCTGCGAGCACAGCGTTTCTGCATCCTGCATCCTGCATCCTGCATCCTGCATTCTGCATTCTTCATTCTGCATTCCTCACCCTCCCGCTCGGCTACAATCCTCGTGACGCCCACGGCCGGTGCGTCGTCCGCGCTGAGCAGCGCTCCCCGCTTCCAGGAGGCCGCACGTGAACGCCACGATCGCTTTCTACCTCATCAACACCCTCGTTCTGGCCGCACCCACCCCCGGCCCGCTCCGCGTCGCCCTGCTGCTGCCCGGACGCGAGAACGATGGCGGCTGGAACCAGCTCGCCTTCGAGGCCGCCAAGGCGCTCGAAGCCGACGGGCTCGCCGCCGTCAGCCACACCAACGTCCGCGACGCCAGCAGCTTCCGCAGCGACCTGCGCGACTACGCCTCGCAAGGCTACGACCTGATCATCTGCCACGGCGGAGAGTACGCCAAGGCCGCCCGCGAGGTCGCGCGACAGTTCCCCGGCCGCTCGATCCTGGTCACCGGCTCGAGCGAGGGCGGCGACGGAATCGCCACGCTCGACTTCCAGCTCTGGCAGGCGACCTATCTGTGCGGCATCCTCGCTGCCCGCATCGCGCCTGAGGGGCCGGCCGGCGTGATCGGCGCGCAGAATTTCCGCACCGTCAAGTACACCCTCGACGCCTTCGTCAACGGCCTGCACGCCGTTAAGCCCGACTACGTCGCGCATTACCAGTACGTCGGAAGCTGGGACGACGTCGCCAAGGCCCGCCAGACCGCGCGATCGCTGATCGACACCTTCCGCGTGCGCGTCCTGTTCCAGAACACCGACGCCGCCGCCGCCGGCATCTTCGACGCCGCCGGCAGCCTGCCCGCCTTCGGCTGCAACAGCGATCAGAGCGGCCTGGCGCCCGACGTCGTGCCGGCCAGCGCCGCCATCAACATGAAACGCGCCCTGCGCCAGGCCGCCGAGCTCGTCCGCGACAAACGCTTCGAGCACAAAGCGTATGTGCACGACCTTGCGTCCGGCGGCGTCGAGCTGGTGCTGAACCCGAAGTGGAAAGACCGCTGGCCGGCCGGAGTGCTGGAAGAAGTCGAGAAGGCTCGCGCCGAGATCATCGCCGGCAAGCGCGACGTCCTGAAACCGTAAGCACGACCCGCGAGCGGACCGATGTCCGACGTCACCCAGGCCAGCCACGACGCCGCCGAAGCCTTCGAGGCCCGTCGCCGCCGCCGACTGCGCCTCTTCGCGTTTGGCACGACGGCGTACGTCGTCGCGATCGTGCTGATGATCGTGGTCTGGCGCGGCTACAGCCGGGCGCGCCTGGCCGGCGAACTCGCCCGCCTCCGCGCCGCGGGCGAACCGCTGCTGCCCGCCGACTTCAACCCGAGCACCGCGCTGCGCGACTTCGAAAACGCCGCCTTCGCCTATGAAAACGCCGTCGCGGCCATCCATGCCCCCACAAACTACCGCGACGCGCAGGGCAACCCGACCGACGCGCTCGACGCCGCCCTCGGCCGGACCGCCATCGATCCCGCGCTGGCCGGAAAGCTCGTCGACGACAACCCCAAAGCGCTCGCTCTGCTGCGCTCGGCACGCGGCATCAGCGAGGTCGATTGGGGCGTCCAATTCGCCAGCCCCATGATCAACGTCCTGCTCCCGCAGCTTTCGGGCCAGCGTCGTCTCGCAAAGCTCGGCGTCGTGGCGGCGCGCGTCGCCGCGCAGCGCGGCGATCACGCCGAAGCGGTGCAGATCGCGCTGGATTTGGCGCGGCTCGCCCGCCGAGTCGACGAACCGCGCACCAGCGTCGCCATCACGCATCTGGTCGCCGTCGCCGTCCATTCGCTGCTCACCAATAGTCTGCTCGAAGCGCTCATCCCCGAACTGTGCGTTGCGCCCGACGAGCCGCACGTCGCGACCCGGGCGGGGGAGACGCAGGCCGCCAGCGCCGGCGTCGCCCGTGCGGCGTCGCGCGCCGCCGTCCTCGAACTGACTCGCGAGTTGCTCGACGACGCGCCGATCCGCGCCGGCTGGCAGCGGGCCATGTCTGCCGAACGCGCCATGCACGCCGACACCGTGCGCGGCGTCGTCGACGGCACGATGCCCGCCTGGGCCATCGGCGCGCCCGGCGGCATGGCCCTTTCCTCCCGCGTCCTCCGCTTCGTGTTCCGGCCCATGTTCGAGCTGGATGGCGCGCGGATGATCGGGAACGCCTCGCTCGTGCTGCGCGCTGGGATGGCGCCCAGCTTCCCCGAAGCGCGGAGAACGATGGCCCGCATCGACGTCATCCCAACCGCACCTGGCACAACGTCCATCGCGGCCGGTGCGACGCGAGCCCTCTCGCGCATGCTCGAAGCCAGCTACGACCGCGCGCTGACGCTCAGCTTCCGCTGCCGCGCCGAGCGGCGCATGGCGGCCACGGCGCTGGCCATCCGCCTCTTCGAGCTCGACCACGGCACACGGCCCGCTTCGCTTGCCGAACTCGTCCCCGAGTATCTGTCCGAGCCGCCGCGCGACCCGTTTGCCCCGGACGGGGAGCTGCTCGGCTACCTTCCGGCGGACCCGAAGCCGCGCCTCTATTCCCTCGGCCCGGACGGCGGGGACGACGGCGGCGACTTCACGTGGCGTGAGAGCGGCAGCGTAGACCCGGACCGGCTCGACCTGGTCTACTTCCTCGACGACCAGCGCCCCAGCACCCAGCCGGCCGGCAAAACTCCGTCGCCCTGAGTGATCGCCCCGCGCGAGCACACCCAGCGGAGCTGTGCTCCCAAACTCCTGAACCGCGGACCCCTGAACCCCGAACCCACTACCGCACCGACCAAACCACCACCGCAATCAGCAGAAAACTCGCCGGCAGCAGCACGAACATCAGCACCGCCACCAACACCCACGTCGCGATCACCTTGCACGTAATCCACGTCACCGGCCCGACTTCGCGGAACATCCGCCGCACCAGTCGCACCACGTCGATCAGCGTGATCGCCCCGACCGCCAGTGGCACGAACGCCGCCAGCAACCACAGCAGGATGTCCCACGGCACGCCCCGGCGATTCCAGAGCATCGCCGCCGCGAACCCGAACAGCGGGCACGGCAGCAGCCACACCAGCGGCGCCGTCGCGTAACTCGTCAGCAGCGCCGCGCGATGTCGCCGCACCAGCGGCGCGTCGCGGTGCGCGACGATGTACTCCGGTACGGCCGCCAGCAGATATGCCCCCGCCAGCCACGCCATCGCCGAGGCAACCGCCACCGGCAGCCCCAGCCGCTCCATGCCCGCGGCCAGCTCGCCCGGCGAGAACCACGCGATGAACCCGACCGGCGTCAGCATCGTGATCCAGATGCACCACACGATCCGCCGGCGGAACGCATGCGCGCGGCGCTCGTCCACCGGCCGGCAGATCTCGACGCTGAAATCTTCGCTGCGAAACGTCACAAACAGGACGGTCTTCCAGAACGCCACAAAACGCGACCCGTCGTCGCGCGCCCATGGCAGCCGCGGCTCCGCGTCGCGGAGAGCGTCGACCGGCCGGCCGCACTCCGGACAGCGCGGGCTCATCAGCCCCAGCAGGTTGTAGCCGCACGCCGGACAGAAAATCTCGTCGGTGATGGCAGGAAGGACCGGCTCGGCTTCGAACGGCGCGTCCGGTTGGATCGGGTTCACGCGGGGCGCCCCGTGCCGGCCCTCAGGCCGACTGGCTCAGTTGACGCGGTCCGGATCGCCGCGCGGCAGCACCGCGGCCGGCATGCCCGGCACGCCGCGCCTCGGCCGCAGCAGCGACGCCACGATCGAGGCCGTCAGCACGACCGCAATCGCCAGCAGCGAGTATTCGATCGGAATCTTGTACACGTCGGCGATCAGCATCTTCACGCCGATGAAGATCAGCACCAGCGACAGGCCGTACACCAGGTAATGAAACAGATCCATCACGCCCGAGACCGCGAAGTAGAGCGACCGCAGGCCGAGAATCGCAAACACATTCGACGTGTACACGATGAACGGATCGTGCGTCACCGCGATCACCGCAGGGATCGAGTCGAACGCGAAGATCACGTCCGTCGTCTCCACCAGCAGCAGCACGACGAACAGCGGCGTCGCGAAGAGCCGATGGTCGATGCGCACGAAAAAACGGCTCTCGTGATAGACATCCGTGACCGGCATCAGCCGCCGGAAAAGCCGCAGCACCGGGTTGCGCTCCGGGTCGATCTGCTTCTCGCTCGAGAGCGCCATCTTGACGCCCGTGATCACCAGAAAGCCGCCGAAGACGTAGATCATCCAGGAAAAGCGGTGGATCAGCTCGACGCCGGCGAAGATGAACGCCGCCCGCATCACCAGCGCCCCCAGAATGCCCCAGAAGAGCACCTTGTGCTGAAACGCCGGCGACACCTTGAAGTACGTGAACAGCATCAGGAAGACGAAGATGTTGTCGACGCTCAGCGACTCTTCCAATAGATAGCCCGCCAGAAACTCCTTCGCCTTGATCCCGCGCTCCGCCGCCGCGTATCCGCCGAACCAGCCCAGGTAAATCCCGGCGTTGAACACCATCGCCAGCGCCACCCACACGCCGACCCAGGTGAGCGCCTCGCGAAAATGCACCGAGTGCGCCCGCCGCCGAAAGACGCCCAGGTCGAGCGCCAGCATCGTCAGCACGAACGCGGCAAATCCGATCCACCATCCGGGGTGCGTCTGCATGTCGCCTCTTTAGCGGAGCGCAGCGCCGCTTGCAAACCGACGGCACGTGACGCGTGTGGCATGGCTGCCATGCTCTCGCCGCCAGGCGTGAGCATGCCGCAAGTTGGGTGCGGACGTTGGCTGCCATGCTCTCGCCGCCAGGCGTGAGCATGCCGCAAGTTGGGTGCGGACGTTGGCTGCCATGCTCTCGCCGTCAGGCGTGAGCATGCGGGTGCTTTGTCGGTGGCTGTTCGCGTCGGCCCGGAAATGTCAGGCCACATCTGACGAGAAACGCGGCCCGAGACTCAGCGGATGGCGCCGACGAAGCAGCACAGGTTCACAAGCGTGAGCAGCCAGCACGCGATGATCAGCGTGACGCGCCAGGCGCGGCGGGCGCGGCGGATGCGCGGGCGCAGGGCGATCCAGGCAAGCAGGCAGGCGCCTTCGATCACCAGCCCGGCAAACGTGACGTAGAGAAACGGGTGCAGCCACGCGCGCCCCGCCGGCAACCCGCGCTCGACCAGCAGGCGGACGCAGCCGTAGATCAGCAGCAGGCCGCTGAAGCCGGTTCCGGCGGCGAGCGCGACCAGGCCGGCAATGAAGCCGGCCAGCCGCGGTTCCTGCAGATTGACGCGGAGCGTGAGTTCCTGGGCGCACTCGGGGCAGCGCGGCGCGGTCAGGCCGCGCAGGTTGTAGCCGCAGCCCGGGCAGGGCACGTCGCGAGCGGCGAGGAACTGAGCCAATGCGTCGTCCATGCGTGGCATGATGGGCGCCGGACGCGCGGATGCAAGGGCGAGAGACGTAGGGTGCATCCCTGATGCACCGCACCGCCGTTGAACGCGGATGGTGTTGCTGTGACGAAGGACCACGCCTCACATCAACACGTATCGGCGGCAAGCGCCGTGTGGTGCGTCGAGGGACGCACCCGACAAGGCTCGAACGTTCGGTTGCACTGGGCGCGGCTCTGATCGGTTGCGGCGCGTGCTGGCCACGAAACCCCTCCCTGACGGTCGGGGCTCGGATTAGAGAGGTAAGGTGCATCCCTGATGCACCGCACCGCCGTTGAACGCGGATGGTCTGCTGTGACGAAGGACCACGCCTACAGCAACACGTATCGGCGGCGAGCGCCGTGTGGTGCGTCGAGGGACGTACCCTACAAGGCTCGAACGTTCGGTTGCACTGGGCGCGGCTCTGATCAGTTGCAGCGCATGCTGGGCCACGAAACCCCTCCCTTACGGTCGGGGCTCGGATGAGAAGGCCAATCGCTTGACCTGCCTTACATCATCCCGCCCATGCCGCCCATCCCGCCCATGCCGCCGCCAGGCATGCCGCCGCCGCCGGCCTTCTTGTCGTCCTTTTCCTTGATCTCGCTCACGATCGCATCCGTCGTCAGCAGCAGGCCGGCGATGCTCGCCGCGTTCTGCAGCGCCACGCGCTCGACCTTCGTCGGCACGATCACGCCCATCTTCACCAGGTCGCCATACTCATCCGTCAGCGCGTTGTAGCCGAAGTTGCCCTTGCCCTCGCTCACCTTCTGCCACACGATCGACCCGTCCACCCCGCCGTTCTCCGCGATCTGCTTGATCGGAGCACGCAACGCCCGCCGCACGATGTCCACGCCGATCTTCTGATCGCCCTTGGCCTTCTTTACGGCGGCGTCGAGCGCCGTCTCGCAGCGCAGCACCGAGACGCCTCCGCCGGGCAGGATGCCCTCTTCCACCGCGGCGCGGCAGGCGTGCAGCGCGTCCTCGACGCGGGCCTTCTTTTCCTTCATCTCGACTTCCGTCGCGGCGCCGACGTTGATCTGCGCCACGCCGCCGCTCAGCTTCGCCAGCCGCTCCTCGAGCTTCTCGCGGTCATAGTCGCTGGTGGTGATGTCGATCTCGCGCTTGATCGCCTCGATGCGGCCCTTGACGGCGTCGCTCTTGCCCACGCCCTCGATCAGCGTGCAATTCTCCTTCTCGACCACGACGCGCTTGCAGCGGCCCAGGTCGTTCAGCTCGATGTTCTCCAGCTTGATGCCCAGGTCCTCGAAAATCGCCTTGCCGCCCGTCAGGATCGCGATGTCCTCCATCATGGCCTTGCGGCGGTCGCCGAAGCCCGGCGCCTTGACGGCGCAGCACTGCAGGATGCCGCGCAGCTTGTTGAGCACCAGCGTGGCCAGCGCCTCGCCCTCGACGTCTTCGCTGATGACCAGCAGCGGCCGGCCGGCCTTGGCGACCTTCTCGAGCAGCGGGAGCAGATCCTTGACCGAGCCGATCTTCTTCTCGTGCACGAGCACATAGGCGTCCTCGAGCACGCACTCCATGTTCTCGGGCTTGTTGATGAAGTGCGGGCTGATGTAGCCCTTGTCGAACTGCATGCCCTCGACGACGTCGACCGTCGTCTCGAGGCTCTTGCCCTCTTCGACCGTGATGACCCCGTCCTTGCCGACCTTCTCCATCGCCTCGGCGATCTTCTTGCCGATCTCGCTGTCCTGGTTCGCCGCGCACGTGCCGACCTGCGCGATCTGCGTCGAGTCCTTGACCTTGACCGACTGGTTCTTCAACTCGCCGATCACCGCTTCGACCGCCAGCTCGATGCCGCGCTTCAGCTCCATCGCGTTGCTGCCGGCGGCGACGTTCTTGAGACCTTCGTCGTAGATCGCTTCGGCGTAAATGGTGGCGGTGGTTGTGCCGTCGCCGGCCACGGTCGACGTCTTGCTGGCGACCTCCTTGACCATCTGGGCGCCCATGTGCTCGTAGGGATCTTCGAGCTCGACTTCCTTCGCGACGGTGACCCCGTCCTTAGTGACGGTCGGCGAACCGAACGACTTTTCGATGACAACGTTGCGGCCGCAGGGGCCGAGTGTGACCTTGACGGCACGGGCGAGCTGATGCACGCCGCGGCGAATGGCCTCGCGAGCTTCCATGTCGAACGCAATCTGCTTGGCAGCCATCGAAAACTCCTTAGAGCAGGGCCGCTTGGGGGCCCTCGTGAACGATTCAACCGACGACTTCGAACACCGCCGCGGCCTTCCGCCGCGGGTCGCTGACACGCTGGAGCTGAAGTGCTCCCGGCCGGCCGCATGCATGCGGCGCGCCACAGAAGTGCGTGCGGCGAACTTACGATAACACGTTGTATTGTAAAGAGTTGTGTACGGTTCGCTCGTGGACGCGGGTGGGTGCTCTGCCTGTCAAAGTGGCAGGGAGCGCGTCGCGACGGGACGACGCTCGCGCCCACGGCTTTCCAATCGCGCTTCCGGGCTGCGCACGCGCCGCGCCCGAACCGTGGGCTCGCCCAACGGCGTTGCGTGCGACGCGTCTGGCACTCAGCCCGCCGCGCGTGCGCCCACGGGGCTTTCCGGCAGCAGAACCGTAAACGTCGTGCCGCCGTCGCTCCGTGCCACCGGTCGAATCTCTCCCCCGTGCGCGTCGACGATGCGTGCGGCGATGGGCAGTCCCAGCCCGGTTCCGCGCTCGCCGATCTTGGTGGAGAAGAACGGCTCGAAGATGTGCGGCAGCACCTCGGCCGCGATGCCCGTTCCGCGGTCGGAAACGTCCACCTGCACGCTGGCGTTGCGCCCCTCGCCGACGCGTGCGACGCGGACGTGAATGTCGCCGCCCTCCGGCATGCTGTCGGCGCCATTGAGCAGCAGATTGACGAAGACCTGCTCGAGCAGCGGTGCGTCGACGTGCGCGAAAAAGGTTTCGCGCGGGCTGTCCACCCACACGCGCACGCCGCGCGGGCCGATCCACTCGGCGATGGCCGCCGCCGCCCGCTCGACGACCGGCACGACGTCTTCCCGCGCCGGGCGGATGGTGTTCTGCCGAGCCAGCGTCAGCAGCCGCCGCACAATGACCGCGATGCGCTCCAATCCGCTGTCGATCAGCGTGAGCATCTGCTCGGCGCGCTCCGGCTCGCGCAGCGACCGCCGCAGGATGCGGGCGCAGTTCTGCACGCCGTCGAGCGGGTTGTTGACCTCGTGCGCGACGTTGGCGGCCAGCTCGCCCAGGAACGCCAGCCGCTCCGAGCGCCGCAGCTTCTCCTGCAGGCTCTTCTCCGCCGCCGTCGCCTCGGCCAGCCGCGTCGCCACCAGGTTGATGGCCGAGACGAGCTTGTAGAAGTCCTCGCCCGGGTGGGCCTCCATGGGCGGCACGTCGTCGCCGCGGCCGATCGCGTCGGCGAGCCGTCGCAGCCGGCCGAGCGTCAGCGTGAGGTAACGTCCGGCGATCCGCTCGCACGCCACCGACGTCAGCACCGCACCCGCGGCGCACAGCAGCGTCGCCTTCCACGCGGCCGGATCGAGCCACAGCGCCAGCAGGCAACTGACGGCGATGCCGGCCTGCAGAAAGAGGAAGAGCGTGTGTCGAAAGCCGCGTAGCATGGTGTTGCGAGTATTATGGGGCGGCGGCGCCGCGCAGGAAACGACGCTTGCGCCCCGCCGCAAGCTGGCCGCTTCGGCCGGCTCGAAATCGCCGGCGGCGCGTGGCACGCGGCGCTGAACGAGCCGATACCCAGAACCGGACCGATCGATACGGAGAAGTTCGCTTGCTGAACGTCATTCACGTTACGCACGAAGCCGTGCACAAGATGGGTGGTATTGGGACCGTCCTCGAAGGGCTGATCAACAGCCGGCCATGCCGCGATTCGATCGCCCGCACCGTCCTGGTCTGTCCGATGTTCGAGCCCACCAGCGTCGAGCCGCTCGGCGCCGGCGGCAAGGTCGAGTACTCCAGCTACCACCGCATCGAGTCCAGCCCCTACGACGACGCCTTCCGCCGCGTCGAGCAGAACTTTCACGTCCACATTGTCTACGGCCGCCGGCCGATCGAGGACCATCTGAGTCAGCGGCGGACGCTGTGCGAGGTGCTGCTGATCGATATTCGGACGGTGAACGCGGAGCGCGTGAACCGGCTCAAGGGCCGGTTATGGGAGCTGCACGGCTTGCAGTCCTACCGTCACGAACAGGTCTGGGACTTTGAGCAGTACGTCCGTCTCGCCGCGCCGGCGGTCGCCGCCCTCGAGGCGATGCACCTGGCGAGCGACACGCAGCCGGCGGTGGTGTTTGCGCATGAGTTCATGGGCGTGCCGACGGCGCTGGCGCTGGCGGCGGAGCGGCCGCGGGCCTATCGGACGCTGTTCCACGCGCACGAGGTGGCGACGATCCGGCGGATCGTGGAGGAGCATCCGGGACACGACCTGATGTTCTACAACGTGCTGAAACTGGCGCGCGAGGCGCGTGTGCGGCTGAGCGACGTTTTCGGACCGCAGCACGACTACTTCAAGCACGCGATCGTCGAGACGGCCAGCGACTGCGACGCCATCCTGGCCGTCGGGCACCACGTGCTGGACGAAGTGCGGTTTCTGGGGCCGGAGTTCGACCAGGCCGACGCGACGATCGCGTACAACGGGATTCCGGCGCGGCGGATCACGCTGGCGGAGCGGCGCGAGAGCCGGGCGCTGCTGGACGAGTACTGCCACACGCTGCTGGGCTGGCGGCCGGACCTGGTGCTGACGCACGCGACGCGCATGACGCGCAGCAAGGCTCTGTGGCGCGACCTCGACATTCTCGAATACCTGGACGAGCACCTCGCCGCCGACGGACGGCGGGCGGTCTATTTCCTGGTTTCCACCGAGCTGCCGCGCCGCCCGATCGAGGACATTCTGCGGGCGGAGCGCGAGTGGGACTGGCCGCTGCTGCATCGCGACGGACATCCCGACCTGACGGAGGGCGAAGCCCGCTACTGGCGCCAGATGCAGCGCTTCAACATGCGGGCGCGCAACATCCGCGCCATTCTGGTCAACCAGTTCGGATTCGACCAGGCCACGTGCGGCCTGCGCATGCCGGCCCGCATGCACGTCAGCGATTTGCGCCGCGGGACGGACGTCGAACTTGGTCTGAGCCTGTACGAGCCGTTCGGAATCTCGCCGCTCGAACCGCTGACCTTCGGCGGGCTGTGCGTGGCGAGCACGAGCTGCGGCTGCACCGGATTCCTGGACGAGGTGGCGCCCGGCAGGAACCTGCGGAACGTGCTGCTCGTGGATTACACCAACCCGCCGTCGGCGCCGCGCACCATCCCCGACGCGCTGGCGGTCGACGAGGCCGAACGCCGCGCCGCCGAACGCGAGATCGCCCGCGCGGTCGCCGCCCAGATTCTGCCGCGCCTGCCGCGCGGCGAGGCGGAGGAGATCGAGTTTCTCGAAGCCGGCTATCAGGCCGCCCGTCTGATGAGTTGGGACCACGTCGCGGAGCGCTTCATCTTTCCGGCGATCCAGCGGGCGTTGTCGCGGCGGCGGATTCTGACGCTGGCGGGGTGATGCGCAAACTCGCGCCGGCGTTCGGCCGGCCGCGCCGCACGAGCGACAACGAGCCTCCCCACAGCGCGCACTTCCTCTGCTCCTCCGGAGCAGAAACACGTCGACGGTCGTGCCCACGGGTTCCGCTCGGCTCGTCACGGGCCTCGCTTCACCCGTGGCTTCCATGAGCGTCCGCTGTTTGTCAAGGAGTTTCTGCCTGACGGTGAATTCGCCCATTCTTCTATCCGAGCCTGGCCGCGCTGGAGGTTAGCCCAAGTGGGTGTTTCGAGGCGTGTAAACCGGCCCTACCAGCAGCCGCGCCTCGCAGGCTTGCCCGGTTGCGGGCGGTGGGCTATTCTCTTGAGTCGTCCATCGACGGGCACGTAGCTCAGTTGGGAGAGCGTCGCGTTCGCAATGCGAAGGTCGTGGGTTCGACTCCCATCGTGTCCATTCCCCGAGTGCCGCCGCTCCGCGGCGGCGCTGTGCGCCGCATGAGTCCCCAGGCACGGACGCAACTCGACGAACTGCTGCGCGGCAACGAACGCTTTCGCACAGGCGAGCCGGGCGCGCGGCGTTATCGCGCTGAAGACTTCTCGGCGTTCGCGCGCGGGCAGAACCCGCGCGCCGCGCTGGTCACCTGTTCCGACAGCCGCATCGCGCCCGAGATCATCTTCGATCAGCCGCTCGGTTCGCTGCTTGTGGCCCGCGTGCCGGGCAACGTCGCGAGCGAGAGCGTGCGCTGGATGCTGGACATTGCAGTGGGCGAGCTGCGCGTGCCGCTCGTGCTGGTCGTCGGACACACGGGCTGCCGCGCGGTTCAGCAGGTGATCGAGGACAAGCCCAGCGCCCGCCACGCGTCGCTCCAGTCCGGTATTTTCGAGGCGCTGCGGATCGCCCGCACGCGCCGGCCGGCCAATCTGCTGGTTGAAACGGCGCTCGAGAACGCGCGGCAGTCGGCGCGCGAGCTGCTTCTGCACGCGCCCGAAGTGGCCGACGCCGTGGCAGCGGGGGATACCGCGATCGTCGCGGCGCTCTATCGCGTCGAGAGCGGGCACATCGAGGTCCTGACGGCCTGAACGCGAGGGACGGGCCGCCCTGTTGCAGAACCCATGTCCGAGGGTGATACTGTTGCTTGTCCAGGGGGCTGCGCAGCGACGCGGGTGCCCGCCCCCGCCTGCATTTCACCGCCGCGTCAGGAGGCAGGGCTCATGAGAAACGCCAATCGATTCTTTGCGCTCCACTCGGCTTTCTGCTGTGCGGCGATTGCCACCGCCCAGATCACGCCGGTCGCCGAAACATCGCACAAAGGCAGCCTGCTGTTCTTCCCCAGAGTCGAGCTGCGCTGGGCCGATCTGAACGACGATGGCGATATTGAGGTCGACGAACTCGTTCAGGACACCGTCATCACGCTCAGCAACGACGGTCCGTCGGCGGTGAGAGTCTTCATGCTCGCGTTCAATGGCGACCCCGAGGAGTTCGAGGATGGCGACTCGTGCTTTCATAAGGGCTGCAATCTGTTCGACTACGTCGGCCCGCTGACGCAGGAGAACCCGTGTTACTGGTCGATGGCGAGCGGCAGGCCAGGAATCGGCGTGCCCGCGATCCCGCTTCCCCCTTTCAGCGTGCTCGACCACACCCGATGCGGCCCGGGGCGCCCCGATCCCGAGGGCTCGAAGGACCGCGTCCTGCGGGGTTTTCTGGTGGTCTTCGCGGTCAACAGCGCCGAACAGCAGATTCGCTGGAATCACCTGACGGGCTCGGCGACGATCGTGAACTATCGCGACCAGCTCGCCAGCAAGTATCTGCCGTGGTCCTTCCGCGCCATCGTTGGCGAACAAGGAGCGGTCATCGGCAAGCCGGGCGGCCTCCGCATGGGCAAGGAGTACGACTTCGCGCCCGGCAAGCTGCTGCTGGAGTTCTTCGCAGAAGACGCCGTTCTTCGCACCGCGAACGAGGGATTCGAGACCGCGATCGGCACCACCGACCTGACGCTGGTGATTGCGTCGCTCGACGCCCGGGCGACGTCCAACGGGCCGCTGACCACGCGGCTCGACATGGCGGTGCACAACCAGAATGAGGTTCGCTTCTCGTTCAACGCTCCGTGCTTCACTTGCTGGCTTCACGAATCGCTCACGAGCATCCATCTCGTTTTCAATCGGACCTTCATGCAAACCAACGCCGGCAAGGTTCGCATCGACGGCCGCTCCAGCACGACGCCCTGCGTCGGAAATCAGGCCGCGCTCCTGGGTGTGGCGGTCGAACAGATCATCTACGATCCCAATGGTCTGCCGCGGTTGGACATGGTCAGCTCGCCGCTGGTCGGCCTTGAGAGCGAAGGCGCCATCATCCGCTACTCCCCGACCGCACCCGAGGAGTAGCGTGAGGCGACCGCGCGCTGACGCCGTCGCGCTGGAGGTCTGAGAGCCGTGATGTGCTCGTCTGATGACTCGCTACACCGCGTCAGCCGCCGCGCCCGCGACATGCCGCCCTTCCTGGCGATGGAAGTGCTCGAACAGGCCCGCCGTCTGGAGGCGGCGGGCCGTTCGATTGTTCATCTCGAAGTCGGCGAGCCGGACTTTCCGACGCCGGCCGTCGTTCAGGAAGCCGGCATCCGCGCCTTGCGCGAGGGACACACGCACTACACACACTCGCTGGGCCACCCCGAGCTGCGCCAGGCCATCGCCGGTTGGATGCAGCAGCACTGCGGCGTCGGCGTCTCGCCCGACCGCGTGATCGTCACGCTTGGGAGCTCGGCGGCGATGCTGCTCGCGTTTGCCGCCTTGTTGGAACCGGGCGACGAAGTGCTCATGACCGACCCGTGCTATGCGTGCTACCCGAATTTCGTGAGTGCGTTCGGCGGGCGAAGCGTGCGGATTCCGGTCAGCGAGCGCGACGCGTTCCAATACGACGTTGACGCGGTTCTGGCGCGCTTTACGGCCCGCAGCCGGGTGCTGTTGCTGAATTCGCCGGCTAACCCGACCGGCACGCTGACGACGCCGGAGCGGATGCGTGCGCTGATCGAAGCGGCCGGTGGCCGTGTTACGATCGTTTCGGACGAGATCTACCACGGTCTGACGTATGCCGAACGGGCCCACTCGATCCTGGAATTCGAACCGGATGCGGTCGTGGTCAATGGGTTTTCCAAGCTGTTCGCGATGACCGGCTGGCGACTGGGGTATCTGATCGTTCCTGAGTGGCTGGTCCGGCCGATCCAGAAGCTCCAGCAGAACCTGTTCATCTCCGCGCCCGATTTCACGCAGTTCGCCGCCGTCGCCGCCCTGCAGCATGCCGCCGCCGACGTCGAGCACATGCGCCGCTGTTATGACGAGCGCCGCCGGCTGGTGCTGCGGCGGCTGGCCGAGATTGGCCTGCCCGTCCTGTGCGAACCGGCCGGCGCGTTCTACGCGTTCGTCAATGTGCGTCGGCTCACCGATGACGTACTCGCGTTCTCGCGCGAGATGCTCGAGCATGCCGGCGTGGCGGTCACACCCGGCGTGGATTTTGGTCCGGGCGGCGCGGGCTACGTACGCGTCTCGTACGCGAATTCGCTCGAGCAGATCGGAATCGGTCTGCATCGCATCGCGGCGTTTGTGGCGCAGCGCGGCGTGCCGCAGGCGTGATCGCGCCGTCCGAAGTTCGCTCTCGCCGCCCGTGTGTAGCGACTAACGAAGCGCGAATGACGAAAGAGGGAAGCGGCTCGCCGGGCTTTTGGGTTGCTCGCGGCGCGCCGCCTCGCGGTCGCGCGGTGATCCGGCCGCGTGTACGCGCGTCGCATCGCAAGGTCCGCCAACGTATCATCGCTTCGCCGGAAACCGGCTCGTTTCGAGTCCGAAAGCCCGGTTTGAGGTGTCGCGTGTCCGCACCCGATTTGCAGACATTTGTCGCCGAACTTGAGCGGCGCGGCTGGCTGAAACGCATCCGCGCCGCCGTCGATCCGATCCTCGAAATCACCGAAATCTGCGATCGTGTCGTCAAGGCCGGCGGACCGGCGCTGCTCTTCGAGAACGTCCGCGGATCTTCGCTGCCCGTGCTCATCAACACGTTCGGCACGCGCGAGCGCATCTGCCTGGCGCTGGGGGCCGACTCGCTCGACGAAATCGCTGGCCGCGTGAAGATGCTGGTCAAGCCCGAAATCCCGACGACGCTCCTGGAGAAGCTCAAGAAGGTGCCGCAGCTCATCCAGCTCGGCAGTTTGCCGCCGAAGATCGTTCGTCACGGCATCTGCCAGGAAATTGTTCGCACCGACGACGCGGACCTCACGGCTCTGCCGGCGCTGAAGTGCTGGCCCGGCGACGGCGACCTGTCCCGAAACACCTACGCCCACATCCGCGAGATCGTCCGTCGCTCACATGTGGCACAGCCGCCCCCGGCTGTGGGTGTGGCACAGCCGCCCTCGGCTGTGAATGTGGCACAGCAGAACTCGGCTGTGAATGTGGCACAGCCGCCCGCGGCTGTGAATGTGGCACAGCCGCCCTCGGCGGTGCGCCACACACTCACCGACGCCAACGAGGGCAGTGAGCACGCCCGCGAGCTCTTCGATCGCGGCGGCGGCTACTCGCCGACCGACCTCCTCCCGCCGCCAAACGACGGTCGCTACCTCACGCTGACCAACGTCTTCACCAAGCACCCCGAAACGGGCGAGCGCAACATCGGAATGTACCGCGTGCAGATTCTCGGCCCGAAGCTCGCCGCCATGCACTGGCACATGCACCACGACGGCGCCCGCCACTACCGCCGCTACCGCCAGCTCGGGCGCCGCATGCCCATCGCGATCAGCTTCGGCGGACCGAGCGTCATGCCCTATGCCGCCACCTGTCCGCTACCGCCGGGCATCGACGAATGCCTGTTCGCCGGCTTTCTCAACGGCGGCGCGATCGAGCTGGTACCGTGCGTCTCGCAGCCGGGGATCGAGGTACCGGCGACGGCCGAGATCGTCGTCGAGGGGTACATCGACCCGGCCGACCCGCCCGTGATCGAGGGGCCGTTCGGCGACCACACCGGGTTCTATTCGCTGGCCGACCTCTACCCGCGCATGCACATCACGGCGATCACGCACCGTCGAAGCCCGATCTATCCGACGACCGTGGTGGGCAAGCCGATCCAGGAAGACTACTGGCTCGGAAAGGCCACCGAACGGATATTCCTGCCGCTGCTTCAGACGATCGTGCCCGACATTATCGACTACAACCTGCCGACCTTTGGGTGCTTCCACAACTGCGCGTTCGTGAAGATCCGCAAGGAATATCCGTATCAGGCGCGACGCGTGATGAGCGCCATCTGGGGCGCGGGCCAGATGGCGTTCACCAAGATGATCGTGGTCGTCGACGAGAGCGTCGACGTACAGGACGAGCAGGCCGTGCTGTTCCACATGCTGGCCAATTGCGATCCAGCCCGCGACACCATGGTCGTCCAGGGGCCGCTCGACATTCTGGATCACGCGGCGCCGGTCTGCGGCGCCGGCAGCAAGATCGGCTGGGACGCGACGCGCAAGTGGGCCGGTGAAGGCGCGATCCGCGCCTGGCCGGACGAACTTGACATGACGCCAGCGATCAAGGAGCAGGTGACGCGCCGCTGGCGCGAGCTGGGGCTGTAGCCGCGGTCGCCGTCAAGGCGCCGGTCACCGCGCGCCCTGCGCGGCGGACACCAGGCAGCCCGCGCCAGCGAACTGGTCCCGCTCAGCGGCTCAGCCGCATTTCCAGTTTGCCGCCCGGCGGGAGCACTCTTCCGGCGACACCTCTTCCTTGTGCGTGGCGAGGCCCCAGACGTGTCCGAACGGGTCGACCACTTTGCCGTAGCGATCGCCCCAGAACATGTCCATCACGGGCATCTGTACCGTGCAGCCGGCGGCGACGGCCCGCTGAAAGGCCTTGTCGACGTCCGGAACGTAGATGTGCAGCGAGCTGCTGAAGACGTTGGGTTGCGGCCCTCTGTAACCCAGGTCGGGCCACTCGTCGCCGAGCATGATCATCGAGTCGCCGATCTTGATTTCGGCGTGCATGACGCGGTCGCCTGGGCCGGGCGTTTTCATGACCATGACCTCCTCGGCGGCGAAGGCTTTCTTGTAGAACTCGATGGCCTTGGCGGCGCCGTTGATCACGATCGAGGGGGTGACGGTGTGAAAGCCTTCCGGCTTGTAAGGGACGGTGCTGGACATTGGTGGATCCTTTTGAGTGTGAAGATCAATCGGCCGCTGGCCAAACAATAACCGAACATTGGCCAGTTTGCAAGCGAAATCCAAAGAAAACGGCGGTGCGGTTGATGGCGAGCGATGCGAATCCGCCCATGGAGGTCCGGAAGGCGGTTGCGGCGTCGCAGCCGACAAAGTCGGACTTGCCGGACCGCGATGATGGGACTACGCTCTTGACAGGGACAAGTTCCGATAAGTCGCGGCGCGGCGGCTGAACGAATTTCGGAGCGCCCGCGCCCGCCATCTCGCGCTGTGCGAGGCCCCTGGTCCGGAACTTTTTGCGAGGAGCAAGTCATGTTCAGAAAGTCACTCGCGGTGGGAGTGCTGTGCGTCGTCGCGGCCGGGTTGTCGAGCGGCTGCATGAAGAAGATGACCGTGGCGGAGATGAAGGAGAAGATGCCGCAGCGGCCGGCGGAGCTGGACGAGCTGAACGCGTTTGTCGGCAAGTGGGAGTTCTCCGGGACGGCGACGATGCCCATGCTGGAGGAGCCTCTCAAGAGCAGCGGCTCGAACGAAACCAAGTGGGACGACAGCAAATGGTTCACCGTTACGCGCGGGACTTTTAAGATGGGCGAGCTGGGCGACATGACCGGCGTTGAATCGTGGACGTACGACACGCACAGCAAGAAGTATCGCTCGACCTGGATCGACTCGTTCGGCTCGGTGGGCATCGGCGAGGCCAGGCACGAGAAGGGCAGCAACACCTGGAAATACAAGGCCCGGAGCCACGGGCCGTGGGGCGAGTCGTGCATGACGGGCAAGGTCACATTCGAGAGCCCCACCAAGATGACGTTCGAGTGGGAGGAATACTCGGGCCTGATGAAGACGATGGAGATGGAGGGGACGGCGACGCGGAAGTAGGCGTTCGCGGCGCGGCGTTGATGGTGCCGGGCGGTCGGAAGTCGCGCAGCGCGCGCCGCTGGATTCACCATCGCCCGGCGTGGGTTTTCGGGGCGGCATGCGACTTCGGCATGCCGCCCCTCGACTTTGGCCTTTT
Source organism: Phycisphaerae bacterium (assembly GCA_022072445.1). GTDB lineage: Bacteria > Planctomycetota > Phycisphaerae > UBA1845 > Fen-1342 > JAJVHV01. Next base: position 109 of record JAJVHV010000045.1, on the reverse strand, counting down.
CTTTATCCGGCGACGGTATAGAAGAGGCTGGTTGCGATTTTTGGAGTAGGTTTTTGGGCCTTTTGGTTTTCAGGGGTGGTGGTCGGGAAGGGGTGTAAACCGGCGGAGC
>JAJVHV010000034.1 GCA_022072445.1 Phycisphaerae bacterium | reverse complement strand
GCAGCACGGTCGCGACGACCGATGCGGACGGAACGAACCATGTCTACGTTGGCCCGCCGGTGACCGTGGCGTACACCGCCTTTGGCGAGCTGGTGACGCGCGACGGAAGCGGCAACGTGACGATCGGTTCTGCCGCTCCGTCCGGCTTCCCAAGGTATCAATACGCGGGCGGCTGGGGCTATGAATCCGGCTCGGCCGACGCGTCGGACACGAGCGGCATGCTGACGCTGAATGGCGCCGAAGGCACGTCGCCGATCCGGCTGATGCACGCGGGCGAGCGGTGGTATCAGCCCGACATCGGACGGTTTGTGATGCGCGATCCGATCGGGTGGCGGGGGGGCGTGAATCTGTACGCGTACGTCGCCGGAGCTCCGACAAGCTTGACGGACGCCAGGGGCCTTTGTTGGTTCTGGGACTGGTGGACTGGAGGTGACGCAGTTCCTTCAGATCGCGACGGATCATTCATCGTAAACCTCACAGGAGGTGTGGATAGCTGGCTAGACAATCCCGCAACAGTGAAGAAAGTGGACAAGGTGCTGATAACCGTCTCCATCGTATGCGCTGGCGGCGCGTCAGCTTTGCCACTCGCGGCACGAGTGGGTCTCGGGCTAATTGGAGGGGTGGTCAATGTGTGGCGTTGAGCCAGATCAACTCGTGGATCGTTCGGTGCCTCCCGAGAAGGCTTCCTCCGCCGTCACCGACTTGTCGATTCGCTGCGGCCGATGTGGGTCTGATGAGGTCGTTCGAACGCCGATGGCCGCGAGCGGTCGCCTGCTCGGCTTTCGCGCCAGAGTAAGATGCCTGGTATGTGGGTATCACTTCCGCTTACCGCATGCGATAGTACTCAAGGTGCGAGAATCAGAGCCCGGTGAAGCTTGGGAATCGGCAGCGGATTACTATTGCCGAATGATGCACGCCCGAATGACCTGGGTACAAGCACTCCTTACCGTCACCACGCTGGTCGCGGTGATGTGGGTCATCTTCTGGTGCGCTCTGCGCTTTGATCAGCCGCTTGTAGGCGTCCTGTGCCTTCCGGCTCTGATGGCGGCATGGTGGGTGGGCCGTTGGCTGCGACCCGTCCATCGGTGCATTCCGGGGCATTGCGCTGAGTGCGATTATGATCTGCGTGGGTCTGCGGGTGATCGGTGCCCGGAATGCGGCAAGCCTTCTTCCGTCACGCCGCCCGCCCCGCGCGAGACGGCCGGCGCCGATTGAGCGGACCGTCGCGACGCCGGCCAAAGGCGGCGTGCGCAAAACGGTGAAGTCACGTGGCGCGCAGAGTGGTGATCGGCGGATGCCACCGATCACTGCGGTAGTGTGTGGCGCGCTGGGGCGGCTGACGCGGCACGACGTGACCAGCGACGAGCAGAACACGTCGGGCTCGGCGATGTTCACGCGGACGACCGAGTACACGAGTTACGACGCGGACGGGCGCGAGCCGGACGGCGCGCAGCGCTGGACGGATTATTGTGGCTCAGCCGCCTCGGCTGAGATGGACCTGCCGTATGGCGATTTCGCCGTGACGATCGGCCAGCAAGGGGCCGCCGTGATCGACGAGTCGATGCGCTATCTGAATGCTGGTGATGGCGCAGGCGGCGTTGTGTCACAACAGACGGTCGTCGAAGGCCAGGGCGACGAGCTTGATTACCTGCACGGCGACCTGATCCGATCGACCGTGGCGACCACTGACGCCGACGGGCAGAGCGGCGTGTACAGCGGTCCGCCGATCACGGTGGCCTACACCGCCTTCGGCGAGCTGGTCACGCGCGACGGAAGCGGCAACGTGACGATCGGCTCGGCGGCTCCCGCCGGCTTCCCAAGGTATCAGTACGCGGGCGGCTGGGGCTATGAATCCGGCTCGGCCGACGCGTCGAGCACGGGCGGCATGCTGACGCTCAACGGCGCGGAAGGCACGTCGGCGATCCGGCTGATGCACGTGGGCGAGCGGTGGTATCAGCCCGACATCGGACGGTTCGTGTTGCGCGATCCGATCGGGTGGCGGGGTGGGATAAACATATACGCCTGCGGCGTGAACAACCCGCTCGTGACAGTCGATCCAACCGGACGCACTATCGGCGGGATTCTTCATGACATTGCTGACGACGGTTACAACGTCGCCGGAGTCGGCGGCGTGTTGTCGTTGGCCTGCTTTTTTGTTCCGGGCGGTGGCACGGTAGGGGTGGCGGGTCTCATCATGACCGGGATTACAGCCGCAACTGCTCGTCTGATCGACGCCGTCGGGACGATTCTGGACCTTTTCGGGATCTAGCGTCAGAAATCATGGTCGCCGCGACCTTAAGCCTGGTCAGCACAGCACTCTGGGCGGTCCTGCTGCTGCTCGGATGGATGCTGATATGGGGTCGGATGCGTCATGCGCGCGCTAAGAGTGGAAGCGACCTGCTCCTGCTCTTCGCCTGCTATGTGGCGTGCGACTGCACGATGCTGCAACGCCGGCGGGCCGCGAGATTCGCGGAGCGGCTTCGGGGGCAGGAGTGGCGCGTGTGTACGCAGTGCCTGTATCCGCTGACTGGTCTCCCGGAGTGCGGGCGCTGCCCGGAGTGTGGCGCAGAATACACTCATAGCTCACTGGCAGCCACGTGGGCAAGGCGATGCACTGCGTTCATCCGAGGATGGAAGAAGGCCGGTGAATAGGATTACGGGCTTTGAAGGCCGCTGGTGTAGATCGGAGCATCGCCCGACTATCGGCTGCTTGCCGGTTGGTCATGAAGGCGTCGCCTGATGAGCATGGCGCCACCGCTCGCACTGCTGTCCCCCATCACATCCGAGCAACAGACGGCAAAGAGCGCCGCTCTCGACGTCGTGCTCGGCACAACGCTCTTTGCGATCCTGGGCTACTACGTCGAACCGTGGCTCGTGTGGCGCATACCGGCGGACGTAGTTCCCGACGATCAGTTGGCGCTCGCGATTGGGCGAGCCGCGACGTCAAGCGTGTTGATTCTGGTAGCGGCCGCGATTACGCGCGGCGAGCGCCTTCCCCTGAGAACACTGGGTCTCAGGCGCAGCGGGTTCTCGCGGTGTGCTGTCTGGGTCGCCGCAACGACAGCGGGCGCGCTGCTTGCCACGTGGTGTGTCGGCTTGGCGTTCAATCTGATCACGCGCGCGGCGGGACTGCGCCTGGAACCCGCGCGGGCCGTGTCGCCGCTCTCACACGCCAGTTCGCACCCAGTGCTGCCGCTGTTGGCTCTCTTCCTCTGCTCGGTTCCCGGGGAGGAGTTCTTGTTTCGTGGTCTGCTGATGACGCGCTTGCGGCGCCTGTCGGGGACGTGGCTTGGCGCGATTCTGCTGAACTCCGCGCTATTCGGCCTCACGCATCTTGTCTATGGCAACGTGCGCTATGCGTTCGCCGCCTTCGTGTTGTCCCTAGTGCTCAGCGTTGCCTTCGTCGCATGCGGCGATCTTCTTATCGTGAGTGCAGCACACTTGTGCTTCAATGTCATCCAGATGTGTATCACCTGGGCGCTGCGAGGAGCGTGAGCTGAGCTACGCCCTATCGTGTGAGCACGACGACGGGTGAGTGCCAGAAGGTGACGCGGTCTGAAACGCTTCAAGAGCCGCTCGGCGGTCGCCAACTACGCCGGCCTGGTGCCCGTCGTTCGCGACAGCAACCATAAGCACTCCTCCGGCGGAATCACGCATCGCGGCTCGGCGCACTTGCGGCACGTGCTGAGCGAAGCGGCCTGGACCGCCGTGCGGCGCGTGCCTGTTTATGAAGCACTGTTCAAGCGTATCGCGTTTCGCCGCGGCAAGCAGGTGGCCATCGTCGCCGTCGCCCGCCGCATGCTGGAAGACGCGGTTCGAATGTTGTGGAAGCAGGAAGCGTTCCGCTTGGTGCCCGTGCGGATCGACCCGGCCCAGGCCGAGCCCAGGCCGCCAGGCACGCCGGGCAGCGAGCATTCGGCTCCGGCGGCGAAAGCCATTGGCGCCGAAGTCGCATCGAGTGTTGCAGGTTGAAGTCGTGTTGGCCTGAGCTGGGGTCGCGCCTGGCAACAAGGCCGTCACGCTACGTGAGCCGCCGCTCGAATGCGACATCGTAGGCCCGCGTCGGCAGCGCGAGGCCGAATGGATACGTGGAACGGCTTCTTCCCCCTCCGAGCGCACCGGGGGAAGAATTGAGATTCACGGCGCGCGCCGTGACAGGGAGCGCTTTGTCATGGATACGTGAGTCCGACGTGGCACCACCGGTGCACTCCCACATTGACGGATGGCAGGGCGGGGCTCATCCTATGGCCGGTGTCGTCAGCCAGGGCCGAAGAGGATGCCGCGCGTTACTTTCACGCAGAACCTTCAGCGACACGTGCAGTGTCCCATCGCGGATGCGCCGGGCGCGACCGTGCTGGCCGTGCTCGAGGCCGTGTTCGCCGGCAATCCGCGGGCGCGCGGCTACGTTCTCGACGATCAGGGCGGCGTCCGGCGGCACGTGACGATCTTCGTCAACGGCCGGCCGATCCGGGATCGCAGCGGTTTGAGCGACGCGGTCGCCGCCGATGCGGAGGTCTTTGTGATGCAGGCGCTTTCGGGCGGATGATCGCGTCTCGGCAGATGATGCATCGGCGCGGCTGCATGCGGATAGGGGCGCCGATCCGAACCCCGCACGCGAGTGCGGGGCGGCTGAACCCTCGACGGGCGTAGTGGGTTCTGTTAGCGGTTCCACGCCATGCGGATGAATGAGGCGAATCGACGCTCTATCGGGCGGATGATGGTTTTTGGCGTGTCGGCGCGAGCCGCGCGGGAGGTGAGTCGTGGGAGATCGGTTCTTCGTCGGAACGCGCAAAGGGCTGTTCACCGTTGAGCGCGGCGGCGGCGCCGGCGCCTGGCGCATTGCGCGAGCGGCGTTTCTGGGCGATCAGGTGCCTATGCTTCTGCCCGACCGGCGCGACGGAGCCCTCTACGCCGCGCTGGGGCATGGTCACTTCGGCAGCAAGCTGCATCGCTCGGGCGACGGCGGCGAGACGTGGACTGAAATCGCCGCGCCGGCCTATCCGTTGAAGCCCTCGGGCTACCAGGACCCGCCGAACCCGATGAACAACAACCGGCCGATCCCGTGGAATCTCGAGCTGATCTGGTCGCTCGAGGCCGGCGGCGACGACCGGCCCGGCACGCTCTGGTGCGGAACGCTGCCGGGCGGGCTGTTCAAGTCCGACGATCGCGGCACGTCGTGGAGCATCGTCCGGGCGCTGTGGGACAGACCCGAACGCGGCGAGTGGTTCGGCGGCGGATACGACTATCCGGGCATTCACTCCGTCTGCGTCGACCCGCGCGACTCACGCCGCGTCACCGTCGGCGTGTCGTGCGGCGGAGTGTGGCAGTCGAGCGATGGCGGTGCGACGTGGCGTTGTACGGCGACGGGCATGCGCGCCGAGTACATGCCGCCGGAGCGGACGTTCGATCCGAACATTCAAGATCCGCACCGTGTCGTGCAGTGCGCGGCGGCGCCCGACACGTTCTGGGCGCAGCATCACAATGGCATTTTCGTCAGCACGAACGGCTGCGAATCGTGGAGCGAGTGCACGGGCGTGCAGCCGTCGGCGTTCGGGTTTGCAGTCGCGGTTCATCCGCGCGACGCGCGCACCGCGTGGTTCGTGCCGGCCACGAAAGACGAGAAGCGCTTTCCGGTCGCCGGCAAAGTCGTGGTGACGCGGACGCGCGACGGCGGGCGCACGTTCGAGACGTTGACCGGCGGGCTGCCGCAGGAACACGCCTACGACCTCGTGTTCCGCCACGCGCTCGACGTCGATCGCGGCGGCGATCGGCTCGCGTTCGGCAGCACGACGGGCTCATTGTGGGTGTCGGAGAATCAGAGCGATTCCTGGCAATGCGTCTCGACGCATCTGCCGCCGATCTTCTGCGTCCGATTCGACACGCGGGGCTGACCAGTGCGCGTGTTGCGGGCACCGGCAGGGAGGCCGACGAGCGCGCTCGCCGCGCGGCGGACGCGGTGTGGCGCCGCGCTCGCCGCAGCCCTGGCCGGCGCGGTGCTGATCGCAGCGTGTACGCGCGGCACGACTCCGCCGCCGCACGAACCCAGCGACGAGCCGCGGCATCCGGGGCAGGAGATCATCGTCGGCGGCAAGCACGTGTACGTCGGCGCGCCGGTCGTGCTGTGGACCGATCCTGGCGGATACAACGCGTATGTGCCGGGGCCGGTGTTCGCCACCAGCGGTCCGGCGGGTGAACGTTATGCTCCGGGCCGGGCCTGGGCCGACAACGACCCGACGATCGGGTTCGATGCGTTGCGCACGTCGATCGACAAGCTCGTGGTTCATTATGACGCCTGCGGTTTCAGCCGGCGCTGCTTTCGCATTCTCCAGGACGAGCGCGTGCTTTCGGCGCACTTTCTGCTCGACGTCGACGGCACGCTCTATCAGACGCTCGACCTGCGCGACACGGCCTGGCACGGCCGAAGCACCAACGCGCGCTCCATCGGCGTCGAAATCGCGCAGATCGGCGTCTATTCGCCGAAAGACCGCGCCGCCGACGCGCATCAGAAGCGCCGCTGGTACGTTCGCGAAGGCGGGCGCCTGCGGCTCGCGATTCCGGCGGAGTTCGGCGAGACGGGCATTCGCGGGGCCGGTCCGTTCTACGCGGCACGCAACCGGCCGGTTCGCGGGCGCATCCACGGCACGCTCTGGGAGCAGGTCGATTTTACGCCGCAGCAATATGAGACGCTGGCCCGGTTGACGGCGGCTCTGCGGCGGACGTTTCCGCTGATCCGGCTGGACGTGCCGCGCGGCGCCGATGGGCGGGCGTACAGCGGCGAGCTGCCGGCGGCGACACTCGAGGCGTTTCAGGGCATTCTGGGGCACTATCACATTACGACCGAGCGCAACGACCCCGGACCGGCGTTCGACTGGGAGCGGCTGCTGAGCGACGTGCGTGCGATCGAGCGCGGCGGCCTGACGGCGCGTGGTCCTTGACGTGCGGCGCGGCGGGCGGGATGATACGCGAAGCGGCTGATTTGGGCGTTTAGCTCAGTTGGCTAGAGCGCATCCTTCACACGGATGAGGTCACAGGTTCGAGTCCTGTAACGCCCACTCTAGACTTCCTATCCATTCCCTCAAGTTCATTGCTATTCAAGACTTGTGAGCATTCCGACGAATTCGCGTTCCGGTCCGTGCGCGGTTGTTCCGTGACGTTTAGCCGCCCCACTCCCGCCGTGCCGGTCCGGACGATTGTGGATGATAATTCAGAGTCTCAGCCCGGGCGGGGGATAGGCGTGATAGAGCGGCACGTAGATCACCACCCCCGTCACCAGCGATATGATGTGCCACAGTGAAGCTGTTGTCGCAAGTAACCCTGTGCGGGAACAGGCATTTGCGCAGTGTTGCGGTCGGCCGGTTACGATAATGGGTTTCTGATCGCGTGGCGGCCGGAACGTGTCTTGGCGAGCATCCGACGTTTGTGATGAGTGTCCGCGGCGCGCGGCATGCCGGGCCAGTAGCCCAATTCGGCAGAGGCACAGGTATTAAGAACCTGGCAGTGCGGGTTCGAATCCCGTCTGGCCCAATGTAGCGGCTCGGTTATTACGACCTAGGCGCTCTCGTCATCCTCGACAATCGCCGCTGCCGCTTCGGCTTCCGCCGGGTCGATCCCATCGGCCGGGTCACCGCCGGCGCGTTCCACGGCCTGGACGACTTTGACCGGCTCGCTCAAGCCATGCGCCGCGGCGGCGGTCGCGACATTGCGGGATGATTCCGTGACTTCGTCGACGGTCCCGCTGTCGCTCGCCTGAGCGATGGCCTCGACCGCCTTCAGAAGCGCCAGCGGCGAAAACGTCGCGCCCTCGGACGAATCGAAGTCGCGATGCAACTCGGCAACGATCTGCCAGGCGACCTCGATCGCGTCGTCAGCCGTGACCAGCTCGCGGGCAGTCGCGTCGAGCGTTGGGACGATGGCCGGAAGCTCGTCGACGGGCGTGTCGTGCTCCACGGCGATCTCAATCAGGTCGAGCGAGGTCTCGACACTGTCGTTCACGTCGGGCTGCTCGACTACTTTTGAGACCTCGAGCGCGACTTCGACGGCCACCGGGCGATCGGCCGGCTTCACGCGGTCAAAAATCTGGTTCGTCGCCGCCGTCAGCTCGCCGATCCGCGGGTCGGCTTCGGCCACCGCGATGCGGCGAACGGTCGTGATCCGCTCGTCGAATTCCTCCACCGCATGCGTGGGCACGGCCGGCCAGTCGATCACGGGGTCGCGGCCGTCGTCGTCGGCGGGGTTGCGCTCCACCGCGGCCTCCAACTGGTTGACGACCGCATCGAGCACCTCGGCGGGTTCGGCTTGTGGATCGGCTTCGACCATCTCGTCGATAATCTCCTGCACCTCCGCGGCTGGCTTGTCGAGCAGCACGGCGACGTCCTGTGCCACGGCGCGGCGTTCGGACGGCAGCGGATCGGCCAGCAGCCACTCGAAGTCGTGCGCCGGCGGGTCGTCGGGGTCGTCCGGGTCGATCGGGTCCGTCGGCACGTCGGAAAGCACGCGATCGGCGGGAATCTGCTGCGGCCCGCGGTCCTGCTCCGGATCCTCCGGCGAGTCGTCATGGATGTCGTCCGGGTGAGGCGGCGCGGTGGTCTCTTGGGTCTTCGGCGGGCAATCCTTCGACCCGTCCGGGTCCTTGGGGTCGCAGTCCTTGTCCTTATTATCCGGGTCGTCGGCCTCCTCCGGGTCGCCCTTGGGGCGGGCCGGCCTGCGTTTGCGCCGTCCGTCGCCGTCGGCGTCGTCGTCGAGCGAGTTGATCGCGCCGTCCCCGTCCATGTCGAGGTCCCAGTCATTACGGAGCAGGTCGCCGTCGATGTCGGCGTCAAGGATGTTCGGCGCGCCGTCGCCGTCCACGTCGTCGTCGGCGCTGTTGGGCTCTCCGTCGCCATCGACGTCGAGATCGGTCTTGTTGGGGATTCCGTCGCCATCCACGTCGCCGTCAGCCCGGTTCGGTATGCCGTCGCCGTCCTGGTCGAGCGCGCCGCCTGCCAGCAACACCGCGACCAGGGTGTCAACGCAGATCAGGCGGCCGTCGGATAACTCGACGTAGTGCGAGCACTCGTCAGTCGTGGCGGATGACGAGGCGGTCGGCTCGGGTGCGGTCACCGGCGGAAAATCGGTCAATACAGGCGGGCAGCCCGCGCACAGCAGGAGTATGCCGAATGCCGACACGCAAGCCGTCCGAAGCCGTTCGTCCGGTCGCCTCATCAGTCCACCAGAATGGCGTAGCCGATGCTGAGGTCGATGGGCTCGCCGCTGCCTGTCTGCTGCGGGCCGGTGTCGTAGGTAGCGGTTTTGGGCACAACCGGGCCGGTGAAGGACTCGCCGCCCGGACCGCCTGGGTTCCAGAAGAACGAGAAACCGCCACAACTCGGGAGCATGTAAAGAACGCCGTAGGTTGAGAAAATATCGCCGTGTGCCAGGATAAACTTCCGCTCCGCGAATTGGAGATTGCTGAAGTTCATGGTGCACCCATCGTAGAGCTGCACGGCGGTGCCGTCGCAGGTGGTGCACTGGCAGCCGAAGTTCCCCGAGCAGGCCGGGTAGCCGAGGAGGTCGTCCGCGTCCCAACTGTGTGCCCAGGTGATCGTGTTCAATTCGTTCGGCATCCGCGCGCCAAGCCAGAAGTAAAACTTGCCCGATGTCTTGCCAGGCTTTCCTCCCGATTTCAGTGGATGAAGGAACAGGTATCGGAGTGCAACCCGCTGGTCTGGACGAAGCGGGTTGCGAACGCCGTTGATTCCGACGCGCGACGCCTCGGCCGGGTCGGCCGTGTCGTCGCCGTCGGTATCGACCTTGTTGGGGTCCGTGCCGGCGGCGCGCTCCTGGCCGTCGAGCCAGCCGTCGTTGTCGCTGTCGCGCTCGAACGGATTGCTGAACACCTCATAGCCAGCGGGGTCGCCGTAGAGCTTCACGCGCCAGCCGTCGATCAGCTCGCCGCCGTCGCTGATGCCGTCGTTGTCGGTATCAGCGTCGACCGGATCGGTGCCGAACGCGGCTGAGTTCGGCTTGTAGCCCTGGCAGTTGGGGACGATGTCGCAAAACGCGAGGTCGTCGAGGTCCTGCGGCTGGACGATTCCATCCCATTCGTCGTAGTCGTCGATGCCGTCCTCATCGCTGTCGACGCCGGGGGCCGGCATGTCGGGATCGACGACCTGTCCTTCCCAGTAATACGGGCTGGTGCCGATCAGCCACTCGATGTAATCGGGCAGGCCGTCGTTGTCGCTGTCGGGATCATTGGGGTTCGAGAACACAAGATGTTCGACGCCGTTGATGGTTGCCAGCCAGCCGTTCTCCTCGACCCGGTTCGGCAGGCCGTCGAGGTCGTCGTCGTAGACGACGCCGCCGTCGGTCGAGGCGGGATTCGTGCCGAACAGGTGCTCCATTCCATCGAGCAGGCCGTCGCCATCGGTATCGCTGTCGAGCGGGTCCGTGAAAACAAAGACCACGCGCTTGACATCGTCCGTGGGGTCGTCATCGAAGAGAAGAACCTGATAGCCGTTGACCTCCTCGTCGTCGGAGAGGCCGTCCTCGTCGGTGTCCTTCTTGCGCGGATCGAGCGACGCGCGGTTGCTGGGAAATTGAACCGGGAGGCCCGTCGCGGAGTCAATCTTTCGGTGCCAGTCGTTCGGCAGGCCGTCGCTGGGGGCGAAGGCGTAGGGCAGGCCGTCGGGCCCGTCGTCTTCCCAGCGGATGACTTCGTCGTCGGCCGGGTCGTCGTCCGCGTCATATTCCCCGATCACGTATCGCTCGCGCGGTGGGTCTCCGCCGGCATCGTAGCCGTAGCGGCACAGCGCATACTCGAAGTCGTCGAGCAGGGTGTCCTCGTCGCTGTCATTCATGGAGGGCGCCGGGCGGACGGCGTATCCGCCGGGCAGGCGGTCGGTGTAAACAAACCATGCGCCGGCCCCGTCCTCGTTCCACTGGCCTCGGATTTCGAGGTAGTCGGGCAGGTCATCGCGATCGCTATCCGTGCTGGTGTCGCTGCTGCGCGAAAAGAACTCCTCGCGCGAGTTGAGCTCGTCGCCGTCGGTGTCCTTGACGTAGGCCAGCGCATAGACGTTGCCGGCCTTGAGGTGGAACAGATCGAAATCGGTCGTCGCCGCGGCGCCAGGACCGTCGTTGCTGTCCTTGCCCTTGATGTACAGCGTCGCCCAGAAGGCTCCATCGTTCTGCTTGTTGGGTTCGTCGGTCTCCGGCGCGAAGTCGTCCTGCACGCCGCGGATGCGCGACAGCGCGCGGAACGTCTCGGGCGTCCCCTCGTCGCGCGCCCGGGTCACGGTACGCATCCCGTATGACCTGACGATCGCCGAATCGGTACGTCGCGGGCGCGGATCATTCGGATCGTCGGGATTGCCCAGCTCCGGGTCCTCGCCTTCCCATTGCTCGAAGCCGATCGCGTGCAGCGCATCCTCGACCGAGATGCCGAGCGCCCGTCCGGCCGAGTCGAAGCGGCTGGCGGCAGCGACCTGGTAGGCACGATCCGATCCGTCACCGTAGTCGAGTATCAGCGTGAACGTCCGCTCGACCACTTCCTGGCCGCTGAAGCTGAAGTTGCGGCCGAATTCGTCGGTGATGTTGTAGTTCGCGACCTTGAAGACCAGCGACTCCGGCGCGCTCATCAACTCTTCGACCAGGCTGGGGAAGATGTCCGAGTTCTGAAAGATGAACGGGCCGCGCTCCGGCGTGAGCGGCCCCAGGTTGTAGCCCGCACCGGAAGCGTTCGGCACCAGCGTGGCAACCGGGATCAGCCTCGAGCGGTCCTTCGGGTCGCTCCGCAGCACGGATATCTCCACGTCCCGCACGGTGAACGCGATGTCGCCGACCGATTTCAGCGTCACCGCGGCCGCGAGCCGTGCGCCCAGTGTCTCGCGCTGGATGTTGCTGACCGACGTGAGCTGCGAGCCGCGGTTGACGGCCTCATTGTAGGTCCGCGCCAGCCGCGTACTGGACGAGTCGCTGCCTCCCCACGTGTGCTCAAGCGACCCGCCGAAGGTCACCTCGCCGCCGACCTCGAACCAACCTTGCTTCACCAGGTCGTATCCGCCCTTTCCGTAAACCTTGACGTCGACGTGACCGGCGACCGTGGTGCTGCTTTGCGTTGTGTGCGACCGAGCGGCCTCGGACTGTACCGTGTCGCTGAACGTCTCCTGCACGGACTGCGTCCGGCCGAACTGGTCGGTGTAGATGTAGCGCTCGTCAAGTTGAAAGCTGATGTCGCCCACTTCGACGCCTATGACCGGCAGATCGGAGATGCGCGGATTGCGGTTGCGCTGAATGATCTCGTCGGCGTCGCTGAGCTGGTCGCCGTCCGTATCCGCCAGCGTCGGCGACGTGAGGAAGTACAGATCGAGAGAGTCGGAGAGGCTGTCGCCGTCGGTGTCCTGGTTGAGCGGGTCGCTCAGCCAGTCGTTCCATTCCTCGGCGTCGGTCACCTGGTCGGCGTCCGTGTCTCCCGAGCGCGGGTCGCTGCCGATGTCCTTCTCCAGCCGATCGTTCAACCCGTCGCCGTCGGTGTCGGGGTTGGTCGGGCTACTCGTCACGCCGCGCTGCGCCGCCTGGCCGTTGGTGCGCAGAAGCGTCACCTGCCAGCCGCGCTGCTCGTCCGAGTCGCTCAGGCCGTCGCCGTCGGAGTCGACGAATGTCGGGGCTGCCAGGCCGGGGAAGGTCGTCTGCGCCCAGTTGTCGAGGATCTCCGGCGGGGCGATCGGGTTGCCGGCCATGTCCTGGATGTCGGTGACGGTCAGCCGGTAAAGCACGTCGTTTTGCGAGAAACTACTCAGCAGGACGGTGGTGCGGTCGTCACCGGGCTCGGCAGACCTGACCAGTAGAACGCCGACCTCCTGGTTCACTTCTTCGTGGACAATGCTGAAATGCGTCGGGTCGTCCGCCCCTTTCCCGACCGGCTCATTGAACGTCACCAGCACCTGTGTGTTGTTGAGCGACACGGCGCTCACCAGCTTCGGCGCACCGGGAAAGCGCTGTTCGAGCTGGCCGATGATTTCCCCATCGGCCGCGGACACCGCGACGTACTCGTAACCGGCCGGGATGAGTGTCACACCTCCGTCGGCCGCGATGATGATGACGTCGACCAGGCCGGCACCCTGCGGCGGAGTAGTGACGCGCAGCTCGCTGGCGCTGACGACGTCGACGGTTCCACCTCGAAAGGCGCCGAACAACACCTGCGTCCCCGGCTGGAGGTCCAGGTTTGTGCCGGTGATCGTCACCTCCACGCCGCCGAGCGTCGGCCCGCGCGCGGGCAGCACATTGGCGGTGCTCGTCAACTCTGGCGCGGTCCTCTGCAGCAGGCTGCCGATGTCCTGGCATCCCGCGATGGAGACGCCGATCGTCACCGTCAATGCAGCCCGCACTGCCATCAGGCGCTTCCAGCCATGAAATCGCGGCGGGGAGCCTAGATGCTGACGATCTGGATTCGCGCGGTTCATTGGCTCGGTTCCTTTGCCGATTGGCTACAGCGAGCGAATCTCGCCCCACCGGCGAGTATGGGTGGCTACAAAATGTCACGGGAACGACTCGGCCGATTGGGCTGGTCTACGGTCGTTCTGCGAAATGGCCCATAAACCTCTAGTACACAACTGCCACGACAAATGCAAGCGGATAATCCGGATTCGCATCGCTGGCGCGATTTCAGAGACTGTAAAGAGTGTCCAACCAGCACCTGGTCGGCGCTACAATCGCAGCCCCGGCGGCGGGTAGGCGTGGTAGAGCAGCACGTAGATCACCACCCCGGTCACCGACACGTACAGCCACAGCGGAAGCGTCAGCCGCGCGATGCGGCGGTGGCGCGACAGGTCGGCCCGCAGGGCGCGGACCAGCGTCAGCAGCGCGAGCGGCACGATCGCCGCCGCGAGCAGGACGTGCGTCGCGAGCAGGACCAGATAGGCGATTCGGACGGCGCCCGTCGCTGCGATGCGCGTCTCGCCGGCGAACGCGTGATAGGTCAGGTAGCTGCCCAGAAACATCACCGAGCAGGCGAACGCAGCCAGCATCAGCGTGCGATGCACGCGCGGCCGGCGCGCGCGGATCGCGACGTATCCCAGCGACAGCAGCAGTGCGGCGCAGCCGTTCAGCGTCGCATTCACCGCCGGCAGCGCGGCCAGCGCCGGCGGCACACGCGCGTCGCGCGACAGCACACGCGCGGCACGCTCCAGCCCGGCCAGCGCCGTGACGTCGGTGCCGTCGAAATAGCCGCGGATCACGCCGGCATGGTCCACCAGCACAAACATCGTGCTGTGGAGGATCTCGTGCTGCGGCTGGCTGGCGGCGGGGAGGTCCGACGCGAGCGTCTCGTCGATCACTTTGCCCGACTCCGCCCGCTGGCGCGCCACGGTCAGCAGAAAACCCTCGCGACACAGCCGGTAGATCGGCTCGACCTCGCCCGTCAGAAACGACCAGCGCGGCCCGGCGCCGACGCGCGCCGCGTAGTCGCGTAGCACCTCGGGCGTGTCGCGCTGCGGGTCGACGCTGATGGTGACGAAGCGGACGCGCTCGTCGTCAGCCAGACGATCCTCCAGCTCGTTCATCCGCGCCGTCATGATCGGGCACGGACCGGCGCAATTCGTAAAGACAAAGTCGGCGATCCACACGCTGCCGAGCAATTGCCTGCTTTCGAAGCGCTGCCCACTCTGTTCGGTCAGCGCAAACGCCGGCACCGTCATGACCTCCGGCAGGCTCGCCGACGCCGGTCGAACCTGCCGCCCGACCAGCAGCGCCACTATCGCGACGCCCAGCACAATCATCACCAGCGGCCGCCAACCTGCCGCGCGGCCGGCGCTCGCGTCGCTCACGCGCTGCCCCTCCTCGGCCGCGCGACGCTGCGCGCCGCAAGCCACATCGTGGCGGCGACGGTCAACGTCAGCGCCAGCCAGCACGTCAGCAGCCCCGGCTCGCCCACTTGCGCCGCGTGCGGCCCGCCGAACAGCGACCGCCGCAATGCCGAGACGGCGTAGCGCAGCGGGTTGATGGCCATGGTCATGCGTACGGCGACATGCGCCCCCGATGCGGGAAAGAGCGCCCCCGAGAGCAGCCACATTGGAAAGAGCAGCAGGTTCATGATCGCGTGAAACCCCTGCACGCTGTCCAGCCTCCAGGCGAACACAAAGCCGATCGCGCCCAAGCCGACCGCGGCCAGCGTCAGCGACGCCAGCGCCAGAGAAACGCCCGGCAGCGTCAGCGGAACGTGCGCCAGCGGCGCGAGCATCAGAAAAAGCGCGGCATGGGCCAGCGCCAGCACCGTATTACCCGCCAGCTTGCCGGCCACGATCGCCGCCGGGTGCACCGGCGCGACCAGCACGGATTGCAGGAACCCCTCGCGGCGGTCTTCAATGATCGAGATGCACGAGAAGATCGACGTGAACAGCACGATCAGCATCACCGCGCCGGGAAAGAAATACGTCAGGTAATTCTGGTTCTGCTCCAGGCCCGGCGGGCGGAACGATTCGCCCAGCCCCGATCCAATCACCAGCCAGAACACCAGTGGCGTCGCCAGCGCCCCGATCACGCGGCTGCGCTGCCGCAGAAACCGGACGATCTCGCGCTGCGCCAGCGCGGCGGCGGGGGCGATGAAACGTGTGTCAGGTGCGCTCAATTCTCCTCCGCTCCGTTCTCCAGGCCACGGCCCGTGTGCCGTCGGAACACGTCGGCCAGCGTCGGCCGGCCGACGTGGACTGCGTCGATGCGGCCGTCGAACGCGTCGATCACCTCCGCGAGCACGCGGTGCGCCGCCGGCCGCTCGACCCGGACGACACCCGCCTCGCAGACCGCGTCCGGCCCGATGAGCTGCGCGAGCCGTCGCGGCTCGCGCGCCTCGAATGTGAGCACGTCGCCGCCAATCTCGGCACACAGTTCGCGCGGTGGACCGATCGCGACCAGGCGCCCCTCGTTCATGATGGCCACGCGCTGGCACGGATCGGCTTCCTCCATCAGGTGCGTCGTGAACAGGATACTGACCCCGTCGCGATTGAGCTGCTCGAACAGCCGCCGCAGCTCGTCGCGCGCCCCAGGGTCCAGCCCCGTGCTCGGTTCGTCGAGCAGCAGCACAGCCGGCCGGTGCATCATCGATTTGGCGATCTCGACGCGCCGCCGCAACCCGCCCGAGAGCACCTCGGCCACGTCGTCCGCGCGCGCCGCGATGCGAAACGCGTCGAGCAGCTCGGCGGTGCGCCGCCGCAACGCCGCGCCGTTCAGCCCGAACATACGCCCGTGATAGATCAGATTCTCGCGAACGGTCAGCCGCCGGTCGATGCTCGGCGATTGAAACGTCACGCCGATGCTGCGGCGGACGTCGGGAGCCTGGGTCAACACGTCAAAGCCAGCCACGCGGGCGCTGCCGCTGTCCGGCGTCAGCAGCGTGCTGAGAATCCGGAAAAGCGTCGTCTTGCCGCTGCCGTTCGGTCCCAGCAGGGCGATCGACTGTCCCGCCGTCAGCTCGAAAGACACGTCGTCCAGGGCGCGGCGGCTCCCGTACGCGTGCGACAGCCGGTTGACTTCGATCGCGGGTGCGGGCATGGGCGGCGCGCGGCTCAGGCTCCCGGCGCCTTGTGGATGGCCAGCCACGTCAGCAGCGCCGGCAGGTAGCAAAGCGACGTCAGGAACAGCAGCCGCGCCGATTCGCGCGTCCGATAGCGCGCCAGCGCCGCCGCCGCCAGCAGATACGCGGCTCCCAGGACGATCGCGCCGCCGGCGTACAGCGGGTGGGCAGCGCCCGAGAGGGCCGGAAGCACCGTCACACCCAGCAGAATCAGACACCAGGCGACCGCCTGCGGACCGGTCCAGTTCTGTCGCGGCAGGGCGGCGCCGTCCGGCGAAGCACGCCGCCGGTCGACCACTGCACGCATCGGAAATCCGGCCGCGGCGTATTCGTCGGCATAGATGACGGCGATGGCCAGAAAGTGCGGCAATTGCCAGATGAAGAGAATCGCAAACAGAATCCACGCCGTCGCGTCGACACGGCCGGTCTGCGCCGTCCAGCCCATCATGATCGGCAGCGCACCCGGCACCGCGCCCACCAGCGTGCAGATCGGCGAGCGGCGTTTCAGCGGCGTGTACGCCAGCAGGTAGCTGGCAATCGTCAGGAAGCACAGCAGCCCGGTCAGCAGGTTGACCGCCAATAGCAGATAAGCGACCCCCGCCAGGCAGCACGCCGCCCCGAACAGCAGCGCGTCGCGCGGCGACACCCGCCCGTCGGGCAACGGCCGCCGGGCTGTGCGGCGCATGCGCGCGTCGGCGTCGCGCTCCATGTACTGATTGAGCGCGCTGGCACCACCCGCGGCCAGCGCCGTGCCGAAAATCACGTGCAGCAAGGCGGAGAGATTGAACTCGGCTGACGGCGCCATGAGAAAGCCGACCGCCGTCGTCAGCAGCACCATCAGGCTCAGGCGCGGTTTGCACAGCTCCAGCGCGTCGCGCAGCGACAGACGCACGGCCAGCGGAGTGCCTGCGGCGAGTTCGGACGTTGGTTTCACGTGGAGGCTACTCCCCAGCCCGGCGGCGCGGCCGCGTTCTGCGGAGCCGTCGCCGGCAGGCGCCCGACTCTCCAGCCGCGCAACGCAAGGTTGAACGCGAGTGCGAACATCAGCACGCCGACCGCCACGTGCTTCGTCGTCATCAGCACGTTGCGCGCCGACCAGACCGCCAGCGCCCCGAGCAGCACCTGCACGACCAGCAGCACCAGCAGCCACACCGCCGGCCCGGCCAGCCGCGGATTCTGCCGATGATGCCGCAGCACGTACGCGGCCATGCCTGCCACCGTCGCCGCCACGAGCAGCGCGAACGCCCGGTGCGCGAAATTCGCCCAGACCTGCGGCAGTGTCACGGCCTCCAGTTCGTGCGCCTCAAACCGCGCCTCGTTCAGCGCCGCCAGAGCCGATTCGTCGGCCGGCGGAAGCAGCTTCCCGTCGAAACTGGCCGGAAACTCGAGCAGTGCCGTCGCCGAGTGCGTGTGCCGCATCACCGCGCCCAGCATGACCTGGACGAACAGCACCGCGGCCGTCAGCGTGCACACCGCGCGGAGCGCACCGGACGGCGTCGCCGCCGAAGCGCGCCGCGCCGGCCAGTGTCGCGACGTGACCGCCGCCAGCGTCATGACCAGCATGAAAAACGTCTGCGCCAGCGCCGCATGAAAGACGCGGATGTACGTCCGCGCCGCGCCCAGCACCAGCACCGTCGCGCCGCCCAGCAGCGCCTGCGAGATCACGGCGGCCAGCGCGACCCAAGCCAATCCGCGCACCCAGCCGCGCCGTTCGTTGAGCTGCACGCAGATCGCCAGCGCTAGCATCAGCAGTGCCACCGTCCCGGCAATCATACGGTGCGTGTGCTCCGCGGCGATGTTGCCGATCGCGTACCAGCGCTCCGGCATCAGCTTGCCGAACGACAGCGGCCAGTCCGGGACCGCCAGTCCGGCGTCGCGCGTCGTCACGATCCCGCCCGCCACAATCAGCACGAACGTCGCGACGAGCGTCACCAACGTGAAGCGATGCAGCCAGAGCGAAGTCGTGGCGGCGTCCCGCGGCACGTATGGTAGCGCGTCTCGCGTCTCGTGGGTTGTGGCGTCCATCAGCTTCTGTTGCATGGGTGATTTCGGCCGGAGCCGGGCACACCGCTTCGCACCCGGCCGGATGCCGGCCGAAAGACGCGGTATTGTAGCGGCTCGTCCGCGTGTCGGCAGGGGGCGCTTGACTTCCCCCCGCCAACGGCTGATTATTCCAACTGCCGGGCGATTAGCTCAGTTGGCTAGAGCGCGTGCTCGACAAGCACGAGGTCACTGGTTCGAGCCCAGTATCGCCCAATGTGGGCCCTAGCCCACGGAACGGCCGCGCAGCATGAAGCCCTGGAAGGGCGATCATCCGCCGCTCAGCCCGCGCCCGACTCCAGATCAAGACCGATGTCCAATCCGGCTGCCGAGTGCGTCAGCGCTCCGACCGCGATCCGATCCACGCCACTGGCCGCAATCGCCGCAACGTTCTCCAGCGTCACGCCGCCGCTCGCCTCCAGCAGCAGCCGTCCGCGCAGCCCGCGCCGCTCGCGCAGCTCGACCGCGGCGCGCAGCGTTTCAGGCGACATGTTGTCGAGCAGCACGACGTCCACGCCCACGACGTCCAGCACCGCCCGGAACTGCCCCAGCGTGTCCACCTCCACCTCGACAAACGCGGGCTTGCCCCCCGGCCGCCGCGCACCCGGCGCCGCCGCCGGCCCAAGCCGGTTCAGCAACTCGAAAGCCGCGGCCGCGAAGCGCTCGTCCGTCACACCCGCCAGGTGGTTGTCCTTGATCAGAACCGCGTCATACAGCCCCATGCGATGATTGACGCCGCCGCCGCAGCGCACTGCGTACTTGTCCAGCTCGCGCCAGCCCGGAATCGTCTTGCGCGTATCGACGATCTGAACGGCCGGCGACACCGCCCGGGCCGCCTCGACAAACTGCCGCGTCAGCGTCGCCACCCCGCTCATGCGCGTCAGGAAATTCAGCAGCGTGCGTTCCGCCGTCAGCAGCCCAGCCCGCGGCCCGCGCAGCCGGCAGAACGCGACGCCCGGCCGGATCGCGTCGCCGTCGGAGAAGTCGGCCAGGCGGTCGTCCACCCGCCGCGCAGGCTCGACGACCAGCTCGGCGTCCAGCCGCCGGCCAAACGCGGCACACACCGCCGGCAGCAACACCCGCCCACAGAGCACGCCCGGCGCACGGCTGACGAGCAGCCCCGTACATTCGGCGTCCGGTTCGTCAAGCAGCGCGCTGCTCACGTCGCCGGCCGTCCCCAGGTCCTCGTCGATCGCGGCCTCGATCAGCGCCAGCGTCGCCGCAGACCAGACCGATTGCTCGCTCATCCGCGCACCGTCTCCGTCAGAAGCGATACCCGCGGCGTTCCGAATCGCTCGGCCACGCAAACACGAACAGCGGACTGCCGATGGCCCAACCGAGCAATGCCGGACGAAACGGAATGTACTCGAGCCAATACAGGAGCGTGGTCACTCCAAGAATAACGGTGGCGATGCCCACGCGCATTGGCCACGGCAGCCCCGCCCACATTTCGAACACAACGAAACTCCGCCCGTCAAGCATCGCTCACTTGCCCTGAAACCGCGGCTTGCGTTTCTCGATGAACGCCATCACGCCCTCGCGATGATCCGCCGTCTGCCCCGCCGTCTGCTGCACGAACGCCTCGTACTCCAGTTGGTCGCCCAGGTCCGCCGTCCACGCACGATTCAGCGCCCGCTTGGTCAGGCCGATCGCCCGCGTCGGCATCGCCGCCAGCCGCGCCGCCAGCTCGCGCGTCGCCGCCGGCAGCGCCTCGTCCGGCACGACCCGATTCACCAGCCCGATCCGCAGCGCCTCGTCGGCCGGTACCTTCTCGCCCAGGAAGCAGAGCTCCGCCGCCTTGCCGAACCCGACCAGCCGCTGGAGCGTGACCGTCGCCGCCGAATCGGGCACCAGCCCGACGTGCACGAACGCCATCACGAACGACGCCCCGGCGGCCGCGATCCGCAGATCGGCCGCGAATGCAAAACTCGCCCCCGCGCCCGCCGCCACGCCGTTCACAGCCGCGACCACCGGCTTCTCCAGCGTCCGCAGCCGCGTCACGATCGGCGCGTACTTGCTCCGCAGATGGGCGCCGAAGTCGATCGGGCCCTGCGAATCAGCGGCGTATCGTCCGCGAACCTCCTGCAAGTCCTGACCCGAGCAGAACGCCCGGCCCGCGCCGGTCAGCACGACACAGCGGATCGCATCGTCGCGCTCCGCCGCCTTCAGCGCCGCGGCCAGCTCGACGCTCATCGTCTCGTTATAGGCGTTCAGCGATTCCGGTCGATTGAGCGTGATCGTCAGCACGCCGTTCTCAACACCGGTCAGGACGGTCGAAAAGGTCTGGCTCATCGGGCTGATCTCCGGAAAACCGCTCCACACGCTCGGCGTGCCCGATCATATCCGCAGCCGCCATGTAGCACAGCCGCCCCCGGCTGTGAGACCGTGTAGAGCAGCCGCCCCCCGGCTGCACTCCCATCCGTGCCGGCGTGTCCTCACGCCGACTGTGCGCCCCCCGCCGCCCCCAACTCGGGTGGCATCTTCTCGCCGCCAGGCGTGAGCATGCGAGTGAACCTGTGAAGAGCAGCCGCCCCGGCTGCACTCCGCCTCGAGCCCGGATCACGACTCGCGCTGAAGACCCACGCTCGCGCTCGGATCACGACTTGCCCCGCGCCCTCACCCGCCCGTCAAACACGCCACCAGGCCGTCAATGTCAAACCCATTCACGAACCCGTCGCCGTTCACGTCGCCCGCACACGCGTCGCACTTCGTGCCGACAAAATTGAGCAGATCGACAAACGGCTCGACGTCGAACCCGTTCACCGTCCCGTCGCAATTCACGTCGCACGGGTTGCACTGCGTCGGACAAACCGCTGCCCGCGCCGCCACAAAATTCGGTCGGTCGGAGCGCGTCCCGAAATTCGGACAGCCCACCTGGCAATGCGTCACGATCGCGATGATCTCGCTGTCGAAAATCAACCCCGTGCCCGAGTTCCCGCCTTGCAGGTCGATCGAGAAGCTGTACGCCGACGCTCCGCGCGACACGATCGGCCCGCTGCTGGTCTGCTGCGTCTGCGACTTGACGCACTCGCCGTCCACCCCATAGCCCCACAGCGTCCCCGTCTCGCCCACGCCGCCCGGCGTATAGGCCACCCGCCGGTAAACGCCGTACCGCTCGAACGCCGTCTGGCCGAGGTTGTTCGCCCCGGTCGTCATCACGCCCCAGTCGTTCCCCACCCCCGCGCTCTGAAACTGCTGCGCCGTGATCGGAAACTGCTCCTCGATCGTCGGCTGGTTCAGCGTGCAGTTCGCGTTCGACGGCGGTACGCGGAACTGAATCACCAGGTTCGAGCCGCCCGAGCAGTGCCCGGCCGTCACGATGCAACTGTCGACCGTGTAGACGCTCGCCGTGCAGCCCACCGGCATCAAGCGCCCCGACCAGTCCTCATTCGACGACACGCGATCGTCGCCGCCGCAGATGCCGCAGGCCTCGGCGATCGAACCGGCGAGCGAAAACTCGACCGCGACGCGATCGAGCGCGACGCGGTTGCCAGCGGTACGCGGCCCGGCGATCAGTTCGAGCGTGACGGCGGCGCCGTTGAAATACGCGGTCGTGTTGCCCCAGGCCCCGATTGCGGCGGCGTCAAGCTCCTGCGTCGCCCCATCCAGCAGCGACGTGACGCGCACGAAACTGGCGCCGCGCAGCGTCACCTCGGCAAAATAGAGCCGCATCCACGCCGCTTCCTCCACCTGCACCTGAGTCGAGAAAAGCAGCAGCGGCTCGCCCGACGCATTGTCGAGCGCGCCGCTGTCCAGCTCCCATGACACGTACTGTCCGACGGGCGCATCGAGTTGCGCCTGCGCCGTCGCCCGCGCTCCGGTCGAAAGCGCCAGCAGTCCGGCCGCCAGGCCGGTTAGCGATCGCATCGTGCTCATCGATGGCTCCTTTCCTCGCGCCTCACGCCGACGCAAACGCCCGCGCGTCATCCGCCCGTCAGGCACGCGACGAAGTCGTCAACGTCGAAACCGTTCACGAACCCGTCCCCGTTCGCGTCGCCGGCGCACGTCGAGCAGCGCGTCCCGCCGCTGTCGAGCAGCGTCACCATCGGCCCAATGTCAAACCCGTTCACTTCGCCGTCGCAGTTCACGTCGCACGGGTTGCACGGCGTCGGACAGGTGTTTGCCCGGCCGGCGACGAACGCCGCCAGGTCGGCGCGCGTTGCGTAGTTGGGACAATTCGTCGAGCAGTGCGTCACGATGCCGACGATCTGATTGTTGAAGATCAGCGCCGAGCCCGAGTTGCCGCCCCGCACGTCGATCGTGTACTCGTAGTGCGAAGCCGACCGCAGCGTGATCGGACCGCTGTTGGTCTGCTGCGTTTGCGACTTCGTGCACTCGCTGTCGACGCCGAAGCCCGTCACCGTCGCCGTGTTGCCCACGCTCGCCGGAATGTTCGTGATCGGACGTAACTGACCATACCGCTGGAACGCCTTCTGCCCCAGGTTATTGGTCCCGGTCGTCATCACCGCCCAGTCGTTCCCCACGCCGCCATTCACACCCTGCCGCGCCACGATCGGGAACTGATCTTCCACCGGCGGGTTGACCGTGTTGCAGTTGCTCAGCGACGCCGGCACGCGGAATTGCAGCACCAGCCCCGAGGTGCTGCAATGCCCCGCCGTGACGATGCAGCTATCGGGCGTGTAGATCGACCCGGTGCAGCCGATCGGCAGCAGACGTCCCGCCCAGTCCTGATTCGCGGCGACACGGTCGTCGGCGCCGCAGATCCCGCACGGATCGGCGACTTCGCCACGCGCCGCTTCCGCCGCGACCTGTGTGATCAGTAGCCGGTTGCTCGTTTCCGGACCGGCCACCACCTCCAGCCGCACGCATGCGCCGTTGAAGTACGCCGTCGAATCGCTCCACATCGCCACGCCGTCGGCGTCCAGCTCCTGCGACGAGCCGTCCAGCAGCGAGGTTGCCCGCAGGAAGCTGCCGGGTCCGAGCGTGACGTCCGAGAAATACAGGCGGATCCACGCCGACCCTTCCAGCATGACATCGCTGGCGAAGAGCAGCCGGGGCTGCGTGTCGGTGTTCACGAGCGTCCCGGTATCGAGATCGTAGGGGACCCATTCGCCGACCGGAGACTCCAGGGTCGATTGCGCCAGTCCGAAAGAAACCTGCGAGATGAGCGCGGCGACGAGCGCCGTTCGTCCGTTGCGGTGCATGTCATGCTCCTGATAACAGTGGTGTGCCGCGTCCGCGTGCCGGCCGGCCCGCCGCATCCGGACGTTCCTCACCCAACGTTATCCAATCGCCGATTTCAATACAAGCGCGGCGCGGACCGGCCGCGGCCTGCCATGGAGAGACGCCGGTGCGACAAGCTGACTTGACACGTTTGGCGCAACGGCCGACAATCGCGCGCGTTAACGATGTCACGCGTCCGGTAGCGCAAACTACACCGGCACCGAGAGAGTGCGCCTCTAAGGAATCATGCCTCATGGAGCAGCCGTCATCGCATCTGAAGGTCCGTCGGGCGGATGGCGTGTCGGTGGTCGAGTTCGCCGATCGCAAAATCCTTGAGGAGCTCTCGATCCAGGAGATCGGCGAAGAGCTCGACCGGCTGGTGGAGACCGAAGCCGGCATCAAGCTGCTGCTGAATTTCAAGAACGTCGATCACCTTTCCTCCGCGGCCCTCGGCATGCTCATCACGCTCAACAAGAAGATCAAGGAGCGCAAGGGCTCGCTGAAACTCTCCGACATCAACCGCCAGATTTTCGAAGTCTTCAAGATCACCAAGCTGAACAAGGTCTTCGAGATTCACGACAGCGCTGAGCAGGCGCTCGCCGGGTTCTAGGCGCGTTCCGCGGCGGCGACAGAATGTCCAGTCAGATTCCGGACGGCTTCGACCTCGATCTGAACGGCCTGTGCGAGATGGTCGTCCGCAACGACCTCCGCTCCGCCAAGCTGCCGGAAGACACCATCCTGGCCGAGCTCAACCGCCACGGCTACAGCGAGGACACCGTCTTCGCCGTCAAGTTGGCGCTCGAAGAGGCCATGACCAACGCCGTCAAGCACGGCAACAAGTGCGATCCGACCAAGCGGATCACCGTCCGCTATCACATCGCCCCGCAGCGCGTCATCATCATGGTGCGCGACGAGGGCTGCGGCTTTCACCCCGACACCGTCCCTGACCCCACCGCCGCCGAGAACATCGAACGCCCCAACGGCCGCGGAATCATGCTGATTCACTCTTACATGACCAAGGTCTACTACAGCCCCTCGGGCAACGAGGTCTGGATGCTCAAGCTCCGCGACGAGCCGCGCAACTGAACCGCCGGCGACGCTACGGCGCTCGCAGCGCCGCGCCGCCGCACCCCCGCTCCGCCCGAATTCCCCGAACGCAACGCCCAGGAGAACTCAACCATGTCCGCCGACTCGCGCCGTTCGTTCTGCACTCAGCTCGGAATCACCGCGCTCCTCGGCGGCGTCCCGGCCCGAGCCGCCCGTGCCGCACCGCTGGCCTCAGCCAGCGAACCGCTGCCCGGCGAGGAACCCGTCCGCTCCATCGTCCCCGGCAGTCCCTACCCGACCTTTTCCCGCGCCGTACGCTATGGCAAGCTCGTCTTTGTCGCCGGCGTCGTCGGGCAGAAACCCGGCACCCGCGATCTCGTCGCGCCCGAGTTCGAGCCGCAGTGCCGGCAAACGCTCGACAACCTCAAAGCCTCGGTCGAAGCCGCGGGATCGCGCCTGGACCTGGTGCTCAAGTGCACGGTCTACATCGCCGCCGCCTCCGACTTCGCGACGTTCAACAAGCTCTACGTCGAGTATTTCCCCAAGGACCCGCCCGCCCGCTCGAGCATCGTCGTCAAGGAGCTGGTCGTCCCCGGCGCGCTGCTCGAAGTGGACTGCGTCACCGTCATGCCGTAGACCGGCCAGCGTGCCGTGCTCTCGCGCGGTGGCGGGCGCTTGCCCCGTGGCATCTATGAGCGAGCCGAAGTCATGCTCGCGCCTGACGGCGAGAGCATGCCACGGGTCGCTCAACACGCCACCCGCCGCTCAGCATCCGCCCCCGCTCAGTGCCGCCACAAACCCATCGACGTCAAACCCGTTGATGCTCCCATCGCCGTTCACGTCCCCCGCGCATGGCGAGCACGGCGTTCCGCCGCCCGTCAGCAGATCGACGAGCGGGTCAATGTCGAATCCGTTGACGCTGCCGTCGCAGTTCGTATCGCACGGAACACAGTTGGAGACCGTCTGGCCCTCGAGCCAGAACGCCCACTCCTGCTCGGCGACCAGATTGAAGACCGACATCGGCACCCATGCTCCCGTGACGCTGCCGTCGGGCAGCACGTCGAAACTCCAGTGCGCCGTCGCCGCCCCGTTCGCCCAGCGCGTCGTGAAGGCCGCGTTCGTGTGCTTGCCGATCGGGATGTAGCCCTGATACGTGCGGAACGCCAGAAAGTAATTGCCCGCCGGCAGCACCAGCCCGCTCGGATGCATCACGTTCGAGTAGATGTCGCCGAACGTCGGACTCGTCCACCCCGTCAGCGCGTGGGCCATCGGCTCGTCCGGCCCCGCCGCAATCAGGCTCCCCGGCGAGCCGCCCGCATTCTCATAGATGTACCAGTCGCCCGAGAAAATCGGCGGCGTGCCCACCTCGACCCCCCAGAAGCCGATGGTGGTGATCTGCGTGGTCTCGGTCAGCGTGAAGTCGTCGGCGGCGATGCGATATGACGTGAACTGCGGGTCTTCAATCCGCACCGCGCTCCAGGCGTCTTCGGTTTGAATGAGATCGTCGGGCACAATCCGGACGTTTGTCCAGGAATAGTTCTGGGCGCTGGCAAGCAACGGCGTGAGCACGAAGCTGATGAACGCGGCAAGTGATTTCAGCGCGGCGATCGACTTCTGCGCGGCGATCGATGTTTTCATGTTCATCTCCTTGGCGGTGTGGGTGCGAGGCCGAGACGGCCCCATTGTACCGCACGTTTCGTGCCGGCTCTCGGAAACTGTCCCCGTTCCATCCCCCACACGCGCTTCCAACCAAGCCCAAACTGCGCTCCCGTCTTCGTCGCGCGCGACGCGTCCTCGCGCGCCGCGTCGCTACCCCTCCTCGTGCGCGTCCTTGTACTCCTCCCACCACGCCATCTGAATCGCTTCGAGCTTCGCTTCGTTGCTGGCTTTCGGGTCGTCGCCGAAATCCGGCAGCTCGCAGACCCATTGATGCAGGTCTGTGAACCGGACGGACAGCGGATCAAGCTCCGGAAACCGCTCATGCAGAAGAATCGCGATGTCCTCGCTGTCGGTCCAGCGTAGCTTCGCGGCCATCCGGCGCCCCTCAGAAGTCCAGCGCCTCGCGGCTGGGCGGAATGTCGAAGATGAACTTGACGAACGCCTGATCCCACTTCTCGTCCAGCTTGCCGAAGATCGACTCAAACTCGATCAGCCGGTCCGCCGGCGTCTGCTTCCTCTCGCCCCGCGCCGCCACCTTCCGCATGTAGTCCGCGAACTTGTCCCGATGCTTCTTCCACAGGTAGTGCGTCAGCGCCCAGGCCTGCGGGTAGGCGTCCGGCCAGCCCTCCTGATCCTGCACGATGAACTGCCGCGTCGGAATGACCTTCGCCGTCCCGCCCCGGAACATCATGTTGAACTGCACCAGCCGATAGTGATTCGTCACGCCCAGGCTGCCGCCTTTCTTCCCCGGCGGCATCTCGAACATCTGCGCCAGCCCCTCGCTCAGCCAGCGCGGAAAATCTCCCCGCCGGTCGAGCACGCCCGTGTTGAACTGCATGTGGTGCGCCGCCTCGTGCTGGATGACCGTGCGGTTGAGATAGTCGCTGTAGCGCTTCAACCGGCCGTTGTAGCGCTGCTTGATGCGGTAGCTCACTCCCGGCTGGTTCACCGCCTCGCGCCGCTGCCGCATCCCCGGCTCGTCCGCCAGGTCGTAGAACGCCGAGCGGTTCAGCGAGGGCAGATAGAACCCCGACGCCCAGGGCGGAATGCCCCCCACGCTGTTGCCGAACGCCATGTACTCGTCATGCGTGGCAAAGAAGAAAATCTCGATCTTGTGCTCCGGGCGAACATTGGGAATCCCGCACATTTCCATGAACTTGTGCGTCCACGAATACACGCTCTCCAGACGCGTCGCCAGCCGCCGGGCCGTTTCCTTCGTCGAGGTGTACACCAGCACGACGTGCGGCGTTTCCAGCACGGCGGCCTTCTCGCCGGCCAGCTTCTTCATGCCGTCCACGTTCTCCGCATTGAGCGGCAGCGGCGCCAGGCTGTTGATCTCGCTGTCATCCGCCTCCTCGTCGCTGATGCCGTCCTCGCCGATCAGCTCTTCAATCTCCTCGTCGCTGATCTGCGCCGCATCGACCGGGGCCGGCTTGCCGGCCCCGCCCGCGGATGCGTCCAGTTTCTCGATCTTCCGCACGTCCTTCGACTTGATCGTCACCACCACGCCCTGGCGCGTCGTGATCTCATAACCTCCCGCCACCTCGCGCAGCTCGCCCTCCACGCGCGTGTTGTCGACCTTCGTGATGCGATGCGGACCCGACTTCTGAGCCAGCGCCGGCGGGCAGATCGCCAGGTGCAGCCCGAGCGCCGCCCACATCAGCACACAGATCGCCCGGCGCCCGCACCAGCGCAGACACAGCGCCCCACGCCCGCGCCACGGCCTTGTCGCCGATGCGGCGCGAAGCCCCCGTCGATCGATCGCAAGTCCCAACCGCAGTCGAGTCATTGCACGTCCTTCTCACTTCATCGGGTTTTCACGTTCTCACGTTCCCACCACGCTTGAAGTGTACCCACGCAGCGACCCGTCGGGCAAACATCGCCCCGGCCGCACGCAGATGCGGAGCGCAGCCGCTGGAGAGCCGCTGGAGATGGAGAGCCGCCGCCGGGCGGGCGTCGACCCATCCGAACCCCTCACGCGAGTGAGGGGTGGGAGGCAAGGCAGTCGCGCCGCGACGAGGAACGTCGCCAGGGCGCAGCGGCGTGCTCGCGGGCACGGCCCCCGACTTGCGTCGGGGGTGGTTCGGATTTCCCGACTTGCGTCGGGGGTTCGGATTTGGTCGCCGGGCGGGCGTCGACCCATCCGAACCCCTCACGCGAGTGAGGGGTGGGAGGCAAGGCAGTCGCGCCGCGACAGGGAACGTCGCCAGGGCGCAGCGGCGTGCTCGCGGGCACGGCCCCCGACTTGCGTCTGGGGTTCGGATTCCCCGACTTGCGTCGGGGGTTCGGATTTCCCGACTTGCGTCGGGGGATCGGATTTGGTCGCCGGGCGGGCGTCGACCCATCCGAACCCCTCACGCGAGTGAGGGGTGGGAGGCAAGGCAGTCGCACCGCGACGGGGAACGTCGCCAGGGCGCAGCGGCGTGCTCGCGGGCACGGCCCCCGACTTGCGTCGGGGGTTCGGATTTCCCGACTCGCCGCACCCTCATCGAAAAAGGACAGCCATGCGTTTCAACGCCTGGAAATCGCCCGCGCGGCTGGTCAATCCGCCGGCGCGGGCGGTTCACCGGGCTCGTCGTCGCTCTTCGTCCAGTCGATCCGCGGGGCGTCGCCCCAGAGGCTGTCCAGGTCGTAGTAGCGGCGGTGTTTCTGGTCGAACAAATGCACGACGACGTCGACGTAGTCGGCCAGAATCCAGCTCGCCGCTGCCGAATCGGCCACTCGGTAGGGCCTGCGGCCGACGCTGCGGGCGTGCTTTTCGATCAGGTCCGCGACGGCCCGCATCTGCCGGTCGGACGAGCCGGTTCCGATGACGAAGAAGTCGGCAATGCCGCTCAACCCGCGCAGATCAAGCACAAGAACCTGTTCGGTGCGACTCTCCGCGGCGACGCGTGCCGCCTCGACGGCGAAGTCGAGAGCCTCGTCGATCTGATCCGCGTCGTCTGCGGAGATTTCCACGCCACGGGGTTTCTGCATCGAGTGATCCTGCTTGCGGGTCGTGCTGCCGGGCGCCGTCGAACTGCCCGCCGGTCGCGCAGCACTATTCTACCCGACCGCTCCACGTCTGAAAAACGCCGCCGCTCGACCAGAGCGGGCGCCGGCCACGAGAGCGGGCTTTGCAAGATGCCGTCGTTCACGCGCTTGTAGACCCACGCCTTGGTGTCGGCGGCCTTCACCATCACCGTCAGCCGACCCTTGACACGACGGCCAGCTTCGCTGCGATCGCGTAGCGACCAATGCCGCGTCGCGGCATTCGTCGCGTCAAGGGCCAGTCGCCAGGGTTCGCCCCGCCACAAAGCTACGAATGCACGCAGCCACGAAGTCGCGGCCAGAAACCTTGGCGACGGCCTCGGATTCGTCAGGCACGGAGGCCTGACGCTACCCAGGCGAGACGTGGCGACGTACTTGCCCGCGCAGAACCCGCGGCACGATCGAGTATGCTATCCCCCACTCACGGAGCGACCGATGTCCACACGCACACTGCAATTGTCCGACGCGCTGCACGAATACCTGCTGCGCGAGACGATCGACGAGCACCCCGCGCTGCGCGAGTTGCGGGCCGAGACCGCACAACTGGAGCGCGGCGAGATGCAGATCGCACCCGAGCAGGGGCAGTTCATGCGGCTGCTCTGCGAGCTGATCGGCGCCCGCCGAGCGGTCGAAGTCGGCACGTTCACCGGCTACAGCTCGATCTGCGTGGCGTTGGCGCTGCCGGCCGACGGCCGGATGATCTGCTGCGACGTCAGCCGCGAATGGACCGATATCGCGCGGCGTTATTGGGACCGTGCCGGCGTCGCCGGGAAAATCGAGCTGCGGCTCGGCCCGGGATTGGAGTCGCTCGACGCGCTGTGCGCCGATGCCGCGATGCTGGAGACGTTCGATTTCGCGTTCATCGACGCGGACAAGACCGGCAGCGACGCGTACTACGAGCGGATGCTGCGCCTGCTGCGGCCGGGCGGGGTCGTGGCGCTCGATAACGCGCTGCGCGACGGGCGCGTCGCCGATCCGGCGGCCGTCGACCGCGACACGGTGGCGATGCGGGCAATGAACCGCAAAGTGGCGCACGACGCGCGGGTCAGCGCGTGTCTCGTGCCGATCGGCGACGGGCTGCTGCTGGCGCGGAAGCGGTGAGCGTTGGTGACGACGGTTCGTCGATCGGGCGAGCCGGGTGGTGGGATGCCGCTGAAAGACGGTGGTTCGTCGCGCGCAGCCGTTAGGCAAGGTCCGCCGCAAGGCCGAACCAGCGGCGAGCGGATGACGAGTCGTGGTTGCGGAGCGGCGGCGCAAGCGATGTGTCCGGGCCTTTGCGGCGCCGCGGCGCGGAAAGTCAACCATGTTTACAAATTCCGCGCCATTGAATAATTGCATCGCGCCAAAGCGCGTGTATATTTTGAGTGAGAGGTCTCCCCACGCAGCGACCCGGCCCCGCGGAACGGCGGCACGGGCGCGGAATATTCCGAAAGGAGTGAGCGTATGACAGGTCTACATCGACGGGGCGGGCTCGCCCTGGCGGCGCTGTTCGCCGTCTCTGCGTTTCTGCCGGGCTGGGCCCTCGCGCAGAAGCGGCTCGTGCGGCTGACGTTCGACAGCCCGGTCTCCGAATCGCCGGCTCCGATGGACATGAGCATCTTCGGAGGCTCCAAGAGTCGCACGCTGCGCGAGTGGATCGACGTGATCGACAAGGCCGCGAAGGATCCGGAGATCAACGGCGCCGTGCTGCTGATCGACGGTCCGGGCGTCGCCATGGCGCAGGTCGAGGAACTGACCCGCGCGATCAACCGCTTCAAGGGCGCCGGCAAGAAGGTCTATTGCTATCTCGACCACGCCGCCAACGCGTCGTACGCGCTGGCCTCCACAGCCGACCACATCTCGCTGACCGAGTACAGCACGCTCGACATTCTCGGCCTGCACGGCGAGATGATGTTCTACAAGGGCATGTTCGACAAGATCGGCGTCACCGCCGACATGATGCACTGCGGCGACTACAAGAGCGCGCTCGAGCCGTTCACTCGGACCGAGCCGAGCAAGGAGAACGCCGAGCAGATCAACTGGCTGCTCGACGGCATCTACGACCGCTGGATTCGCCTGATCGCCGAGGGCCGCAAGCTTTCGCCGACGGACGTCAAGGCCGCGGTCGACGAGGCGCCGCTGGAAGGCAAGCGCGCCGCCGAGCTGAAGCTGGTCGACGCGATCGAGACGTTCCCCGCCTTTCGCCAGCGGATTCAGAAGGAGTACGGCAAGGACGTGGTCGTCGTGAAGCATTACGGCGCGGACGACGACAAGCTCAAGCTGGACCTGAACAACCCCTTCGCGCTCTTTCAGATGTTCGGCGACCTGATGAAGAAGGGCGAGGTTTCCGGGAAGCCGGCCATTGCGATTGTGTACATCGATGGCGGCATCACGACCGGCAAGAGCGACCAGGGTCCGTTCTCGTCGGGCAACGCCGGCAGCACAACCATCCGGGCCGCTTTCGAGAAGGCCCGCGAAGACACCAACATCAAGGCCGTGGTGGTTCGCGTCGATTCGCCGGGCGGCTCGGCTTTGGGCAGCGACATCATGTGGGACGCCGCCACGCGCTGCGCCCGCGAAAAACCGCTCATCGTGAGCATGGGCAGCGTGGCCGGCAGCGGCGGCTACTACGTGGCGATCCCCGGCGACGTCATTTTCGCCGAGGAGACGACGATCACCGGTTCGATCGGCGTGGTGGGCGGCAAGCTGGTGCTGAAGGGTCTGATGGACTGGGCCGGCCTGAGCGTGACGGAGTTCAATCGCGGCAAGAACGCCGGGCTGACGAGCACGAACCGCGTCTGGACCGACGCGGAGCGCGCCAAGATACGCGGCTACCTCGACTCGGTCTATGACCAGTTCAAGGGCCGCGTCATGGCGTCGCGCGGCAAACGCCTCAAGGGCGACCTCGAGAAAATGGCCGGCGGACGGGTCTACACCGGCAAGCAGGCGCTTGAGCTCGGGTTGATCGACCAGATCGGCGGCCTCCGCGACGCGATCAAGCTGGCCGCGGAGAAGTCGGGACTTGGCAACGACTACGACGTGCGCGTGCTGCCCAAGCCGAAGGACATCGGCGACATCTTCGCCGAGATTTTCGAATCCGATGAGCGTGATGATGAGTGGAAGATCGACGTCAACCTGGGCGACGCGCTGCTGACCGACCCGCTCATCCGCCGCGTGGCACCGCTGCTGAGCGAGCTGGCGCCGCGCCAGGCCGTTCAGATGATGCGCGGGCTGCGCAACGCGATCATCCTCGACCGCGAGCGCGTCGGCATGTTCATGCCGATCGACATCGACATCCGCTGAAATCGAGCGGATGCAAAGACGAATCGGGCAGCCGCGGTGGCCACGCGCCCCGCGGCTGTTCGCTTGTGCGGCCCGCGCGCGCACAGCAACCCTGGACTTCCCCCGGGACTGTGGAGCGGCGACTATTTCTGGCGGTAGATGATCCGGCCGCGTTTCAGGTCGTAGGGCGAGATTTCCACGGTGACCTGATCGCCCGGAAGAATACGAATGAAGTGCTTGCGCATCTTGCCCGAAACGTGCGCCAGAACTTCGTGCGTTTCAGTGCCCACCGACGCGCTGACCAGAAACATGGCGTTCGGTAGCGCCTTGGTCACGGTGGCTTCGATCGTGATGCTTTCCTGCTTGGTCAATCAACCTCCAGAGAATCTCGTGTGTCCATTCAATCCGCGACGAGACCCATCGTCACGGGCGAAATAATCACTCCTATCGGCACTTTCGCGGCCCGCTCCCCAAGCAGCGTCACGCCGCGTCCCACCGCCCGCATCGAGACGCCAGCAGATTCGCCGGACTCGAGTCCCCCCATCGACCGGCCGCGACACGCGCAGTCGTGCGTGGTCCGGAAACCACGCGAATTGTTCCGCAGAGCATACCTGCCGGCTCTGCCACTGTCCAGCAAGCGGCGTTCCAAATGAGACGATTATTCGGACTTTCGATCCGCCGCATACGGACCCACCGCCTTCCATCGCCGGTATCATGCCCAGCGCCGCGGCAATGTCGGGGAGGGGCGCGCTTCGGCGGAGATCGGACTTTGTGCAGCGCTGGATCGCAATCCGCAGGGAATCTCGACGATGGCTCAATCGACACGCCAGGACCACAATCCGATTGTCGCGCTGATTGACGAAGGCTACCGCGGCAAGGCCTGGCACGGCACCACGCTCAAAGGGTCGCTACGCGGCCTGACCGCGCGCGAAGCCGCCTGGCGCCCCGCGGCCCGCCGCCACTGCATCGCCGAAATCGCGGCACACTGCGCGTACTGGAAATACACGGTCGTGAGACGCTTTCGCGGCGACAAGCGCGGCTCGTTTCCGCTGAAGGGCAGCAACTGGTTCCGCCTGCCGGAGCCGTTCGACGAGCCGGTCTGGTGCGAGATCCGCGCGCTGCTCGATGCCCAGCACGCGCTGCTGCTGCAAGTGGCGGCGGAAGTGCGGCCGGCGGAATGGCACGTCGCGCCCGCCGGCAGCAAAGTCAGCAATCTCAAGCTTCTGCACGGAATCGCCCTTCACGACGTGTACCACACCGGCCAGGTGCAAACCATCAAGGCGCTGATGCGCGAGGCGCGACGATGACGACCGCATCCGTCATGCGCAGAACCGCGTGGGCCAGCGTGTTGGCCGTCCTGACCACGGCGCCTCTTTTCGGAGAAGCCGCCATGCAGCAGATCGTCCCGATCATGAAGCCGCCGCGGATCGACCGCGTCGAGGGGCGCCTGGGCGACGTGCGCGGCGAATTGAACTGGAGCCCGTCGGCGTTCGCCTGCCGAATGGAGCCGCCGGCCGGGTCGCGCGTTATGTTCACCGCGCTGGGGCCGGTGACTTCGCCGGCCTGGGACAGCGTCTACGATCCGGAGACAGATCGCCTGTTTCGCTTTGAGCAGCCGCTGCCGGCGCCGCTGTGCTTCGACGGCGAGCGGCTGGTGCTCGACGGGCCCGACGAGACAAACGTCCGCGTGGCTCGCTTCGAACATTTCGTGCGCGACGTGCGCGGCATCGCCCATCACGAGCGTGCCCTGGACCGCACGAACTTCCCGCGGCCGCCGTCGGGTTGGTGCTCGTGGTATCAGTACTACCAGGAATTGAGCGAAGACGACGTGGTCCGCAACGCCGAGTGGATGGCGCGAAACCTGCTCCCGTTCGGTGCCGAGTATGTGCAGATCGACGACGCCTGGCAGGGCGTCGGACACGGCCTCGGCGAGAACCGCGACTGGGAGACGATCGACCGGCGTTTTCCGCACGGCATGAAGTGGCTGGCCGATCAGATTCGCGCCCACGGCATGAAGCCGGGCATCTGGCTGGCGCCGCACGGGCAGAGCAATTTCGATTTCGTCGCCGCCAATCGCGCCGCGTTTCTGTGGCGCGCCGACGGTTCGAGCGTGGGAGAAGAGACCGAACCTGGCAGCGTGCAGAAGTACAACTGGGAAGGGCGCTTCATCGTCGACGCGAGCGGCAAGGCCGGCCAGGACTACCTGCGTCGCCTCTTCCGCCGGCTGGCCGACGAGTGGGGCTACGAATACTTCAAGATCGACGGGCAGCCGCTGGTTCAGGACCTGTACGCCAAGCATCGCGATCGCTTCGCGGATCCGCGGCTCACGCCCGAGGAGGCATATCGCGCCGGCTTGCGCGTCATGCGCGAGACGATCGGCCCCCAGCGCTTCCTGCTCGGCTGCTGGGGCACGCCCTGGTGGGGGGCCGGCATTCTGGACGGAACGCGCACCGGTGGCGACATCGACGCCAACGCCGGCTGGTCGGGCATGACCCCGGCGCTCGAATGCACCTGGCAGAACTACTGGACGCACACCATCGTCTGGTACGCCGATCCCGACGTGCTCTGCGTGCGCCCGCCGCTGACGCTCGAACAAGCCCGCGTGTGGGCGACGGTCATGGCGCTGACCGGGCAATCGCTGCTGGCCAGCGACAAGATGCACGAGCTGGCCGACGAGCGCGTCGAGCTGCTGCGGCGCGTCTTTCCGCCGGCCGACATCCGTCCGGCCGATCTCTGCCCGCTGCGCCGGCCCGACGTGATCTGCCTGAAAATCGCCGACGCCGCCGGCCGGCGCGATCTCGTCGGCGTCTTCAACTGGTGTGAATCGACGCGCAGCGCCGATCTGTCGCTCGACGCGCTGGGGCTGGAGCCCGGCGCGTACGTGGCGTACGACGTGTGGCGGCGGGAGGTGCTCGGGCGGATCGACGCGTCGCTGCGCGTGACGCTCGAACCAACCGCCTGCCGGCTGATCTGCATCCGCCCGCTGAACGCAAACGGACCGACGCTGCTGGGCACGTCACGGCATCTGACGCAGGGCGGCGTGGACGTCGAGTCAATCTCGGTTGCCGACGGGCCGATCAGCGGCGTCAGCCGCGTCGTCGGCGGCGATCGCTATGAAATCCGCGTCCTGCTCGCATCCGGTGACGACGTGCTGACGCTGAGCGCCGCCCAAGCCGCTGGCGCCGCCGCGAGCTGCCGCGTCGAGGGATGCGTCGGGGTCGTCACGCTCGAATCGGCGGAGAGCCGCACGGTGCGTTGGAGCGCCACAAGCGCTCGCGCCGGCTCGACGTCCGTGGCCGCGCCACAGCGCGTTCGCCCGGCCGGCGGCGCGGGCCGGGCCGCCGCGATCGAGTGGGACGCGTCGGCCGCTGCCGCGGGCTATCGCGTCTATCGCGACGGCGTGCCGCTGGGCACGACGCCCGAGCGCGCCTGGGTCGATGTTTCGGCCGATTTCGGCCGCCGATATCAGTACGAGGTTGCGGCGCTCTCGTGGGCCGGCTCGGAGCGAAAGTCGGCGCCGCTGGAGCTGCGGACGGCGCCCGCCGCCGACGTGGCGCTCGACGAGCTGACGCCGCTCGAAGAGGAGCAGCAGTGGGGCACGCCCCGCCGCGGCGCCAGCGTGAGCGGCGCCGCGCTGACGATCGCGGGCGTTTCGTACACCCGCGGCATCGGCACGCACGCCCGGGCGCGCTTCGTGTTTCATCTCGGCCGAGGTTATCGGCGTTTTGTGGCCCGCGTCGGCGTCGATGACGACGTGCAGGCGCCCAACGCCGGCTCGGTCGTGTTTCAGGTGCTTTCCGATGGCGAGCTGCTCTTCGACAGCGGCGTGGTTCGCTCGCGCGAGGCGGCCCGAGAGATCGACGTCGACGTCACCCGCCGCACGCAGCTGGAGTTGCTGGTTCACGACGCCGGCGACGGCATCAACTACGATCACGCCGACTGGGCCGACGCGCGGCTGCTGACGCGATAATCCTGCATGGCTCCACCGCGCGCGTTTGTGTAGCACCGCCGCCCTCGGCTGTGTTGGTCTTATGGAGAGCAGCCCCCGGCTGCACTCCGCCTCACGCGCTGGCGCTTCGCCGGCGATCGGTGGCGCTCCACGCGCCGGCGAGACACCGAAGTTGCCTCGTCCCTACGTCGATTCGTCGCTTCGTTGCTTCATCCCCCTCACACAAAATCCCCCATCACCCCATCCGCCACCAACTGCCCACGGCGCGTCAGGCGAATACGCTCCGAATCCACCTCCAGCAGCCCCGCCGGCGCGTGCCTGTCGATCGCCTCGGCAAACAGCACTGCCGGATCTACGCCGAACCGTGCCGCGAAGTCATGTCGTTGAATTCCCTCGCGCAGCCGCAGATTCAGCATCGCCGTCTCGCGCGCCCGCCGATCGGGCGGTAGTGTCTCGCATTCGACGTGTGCGGACCGCCCCGCGCGCACCGCTCGCACATACTCCGCCGTGTCCGGAATGTTCCGATAGCGCGTCACACCGTCGAAGCCGGCCGCCGACGGCCCGAGCGCCGCGACGGGCTCGTTTCGCCAGTACGCCAGATTATGCCGGCACGCGCCGCCTGGCCGCGCGAAATTGCTGATCTCGTATTGTCCCAGCCCACACGCGTCGAGCAGCTCGATCGTCCGCTCGTACATCCGCGCCTCGACCTCCGGATCAACGCGGCGGACTTGGCCGGACGTGAGCTGCTCGTGCAGTGGCGTGCCGCGCTCGAACGTCAGGCCATAACACGACAGGTGCTCGACGCCCAACCCGACCGCACGCTCGAGATTCGCCTCCCACCCGCGCAACGTCTGCCCCGGCACGCCGAAGATCAGGTCGAGATTCAGCCGCGCCAGCCCGGCCCGGCGGAGCACCTCGAGCGTCTCGGTCACCTGCTCGACGCGGTGGATGCGCTCCAGCACGCGCAGCTCCGACGCATCGAACGACTGCGCCCCGACCGACACGCGGTTCACGCCGCGCGCGGCCAGCAGCGCCGCGTTCTCGGCGGTCACGGTCGCCGGATTCGCCTCGATCGTCCACTCCGTTCGCTCATCCACCAGCTCCGCCACCGCCGCCAGCAGCCGCGCCAGGTGCGCCACCGGCAGGACGGTCGGCGTCCCGCCGCCGAAGAAGACCGTGTCGAGCGGCGCGGCGAGTCGTTCGCGCTGCCGGGCGAGGTCGGATAGCAGCGCGTCGACCAGCGCGCCGACCGCGTCGCGATCCAGCACCTGCGAGTAGAAGTCGCAGTAGCCGCAGATCGTGTGGCAATACGGCACGTGAACGTAGAGCGAGCGCGCGCGCCCGGGCGTTGTCTTGCGCATGACCTTCGCATAGCATACTTTGTTCACCAGCGCGCGACGAATCGCCCCCCGAGGCGACGCGTCGCGGGCGGCGACGTCGCGAATCTGGAGCGCGGACATGAAAGTCGTGCTGGTCATGTTCAAGGACGGCGAACGGCGGGACTTCCCCCTCACCGACGCCCGCACCGTCATCGGACGACGTTCCGACTGCTCGCTCCGCGTCCCCACGGGC
Source organism: Phycisphaerae bacterium (assembly GCA_022072445.1). Classification (GTDB taxonomy): domain Bacteria; phylum Planctomycetota; class Phycisphaerae; order UBA1845; family Fen-1342; genus JAJVHV01. The sequence goes on along the minus strand of JAJVHV010000034.1, from coordinate 47,605 downwards.
GACGTCTCCCGCCGGCATTGCGAGGTCGACGTCATCGGCGACGAGATCGTCGTTCGTGACCTGGGCAGCGCCAACGGCACCTATGTGAACGGCAAGCGCATCGCCGAGTCCGAGCTCGAAGCCGGCGACCATCTCGCGGTCGGCCCAGTCCACTTCGTGGTTCAGGTCGACGGCAAGCCCGCCGACGTCCATCCGCCCACCGACCGCCCGACAGTCGCCGCCGCCACACCCGCGGCCCCGGCCAAGCCCGGACCCGCCGACGAAGGCGAGATCGAGCTGAACGAGGACGACCTGTTCACGATGGACGACAGCGACCTCGACGAGCTGAGCACCATCGACATCGACGACGACGACGAGAAGACGCGCCCCCGGAAGTGACGCCGGCTTCCCGCACTGTCTGGTCATCCGCCGTGCCCGACCGACCCTACGAGCAGATTCTCCAGCGCCTGCGACCCGCCGGTGACCGCCGCCAGCGCATGCAGCTCGTCGTCGACCTGCTCTGGGACGCGCTCCGCGACACCGGCGTTTCGTGGCTCGGCTTTTACGTTCATGAGGGCGGCGACGAATTGGTTCTCGGACCGCTCCGCGACAAGCCCGCCTGCTCGCCGATCGGGCTGCACGGCGCCTGCGGCCAGACGCTGCTCTCGCGCCGCCCGCTCGTCGTCCGCGACGTCCGGGAACTGGGCGGCGGCTACATCGCCTGCGACCCGCGCGATCGGTCCGAGGTCGTCATCCCGCTGTTCGAATCGGACGGTCGTTGCTGGGGCGTGCTCGATCTGGACAGTCATGACGTTGAGTCGTTTTCGGACGCGGACGTTGTGGGCTTGGAACGAATCGTGCGCGCGGCGGGACTGTCGGACTAAAAATGATCGGACGCGCCTAGGAAGCAGCAGGGGGAGGTGTTAAAATGTGCACGGGTCTGCTGAGGGGTGTTCGGGCCTTGATGGTGGGTCGCAAACCCGTGCACACTGAATAATAGGCCGGCGGTGCCGGTCGTCGACCCGTTTTTTCGCGTTTTCTCCAGACCTGCAATCACCTCCCGTCACGACAGTAATTATGGGAAAGAATCATCGCGGCGCGGCGGAAAAGTTCGCGCTAGCGCATGTCAGATTCGCGCCGTGGACTGCGGCGGGCGCGGTGTTCGACGCGCGCCGCGGTTATCGCTATCAACTCTGGCGCGCGATCGCCGCCGACGGTCCGAGCGTCGCATTCATCATGCTGAATCCCAGCACGGCGGACGCGTCGCGCGACGACGCGACGATCCGGTCTTGCTGGAGCATCGCCCGGCGTAACGGCTTTGCGCGGCTGGAGGTCGTGAATCTCTTTGCCTGGCGCTGTCGGAATCCGGCCGAGCTGCGCGCCGTGCCGGATCCGGTCGGCCGGCTGAATGATCGGAATATTCAGAGTGTGTTGCAGCGGGTCGAAATTATTATCGCGGCATGGGGCCGGCACGGAGCGTGGCTCGATCGGGATCGCGAGGTCGCGCGTCGGCATCTGGCGGGTCGCGTGGTGCTGTGCGTGGGGGAAACGAAGGGCGGTCAGCCGCGGCATCCGCTCTATGTCGCCGCCGGGGCGCCGCTGCGGCCTTTCACGCCGCGTCGATGAGCGCGAGCTTGTCGCCGAGCATGCGGCGCAGGGCCGGCAGCAGCGGTCGATGCTCGGGCCGGGCGAGCTCGGGGTCGTGGGCGACGATGTCAAACGCGTCGGCGCGGGCGCGTTCCAGCAGCTCGAAATCGGCGACGAGATTTCCGACCCGCAGCTCGGGCAGCCCGTGCTGGCGCGTGCCGAACAACTCGCCCGGCCCGCGCAGTCTGAGATCGGCCTCGGCGATGCGGAATCCGTCGGTCGTCTGAACCAGCACGTCCAGCCGCTGGCGCGCTTTCTCCCCGCGGCCGTGGTGGACGAGGACGCACAATCCATCGCGCGCGCCGCGCGCGATTCGGCCGCGAAGCTGATGAAGCTGCGAAAGGCCGAAGCGCTCGGCATGCTCGACAATGATGATCGTAGCGGCGGGAACGTCGACGCCGACCTCGACGACGGTCGTCGCGACCAGCGCCCGCAAGCGCCCTTCGGCGAACGCGCGCATCGTCGCCGACTTTTCCACGGCCGGGAGCCCGCCGTGAAGCAGCCCGACGGGCAGGTCGCGCCACGGCCCGCTCACGAGCCGTTGATAGGTTTCGGTGGCCGAACTCAGGGCGGCGCGCGGCGGCGCCTGGGCGTCGGGAGTGTCGTCGGCGGACAAAGATTCGTCGCCCCGACCGATCAGCGGGCAGACGACGAAGGCCTGTTCGCCCGACTCGATGCGGCCGCGGACGTAGGTCAGCACGGTGTTCATCGTCGCGAACGGGACGCATTTCGTGATCACACGGCCGCGGCCGGGCGGCGGCTCGCGCAGCACCGACACGTCCAGGTCGCCGAAGACGGTCATCGACAGCGTTCGCGGGATGGGCGTCGCGGTCATGACCAGGTAGTGCGGCGTCGGGCCCTTGGTGCGGATCGCGGCCCGCTGCAGCACGCCGAACTTGTGCTGCTCGTCGACGATCACCATGGCCAGGTCGGCGAAGGCGACCTTTTCCTCGAGCAGGGCCTGCGTGCCGACGACGAAGCCGACCTCGCCGGCGGCGATCTCATCGAGCAGCGCGCGGCGCTTGGCCTGGCTCTGGCGGCCGACAAGCAGCTCACAGCGCACCCGGCTGCCGTCGAGATAGCGCGTCAGATTGCGGAAGTGCTGCTGCGCGAGAATCTCGGTGGGTGCCATGAGCGCGGCCTGGCAGCCGTTCGCGATCGCCAGCAACGCCGCGTAGACCGCCACGACCGTCTTCCCGCTGCCGACGTCGCCCTGAAGCAGGCGCGTCATCGGGCGGCTGCTCGACACGTCACGCGCGATCTCGCCGATGACGGCGTCCTGCGAGGCGGTCAGCGTGAAAGGAAACCGCCGGCGGATGCGGGCGTCGATCTCCGCCGTCACGTGCAGCCGCCGTCCGACCTGCAGCGCGAGGCGTTTACGGCGGCGCAGCGCCATGGCCAGCTCGAGCAGCAGAAATTCCTCGTAGGCGAGCGTGCGGCGAGCGGCGTCGACGTCGGCGAGGGCGCGCGGCGCATGCATCGCTCGGATGGCCTGGTCGCGCGGCAGGAGGCGGCGGGCGGCGCGAAGATTGGCGGGGACCGCGTCGGTGACGGGCAAGCTTGGCTGCGCCAACACGATGGCCACGGCACGGGCGATGACCTGCGAGGGCAGACCTTGCGTCGTGCGATACGTCCCGATCAGGCGGGCGCCGCTGTCGGCGGCCAGCACCGGCGAGTCGGGCGGATAGACGTCGACGCGCGGATGCACGATCTCCGCCAGACCGTCGCGCTCTTCCACCTTTCCCGTCGCCCGCACGATCGCGCCGACGGCCAGCCGCCGATCGGCGAACTCCGGCCGGAACCAGCGCAGCGTGCAGATGCCCGTGCCGTCGTTCACCTGGCAGCTTCGAGCGCCGCGCGAGCTGGTGCGCTGCCGGACTACTTCGCCGCAGATGGTCGCGGTCTCGCCCAGCACGAGGTCTTCGATGGCGACCTGGCCGATGTCCTGTTCGTAACGGAATGGAAAGTGGTGCAGCAGGTCGTCGACGGTGCTCAACCCGAGCTTGCGGAGCAGCTCGGCCCGCGCCGGGCCGATGCCGCGGACGAACTGGACGCTGGAATCACCGTCAAGCACGGCGAGGATACCGCGTGCGGCAGGGATGTCGATGATCGGCCGGCGACGCCCCGACGCTGGCCGTCGTGGTCGGCGGCCAGGCTGCGGTTGGCGTGGGCCGGGTTCGTCGCGGATTCAATGCGTCGGGAGTCCGTTGAGGCTACGGAATTGTCAGCTTCTGACCGACCGTCAGCTTGTTCTTATCCTTGATCCGGCCCTTGTTGGCGTTCCAGATTTCCGTCCAGCGGTCGGCGTCGCCGTACACTTTCTTGGCGATCTTGCTGAGCGAGTCGCCCTTCTTGACGACGTAGGTCCTGGTACGGGGGGGCTGGCGCTCGCCGCGAGCCGCGCGGCCGGATTTGCTCCGCGTCGGCGTCAGCACCTCGTCGCCGCCGGCTGTCGTGTCATCGGCCGTCCGGCCGCGGGTGACCGTTTCCGTGGGCGGCTTGGACTCGGCGGGCGGCATGGTGGTGACGGGCAGCGTCGCGTCGTTGGCCGCCAGTCCGCCGTTGCGACGATCGAGATTATCGAGCGAGGCGCCCGGGTCGGGATTGCTGGCCATGGTGGGCTCGGCGTTCTTCTCGCAACCCGCCAGCGACAGCGCCAGAATCGCCAGAAGGCCGACGACGGTTCGAGTCATGGTGGTTCTCCGGATGGACAGCGCGCAGTAAACCACGCTGGCGCCAGCTTGTAAAGCCTCCGCGCACGACAGGCGCGGAATGGTATCCGAGCACGCAGTGCAGGCGAGCAATGGCGCGCGCCGCGCGCCGCCACAGCACGTCAGCCAACACAGCCGGCCGCGGCTATGGTACATTGCCGCATCGGACGCGAACGAGTAGGACTCCGAATGCCGCCGGGCCAGCCCATGCCGGGTCAGGACGCATTGCTGGTGTTGAAGCTCGCGCTGGTCTTCGTCGGCTCAGGCGTGGGTGGTGTCGGCCGCTACCTGCTGAGCGGCTGGGCGCAGCGCTGGGCCAACGGCACGTTTCCGCTGGGCACGCTCGTGGTGAACCTGCTGGGCTGCGTGCTGATCGGCTTTCTGACCGCGGCCTTCGCCGGCCGATGGCTGGTGCGCGAGGAGCTGCGCGTGGCGGCGGTAGTGGGAGTGCTGGGCGGGTTCACGACCTTTTCGGCGTTTGGGATGGAGACGTTTGCGTTTCTCAACGATGGTCAGTACGCGCGGGCGTGGCTGAACATCGCATTGAGCGTCGGACTTGGGCTGATCGGCGTCTGGGGCGGTTACCGACTGGCGGAGAGCTGGCTGGGCGTGTGACTGCGGCGAGCCACGGCCGGCCGAAGCGCGGCGACGCGAAGCGTGTGCGAGCATGCACGAAGGGCCCATAGCGGCGGTGCTCTGCAACGGGAGAGTGAGAACATGAAAATCCCGCGCGATGGATACTTGCTGCGAATCTTCGTCGGCGAGAGCGACCGCTGGCAGGGCAAGCCGCTCTACGAGGCGATCGTGCTGAAAGCCCGCGAGCTGCACCTGGCGGGTGCGACGGTGCTGCGCGGGCCGATGGGTTTCGGCGCCAACAGCCGGCTGCACACGGCGAAGATCCTGCGGCTGTCGGAAGACCTGCCGATGGTGATCGAGATCGTCGACTCGCAGGAGAAGATCGACGCGTTCCTCGTGCACGTCGACGCGATGGTGCGCGAGGGACTGGTGACGCTGGAGCGCGTGCAGGTGATTCAATATCGCGCCGGCGAGTCGGCGGACTGAGCGCCGGCCGCGCGCGGAACGGCGGCCGCGGCAGGTGTCGCGGAAAGCTGCTTTCGCAGGACGGCCAGCAGCGTCGATCTCTCCAAGTAGCGGTCGGGAAGCCGCCAGTGGATCGTGTGCGGGTCGGGGACGCGCGGCGAGCCGGGACCCTGCGAGAAGAGCGGCTCGACCAGCGGGAGGTCCTCGACGGTGAAGACGACGTCCGGGCGGGTCAGCACGATCGAGCGGATCCGCCAGCGGGCCGCCAACGCGCGAATCTCACCCAGCGCCAGCAAGGTCAGAATACTCGCCGGTGGGGGGCCGAAAACGTCGCGCAACTCCTGTCCCAGCGCGTCGATCTCCGCCGGCGCGGCGCAGCTTGTCAGGCGCTTGTAGACCTCCATGCGCTGCCGGTCGGCGCGGATGTAAGAGCGCGGGATCGCGGCCCGGATTCCCAGGTCGAGGTTGACGCGCGGCGGCTCGGGCGGCGCCTCCTTGTTCTGGCGGCGGACGGCCTGGTTCAGCAATTGGCAGTACATCTCGTAGCCGACCGCCTCGATGTGGCCGGACTGCTCGGCGCCCAGGATGTTTCCGGCGCCGCGGATTTCCAGGTCGCGCATCGCGATCTGAAAGCCGGCCCCGACCTGGCTGTAGTGCTCGATCGCCTTGAGCCGTTTGGCCGCGTTGGGCAGCACGGGGTGCTTGGGCGAGAGCAGCAGGTAGGCGTACGCGCGGTGCCGCGAACGCCCCACGCGGCCGCGCAACTGGTGCAACTCGGCCAGGCCGAAGCGCTCGGCGCGATGGATGAACATCGTGTTGGCGGTCGGAATGTCGATGCCCGATTCGATGATCGTGGTCGAGACCAGCACGTCCGCCTCGCGCCGCACGAAGCGCAGCATCACGTCCTCCAGCTCGTGCTCGTTCATCTGCCCGTGACCGACCACGACGCGCGCGTCGGGCACGAGCTGGCGGATGCGGTCGGCCATGCTGTGGATGTCGCGCACGAAGTTGTGCACAAAAAACACCTGCCCGTCGCGATTCAGCTCGCGGATGATCGCCTCGCGCACGAGCTGATCGTCCCACATCCGCACCTGCGTCAGAATCGCCCGGCGGTCCATCGGCGCGGTGGCCAGCGACGAGATGTCCTTGATCCCCAGCATCGCCATGTGCAGCGTGCGCGGAATGGGCGTCGCCGTCATGGTCAGCACGTCGACCGTCGCCCGCAGCCGCTTGAGGCTTTCCTTGGCTTCCACGCCGAAGCGCTGCTCCTCGTCGATGATCAGCAGGCCGAGGTCGGCGAAACGCACGTCCTTCGACAGCAGGCGGTGCGTGCCGATCAGGATGTCGACCTGCCCCTTGCGGGCGGCCTCGACGATCCGCACTTGCTCGGCCCGCGTGCGGAAGCGCGACAGCACCTCGACGCTGAACGGGTAGTCCGCCAGACGCTCGCGCAGCGTCATGTAGTGCTGCTCGGCCAGTACGGTCGTCGGCACGAGCACGGCGACCTGCTTGCCGTACTCCACCACCTTGAACGCGGCCCGCATCGCCAGCTCGGTCTTGCCGTAGCCCACGTCGCCGCACAGCAGGCGGTCCATCGGCCGCTGGCGCGTCAGGTCGCGTTTGATCTCGTCGAGGGCGCGGAGCTGGTCGGGCGTCTCGGTGTAGATGAACGAACCTTCGAACTCGCGCTGCCAGTTCGTGTCCTGCGGATAGGCCACGCCCTCGGACGTCTCGCGCTGCGCCTGAACGGCGAGCAGCTCGGCGGCCAGGTCGGTGACGGCCTCGCTGACGCGCTCTTTCGCCCGCTTCCAGGCGCTTCCGCCGACGCGGCTGAGCTTGGGCCGTACCCCGGCTGCACCGACGTATTTCTGCACCAGGTCGATCTGGCTGACCGGGACGTGGATGACGGCCTGGTTGGCGAATTCGATCGCAAGGTATTCGTCGTCGTCGCGCGGCGCTGCCGGCTCGTCCGCCGGACGTGCCGCGCCGCGTTCCAGGGCCCGCAGCCCTAGAAACTTGCCGATGCCGTGCGCGACGTGCACGACGTGGTCGCCGACGTTGAGGTCGAAGAACGTGTCGATCGGGCGGGCGGGCTGCACGCGGCGAAGCGTGCGTCGCTGGCGATAGCGGCCGAAAAGCTCGTGGTGTGGGACAAACGCCGTCGTGCCCCAGCGAAACCCGCGGTGCAGCACGCCGACGGCCGACGAGATTCGCCCGCCGGCCACGCCGGACTGCGCGAGCAATTCGGCGAAGCGCACGCGCTCCGGCTCGCTGTCGCACAGGATGCGCACGTCGTTGGTCTCGGCCAGCTCACGCAGGGCGGCCAGGGCGTTGGCGCCGGCCTCGAATTGCGGCAGGCTGCCGACGTCGAGCGTGACGCAGCGTTCGCCCGCGGCGCCCGCGAAGCGCGCCAAGTGCAGAGCGGCGAACTGGGCCGACTTCCGCAGCACGGCGTCGACGGGGTACATGCCGGCCGGCTCGCCCAGCCGTTGCCAGTAGGTGCGGCCGAATTCCTGCACCTCGAGCGGCTCGTGAAAGGCGACCAGCGCGTCGCGCGGCAGGTAGTTCAGAAACGTGGTCGTCTCCGCGTTTGCGACTCGCCCGGCTGCCCCGACGGCCGCCGCACCCGGGCTCTCCACAGACCGCGCGCCCGGCTCGCCCGCGCCGGGCGGGGCGGGAATCTGCACGTGTTGCAGCGTCTCAGCCGACCGCTGCGTCGACAGATCGAACAGGCGGATCGATTCGACCTGATCGCCGAAGAACTCGACGCGGACGGGCTGCGCGTGCCCGTACGAATACACGTCGACGATACCGCCGCGATGGGCGTAGTCACCCGGCACGTCGACCTGGTCGCAGCGCTCGAAACCGTGTGCGTGCAGCCATTCGGCCAGCTCATCCGGCGACAGCCCCATGCCGACCGACAGCGACTTGGCCCGCGCTTCGATCGCGGCACGCGTCGGTACCGGCTGCATCAGGGCCTGCACGGGCGCGACGATCATGCCTGGCGGCGCGGCCGACAGCATCGCGACGCAGAGTCGCAGCCGCTCGGCCGCCAGCTCGTCATCCGCGTGTCGCTCTCCGGGCAGCGTTTCGAGCGCGGGGAGTAATTCGGGCGGTGTGCCGAGCGCGGTTTGGATGTCGTCGCGGAAGTCGTCGGCCTCGTCGCCGTGCGCCGTGATCAGCAGAAGTGGCCGGTGCGACGCGTGGGCGACGAACGCCGCCAGGAGCGGCGCGCACGATCCCCACAGCCCGTCGACGAAAACCGGGCCTTTCACCTCTCCGAGCAACTCGGTGACGCGCCGCAGGCGCGCATCGTGTCGAATGACCGAGAAGTCATTCATTCAGACTGATTCTATCGGATCGTCGCCACCCGACACCGTACGTCCCAGCCGGCCGCACAGCGGCTATCCCCGTCCGGCGACCAGCCGCTCAATCTCGACCCACGCCTCCGGCGGCCTTGTTCGGTTGAGCTGACGAAATCGCCCGGCCACGCCATCCCTGGCGTCCGATATGTGCACGTCGCGAAGGCGGCAACCGCGCTCCAGCAGCAGCCGCACGACGGCCGCCGCGCCGCTGACGATCGCCCAGCCCACTGGTTCGTTGTTGTGCAGAACGCCGCTTCGCGCGTCGATCTCGGCGCCCGAGTCCAGCAACGCCGCGGCCGCCTCCGGCCGATCGCGCCAGGCCGCAGTGTGCAGCGGCGTCGCGTTGTCATAGCCGCCACGCGCGTTGACGCTCGCTCCCGCGGCCGCCAGACAGCGAATGACCGCGGCGGCGCCGCTCTGGTCCGCGCCCGCCGCCGCATGCAGCAGTGTGCAGCGCTCGCCAATGGTGTACAGATAAATGTGCCCCGCGGCCTGGGGCGACGTCGCGAAACGCTCGCGCGTGACCCGCGCGCGCGTACCCTCGGCGTCGGCGGCGATGAGCTTCTCAAGCGGCATCACTTCGCCGATCACCGCGGCCATGAACACGTCCGGCGTCGCACCGCGCCGCACCAGATACGCGGCGACCTCGGGCCGCGCTGTCGCCAGCCATTGTGCCGCCGTGCTCTCGTGATCCACGTCGCGCGCGTCAATCTCCGCCCCGCTTTCGAGCAACAGCTCCGCAATTTCCACATTGCGCGAAAAGTGCAGCGGAAGCTGACCATCGCCGCCGCGCTGCCGGACAACGTCCGGATCGCGCGCCAGCAGTGCCCGCAGCTCTTCCAACTTGCCCAGGCGGGCCGCCGCGTGCGGCGTCAGGGTCGCGCCGCGCTTCAGCAGATACTCGGCGGTCTCGTCCGTGCAATCGTCCAGCACGCCGAAGCCGCCCGCCCACCAGTCGCTCCGCTGATTCGGATCGGCTCCGGCGTCCAGCAGCAGGTCGATCATCGCCCGGTCGCCGGCGCCCGCCGCCCGCACCAGCGGCGTCGAGCCGAAGCAGCGCTCGTCGGTGGCCCGCGCCAGTGCAGGCATCTGGTGCAGCATCGCGCTGACGCGCCCGTGAACGCCCGCGTCGAGCGCGTCGAAGAAAGCCCGGGTTTCATCCGCTGTCGGCGCCGCCGCGCTCATGCGCTCTCCTACTTCAGGCACTCCACAAATTTGTCAATGTCAAACCCATTCACCACGCCGTCGCCGTTGCAGTCACCGGCGCAGTGCGAGCAAGGCGTGGCCTGGTTGAAGAGCAACCCGAGCAGCGCGTCGATGTCGAATCCGTCCACCTTGCCGTCGCAGTTTACGTCGCACGGGTCGCACGGCGGCCGAGCGGCCACGATCGTCCCGTCCGCGCGGCCATAGGCGAACAGACGGTTGTCCGGCGAATACGCGATGGTCCTCACGTATTTCGTATTCGGGTCGTACTCCTTCAGGACCTTCCCGTCCTTCGACGAAAACACGCGAATTGTTGTCTGTCTTAGACTCTCCGCGGCGACCATGAGGTGTATCCCGGTCGGACTGAAGGCGACCTGCACAACCGCAATTTCGTTGAAGATCGAGAACTTTCGCTCGTATGTCGCGCTGTCCCAGAAAACGACTCTCGAATCGCGCCCCCCGGTGACGAGCGACTTGCCGTCTGGACTGACCGCGACGCATGTCACGACATCGGTGTGTTCGCTCAGTGTGGCGAGCTTGTCCCCGTTCGCCGTGTTCCAGACCTGTGCGGTCCTGTCGGCGCAGCCCGAGACCAGCTTCTTCCCGTCGGGGCTGAACGCCAGCGAGGTCAGGCCCAACCGCCGGCCCGTGTTGATCGTCCGGATCTTCTCGCCATTGGCCGGATCCCACAGGATGATCGTCGGCGAAAAATCTCCGCCCAAGTCGTCGCACGACGCCAGCATCTTTCCATCCTGCGAATACGCGATCGCCGGCACCTCCGTGTCATGCCCGGCAAGCGAACGGATTCGATTCCCCGTGGCCGTTTCGAACAACTGCACAATCCCCTTGGCGTTCTCGTCATTCGACGACGTCGCAAAACTCTTGCCGTCCGGAGCAAATGCGATCGCAATGACCCGTTCCTTGTGCTTGGGGTTGACGTCCGCCAGCCGCGGCTTGCCGTCCGCCGCGTCCCACAGCCGCGCCGTGCGGTCAAAACTCCCGCTGGCCAACAGCGCACTATTCGGCGAAAACGCCACGGCCCGCACCTCATCACTGTGGTCGCCCATGCGACGCACTTCCTTCGCCGTCGCCACCTCCCAGAGTCGCACGCTCCCGTCGTTTCCGCACGACGCGACGTGCTTGCCGTCCGGCGACCATGCCACGCGCCGGACACTCAGCGTGTGCCCTTTCAGCACCGCGCTCTCCTGCCCGTTGGTCGGGTCCCACAGTCGGACCAGGTAGTCGCTGCCGCCCGACGCCACCGCCTTGCCGTCCGGCGAAAAGGCGACGGCGTTCACCGGCTCCTCGTGGTTCTTGAACTTCAGCTTCTCCGCTCCCGTGCCCGCGTCCCAGATCCGCACCAGCTTGTCGTCACTGCCCGACGCGATCAGCTTGCCGTCCGGCGAGAAGGACAGGCTCGTTACGCGCTCGGTGTGGCCCGCGATCGAGAGCTTCTGCATCCCGTTCGCGGCGTCCCACAGCTTGATGTCGTTTCCGGACCCCGAGGCCAGCGTTTTTCCATCCGGCGAGAATGTCAGCGCCGCGACGATGTTCTGTTGCGTGATCTTGACGATCAGGTTCCGGTTCACCACGTCCCAGACCCGGATCACCCCTTCCCATCCGCCCGCCGCCGCCGTCCGATTGTCCGAGGCAAAGGCGACGGCCGTAATCTCCTCGGTCTCCTCTGGCAGGTCGAGCAGCGCCGCCTCCGCACCCGTCGCCACGGCGAACACGCGCACTTTGTTGACGGCCGCCGCCGCCACGAGCAGTCTGCCGTCCGGCGACACGGCCAGATCAGCCGACGCACTGCCAAAGTACTGCCGCCGCAGAAGTCCATCCGCCACGTTCCACGATTTGCCCGATTCGCTGTAGAGATCGCTGGAAATCACGCCCGTCCCATCCGGCAGAAACTGGAGGGCGCGCACCTCGTCATTGTGCCCACCACGAATCCACACGACGTTGGGCGCATCGCCGCTCGCCGGCGATGCAAGCAACAGGACCAGCCCCGGCGCTAAGATCGCTGCCGCCGTCGTCGCCACGCGCGCAGCGCACGGCCGCGCCGCCGTTCGTCGCTCCGGGCGAATACCATGTTCGCACGCACAGGTTCGAACTGGGCACATGAGCCCCTCCTCTCCTCGGGCTGCTCGTCGAAGAGCCGGTCCCGGCGTGGCATGTACATAGCATGGGCGCGTCGTTGGGATATGGCGCGCCGACAGCCCGTTCGGCGAACGGGAAAGATTCTACCACCCAGGCCGCGGCTCGCAACAGCCCCCTTTCCGCAGTCCCCTTGCGCGGCGCGCCGACCGCGACCTTGGCACTCTCCCGAGCCGCGAAATACAATCACGCAGCCACGCGGGCGGGCTCGCCGGGGCCGACTATGGATGCCGCACTGAAATCCTCGCTTCTCCAACAGCTTCGCGCCCGTCGCGAGCGACTCGACGGCGTCATCCGGCAGGTCGGCCGTGCCGACGACCTCGTCGACCTCCTCCACGTCGTCGACGCCGCCCTCGAACGCATCAACGGCGAATCTCCCGGCCGGTGCCGCGTCTGCGGCCTGTCGATCGACGAGCACGACCTCTGTGCCCACCCCGCCCTCGAATACTGTCTCTGCCAACTCACCGAGCGGCAGCAGCGCGAGCTGGAGCGCGACCTCGGCATGGCCCGACGGCTGCAGTTGGCACTCCTCCCGGAGCAGCCCTTCGCCGCCAACGGCTGGGAAGTCCATCACCGCTATGTTCCGGCGGGAATGGTCAGCGGCGACTATTGCGATCTCATCCGCTGCGACGGCGCCCTCTTTGCCGCCCTTGGCGACGTGTCGGGCAAAGGCGTCGCCGCTGCCTTCCTCATGGCGCAGCTCAACGGCATGCTCCGCAGCCTGGTCTCGCAGAATCCGCCTCTCAGCGAGCTGCTGGCCCGCGCCAACCGCTTTTTCGCACAGTCGTCCGAAGGCTCGCATTTCGCCACGCTGGTCTGCGCGCGACTCTCCAGCGACGGCACCGTCGAGTTCGGCAACGCCGGCCACTGCCCGCCGCTCGTGCTGCGCCGCAGCGGAGTCTCCGAAATCGACTCCGGTGGCCTGCCGGTCGGCGTCACCGATGCCGCCGACTACGACACGAATCACACGCACCTCGCGCCCGGCGACAGCCTCGTGCTGTACAGTGACGGCGTCACCGAAGCCCGCGACGCCGCCGGCGAACTTTTTGGCATCGCCCGCTTGCGCGATGCGCTCTCCGCGGCTCACGGCCTGGTTCCGGCGCGGTTGCTCGCCGCCTGCCTCAGCGAATTGTCGGCTTTTCGGGCCGGGAGCCCGCGCGACGACGACCTCACGATGATGGTTATCCAGCGGACCGAGTAGTGCTTCGGGTCGCCGCGCGTCGCGCCTGCATCCCTGTCCCCGAGCGCCCCCCCAGCCGAGCCCGAGCGGTGCCCCCAGCCGAGCTCGAACGGTACCCCCAGCCGAGCTCGAACGGTGCCCCCAGCCGAGCCCGAGCGGTGCCCCCAAGCCGAGCTCGAACGGTACCCCCAGCCGAGCCCCGACCGTCAGGGAGGGGTTCGAACGCCGCTCGCCGACGGACTCGGCGAAGGTCAGCTCCGAGTCCGTGCGCAACCCTACGTGGAACCCCTCCCTGACGGTCGGGGCTCGGCTGGGCGCGCCGTGCCGCGCGCCGGATGTCGGTATCGCGCCGGCGCGGCAGCCACGGTACGCGTCACGACGGTACGAAGCTCGCCAACTCGCAATACAATCAACGCGTCATGCGCGACGACTACGACATCATCGTCATCGGCGGCGGCCACGCCGGCGCAGAGGCCGCCTGGGCCGCGGCGCGGCTCGGCGCGCGCACCGCCCTCGTCACGTTCCAGCGCGCCGCCATCGGCCGCATGTCGTGCAATCCCGCCATCGGCGGCATCGGCAAGGGGCAGATGGTCCGCGAGATCGACGCCCTTGGCGGGCTGATGGGTCTCGCGACCGACGAAGCCGGCATCCAGTTCCGCATGCTCAATCGGAGCAAAGGTCCCGCCGTCTGGGCCCCGCGTGCCCAGTGTGACCGTGAGCACTATGCCGCGGTCGTGCAGCGCTTGCTCTCGGAGTGCCCCAATCTCACGATCATCGAAGCGGGCGTCGAGTCGCTCGTCGCCGACGCGATTCCGCTGGGGCACGGCGGCGACGGAAGTGACCATGTAGAACCGCCGCCCCGGCTGCACTCCCACGCGCACGCGGCCGCGGCGCCGTCATCCGTCCACCACCGCATCGCCGGCGTCCGTTTGACCAGCGGCACGACACTCGCCGGCCGCGCCGTCGTTGTCACGTCCGGCACCTTTCTGCGCGCCCTGATGCACTGCGGCGAGCAGAAAACCCCTGGCGGTCGCATTGGCGAAGCCGCCGCCGACGGCCTCAGCCGTTCGCTGGCTGCCCTCGGCCTGACCCTCGGCCGCCTCAAGACCGGCACGCCCCCGCGCGTCCATCGCGACAGCGTCGATTACGCCCGGCTGGAGATCCAGCCCGGCGACGATCCGCCCGTGCCATTCTCGTTTCTCACGGAGAAAATCGGGCAGCCGCAGATTCCCTGCTGGATCGCATTCACCTCTCCCGCCGTTCACGACGTCATCCGCGCGAACCTGGACCGCGCTCCGATGTACTCTGGTCAGATCGCGTCGCGCGGTCCGCGTTATTGCCCGAGCATCGAAGACAAGGTGGTGCGTTTCGCCGACAAGGACCGCCACCAGCTCTTTCTCGAGCCCGAGGGCCGCGCGAGCGACCGCATCTACGTCAACGGCATCAGCACGTCGCTGCCCCAGGACGTGCAGCAGCAGATTGTGACGCTCATCGACGGCCTGTCCAACGCCCGCATTCTGCAATGGGGTTACGCCGTCGAGTACGACTTCGTCCCGCCCGAACAGATCGACGCCTCGCTCATGACCAAGCGCGTCGCCGGCCTCTTTCTCGCCGGACAGATCAACGGCACCAGCGGATATGAGGAGGCCGCCGCCCAGGGACTCCTGGCGGGAATCAACGCCGCACGCTGGCTCGCCGGCCAACCGTGCGTCACGCTCCGTCGCGACCAGGCCTACGTCGGCGTCATGATCGACGACCTCGTGACCCGTGGCGTGACCGAACCGTATCGCATGTTCACCTCGCGCGCCGAACACCGCACGCTGCTGCGCTATGACAACGCCGACGATCGCCTCACACCGCTGGGACGCGTGATCGGACTCGTCGATGACCGGCGCTGGTCGAAGTTCACACAGCAGCGCCACATTCAGGAGCAGCTTGCCTCTCGCCTCGCGGTGCTGCGCGTGAACGGCAAATCGGCCGCCGAGTGGCTCAAGCAGCCCGACGCCGACGCCGCGACGCTCGTCAACCGATTTCCCGAGCTGGGCGAGTTCTCAGACCATGGTCACATCTGGACGCGCGTCGTCACCGAACTGAAGTACGAGGGCTATCTCCTGCGCGAACGCCGCATGATCGAGCGCGTCCGCGAACTCGAGTCCCGCCCCATCCCGATCCATCTGGATTACAGCGCAATCCCCCACCTCCGTCGCGAGACCGTCGAACGCCTCGACGCGATTCGGCCCGCAACGCTCGGTCAGGCCGGTCGCGTCAGTGGCGTCAGCCCCGCCGATATCACGATTCTGATGGTCCACCTTGCGTCGCTTGACGACCGATAACCCGCCGGAAATATTTTACCAGCCTTGCCAAAACCCTCCATTTGTGATAAACTTGTCAATGTAGGCATTTTGGATAAGAGGTCTGACATGGCCGCTGAGCCACAGAACAAACGTCGACGACAAGAGGTGTTTACAACCGGGGAAGTCGCCGAAATCTGCAAAGTCAGCCAGCAGACCGTCATTCGTTGCTTCGACGCCGGAAAGCTCCGCGGTTTCAGAGTCCCAGGGTCGCGTTTCCGCCGCATCCCACGCGACGCCCTCATCCAGTTCATGAAGGAACACGGCATCCCGCTCGACCAGCTCGACACGGGCAAGCGCCGCGTGCTCGTCGTCGATGACGACGAGATGATCGTCGAAATGCTGGTGGAACTGCTGGAGCGCGACGGCCGCTTCGAAACGCAGACCGCGACGCGCGGCTTCGAGGCCGGCATCAAAACCAAGGAGTTTCGCCCCGACGCGATCATCCTCGACTACATGCTGCCGGACATCAACGGCAACGCCGTCTGCCAGACCGTCCGCGCCGATCCGACGCTGCACCACGTGAAGATCATCATCGTGTCGGGCGTGGCCGAACCCGGGGTCGTTGAGAAGCTCATGGCGTCGGGCGCCAATGCATTTATCAAGAAGCCGTTCAACATCGACGAGATGGTGAACAAGGTATCGGAACTGGTCAGTGACTAGCTTGGGCAGCGCACTTCCGCCGGCCGAGCGTACCGCGGCGGCCGAGCAGATTCTGAGTCGCCTCGAGTCGCTGCCAACGCTGGCGCCGATCGCGGTCAAACTGCTGGCGCTGACGAGCAGCTCGGGCACCGCCGCCGCCGACGTGGTCGCGCTTCTGGCGCGCGACCAGAGCCTGACCGCCCGCATCCTCTCGGTCGCCAATAACTGCGCCCGCACGGCGCCCGGCGGCGTGAAGACGCTCGACCGCGCCGTCGTTCTGCTCGGGTTTGCGACCGTCCGCAGTATCGTTCTGGCCGTCAAGTTCTTCGAATATTTCGGCGGTTCGCAACCGGCGCAGGACGACGCGTCGACGTTCAGCCCGTCGGAGTTCTGGCGACATTCGCTGGCGGTCGCCTGTGCCGCGCGGGGGCTGGCCAGCGCGTGTCCGGGGCTGGGTGTCCGGCCGGACGAGGCCTGGATCGCCGGTCTGATCCACGATCTGGGAAAAGTGGCGTTGCACGCGCTGTTTCCCAAAGCGTATCAGCGGGCGGTGGCGACGGCGTACGAGGGCCGCGGCGACATTGTCGACTGCGAGCGCGAGGTACTCGGCGTCGACCACACGGTGACGGGCCATCGCGTGGCGCGTCTGTGGAAGCTGCCGCGCAGCTATCAGGAAGCGATCTGGCTGCATCATCTCAGCCTGGATCAGGTGTCCGGCTCGGCGCAGTCGCGCGAGCTGGTCGCGCTAATCCAGCTCGCCGACACGCTGGCACGCGAGCAGCACATCGGCCGTTCCGGCAATCACCAGATTTACGAGTCCTCGGCGGACATCGCGCGGCGACTCGGCGCCCCGGCCGACGCGCTGGAGCGCGTCACGTCGCAACTCGTCGGCGAAGTGGCCGAACAGGCTGCGTTGCTCGGTCTGGACGGCACGACCACCGAGGCGCTCTACCTGCGCGCCGTGACCGACGCCAACGCGCAGCTCAGCCGCCTGCACAACGAGCTGCTGACGACGAACCAGCGCCTCGCCGCCGGAGCGCGATTCTTCCGCGCCACGGCGCTGGTCGCTTCGCGGCTTGACGGGCAGTCGGACGTTGCCGACGTCGTTGCCGCCATTGCCGCGGCCGGCCCCGCCGCCCTCCAGAGGCCGACGGCGGCGGCGTTCGGCGTGCGCAGCGCGGCTTCGATGGTGGACGTGGCCTGGATGGACGGTACCGGCGCCAGTGCCGCGACGGTCACGCCCGACGCGGCGCTGCGCGACTGGCTGAACGCACGACAGAAGGGCGAAGCCCTGATTCGCCGGGCGCCGGCGGAGTTGCGTCAGGTCCTCGCGTGCATACCCGCGGCAGTCGCGTGTGGGGAGCCGTGGTTGGCGCCGGTGGCCCGCGGCGGGGAGCTTCTGGGGGGAATCATCCTCTTTTCGGACGAAGACGCCGCCGAGCGGATCGCCGCCGAGCAGGCCGAGCTGAACGCATTTGTCGCCAGTCTCGGGTTGACGCTCGAGACGGCGCGGGCACAAGCCGCGGCGCGCCAGCTTTCCGAAGACCTCGCCGAAACCAACCGCCGCTTGCAGCAGGCGCAAGCCCGGCTGCTGCGGCAGCGGACGCTCTCGATGATCGCCGAGATGGCCTCCGGCGCCGCGCACGAGCTGAACAGCCCGCTGGCGGTGATTTCGGGCCGGGCGCAGATGCTCCGCGACCGCTCGCCGGACCCCGAGACCCGCCGGGCGCTGGAGATCATCCACGCCCGGGCGCACGAGTGCAGCCGAATCGTGTCGGAGTTGCTGGAGTTCGCGCAGCCGCGCCCACCCGACCGCGCCGCCGTCGATCTGCCCGCGCTGCTGACCGAGCTGCGCGAATCGCTCTTATCGGAGAGATCGATGCCCGCGTCGAGCTTTCGGGTAGACGTGAGCGGTGTCATCCCGTCCATCCATGCCGACGCCGCGCAGCTTCAGACCGTTTTCCGCGAGCTGCTGGCCAATGCATTCGACGCGCTGTTCGAGAGCGGCGGCTTCATCGCGGTCAACTGCGTGGCGCGGCCAGCCGATGATGTCGTCGAAGTCACCGTGCGGGACAACGGCATTGGGATGCCGCCCGCGGTGCTGGAGCGCGCGTTCGATCCGTTTTTCTCGCATCGGCGGGCCGGACGAGGACGCGGATTCGGCCTGGCGCGTGCCTATCGGATCGTCGAGCAGCACGGCGGCCGGCTGTGGCTGCAGAGCTGCGCGGGCGAGGGCACGACGGCGCACGTCGTCCTGCCGATCGAGAGCGTTCGCGAGCCGCCAGCACGCGAGCCGCGCGGCTGAGCGCCGAGCGCGCCGGCGGCGCGCCGTGCCCGGTCAGTCGCGCTGGAAGGAGAACGGCCGGTGGATTTCGTACCGCGCGTGCTGCTGGTCAGCGCCGATGAAGGCGCACGACAATCCTTGCGGACCTTTCTCATCGAGCAGTCGGGCATCGCGGTGTTCACGGCCGCGGAGGGCGGCGCCGCCCTGCACATGCACCTGTCCTGTCCCGTCGACGTCATCCTGGCGCTCCTGCCGCTGCCCGACATCAAACCGCTGGAGTTCGTGCGGCGGGTCGCGCTGCTCGGCAAGCCGCGCGTGATTCTCAGCGGCGACGAAGCGACGGGCCGCGAGGTGGCCGAGGCGATTCGGGACGGCGCGGCGGATTATCTGATCGGCGCGGCGGGGCACGACGAGCTCTGGCCGGCCATCTGCCGGCAGATCGAAGTCCGCGGGCGCGAGATGCGACGGCGCCGCGAGCGCCGCCGGCTGCGGCGGGCGGTGAAGCTCAGTGATGCCGCCCACCAGGCGTTGCGCGAGCAGATCGAGCATCTCTCGCGGGATGTGGTTCATTCATATCAGCGGCTGTTTGAGCATTTCGCGGAACGCGATTGACGGTCACGCATCCCACGGCGATGCACCGCGGGAACAGACGTTCTCAGCCAACCGGCGTGAGGACACGCCGGCTCGGATGGGAGTGCAGCCGAGGGTGGCTGCTCTCCAGATCGCATCGCGCGAAGGATGGTGGTTGGGCGTCAACAACCACCGGAGATGCCGACGTTGCGGGTCGCGTTCCGATCTTGCGCGAGGGCGCGGTCCGGGACAGGCAAGCGCGGGTGATGGAGCGTGGCGCGCTTTAGTTCGGGCGGGGAACTTCCGATTTTATGGGCGCCGCTTCAGACCGGGGTCGGACCGCGCGGTTCGGGAACCACGGCAGCGCAAGGACGACATCCAGAGTCGCCTGTGCAGCGGCACCGTCGCCGGACAGCGCGTCCGCGCGATCCATTACGGAGAGACAGAATTCCTCGGGAGTGGCGCATGCACCGACTGACGCTCGTGGCTCCGATCCTCGTGCTGTGGCTGACGGCGTGCGAAGCGCAGCAATCCGCCGAGCCAGGCGCTGATGCCCCCAACACCGCCGGCGCGACGCAAGCGGAGGTTCCGGCGCATGAGCTGTCCGGCACGTTCGCCTACATGGCCGACAACGCCCTGCTGGCGGACATGACGGTTACGGACATGCACTTTTTGCCGCACCGCGCGCGGCTCAGCGTTACCGGAGAGCAGCGCGTCCGGCGGTTGGCCGAGCTGATGGGCGCGTATGGCGGGACGATCCGGCTGAACAGCGACGAGACTGACGGCGCGCTGATCGAGCAACGTGCCAAGGCGGTGGTCACGATGTTGACCGAACTGGGCGTCGACACCACGACCGAAGTGCTGCGTCCCGATCTTGCGGGCGGCCGCGGCCGTGGCGCCGTCGAGGCGATTCTCATCAAGAAGCACGAAGGGACGTACAAGCCGAAGAAGAGCGACGATCAGGCCGCTGCGGCGGCGGGCGCGCCGTAGCGCAACGTCGGCAGGATTCGAAGACCGGGCTGAGTGAAGACCTTGACGCCAGGAGTCTGATGATGCGGTTCGATCGCGCTTGGATGTGTGTGCTCGGGGGTTGCGGCGCGCTGGCGATGACGGCGTGCTCATCCTCTCAATCCGGACCGAAAGCGTCGCCGGGGGAACTGGCGCGCCGCCCGGCCCAGATCAACGCGAATACCTATTTTGCGCATGGATTCCTGCTGGAGCGCCAGGGAAATTTCGACGGAGCCGTCGCGCAGTACACCGAGGCCCTGCGCCTGAATCCGAGCATGCTCTCGGCCCGCAACCGGCTGGGCATCTGCCACAACAAGCTCGGCCGCCACGCTCAGGCGACGGCCGCGTTTCGGCAGGCCGTCGCCCAGCATCCGTCGCTGGCCTATCTGCACAACAACCTGGGATTCAGCCTGCTGCTGGAAGGTAAGTACGACGAAGCGCTGCAGACGCTCAGTCGAGCCATCGAGCTGAATCCGAAATTCAACCGGGCGCGGATGAACCAGGGCATCGCCCTGGGCAAGCTCGGCCGCATGGACGAGGCTTATGAAGCCTTCGCGCGCATCTGCAATCCAGCCGACGCGCATTACAACCTGGCGATGATCGAAGCCGACGCGGCCCGCTACGTCGAGGCGGCCCGCTCGCTCGAAGCCGCCCTGGCGCTGCAACCCGACCTGGACGCCGCGCAGCGGCAACTCGTTCAATTCCGCGAGTTGGCCGAGCGGGCCGAGGCGCGCCGCGCCGCCGAGGCGGCCCAGGCCGCCCCGCCAATCGTCGAAGCGGCCGCCGACGCGACCCTGACGGCCGACGCGACGATTGCGGATCACGCCGCCGATGCCGAACCTGTCGCGTCGCCCACGCTCAAACCCGACACAGCTCCGGCAGCGCCGGCTCCTGAAACGGCGGACAGCACGACCGACGCCGACCCGTGGAGCTTCGAAAGCGTCCCGAGCACGGTCGAGGAACTCGACGAACCGGCCGGAATTCACGACTTCCGCGGCATCGAAGCTGCCGACATCATGGCCGCGATCGAGACCGCGGCGGACGTCGAGCCCGCGGCCGACATCGAGCCGTGCGGACAGGTGCACGACGACGTGCGGGCCGCCGGGGCGACGCCTGGCGAACCGTTGTTCATCACGTTCACCGGCGACGACCTGCGCATCGGAGACTTCGACTGTCCAGACGAGCAGCAGGACATCGTGCTCATTGACGGGAGCGCGGTGATGGACGACGAGACGACCGCGACGTTGCTCTGGGATGCGCTCGGCCGCTACGTGTCGTTCGTCAACCAGCAGCACCGGGCGGCGGCTCAGCCGGCGCAGCCCGACGCGCGGGACTCAGCGGATCAGCGCTGAATCCTCCACGCCGGTTGCCGCGGGGCGGCCGGCGGCGAGGCTGCCATAGATCGCGCGATACTGCGCCAGCATGCGGCTGCGCGCGAACACGTCATAAGCCTGGCCGCGGGCGCGGGCCACGATCTCGCGAGACGCGGCGGGTGATTCGAGCGACATGAGCAGTTTGCGGGCGGCGGTGCGCGGGTCGCCCGGACGTACCAGCCAGCCGTTGTGACGATCCGCCAGAAACTCGGCGACGCAGTGTGTGGCACTCGCGAGGATCGGCTTTCCCGCTGCCATCGCCCAGGGTAACCCGCCCAGCCCGACGTCGCTGGCCGGCGAGATGATCGCCACGTCGCAGGCCGCCAGCAGCTCGACCAGGCTCATGGCGGCGGGCGCGCGGACCAGCGCCTGCTGCTTGCGGACGGCGCAGGCTTTCGACCAGACGCGGGCCGCGTCGGAGCCGGGTGGTACGACGACGCGAATCTCCATCCTCACGACGTACGCCAGCAGCACCGCCCAGAGCGAGTCGAGCGCGCCGGCGCAGCGCGACACCGGCGGCAGCATCAGAACGACCCATTGGGACGCGTCCAGACCGAGCGCCGCCCGGGCAGTCTCGCGCGAGGCGGCGTTGATCTCGCCAAAATTGACGCCCTCGCGCACGACCGGGCAGGCCGCGGCCGTCAGCCCGTGCTCGATCAGGCGGCGCTGCGCCGTGCCGGTCCGGCAGACGACGCCGCTGCGCTCGCGCTGCCGCGCTGGGAGCGTCTGCCAGAGGCGCGCCAGGCCGATCGGGTCGTCGTCGAGATCGAACTCGACCAGCAGCGGGGGGGCCGCATCGCCCAGTGCGGCGCAAGCCCGCAGCGCGCGGCGCGTCCAGACGTGGCAGACCTGGCCGGCGGTTGTCTCGACGGCGCTTCGCAGCCGCGCCGCCCCGAACCACGGATCGGACCAGGAGGTCCGCACGTGCTGGTCCACGGGTACGCCCGCGAGAGAGTCGAGCCGCCCCAGGTGCACCAGGCGCCGCCGGTCCGGCGCCGCACGCGCGTTATCGGCTCGCAAGTCGTCGAGCACGCGGCGGCGTGCCGCGCTGAGATCGACGGCCGTGACGTGCGTCACGTCGGGCCCGGCGGAGGCGTGCGAGCGCGCCGCGTGTGCTTCGACGATTTGCGGCCTGGCAGCGCGCTCCACGCTCCACCTCGCCGGCTACTTGCGCGAATTCGCCGCGATCCACTCGGCGACCTCGGCGATGATCCGTTCATCGACGTGGCCGGGAAGAAAGTACTCGGACGGCCCGCTCGCGCCGCTGCCCATCATGAACACGTGGTTCAGCCCCTCGAAGAGCTTGAACGTGACGCGCGGCCGGTCGGCCAGGGCCTTTTTCCAGAGATCGAAATCGGCCGTCGTCACCTGGTAGTCGCGCTGGCCCTGAATCACGAGAAACGGCAGGTCGAGCGCCGCGGCGGTCTTCAGCGCGTCGGCCCGGTGCAGGCGTTCGAGGTACATCATCGAGCTGCCCAGCAGCGTTTCGTTCGCACGCGGCTTTCCATCGCGAATGTCCTTCGTTGCGGCCTGCAGCTTCTCGATCTGCGTGCGCGTCGCGGGCGAGTTTTCGCCGCCGAGCGTCTTGAGCCGCTCGATCTGCTGCTCGATCTGGTCGAGCACCGAGCGGCCGGTCGCGGCCAGAAGAACGATTCCGGCGATGTTTCCGCCGCTCCGCGCCGCCAGCACGGCGAACTGGCCGCCGACGTTGTGGCCCAGCAGGACGATGCGCTTGGCATCGATCTCCGGCCTCTTTCGCAGCAGTTCGACGGCCGCCACCGCGTCGTCGAGCGCCTCCCACTCCAGCGTCAGCTCGTCGGGCGACACGCGTGTCGCGTACGCCAGGGTGCGCTTGTCGTAGCGCAGCACGGCGATACCCCGCGAGGCGAGACCGCCGGCGAGGTCTCGAAACGGGCGATTCGCGCCGATCGTCTCGTCCAGATCGTGCGGACCGTTGCCATGCAGCAGCACGACGGCCGGAAACGGACCCTCGCCCGCCGGCCGCGAGAGCACCGCGTCGAGCTTGAATTCGCCGCACACCAGCTCCAGCTTCTCGTCGCTGAAGGCGTCGCCGTTGACGTAGGCCGGCCGTTCGTAAGGCGTCTCGGGCCGGATCGAGGTGATGAAAAACGCCGACATGCGGTCCTGCTGATTCAGCACGATGCGGACGATGCACGAGCCGCGGTTGTACTGCGCGTGAAAGTCGAACGCGCGCGTCTCCGGCGTCAGCGCCGCGGACGTGAGCTTGCGGATGCGCGTGAAGCGGCCGATCTGGTTCGTCAGGTTGCCGGCCAACTGGCCCAAATCGGACAGCGGCAGCTTGGCCTTCAGATTCTCGTCCGCGTGCGCGAGGAATTCCTCATACCGCCCGCCGGTGAACAACGTCAGAATCGCCTGTGCCCGCTTCTCGCCTGCGGCACCCTGCGTCGCCGCCGGGCGCGTCGTCGCTTGGGACTGCTGCCGGGCAAGCGAATCGCCGGCGGGCAGCAACAGTACGAAAGCCGCGACAAGTCCGATTACATTCCGACCGAAACCGGCGGCCCGGACGCGGTGCTGATCCGGCGTATGAGTCAGACGGTGCGTAGGCATCAGAAGCTCCGAAACATCGGGTCAGGTCGGTGTCGATTCAGTCACGGCCGAAGCGGCCGGGTGCGTCAAGGCGCGACTCTCCGGCAGTCCACGCCATGCCGAAGTCGCCGCGCAGGCCGGGCCCCAGCCCGGATCGCCGCACCGAGGATGATAGGCGATCGGCGCCATAAGCGAAGCGCGGAGCGCGTCTGCTTCGCATGCGCCGCCCATCCATCGGGAGAACTGCGGGAGTTGTGGTGGTGATTAGTGCCGAAAGTGTCGCGTGCCCGTGAAGATCATAGCCACCCCGCGCGCGTCGCACAGGTCGATCGTCTCCTGATCGCGTTTGCTGCCGCCGGGCTGAATGATGGCGGTGACGCCGCTGTCGATCAGGATCTGTGGGCCGTCGGAAAAGGGAAAGAAAGCGTCGCTCGCCGCAACGATGGACACGCGACGTTCGCCAAATGGTGTACCGGTCGCTGCCGGGTCGGTATCTGGGAGACCCGTCTGTGCCGGGTCAACAACTTGGGGACCGGTCTCGGACCGGTCTTTTGTCGAGGAATCAATCGTGTTCTTGCGAATACCTCTCTCCACAAGCTCCTGAAGTCCAATCGGAGATCGGTCCCCCAGGTCTCGCGCCGCGTTCCCCGCGCTCCGCTCCCCGAGGTGCCCGTTTTCGCGCGCCAGCCACGCCGCGACGCGGCAGCTCATCACGCGACTCATCTGCCCGGCGCCGTTTCCGATCAGCATCCCGTCGCGCACCAGCGTGATCGCGTTGCTTCTCGTGTGCTTGCAGATCAGCCACGCCAGCCGCAGATCGGCCATTTCCGCCTCGGACAGGGAACGCCGCGTGACGACCTTCCACTCCTGCTCGTTCAGACCGAGCAGGTCGGGCGTCTGGACGAGCATCCCGCCGGCGATCGTGCGGTAATGCAGCTCGTCGGCGTCGGGCGGCACGCTCATGTCCCCAACTGAGAGCAGCCGCACACTCTCGCCCCACTTTTTTCTGGGCGGTGCGTCAATTCGCGCTTCGGGTGGGGCCGCGCTCTCCCCGCCGCCGGCGTGCGCGGGCGTCGCGGCCGCGGAATCGTAGGTTCCGCGGATGATCGCGACGGCGTCGTCGGTGAAACCCGGTGCGATCCAGACCTCCACAAAAAACCCGCCCGGCGCGTTCGCGGCGCCGGCCTCGCGCAGCGGCTTGCCGATCCGGTCGAATGTTTCCATCACCGCGACCGCAAAGCTCGCATCCACCTCGAAGTTCACCGCCAGCACGCCGCCCATCGCCGCGTTCGGATCGCCCAGGTATGCCCGGCGATAGGCGTCGAGCCGCGCCGCGTGAACGTCGCCGCCCGCGTCGCTCGCCGGCTGTGCCACGCCGACGCCGCAGGGGTTGGTATGTTTGATGAAACAGACGCAAGCGGTCCGCGACGCACCGGTTCGCGCGTCCCCGGCCGCGCCTGCTCGCACGTCTGGTGTGGCAGAGGCTCTTGGTGTGGCAGAGGCTTTTGGTGTGGCAGAGGCTTTTGGTGTGGCACAGGCTATTAGCCTGTGCGTCGGCCGTTGCACCGATTCCAATTCGGCGCGCCAAACGCGCGGCGCGTCCGGCGAGCCACCGATCCAGTACAGCGGGTGCTCGGCCACGCCGACCGCGCGAGATGGCGGGTCCCATTCAAGCGCTGTTTCGAGCGCGCACCATGCGTATTCCCCCTCTGACGCCAAGCCGGCCGTGACTGGATTCCAGTAGATGTATTCCAACGTCTCCCGCATTTCGGCCACATCCCTCAGAATGTGGTCGAACGATTCGTCTTGCCAGAGCTTGCCCGATTGGCCTCGTTTCTTGTTGACTTCGCGCGCCGAAACGCCCTTGATCCCCTGCATGATCCGGCTCAAGGCGTGAAATTCGCCCGGTTCCGCTTCCAGTGGCGTCAGCAAGAGATGCACGTGATCCTTCATGACGACTACCGCGTGAATGGCTGCGGTTCGCGCGTTCGGATAGAGGCAGCAGCCCATCACGATGTCGCGCTCGGCCTCCGTAAGGTGTCCGGTCTCGACGCGCGCTGTCACGAAGTAGCTCGCCCCGGGACGCTGAAGATGCGGCAAGGTCCGTCGCGTCGCCCGCTCATCATCGATGAACTCCGGCCGACGAGCCGACGCCGGCAGTGTGGCACGCGCTGTTGGTCCGTGCTGGACCTTCGGAGTGCCCTTCGCGAAAATTTGCGCACAGGCTGATAGCCTGTGCCACACCTTATCCGCCCGCGTCAGTTCGGCGCACAGGCCCAGCGCCGCGTCGGCGTCGAGGTAGTTGTTGTAGGACAGGTTGCCGACCACCCCGCCGAGCCCGAGCTTCGATCGAGCGATCGCGTAGATACTGGCTCGCTGGTGCGGATTCTCGCCGTAACGCAGCTCATTGCCGGTAGTCGGCGTATCGAGGGATAGGTCCAGCATCAACGCCGGCAGGAATGGCGAGTCCCAATAGCGCCGGCCGAAGTAGGTTTGAATGGCAATGTCGTAGGCTGAGGTCTGCTGAAACGCCTTCGTCCTCAAGAACTCCGGCCAATTGTGTCCCAGGCCGGGAGCCCGGCCCCTTAGGTACTCAAGCGTACGCCTGTAGTACGTAGACGCTGAAATGACAAGCACCCGTGGGCTGTTCTTCGCCGCCGCGCGGAGCAGGGCGACGCCCCCGATGTCGATCATCTCGATCGCCTGCTCGAACGTGCAGTTCGAATCGGCAACCGTCTTCTCAAACGGGTAGAGATTGACCACCACCATGTCGATCGGTTCGATCCCCGCCTCGGCGAGCTGCCGCATGTGCTCGGGGTTGTCGCGATCGGCCAGGATCGCCGCGTGAATCTTCGGGTGCAGCGTTTTGACCCGCCCGCCGAGCATCTCGCCGCAGCCGGTGATCTCCTCGACCAGGGTTACCGGAATGCCAGCCTCGCGCAGCGCCGTGGCCGTCCCGCCCGTCGAGATGATCTCCACGCCGAACTCGTGGTGCAGCGCGCGGGCGAAGTCGACGATGCCGGTTTTGTCCCAGACGCTGAGCAGCGCGCGGCGGATGTTCATGACGTGCACTATCCCGCGCAGCGACCGTCGGCGAAAGTCCGCCCCGGCGACACGCGTGCGGAGGCTTGTGGAGAGCAGCCGCCCCGGCTGGACTCCGCCTCACGCGCTTGCGTTCTGCATTCTGCATTCTTCATTCTGCATTGCCGTCGCCGCCTACGGCTTCTTCTCCGCCTCCGGGGGTGCCTCCGGATTGAACGAACGCGTCACCTTGGATTTCCCGCCCAGCGGCGCGCCGCCCTGCCGCGTTTTGAGGAAGTCCTCGCCCGCCTCGGCGACGGCCGGTGCCGTTGCCGCCGGCTGCGTCGTCGCGCTGGGTTCCTTGGGTGGCGTGATCGCGGCCCGCAGATCCTCGCGTCTCAGAAACGGAACGCTCCGCGACCGCGCGCAGAATAGCCGGCCGTCCGGGCTGGCCAGCATCAGCGTCCCGTCGGCCGGCGACGGCGACGCCAGCGCAAAGCCGGGCGCGGGGATCGACCGCCGCACCGCCCCATCCGCGAGCGCGACCTGCGCGATCGCGTCGCTGCGCGTCAGAACATAGGCGAATTCACGATCGACCGTCAGAAGCGTCCGGCCGTCGGCCAGCTTCCAGCGGAAGCGCTCGGCACCTTCCTGCGCGCTGGTGTTGATCGCCACGACCCCGTCGTCCTGGCAGAACTGATAGACCGTCTCAGGCGTCGGGACCGGCGGCGCGTAAAGCGGGCCGCTCAGCCGCGCCCGCCAGCGCAGCGCCCCGCTCGCCGTGTCGAACGAATAAAGCGAATGATCGGTACACGCGACGTACAGACCGTTCTCGTCGGCGACGAGATCGGCGCTGTTGGCCGAGCCGGTGGTCGCCGCCCAGCGCAGGGCCTTTCGCAGCGCCGTGCCGGCGTGGAGCGCGCCGTCGTCGCTGGCCACGTAGAGCACGCCGTCGAGCAGTGCCGGCCGCGAGGCAATCTGCCCGTTCGTCTGCACCTTCCAAACCTCAAGACCGGTCGCGAGGTCGAGCGCGTAGTAGCGATGATTCACGCTGCCGATGTAGACCAGGACCCCGTCCGACACGGCCCCAGTGCCGGCGGGGAACCACAGGTCGGTCTGCATGATGCCGTCGCCCGACAACCGGTCAACCACCGTCATCTGCGTCGGCGTCACGAAAACGGCCCGCCCCTCGGCGTGCGCCGGGCTGCTCAGCCGGTATCGCGCCGTCGTGATCTGCCGAAGCCAGCGCACCACGCCCGTGCGGGCGTCCAGCGCGTAGACGTAGCCGTCGTTCGTCGCGCAGTACAGCGCGTCGTCGACCAGGTAGATGTCCGCCAGGGCCTGGCCCTGCTCCAGCGCCAGGGCGAACTGCCAGAACTTGCTCAGCCCCGCCTCGCGCAAGGCCGTCGGGTCGATGAAGTCGCCCGCCAGACCGATCCCACAACTCGCCAGGATCAAACCTGCCGCCGCACACACATATCGCCGCATCACTCGGTTCTCCGCGGTGTTGGGCTGTCCTGCCCGCTCGGGCGAGCCAAAACTAGCCGCGCGGCGGAGATACGTCAACGGCGCAAGCGGTTCGGGGTTCGCGGCTCGAAGTTCAGGGGTCCAGGGTTCGGGGTCCAGGGTTCGGGCCGCTCGCGGCGTCCAGCGCGGGACGGGCGATCGCCTGTCGCCGCGGCGCCTCGGATGATACGCTGTGTCAGGTGCCGTCGACTTCGGAGCCGAAAACGTGCGTCCTCGATACGAACCCACGCCCGGTGCAGCCGCCCCGCGCGGCTTCCCGCTCCGCGCCGCCGCCTGCCTGTTGCTCTCGCTGGCCGGCGGATTCGTGTATGTCGCGCTGCTCGGCGTGCCGCTGCTGCGTTCGACCGGGTTGCCGGCGTTTGTGATCATGGGCGCGGCCGCCATCGCAGGCGTCCTCGCGGTGCGGCGCGATCGGCGGTTGTTCCCGCGGCTGCTCGCGCTGGGCAATCTTGCACTGCTGGGCATTTTCACGTTCAGCTTCTTCTGGGTCTGGGCGCTGCCGCTACCGGCCGAGACCGCGACGGCGCTGCAGGTCGCGCCGGAATTCGAGCTGCCCGATGAATCGGGTCGAATCGTCTCGCTCAAGGACGCACGTCGCGGCGGCCCCGTCCTGCTCGTCTTTTACCGTGGCTTCTGGTGACCGGTTTGCCAGGCCGAACTCCGAGGTCTCGGAGCCGTCAGTGAGGAGCTGAAGTCGCGCGGCGGGAGGCTGCTGGCGGTCTCCGCCGACCCGCCGCACCGCGCCGCACAGGTCGTGCAACGCCACGACCTGCCGTTCCCGATTCTCAGCGACACCGAGCGGCACGTCATCCGCGCATTTGGCGTGCTGCACGCCGGCGGCGCGCCCAACGGAGGCGACATCGCCATTCCGTCGCACTTCCTGATCGATCGCGACGGGCGAATAGTCTGGCGATTCATCGCGACGCGGGTGCAGAACCGCCCCGACCCGGCCGAGCTGATCGGCAGGATTCGGGCGCTGCGGTGAAATTCACGAGGGCGCGCGGTGGGGGGGAACGCGGCTCGGCGGGAGCCTCGCCCTCCCGGGAGCTGAAGTGCTCCGCACGATCCGCGCGCTTCCGCCCTGACGCGCGCGAACACACCGGACCGGTGTTGTCGGACATAGGCCCTTCGGCCGACTGGATAGCTGTAGAAGGCAAGTAGTGGAACGCGAGGGGCCCTAAGCTTTCAGCTTGTGGACATGCGGCTTCAGTGTCTTTTCCAGACGGATCATCGCGTCGACCATCGCGGCGTAGACATCTCGCCATTTGTCGGGCGCGTCCCGCCATCCTCCAATTGTAATTTGCTTGCGAATTCGGCACGCCCGGCGATCTTCAAGCCGTTGCCACTCCAACGGCTCGTTAAAGACGCGCTCGATCTCCTCCTTCGCGGCGAGAAGCTGGTCGAAGATTGCCTTGTTCTCGCTCTGCGCTTCCTTCCCGCGGTCGATGTAAAGCTCGACCGTGGCAGCGTGTTTTGTGAGTGAGTAGACGTAGGACAGCCCGCTGGTACCAGCCCCCGTACCGATCCAGTTGTACTCGCCCGGCGAAAGGCCCGCGTGCAGTTTCGTCTTCGTCTTGGCGAAATCGAGGAGCCCTGTCCAAAACCTGTGCCGGATTTCGTACCGTTCGGCAAGCTCTTTCTTCGTCTCGCCTACTTCCCGACCTTCTTTGCTCGGTCCGACGATCAAGGTCAGTAACGGCGCCGGGGCCGACTCGCCGATTCGAATGGCTTCGATCTTGAGCAGGTAGAACGATGCGGCGCTGGACTCGTTGAGCCAGGACACGGCGTTGATATGTTCGGGCCGTGGGTCGGACACGATCCAGATAGCGGTCCGTGCTGCCATCGCGGTGACGTACGTTATGAGCTTCCCGAGGTGCTCGTGATTGCTCTTTTCGAGCTGGTTTTCGATGACCACCGGATTGCCCTTGTCGTCCTCAGCCACGAGGTCCACGCTGAAGTCTCCGGCATTCTTTTCGCGCTCCGCCGTCGTGAGGCGTAGGTCGAGGATATCATTGAGCACATCGATATTCTCCTCGAGCCACCGGGTAAAGTCGGTGGCCTCGTGCTTCCAGACATCACGAAGGTGTACACGGTCGATTTTGCCTATCATCCCTCTTACCTCTGCGCAGGCGCACCCTTCCACTCATGGCGGCCGGCCGAGCCGCTTAGTCCAAACTCCGAACGCCTCGCCTCAGTTCGATCCCCACGTCACGGTCGTGCTGAACCCGTGATTCAGAATCTTCTCGTACTCGCACATGCCCTCAGAATCAGTCAACGGACCGCGCGAATTGCCGTTCAGGAACTGGTGGATCAGCCGCTCGAGGTCGCTGCCCAGCGCTGGCGGGCGAGCGTCGCGGATCGCGGCGAATTCGTCCTTGGTTCCGTTCCGCAGCACGCGGCCCTGGTCGAGCATGACCATGCGGTCGGCGATGCGGAAGGCCGAATCCATCTCGTGCGTGACGACCAGGCTGGTGACGTGCAGCTTGGCGGACAGGTCCATCATCAGCATGTCGATCGACGCAGACGTGACCGGGTCGAGCCCGGCGCTGGGCTCGTCGTAGAACAGGATCGACGGATCGAGCGCCGTCGCCCGCGCCAGGCCGACGCGTTTCTTCTGCCCGCCCGAGAGCTGCCCCGGCAGCTTGTCGCGATGCGGCAGCATGTACACCTGCTGCAGCTTCATCGCCACGATGATGTCGATGATCGCCGGATCGACGTAGGAATGCTCGCGCAGCGGCAGGGCCACGTTCTCGGCGACGGTCAGCGAGTTGAACAGCGCCCCGGATTGAAACAGGATGCCGATCCGCTTGCGCAGCTCCTCGCGCTGCTCGGCCCCGGCCCGCAGCATGTCCACCTCGCCCAGCTTGTCGACGTGATAGCGAATCTCGCCCGCATCCGGCCGCAGCTCGCCGATCAGGCAGTTCAGCAGCGTGCTCTTTCCGCAGCCCGACCCGCCCATGATGACGAGCGTCTCGCCGCTGTAAGCGTCGAACGACACGCCTTGCAGAACCGGGACGCGCTCGCCCTCGTCGTTCTCGAAGCTCATCACCAGATCGCGCACCGACAGCACCACGCGCTCAGCCACGCGCTTTTCCTCCCTGTTTCTCCGCGTTACCGGCCTCGCCGGCGCCGTCACCCGAGTCGCCGGCGACCGTTCGGCCGGTTTCATACGCATCGATCGTTGGCAGGCGGGCGAGCAGTTTCGCGGCCTCGGCGGCGTTCATCGCAAACAGCGCCGTGGCCACCGCGTCGGCCTCCGCCGCGCTCGGCGTCCGCACGGAGATGTGCGATTCTCGGACCGCGGCGCGCCCGCTGCGCGGATCGATGATATGAGAATAGCGGACGCCGTCCGCGTCCAGATAGAGCTGCTGCGAGCCGGATGTGCCCAGGGCGGCGTCACGCAAGCGCACCATTCCGCCGCCCGGCAATCCGACCAGCCAGCCGGTATCGGACTGCGCGTCGGGCCCCGGCCCGCACGCCCGCACACTGCTCCCGCCGGCCTGGATGAGAAAATTGTCCACCCCGCGCGACTGGAGCGCCGCCGCCGCCTGATCGAGCGCCCAGCCCTTTCCGATCGCGCCGGGGTTCAGAATGATGCCCCGCCGCGCGAAGCGGACTTCGGCTGCGTCGGCGTTGAGATCGACGTGCTGAAATCCGACACGCGCGAGCGTCTCGGTAATTTCCGAGTCGGCGGGGCGTCGGGGCCGGCGATCGCGAAAGCCCCATAACTCGACCAGCGCCCCGGCCGCCGGATCGAATGCGCCCTGCGTCAACGCCCACAGTCGGCGGCAAAGCACAAGGAATTCCGCCATCTCTCGGGAAACCGGGACCGCGCGATCGGCAGCGGCACGGTTAATGTGCGACAGCTCGCTCGTCGGCCGATAGATGGAGAGCAACGCCTCGACCGATTCGATTTCATCGAGAGCGGCCAGCGCGACGTCGGACGCGCCGGCATGATCCTGCGGCATGAGCAGCTCGAAGTCGCAGGCCATCGCGCGGCGGCGGAACGCGAGCAGGCGGCGGGGCGACGCGACCGCATCCGGCGGGAAGCGCAGCTCCTGCGACGCGGCGCGCAGAGCATCCAGGAGATCGCGCCGGCGGAATTCGTGCGGTTCGGGCCGCTGCATCATGCGTACCATCGTATCTTCGAATCGGACGCGCGGACGCGCCCCGGCCGGAATCGCAGCGGTCGGGCTGCCCCGTCGCGCCCGCCAGAGCCGGAACAGCCGGCGGCCCGAAGCACGCGCCGGAGTCGCCGGTGCCGCGGAAGCGCGCGCATTCTCGGACGAGACCGAGGCGATTATGATCCAGCGATTCTGTTGAAGGGAGCCCGCATGGCGATCCGGCTGTCCAAGTACGTCGAACGGCTCAATGACTCGGCCACGCTTGCCGTCGCTGAGAAGGCCCGTCGTTTGCGCGCCGCGGGCGTCGACGTGGTCGCGTTTGGCGCCGGCGAGCCCGATTTCGACACGCCGCAGCACATCAAAGACGCGGCCGTGAAGGCGCTGGCCGCCGGAGACACGAAGTATACGAACCCGGTGTCCGGCAAGACCGCGCTGCGCGAAGCGATCTGCGACTACACGCGAAAATACGGCGGCGTCGACTACAAGCCCGAGCAGGTGTGCGTGGCGGCGGGCGGGAAGGACGCGCTGCACCTGGGGTTCGCCGCCGTGCTCGATCCGGGCGATGAAGTCGTCCTGCCGGTGCCCTACTGGGTCAGCTTTCCCGAGCACGTCAAGATGGCCGGTGCGACGCCGGTCTACGTGCAGGGAGACCGTCAGCGTGGCGGCAAGATCGCCCCCCCGCAGCTCGCGGCGGCGATCACGCCGCGGACGCGCGTCTTCGTGATCAACAGCCCGTCGAACCCGACGGGAGCGGCCTATTCGCGCGAAGAGATGCTGGAGTTCGCCCGCGTGCTGCGCGACACGCAGGTGCTGGTGTTCAGCGACGAGATTTATCACCGGCTGGCGTTCGCCGAGCCGGTCGTGACGAGCTTCGCCGCGCTGCCCGGGATGTATGAGCGGACGGTGACGTTCAACAGCGCGAGCAAGACGTACGCCATGACCGGCTGGCGGATTGGCTGGGCCTGCGGGCCGGAGCTGATCATCCGCGGCATGTCGCGCATCACCAGCCAGACCACCAGCGGCGCCACGAGCTTCGTCCAGACGGCGCTCGTCGCCGCTCTGAACGGCGACCAGTCGTGCGTCGAAGAGATGCGCCAGGCGTATCGGCGGCGCTGCGACGTGATGCACGGCGGGCTGTCGCGGCTGCGCGGCTTCTCATGCCCCAAGCCCGACGGGGCGTATTACTGCTTCCCGGATGTTTCCAAGACGTTCGCCTCGCTCGGCGTGGTCGACGCCTCCGGTTTCGCCGAAGCGGTGCTGGAGCGGGCGCACGTGGCGCTGGTGCCGGGCAACGCCTTCGGCTGGGACACGCACGTGCGGCTGAGCTTTGCGACCAGCGAGGGGCAGATCGAAGAGGGTCTGCGGCGGCTGGGGAAGTTGTTCGGCGGGTAACGGGCGGGCGAGGCTCCTGCCGAGCCGTAGGGGCGGCACGCGACGCTTTTGCCTCGCGACGTTCTCCGCCGCCGCCGCGAAGTTCGGAGCGCCTACACCCAGGCGCAACGATCCAGCGCGTCCCAGGGAATCAGCGACACGTCGCTACGCTCCTGCGCTACGTCGCCGGCGTAAACAAGCATGCAGCGCACGTCGCCGCCCGGGACGCCGAGTTCGGCGGCGACGCTGCGTAGCGCCGCGAATGCTTCGGGCGTCGCAGTCTGTCCGGCCTTCGCTTCGACGATCAGCGTGGCCTGGCCAGGGCGATGGACGAGCAAGTCGGCCTCCACGCCGCGCCGGTCGCGCCAGTGCGACATTCCGCCGGTCTCGC
The DNA here is from genome assembly GCA_022072445.1 of Phycisphaerae bacterium. GTDB lineage: Bacteria > Planctomycetota > Phycisphaerae > UBA1845 > Fen-1342 > JAJVHV01. Next base: position 13,095 of record JAJVHV010000034.1, on the reverse strand, counting down.
CGCGATTGGCGCGGTGCTTGAGCACCTCGGACACGACCCACGATTCGAAGATCGCGCCGCGTAGCGGATGAAGCCGTAGCTGCTCGGCCGTGCGGATTCCGAGCAGCCAGCAGAGCACGCCGGAGTCGAGGAAGTGGAGCTTGGACATCTTCACCAGCCGCTTGCGCACGTTCCCGCTATACGCGGGCAGGCGTGCGATCAGAAAGCTGGCTTCCAGCAGCGAGAGCCAGGCGCGCGCCGTCGGTTGCGAAATGCCGGCGTCCGCCGCCAGCGACGACAGATTGAGCAGTTGCGCGCTGCGACCCGCGCATAGGCCAAGAAAGCGCTGAAACGTGACCAGATCGCCGATGTTGGAGATCGAGCGGACGTCGCGCTCCACGTAGGTGGCGACGTATGAGGCGATCCACTCGGCGGCTGACAGCTTGCGGTCGAGAATGCGCGGATACCCGCCGGTCAGGAGCGCGTCATCCAGCGAACGCGGATAGTCGGCGAAGCGGCGGACTTCGTTGCGCGTGAGCGGCAGCAGATGCAGCACGTCCGTTCGGCCGGCGAGCGACTGGCTGACGGACGCCATGAGCGCCAGGTTGTGCGAACCTGTGATGATCCAGCGTCCCGGCGCCGGGTCGGCGTCGACGGTTCCTTGCAGGTAGGACGGAAGCTCCGGGCAGCGCTGGATTTCGTCCAGGATCGCGCCGCCCGAGAACTGCGCCAGGAAAGCGCGTGGGTCTTCGGTGGCGAAGGCGCGAATGTCCGGAGTTTCGAGATTGGCGTACGCGTGCGACGGAAAGACCGCGCGGCAGAGTGTGGATTTTCCGCTCTGGCGCGGACCGGTCAGTGTGATGGTCGGCGCGCTCGCCGCCGCCCGTGTCAATCGCTGGGCCAGGTCGCGTTCGATCATGCAACGCGAATGATATGAACGGCGATGGGCTATTTCAAGATCGTATATTCAATTAGGCCAATCGATGTAACATTATGTAAAACAATGCGTTGAAATCGAACAAGAGAAGGGCGGTTTCGTCGAGCATCAATCCCGACGACCGAAGAGTGCCCGTGCCGTACGCGGAGTGGATTCTCCCACAGCGGCGCGATCTGTCCAGGCCGCCGTTCCGCCCTCCTCGCTCGTAGGATACGATTCCTGGCGCGCGGCGGCCGGGGCCGGAACGGAAGGCTCGACGGGAGCACTCAGCGGCATCCGTCCCGCCGGCCGCGCTGCGGAGTTCTCTCAATCACACGCATCGCCACCGACGACCGCTGGTCCGACGCGCTGCCTGCGCCAACGGCCGGGCGCGAAACACGCGCGTGCGCGACGGCGGCTGCTCACGCCTCATTGGTCGCACTGATTGTGCTGGTGGGCCTGTGCGCACACGTGTGGGTGCTGTGGGACGGTCTGTTTCTCGACGATCACTGGCATCGGCTCCAGTTGGAGCAGCGCGGCTGGACGCCGGACGAGTTGCTTGCCTCGACCACGATCGAGCCCGCGCAATTCATCGAATCGTGGTGGCAGAACCGCACCGTCCGCTGGGAGTACTTCCGCCCTGTCGCCATCCTGCTCATGAAAGCTGTGCACGCGCTGAGTGGCGGCAGCGTCGTCGCGCAGCACGCGGTCGGCCTCGTGCTGCATCTGGCGACCGCGTGCATGGTTTACGCGCTCTGCTTCGTGCTGACCGCGCGCCGCGGCTGGTCCACGGTCGGCGGGCTGCTCTTTGGCGCCTATTCGCACGCCACAATCGCCGTGCCGTGGCTGGCGGCGCAGAATGCGCTGCTGCAGACGGCGCTGTGCGTCGGCGCCGTGCTGGCGTACATCCGCGCCTCGGGCCTGCGGCCCGCCCTGGTGGTCGCGGCTGGCGGAAGTGCCGCCGATCCGGCGGTTCCCGCCCTGCGGCGCGGCGCGCTGCTGGCGAGCGCGGCGCTGTGGTGCGCGGCGCTGCTGACGCGCGAGAACGCCATCGTCGTGCCGCTGATCTTCGTGTCGCTTGATCTTGCTTTCGCCGGGCGTCGCGCGTTGCGGACCCGTTTGCCCGTCTACGTGATTCTCGCGCTGCTGGCGATCGCCTTCGTCATGGTGCGAATGGCCCTGCTGCAGGCCCGCATGCCCGATGTCTATCTGCGCCGGCCGGATGGCGCCGACTACCCCTGGTGGCTGCTCGCCAAGCTCCTGCATTACGTCTGCTCGGCCGTCTGGCTCTCACCCATGACGATCGGCCCGTCCGGCCGCTACAACCCGTTTGTCGAGGTTCCTGGCGATTGCGCCCTGATGATCGCGATTCTCGCCGTGATGGGCAGCGGATATTACCTGTCGTGCCGCGGGGCGCGCGGCTGGTGGATCTGGCCGCTCTGGATTCTGCTTTCATTCGCGCCGGTCGTGCCGCTGATGGCGGCGCCGCACACGGGCTACATGGCGGGCGTCGGCTTTGCCGTCGCGATGATCCTCGGTCCGGCGCTGCGGCGTGAGATCGCTCCGGCCGGCATCGGCCGCTGGAGCCCGGGTGTGGCGGTCTGGTTTCTGATCGCGACGCACATCTACATTCCGATCTATCGCCAGCTCTGGCTGGCGCTGGTGAACGCCGAGCGCGTCACGCTCGCGCAGTTGGCGGCGGTTCCGCCGCCAACCGAGGCCCGGCATCTCTTCTTCCTCAATCTCCCATTCGTCAACATCTATGTCGAGCCGAGCCTCCGCGCGCAGGGCAGCGTCGGCGAGTCGACGCGCTGCCACGTGCTGACCTATTCGCCCGATCTGCTCCGCTTCAACGACCCGTTCCGCATCGAACAGATCGACGCGCACAGCTTCGAGATCAGCACCGCCGGCCGGCCGTGGTTCTCCGGCTATCTCGGACGCTTTCTGCTCGACGGTATGCGCGGCGGCGGACGGCTTCGGGCAGGGGAGACCGTGGCCGGCGAACTGTTTGTTGCCACGGTCGTCGAGGCCGACAGCGACGGCGTGCGGCGGCTGAGATTCCGCTTTCATCGCCCGCTGGCCGATCCACAGCTCGCGTTTTTCGTGACATCGGCCGAAGCGGCCGCCGCGCCAATCCGTTTTTCCAATGGCGAAGCGCTCGGCCTTGCGACGGACGGGGCGGCTGGCGGTGCCGGCGCTCAGCCGGCGACGGACGAATCACCACCGCTGGCGCCGGCGGACGCGCAGCGCCTGGCGGCGGCGCTGGGCGGCCCGCCGCCGCCGGCGTTCGACGCCTGGTGGCGGTCGCACGGCAGCACCGACGCGCTGGCTGCCGTCCGCGCGACCGAGGCGCTGGCGGCGGAGCGCGCCCGGCGCGACGCGCTCTACACGACGCGCCGCATTGCCGCCGGGATCATCCGAACCGATCTCTACGTCACCGGTCCAGCGTATCCCGGCCCGCGCTAGGCGCCGTAGCGGCAAGCGTCTGTGACCCCCGAGGCCGGCACAGGCACTGCCCCACTCAAACCTAAACATTCGCGACCGGTGCCGGCTCGACGATCACGGTCGAAGCCTGCTCGCCAGCCTGCGCGGAGCCCGCCGGGTGAAACAGCCGGATCGTCTGCCAGGCCCGCGAATGGAATCGCCGCCAGAGCAGGGCGCTGAGCACGATGATGTACAGCGAGCACATCGACCACGGTCCGTTGACGCCCCAGCCGGGCAGGAGCTGCGTGGTGGCGTATCCGCCGCCGACGAAGATGCCCCAGCAGCAGACGGCAAACAGCATCGCCGGCACACGCGTGTCGCCAGCGCCGCGCGAGGCGAAGCTGTAAACGATGCACAGCGCGTCCGAAAACTGGAAGAGCGCGACCCAGAGCAGCACGTGGGCGGCGGAGGCGATCACGGCGGCCCGCAGAACCACGTCACTCTCGGAGCAGAGCAGCGTGGCGAGCGGTCGGCCGGCGAGCACGAAGACCAGCGACATGATCGTCATGTAGCCGCAGATCAGACGCCGCGCGACACGGACGCGCATTTCGGCCTCATCCGGCCGGTCGGCGCCGACGGCGTTTCCGACCTGCGTGGTCAGCGCGATGCCGATGCCGATCGCCGGCATGAATGACAGGTGCATGAACTGGATCGAGAGCGCGGCGGCGGCCATCTCGATCTTGCCGAAGGGCGGCATCATCAGCTCGAGGAACACGAACCACGCGCCGACATCCACCAGCCATTGCAGCGAGATCGGCCCGCCCACGCGGATCAATTCGGCGACCTTCGCCGCGTCGAAGCGCATCCCCGCGCGAATGCCGTACTTCGCGTCGATGGCGCGCGAGATGAGCGGTATCAGCAGCACGATCAGGCGAGCGCACCAGGCCAGCAGCGTCGCCAGCCCGCTGCCGGCGATTCCCATTTTCGGAAATCCGAAGTGCCCGAAGATGAGCAGGAAATTTCCGATCGCGATCGTCGCCAGCGAAACCAGCACGCCGAGGAGCGGGATACGCGGCCGCTTGACCCCGTTATAGAAGGCCTCCAACCCGGCGCAGGCCGTCATCGGCCCGATCGACCAGAGACCCCACTGAAGGAATTGGATCTCCATCGACTGCACGTCCGCGGGGTGATGGCCGGCGCGGCCGACCCACGGAAACCAGGTCGCGGTCAGCCACGCGATCGGCGCGGAGGCCAGCATGGCCAGGATGGCGACGTACATGATCTGCCCGACGTAGGCCCCGCCCCGGCCCGGTTCGCCACGGCCCTCGGCCTGCGAGACGAACGTCTGCACGCCCTGGGCCATCCCCATGCCCAGGCAGGCGATCACGAAGAGCAGCAGCGTGGAGGGCGAGATGGCGGCCTGGGCGGCGGTTCCAAGCCGCGACACCATGACGAAGTCGATGAAGCCCATCAGCATGCGCGAGACGGTCATGGCGACCATCGGCGCCGCCAGAATGAGCAGCTCGGTTGTGGGACTCCGCGGTCTCTCGCATGCCGCCCGTGGGGCGGCGATCTGGAAGTTCATACGAATACCTCGGCGCGTTGCCGCGCCTCTGAAGGGGCGCAACCGACGGCAGCGCCCGGCATATCGAAAAAAAGAACCCCGGCAGACGCTCGCCTGCCAGGGTTCGGATCATTCGCTGCGACGAATCGAGAACCTAGGGAGGCGTCACCCCGCTGGCAAACGGCTTGCCGGTGGTCGGATTGTCAACCTGAAATCGCATGCCGTCTCCGCCTGGCTCACAAACCCAACTTCCCCGGGTGCTCCCGCGCGACCCGTGGTGACTCAACGGCCGCCCTTACCAGCCAAAGTGTGCGAACGCCTTGTTCGCGTCGGCCATGCGATGCACGTTGTCGCGCGTCGTCATGGCGCCGCCCTCGCCCTTGGCCGCGGCCATGAGCTCTTCGGCGAGCCGCTCCGACATCGGCCGGCCGCCCTTGGCCCGCGCCGCCTCGAGAATCCAGCGGATCGCGAGCGACTGCTGCCGCTTGGGGTTCACTTGCATCGGCACCTGGTAGTTGGCGCCGCCGACGCGCTTGCTGCGCACCTCGATGGTGGGCCGCACGTTGTCCAGCGCCTGCGTGAACACTTCGACCGACGGCTTGTCGCTCACCTTGCCGGCGATCAGGTCCAGGGCGTCGTAAAAAATACGCTGCGCGACCGACTTCTTGCCGTCGTACATCAGGCAGTTGACGAACTTCGCACAAAGCCGGTTCTGATGCTTGGGATCCGGACGCAATTGCCGGGCCGAGTGAGTGAACTTCTTGAATGCCATGATCGCCTGCCCTGCCTACTTCTTGCGGCGCTTCACGCCGTACTTGCTGCGGCCGCGGTTGCGCGCCCGGCCATCCTTGTCGTTGGTCACGCCGGCACAATCCAGCTTGCCGCGCACAATGTGATAACGGACACCCGGCAGATCGCGCACACGGCCGCCGCGAATCAGCACGATCGAGTGCTCTTGAAGATTGTGGTCGACGCCCGGAATATAGGCTGACACCTCACGCCCATTCGTCAACCGCACGCGCGCCACCTTGCGGAGCGCCGAATTCGGCTTCTTGGGCGTCTGGGTCTTGACTTGCAGGCACACGCCACGACGCTGCGGCGAACGATCCAGATCGCGGACCTTCGATTTCGCCGCCACCCGCTGGCGCGGCCGCCGGACGAGCTGGTTCATTGTCGGCATACGGACCTCTTCTGACGCAGACTTCTCCGGGCCGGTTTCACGATCGGCCACGGGAAACGCGGTAGTGTATCAATTTTGAATCGTCTGGCAACCCCCCTCGCGCCCGCTTCTTCGCCTCGTGAGCATTGGCCCGATGGCCGGTCTGGACCGGGCGATTCAGGCCGAACGGTTCGGACGCGTCAGGCACCCTCACGGCAGCTCGGGCGACCTCACCGGACCGGCAGCTCGACCCAGCCCGAGCCAAACTGCCGCGGCACCTCGACAACCGGGCCGCAGCGGCGAACGTCCGCGAGCCATATCAGCACGCCGCAGCGGCTTTTGCGCGTGCGCCGCCAGTAGTTTCGCGGAGCTTGGAGCAGCGTCTGGTAACGCGCACGGATACGGCGCAAATCGGCGTCCCGCAGTTGCGGCAGCTCGCGCACGGCGCCCGCGCGGCAGACCGCCTCGACTGCCCCGCCGGTCGGTTTCAGGTAGATCGTGTCTCCCACGCGGACGCGCCCAACGGGCGTGCGCCGCGTTCGGTAAAGTCGAGATTCGAGCTGTTTGCGGCCCGACAGGACCAGCTTCAGCAGCGCGGGTCGCAGGATGGCAACGTGTGTCCTCATCGACGGTTCGGCTCCGAGCGGCCGGTGGGATCGCATAGCTGAGATTGCGGTCTGAGGAGTCCAATCTCGACACGCAGTTATCGCGCCTCCATCGGTCCGCCGCGCTGCGGAAAACACCCGAATTCTCAGGCAAGCACTGCGGCCGCGCGCCGCCGACGATCGATCGGCTGCGCGCGGCCGCCAGATTGTGATGCGCCGCTCTCAGCGGGCGCCGGGCAAAAATCGCTATTGCGGTTCGGTCGCCGTGCCGCTCGCCGCCGCGACAATCGCCTTGATCGCCTCGGCGGGGACCAGCAGGTGCGTCTGAACCTCGGCAGCGTTGAGATAGGCGCTGACCGTGACATAGGGCAGCGGATTCTTGGGGAAATTGACCGGCGGCGCGCCGGCCCCCATGGTAGCTGCGATCTTCATACCGAACTCGGCGATCTTGACCACGTCGAACATCAGCGCGAATTGCGGATCCGCCGGCAGCGAGCCGAAGCTCGACTTGGTCATCTTCGCACCCGCCAGCGGCGCGCCCTTGCCCTCGACCAGTTTGCCGGCCGTTTCTTTCGCGGCGGCGGCGTCGCCCAGGGCGTAAGCCACGCCGTCCTTGGCGGGGGCCAGGAACAACGTCGGCTTTTCGCCGTAGAGCGCCTTGATCACAGCGGCCTGCTGCGGGTCATCCATCTTGAATGTGAAGGCAAAGGACTTGGCGTCGGCGCCGCCGATCTTCTCGCTGCTTGCGGCGACCTCGACGCCGCCAGCGCCCATGCTGCCAAACATCGCGCCCTGGGCCTCGGTCATTTTGCTGACCAGATCCATGGTGGTTTTGGGATCCTTGGTCAGGTAGCTGCCGCAGAGGACGAAGCCGGCCGAATCGGGGCCGGGCAGCATGGCCATGTTGTAGCCGCTGACGATTTTGGTGAGCTGCTCGGCGCACTTCTTGAGGTCGGCAATCTTTTCGGCGCCGAGTTTCTCCTCCAGGTCGCCGGACTTGAACGCCATCTCGAACATGGCCTTCATCATGGTCGAGCTGCCGTCGGACTCCCAGTCGAGCCCGCCGGCGGCCAGGAACGGCTGATCCGGCAGGCCGCGCAGGACGCCGCCCTTGGCCTTCTTGACGTTCTTGAGGTAGCTGGCCGTCTTGCTTTCGGGCAAAAAGCCGAACGTCTTGGTGACGTGGACGCCATCGCCGCCGGCCTTGACACCCACGCACAGCACCGACGAGTCCTTGATCAGGCCGCGCAGCTCGCCCATCATCGCCTTGAACATCTCGGCGGTCTGGGCGCCGTTCGGCTGCATCGCCAGACCCATCTGCATCAGACCTTCGGCCTGCATCAGGCCGCCTTCGATCGTGTCCTTCCAGACCTGAACGTCGACGAACACGACGAGATCGTCGCTCTTGGCCGATTCGCCCGCAGCCTTGGCGAGCTTCTTGGCGAATTCGCCCTTGCTCTTCAGCGCGTCGCCCAGCACGTCCTTGCTGGTTGACAGCACCACGTTCTGATCCTTGACGGCGGCGAAGTAGTCCTCGCCGTGCAGCAGCAGCTTCACCAGACCTGCGCCGCCCTCGACCGCCTCGGCCGAGGCCGCCTTCTTCCAGGCCTCGACGTCCTTCACCGGCACGATCAACACCGGCGTCGGCTCCTCGCCCGGAATCAGCGCCATGGCAAACGAACCCGCAGTGTCGACGCCGTCCGACACTTCCAGCATCTCTTCACAGATGTCCTTGGCGGTGACGCCTGCGATCTGATCCACGCCGATCGCAGTGCCGAATTTCGCCACGTCGGCGGCGAGGCGATCAAGGCTGCCGACCACGACGGCCAGTCCGGCCTTGTCGGGAATCAGATCGGCGCCGCCGCCCGCGAGCGCGTGCGAGCTGACGGCGAGCGTCAGCGCGAGCGTGACGCAGGATGAGACAATTCTCCAATTGCACTTCATGGTTCCAGGCTCCGTAGCGGGAATTCAGGCCGCCGTGGTCGAGCCGGCGCAAGTGCGCGGGTACTCGCACGGACGATGCTATTAGATTCGCTATCGGCGGAATTGTCGATCACCCGCCGCGCGGAATTCTCGACTCGCGGCGTTTTTCACGCGTCTGAGGGCGGTTTGGACGGAGTTGGCGGTGACGGCTGGGCGTCGAAATCGCCATCATCCGCCGCAGTGCTCGCCAGTCTGACGAGATTCCGCCGGAGCGCACACCCCTTGGGCACCGATGCGGGTACTCCTGCCGCGGCTCGCCACTACAACCGACCCAGACCGCGAAGATAGCCAACGCTCTCGGCGATCCGATCGCACACCAGCCGTTCGGTCGCCGTCTCATCCTGCACGCCTTCGATCTCCATGGTGCACGGACCGGCAAATCCGGCCCGGTCCAGCAAATCGAACGTCTCTCGGAACCGAACGACGCCCCGGCCCAGCGCCGGAAAACACCAGCTCCGATATCCCCCGTCGGTATCCTTCAGGTGCACCGCGGCCACATACGGCAGCATGCGCCGCAACTCATCCACCCCGTTGACGTTGTGGTTGTAGAAGTACAGGTTTGCCGTGTCGAAATTGATCCGCACGTGCGGGTGATTAACGGCTTTCATGGTCGCCAGCGCCGTGTCGGCGTTCGTGATCAGGTCGGGATGCGTCTCCAGTGCGATCGTCACGCCGTGCCGACCAGCGACGTCGCCGGCCTCGCGCAATCGAGCCCATGCCGTTTCGAGCGGCGTGTCGCCGGCCTTCGCCGAGGTGAACATGATGCGCGTCCCCAGGGCGGCGAAAGCCGGCATCTGCGCCTCGACGCGGGCGGCGACATCGGTCCGCGACAAGTCGCACGCGCCATGCAACGTGGACGCGCGCAGGCCGTGCTCGGCAAGTCGCGCCGCCGTGGATTCGAGTTCGTGCGGCGCCGGCACGGGGATTTCGACGTTTCGCACACCCAGCGACGCCAGGTGCGACAGTGCGATCGACTCGAAGTCGCCGTAGCTGGCGACGCGGCAGGCGATGATCGACGGCGGCACAGGCAGTCCTCCACTTGGGCGCGTCAGTGAGCCGGTGCACCGGTCGGAATGCGATAGTGTTGAACGGCACCCGGCCCCAGTTCGATGTCCAGCGCCAGCCAGATCAGCAGGAGCAGCGTCCAGGCGGCCAGAAACGCCAGCGCATAGGGCACCATCACGGAGATCAGCGTACCCATGCGCGCGTCGGGCACGTATTTCGCCGCCGCCGCCAGCAGGATCGGCATGTAGAAGTTCAGCGGGGTGATCGAGTTCGTGACTGAGTCTCCGACGCGATAAAGCGCCTGCGTCACTTCGGGCGAATGTCCGAGCTGCATGAACATGGGGACGAAGACCGGCGCCAGCAGCGTCCACTTGGCCGACGCGCTGGACATGAGGATGTTGAACGTCGCGACGAGGAGCACGAACGCAATCATCAGCGGCATGCCCGTCAGGTGAATTCCGCGCAGCAGCCCGGCGCCCTCGACCGCCAGGATGAAGCCCAGATTCGACTTGTTGAACCACTGGATGAACTGGCTGGCGAAGAAGGCCAGCACGATGTAGTTCGCCATGCCGCTGATCGAGTGGCTCATCATGCGCGACGCGTCGCGGTCGCTGCGCACTTTGCCGGTCGCGATCGCATAGGCCAGGCCCGGCAGAATGAAGGCCAGCATGATCAGCCCGACCAGGCTGGCGTAAAACGGCTTGAGACCGCCCGTCTGCGCGTCGCGCAGCACGCCGCCCGCCGGAGCCGTCAACAGCACGATCGCCGCCACGACCGCCAGAAAGACCAGTGCCGCCGCCCACAGCCCGCGCCGCTCGGCCGGTTCGATCGGCTGCAGCGGCTCGACGCTCTCGGCCTGGCCCGTCCACGCGCCCAGACGCGGCTCGACGATCCGTGCCGAAACGTACCATCCCACGCCGGTCAGCAGAAAGGTCGAAGCCGCCAGAAAGTACCAGTTGCAGCTAGCGACGACTTCGTATTTCGGATCGAACAGCCGCGCCCCTTCCTGCGTGAGGCCCGCCAGCATCGGGTCGAGCGTGCTCAGCAGCAGATTCGCCGAAAACCCCCCCGCCACGCCCGCGAACGCCGCCGCGATCCCCGCCAGCGGATGCTTGCCCACCGCGACGTACGCCATCGCCGCCAGTGGCGGAAGCACAACGTAACCGGCGTCGGACGCGACGTTGGACATGACGCCCGCGAAGACGATCGTCGGCGTGATGGCCCGCGCCGGCACCGACGACACCAACCCCTTCAGCAGCGAGGCGAACAGCCCGCTCCGCTCGGCCACGCCGATGCCGATCATCGCCACCAGCACGACGCCCAGCGGCGCGAACCCGGTGAAATTCGTCACCAGCGACGAGAAGATCCACTGCAACCCCTCGCGGCTCAGCAAGTTGTACGCCCGGACGGCGGCGCCCGTGACGGGGTGCGTGATCGCCACACCCGCGGCCGAGGCGGCGTATGAAACCACCAGCGTGATCGCGCCGAGCGTCATGAAGATGCTGATCTGATCGGGCAGGCGGTTGCCGAGCCGCTCGACGGCGTCCAGAAATCCGGTTCCGCGGCTCCGGCCCGTCTCGCGACTCTGAGGTTTCGACATGCGCGACTCCGATTGAGTTTGAAAACCCCTCGCTACGATCGTGCGCCCTGCCGGGCCGAAGCGCGCGTCCGGAACAGCATGCGGATCGGCACCTCCTCGTACGGCAACAGCTCGCGCAGCCGGTTCTCCATGAAGCGCCGATAATCGGCGCCCACCCGTTCCGCGTCGTTGCAGAAGAACACGATCGTCGGCGGCGCCACGCTCACCTGCGTCGCGTAATAAATCTTCACGGCCTTGGTGCCGCGCTTCGGCGACGGCCCGCGCAGCGCCAGCACCTGCTCCAGGGCCGCGTTCAACTGCCCCGTGCTGACGCGCGCGTTAGCCTGCCGGAAGAGCATCAGCGCGGCGTCGACGGCGGCGTCGACGTTCCGCCCCTCGCGGGCCGTGGTGAAGACGATCGGCGCGTAGTCCACTTCCGGCAATATCTTCGTCAGATAATCGTCGTACGCGGCCGTCTCGGCCCGCCCGGCCGCAAGGTCCCACTTGTTGACCGTCAGCACGACCGGCTTGTGCTGGTCGGCCACGTAGCGGGCCAGTTTCTGGTCCACGTCGCTGACCGGCACGGTGGCGTCGATCAGCAGCATGACGACGTCCGCCCGCCGGATCGAACGCGTGGCCCGCGTATAGGAATAATAGTCCACGTCGACCATCTTCCCTTTCTTTCGGACGCCCGCCGTGTCGATCGCGATGAACGTCTTGCCGTCCTTCTCGAAGCGGACGTCGACCGCGTCGCGCGTCGTCCCCGGAATCTCGCTGACGATCACGCGCGGTTCGCCCGCCAGCGCGTTGACCAGCGTGCTCTTGCCCGCGTTGCGCTTGCCGACGATCGCGAGCTGCATGACCGGCTCGGCCGGGGGCGCCTCCGAAGCCGGCGGCAGCAGGGCCACGACACGCTCCAGAAGCTCCGTGCGGCCCCGATAATGCTTGGCGGAAACCGCCAGCGGCTCGCCCAGGCCCAGCCGCGAGAATTCGGCGGCGCCGGCCGCCACGCCGTCGGTGTCGGCCTTATTGGCCACCAGCAGCAGCGGTTTGTCCAGCCGCCGCAGCGTGTCGGCAACCGAGGCGTCCAGCGGCGTGATCCCGTCGCGCGTGTCGACGACGAACACAACCACGGCCGCCGCGTGCAGCGCGAAGTGAATCTGCTCCTCGACGTGCCTTTCGAGGTGGTCGCGATCGACGATGCCGATTCCGCCGGTGTCGACGGCTTCAAAGTACCGGTCCTCGTGCTCGATGACGACGGCGACCCGGTCGCGCGTCACCCCGGGACGCGGATCGACGATACTGACGTGCATGCGCGCCAGCATGTTGAGCAGCGAGCTCTTGCCCACGTTGGGGCGGCCGACGATCGCGACTGCGGGAAGACCCATGCCGCGATGATAGTTCAGCGCCGGCGGATCGGCCATGAAAGCGGGCCGAAGCGGCCGAAGCCGTTGCGATTCGGAAATATCCCCGCGGCACGCACGTTCTGCCATCGGGCGAATGGCGAGCGACGCGGGGAACGTCGCCGCTGCGTCCGCTGACGATGGGGAATGCCGTGTCACGCGGGCTCGGGCGCCAACGGCGCTCGAGCCCGCCGTGCGTCAGGCGGCCTGAGCTTCGCTGGCGAGCAGCGCGGCTCCGATCACGCCGGCTTCGGCACTCGCGAGCGGCGCGCGGCAGAGACGCGCGACGGCGAACGTCCCGCCGCGCTGCCGCATGGCGGCAGCTACGCCCGCGACGATAGACGGGTCGGCGTCGATCACACCGCCGCCCAGCGCGACGCACTCGACGGCGTAGGCCGCCGCGAGCTGCCGCGCCAGCAAGGCCAGCGCCTCGATCCGAGTGATCCGCGGGCGCGGCCGCTCCGGCTGCGCACCGCTT
>JAJVHV010000017.1 GCA_022072445.1 Phycisphaerae bacterium | reverse complement strand
ACACCACATCCACCGACACGTCGGCCGCCAGAACACAACAGTTGTCATCCACCGTGGCGCTGAACGTCACCAGCTTCTCGCAGTTGGCATCCACGTCGCCACCCACGATGTTGCAGACGATCGTCGGGGCGCTCGCGTCGACCACGTCGGCCAGTGCTTCACACTGAGTCGCGGCGTTTTCCGAGCAGTCCTGCGCATCGATGCGGAAACGCACGGTCGCCGGGCAGCTCGTCAGGTTGGAAACCGGCACGGTGCCGATAATGAGCACGAACGTCGGCGAAACCTGCGCGATGTTGATGTTCGGCGCGCCGAGCGTTGCGTTACCCGTCGTCAGCGCCACGTCGACCGTCACGTCCGCAGCGCGCACGCAGCAGTCGTCCTCAACCGTCGCCAACAGCGTGACTTCGCCGTCACAACCGGCGTCAACCGTGTCGCCGCCCGCCTGGCAGAGGATCGTCGGCGGCGCGTCCTCGCAGCCGCTGACAACGTCGAAGAACGCCTGCGAGCCGATGCGATTGCCACTGCCGTCGAACGAATTGCCCGTCCAGATCGCAGCCCCGCGGCAGCCTCCGCCCGCCACGCCGTTGTACTCGCCGATGCGCGTCGTGGGCGTGGCCGAGCCGCAGTCGAAGCGGCAGCCGGCGCCGATGTCGGGATCAAATGCGAGATCATTAAGCTGGAAGTCCGATGAGAAGCTGCCCGCACCGTCGGTGCTGACGGTGGCAAAGACGTCCAGGAAGAAGTGTCCGGCGCCGTTGGTCGCGCCGGAGCGGTTGTCATAATAGTGCGCGAAGATGCATCCCGAGCTCGGGTCGATACCCGCGGTGGCCATCACCTGGAACGTGTTGCCCGGACCGCTGTCGATCCGCGCCGGATTGGACCACGTCACGCCGAAGTCGGTCGAAACCACGACGTACGCGTTGGCGTAGTCGGTCGCGGAGTCTTCCGTGTCGTTATCGGGATCGTCGTTCGCCACCACGTAGATGCGTCCCGCCGAGAACGGGTCCGCCATGACCCACGGCTGGGCGCTGCCTTGCAGCCAGAACGTCGCGCCGGGAATCGCACCGCCCGTGGTCTGCACGTTCCACGACATGTCGGCGTTGCCGGGCGTGTAAGCCAGCGTCTTCTGCGGGAACGTCGCGCCGCCGTCGGTGGTCCGAACCACAAAGACCTGCCCCGACGTGCCGTCCGGCGTGCCCGTGTCGGTGAAGCCGGGTTGCGAGTGATACGCGAAATAGGCGTCACCATTGGGCGCGACCGTCGTGTGCGACGGCCACACGAAGCCCTCGTTGCGGCCGCTGAGAATCTGCGACGCGGCCCAGGTCTGGCCCTGATCGGTCGAGGACGTTACGCGAATGACGCTGTTGCTCGTCAGGTCCGACCAGATGATGTAGAGCCGATCGACAAATGGGCTGCCGCCGTAAATGTCCGCCGAGATCCACTCCTTGTCGTGGAGGTTGCCGGCCGAGGCGGGCAGGTTCACGCCCGCACTGGCCGTCACGTTGATCGGGTAACCGGCCAGAATCGCACCCGTCCCCGGATCGCACTGCGCGATGTAGATGTCGATGCCGCTATTGCCCAGACAGCCCAGGTAGGTCCAGAACAGACGCCCCTGGCTGTCGTACGTCAGCGAAGGATCGCCGCACAGTCCCTGTCCAGCGTCGACCGTCGGCGAGACGGCCGGCTGAAACGTCGCGCCGCCGTCCGTCGAAACGTTGAGCTGAAACAGCGACGCTGCCGCGATGTTCAGCGGGTTGGTGGGGTCGACGGCGATGGTGGGCTCGCGCGTGCCGCCCAGGCCGACGTCGGCGCCGCGCGGGCCGTAGCCGCTGCCCTGCGTGCCGGCCTGGTACTGCCAGGCGCTGTTGCCATAGACGCCGTGATGATCACGGGTGTGTTTGGCGCCACCCTGTGTTACCTGCGACCAACAGGGGATCGAGAGTAGTTGGAAGAGCGCAAGGCCCAGCACGGCCCGAGAGCAGAAATGAAGCATGGTTCCCCTCCTGGGGACGATTCAGGTATGGCGCGATTTTCGCGCCGACGGTCAACCGATGTCTGAAAATCCTCGCACGAACAATCCGCGTACTGAGCCGTCAATATACCGGAATCGCTCACGGTTGATCAAGTGGAAAATTCGCTCATCTGCGCGATTTGGCCCATTGCCGGCGGACGCTGCTGCCAAGAGTCACACGGTGCTGGCCAGCTCACCCAAACCGGCCGCGCTCACGAGTGGCCGTCGGCGGGTTGGAAAAGAGCGGCTTCTGATAGGACGTGATGTACCCACGGGTCTGGAAGTGCTCCAACGCCTCTTCGGTCGTCCGAAACACACGCGTCGCCGTCTCGGTGACGAATGGCGACGGCTCGGCGGCGGGCTTCCAGACGACGTAGACTTCTTTCGTAACCTCGTGTGCGTGCTGGAGTTCGCGCTCGACGCCGCTGGAGAGGCCCGGCTTGCCGTTCGGCAATTCCGGAATCAGGCTGATGATCATGTCGGACTGGTCGATGAGCTTGAAATCCCGGGCGTAAATCTGGGCGTCGATGTCGCGGGCGACACTCGTGATCTCGGCCACGCTGAACGGCACCGGTCGCCCGTGAACGCTCACCGTGATCGTCGGCTCGCCACGCTGCGTGGCGGACCCGGCTTCAAAGAGCAGCCGTTTCTCATCCAGATCGCCGGGGTCGAACGTAATGAAATGCTCGGCGATGGTGGCGCGAAACTGGTCGATCTCGGCGAGAGTCTGGGGAAGATCCATGACGTGCGTCATCGGGAAGGACGGATAGACCTTCTTGGTTTCGGGCTTGAAGATCAGACGATAGAGCGACTCGAGCGTCGAATCCTCGAGCCCGCGCGCCGCGACGTAAAAGCAGCCGTGCCCGCGGATCGCGGTCGCGAGCACTTCGGTGGCCAGAATCTCCTCTTCGCGCCACACCATGATGTCTTTCAGCGTCGTGATGCCGTCGAATTCGCGCGTCAGGCGTTCGTAGACCGCGTCGACGTTGTCGACCAGCGTGATGTAAATATCGGCATCGAGTCTTAACATCTGGTCGTGGTCGAACGCCGGGAACAGCCCGTGCCGCCAGCGGAAGCAGGCGTGCGTGTTGACGATGACTGACGGATACTTGTCCACCTCGGCCAGGACGTCCTTGAAAACCGCCCGCCGCAACGAGTTCAGCCGCCCGAGCGGCAGGTCGAGGATGCGTCCGCGGACGACGTCGGGCGCCTCGGCGTACATCATGTCGCCGATGTGATAGAGCTTGACGCGGCTGCCGCGCGTTTCGGCCCGCGCGGCCAATTTGTCGAGGAAGGGCTTCTTGTCGACGCCGACCTGACCGGTGACGACGACGCGCCGCGCGTGCGGCGGGCGGGCCTCAAACAGGGATTCGCTTCGGAGCATGGGCACGGCGCCCTCGGTGTTCGAGCGCCCGTCGAGGCCGGCGGCGTGACAGGTCGCCCGCGGACTTGACGGTCATGCGCTGGCGCGTATGATGACGGGTTCACGTCGATTTGGCAACGAACGGCGTGGAGCTGCCCCAACGACTGCGGCTGTGGCGGAATTGGCAGACGCGCAAGGTTCAGGTCCTTGTGATCGCAAGATCGTGCTGGTTCGACTCCAGTCAGCCGCATTCCACGGTTTGACCGGCCATGCGCAGCTTCATCGCCATCGAGCTGGATGAGGCGATCCGTCGCGTGCTGGCGGCGCTGGTCGCACACAAGCCGCCGCGCGGCGGCGTCCGATGGTGCACTGCGCAGCAGCTCCACGTCACGCTCAAATTCCTCGACCAGATTCCTGATGCCACCATCCCGCGCATCATCGAGGTCATGGCCACCGCCGCTTCGGGCATCGAGCCGTTTCCGATCCGGATCGGCGGTCTGGGCGGCTTTCCTTCGCCCCAGCAGCCGCGCGTCCTCTGGGTCGGGGTCGATGATCCCACGCGGGGCTGCGCCCGCTGGTTGTCGGCGGCCGATTCCGCGCTGGTTGAGCTGGGAATACCAAGCGAGCGCCGGGCGTTTACACCGCACATCACGCTGGCGCGCAGCCGAGACGCATCCGGTGTACGATTACTCGCGTCGGTGCTCGGGTCGCAGTCGGCATGCCCATCGTCCGCAAAGACGGTGGAGCGTCTGACGCTCTTCGAAAGCGTCCTCAGCCCGGGCGGTGTGCATTATCGGTCTGTGGCCACCGTCCCGTTGGCGACGGGATAGACAGGTATGTTGCAAGCCACTTCGCGTGACGTGACATTCACCGTTGGAACGACTCATGCTTGAGCCGTCGCCGCGCGCGCCCAGTGGTCCGCTGACGGCCGACGAATTCGCGGCCCACTTTCGCGAGTCGTTTCGGACGCTTTGGCTCGTCGCCGTCGGAGTCGTGCGTGATTCGGCGTTGGCTGAGGACATCGTTCAGGATGCGGCGATCGTCGCGCTGGGGAAGCTGGCGCAGTATCAGCCGGGCACGAGTTTTCGGGCCTGGATGGGGCAGACGGTGCGGTTCGTGGCGCTGAATCGCCTGCGAAAAGAGTCCAAGCGCCGCCGAAAGACGACTTTGTCGCCAGAGCTTGAGCACATCGCGGAAGAACGGGCCGACGGCGGCACGACGCCGATGACGGCGGCCGACGGACGGATCAGCGGCGATCAGATGCACTTCGACGACGAGATGATGCGTGCCCTGAATCAGGTGGGCGAGACGGCCCGTGCCTGCCTGCTGCTTCGGACGATCGAAGAGCTGGAGTACACCGAGATATCGGAAGTGCTGGGAATTCCGGAAGGGACCGCGATGAGCCACGTGCATCGCACGCGGCAGTTTCTGCGCGAGCGCCTGGCGCATCGCGCCGCGGGATTTGTGGAGCGACCCGCCTCGTGAGCGTCCCACGCGACGAGTTCGATCGCCGGCTGGCGGCCTACCTGGACGGGTCGCTCGATCCGCCCGGCCGCGCCGAGCTGGAGCAGCGCGCCGCGGACGAGCCGGCGTTGCGGCGGGAGATCGGGCTTCAGGCTGAGATTGACGAGTCGCTGCGACGACGATTCGCCGGTCCGTCGGTTTCGGCCGACGAGCTGCTGGAGCGGGCGCGGCGGGCCGCACCGGCCGCGGCGCAGCGCGTCATGACGCTGCGGCTTCGCACGTATGCGCTGACGGGGCTGGCGGCCGCCGCAGTGATCTTCCTGTCGCTGGGCGGCGGGGCGTGGATCGCCGCAGCGCTGCGCGGCTCGACGCCCGCGAGCGAGCCGTGGCAGCCGCCTTACCGCACCATGGCGACGGTCTACGCCGACGAAGTCCGCGCCGGATTCAAGCCGAAGTGGGTCTGCAAGAACGAGACGCAATTCGCGGCCGCGTACTGGCGGCGATTCAACACGCCGCTGACGCTGGCGGCGGCGCCGGCGGGTGTGAAGCCGCTGGGTCTGGCGAATTCGAACACCCTCAGCGTCAAGACGCTCTACATGCTCTTCGAGGTGGAGGGCAAGCCGGTGGTGGTTTTTACGGATCAGGCCAGCGCCGACACCGGGCCGCGTCCTGAGCCGCCCGAGGGGCTGCATCTCTTTTCGCGGGCGCTGGATGGGTTGGTGCTTTACGAGCTGACGCCGCTCGATGGCCCGCGGGCGATGGAGTTGTTTCAGATCGCCAGCTATTCGGAGAGCGAGCTTCAGGCCGCCGGCACGCCGTGGTAGGTTGGGAATGCAGAATGAAGAATGCAGAATGCAGAAGCGCGGTCAATGCATTTCGCGCCTTCATTCCTGCAATCTGCATTGACTCCCGCAGCGGTCTGTGTCGCGCCGCCACCGACTGCGCACCGCCGGCTGCGCGGCATCGTCCAGCGACATGGAATGCAGAATGAAGAATGCAGAATGCAGAAGCGCGGTCAATGCATTTCGCGCCTTCATTTCTGCAATTTGCATTGACTCCCGCGGCGGTCTGTGTCGCGCCGCCACCGACTGCGCGCACCAACGTCAGGCATCATGAGGGCGCTTCTGCATTCTGCATTCTTCATTCTGCATTGACTTTCTGCATGACGGCGCGGACCGCGGGGTCGATCGGGCGGCCGCACTCCGGGCAGCGGGCGGCGTCGGGTGCGTGTCCGCGAAGTGAGTAGCCGCAACTGAGGCACACCGGAACGCCGGCCTCCAGCAACTTCCTGCGCAGATCGGCCCGCGCTCCCCAGCGGTGCAGCCCGCGCAACACGACGACGAAGACCGCGAAGCAGACGCCCATCTGCAGCACGTCGCGCTGCCAGCCGGCCAGTCCCACCGCGCGGCCGAGGTAGCGGGCCGCGATCGCCGCCCCGATCACGCTCGCCACGAGTACGCCGACCGCGATCCACCAATCGAACTTGAGCGGGTTGCCCGCGGCCCGGCCGATTTCCAGCAGAGCGCGCTGCCGCTGCTCGACGTCGGCGAACTGGTCCAGCTCGGGCAGCCCGTCAAGCGTGAAATTCATCGGATGCACGCGCGGCGGGCGGGATCGATCATCATCCGGCGGGCGGGTTCGATCATCATCCGGCGGCCGGGTTCGATCGTCGCCCGGCGGTGGGGACATTTCGTCGTGCGGCGGCAAGGGCGGCGGCGGTGGCGCGCCAGCCTCAGGCGTGTGCGGCTTGGCACGCCGCGGATCATCAGTTTCAGGCTTCGGCGGCGGGTCGTGTTCGCTCATGCGTTGGTCGGCTCGGGCAATTGTGCGGGCAGGGCCGGCTCGGGGCCCTGCAGGCGAAGACGCCGCAGATATGGTAGAGGCCGTTCCACGAGCCCGCACGCCCAGGCCGCATCGAGCGGACTTGTCACGAAGGTAGGGGAATGTTAGCATTCTGGCATGCCGCCAGACCATGCCGCGGTCGACGCTGCCCGAATCCTCGAAGTCGTCCAGCGCTATTGGGGCTACGACACGCTGCGCCCGCTTCAGCACGAAGCCATCAACGCCGGCGTGCAGCAACGCGATTCGCTCGTCGTCATGCCGACCGGCGGCGGCAAATCCATCTGCTATCAGGTTCCGCCCGTGCTGGCGGAGCGCTGCGACGTGGTCGTTTCGCCGCTGGTCTCGCTGATGAAGGACCAGGTCGACGCGCTGCGGGCCTGCGGCTACCCCGCCGTCGCGATCCACTCCGGCCTCACGCCGCAGGAGCGCAGCGACGCGGAGCAGACAGCCGTCTCGGGCGGCTGCCGGCTGGTGCTGGTCGCGCCCGAGCGATTGCTGGGCAGCTCGTTCCTGCGAGTGCTATCGCAGATTCGCGTCGGCGCGTTCGCGATCGACGAGGCGCACTGCATCAGCCACTGGGGGCACGACTTCCGCCCGGAGTATCGGCAGCTCGCCGACCTGAAACGGCGATTTCCGTCGGCGAGCCTCCACGCGTTTACCGCGACCGCGACGCAGCGCGTCCGCGCGGACATCGTCGCCCAGCTAAGGCTGCGCGATCCGCTCGTGCTCGTCGGCCGGTTCGACCGGCCCAACCTGGTCTTCCGCGTCGTCCCGCGCGACGACGGCTACGTGCAGACGCTGGAGGTTGTCCGACGGCATCCGGGGCAGGCCGGCATCGTCTACTGCATCAGCCGGCGCGAGACCGAGGCCATGGCCGAGTACCTGCTCTCGGCCGGCATCCGCGCCGAGCACTATCACGCCGGCATGGAAGCCGAGCCGCGCCGCCGCACGCAGGAGCGCTTCTCCGACGAATCGATCGACGTCGTCGTCGCGACGGTGGCCTTCGGCATGGGCATTGACCGCGGCGACGTGCGCTACGTGCTGCACACGGCGATGCCGAAATCGGTCGAGCATTATCAGCAGGAGTGCGGCCGGGCCGGGCGGGACGGGCTTGAGGCCGAGTGTGTGCTGCTCTATTCCGGAGCGGACTCGATTCGCTGGGAGCGGCTGCTCGGCCCGGCGTCGGATGGTGCCGCGGCGGCGGAGGTGCGCCAGACGGCCCTGGCGCTGCTCGCGCAGATGCGGCGCTTCGCGTCGAGCATCGAGTGCCGGCATGGGGCGCTCTCTCACTACTTCGGCCAAACCTACGAACACGCCAGCTGCGGCGCCTGCGACGTGTGCCTCGGCGAGCTGAACGGCGTCGAGGATGCGACCGTCACCGCGCAGAAGATTCTTTCGTGCGTCGCCCGCGTGCAGGAGCGCTTTGGCGCTCGGCACGTCGTTGATGTGCTGCTCGGCGAGAACACCGAACGCGTGCGCCAGCTTGGGCACAACAAGCTGAGCACGTTCGGCCTGCTGCGCGGCCAGCCGCAGAAGGCGCTCGGCGCCACGGTCCACCAGCTCGTCGATCTCGGCCTGCTCGACCGCACGACCGACGAGTATCCCATCCTGAAGCTCAATGCCCAGTCGTGGGAGGTGCTGCGCGGACAGCGCGGCGTGCGCATCGTCAAGCGCGGCGCCTCGGGCGTGCGCCGCGGAACCCTCGACGTCGAGTCGTGGGAGGGCGTCGACCGCGGCCTGTTCGACGCGCTGCGCGGCCTGCGGCGCGAACTCGCCGCCCAGCGCGGCGTTCCGCCCTTCGTCATCTTCAACGACGCAACGCTGCGCGAGCTGGCGCGGCGCCGCCCGACGGCGCCGGCCGGGATGAGTAAGGTGCGCGGCGTGGGCGAGCAGAAGCTGGCCGACTTTGCCGAGCCGTTCCTCGCCTGCATCCGCGCGTACTGCCAGGCGCAGCAGCTCTCGACCGACGTCGAACCGCCCGCCAAGCACCGGCAGCGGGCTGCGCACGCCGCGCCGCCGCCGCCGCCGCGAGCCCTCAGCCCGGCGAAAAAGCAGGCGCTTGAGATGTTCGCCCGAGGCCGATCGGTCGCCGACGTGGCGCAGTCGGTGCAGCGCGCCACGAGCACAGTGAACGAGTATTTGTGCGAGTTCATCGTTTCACAGCCCGGGTTCGACACCGCCCCGTGGGTCTCGCCGGCCGACTTTCAACGCGTCTGCGCCGCCATCAACACGCTCGGCCCGACGCCGCTGACACCGCTCCATGAGCACCTGAATGGCGAGGTTTCGTACGAGACGTTGAAGATCGTCCGGGCGGCGCTGACGGCCCGGATCGGGCCGCCCGACAAGCGGCGACCCATCTGACGAACGGCGACCCATCCGACAAGCGGCGACTCATCCGGCAAGCGGCGACTCATCCGACGAGCGGCGACTCATCCGGCAAGCGGCGACTCATCCGACGAGCGGCGACTCATCCGAACCCCTCACGCGAGTGAGGGGTCGGGGGCGGGGCGGGCGTGCCGCGCCAGGAACGTTGCCAGGGCGCAGCGGCGTCCGCGGCGTTGCAGCCCCCGACTTGCGTCGGGGGTTCGGATTGCACCGACTAGCGTCGGGGGTTCGGTCTCCGCCGCACGTCCGAATAACCGGCCGGCGAAAATTGCGGAACAGAAAAACGCGGCACAGCTTGCTTTTCTAGATTTTCGTGTTACACTATCAGCATGACTACGCTCAACCTGATCGCCAGCCGCTGCCGCACCCGTCGCCCAGCCCCCTGGCGCCGCCGACCCGGCCTCCGCGCCACGGCCGCTGACCAGAAACCCGCAGCCGCCCGCGCCGCAGGACCCACGCCCGCCCGTGCCGCACAACCCGCGCCGCCGCTCCGGCCGTCTCGGCGCACGACCCAAATCGCGCGCTCGGATATAGTGACGCCCATGAGCGACCAGATTCAGGACCGCAAGAACAAGCTCGACGCCGTCCGTGCCCTCGGCGTCGACCCCTATGGCGCGCGTTTCCCGGGCCTGACCCATAACGCCGCCATCCGCGCCGCTGGCGAGAAGCTCGCCATCGAGCCAGGACAGATCAACGAATCGCCCCAGGCACGCTTCCGCGCCGCCGGCCGCCTGCACCTCGCCCGCGACACCGGAAAGCTGATCTTCCTGACGCTGCGCGACTGGAGCGGCGAACTGCAGTGGGCGCTGTCGAAGAAGGCGATCGAGGAAGCCAGCGAGCGACGAAGCGGCGCGGTGACCACCGGCGGGGCGGACGTTCCGCCCGGCCCAACTGCGTTGCCTGGCGAAGCCGCGTTGCCCGGCGAAGGTGCGTTGACCGGCCCAACTGCGTTTCCCGGCGAAGCCGTGTTTCCGCCCGGAGCCATCGCGTGGCAGATCGCCAAGACGCTCGACCTCGGCGACATCGTCGCCGCCGAGGGCCGCCTCGGCCGCACCAAGACCGGCGAGCTGACGCTTTGGGTCTCGCATTTGACCATGCTGAGCAAGTGTCTGCGCCCGCCGCCGGAGAAGTGGCACGGTCTGAGCGACGTCGAGCTGCGCTACCGCAAGCGTTACGTGGATTTGCTCGCGAATCCGGAGTCGCAGCGGCAGTTCATCCTGCGGGCGAAGATCATCGACTACATCCGCGGCGTGTTGCACGCCCGCGGCTTCATCGAGGTCGAGACGCCGGTGCTCCAGCCGATCTACGGCGGTGCGGCGGCGCGGCCGTTCACGACGCATCACAACACGCTGGACATGGAGCTGTATCTGCGGATTTCGCCGGAGCTGTATCTCAAGCGCTGTCTGGTGGGCGGGCTGGAGCGCGTCTACGAGTTCGCGCGGTGTTTTCGAAATGAGGGCATCAGCCCGCGGCACAATCCCGAGTTCACGATGTTGGAGCTGTACCAGGCGTATGGCGACTATCACGACATGATGGAGATCAGCGAGGCGATCATCGCGGGGGCGGCGAGGGAGGTCATCGGCTCGTATCGCATCGCAACGAAGCGCGAGAGAGCGACGGAGCGACGAAGCGACGGAGCGACGGAGGGGTCTGATTCGACACGCAACCGTGGATCGGATCCGAGCCGCGGCCGTGAGGGCGCGGGTTCTTCCGCGCATCCGGACCCGTCTGCCGACGCGCGTGACTCAGATGACGGATCGCGCGGCCGGTCCGACGCCTCGGACGCGCTTGATTTCACGCCGCCGTGGCCGCGGCGGCGCTATGCCGAGCTTTTTGGCGAACATGTTGGCTTGTCGATTGACGACACGGCGGCGGTTCGCGCCCGCGCTGCGGAACTCCATCGCCGCAAACAGATCGGGCTCGATCCGTCGAAGGCGGACGACGCGGTCGTGATCGGGGCGCTTTTTGAGCACTACGTCGAGCCGAAGTTGATCAACCCGACGTTTGTGATCGACTATCCGGCGCCGCTGTGCCCGCTGACCAAGCGGCACCCGACCGACGCGCGCTTTGCGCTGCGCTTCGAGTGTTTTGTCAACGGCATGGAGATGGGCAACGCGTACAGCGAGCTGAACGACCCGGCGGTGCAGCGCGAGACGCTGGCGGCCCAGCTTCGCGGCGAGGGCGACGAGACGATGGCGGTGATGGACGAGGACTTCTGCGAAGCGCTGGAATACGCCATGCCGCCGGCCGGCGGCCTGGGCATCGGCATCGACCGGCTGTGCATGCTGCTGACGGGGAGTCCGAGCATCCGCGACGCGCTGCTGTTTCCGCTGCAGCGGGCGCCGGGATGAGCCAAGCGCTGGGTGAGGAGGTCATGCCGACATCGAGCCCGGCCGATGGGCGGTTCCGACACACCATGATGGTCGGCGATGGGAGGTGATCGTCGAGCCTGTCGAAACGAGCGGATACTGCTGGTGGTTACGGCATACCCAGTCGAATAGGATGGTGCGCGCCATGAGACACCGATACTTGGAGGTCACGTTTCGCGACGGCAAGCCGGTCGCCGCGTATTTGTACCTGTCGCGCCGGCCCGGCGACGTGAGCGCCCGGACGGAGCGCCGCGCCGCGGGCCTGATCGTCGATTTCGCGGCCGACGGCAGGGCGATCGGCATCGAGATTACGGCGCCGCGCCGATTCACGCTGCCGGCGCAGGACGAGGTGCTGGCCGAACTCAGAGAGGCGCCCGCGACTCCGATCGAGGTCGCCCCTCTGATCGCCGCATGAGTGCTCGGCGACGCAGCCGGCGTACGCCACGCCGCCGGCCGGCGGCCTGGGCATCGGCATCGACGGGCTGTGCATGCTTCTGACCGGCTCGTCGAGCATTCGGGACGTGCTGCTGTTTCCGTTGCAGCGGGCGCAGGGATAGTTTCTGCGATCCCAAGACGAGTTGCCCAATGCAACAGAATCAGCAAGAATTTGAAGAACTGCTCGCAAAGATCAAAGCGTTGGCGAAGCGCTATCGAGACGTACGAGGACGACCACTTGGAGTGACGGGCGAGGTCGCCGAGTGTGAGGCCGCGCGGTTGCTAGGCTTGGCGCTGACAGACGCTCGAAACCCCGGGTTCGATGCCGTGCGGACCGACGCAGGCCGAACCGTGAAGCTTCAAATCAAAGGGCGCTGCCTGCTGAACAAGAAGTCTGGCCAACGGATCGGCCGGATTGATCTCACGAAGAAGTGGGACGCCGTCCTCCTCGTATTGCTGGACGACGACTTGAACGCGACCGAAATCTGGGAGGCCAAACACGACAAGATTGAGGACGCGCTGACCAAGCCAGGATCGAAGGCGCGCAACGAACGCGGCGCGCTCAGCGTGAGCAAGTTCAGGTCGATCGGGCGAAGAATCTGGCCCGGCGATGATTCGGGCTGCGGGTCAACGGTATGATGAATTGAGGTGCCCCATGAGCTATCGAGGAAAAGTCCGTAACGGCGTGGTCGAGTTCGAGGACGGACCCGTACCCCCGGACGGAACGATCGTCCGCATCGAACCGGTGGATGAGCTCCGGCCGCCGGATCAGCGCAGCGGCACGCTCGGCGAACGCCTGCTGCGGCACGCGGGCACGGCGGGTGAAGGCTTGCCCGCTGACTTGGCCCGCAACCATGACCATTACTTGCATGGCCAGCCCCGACGATGACGCCGTACTTCGCGGACACGTTTTACTACCTGGCACTGCTGAATCCGCGCGACGAGGCGCATCAGCGTGTCACGGAGTTCACGCGTCGCATCGACCGGGCTACCGTGACGACGGCCTGGGTGCTCACGGAAGTCGGCGACGCCATGGCCGCGCCTGGGCAGCGACGGGCCTTCATTGCGCTGGTGGAAGCTATTCGTGTTGATCCGGATATCGAAATCGTGCCGCCAGCGGCCGATCTGTTCGAGCGCGGCTGCGCGCTCTTCCGCGACCGATCGGACAAGCCCTGGTCGTTAACGGACTGCATCTCGTTCATCGTCATGGAGGATCGCAAGCTCCGCGAGGCTCTCACCGGCGACCGGCATTTCGAGCAAGCGGGTTTCGAGGCGCTCTTCAAGTGAGGACAACGCCGCGTCTTGTTTGCCGTGAGTCGACTACCCGGCGCCGCTGTGCCCGCTGACCAAGCGCGTGCCGCGCGCGCGGCCGACCGATTCGGAATACGCGCTGCGCTTCGAGTGTTTCGTCAACGGCATGGAGATGGGCAACGCGTACAGCGAGCTGAATGATCCGGCGGTGCAGCGCGAGACGCTGGCGGCCCAGCTTCGCGGCGAGGGCGACGAGACGATGGCGGTGATGGACGAGGACTTCTGCGAGGCGCTGGAATACACCATGCCGCCGGCCTTTGAGGAATTCTCAGCGCGCGGCGCCTACCCCATCGCGCAGGCGCGTCCCGAAGAACCGTGGGAGCGCGTCGCGGACTTTCTGCGAGAGACGGTGATACTGCGGGCGATTCAGCACGATCTGCGATTGGGTCCGCGCGGGCAGAAGCGCGACGAGAATCTACTCGCCGAGGTCTTTCGCCTCGCATGCCGTTACATCGGCCAGTCGCCGAAGCAGGCCCTCTACCTGGAAGAGTTGCGGACGGCAAGCCGTTGCATACCGCCTCTTTGCGGCGAAGTCCTACGTGGTGATGCCGAGTTCTATTTCCGAAGAGGACCTCAGTCGGCTCGAAGCGTTTTCGATGCTCTTTGGGGTCGGTCTTGTGATATTTGACGTCGACGCTCAGGACCCACGCTTCCGAATACGGGTCAGGGCTCAGCGATTCTCACCGGACATGTTCTACGTCAATGAGTTTGCGGACCGCCTGCGCGCGCACAATCCGAGTGTCTTTGAGGGCTTGTTCGGATAGTTGTCCGCGACGTGTGCTTGCACGCAGAAATGGGGGACAGAGACGAGATCGCCTATAATGTCCGCGACGGCCGGCACGGACGCGGCCGGGTTGCGGCGATGGAGCGGTCGTGTTCGAGTCACGCCTGAAGTGGTTTTCATTCCTGCTGGGCCTGCTGGCACTGGCGATCGTGCTGCGGCTGGTGGACATCCAACTGCTGCACGCCGCCGACTATGAGCTGCTGGCCGGCCGCATTCTGACGCGGGCCCCGGTGCTGCTTCCCGCGGTCCGCGGCAGCATTCTCGACCGCGACGGGCAGGTGCTGGTCTGCGACGAGCCGGCGTACGACGTGTGCGTGCACTATGGCGTGCTGTCGGGCAACGACGATTATCTGCCGGCCGTGGCGCGCGAGCTGCGGCGGCGCGGCGAGCGGCCGGCCGGAACGCCGCTGCGCGAGATCGTCGCCGAGCTGCGCATGCAGATCACGGAAGTCATGTGGCCGCGGCTGGCGGCCATCACGGGCGTGAGCGTGGCCGACCTGATCGAGCGTGGCGAGCGGATTCGGGCGCGGGTGGAGACGATCCGGCAGGCGGCGGGCCAGCCGGTGCGCGAAGAGCGGATGTTTCACCCGATCGTCGAGTCGGTGGACGAGTCGGCGCTGCTGGCCATCCGCATGGAGCTGGAGCGCATGCCTTGGCTGACGATCACGCCCGGGTCGCGGCGCGTCGTGCATGACGCTGATCATCTCGCGCACCTGCTGGGGCGCACCGGCGCGGTCAGCGCCGAGGCGCTGGAGCGCGACCCGGATCGCGACGACGAGCGCCGCGCGCTGCGCCCGGGCGAGCGCTGCGGCGTGTCGGGGATCGAGCTGGCCGGCGAGGAACAGTTGCGGGGGGTGCGCGGCCGGCTGGTCGAAGACCTGGATCGGCGGGTGATCGAGCATGCGGATCAGCAGCGCGGCAGCGACGTGCGGCTGACGATCTCGGCGGAGCTTCAGCGCCGGGCCACCGAAATGCTCGGCGACGCCGTCGCCAACAGCATTTACCCGGCGGGCGGCGCGGCGGTGGTGATCGACGTCGCGACGCGCGAGGTGCTGGTGCTGGCGAGCTGGCCGGACTACGCGTCCGAGCGTTTCAGCAGCGACTACGCGGCGCTTCAGGAAGACCTGGTCGGCCGGCCGCTGCTGTTCCGCGCGGTGCAGGCCCAGTACGCCGCCGGTTCGACCTGCAAGGCCGTGACGCTGGTCGCCGCGCTGACCGAGGGCGTTACGACGCCCAGCCGCACGGTCGAGTGCCGCGGTTTTCTGCACACGCCCGACGCGTTTCGCTGCTGGATTTTCAATCAGTACGGCTCGTCGCACGGGCCGATGGACGCGGAGCTGGCGGTCAAGAATTCGTGCAATATCTACTTCTATGTGATGGGCGAGGAGCTCGGTCCATCGAAGCTGTGCGAGTGGTTCACGCAGTTCGGCCTGGGCCGGCCCGCCGGCACCGGCCTGATCGAGGAGTCGCCCGGGATTGTGCCGAGCGAAGCGTGGCTGCTGCGTCACCGCGAGCGCACCTTTCAAAACGCCGACGCGCGCAATTTCGCCGTCGGCCAGGGCGAGATCACGATCACGCCGCTTCAGGCTGCGAACGTCGGGGCGACGATCGCCAGCGGCGTGTGGCGGCCGGTGAAGCTCTACGACACGGATGAATCGGCCAGTGACCCCCCGCGGGAAGCCGGTCCGCCGCTTCCGGCGGTGGGACTCCGCGTGCTGCGGCGCGGCATGTGGCGGGTGGTGAACGACGAGGGCGGCACGGCCGAAATGGCCAAGCTCGCGACGCCCGGCGTGGTCATGTGCGGCAAGACCGGCTCGGCCCAGGCGTCGCCGATTGCGATCCGCTGGCGCTTCCGCTGCACGTGGCCGGGCGGCCGGGAGGAGTGGGTCGTCGCCGCCTCGCGTGACGTGCTGCTCGCGGCGCTGGCCGACGATCCGCCGACGATCGTGGACGCGGAGATTGTCGAGCGCTATCCGCCGTGGCAGCCGGGCGATCGCCTGCCCTCGCACGCCTGGCTGGTCGGCTACACGCAGGACGCCGACACACCGCCCGGCGACGTGCCGCGCGGCCGCTCCTACGCCATCGCCGTGGTGATCGAGTTCGGCGGCGGCGGCGGAAGGGTGGCGGGGCCGTTGGCGCGTCGCATCATGGAGGCGGTGCTCGCGCACGAGGGCGCGGCGGCGACGTCGCGCGACTTGGGCGGTGCCGCGCCGCAGACGCCATGAACCTGACGCGACTGGCCTGGGGTGTGGCGCTGCCGGTGGCGTTTCTGCTCGTGCTGGGGATGGTCACGATCCACGCGACCGAGCGCGACGAGTCGCTCGGCGTCGTGCGGCCGAACCCCGCCGCCGAGCTGCGTTCGCTGGCCGATCGGGCGGTCGAGTGGGTCGGACCGCAGACACTGCGCCAGGCGTTCTACGTGCTCACGGGCGTCGTGCTGATGCTCGCCGCGATGACGCCGAACTATCAGCGCTACGGACGCGTCGCGTATCAGCTTTACTGGGCGTGTCTGCTGCTGCTGGCGCTGCTGGTCGCCGACCGGTTCCTGCAACACTACGGGGTGGACATTCCGTTTGTGCCGGTGCGGCGGAACACGCGGCGCTGGATTCAGATCGTGAGTTTTCAGGTGCAGCCTTCGGAGTTCGTCAAGCCGGCGATCGTTCTGGCGCTGGCGCGTTATCTGCGTTATCGCCGGAACTACCGGGAATGGCCGGGCCTGCTGATGCCGGCGCTGATGACGCTGGCGCCGATGGCGCTGATTCACTTTCAGCCGGACCTGGGCACGCTGCTGATGCTGCTGCCGCTGTTGTTTGCGATGCTGTTCGTGGCTGGGGCGCGTGTGCGGCATCTGGCGACGGTGGTGGTGCTGGGGGCGGTGGCGCTGCCGGCGTTCTATTTTCTGGGAATGGCCGAGTATCAGAAGAAGCGCATCGACGTCGTCTTCCGGCAGAACGACCCGGACGAGTCGTGGCAGATGAACGAGGGGTATCAACTGCGGCAGTCGAAGATCGCGCTGGGCCTGGGCGGCGCGACGGGCGAGGGGTTCGCGCGCGGCGTCTTCATCGAGCACGACCTGCTGCCCGAGGAGCACAACGACTTCATCTTCGCCATCATCGGGCATCAGCTCGGCTTCGTCGGCTGCGTACTCGTCATCCTGGCCTACGGCCTGATCGTCTTCATGGGGATCGAGATCGCCACCGCGACCAACGACCCCTTCGGCCGGCTGCTGGTCATCGGCGTGGTGGTGATGATCGTCATGCAGGCCCTGCTCAACATCGGCATGACGCTCGGCCTGACGCCGATCACCGGCATGACGCTGCCCTTCGTCAGCGCCGGCGGCAGCAGCCTGTGGGCGAATTTCTTCGCTCTCGGCCTGCTGCTGAACGTCGCCAACCGCCGCCCGATGCTGATCGCCAACCCGCCCTTCGAGCAGGCCCCCGACGGCTCGCTCAGATGAGCACCGGCTTGCCCAGCTTGCGACGCAGCGCCACCCACTGCCCGGCGTGCATTGTGTCGTGCATGCCGATCAGCGTGAAAATGTCGCCGACGGTCGGAGCATAGCTGCGCATCTCGGGCGGGGCCGGCTTCGCAAAGTCCGCGTCGGGCGTGGCGTCGATCGCCGCGCACGTCGCAGTTCGCGCCGCCTCGAGCAGTGCCAGATAGTCGCTCTTGCGGTGGAATTTTTTCGGATCGTCGCTGGTGGTCGTCTCCTTGGTGTAGCAGGCGGCGAAGTCGGGCGGCAGCGCTGGCGGCTTGCCGCCGGCAGCCGCGATCAGGTTGGCCGCCGAGCTGATCAGGTGGCCGAGCTGCCAGGCGACGTGGTTGAGACCGGGCGCCGGTCGAATGAACAGCTCGGCGTCGGAGAGGTCGGAAAGATAGGCGTCGGTGATCATCTTTCCGAACTTGATGTTGTTCTTGAGTGCGTCCTTGGCAGTCATGCTGCGGCCTCCTGGAAGGTGGTGGTGTGAACGAATATCGGAAGTATAGCGCGCCGCCGGCCGCTGCGCCCGAGGAGTGCAAAAACGAGCGGCGTTGCTTTGGCGGCGCGGGCGACGTAGAATTCCGCGTTCGAATTGGGGATTAGTGTAACGGTAGCACGACTGACTCTGGATCAGTTAGTCCTGGTTCGAATCCAGGATCCCCAGTCCCACGCCTGGCCGAGTTGCCCGCCCGCGCGGCCTCACGGCTTCAGCCCGAGATGCTCGAGGAACGGCTCCATCCGCGGCTCGCGCCCGAGATAGTCGCGCAGCATCTCAAACTCGTCGACCGAGCCGCCGCGGGCGAGGATCTTCCCGCGGTAGTAGCGGCCCGCCTCGGGGCTGAGCATGCCCTGTTCGCGGAAGCGCTGGAACATGTCGCAGGCGTAGACCAGCGACCACATGTAGCCGTAGTAACCGGCCTGATAGCCGACGAGGTGCCCGAACGTAGCCTGGTAATTGACACCCTCGACCGCCGCGTACTGCTCGATCTGCGAAAACAGATCGTGCTGAATGCGGCGGGTGTCGACCGCGCCGTCCGGCTGCGAGTGATATTCCAGATCGACCAGCGCGTAGTAGAACTGGTGCTCGGCGTCGAGGCCGGAGCCGAGATGGCGGGCGCTGAGCATGCCTTTCAGCAGGTCGTCGGGGAACGGGGCGCCGGTCTGATAGTGCCGGGCGAAGGACTTCAGCACCGCCGCGTCCCAGACCCAGTTCTCGAACATTTGCGAGGGGGCTTCGACGAAATCGGTGGCGACGTTGGGGCCGGAGAACTGCGCCAGCCGCGTGTTGGTCAGGATCGAGTGCAGGCAGTGGCCGAACTCGTGGAAGAACGTCTCGACCTCGTCGTGCCGCAACAGCGACGGCTCGGTCGCCGTGGGTTTTGAAAAGTTGCACACCAGTGCCGCCAGCGGGCGCGTCACGGTCCCGTCTTTCCAGACCTTCCGCGGCGCCAGACCCCACTGCGCCGCGTGGTTGTATTTCGCGTCGCGCGGGAACAGGTCGATGTAGAACTCGCCCAGCATCTCCCCGGTGGCCTTATCCCATACTTCGTACAACCGCACGTCCGGGTGCCAGATCGGCCGCCCGCTCGAGGCCGCCTTGGCCGTCGCGTCGCGGTACTCGAGTCCGTAGAGCGATTGCGTGATCGAAAACAGCCCGTCGACCACGCGCTCCAGCGGGAAATATTCGCGCACTTTTTCCGTATCGACCGCGTACTTGCTGTCCAGCAGGCGGTTCTTGTAGAAGCTGAAATCCCACGGTTTCAGCGTGGCCGCCGCGTCGCCCGTGTGCTGGCGCTTCGCCGCCGTGAACTCGTCCCAGTCGAGCTTTGCCTTCCGCCGCACGAGCGGGCGCAGGTTGTCGTAGAACTTCTTGGCGGCGGCGGCGTTGCGGGCCATGCGTGTCTCGGTCTCGAAATCGGCGGCGTGCGCATAGCCCAGCATCCGCGCCTGCTGGGCCCGCAGCTTGAGAATCTGCTCCAGCACCGGGATGTTGGTGTCGGCGCAGCGGCTCTTGTACGCCCGCCACACGGCCTCGCGTGACGTCTCGACCTGGCAGAAGTCCAGCAGCGGGTTGAAGGTCGGATAGTCCATCGTCACCAGGTATTTTTCGCCGTCGCGTTTCAGTTGCGCGAGCACCTTCTCGGGCAGACCGCGCAGCTCGTCGCGCGACAGCGGCACGCTCGTCGTGTCCTCGCGGATGTGCTTCTCGAACTCGATCCCCAGCCGCGCGACCTCCATCTCGATCTGCTTGAGCTTCTCGCGCTGCTCGGCGGGCAGCTCCATGCCCGCCCGGCGGTAATCGCGCAGCGCGAACTCCAGCGCCCGTTTCTGCTCGCCGGAGAGCTGCGGCTGGCTGTCGGCGAACGCCCGCACGGCGCGGTAGAGATCCTCGCGCTTGCTCAGCGCGATCAGCCAGTTGCGTGCGTCCTGATCGGCCCGCTCGCCGCGCTCGCGCTCCTTCGCGTCGGTGGAGACGTATTGCATGAAGATCACGAAATCCGTGTCCAGCCGCAGCTTCGCGAGCACGTCGTCCAGCGCGCCCAGCGTGTTCTCGAACGTCCGCCGCCCCTCCGGCACGGCGACAATCGCGGCCACGCCGGCCTCGGCGGTGCGCAGCGCCTCGGCGATCGGCGAGTCGGCCGGCAAGGTCTGCGACCACGCCGGCGAAAAGCCCGGAGCCGCGCTCAGAAAGAGCAATGTGCAGGGAATGGCCCACGATGGATGGCGGCGATCGTTCACGGCGAATCTCCCAGTCGGTAAGAACTCAGCTTATCGCGCCGCCCGCGGGCATGCCAAACGCCGGCTCGGCCCATCGACAGGCAACATCACGGCCGCTCGCTGCCCGCCGACGGCGCGTCGGCGGCGGTGTCGGGCGAGAAGCGCTCGATCAGCCGTGGCGCCGCCGCGTTAATGAAGCCATCGATGAACG
Organism: Phycisphaerae bacterium; assembly: GCA_022072445.1. GTDB lineage: Bacteria > Planctomycetota > Phycisphaerae > UBA1845 > Fen-1342 > JAJVHV01. The sequence continues at coordinate 67,740 of JAJVHV010000017.1, read as the reverse complement.
CCTGTGCCGCCGCAAGCTGGCACGAACCCGCCTGCATCAGCAGACCGGCGGTCGCGAGCACGGCGACACGGCACCAGACGCGACGCGCTCGACGATTCCGGCAACGTACTGATCCCGACATGCTACACCTCGCACAGTTCCAGAATGGCTCGCGCCAGCAGGTCGATGTCCGCCGCGCTGCTGAACGGCCCCGGCGAGACGCGCAGCGCCCCGTCGGGGAACGTGCCCAGCGCGCGATGCGCGTACGGGGCGCAATGCAGCCCCGCCCGCACGGCGACGCCGAAACTCGCGTCCAGCGCCGCGGCGGCGTCGGCCGGCGACAGCCCGTCAAGCAGCAGCGACATGGTCCCCACGCGCCGCCGCGCATCGGGCGTTCCGAGCACGCGGATGCGCCGTTCCGCGGAGAGCGCGTCGACGAGCCGCGTGAGCAGGGCGCGCTCGTGCTCGGCGACGGCCGCGACGCCGCGCTGTGCCAGCCAGGCCAGCGACGCCCGCAGGCCGGCGATGCCGACGGTGTTGGCGCTGCCGGCTTCGAGCCAGAAGGGAAAATCGCGCGGCTGCGTGCGGCTCTCCGAGTCGACGCCGGTGCCGCCCTCGCGCCAGGCGTGCAGGTCGGCGCGCGGGCCGGCGTACAGGAAGCCCGTCCCGGTCGGCCCCAGCAGGGCCTTGTGTCCCGGCGCGGCGAGCAGATCGACGCCTAGCGCCTCGACGTCAATCTCCACCACGCCCGCGCTCTGGGCCGCATCCAGCAGCAGCAGACCGTCGCGTTCCCGCACGATCCGCCCGACTTCCGCCGCCGGCTGAAGCGTCCCCAGCACGTTGCTGGCGTGCGTCATGGCCACCAGGCGTGTCCGCGGCGTCCAGGCTGCGGCGACGTCGCGCGGGTCGATCACGCCGTCGGCGCCGCAGGCGATGCGCGTCAGCGCGATCATCCCGGCGTCAACCAGGGCTTCGAGCGGCCGGGAGACGCTGTTGTGGTCGAGCACTGTCGTGATGACGTGATCGCCCGCGCTCACGGCGCCCTTGATCGCCATGTTCAGCGCGTCGGTTGCGTTGAGGGTGAAGATGACGCGCCGCGGCTCGGCAATGCGGAACAGCCGCGCGATCGCCGCGCGCACGTCGGCCAGCAGCCGGTCGGCGTCGACCGCCAGGCGGTGCCCGCCGCGCCCCGGGCTGGCGGCGGCTTCGCGGATGAAACGTGCGACCGCGTCGGCCACTTCGGGCGGTTTGGGGAACGACGTGGCGGCGTTGTCGAGATACGTCACGCGCGCGTGCATGCGTCACCCGTAGCCGAGCGCGTCGAGGTCGTCTTCCTCGAGGCCGAAATGATGCCCGACCTCGTGCAGCACGGTGATGCGGATTTCGTCGATCAGTTCGTCGCGCGTCTCGCACATTTCCGTCAGGTTGTCGCGGAAGATCAGCACGCGATCGGGCATTACGTGGCCGCCGTCGACCGAGCGCTCGTCGAGCGGGCAGCCCAGGTACAGCCCCAGCAGGTCGTCCGGAACGTCCTGCTCGCGCATCAGCCGCGCGTCCGGCCGGGCGCGCACCTCGACGACGACGTTCTCCAGATAACGCTGAAACTCCCGCGGAATCGACGCGAGCGCCTCCCGCACCGCCCGCTCGAACTCCGCCGCACTCATGGGTAACATGCTCGCGCGTCTCGTCGTGTTGATTGAGCCTGCCCGCTCGGCCACGGCCGCCTGATCCGATTTCAAAGAGGAGTATATCCGTGCTCCCTACCGCCGACATGTGGCACAGCCGCCCCCGGCTGCGCGAGAGAGTGTGGTCCAGCCGCCTTCGGCTGCGTGTGAAAGTGTGGCCCAGCCGCCCCCGGTCGTGCGCGAAAGCGTGGCCCAGCCGCCCTCGGCTGTGCGCGTTCGCCGGAGGGATTGCGCCCGGCGGTCGGGCTCGGCACGCTGGTCAGCGAACTCTCAGCGCCGCCGCCCTGCTCGTCTGCGTCAACCTGACCGGCTGTGCGCCGTGGTCGCTGCTGATCACGCCCGTGCCGTCCGACCGCAGCCTGGCCGAGACGGTCGTCCTGCGCGAGAGCATCTGGACCGGAAAGAAGATCGCGCTGATTGAAGTCAGCGGCGTGCTGCGCAACGCGCGCGGCTCATCGCTCATCGGCGTCGAAGGCGCCAACCCCGTTTCGGAATTCAAGGAGCGGCTCGACAAGGCCGCCCGCGACGACGCGGTCAAAGCCGTCGTCCTGCGCATCAACACGCCCGGCGGCAGCGTCACGGCCAGCGACATGATGCATGACGAAGTGCGGCGATTCCGCGGCCGCACCGGCAAGCCGGTCATCACGTGCATGATGGACCTGGCCACCTCCGGCGGATACTACCTGGCCTGCGCCACCGACCGCATCATCGCGCATCCGACCAGCGTGACGGGCAGCATCGGCGTGATCATGATCGCGCCCGATCTGTCGGGCACGATGGGCAAGATCGGGCTGCGGACCAACGTCATCAAGAGCGGCGCGCTGAAGGACTCGGGCTCGCCGTTTCGCGAGATGAACGACCAGGACCGCGCCGTGTTTCAGAGCATGATCGACGGCATGTACGCCCGCTTTCTCGACGTCGTCGCCGCCGGCCGCACGCAGCTCACGCGCGAGCAGATTCGCGAGCTGGCGGACGGCCGCGTGTACACGGCGACTGAGGCGAAGCAGAAGGGTCTGGTGGACGAGCTGGGCACGCTCTCCGACGCCATCGCCGCCGCGAAGTCGGCCTGCGGGCTGGAGGGCCGCTCCGTCCTGGTCGTGCAGTACGCCCAGTCGGTCGATTATCGCCCGAACATTTATGCCCGTTCGGGCGAGGCGCCGGCACAGTTCAACGTCTTCAACGTGCAGTTGCCCGACTGGCTGAGCGACCCGACGCCGATGTACATCTGGGCCCCAGGACTCTGATGGGGAGTTGGGTGGCACGCTCTCGCCGCCAGGCGTGGGCATGCGAATCGAGCGCGAGGGCATGCTTACGCCTGGCGGCGAAAGCATGCCGCCGGGCGAAAGCACGACTTCGGCTCGCTCATAGATGCCACTCGACTCGCGCGTCAGCCGACCGCCTCACGGATGCGGGCGCAGGTCCGCAGCAAACCAGCCAACTCGGACAGCGGCCAGACCGTCGCCGCGTCGCTGAGCGCGTGCGGCGGGTCGTCGTGGATTTCGAGGAAGAGGGCGTCGATGCCGGCGGCGACGGCGGCGCGCGCCAGGAGCGGGACGTGCTGCCGGGCGCCGGAGGTCGTGTTGCCCGTGCCGCCCGGGTGCTGGACCGAGTGCGTCGCGTCGAAGACCACCGGTGCGACGTCGCGCATGATCTCGAGGGCGGTCATGTCGTTCACCAGCCGCTCGTAGCCGAAGCACGTTCCGCGGTCGGTCAGCAGCACGTTCGGGTTGCCGGTTTCGCGCACCTTCTCGGCGGCCAGGCGCATCTTCTCGGGTGCGAGGAATTGTCCCTTCTTGATGTTCACGCAGCGGCCCGTCTGCCCGCAGGCGACCAGCAGGTCGGTCTGACGGCAGAGAAACGCCGGCACCTGGACGCAGTCGAGCACGCGGCTGGCGGCGGCGGCCTGCTGCGGCTCGTGCACGTCAGAGAGCACGGGCGTGCCGAGCCGCGCGCGCACTTGCTCCAGAATCTCGAGGCCGGCTTCGAGGCCTGGCCCGCGCGGCGAGCGGATGCTCGAGCGATTGGCCTTGTCGTAGCTGGCCTTGAAGACGTAGGGCATGCCCACCTCGCGCGCCACGCGGGCGATCTGCCCGCCGAGGCGCAGGCAGTGGTCGAGCGATTCGATCACGCAGGGTCCGCCGATCAGGACGAGCGGCTGGCCGCGGCCGAGCGTGAACGGGCCGATGCGAGCGGTCGGAGGGGCAGTCATGCGGGCGGTATTCTATCGCAGCGCGCTGGCGGCGATAGGGCGCGATGGACGCGTGCGCCGAGAGCGAGGCATGCATGCTCACGCCGGGCGGCGAGAGCATGCCACGGGGCATGCCACCCGCGATCAGCGGCGTTTTTCCAACTCGAGCCGGTCGATCAGCTCCTGCCGCGAGGTCAGGTTCGAGACCACCCACTTCCCGTTGGCGCATTCCATCATCCCGCCCACGCGGATTTTCAGCTCGATCAGCGCGTCGCAGTTCTTGACGTAGGAAATCACCCCATCCTCCATCGCGCGAATGTCCACCAGGTTCTTCTGCGCGCCCTTCGGGATGATCTTCGGTTTGCCCGGCGTGACCTCCAGCATGTCGTGTTCGCCGAAGATCTTCAGCGCGGCGGTGTACTGCTCGAAGAACGAGGTGGCGCGCGAGCGGATGCGGTTGGCGACGATCTGACACTCCGCGGGCTCGAAGAGGCCCTTGAGGTCCTCCGGCGTGGGCAGCACCTCGCTGGCCAGTTTCAGGTCGTTGGAGCGGATGGCGGCGGCGAAGCGCAGCAGCGCCTGGCGGGCCAGATCGGCTTTGTTCGGCGCGGCGTTCTGCGCGGAGGTGCTCCAGGTGCACAGGGGGGCGACGCCGAGCGTGAGCAGTCCGGCGGCGACGAGCGGTCGATGACGGTTCGTGAACATGGGTGTGCTCCTGGCGAAAGCGAAACGCGTGGGTGACTGATTTTCGTTCGTTCCCGGCGGCGTGTCCAGCGCGTTCGAAGGCATGCTCAGGTCGGACGGCTCGCTGGGACGCATGCGCCAAATCCGAACGCACGCTCAGGTCGAACTCCTCGCTGACGCTCGGGGCTCGGCTGGGGGCGCCCTTGCGCTTGCGCCGGGTCGTGCGCGGCTCGGGCCGCGGCACGCCGCTTTCTAGTGCGTGCGATCGCGCACGAAGATGTCGGTCAGCCCGCCGTTGGTATCGACGTTGGCCGGCACGAGGTTGGGGGCGGCGCTTTCGAAGACGATGTAGCGCGCGTTGGGCGTCATGAACGGATTCTGGCTGGCGCCTTCGGCCTGCACGTCGCGCAGCGCCACGCTCAGCCGCTGCGTCGTGTTGGTGACGCGATCGAAGACGAAAACGTCGGCCAGCTTGTTCGTGTCGGCGGCGACGAGCACGTCGGCGTCGCTCTCGAACGTGACGTAGCGCCCGTCGGCGGAGATGCTGGCGTTGATGCTGGTGAAGCGCTTGCCGGCCTGCGGCGTCGCGCGGCTGGCGAGGATCATCAGGCCGTCCTGCCGGTCGTAGATGAACACGTCGACGCCCGGGTTGAGATCGTCGCTCACAAGGTTGTTCGCCGCGCTCTGGAACGCGACGAAGCGCCCATCGAGCGTGATGCAGGCCGTACCGCTGCGGCCGTCAGCCTCGCCGCCCTCGACCACGCTGACGCGCTCGGTGACGGAGGCCGGCAGCGTCTGCTGCGTGTCCTGGTCGAAATAGAAGTGCTCGTCGAAGACGCCGTTGCCGTCGGCGTCGCGGTCGTGCACGAACACGTCATACTCGTCGTTGTTGTCGTCGTCGACCAGATTGTCGGCGAAGCTCTCGAAGACGACGTAGCGGCCGTCGGCGGAGATCGACGCGTTGACGCTTTCGGCGACGCCGGGGACGAAGCCGGCCGAGCGGACGCTGACGCGGACGGTCTTGGCCTGTGTCGAGTCGAACGTGTCGCCGACGCGCGGGCCGCGGTCGCGCACGAAGACGTCGTGCACGCCGAGGGTGTCGTCGCTGACCAGGTTGGTGGCGTCGCTTTCGAAGGCGATGAAGCGGCCGTCGGCGCTGATCGACGGGGCGATGCTGCCGGCGTTGCCCTTCTTGCCGGCGGTGTTCACGCTGACCAGCTCCAGCGCGCCGCTGACGCGGTCGAGCACGTAGACGTCGAAGTAGGCCTCGTTGTCGGCGGCGCTGAGGTTGGAGGCCATCGTGTCAAAGGCGATGAAGCGGCCGTCGGCGGATACGGCCGGCCGCAGGCTGATGCCGTCGGGGTCGCCGCCGCCGGGCGGCTCGCTGACGCGGTGCACCTGGCCCGTGCCGCGGTCGGTCACGAAAACGTCGAGCACGCCGTTGTTGTCGTCCGGGTCGAGGTTCGAGGCCGTGCTGGTGAAGGCGACGATCTGGCCGTTGTTCGAGCAGCTCGCGTTCTGGCAGTAGCCGTCGGAGGCGGTGTCAAGCGTGCGGCTTACCAGGAACATGCGCAGGTTCTTGACGGTCAGCGTGAAATCCTCGTCGTCGGCGCCGCCGCTGCCGGTGGCCCGAATCACGACCGGGTGACTGCCGAGGACCGGGTCCGGCCAGGTCATGACGCCGGTGTCTGTCGCGATGGTCATGCCCGCGGGCTTCTGGATCAGTTGCCAGGTGATCTTGCCCGTGCCGGAGATCAGCGTCGGCGCGGCGCTGGTCCACGGTTCCGCCTCGCCGATCTCCTGTGACGGGATGTCGGCGATGACGGTCGGGTCGACGCGCTCCTTGACGCGCAGCGTCCAGGCGGCGTCGTCGGAGCCGGCGGCGTTGGTGGCGACGATGCGGATGACGTAGTCGCGGGTCACGTTTTCCGAGTTTGCCCAGTTCACCACGCCCGTCTCGGCCGCGATCGTCATGCCGCTGGGGCCGGCCGCCAGCGACCAGGCGATCGGCGGGGTGCCCTGAAGCAGCGTCGGCGTCGGGCCGGTGTAGGGCGTCTGAGCGGTGATGTTCTGGGTCTGAAGGGCGGCGATCAGCGGGGCGACCGCCTGCGACTGGTTGTCGTTCGCGTTCGAGTTATCGCCCGTGTTGTCGTTGTCGCCGGTGTTGTCATTGCTGTTGGTGTTTCCATTTGCCGGCGGCGGCGGTGGCCCGACATTGTTGCGGTTACTGGACCCGGACGTGTTGGTGTTGTCGTTGCCGGTATTGTTGCCGCCCCCTCCGCCGCCCCCGCCCGGGTCGGAAACCGGGCAGCCGCCCGGCAGGGACGCGGACATCAGCAGCAGAACGAGCGTGGCGGCACGTGTGGTCCAGCGGCGCGGCGTGTACATGCCTGCTTCTCCCTGCCCGACAGCGTTTCGATGTCCGTCGACTTGCCCACCGCGGCCGCTCGCCGCGCGGTCCCAACCTGCGTCACACGCCGCGCCCCCCCACGTCCGCATAGACCTCGGCACGGCGCAACGGCCCCGTCGTCGCATCGCGACTCTGCGGGGACAAATCGCCCTGATTGGTTATGCTATCCAGCGGCGTGGCCGCGTGTCCAGCACCGCGCGATTCGGACGGCGCGCGTCGGACACTGCCCACGCAACATCGGTGCCCCGTCGCAACGCGCGGGACTGATAATCTGTGGCCGAGCATGGAATCGGCGAGGATGGTCGAATGGCGGCGATGTTGAACAATCGGCGGGAGTTTTTGCAACGTGCCGTCGCGCTTGGAGCAATCGCGGGTGGAGCGCTGCGCGACGACTGGATGCGTTCGGTCGAGGCAGCCCAGCGGCATGCCGGCGACGAACCGCCGGAGCAGGTGGCGGCGAACGAGTTCTACTGGCGGGAGATTCAGTCGGCCTTCGACATCGACCGCAGTCTGATCAATTTCAACAACGGCGGTGTGGCGCCGTCGCCGCGGGGGGTATTGGACGTTCACCGACGGCATTTTGAGTTCGCCAACAACGCGCCGTCGCGGCACTTGTGGGCGGTGCTCGATCCGCAGGTGGAGACGGTGCGGGCGCGGCTGGCGCGGGCGTTCGGCTGCTCGGCCGACGAAATGGCGATCACGCGGAATTCGAGCGAGTCGCTGGAGATATGCATCTACGGCATCGATCTGAAGCCGGGCGACGAGGTGTTGACGACCGATCAGGACTATCCGCGGATGATCAACACGTACAAGCAGCGCGAGCTGCGCGAGGGGATCGTGCTGAAGACCGTGCCGGTGCCGACGCCGTGCGGCGATCCAGCGGAGCTCGTGGAGGTTTTCCGCAAGGCGATCACGCCGCGGACGAAGGTGATGCTGTGCTGCCACATTGTGAACATCACGGGGCAGATTTTTCCGGTGCGCGAGATTGTGCGGCTGGGTCGCGCGCACGGCATTCCGGTGATTGTCGATGGGGCGCATGCTTTCGCGCACTTCTGCTTCAAGCGCGACGAACTGGAGTGCGACTATTACGGCGTGAGCCTGCACAAGTGGCTGACGGCGCCGCATGGCACGGGGCTGCTGTACGTCCGCAAGGAGCGGATCGGCGAGCTGTGGCCGCTGATGGCGGCGGTGGAGCCGAAGAGCGACAACATTCGCAAGTTCGAGGAGATCGGCACGCACCCGACGGCGCCGCGGCTGGCGATCGCGGAGGCGATCACGTTCTGGGAAGGGATCGGCCCGCAGCGCAAAGAGGCGCGGCTGCGCTATCTGCGCGATCGGTGGGCGAAACGGCTGATGCAGGACAAGCGCGTGCGGCTGTACACGCGGCTCGAGCCGCAGCACTCGTGCGGGATCGGCACGTTCGCGGTCGAGGGCGTCGATCCGGAGAAGCTGTCGGCACACCTGGTGGAGAAACACCGCATCATTACGACGGCCATCAAGCACAAGGACGTCTCGGGCATCCGCGTCACGCCGAACGTGTATTCGACGCTCGGGGAAGTGGACATGTTCTGCGACGCGGTCGAGGCGGTCCTGGCGAACGGACTACCCGGGTAGAGGCGGCGCCTCTCCGGCCCCGGACACGAGCTGGATCGTACCCGCGTGGGGAGCGCTAGCCTCAGGCCGGCGCCAAAAGCCCTCCCGGACCGGCGGGACGCCGATGCTCCCCGCATGAATACGATGCGATTATTCTGAGTCACTAGACTAGCTAGTGTGCGTCCAACCCATCGATTGTGACCCGCTCCCATCCGCGAGTTGAGCCGCCGCGCCCGCAGAAGCGCGCCGAGATGCTGCTGAGCCCGGCCGCCGGCCCTCTCTGGGAACAAGACGACCGCCCGAAAGGTCGGTCGCGGGTGAACCCAATCGGGGCCACTGGCACTCGTTTGAACCGTTGGCGCTGGCTTGGATTGCCGCCTGCGCCGAGTCAAAGGTCTTGCGGGTTGAGTCCGGTGCGCTTCGCGATTCGGGCGAGCATGCGTGGCCCGATCTCCTCGCTGTCGTGGAAGGCAAAGACGAAATCGGCCCAGCCGCCTCTCGACAGGGTTCGATGCGAGCCCGTCTGTCGCTTGAGGGTCCAGCCGATTCGAAACAGCGCTGCCAGGACGCGCCGCGCGGGTGTGGCGGGCCATCGACTCACGACGCAACTGCAAACAGCATCGGCAGTTGCGGAATCGGCTCGCCGTTCTCCAGGCGTTCGGCGAGCACCCGGAACGCCAAGGCCTCAGCGTTCGCGATGGCCTGGTCTCGCGAGGCTCCGTAGACCATGACACCGGGGAGTTCAGGAACTTCCGCGATCCAACGACCGTCTGCTTCCTGTTCGATCTCGATGGTCAGCTTCATGATGTGAGATTGTACACTCCCGCGTTCAAACTCGGCCAGTCAACTCGGGGCGACTGGATTCGAACCAGCGACCTTCTGCACCCCATGCAGACGCGCTAACCAGACTGCGCCACGCCCCGTGAAACACGACTCTAACGCCAGTGCGAGCCTACGCGCCGCGCGCGGCCGCGTCAAGTGTACGCCGATCGTGCCCAGGCGCGCCCTGGCCTGCCCGGACACGACCGGCGAGTGACAACCATGCCGCCGACGCGAATCCGCTCCGTCAGCACCCTCCGGCGAGAAGAGCGGCGACAAAGTCGTCGACGTCGAAACCGTTCACCGACCCGTCGCCGTTCATGTCGCCGATGCAGTCGGCGCAGGGCGAGCCGCCGCCGCCGGTGAGCTGCTCGACGAATGGGTCGACGTCGAACCCGTTGACGCTGCCGTCGCAGTTCGCGTCGCACGGAATCTGCACGAACACGCTCGCGCTGGCACACGCGGAGTCGCCGGCGCAGGTCTCCCAGCGCGCGTAATACGTGGTCGTGTCCGTCGGCGAGGCGATCACGAGCGGGTTGCCCGTTCCGATCTGGTGTCCGCCGCACGCGTCGTCGAACCAGCGCATCCGCGAGCCCGACCCGCCGACGGCTGTCAGCGTGATCGTGCCGGCGTCGTCGCGGCAGAAGCCCTCGCGATTGACGGTGACCGAGGTGGGCGCCTCCGGGTCAGGCGTGATGACGACGTTCGTGAAGATGTCGGTGTCGCCGTTCTGGCTGGACAGATAGCAGGGATAGACGCGATCGGCGCCCAGGCCCAGCCCCAGGTAGTCGCCCATGAACTGGTCGCTGCGATTCAGGCCGTCGTTATTGCTGTTGAACGCCGCGGGCGTGAGCTTCGTCTCGGCCCACGTCGCGCCGCCGTCGTCGCTATACGAGTAATAGGCGTTGAACATGCCGTTGATGGTGTTGTCGGCCTGCACGATGCCGCGCGTGTCGAGGAACACCATGTGCAGCGCGCCGCACTGATCGACCTCGAGCCATGGCCAGAACTGGTCGCCGCGCGGGTTGGAATCGCCGTTGATGACGACGGGCGTGGTCCAGGTGGTGCCCTGGTTGGTCGACTTGGTGAAGTAGAGGTCGATGTTGGCGCCGTTGGCGTCCACCGAGGTCTGGTCGAAGTAGACACAATAGAGCGTGCCGCTGACCGGATCGACGGCGAGGTAATTCATCGGCGGCACGCGGAAGCGGCCGGGGAATTTGGACCCGTCCTGCGTTCCCCAGGTGACCATGCGCGTCGCGATGGTGTGGGAGGTGATGGTCGTCCCGCCGTCGAGGCTGCGCTTCAGCAGGACGCCGGTGCCGAAGTCCCAGTAGGCGACGTAGAGTTCGCCCGCCGGCCCGACGCGCGGCAGAAAGCCGATGCCGGTGCCGAGCGACTTCGGCGCGGTCCAGGTTGCCCCCATGTCGTCGGACCAGATGACGCCCTGGTTAAAGGCGATGTAGAGGCGCGTTGAGTTGGGCAGACCCGGCCGGATGCCGGCGGCCATCCAGCATTTGTCGGCACTGGAGGTCGCGCGGGCCATGACCGAGGGCTGAAAGGTCGTCAGGCCGGGGTTCTTCCGCGCCACAAACACGCCGCCATTGCCTGCAAACGAGATCGCGCCCACCCACAGGGTCCCGGTGCGCGTGTCATACGCCGTCATCGGGTCGCCTTCGACCGACGACTGGTTCGCGAGCGGCGGGCGGACGAGAAAGTCGGTCCAGGTCGCGCCGCCGTCGATGGTGGCGGCCACGCCCATGCGGATGATCTCGGACGCGGTGCTGTCGCGCCAGTCGTTCCAGACGCCGACGGCTTCAAGCGGGGCCCCTTCGACCGACGCCATCGAGGTTTCGTTCGCTGCGTCGGTTCCGCCGTTGACGTCGATCCGCACCTGAGGGCCGACGGTCTGTGCCAGGGCGGTCGAGGACATAATTGCCAGCAGGCACGCGCCGGCCAGCTTGCTGTATCGTGTATGTTTCGTGTTCATGTGCTCTGTTTTTCCGGATTGAGGGGTTTTCCAGATCGATTCATGGGTCGAAGCGCGATTCACTGCGGCTCGGCCATCTGGCCTTCGAGCAACTTTCGGAATTGCGGCGGCACCGACTGACCCAGGGCCTCGACGAGGTGAGTTTCAACCCAGGCCGCGTCGTAACGACCCTGGAAATAGTGCGCGATCGCGAGCTTGCGATGCGCATCGGCATGCGCCGGCATTTGCGCGACTACGTCCTCCCAAACCGCGATGGCTTCGTCCGAGCGGCCGAGCATCTCGAGCATGTTGCCGGCGCGATAGCGCGTTTCAATCAGCCGCGGATCGAGCTTCAACGCCGTCCGATAGCTTGCCAGCGCCTCCGCGATCCGCCCCTTGGTCACCAGCGCGGTGCCGAGCGCGTCGTAGTAGGCTGCGACGTTGGGCGCGAGCAGGACGGCGCGGGTGTGGGCCGCGACGGCCTCGACCGACATGCCCTCGTCGAGCAGTTGCCGCCCCCGGGCGTTCTCCGCGGCCGCTTCGTCGGGGTCCTGCGTGGCGACAATCTTGCCGGCCTCGGCAGCGTCGATTTCGACGAGGCCGCTTTCGTAGCGCAGGCCGCGCATCGCGGCGATCACCCGTCCGCGGCGATAGTCGTCGATCGGGCTGGCCGCGCCTTTCGACTCATCGGGCGCGCCGGGCGCCATCGCCGCGAGCACGCGCTCGTTGGACGGCGGCGCGCTGGTCTGCATCGACGTTGAGCCGCTTGGCTGGCAGCCCGCGACGAGCAGCGGCAGCGCGATCAACGTTATCCGGAACCGTACCATTGAACACTCCTTGCATCGCAGTCTGGAATGGGCATTGAGGTTAGCGCTCCCGCGGTCGGCGGAGCGCTTGGAACACACCCTTGCCGTCAGTGTAGCGGTTTGCACGCCGCGATGACAGCCCCTGGGATGCCCGGCGCTAGGGAAATGGTGTATTCCGCGCGCGGCGTTGGGGGTGGGCGCTCTGGCCCGGTGGGGCGGTCGGAGGATCGGGATCTGCGAAAATATTAAACCAAATGGTTGCCCGTCTTGGCGGGAGCGGATATACTAAACCACATGGTTACAAATCGTCCGCCCGCATCGCGCCGCTCGCGCTCCCCGCAGCGCACGCCGGATCGTCGCCACTCGCCCAGCCTGCCGCGTTCGGCGAAAGCGCGGGGTTCGCCCAGCGTGGACCTCTCTCCCAGCCTGGACCGCGTCTTTCACGCCCTGGCGCACCCTGCACGCCGCTCGATGATCCGGCGTCTGGCGGAGGGCGAGTGGAACCTGAGCGAGCTGGCCGCGCCGTTGCGGATGTCGTTTCCGGCGGCCTCCAAACACGTTCGCGTGCTGGAGCGGGCGAAGCTGGTGAGGCGGCGCGTGTCCGGGCGCGAGCATGTGTGCCGGCTGAAGGCGACGCCGCTTCGGGCGGTCGCCCTGTGGACCGAGCAATTCCGCGCGTTGTGGGAGAAGCGCTTCCAGGCGCTGGATGCGCTGCTGGAGGTGATGAAGTCGGAAGAGCGCGGCGAGGGTGCGGGCGAGGTCTGAAGCTCGCATCGCCGACGCGGGCACGCCCGAGGACACGCGCGTTACGGAACTCCGTATCGGATAACCCACTCACCAGAGAGGATCGATCGATGAACAGCACCGGCCTGAAAGTCACGACGCCGTCGAACCTTGAGATCGTCATGACGCGCGCGTTCGATGCGCCGCGGCGGCTCGTTTGGGACGCCATGACCAAACCCGAGCTGGTCAGGCAGTGGATGTTCACGCCGCCCGGGTGGTCGTGGGCGGCGTGCGAGATGGACGTGCGGGTGGGCGGCAAGTATCGCTGGGAGTGGAACGGGCCGAACGGCGAGCGGGCGCTGTCGATCTGGGGGGAGCACCGCGAAGTCGTCCCGCCCGCAAGGATCGTACACAACGAACTCATGACGATGGGGCCTGGCGCCGGGGGTTGCGGCTCGGATTGCGCGGACGCCGAACCGTGGGAACTGCTTGCGACGCTTGAGCTGACGGAGTCGGGCGGTAAGACACACCTGCGGATGACGCTGCTGTTCAACTCGAAGGAGGCGCGCGACGCGGCGCTGACGTCGGGCATGGAGCGTGGCGTGGCGGCCGGCTACGACGCGCTGGATGCGATCCTCGCGGGCATGAAGCGATGACGCGCGCGGCGCTTCCGCAAACGGGTCGCGATTGCGCTGTGCCGCCGCGCGGGGCGGCGCAGCTCGCGCTCGCGTGCGGCGCGGCGTTTGTCGTCCTGCTGGCCGTGCTGCACCTGCTGAAACCGGAGCTCGATCCGTCGCGGCGCTTCATCAGCGAGTATGAGCTGGGCGACTTCGGCTGGGTGATGCGCGCGGCGTTCGTGGCGTTGGCGCTGAGCTGCATCAGCCTGGGCGCGGCCTTGCTGGCACACGTCCGGACTATCGCGGGCTATCTCGGGTTGTTGATGCTGGCAGCCAGCGCGGCCGGCATGGTGCTCGCGGCGATCTTCGAGTGTGACTCGCTCACGGCAGCCGACCCGACTCCGACCGGTCGCGGTCGGCTGCACGAGCTGGGCGCCATGCTGGACATGATTCCGCTGGCAGCGCTGCTGATCAACTGGAGCCTGTCGCGTAGCCCGGCGTGGCGGGTCTACCGGCCGGGACTCTTCTGGAGCGCGTGGATCCCGCTCGCGGGGACCGTCGTTTTCGTCTGGGCTATGATGAGCGTGCTGCCAGCGGCCGGCGGCAGGCCTGGTCCCGAGACGCGGTTGGGCTGGCCGAATCGAATCATGATCCTGTCTCACGCCGCGTGGCTCATGCTGATCGCGGGATGGGCGGCCGGCGCGCGGCGCTCGAGGAGGATGCCGGATGCCAGGTGAGTCCAGGACCGCAGCGACGTCATTTGACGAGTACCTCGCCGCATTGGGCACGGAGCAGCGCGCCGCGCTGCAGAAGCTCCGCCGCACGATCCGCGCCGCGGCGCCGGGTGCCGAGGAGTGCATCAGCTACCAGCTTGCGGCGTTTCGGCATCAGGGCCGGATGCTCGTGGCGCTGGGCGCGACTGCCAAGCACTGCGCGTTTTATCTCATGAGCGACAAGACCATCGCGGCGCATCGCGAGGCGCTGGAGGGCTACGACACCAGCAAGGGCACGATCCGCTTTCAGCCCGATCGCCCGCTGCCGGCAGCCCTGGTACGGAAACTGGTGAAGGCCCGCATCGCCGAGAACGCGGCCGCGGCTGCCGGTTCGTCGCGCCGCGGCACGACGACCCGGAAGTGATGCTGCCGCCGCCGGACGCGGGGTGGTAGAATGAGGGTGTCGCGTGAGGCAGACGGGGTGTCGCGCCTCACGTCGAGCGAGGAGGAGATTCCATGGCCCTCGCAAGCACCCGCCAGCCGAAGGTTCGCCGGCAGAAGCGCGAACGAGCCGAACCGCGTCTGATTCCGCGTGCGCAGGTGCCCGGAGCGGTGCGGGTGATGGCGTCGCCGAGCGGCACGGCGCGCTTCGCGGCGGGCAAGGCGCTGGTCGCGACCGCCCGCAGGGACCCGCCGCGCGTCTACCCGCATTTTGACGCCATTGCGGCGCTGCTGGGCAGCCCGAGCAAGGTGGTCTGCTGGAACGCGACGCAGATCATCGCATCGCTGGCGCACGCCGATGCTGACGGCAGGATCGACGCGGTCCTCGACGCGTACCTTTCGCTCATCACGTCCGGGAATCTGGTGAGTGCGGCGAACGCGATCGAGGGTGCCGGCCGCATCGCCTCGTGCCGGGCAGACCTGGTCGAGCAGATCGTGCCGGCGCTGCTCGACGTGCAGCGGGCAAGCTTCAAGACCGCCGAGTGCCGCAACGTGGCGATCGGCGCGGCGCTCAAGGCGCTCGAAGCGTTGGGAACGGACGTGTGTCGGCGGGCCGACGCGGCGGGGTTCATTCGGCGGCAGCAGGACAACCCGCGTGCCGCGGTGGCGCGACAGGCGCGGTCGATGGTGGAGGCGCTTGGCTAGCGGTATCGGCAGGTCGCCAACGGCGGCAACGTGCCCGGGCCGGACTTCGTCCAGTCTAGCTAGCTAAACCCGCCAGAGGCCGGTCCCGCAGAGGCAGGTCTACCAGAGGCCGGTCCCCCAGACGCTGTGCCGTGGGCGCCAGACCTGTCCGGGACTTCAATGCCGCTTGAATTGCCGCTCCAGATCGCGGAGCGTCAGATGCAGCGTCGTCGGCCGGCCGTGCGGGCAGTTGCTGGAGCGCTCGGCCAGCTCGCGGCTGGAGAGCAGCGCCGCGATCTCAGCGGAAGTCAGCTCGTCGCCCGCCTTGACCGCCGCCTTGCAGGCCATCATGTCGAGCAGATGGTGAACGAGCGAGTCGGTCTCGGGCCGGGCGCCGTGTTCGGCGAGGGCGTCGAGCAGCCCGCGGACGAATCCCACCCGATCGAGCCGCTCCAGAAACGTCGGAAAGGCGCTGAGCATGACCGTGTTGGGCCCGGCCGGCTGGACCTCGATGCCCAGCCGCGCCAGCGTCGCGGCGTGCGGCTCAAGGGCCGCGATGCGGTCGGGAGCGACGCGGACGACGTCGGGGATGAGCAGCCGCTGCGATTCGAGCGGCCGTTGCGCGATGCGCTGCCGAAGCTGCTCGTACAGCACGCGCTCGTGCAGCGCGTGCTGGTCGATGATCATCAGGCCGTCGGCCGTCTCGACGACCAGATAGCTTCTGTGAATCTGGATGGCGGTCTGCCGCGAAGCCGGGCCGGGCGCGGCAGTGCCGACTAGCTCGGCCGCCGCGCGGCGTGCCGCGTCGGACCTCGCAGTCGGGTAAGGCTCGTTCGCCGCAGGCGGTGCTTCATCGGGCGCGCCGCCCGCGAAGCGCTCCGCGTGTGAGGGCGGCGGCGCGAACGGCGCAGATTCGGCCGGCAACCGCATCAGATGCGCCGCAGGCGGACTGACGGCCGGCGGTTCGCTTTGCTGCGGCCGATGCGCGACGCGGCTCGCGTCGCCCGGGTGCGTCGCGAGTTCGCCGGTGAGATCGAGCGGCGGTCCAGCGCTGCGGTGCAGCGTGCCGGACGCCGGGGGCACCGCCGCCGCGCTGCCGGCCGCGGGCCGCGCCTGCGTGAAATAGTCCACCATCGCCGAGCGGACGCGCTCGCGATAGTCGTCGCTCTCGGGCGTTCGCAGCCGCCGGTCGAGGTTGGTCCGCAGAAACAGTTCGCGGATGGCGGCCAACACTTGTCCGTGGATGAAGTTCGAGTCGCGCCAGCGCACCTCCATCTTCATCGGGTGCACGTTCACGTCGACGGCGCCGGGGTCGATCGTGACGAACAGGAAGCTGACCGGATATTGCCCCGGCTGAATCA
This sequence comes from Phycisphaerae bacterium, assembly GCA_022072445.1. Classification (GTDB taxonomy): domain Bacteria; phylum Planctomycetota; class Phycisphaerae; order UBA1845; family Fen-1342; genus JAJVHV01. Next base: position 51,071 of record JAJVHV010000017.1, on the reverse strand, counting down.
GGCTGCGGTAGGCTTCCTTGACCGCGTGCGAGACGAACTTGTCGCGCACGTAGCGGCCGTTGACGAACAGGTATTCCCACTTCGACGACCCGCGGCACTCCGCGGGTGGCGCGACCAGCCCGTCAATGCGCAGACCCTCGACCGCGCGCGCCACCGGCATCAGCACGCTCGCCAGCTCCGGACCGTAAAAGTCGCTCAGCCGCTTGCGCTGCTCCGCGGCGGCCGGCAGCCGATACACCACCCGCCCGCCGTGCACCAGCGAGAAACTGATCTCGGGATGCGGCAGCGCGATCCGCGCGAGCTGCTCGGTGATGTTGGACATTTCGGTCTGCGGCGTCCGCAGAAAACGCCGCCGGGCTGGGACGTTGAAGAACAGATCGCGCACTTCGACGACCGTGCCGGGCGGCGCGCCGGCCGGTTGGAGCGCCCCGACAGAGCCACCCTCGACGGTCAGCGTGTGCGCGTCGGCGGCGGAAACGCACTGCGCCGCACCGTCTTCGTCGGCTGATTGGAACTCAGGAGAGCCGGGCTCGGCGGGCGCGGGCCGGTTCGACCGGTCAGCCTGGCGGCGGGTCGTGATGCGCAGCCGGGCCACCGAACCGATGCTCGGCAGAGCCTCGCCGCGAAAGCCGAGCGTGTGGATGCGAAACAGATCGTCGTCGTCGGCGATTTTGCTGGTGGCGTGGGGCTGAACGCAGAGCCGCAGATCGTCGGCGTCCATGCCGCGGCCGTCGTCGCTGACGCGGATCAGGTCGCGGCCGCCACCCTCGACCACGATGTCGATCCGCCCGGCGCCGGCGTCGAGGGCGTTTTCGACGAGTTCCTTGACGACGCTCGCGGGCCGTTCGACGCATTCGCCCGCGGCGATGCGGTTCACCAAGGCCTGTGGCAGAACGCGAATCTGACCCATCCAGCGAGCCGCTCCCGGTCGGCGCAACCACGCGTCGAACGAGGAGTATAGCCGCTCATTGTCCGGCGAACGGGATGGCGGTGCGCCCGCTGGCGCAAGGCGCGGCGATGTTTGAAAAAAACGGGATTCCCGCAATCCGATTCGGCCGGCCGGACATAGTAGTTCAAGGCCCGGGGTCCGTCTGCAGGTTTGATTGAGCCTCTTACCAGCGGAGCAGCCCCGGGCAACATTCCCGGGCGTGCGCTCGGAAGCCCTCCCGAGTCCACAGCGCATGCAAAAACGGCCGGTTCGCGACGTCTTCGCCGCGAACTGGCCGTCATTCTTTTCCAGTCATTCCGCTGCTACGAACCGCGGTTGATCAGCTCGGCGCGAATTTCGCGCAGATCGTGGATGCGACCCTCGATGGTCTCGAAGCCGGCCGTGAACACGAAGTTATCGCCCTGAAGCGTGCCGGAGTTGGCGATGAAGTCGTAGGGCGGCTGCGTGTTGAACCAGAGACGCACGTTGGCCTGGCCGGAGTGCAGATTGACCAGCTTGATGGCATCCTCGACGGACGTTCGCAGCGTAGTCGTGCTGGCGAGCATGATTGTCATTCCACGACGGCGAGAATGTCGCTCTCATCCATGATGAGCATTTCTTCGCCGTCGACTTTCACTTCAGTGCCGGCGTAGCTGGTGAAGAGCACCTGATCGCCGGCCTTGACCTGAAGCGGCTTTCGCTTGCCTGTGTCGAGGAGTTTTCCGTCGCCGACGCTGAGCACCTTGCCGCGCTTGGGCTTTTCCTTGGCGGTGTCGGGCAGCACGATGCCACCCGCCGTGCGCTCCTCGGCTTCCATTCTCTTGACGATGACTTTTTCGCCCAGCGGACGAATCGGCACAGACTTCATCGGACCACCCTTCAGCTAGTATTGAATTCCCATTACACCACGTTTGGACCACACGTCAAACAAATTCCCCCACGACGGGCGCGGCATAGCAAGCGGCGTACCAATTGCACGGCGTGGGCGGGCGAATGGGTGTAGGATGTAACTGGTTATGGATGAGCTAGTTACATGAAACCGGATTCGTCGCTTCCGCCTCCGTCGAAATGGCCGCGACTGTCAGTTTGACAGTCCACGCGGCCGACGGGCGGCGATTTGACGCCACACACGCCCCGTCGCACAATTCGCCAGGACCGAAAACGGCAATCGCCGGAGTGGCGGAATTGGCAGACGCGCGGGTTTCAAAAACCCGTTCCCGCAAGGGAGTGTGGGTTCGAGTCCCACCTTCGGCATTGATGGGTTGTCGCAGCGCGCGCCAGCGCGCGCGGGCCGTCGCCCGCGGAATGGACAGAGCATGGACAGAACGTGTGTGCTGGACGTGGGGAATTGCGATCCGGACCATGGCGCGATGCGCGCCATGCTCACGACCAGCTTTGACGTCGAGGTGGATCGCGTCATGTTCGTCGACGAAGCGCTCGTCGCGCTGGCGAAGCGCGCTTATCGCCTCGTGCTCGTAAATCGACGGATTTTCGCGGACGACAGCGACGGGTCGGAGCTGATCCGGCGGATGAAGTCCAGCCCGGCGCTGCGCGACGTTCCGATCATGCTGGTCAGCAATCATGCAGACGCGCAGGCCGCGGCGAAGGCGGCAGGCGCGGAGCCGGGCTTTGGCAAGGCGGCGCTGAGCGAGGCCGCGACGCGCGAGCTGCTGGCCCGATATCTGCCGCCGCGGGCGGCGCGGGCGACGCGATCACCGCCCGCGGACTCGACGGACGGCGTTGCTCCGGTCGCGGGCAGCGATTAACTTCTTCTGCCAGGCGCGGTTGGGGTGCTGGGCTCCACCGGGCGTGAGCGAGACGGGTGCCGGAGGAGTGTCGCGCGTTGACGCAGACCGCGGTTCAACGGTTCTACCGATTTCACGCGTACGTCTACGACTTCACGCGCTGGATGATTCTGCACGGCCGGGCCCGCGCGGTGGCGATGCTGCGGCTGCGGCCGGACAGCGCGGTGCTCGAAATCGGTTGCGGCACCGGGTTGAACTTCCGGCACGTGCTGCAATATCTGGACCCAAGCTGCGGCCGGCTGACCGGACTGGATTTTTCGGCCGACATGCTGGAACGGGCGCGGCGGCGGGTGGCGCGGCACGACTGGCGCTGCGTCGAGCTGGTTCAGGACGACGCGTCGACGTTCAGCCGCGACCAGCGGTACGACGCGATTCTGTTTGCGTACAGCCTGACGATGATTCCGGACTGGCCCGGGGCGCTGCGGCGCGCGCGGGAGCATCTGCGGCCCGGCGGCCGCGTCGCGGTGCTCGATTTCGGCATGTTCTCGGGCTGGGGGCCGCTGAAGCCGGTGATGCGTGGGTGGTTGAAGCTGAACCACGTGCAGACGCACGAGTCTTATGTTGAGGAAATGAGAAAGGTCTTCGGCAATGTCCGCGTTCAGCATTGGCTCGGCGGCTACAACTTTACTGCCATCAGCGAGAACGCCGGGGCTGGCCCCGGTCATTGACCTGCCGAGTCCGGGCCGGCGCGGGTTAATGGAGAGCCTGGTCTTCCGCGGCATTGTGTTCAACATGTCGTGGGAAGACCCGGAGATGGATCGCCGGGCGTTCCGCATCACGCCCGACGACGTGGTGATTTCGATCACGTCGGCGGGTTGCAACCCGCTAAATTTTCTGTGCCAGAGCCCGCGCAAGCTGATCAGCATCGACTCGAACCCGGCGCAGACGGCGCTGCTGGAGCTGAAGCTGGCGGGGATTGCGACGCTGGACCACGAGACGTTTTTCGACATCTTCGCGGCCCGCAGGCCGTCGCGTGTGACGAGTGTCTATCGCAGCCGGCTGCGGCCGTGCCTGTCGGCCAAAGCGCGGAGTTTCTGGGACAAGCGGCTGTGGATGGCGGCCCGCGGGGTCTACCAGTTCGGGCGGATGGGCCTGTTCTGCCGCATTCTGCGGGCCTATCTGCACACGATGCTGCGCCCGGAGCAGATCGACGAATTCCTCGACTCGCGCACGCTCGAAGAGCAGCGGGCCTGGTACAACCGGCACCTGGCCGGGCGCTTCTGGGGGCCGGCCAGCAAGGCCCTGATCCGTTTTCGGCCGTTCATGTACCTGGCGGGGGTGCACCCGAGGCAGTTCGACCTGGTCGACGACCGTCACGACATGTTCGACTACGTCAAGGAGCGGATCGAGTACGTCCTGACGCAGGTGCCGATCTACAACAACTACTTCCTGAGCATCACCGTCTCAGGCCGCTTCCGCGGGAACTACGTGCCGCCCTACCTGCTCGAGGAGAATTTCGAGACGCTCAAGAACAACCTCGACCGCGTGCAGGTCGTCAACGGCTGGCTCGGCCCCTACCTCGACTCGCTCCCGCCGGGGAGTATCCACAAGTTCAACCTGCTCGACATTTTCGACTGGATGACGCCGGAGGCGTTTGAGGCCACGCTGCACAGCGTGCTGCGGGCGGCGGCGCCCGGGGCGACGTTCATCTACCGCTCGGGCAGTTACAAGCTCGATCCGCCGACGACGATTCTCAAGCACGTGACGTCGCACGCCGATCTGGCGCGCGAGCTGTTTGCGACGGATCGCTCGGCGACGTACGGCAGTTTCTACGTATTCAGCGTGAACGGGAAGGCGTAGAGCAGGGCGCAGCGCGCCGATGTGCGTCGATCCAACCGAACCCTCACGCGCGTGAGGGCCCGGAGGCTGCGGCCGGCGTACCGGGTCAGGATCGTCGCCAGGGTGCGGAGGCGTCCCTACGGCCCGCGCCTCGCGTCCGGAGTTCGGATGCCTCGACTGGCATCGGGGGTTCGGATTGCGCACGCGCGATTCGCTCGTGACCAGCGCTACCGGCCGAAATGCGTCCACCGCCGCCACCACGGCTCCCCAACCGCGGCGGGAAACTCGTGCTGCAAGCGCCGCACGTACGCCGCCACAACGTCCGGTCGGCACGCCGGCATGTTGATGCCGCACTGCCCGCGGTGATACTGCTCCTCGCCGCGCGGGTGAATCCAGCCGTGATCGCGCGCCGTCTCCGCCGCCCGCGTGCCCGGCCAGGGAAAATATGTCCGCACGTCGACGCTCGCCGGCTTCAGCCGCGCCAAAAGCGCCACCGTCTCGTCCAGCGAGGCCTCGCTCTCGTACGGCGATCCCAGATAGACGACCACGCGCGCGCTGATCCCCGCGGCGTGCAGCGCCGACATGCTCGCGTCGATCTGCTCGCCCGAGAGCTCCATGTCGAAGATCTCGTTGCGGACGAAGTCGCTCCCGCTCACCAGCTCCACGTCCGCCCAGCGGCACCCCGCCTGCGCCAGGTGTCGAGCCAGGTCGGCGTCGAGCGCATTGGCCCGCAGATGACACCGGAACGGCAGGTCAATCTCCGCCCGATACGCCGGCAGAAACGCCTCGATCCAAGTCCGGTCGAGCGCAAAGGCGTGATCCAGGAATCGAACGCTGCGCGTCCCCACGTAGCGGTTCCGCAGCAGATCGATCTCATCGACGATGTTCCCCGGCGAGCGCCGCCGCGTCCAGGAACCCTTCTCCTCGTAGAGCGACTCCACCCAGTCGTTGATGCAGTAGGCGCACGATTGCGGGCAGCCGCGTCCCACCGCGATCTCAATCTGGCCGGTCTGCCGAACAACGTCCGCGTAGTTGAACAGGTCACGCTCCGGAAACGGCAGCGAATCAAGGTCCTCCACCAGTGCTGGCAGGTCGGGCCGCGCCAAGCCCTGCTCATCCCGCAGCCAGACCCCCGACACGACCTGCCCCACCGCCGGGTCCTTCATCCGCTCCAGGTAGGTCACCAGCGAGGCGTCCGGCTCGCCGATCGCCACCGCTTGCACCGCTGGCAAACTCAGCGCCGCCGAAGGATCGACCGTCGGAAACTGCCCTCCCGCGACCACCGGCACGAACTCGTGCTCGGCGACGTATTGCAGCGTCCGGCGGGCGGCGTCAATGCAGACGGCCGAGACGTCGGCATAGATGAGCTGCGGCAGGTACCGCGCCAGCGCCGCCTTCAGCGCCGCCTGGTCATAGCGTGTCAGGGCGATCAGCCCGAGCTCGTGGTCGCGCAGCCGCAGGAGTGCGCCGAGCGTCCCGAGCTGCGGCTCGAAGCGCGGCAGGGGGCGGCCACGCACGTCCGGCACGAATTGAAGTATGAGAATCCGCATGAGCCGCCGTGGGGCCGTGCCCGCGCAGCGCGGATCGGCCGCTTCACTCGAATAATACGTGACGCCAGAAATTCCCCGCCAGTGACCTGGGAAATTCGCCGCTGCCGGCCGGAATCACCGGAATCGAGACGGCCAGCTCCGGATGATCCAGGCACGTCGTGAGATACAGCGCCGTCTCATTGACGACCCGATTGCGAATCTCGTCCTCCGACTCTCGCCGTCGGCGCCGCTTGCGGGTCATGTCGCCCCCGATGCCTCGCTCGGCGGCCGCGCCACCGACGCCGACCAGCCGATGAACAGCAGCGCCATGCCCGTCAGTTCCACCGGCAGCGCCCGCACCAGCCCCGACACCGGAATGACGTTGATCCCGCCGTACGCCCCCGCCAGCCGCGGAGCCGCGCCCGCCGACACCACGCCCACCAGGCCCACGACCAGCGGCGATAGCAGATACCAGACGACGTGACGTCGCCCCGGCAGGGCGTAGCGACACAGCCCGAGCGCCAGCGCGAAACCCACCGCCAACGCGAAGTAAACCTGCTGACGGCGGGTGTCCGACACCGCCGGCACGTTCAGCACCGACAGACACACTCCCACCGCGCCCGCGCAGATCAGACTCGAAAACACGCCGCGCGCCAGCTCGGCGCGGAGCCGGTCCAACCCGAGCGCCCGCCGAACCGCCCCGCCGTCCGGCCGCTCGGCGAACTGCGCCGCCACCAGCACGCCCAGTGACACCATGAACCAGTAAACGTGCTCGGGCAGCAGCGCCCAATACGCCGGCCCGGCCGATTGCGACGCCGTCACGTTGCGCAGCTTCAGCCAGTCATCGATCGTCCCGCCCGGAAACGCCCACACCACCAGTGCCAATCCCACGACCATCAGCGCGGTCGGCGTCGTCCGCGAGCCGGCCACCCACACCGCCACGTACGCCCCGCCGATCGTACACACCGCCGCCAGCAACGCGGCCAGCGGCGCGGCGGTGACCACCGGTGGGCGCTGCAATCCCCGCGGCAGCACCAGACCCCCAACCACGAAGTACAGCAGCCCCAACACCAGCGCGGCGCCCAGCAGAAACCGGACGCGCGCCACGGTGCGCTTGAACAGACCTGACTCATGCGTGGGCGCGTCGCCGACCATTTCCATTCGTCGCAGCCTACCCGGCGCGGACGTGGCCGGTCAATGAACCGGCGTCGGCGGTCGGAACCCGCGCGTGAAATGGCGAATGTCGGATTTTGAATACCGAAATCCGGCTCTCGCCGATTCATTCGTCATTCGCGACTCGCTACTCGCCATTCTCCGCCCGCGCTCACTTATCGGACCCCCGTCCGTCACCACACGCGGAAAAACTTGAGCCACGCCATCACGCCGACTAAACTCTCTATGTCGCGGGGCGGCACGGCGCTCGCCATTCGTTTGCCGCGCTGCGCGCTACGTCAGTTCGCCGTTCGCTTTCAGCTCGCGTCGAGCCAGCCGGGCAAGTCCGCATCCGCGGGTGCGCCCCGCATTCGAGAATCCGATATGTGCCGACCCACAGTCACCCTCACCGCCGCCCTCCTGGCCACCACCGCCTTGGCCGACCCCGTCTTCACCAACGTCACCACCCAGGCCGGCATCAACTTCACCAATCACGCCGCCATCAACCACTCCGGCGTCTGCGCCGTGGACCTCACCGGCGACGGTTACGCCGAGCTGTTCTTCAATGACGTCGCCGGCTTCAACAACGAGCTTTATCTGAACAACGGCGACGGCACGTTCACCGAGGTCGGCGCCGCCTGGGGCGTCCGCACCCCCGAAATCACCATCTCGCAGGTCTTCTTCGATCTCGATAACGACGGCCGTCTGGATGTGGCGCTCAACAGCCAGAACGCCGGCGGCGAAAACCGCGTGCGCCTGCTGCGAAACGTCGGCGGCGGGTTCATCGACATCAGCGACGCCGCCGGCCTGCTCGAACGATTCACCGAGCTCTTCTTCAAGGGCATCACCGCCTTCGACCACGACGGCGACGGCTTCCTCGACCTCTTCGTCGGCGTCGCCGGCGAGTGCTCCACCGCCGCCCCGGGAAACTTAGTCTACCACAACAACGGCGACGGCACGATGACGCTGATGCTGCCGTGCCTGCCGATGAGCGACGGCTGCATCAACTGGCAGCCGCTCGCCGCCGATCTGAACGCCGACGGCCGCACCGACGTCTTCGTCCCCGAAGACACCTGGACCCAGAGCCGCGTTTTCATCAACCGCCTCGACGGCCTGCTCGAAGACGTCGGTTTCAACGTCGGCATCACCAAGAAAGCCCCCGACATGGGTGTCGTCGCCTGGGACTACGACAACGACGGCGACCTCGACGTCTACACGACCGACTACACCATCCAGGGCATGGGCGGAAACCGCCTCTTCCGCAGCGCCCTCAGCACCGGCGGCGGCCTCATGTTCACCGACGTGGCCAAGACCGCCGGCGTCAGCGATACGGGTTTCAGTTGGGGCGTAACCTCTCTCGACTACGACAACGACCGCTGGCTCGACCTTGCCGTCACCAACAGCGCCGGCGCATCGCGACTCTTCCGTAACCGCGCCGACGGCACGTTCGAGAACGTCAGCTCCGCCGCCGGCTTCGCCCCTGTCGGAACCGCCAGCGGACTCGCCGCCGTCGACTACGACCTTGACGGCGACCTCGACCTGATCCTGACCAACACCGGCGGCCCGGCGCTGCTGTTTCGAAATGACGGCGGAAACGCCGCCAACTGGCTCCGCGTGCGCCTCGCCGACCGGACCGGCCACAACCCGCAGGCCATCGGTTCGCGTGTCACGCTGACCGCCGGGGGCGTGACACAACTCCGCGAGCTCACGAGCGGCATGAGCTTCTATTCACAGGAGGATGGCTCGCTGCTCTTCGGCCTCGGCTCCGCGCCGCACGCCGACGTTATCACAGTCACCTGGCCTGATGGAAGCTGGAACTCCGCCAGCCACGTCTCGCCGCGACAGACGATTCAGTTCGTCCGCGTGCAGGGCGATTTCGACGGCGACGGCTCGGTCACCCCCGCCGACATCGAGCCGTTCGTCAACGCCCTGATGGGCGACGTGCCCGACGACAACGTCCGCCTGCGGGCCGACGTCAACCGCGACGGCCGTATCGACGGCTTCGACATCGAGCCGTTCCTGGCCCTGCTCGTCGCGCCGTAGCCCTGCGAACCACCGGCGCACCGCGCCCGGCTTGCCCGGTCCCCGCTTCGGTCGGAAGCCGGCAGGAGCGGCACGGGGCTGTTCCAGCGGGTGGCGATTCGCTATACTGATGTGTCACGTTGCAGGATCGCTCGGGCGCCGGCACATTGGCAGCAGCCGGCTCGAACGGCCGTTCATGTCGGTCCTTAACAGTGGCACCACTGCATCCGGGAGACGCAGAATGATTCAGACCTTTCGCGTCGGCGCTCGCCGCGGTTTCACGCTCATCGAGTTGCTGGTCGTCGTCGCCATCATCGCGCTGCTCATCAGCATTCTCCTCCCAGCGCTCAACAAGGCGCGCGGCTCCGCCAAGCAGCTCGTCTGCATGACCAACCTCCGCACGCATGGCCAGGCAACGACGTTTTACGCCCATGCCAACGAAGACTGGCAGTGTGGCGGCATCCCGATGCCCGAGGGCGGGCGGCGGGCGATTCGTCACGTCTGCTACGAGATCACCGTGCTGCGCGGCATCAACTACCCCGGCCACCTCTGGGACGGCCTCTGGCAGCCGACCGGTCAGACCGACCTGATCAAGATTCTCAAGGACATTCCGCAGTTCCAGTGCCCGACGCACCCGACGCCCAACCAGTCCAACGACTACGTCGCCAGCGCCATGACCAAGCCGTATCTCAAATCGACCGCCCAGTGGGACCACGACCCCGGTTATTCGGACGAAGACAGCGGCGAGTGGCGCGGCGAGACGCCGATCGGATACCTGAGCTTCTTCCGCATCTCCGACCTGGATAAGGTGAAGGCCAGTCCGGCGCGATTTGTCTACGTGACGGAGGGGCACAAGTCGCTGGCAATCGACGAGCTGCGCTTCCACCACTTCTTCCGCGGCTCGCAGCTTCCGTTCGCCTCGCGGCCGCGCATCGCCAACGACCGCCGCCACCCCGGCGGGATCAACAACCTCTTCTACGACGGCCACGCCGAAAACATCAATCTGCGCTCTTTCGACGTGGGTTGGCCCAACACCGTCGGCACGCGCCTGCGCTACCTGGCGCCGGTGGAAGAGGGGATGGAATAGCGCCGCGCCGCCCCCGCGCGGCTCAGCCAGTTCCCCAGCCGCGCTCCCAGCCGATTCCCGCGAGTGAGCCAGCGGTTTCGCAGCCCAGCCCACAAACGCGATCAGCCGTACCCCGACGGTGACGCCTGTCTCGCTGGCATCGAGGCCGCGCTCCCTCGCGCGGGACCGCGCCACCCCCGCCCGATATCATTCGCGCCCGATGTCTGAATCCCGCCATGTGATCTCGTCGGCCCGTTTGATCGGCGTCGCGACCCTGCTGTCGCGCATCACCGGGATGGTGCGCGACATGGTGCTGGCAAGCTGGTTCGGCGCGACTTGGGTGGCCGACAATTACAACTTTGCGTTCCAGGTGCCCAATCTGTTCCGCCGGCTGTTTGCCGAAGGGGCCATGTCGGCGGTCTTCGTGCCGGTTTTCTCGGGCACGCTGGAGCAGGAGGGCCGCGAGAGCGGCTGGCGCCTGCTGGCCCGCACGCTGGCGCTGCTGGTGACCACGCTGGTCGCGATTCTGATCGTCGCCGAGCTGGCCGTCGTCGCGCTGTGGTTCGCGTTTCCGGGAGACGATCCGACGGTGGCGGCGGATCGGCGGCTGCTGGTGGCGCTGACGGCGCTGATGCTGCCGTTCATGCTCTTCATTAGCGTGGTCGCGCTGCTCTCGAGCATTCTGAACTGCGTCGGCTGTTTCGGGCCCCCGGCGCTCATGCCGCTGGTCTTCAATCTGGTCACGCTGGGAGGGATCTGGTTTATCGGGCCGCTGCTGAGCCGCACCGATCCGACGGTGCAGATCTTCGGCGTCGCGGCTTCGGTCGTGCTCGCGGGGGTGATCGAGGTGCTGGCGCTCTGGCCGGTCATGCGCCGGCACGGCGTGCCCTGGCGCTGGCAGTTCGACCTGAAGGATGCGAAGGTGCGGGTGATGATGCGGCGGATGGGGCCGGTCATCCTGGGGCAGGGCGTGCTGATGATCGGCGTGTTCCTGGACACGGCGATCGCCAAGGGGCTGACACACCCGCCGAACACGGCAGAGCGGTTTGCGTTGCTGGGCTGGTCGCTGCCTTTTCCGCTGGAGGAGGGGGCGATTACGGTGCTGACGGTGGCGCAGCGGCTGTACCAGTTTCCGCTGGGGGTGCTGGCGATCTCGCTGGCGGTGGCGGTGCTGCCAACGCTGAGCCGCATCGCGGCCCGCAAGGACTGGGTGGCCTGGACGGGCGAGATGCGCTCGTCGCTGCGGCTGGCGATTTTCGCGGGATTGCTGGCGGGGGTCATGATGCTGCTGCTGTCGGAACCGATCGTGCGTCTGCTGTTTGAGTACCGGAAGTTCACGGCGGCCGACACGCCGCGTGCCGCGCGGGCCCTGGCGTGTTACGGGATCGGGATGTGGGCGTTCTGCGCGCTGCACATCGTGCTGCGCGGCTTCTACAGCATCGCTGACGTGCGCACGCCGCTGAAGATCAGTTGCGTGCTGCTGCCGTTGAATCTGTTGATCAGCCTGCTGGTGGTGTGGCTGCCAGCGTTGCGCGAGGCGGGCTTCGGGCTAAGCACGTCGCTGACGGCGTCGATCAACGTGGTCGTGGGGCTGACGATTCTCCAGAACAGGTCGAGAGTCACGATCTTCGACCGGCGAATGCTGGCGGCTCTGGGCCGCATGCTGGCGGCTGGCGCGATCAGCGCCGGCTGTGTACTCGTGGCGCGCCCGCTGATCCTCTCGTCGAGCGCTTCGAGCGCGCTGCTGCGGGCGGTCGACGTCTTTGGCTCGCTGACGGTCGGCGTGGCCGGCTACCTGGCGGCCGCCTGGGTATTGCGGTTGCCGGAAGCCCGGCTGATTTTCCAGCGCCGCCGGCGGGCGGAGCCGGCGTGTGCCCACGCCGCTTGACTGCGAACGGCGACGTTCGGGCAGGAGTGCATCAGTTGCGCGATGACGCCACCTGCGGACAGCCGGGCTCGGACGGGAGGCAAGCCGCGGGGCAACTGACGGCAATTGTGCGCTCGGCGCCGACCACTCTCGGACGAACCCCTCCATTCAGGCTCGCTCCTCGCTCGCCTTCATGGTCGGGGCTCGGTTGGGGGCGCAGCCGCGGGACGCACGCCGCGGCGGGCGGCGTCTTCGATGTGCCGAACCGCGACCGCGGCGCCGTCTTCGCGCGCCAGCTTGCGGCCGAGCTGGCTGGCGGCGCCGGCCGCGGCGGAGTCGTTCAGCAGCGCGTCGAGCGCCGCGCTCAGCCGGCGGGCCGAGAGCGTGTGTCGCGGCAGCATTCGCCCGGCGCCGAGTCGCTCGACGCGCAGGCCGTTGTTGAACTGATCATGCGCGTGAGCGACCAGCAGCGACGGGCGACCGGCGCGCAGCGTCTGCGCCGTCGAGCCGATGCCGCCGTGATGCACGACCGCCGCGGCGCGCGGCAGCAGTTCGGCGAAAGGTGCGTAGTCGCAGGCCATGACGCCGGCAGGCAGCTCGCGCGGCGCATACTCCGGCGCGCCGCTCAGCAGCACGCCGCGCCGGCCCAAGACGCCGCAGGCCTGCGCCGCCAGCGCGTAGAACTCCGCACCGCCGTGATACGCCGCACTTCCCAGCGAAAAGACCACCGGCGGGGGACCGTCGTCGAGGAAGGCGCGCAATTCCGGCGGGCTGGGCCGGCGTGCGCCGCCGTCGTACCAGGTGAAGCCGCAGATGCGCGCCCGCGGCGGATCATCGGGCATGGCGTCGCGAAAGCAGGTCGACCAGAGGCCGAGATTCACGTCGCCGGACTGAAAGTCTCTCAGCAGATTGTCGCGTTCTGGCGGGAATCCGCAGGCGCGGCGGATGCGGTTGATGCGGCCGTCGGTGAGCAGACGGATGAGCGGTCGCAGCAGGGGATGCACCGCGTACGACGCCGCCCGCCAGAATTGCCCGCGGCGTTTCTGCAAAGCCGGAACGGGATCGAGCCGCGAGAACCACGTCGGCGGCGCGAGTGTGATGGTGGCCAGTGGGATCCGCCGCTGCTGTGCGACCCAGCGGACGCCGATGCAGATCAGATGCGCCACGATCACGTCGGGGCGGCGGGCGTCGAGTTCGGCGTTCAGGCCGGCGATAAAGTCAGGGACCGCGGTCAGCACGCTGTTCATGACGACGTGGCTGCCGCGGCGCCGGTGGAACAGGTCGGGGTGACGCATCAGGCCGTGAACGTCGATATCCGCGCCGACGGGTCGAAAGCTGAGGCCGGCGGCGTCGATGTCGGGCTGGAAGTAGGGGTGCGCCATGACGCGGACGTCGTGTCCGCGCCGCACGAGCGCCTGTCCAACGCCGAGCACGGGGTGGACGTCGCCGTGCGAGCCGAACGCCAGCAGGAGTGTGTCCATTGCCAGAGATAGTACCCCTGACGTCGGTCGGGGGCTTGACGGCTGGACGGCGGGCGAGATAATACATCGTATTAACAACTGCCGGCGGGTTCGATCGATGCCGTGGCCGAGGTTCCTGGTTGCGACGTGTCTTGCCGCCCTGCTCGCGCATGCCAGCGGGTTGAGCGTCGCGCTGCACCATCACGAGGCCGACCGGCACAACTGCGAGTGTCGCGACCCCGGCGAGTCGCAACCAAAAAAACCCCATTCGCACCACCACGACGAATCGTCCTGCGGCGTATGCGCGGTCCTGCGGGCCGATACGACCGCGACGGTGCCGTCGTTCGAGCTGATCGAGGCGGGACGATTCGTTCCGCGGACGGCCTGCCTCAACCTGCCTCACGTCGTTCTCAACGGACATTGCTCCGCGATTCAGCCGCGCGCTCCGCCGCCCGCGGCGTGACGCGCTGACCGATCACACCTCGCCACGGGCGACCGTGCCCGCTGGTGTGGCCGCGCGCTCGGTCGTCGCATCCCCTCTTTGACGAATCGAATGGGTTGTGCCGCGGGTCTCTTCGGACGGGCATTCATGCCCGTTCGCGAGGCGCGGACCGGCCGCCGGCCCTGCCGGCGCCGTCATCCGTGTGCCGCTCAACATCGATAATCTCCAGGAATCGGAATCCATGAGACGTCGCGCATTCACACTGATTGAACTGCTCGTAGTGGTGGCAATCATCGCCACGCTGATCGCAATCCTGCTCCCGTCGCTGGGACGGGCCCGCGAGCAGGGAAAGACCACCGTCTGCCTCAGCAATCTGCGCTGCATGTCCACCGCCGTGCTGATGTACGCCGACGCCAACACCGGAAAGTTCCCCAGCGCCGGGCTCGGCCATGGCGGCTCGTTCGACGAACCGAAAAGCTGGATCGTGCAACTGGCCACGGAGTACGGACGGCAGAAGGACGTGTTTCGCTGTCCGGCGGACAAGAGCCCGTACTGGTCGCAGCCGCTGACGGACTCGCACCTGCGGCAGACGAGCTTTGCCAGCAACTCGTACACGGTCTACCGCATCGGCAATCGACTGCCGTTCGACCGGCAGGATCGCATCCGCAACAGCTCGGCGACGACCTTCTGGGCCGAGCTGGCGGAGGAAGGGCAGTACGCCGTGGCGGACCACGTGCATCCTGAGACGTGGTGGTTCGGCGACTCGCGCACGATCGCGCGCCGCGAGCTGGAGCTGGATCAGCACGTCGGACGGGCTAACTACGGCATGCTCGACGGGCACGCCGAAACGCTCACGTTCGAGAAGACCTACCTGATCGAGCCGGGCAGTGGGATTCCGCCGCGCTTTCTGGAGAACAAGTGGGACCCGGACATCGCTCACTGAAGCGGTCGGCCGGGTTCCATACGGTTGTCAAAGTCTGCTGGAAGAGTGGTCAGAGGCCGCCGTGCCTCTGGCTGTGAACCGCACGGCGGACGCGTCGCCTCCAGTGGCGGCTTGTGGCGTTTGCCCTGCAAGTAAATCCAAGATCGAAGGGTGTTCCATGAATATCTGTCGGAAGTTCGTTCAAAGCTCCATGGTCGTCATGCTGGTCGCAATCGTGCCCGGCGTGGCACGCGCACAGCACGAGGGTGACGTCATCGTCGGGGTGTCGGGCGCGGGGCAACTCAAGCGCAGCGGGTTCGACGTGGATCACGAGACGATCGTGCTGCCGCCGGTCAATGGGATTCTGGCCGGCTGGTCGGACAACGAGCCGGGTTTCGATCACGTCACGGAACCGGACGCGGGCAATGACATCTACCCACTGAGCGCCGGGGCGGACGTGTGGATGCGCATCGAGGCGATCGACGTGGCGTTCCAGTTGGTCGACAGCGGCTTTCAGGTCTACAAGACCGTCGGCGACGAGATCGTCCTGGGCGATGAAGCGCTGCACACGCACCTTATCTGGCACATCAACAGTGACGATCCGTTCTTCGACGCCCAGCGCACGAAGTGGCGCGTCACGCTGACGCTCTTTGACCTCGGTTCCACCGGCTACGCGGACTCCCTGCCGTTCACCATGTACTTCGCCAACGTCGCCTGCACGCCCGGCGACGTGAACCAGGATGGCAGCGTGAACGGCTTCGACGTCGATCCGTTCGTCGCGATCCTGGCCGGCGCGAGCGCGTCGCCGGAGGAGCGCTGCGCGGCGGACGTGAACTGGGACGGCGAGGTGAACGGCTTCGACATCGAACCGTTCGTGGGCGTGCTGACGGGCGGATAGGCGGGCGAGCGGACGAGCGGAGGTTCTGATTGACTCACGCGCGCCCAGCTCGCTAAACTGCGTGTGGGGCTGCTCCGGGTGCGAATGAGCGTGGAGAGAAGCATGCGACGTGTTATCGGAACGCTGGTTGCGGCCGCCGTACTTGTCTCGCCAGCTCTGGCCGACATTCTAATCGGCCAGACCTCGGGCGGTCAGCTCAAGATGCATGCACACGCCGACGATCAGCCTTTCGTCCTACAGCCGGTGAGCGGTTTGTTCAACGGCTGGGCGGACGATCATCCCGCGTTGAAGTCGGTTGACGTGGACGACCCGGAAGAGGATCTGTTTCAACTACCGGAGGTGGCGGGCATCGAGGTGGAGCTGGTTGCGAGCGACCCGGCGTTCCGGCTGTTTCGGGACGATCTCAGCGAGGTGCATCCGGGCGAGCGGATCGGCCTGGGCAGCCCCGATATTCACTATCACCCGGTGTGGCTGATCGACTCGGACGATCCGGCGTTCGACCCCGACCAAACCGAGTGGCACGTCACGCTGCGGGCGCACGACGTCGGACCGTCGGGCCTGCCGAGCTCGGACCCGATTGTCGCCGCGTTCACGACGCCCGAGCCGGCGACGGTGCTGCTGCTGGCGCCGGTGCTGATGCTGTTGCGGCGGCGGGTTCGATAGCGTCTTTCCGCGATTCGGCCAGCGGAGGTTCGCACTTGGTGTGCGAGCCTCCTTTCCTTTCGCCGCCGACGCTTTTCAGTTGCCCGTGCAGATGATGAAGTGCATCGCCAGGTAGGGGTGGACGTTGTTGAAGGGCGCGCCGCCACCCGCGCTGCCGGTGTCGGTCACGTTCGGGCCGCTGGTCGTTTCGCTGGCTTGCGATCCGAGCAACGTGGACGAGAGCAGAAAGGAGAAGCCGGCGCCGCTCCCGACCTCATAGGTGTGCGTGTGCGTCATATCGTGCGTGTGGGCCGGCATTTCGGTGACGCTGAGTGTGTGGGTGGCTTCGCCGCCCGACTGGGTGAGCGTGCCGGTCACGGTAGTCTTCGGCACGCCGAGGTCGTCCTGTGCGGCGCCGATCGGCGAGCGGTCGCGCAGGTCGGGCAGATTGAACGTGCTCGAGCCGTCGCCCGGACCGTAGATGGTCCCGATCACGCCGAAGAGCGTGGCATAGGTTGTGCGCGAGACGGCCGAGCCGTCGCAGATAAGCCAGCCCGCGGGCGCGGCCGTGGTCGGGCCGGCCCACAGCCGGACTTCGCCGGGCAGAAGAAAGCTCGCCGGTGAGCGGCCGCCGATCGTGTCGGCATCGAGCCCGCTGCCGGTACCCTGGGGTGTGATCTTGGAGGGTGAGACCGACGCGATTTTGGCGTCGGTGACACTGCCGTCGACCAGCATGACGGTGGTAATCGTGTCGGCCTCGTCGGTCATGATGTACAGCGGGTGATCGTCGTGGTCCAGATTCACAAGCTGGCTGTGATCGGTGGTCCCCGGCGAGCCCGGAATTCCCTGCGGACCGGAAGCGCCCGTTGGCCCCTGCGAGCCGGGACTGCCCTGCGAACCGTCCGCGCCGGGTGGGCCCGTTTCGCCGGGCGGACCCGGGATGACGTTCAGGAGCGTGATCGGGTATTCGCTGTCGTCGGCGTCTTCGGTCGACTCGCACCCGGGGGAGGATTGCGCGATCAGCGCGGACGCAACCAGCAGCAACAGACCGAGCGGCAGTGCCGCCGATGCGCGACCGAAGTTGCGAGCCCTGTGGCCCATGCGCGGTGCTCCCAGGACGTGCGGCGCGGCGAACCGGCGACGATGCCGGCGCCGAAACTGCGCAGTCCCGCGGAGTCGATATCGGCGTCGGGAGCGCGTCGACCTGAGCAGCGTTCAGGGTCGTGCGCGGCGGAGCGGAGCACGGCCGGCGACATGGCGTGGTGCGTCGTAGCCGACGCGGACGCTGCCGTCGCCCGAGCGGCCGACCAGCGCAGTCCAGGGCAGGCTGACGCCGGCGGCGGGCGAGGTGCCCAGCGTGTTCACGCCGACAACCGGGCGGGCGGGTTCGCGGCCGGCGAGCGAGGAGAGGACGGGGGTCCGGCCGGCGACGGTTACCGCCATGTCATACACGACCGGCCGCGAGAGATCGACACGCTGCACCGGGCGATCGGAGCGCTGCGGCCGATACAGATCGAGCGGGTTGTAGTCTTCCTTCGGTGTGGCGAGCTTGCTCTTTTCCTCGGGTGTCAATTCCGGGGCTGGAAGTCGCGCCACATAGGCCGAGCGCGGCGGCGGGGGAAAGTGGTGCTCATCAACGCCGACGTCGACGGAAGTGCTCGGTTCTGCCGCGACGGCGGTGGCCGGCAATTCGTGGGTTTGCACGTCGCCGCGGCGCGGGGCGGTGGCGCATCCGGCGAGCAGGATGACGAACGCGAGCGCGGCGCCGATCAGCCGTGGTGAGCGAATCATGCTTGAGACGATACCACCAGCCCGAGGAAATTCGCAAGCAGCCGCGGGCCCTCGAGCGTCAGGAAGCTTTCAGGGTGGAACTGGACGCCGTCGATCGGCAAAGCGCGGTGGCGGATGGCCATGATCTCGTCGGGGGCATCGTCGGCGACCGCGCTGATCTCGAATACGGACGGCAGGGTGGGCGGATCGATGATCAGCGAGTGATAGCGCGTGGCCTGGAACGGGTTGCTCAGGCCAGCGAAGATGCCGCGGCCATCGTGGCGAATCATGCTCGTCTTGCCGTGCATGAGGCGCTTAGCGCGCACGACGGCGGCGCCATGGACGTAGCCCATGCACTGATGGCCCAGGCAGACGCCCAGCGTCGGCACGCGGCCCGCCAGCCGGCGCACAACGTCGTTGCTGACGCCGCCCTCGCGCGGCGTGCAGGGGCCGGGCGAGATGATGATGTGGTCGGGGCGGAGGGCTTCGACCTGCTCGGCGGTAATCTGATCGTTGCGGAAGACGCGAACGTCGACGCTGGCGTCCAGCTCGCCGATGCGCTGGACGAGGTTGTAGGTGAACGAGTCGTAGTTGTCGATCAGGACGACCATGGGCGAGGGTTCAGGGTTCAGGGTTCAGGGTTCAGAATCGGCGTTCGCAGGCGTCAGCGGTTTAATACCATGATCGACCGTAGCGCGCGAGTCGGGGGCTGTCAAACACCATTCGCCAGCAGGGGAAATCAATTGGACAGGCGCTCGAACGCGGATACACTTCAGGTGTTGCGCTCGGAGGCGCGCTTGTTTGTCACGGAGGGTCTGCGGATGCCCCGCCCGAAGGACCGGCCGGTTCTGTTTGAAGTCGTCAAGCGCGAGGAGATGAACCGCGGGGCCGAAGCCCGGCCGCCTGGTCCGTCGCCTTGGCGCAGCCTGCTGAGCGCGACCTCACGCCTCGTTCGTCCCGGCGCATCCGAAACTCCCACCGAACCGAGAACACCGGACGAGCCCGCACAACGGACCGACGGGCCTGCGCCGGCGGCTTCGCGGACCGATGCACCCACGTCGCGCAGCACGGCCGCGGTCAGCGCGCCAGCGCGACCGTCGCTGACACCGCGCGCCGTGGCGGCTCCACGTGCGTCGGGGGCGGCCGATGCCTCGCGCGTCCGTTCGCCGTTGCGCTACGCCGCCGGGCGGTTTCAGCTCGAATTCGGCTGGATCGGTCTGTCCGGGGCGCTGCTGGCGCTTCTTCTGCTGCTGCTGGTGGCGTTTCAGGCCGGGGCGCGCTTCGCGGGCGGATCGCCGGCCGGCGCGGCCGACGGCAAGCTCGAGGCGGCTCGCGCCGCGCCGCCGAACGAATCGGTCACCCATCTGCCGGAGGCCGAGCGCCGCCCGGCCGGCCGCCGCATCGCCACGCCGCCGCGCAACGACGACAAGGCGCGTCGGCCGGCAGTGTCGGCTGAGCGACGTGCCAACGAATCCGCCGAGCGCAAACCGCCGGAGAAGCCGGAAGACAAGAGTGCCGCGCCGGCCGAGAAGCCTGCGGCGACACCGGACCCGGGCGCCCCGAACGCGCCGGCTGAACCGCCGCGGGCGAGCGACGCAACGGCGGGACCGCCGGCGGCTACGGCCGACGTGAGCGAGTCGGCGGTGCGCGAGCGCGGCTATCACTATCTGATCGTGCAGCACTTTCCGAAGTCGAAGCTCGACCAGGCCCAGCAGGCGGCGCGCTATCTGGCCGAAGCGGGCGTGCCGGCAGCGATCGCGCGGCAGGGCTCGGACATCGTCGTGTTCGTCAATCAGCAATTCGCGCTGGAGCACAAGGACAAGAACGTCGGTCAGCAGGAACGCGCCCGATTGGAAGAGACGCGGCGGCGCGTGCGCGAGCTGGGCAAGGCGTACGCCCGGAAAGGCGGCTACGCGTTTGACCAGTGCTACGCCGACAAGTATTGAATCGGGTTGGAGCGCGAAAATCGCCCATGTCGCGTCTTGAGCAACTGCGCCGTCTGGCTGAAATGATGCCGTCGGACCCGCTCGCGCACTACGGCCTGGCGCTGGAGCATCTCGGCGCCCAGTCGTGGGACGACGCCATCGCTTCCTTCGACCGCACGCTGGCCCTGGATGCTGGCTACTCCGCCGCGTATTACCACAAGGCGCGCGCCCAGCTCGGCGCGGGCCGCGGAGAGGAGGCCCGCACAACGCTGACGGCCGGGATGGAGGCCGCCCGCGCCAAAGGCGATTGGAAGACGCAGAACGAGATGCAGGAACTGCTGGACTCGCTGTGACAACAACTCGCGTCGCCCTGGCCGGATGCACCGGCCGCATGGGCGCTCATCTGCTGGCCTGCCTCCGCGACGCGCCCGATCTGACGCTCGTCGCCGCGCTGACTCGGCGCGGACACGCGGCGGTCGGCCGCGACGCGGGCGAGTTTCATGGACAGGCGCCGCTGGGCGTACCAATCAGTGATGAATTGCTGGTCGCCACCGACGTGGTGGTCGACTTCAGCAACGCGGCGGGTGCCGTGGCGTGGGCGGGGCGCTGTGCCGACGGCGGCATCGCGCTGGTCAGTGGGTCAACTGGCCTGACGCAGGAGCAGATGGCGCTGCTGGATGGTGCCGGGCGGCGGACGGCGGTTCTGTGGTCGGCGAACATGAGCCTGGGGGCGAATCTGCTGATGCGGCTGGCGGCGGAGGCGGCGCGGGCGCTGGGGGCCGAATACGACATCGAGCTGGTGGAGCAACATCATCACGGGAAGCGCGATGCCCCCAGCGGAACGGCGCTGGAGATCGCGCGGGCGATCTGCGCGGCGACGCAGCGCGACCCGGCGTCGGCGCTACTGCTCGGGCGTGGGACGAATGCCGGGCCGCGCGAGCGGTCGCAGATCGGCATTCACGCCCTGCGGCTGGGCGACGTGATCGGCGAACACGAGCTGCATTTCGCCGGTCCAGGCGAGGCGCTGTGCCTGCGGCATCGGGCGCAGGCGCGCGAGACGTTTGCGCGCGGCGCGCTGCGTGCGGCCCGCTGGATCGCGGGCAAGCCGCCCGGCCGCTATTCGATGCGCGACGTGCTGGGTATCTGATTTGCGGGCAAGCGCCGCGAGCTTCTCGTCCTGCCGCGCGCTGCCGCGTGATCGACTCGCTCCTGCTGCCGCTGCCCCCGCCCGGCATCCCCGCCTCGTCCGTTACACGACGCGCGCGCCGCCCACCCAGACGCCCGCCACCGTTGACTCCATTCCGAGCAGGCTGGCAACGGGATCGTCGTCGGGCGGCGTAGCGACGCGAAACGCCGCCAGGTCGGCCCATTTGCCGACCGCCAGCGAGCCGATCTGATCGTCCAGCCGCAGCGCCCGGGCCGCAACGAGTGTGATCATCCTCAGCAGCTCCGCCGCGGAGAACTCTGGCGAAGCAGCTTGATCCCCTGGCGACGAAGAATTCGTCTCACGCGCTCCGCAGGTCGCCAGAAAGCGCGCCTCGTCGAGCAGTGCCAGGCTCTGATTACTGGCCAGGCTGTCGGTCCCCAGCGCAACGGGCACGCCGGCGCGCCTCATCTCGGCGATCGGGTGCCGCGTGTGGCCGAAGAAGGCGTGCGCCCGCGGGCAGTACATCACGACGTGCCCGCGTGCCGCAAGCTGCTCGATCTCGCGCGGTTCGACGTAATTCACGTGCGCCAGCGCGCCGGGCGGCGCGCCGCGGGTGCAGTGCTCCAGGTAGTCCAGCGACCCGCGCCCGCCGCCGTCGATGCCCGCCGCCGCCGCCGCCCGCTCGATCATCTCCAGCAACACGCCGCGCCGACCGGCGACAAACGCGTTCTCCTCGCGCGTCTCGGCCCAGTGCGCGCACCACGGCCTCCGCAGCTCCGCCGCCAGCTCCACCGCCGCGCGAATCTGATCCGCCGGCACGGTGTACGGCGCGTGCGGCGTGATGCCGATCGTCAGCAGATCGTCTTCGGCCATTTCGGCGACGGCGGAGCGCAGCTCGGCGGGGTTGCGCGGCGGAGAGTCCGCGATGCTGAGCAGTTCGGCGAAGCAGACTTTGCGGATCGGCACGCGCTTCAGCTCGGGCCAGGCGATGTTGCGGCGAGAAATGTCGCCGACGCACGTCACGCCGCTCCGCAGCGACTGCCACGCGCCGTCGGCGACGCTGCCGCGCTCGCGCTCCAGGGAATCCGGCCCGCCGCGCAGGCGGATCAGCTCGCGAAACCAGCTCCAGAAGGGCGCGGGCGGCGTGGTGCCGGCGTAACAGGTGAGTTCGAGATGCGTGTGCGGATTGACCAGGCCGGGCGTCAGGATGCAGTCGCCCAGGTTGAGCACGTCTTCGGCACTTCCGACGGCGCTGCCCGCCGCGGGTATGCCGACGCCCCCCGCCCAGCTCTGCACGCACGTGATCCGGCCGCGCGCCACGTGCACGCAGCCGTCGCGGATCGGCGGCGAATCGACCGGAACGACCCAGGCTGCTCTGAAAATCACGCGACCGGGCGGCGGACTTCGCGGGCGGGCGAAACGTCTTCGAACCAGGTCCGCCAATCCCAACTGATCTGTCCGCTCGCGACGTGATGCTGCATCGACCGGTCGCACTGGCACATCGCCGGCGTGCGCGTCAGTACGTCGCACAGCCGCTCGATGATCCGCGGCAGGCGTTCGACCGCGGCCCGGGCGCGGGCCCGCAGCGCTTCGTCGTCCAGCACGCGGCCGTTCTCGAAGGGGCGCGAGTCGCAGCCCGTTTCCGCGTAGCGGGCCACGTAGCACAAGCTCGCGTAGCAGAGCTGAAGTTCCTTGGCCAGAAACACCTCGGGCGCCAGCGTCTGCCCGATCACGTCCGCCCCGTAAACCGCGTACTTGCGCGTCTCAGCAGGGGTTTCCATCCGCGGACCTTCGATGCAGACGTACACGCCGTCCTTCGAGAACGGGCAGCCCGACTCCTTCAGCGCCGTCGCAAACGCCGTCCGCAGGCTCGGGCAGAACACCGGCCACTGCCGCACAACGCCCAGCGACTGATTCTCGAAAAAGGTGTTCGGGCGACGCACCGTCTCGTCGATGATGTCGTCAACGATCAGATACTCGCCGATCTTGAAGTTGTGCGAGATCGCGCGCGTCTCGCTCCAGGAGACGATCGCGCGGATGCCCAGCGCCTTGAGGGCGTAAATGTTCGCCCGGTAGTTCACGAAGCTCGGCGCCAGGTCGTAACCCGACTCGCCATGCCGCGACAAAAACAAAAACTCGCCGAAGCGCGTCTGACACACGTAAATTGGCTGCGAGTCGCCGAACGGCGTGCTCTGCGGCCCGAGCCGCGACGCGACCAACGCACCCTGCTTGAGCAGGTCATACGCAAGCGTCCCGCCGATACATGCCAACTTGGCGCTCATGGCGACTCCAGCTTCGCGCGAACCGCTACCGGTAGCGAACCACTATCTGTAGCGAACCAGTCTCAGGTACGTACAACGACTTGAGTGCCAACCGCCCATTCAGTTCAGTGTTGGAAACAGTATAAGACCTCTTGAGAAAAACGCAAAGCCGAAAAACCGCCGTTTCGCACCGGCCGCGGGCCAGCGCCGTATTTTTCGAGCGGCGGGCTAAATGCGCCCAGCCGAGTCCCGACCGTGAGGGACGTTTCCGGCCGAGCCCCGACCGTGAGGGATGGTTTCGACCGAAGGGAGTCCGCGTCGCGCGCAGGGCTATTCTTCGCGAATCTCACCATCCGCGTCGCACCGAGCTTCGCCGAGTCCGTTGGTGACCGATATTCGGACCCCTCCCTCACGGTCGGGGCTCGACTGGGGGCGCAACTGAGCGCTCGCCTCACATCCTCACCGCCGTTCCACGTCCCCGTCGCGCGGCGACTCGAACGGGTCGTACTCCAGCTCGATCCGAAAGGCGCGCGAGCGATCGAACAGCAGCGGCATTCCGTCATCAGCCCGCGGGGCGACGTCGCGCCACGCCCCCGGCGGCCGCTCGACGATCCAACCGGCCGCGTGCGTCAACCCGGCCAGCACCCGATCCAGCCGCACGCCGCGATACAGCGCCGGCAGTTGCCCGAGCTTGTCCCGCGCGCTGAGATACACCGCCCGCACGCCGGCGGCATTCTGATTCTCCATCTGCACGAAGACGACGGCGGTCTGAATGAGGGCCTGGTAGAAGAGCGCGCGGCGGCCGGTGAGCTGCTGCCAGATTTCTTCCCACAGATCGTGCGCGTCGTAGTAGTCTCCCGCGTTGAACGCCGCCAGACCCGCCAGAAACGCCGCCCGCTCTTCCGGTTCGGAAGGGCCGAACGACGACATCAGGCCCACTGCCGCACGATGCCCGCCCGCTCTTCAAGCTTGGGAATCTGCTCGCGCAGGGCTTCGGCCTGCGGCGACGACGGGTAGCGCTCGATGATCTGTTGCGCGAGGCGCAGCGCGTCGGCGAAGCGGCGCTGCGCGACGTGCTGCCGGTAGTTAGCCTCCATCTGCTGGCGGGCGCGGATTTCCGAGTTGGCCTCCAGCGTCGGTAGTTGCTGGCGCAGCGCCTCGCTCTCGGCCGAGCGCGGGAAGCGCTGAATGAGGGCACGGGCGGCGGAGAGCGCCTCCTGCCATTCGCGGCGGTCGGCGTGTCCCTGTGCCTGGGCCATCAGCCGCATGCGGATTTCGGATTCGGCCTTGTCGCGCTGCGCGCGAATTCGCCGGGCGAGATCGAGGGCGCCGGCCGAACGCGGATGCCGTTCGAGCAGGTCGTTCAGCACGTCTTGCACGCGGTCCCAGGCCCCCAGCGCGACCAGCTCGTCGATCTGGCGCGTGGCGCCGTCGACGTCCTTGGCCTCGACCTGAGCGCGCACGGTTTCGATCTGCGCGTGCAGCGAATCCCAGATCGGCATGCCGGGGAAGCGCTGCCGCGCCGCCTCGACGCGTTTTGAAGCTTCGAACCAGTTGTGGCCGCGCAGCAGTTCGGGAACTTCCTGCTCCATACGGTGGGCCAGGGCCTCGCCCTGCATGTCGAGTCGCGCGGCGCGCTGCGCCTCGGTCAGCAGCGAGATGTCGCGCGCCTCGCGCGTCAGCGTCACCAGCTCGGCCAGCAACCGGTCGCTCGCCGAACCCTTCTGCGGTTCGCCACTGGATATCACCCGCAGCTCGCGCGGCTGGCCCAAATACGAGCTCAGCGCGCGATGCAGCGCGTCGATCCGCCGCACAGCCTCGCCGACACCCCACAGCAGAACGCTGCCCGCCAGCGCCGCCGCCAGCCCCAGGACGCTGCTCAAGGCGGCCCCGGTGTCGATCGGTTGGGCCTGGCTGATCGTCCAGAGCCGCTGCCCGGCCCAGACGATCGACGCCAGCCCCAGCAGGATGGCGATGAACTCCAGGCTGGCCGCGATCAGACGCGCCCGGCTGAGCGACTCGGGTGGCGAGGCGGCGTCGTGCGATTCCGATTCGGGCATGCTGGGTCCTTTTCCGTCCGAAAATGAGCCCGCCGACAGGCGGATGCCAACTCCGACTGCGCCGATTATTTCGGCGTTTGCCTGCCTCGGCAAGTATCGGACGGCGCAGGCAAAATTGAAACGCGGGATTTTGCGGACCCAGCATATTTCCGATAAATGAGTGACCGTGATCAATTGCAGTCACGGGTCGCGACACAGCGCTGATTTTGCGCCCAGCCGCCGCGCCGCAGTCCGTCATGCGATCTACAGTCATGGGTCGCGCACGGCGCCAGCCACGCCCGGCGCTTCGCGAGAACCCTACAGGGTGAGATTCATGAGAACGATCGGTCCGGCATCGCTGTTGATCATCGCCAGTGTCGTCGGCTGTGGCGGTCGCGGGGAGATGAGAACCAGCGGGTCGACGCCCGCGGCGCCGACGGCGGACCGGCTGCTGCAGCGGACCAAGACGCTCTGGGACGCGCGCGTCGCCGACGACTGCAAGCGCATCTTCCTGTTCGAGGACCCCGTCCGGCAGGCGGCCTCCAACGTGGACAAGTTCTGCGCCTGGCACAACGCGGAGGAGCCCTTCGTCATCAAGTCGTACACCGCCGATACGCCGCTGATCGAAGGCGACATGGGCTGGGTGCAGATCCGCTATAGTTCGACCATGCGCCGCATTCCGAACCTCCCGCCGCGCGACGCCACCACGTGGCAGCGCTGGCACTGGCGCGAGACGGACTGGTTCCCGGTGCCGCGCGACCAGCTCGACTCGTATCCCGAGTCGCCGCGCGTCCGCGACGCCGAGCAGGAGCAGCGCCTCGCGGCGCGCTTCGACAAGCTCAAGGAGTTGCGGTTCGCGCGGAACTGGACGGCGGCGTACGAATTCGTCGACCCGCGCGATCGCGAGGGTATGAAGATTGACGACTACGCCCGCGAGGCCGACCGGCTGAACTTCACCCGCCTCGACCGCCGCTGGGTCGAGGTTCGCGGGCAGTATGGCCGCGTCATGGCGCTGTTTGGCATCAAGCTCAACGACCCCAGCCTGGGTGATCTGCCCCCGCGCGAGGCGTATTCGGTTGAAATGTGGACTCTGATCGACGGAGAGTGGTATCTCGACCTCAAGCGCCAGCCGGGCGGCCCGGTGCAGATTCGCTGAGCGAGAAACCATATCGAGGGAACCGCGTGTACAAGTTCATCCTAGCAGGCCTTGTGCCGACGCTGCTGTTGACCGGCTGCACCGGCGGAACCGGTCGCGAGACACGAACGTCTACACCCCAGAACGACGGCACTCCGCAGCCGCCCGCGGCGCCGCCGCCACCGGTCGCTTATGCCCTCTCGACGCGCGGTCTGCCGATCGAGGGCAACTGGAAGTGTGACCCGGTCTTCGTCGACATCAACAAGGACGGCGCGATGGACCTGGTCGCCACCCTGCGACTCGGGTCCAACGGCCCGCACGTCTGGTTCGGCGACGGCGCGGGCGGCTGGAAATCCGCCGCCACCGGCCTCGACATCGGCCAGCAAGTCTGCGGCGGCGGCGTGGCCGTGGGGGACGTGAACAACGACGGACATCTCGACATCGCCGTCGGCGACCATTGCAACGGCATCTTCGTCTTCCTGGGCGACGGCACCGGACAATGGACCCGCGTCACCGATGGGCTGCACCCGGACCTCGGCGGCCGCAAGCCCGGCGAAGTTTCCGTCGGCTCCGAATGCATCGCCCTGGGCGACTTGAACGCCGACGGCGCGCTCGACATCGCCGCCGGCTCGATCGACGAGGGCGGCCTGTACGTTTTCCTTGGCAATGGCTCCGGACGCGAGTGGGCCGAGCTGCCGCGTGGACAGCTTCCGGCTAGCGGATGGGTCCATCGTGTCGCCATCGCCGACATCAACGGCGACCACGCCATGGATATTGCCGCGACCATGCACAACGGGCCGCGCGTGTTTCTCGGCGATGCGGCCGGGAACTTCCGTCCGGCGTCGATCGGTTTGCCGCCCGAACCGATGATCCAAGGTCTCTACACCGGTCTGGCGCTCGGCGACCTGAATGAGGACGGCCGCGTCGATCTGGCGACTGCCAACTGGGTCGATGGGCCGGAAGTCTACCTTCAACAGGCTGACGGATCGTGGCTCAAGGCCGGAAAGGTCTTTGCGGAAATGACCGGCGGCGCTGTCGGCGTCGCCATGGGAGATCTCGATCGCGATGGGCACCTCGACCTGGTCGTCTCGGGGCGCTTGCGCTGGAATGATCTTGGCAACGTGTACGGCGTCTCGCTGCTGCGCGGGGATGGTTCGGGTGGTTGGACTTACGTTCCCAACACGGGTCTGCCGTCGACTGGGATGGCACTGAATTGGGGCTGCGCGGTCGCTGACGTGAACAACGATGGTGTGGCGGACGTTGCCGTCGCCAGCGGCGGCATCACCGCGACCGTGCCGAACATGCGCGAGCCGAACCCGGTCGAACGTCTCGCGGTCTGGACCGGCCAATTGGTCGGCCGGAATTAGCGCAGGCAAACGACCGATAAAAACAGGACGCAGGCGCCGTAGCTTGGTTGGTGCGGCATTTCTTCACAGGTGTTAAAAATTCCGCAGCCAGCCCTTGTGAGCGCTCACGGCGACAAGTTATAATCAGCCGGTCAATCGCGTGCCGCGTGCACGCTCGGGTGGTGGGGGCGACGTCTTCGCAAAGTTGCGAAGTGAGCCGGGTCGGGGGCCTCAAGGTTCGCTGAGCCTTTTCCCTGTTGAAGAGGAGGGAATCAGAATGACTCAGAGCTCGCTCCAGACGCGGAATCGTGCGCGGTCACGGCGGCCCGAGTGGATCAAACTCGCCGCCCTTGCGCTCACCGCCGGCCTCATCCTCGCCGGCTGCCCGCTGCTCGATCCAAACAACGGCGACCCGGGAAGCGACGGAGCCGCCGGTCAGAACGGTGTCGATGGCACCAACGGCTCCAACGGAACCAATGGGTCCAACGGCTCTGATGGTTCGGCGGGCGCTGACGGACAGAATGGCAAGGATGGCCAGGATGGCCAGACGGGCCAGACGGGTCCACAGGGTCCGGCTGGTCCGCAGGGTTCGACCGGTGCGGCGGGTGCCCAAGGTCCGCAGGGCGAAGCCGGCGCGGCCGGCCCGCAGGGTCCCGTCGGCGCGCAAGGTCCGGCAGGTCCGCAGGGTCCGGCAGGTCCGGCGGGTGCCGCAGGGATCGCCTGTTGGGATTCGAACGGTAACGGCGTCGGCGATGCGAACGAGGATTTCAACGGCGACGGCGTGTTCGACGCGCGCGACTGCTTGAATGGTCCGGCGGGTTTGCCGGGTCTGAACTGCTGGGACAGCAACGGCAATGGCGTCGGCGATCCCGACGAAGACGTGAACGGCGACGGTTTGTTCACGGCCGCGGACTGCCGCGGAGCGGACGGTGCCGACGGCGCGGATGGGGCTGACGGTCAGGCCGGGCCGCAGGGTCCTCCCGGTCCGGATGGTCCGCCAGGCCCCGAGGGTCCGCAAGGTCCGCCCGGATCGGGCGGCGCCGACGGCACGCACTGCTGGGACCTGAACGGTAACGGCGTCGGAGACCCGAGCGAGGACACCAACGGCGACGGTCTGTTCAACGCATTCGACTGCCAGAATGGCGGCGGCACGGCGTTCAACACCGGCGACGGCCTCAAGCTCGAAGCCGGAATGCTGTCGTTGGACCTGACCTACACGGATGAGCAGTATTGGCGGCGCGACGGCAACCCCGGTTCGGCGAGCGGCGTGAACTTCCTCGGCACCACCGACGCGACCGCGCTGGAAATTGGCATCGACAGCACGCCCGTCCTGCGATTCGACCTCGACCAGAACGTCGCTCTCGGCCGCAGCGCCAAGCCCACGCACATCGGCTCGTTTGTCTGGGCCGATTCGGCGGCGGGCGACGTCGAGACCGAGCGCGACGACCAGTTCCGCCTGCGGGCGCGCGGCGGCGTGCGGATGGACGTCTCCGACACGTACTGGCTCGACTTCCGCCGGGCCGGCGCGCGGCTGATCAACACATCGGTCGGCGCGTATCTCAGCTCGGGCGGCACGTGGGTGAACTCGTCGGACGTGAACATCAAGAACTCCTTCGAGCTGGTCGACGGACGCGAGGTGCTCACCAAGCTGCGCGACATGAAGGTCTTCACCTGGAACTACAACAACGAAGACCCGACCATCCGCCACATGGGTCCGACCGCGCAGGACTTCTACGACGCGTTCCACCTGGGCGAGGACGACAAGCACATCGCCACGATCGACGGCGACGGCGTGACGCTCGCCGCCCTTAAAGGACTCGACGCGATCGTCGCGGAGCAGCAGGACAAGCTCGCGGCGCAGCAGAAAGAAGTGGACACCCTGCGGGCGCGCCTGGCCGACGCCGAGACGCAGAACGCGCGACTGGTGGCCCGCCTTGAGGCGATCGAGAAGCAGCTCGCCGGCGACAAGCCGACGCAGCCTTGATCTGGTACGACCGCGGGAAGTAGCCCGACCCGTCCAGAGGTGGCTCTTCGACGACATGGCGCATGGCCCAACCGGCCAGCGCCATGCCGTCAACCAGGAGGATGGTTCCCGCGGGCTTCTGGCCGCCGCACACCGCCGAAGGGTGGTGTGCGGCGTCGTTTCATTGGGTTAGCGCGAAACGAGAGCCGCCGGCAGGCGCGCTGCGCTGCCATGCGCGGGTGTCAGCCGGAGCGCTTGACGCGAAACGTCACGCGGATTTCCATGTGATCGAAGCTCGGGCGGGGTGCATTGGCTTGCAGGTGCAGGTAACGGCGGCCGTGGAACGCCTCGAACTCCGCGTACGTCTTTGAAAACGGAAGTGCGGTCCCGGCGGCGGCGCTGCCGGAAACTTCGGCCGCGAACGCCCGCCCCGCGCCTGCCCCGCCCAGTTCATCCAGCGCGACACGAACGTAAACGCGGCCGTCGCGCTGGCGGTCGTTCCCGTAGATGTCCCACGCGAGCGGATGAAACCCGTCCTTCCACTCGACCTGCACGTCGAACCCGTCGACCCGCCGCTCAACGGTGACCCGCTCCAGTGGATCGTTCGTCGGCGTGAACGGCGACAGCGCCGGATCGCCGATGAGGATGCGGTTCGACCCGCCGGCCTGCATGATCGACGTGGCCGGCTCGCGATGTTCCTCGCCGGGCACGTACGGGCGTAGCTCGGGCCGGCCGCGGCTGGCCAACAGTACGTCGTTATACGTCGAGCGCACCACCTCGCCGAGCGAGGCCCCGTGCTGCAGCGCAAACTGCGTCTCGTTGAGCATGCTGTAGCCATGGTTCGGGCCGATCGGCGCCAGAAACGCGGCGGCGCCCGCCTCCAGCATCGCCAGACACATGCTCTCGGCCGGCTTGAGCTGGTGCAGCACGGTCTTCTCGCAACGGCCGAACGTCGAGACGATGTCGCCTTCGACGTACACGTTGCATGGCGTCGCCGAGTGGCACGTCCCGCTCCAGACGATCGGGCTTTTCAGTTGCAGCTTCGCCAGCCGATCGGCGCTGATCCGCGGCATTTCGCCGGCCGGGTCGTGGCCCACTTTTTCCGGCGCGTATTCCCAGTGCTTGCTGGAGTCGACGTTGCGCTGGTCGTCGAAAAGCCAGATGCCCTGCGGATCGCCGTTGCCCGAGAGCGCGATGACGTCGGCTTTCTCCAGCTCCGGCAGCACGCGCTCGACAAACGCCACGACGTTGAGATCCGATTTCAGATCGGCCCAGTAGATGTGCGGCCCACGAAAGCCGGCGGCCGTCGTGATGCTCGTGTGTGCGTCCGGGTAGACCGTCGACGTGATGCCGCTTGCCACGCTGGCTTCGACCCACGTCTTTCCCGCCAGCCCGCGGCGATGCAGCTTCTCGCTGCGCTCCCACAGGCGTCGCAGACCTTCGCCGTCGCGCGCCGTGAGGTAGCCGAAAGCGAAGTCCGCGAACACGTCCTCATCCAGGTGGCCGCACATGAGAAAGATTCGGCGGTGAAGGTTGCAATCCAGCACCGCGGGCGGCACGACGAACAGCACGTTCCGCGGCTGGCGCTCCTTGAGAGTCCGCTCGAGACCGCCGTAGTCTCGGCCGGCAAGCTCGATCAGCGCACCGCGGTGAAACGCCGCGGCCCGCTGAGCGACATTGCGGAATGCGTTGGCGTCGTCGCCGGCCTCCTCCAGCGCCAGCGCGACGACCAGATACCCCCCGCTGTCGCCGGCGGCGTTCCGCGCAGTCGCCGCACAGCCCGCGCACCCGCCGATAATGCCGATCGCGCCGAGCGACATGACAAGGGGTCGTACAAGCGTGGACATGGCGCCTCATGACCCAACACGACGTGATCGAGCGCTGGCAGACGCGGCGCGCCGCGCTTGTCAGCAACGGTCACTGTAGGCGCCGCAGTAGCAAAAAGAAACGACCCGCTGGCGAGCGTTGTCAACGGGTCAGGGAATGGAGCCGATGAGATTCGAACTCACGACCTCTTGCATGCCATGCAAGCGCTCTCCCAACTGAGCTACGGCCCCGACGACGATTCAATTGTCAAATGGGCAGGGCCGGATTTGAACCGGCGACACATGGATTTTCAGTCCATTGCTCTACCAACTGAGCTACCTGCCCCCGGCGGTCGGCCCGCGGGCGGGAGGATCGCGTGGCGACGCTCGCGCCGCCGGCGCGGCTCAGCCGAGACCGGGCAGAATAGTATCGGCTATTGGCAGGGTCAAGCGCAGTTGCCGCGGGGCCGCGGGGCCGCGGGGCGGGCGGGGGCTCGATCTGCCTCCGCCGGCCGACCGTCGCGCCCGGGCCGCGACGCGAAGAAAACGGCTTCGTCAGGGATCGAGCCAGTCGATCCACATGCGCCGCCGGGGGAAATCAACCGTGAACGATTTCATCTCGCGGAACACCGCCATGCCGATCAGCAGGTCGGACTGCACCCCAAGATGCGAGCTGAGAATCGTGTCCAGTACGTCCAGCCCCACGCCGCCGAAGCGATCGAACTTGCGACCGGCGAATTCCACGTCGACGCCGCGCACAAACGCGATTCCCGGCGCCTCGGTCGAGCCGACGCCCGCCATCGGCGCCGCGATGGTCGCGATCTCCTCGCCCGGAAAGAGCCTCCGCAGCAGCGACGGCGCCAGCGCGGTCGTGTCGGCCCCGCTGTCGATCAACGCCGTCGCCGCCTCGCCGTGAATCGTCACCGGCGACAGCAGCTTCGAGTCGGCGATGACGCGCAGCGGTGTTTCGCGGCCGGCGGCGGGCCGCTCCGAGCTGGGCTCGACCAGCAGCCGCCCATTGGCGAAGTCGAACGTCAACCGCGCCTCACCGAAGACGCCCGTGCCGAGAATGCCGTCGCAGGATTGGGCGGCGGCGGCGCGAACGCCGAAGACGCGCGTCATGACGCACTTGCAGACGATGTCGCCGATGCGGACTTCGTCGGCGATCGTCTGCCAGGCCGCGTCCTTTCCGCTGACGCCGCGCACCGTCCCGCCCGCCAGGCGCGGCAGTCCGAGCGTTTCGCCCAGCTCGGTGTCCAGACTGAGCGTGATGCTTCCGCCGGTGTCGACGATCACGCGGAACGGCCCCTTGCCGTTGACGAACAGGTCGACGCCCGGGAGGTTGATCATCGAGATCGGCGCGCAGGCGGCGCTGCCGTGGGACGAAACACGATTCAGCGGCTGGTCGCCGACCTTATCGAAATACTCGGGCATGCCCTCCATCGCCTCGGCCATGTGGATGTCGGGGTAGCCGTTCGCCGCGTCGATCCGCCGGGCGATCTCGCGCGCCACCTGCGCCACTTCAGCGCTGGGCGCGTCCTGAAGCGCGACCTCCATGAAGAGGCTCAGCTCCTCGGCGGTGGGCTCGGGCAGGCGCCGCAGCCGCGCGGCCAGTTCCCTGGCCCGCGCCACTTCGCCGCGGGCGTGCAGCGCGCGCGCCATCGCGGCCAGGGCGACGCGATCGGTCGTGTCCCCGTCCAGCGTGGCGATGGTCGCTTCGGCCCGCGTAAGCTGGCCAGCGCGCCACAGCGCGCGGGCGATGCGGCCCCGCAGGCTGGCCTCGCGCGTAAAGCGTTGCTCCGCGGCCGTCGCCAGCCGCAGCCCCTCGCGCCAGTCGTCCGCCCGCCACAGCGCGTCGAGCGCCTCGGCCCACGCCGCGGCTGACGAGCCGCGCTCCGCGGCCGCGACGATGTCCGGGGCTTTCTTCTTCCACGGGTTTTCCTTTTCGTCGCCGGTCCAGAGCAGCGGCCGCGGCGCGGTCATGGCGGCCGTCGTCCAGATAGCGAGTATCGCGATTGCATGGAGCATGGGTCCATCCTGTAGCGCGCGTCGTGTCGCGGTCGGCTCGTCAGGCCGCGGGCCGGCGAGGTGCCACCGTCCCGCACCGCCGGCCGCCCGTTATGATTCTCTTGTGCATGATAGTCCGTATCCGGAGCGTGCGATGCATCACCATCATAGATCGTCGGGCGGCCTGATCAGCGCCGCCGTCGCCGTCTTGCTCACCTTGCCAGTCGCTGCCCACTCGGCACAGGCGACCACCCAGGCCAGCGCCGCGGCGGGGAGCGCGAACACAACCAAACTGGTCGGCGTCCGCTTCTCCACCGACGCCAACCTCTGGCTGCGCCTCGCCGGCCGCGCTCACCCCCTGGTCGTGCATTTTCCCATCGCGCTGCTCTTCGCCGCCCTGCTCTTCGAAATCCTCGGCGTACAGCGCCGCCGCATCGAAGTCGTGCGGATGACAGCGGACAGTGCGGAAGCCGCCGCCGCAAAGCCCGTCTTGTCGGTCCGCGGCCCGTCCGAGGCGGGCTACGCGTGCCTGCTGCTCGGCGTGTTGACCGCGGCCGCGGCCATCAGCTCGGGCTGGTTCAACGCCGACTTCGAGTCGCACGGCACATCGGCCGACGCAACAATCTTCTGGCATCGCTGGACGGCGATCGGCGCCGGCGCGCTGGCCTTGCTCGCCGCCCTCATCGGCGCCACCGCCCGACGCCGCATCCGCATGCGCGCTGAGACCGACGACGTGCCGCTGCGGCCCGCGACGCTTTCGGTCTACCGCCTGTCGCTCGTGCTCAACGTGATCCTGCTCTGTGCCGCAGGGCATTTCGGCGGCTCGCTGGTCTATGGCGACGATTATCTGACGGCGCTGCTCCGCCGCGCCGTGAACCCGCCGTTAGCGCCTTCCGCCGAAGAAATCGCGGTCGGGCCGACGCCCGCCGCGTCACCGGCCCCGATCGAACCGGTTCAGGCGACTGACGTCGCGTCGCCGGCCAGCGCCGCGCCCGAGTCGAGCGCCTCGTCTGCCACGCCGCGGATCACATTCGTCACCCACATCGCGCCGATCGTCTCCGCGAGCTGCTATCAGTGTCACGGCGAGGAGGAGCAGCGCGGTGGTTTGCGGCTCGACCTGCGCGAAGAGGTTTTCGGCCCGGACAAATCCGCCTGGGTGATCCAGCCCGGTCGCTCGGCCGACAGCATGCTGGTCAAGTTGATCAGCCTTCCCGCCGGCGACCCCGACATCATGCCGGCCAAGGGCGATCCGCTGAAACCCGAACAGATCGCGCTGATCCGCGCCTGGATCGACCAGGGCGCACCCTGGACGCCCGACGAAGCCACGCGTGAAGCCGCGGCGGCGGCCCCGTCACCCGCCGCCGAAGCACCCACCTCCGCCGGCCCCGGGCCGCAAACGGCCCGCCGTGCGGCGCCGCCGCCCGCCGAACAGTGGCCGCGACTCTCCGACGCGCAGCGGCACGCAATCCAGGAGCGTCTCGCCGCGATACGAGCGCGTGGCGGATTGGCCGAGCCGATCGCCTCGTCGCAGGACGTTGTGCAGGTGCAGTTCGCCCGCCTCGGCAAGGACGCGACCGACGCCGACCTCGCGCTGCTCGACGGGCTCGCATCAAGCCTCGTCTGGCTCGATCTATCGGGCACCGGCGTCAGCGACGACGGCTTGAAGCGCGTCGCCCGATTCACCGCGCTTCGCCGTCTGCGCCTCGACCACACGGGAATCGGCGACGCCGGTCTCAAGAATCTTCGCCCGCTCAAGCAGCTCGCGTATCTCAACCTGGTGGGGACGGACGTGACCAACGACGGCATGGCCGAATTGCTGGAGTTGCCGGCGCTGCGTCAGTTGTACCTGTGGCAGACGCGCGTCTCGGCTGCCGGTGTCGCGGGGCTGAAGGCGGCCAATCGCGAGCTGACGATCGAGCTCGGCGACTTGACGCTGCCGCCCAATCCGCCCCTCGCCCCGCTCGCTCCGCCCGCTCACACCGGGCCGCAACCCTGACGCCAGGCCGCAACCCTGACACCGAGCCGCAGTCCCGCCACCGAGCCCGAGCCCATCGCCAGAGCTGCGACCGCCAGGGAGCGGCGGCCGGTGAAATCGCCCCTTCGCCCATCACGCCCAGTGCACCATCGAACTCGGCACACCGCGCGAGCGCCGCGACCGTGAGCCCTGGAAGGGCGGTCGTCTGTGGCCTGTGGGCGCCAGCCCACGGTGCGCGGTCCGCGCGCCACGGAGCCCTGGGAGGGCGAACGTGAGTCGCAACCGCGGCCTATCCGCCACCGCCGCTCGCCCGCCGCACAACGGCACGGATAGCACAAGTCGCGACCGGCGTAGCACCGACGTGAGCGGTGTACAATTGCGGGTGGCAGGGCGCGCGACCCGTCCGGTGTGCCGAGCGTCCCGGTGCGTCAGTGTGCCGTGAGCTGCTGGGCGCGTTTGACCAACTCCACGAACTCCGCCCGGTAACCGCTCGGATCGTCCGCAAGCCCGCGCTGCGCCAGCTCCACCACCCCGGCGAGCGACCACTGACCGCAATACGGCGACTCGCGCAGCAGCATGCCGAACACCGCGACCGCCGCGGCAAAATCAAAATCCGCCGACGGCAGGGCATCGGCGTCGGAGTGGTCGACCACCGGAAACTCCAGCAGTGCGCTCGTGTCGCCGTCCGGCTGCTTGTAGCGCAACTTCAGCGTGAGCAGCTCGCTGGACACCTCTGCGTCCAGCGCATTGCCGGCAAGCTGGTATCGCAACGGGTCGACTTTCGGGTCCGAGTAGTCCAGCGGCGCCTCGGTCATCCACGCCGGCAGATCGCGCGGGTCGATCGTGCTGATGTCGGGCGCGTCGAGCAGGTGGTCGGGCAGCGGCGGCGGCAGCGGCTCCTGCGGCACGTTGCCGCCCGCCGGCACGATCTCGTACAGCGCCGTCACGGTGTGCCCGGCGCCGATCTCGCCCGCGTCCTTCGTGTCGTCATTGAAATCCTGCGCCGCCAGCAGCCGGTTCTCGTAGCCGATCAGCCGATACGCTGCGACCTGGGCCGGGTTGAACTCGACCTGAATCTTGACGTCCTTGGCGATGGTGACCAGCGTGCCGCCCATCTGCTCGACCAGCACCTTGCGCGCCTCGGCCAGCGTGTCGATGTAGGCGTAGTTGCCGTTGCCCTTGTCAGCCAGCGTCTCAAGCGTGTCGTCCTTCAGGTTGCCCATGCCGAAGCCCAGCACGCTCAGGAACACGCCCGTCTGCGCCTGCTCCTCGATGACCTTCTGAAGCTCGTGCCGGTCGGTGATGCCGACGTTGAAGTCGCCGTCGGTGCACAGGATGACGCGGTTCACCCCGCCGCGGATGAAGTTCTCCATCGCGATCGAATAGGCCAGCACGATCCCCTCGCCGCCATTGGTCGATCCGCCCGACCGAAGCTGCTCCAGCGCGTCGAGGATTTTCTCGCGCTGCCCCGCCGGCGTCGACGGCAGCACCAGCCCCGACGCGCCGGCGTACACCACCAGCGCCACGCGATCGTCCGGCGACAGCCGCTCGACCAGCAGCGACAACCCCTGCTTCACGAGCGGCAGCTTGTTCTCCGGCTGCATCGAGCCCGAAACGTCGATCAGGAACACCAGGTTGCACACCGGCCGCTGCTCGTCGGCCACGACGCGGCCCTTCAGCCCGATCCGCGCCAGGCGATGCTGCGGGTTCCACGGGCAGGCGCCGACCTCGATGTTCGCCGCGAACGGCGTGTCGTCGGCGGGCGGCGGATAGTCATACTCGAAGTAGTTCAGCAACTCCTCGATCCGCACCGCATCCCGCGGCGGAAGTCGGCCCGACACCAGATGGCGCCGCATGTTGGAATACGACGCCGTGTCAACGTCGATCGAGAACGTGGAGAGCGGCGCGTCGGCGACGGGGAAGAAGGGGTTGTCGATGATGGGCTTGTAGGCCTCGGCGCCGGCGGCCTCCCATTTGACGGGGACCTCGGACCCGTTCGGCTGAGTGGCGGGTGTCCGGAGGTAGGCCACCTGGAAGGCATCCGACGAGTCGGCCGCGTATCCCAGCGTTTGGATGGCCTGGCCGACGCGCTCTACATCGGCCGCGGATCCCGAGCGCAACACGCGTCCGTCGGGAAGTCGAACGACCTGGGCCTGTCGGTCCGGTTGTACCGGTATCAACTGATAGCTGTAGCTGACGTTGTCATAACCCGCGAATTCAAATAGGTTGCCGCGCGCACTACCGGCAGGCGCACTCCGTGTGATCGAGCTGCGCCTCGCTCCGCCGACATTCGAGTACTGCTCTTGCGCGTACCTCATCCGTGCTCCGGCGTGGTCGCCAGAGAATTGCCGTAATTCAAACGACAGCGACTGCGCATCGCCGGGCTTCGGCTCATGGACTTGCAGGCCATGTTGCTTCGCAAGGGCGCTCACGGCGCCGTTCACCTCATGCGAGGGTGTGCGCGCCAGCAGCTCATCGAACTCTGCTGCGAGCGACCGGCTGGCGCCCTCGCGCGCCACCGGCCCCGTCGGCAGCGCCACCAGCAGCCCCATCAGCCCCGCCGCGCACGCCAGCCCTGCGATTGCCGCACCGCGCGTCCAGGCCGACATGACTACACGTTCAGAGCCGCGACCATCCGGGAGCGGGGACAGCGAGTTGCTCTCGAACGAATCGACACCGCCCGCTTCCGATCCGCGACCGTCAACGAGCGACGACGCACCGCACGACGCCAGCGCCGTATCGATGGCCGCCATCTGTTCGCCATTCAGCACCAGGAGCGGCTCGCCAGAGAATCCCGCGCGCAGAGTCGCCGCCGTCGCGCGAATCTCCTCGATACCAGCGCGCAGTTCCGGCGATTGGGCAATCGCCGCCTCCATCCGTGCCCGCTCCGCGCCGTCCAGCTCGCCCAACGCATACGCCGTCAGCCGCGGATCATCGATGTTGATTCGTCTCATGACCGTCATCCTGCCTGTTCAGTTGATCGCGTCCTGTTGACCGCTTGATCGCGAGTTTTCCGCATCCCATCCGGGCTCGCGCTTGCGTGAACTCGCACCCCGCGCGAATACGCGCGCCCAGCCGAGCCCCGACCATGAAGGCGACCAAGGCGGGAGCGCCCGCGCGCGTCGAAGGTCGCGCGTGTTCGAACCCCTCCATTCAGGCTCCCTCCTTGGTCGCCTTCATGGTCGGGGCTCGGCCGGGCACGATCGCTCGGTGCCGCGCGATGCCGCGCTCAGGAACGATCTCTCGTTCGCGCCCGATCCACATATCGCTCTCCCTCGCCCATCGCACGTATTGCTCGCCGATCGCGCTCATCCTTCGCCCATCCGCGCGCGCAGCGCCCTGATCGCCGTGTGAATCAGAAACCCCACGTTGCTCGCGCTCAGTTTCGTCACCGTCGCGATGTCCTTGTAGCTCAGCCCCGCCTGAAACTTCAGCCGCAGCACTTCCTGCTGCCGCTCCGGCAGCCCCGCCAGCAACGCCCGCACCTGCTCGCCCGTGTCGCGCCGTTCGACCGCCTCCGGCGGCGACTCCGCCGTCCCTCCCGGCCGCGTCAGCTCATCCGCCTCGATCACGCCGACCGCCTTCATGCGCCGCTCCTTGCGTCTGACGTCGATCGCCCGCCGCCGGCAGACCGCAAACAGCCAGGCGGCGGCGTGGTTTTCGGCCGGGGCTGACTGCTCCCTATCTGCGGCCGCCCGTTCGCGCACAAAGCGCACAAACGTGTCCTGCACAACCTCGCGCGCCCGCTCCGCGTCGCCGGTGACGCGCCGCGCATAGCTCAGCAGCGGCCCCTGCCAGCGCGCCACGAGGGCGCAAATGCCGTCCGCCCGTGACGTGGTCGAATTCTCGGACTCGCCCATTCGCCTGTCCCGTGCCAGCCGCGTTAGCAACGTGAACTACGATCGAACGCCGCGCTTATTAGAGTCGATTTGAGATTCCGTGTTCCCCTGTACCCCCCGCCCAGCAATGCCCCCCAGCAGCGCCGCGCCCCCGCGGATACCTCACCACCCCCCTCCCATCACTGCCGTTTCGTCGCTTCGTCGCTCCGTCCCTCCGTCGCTTCGTCGCTTCGTCGCTTCGTGTCTCCGTCCCCCAACCTACCGATCCACCTCCCCCATGACGATGTCAATACTGCCGATGATCGCCGGAACATCCGCCAGCAGCACCTCGTGACACAGTTCGTGCAGCACAGACAGGTTGCAGAAGCTCGGGCCACGGGCCTTGATGCGATAGGGGATCGGCGAGCCGTCGCCCTCGACGTAGAAGCCGAGCTGCCCGCGCGGGTTCTCGCCCTCGAAGTAGATGCTGCTCTTCGGCAGCTTGACGTTCTTGGGCACCTTGGCCTTGAAATCCCCGTCGGTCGGCATCTGCGCCAGGGCCTGCCGCAGGATTCGCACGCTCTGCTTCATCTCCAGCATGCGCACGAAATAGCGGTTCCAGCAGTCTCCCACCACGACCTCGTCTGGCACGCCGTCGCTGCCGCCGTCCACGCCGATCGGCACGTCGAATTCGAACCGCTCGTAAATGTCGTACGGCCGCACCCTCCGCAGGTCCCAGCGCACGCCGCTGCCGCGCAGCACCGGCCCGCTCAGGCCGTAGGCCAGCGCCAGCTCGGGCGACACGACGCCCACGTTGGCGGTGCGCCTGACGAAGATGTGGTTGTAGCTCAGCAGCTCGTTGTATTCGTCGATCTTCGGCTCGAAATAATCCAGAAACTCGCCGCAGGTCTGCACGAATCCATCCGGCAGGTCCCACTGCGGGCCGCCCGGGTAGATGTACGAATACGTCAGCCGCGCGCCGCACATGGCCTCGAGCAGATCGAGAATCCGCTCGCGCTCGCGAAAGGCGTGCAGGAAGGGCGTAAACGCCCCCATGTCCAGACCATACGTTCCGAAGCTCACCAGGTGCGACGCCAGCCGGTTCAGCTCGGCCGCGATGATGCGGATGTACTTGCCGCGCTCCGGCACGTCGATCCCGCACAACTGCTCGATCGCCAGCGAGAACGTGTGGTTGTTGTTCATCGCCGCGATGTAGTCCATGCGGTCCGTCTTGGGAATCCACTGGTACGGCTGGAGGTTCTCGCCGATCTTCTCGGCGCAACGGTGCAGATAGCCGATGTACGGCACCGCCTCCATCACCATCTCGCCGTCCGTCCGCAGCACGACCCGCAGGACGCCATGCGTCGCCGGATGCTGCGGTCCCATGTTGACCAGCATCTCTTCGGTCTGCAGGTCGCCGAAATCGTCGCGGCGGATGTCGAAGTTGACGTCGGGAACCGATTCAAGCACTCGATTCATTCTCGCCCCATCAGCGAACCTGACGCTTCAGGTTCAGCGAAAAGCCCGGCAGCGTCGGTGTCCGGTACGTTTGCCCATAGGAAATGCGCGTTTCCCGCCAATCCACCGCGTCTGGCGACCGGCACAGGGCGATCAACGCCGGCCGCTCCCACGCATCGAGCGGGTTCACGATCCAATACTCGCCGATTCCGCTCGCCATCCAGTAGAGTTCGCGGTTGCGCTGCACATCCTTGAGCGCACGCCGCGCCGAAACCACCTCCACCACCACCAGCGGACAGACGTCATCCCAGCGCTTCGGCGGAGCCTTTGGATAATTTCGGTATGCTGCGACATCCGGCTGCGGGCGCGTGGGACCGATGCGGCTTGGGATGTAGATTTCGCACGCCTGGCTGACCCGGTTGATCCTCTCGGAATGCTTCTTCGAGTAAGCCTCCAGTCGCTCATACACCCACGTGACCCAATGGTCGTGCCACGGAGCCGGATTAGGCGACACAATCAGCACTCCGTCGATGATCTCGTAGACCGACCCTTCCTCATAGCGCGCCGCGTCGTACTCGCGAAAAGTGATCACGCGTCCCGCATCCGCAGGTCCAAGCGTCATCCGTCCCCGGCGCGGCACGGCTCGCAGTTTTCGAGATTGCAGAAGCATGGCAAGTTTCTTAGTGCACAGTCCGCGTCTGGTTGTACTCCGTCACCGCCGGTATCCCGTGATACTCCAGCGGAAACTCGTAGTCCTTGCGCAGCGGATGCCCGACCCAGTCCTCGCAGCACAGGATGCGCTTCAAGTCCGGATGCCCGTCGAAGATCACGCCCAGCAGGTCGAACGCCTCGCGCTCGTGCCAATCCGCCGCGCGCCACACGTCCGCCACGCTCGGGATGTGCGGCCGGTCGCGCTCGACGCGAATGCGGATCGCGATCTCGTTTTTCAGCTTCCACATCGCGCCGGCCGGAGCGCCCGCCTCGGCCGCGTGCAGGTCGTACACCACCGTGATCAGCTTGTCCTCGAGGTGATCCACCGCCGAGATGCAGCGCAGCCAGTTGAACGCCAGCCGCGGATCGTCGCGCAGATAGCGCGCGATCTCGCGCCAGCGCCCCGCCGCCACCTCCGCGTACGGATGCAGCCCATCCGCCACCACCGACTTCACGTCGTCTCCGAACGTGTCCTTCAAAATCTTCAGTACCGCTTCCGGCGTCATCGCTCACCCTTCCCGCCCGTCAATTCCATCACACCGCCAGCGCCTTTTTCGCACGCGTCAAACTGTCCTTCCCGATCGTGTCGTTCCTGATCTTGTCCTGAAGCCGGATCAGCCCTTCCAGCAGCGACTCCGGCCGCGGCGGGCAACCCGGCACGTAGATATCCACCGGCACCACGAGGTCGACACCCTTCACGACGTGATACCCGTGCTTGAAATACGGACCGCCCCCGATCGTGCACGCACCCATCGCCATCACGTACTTCGGCTCGGGCATCTGGTTGTAAAGCCGCCGCACGCGCTCCGCCATCTTGTACGTCACTGTGCCGGCCACGATCATCAGGTCGCTCTGCCGCGGCGACCCGCGAAACGCGCCCGCGCCAAAGCGGTCGATGTCGAAGCGGCTCGCGCCCGTCGCCATCATCTCGATCGCGCAGCACGCCAGCCCGAACGTCATCGGCCAGACGCTCGACTGGCGGCCCCAGTTGATCGCCCAGTCCAGGCTGGTCACGATCAGCCCCGGCTCGAATCGATTCTCAATCCAGCTCATCGTCGCCTCGCATGAACTCGGCATCAGCCGCTGACACCATCGCCGCTGCTAGGCCGCCTTGCCGCCACGCTCCAGCGGCGACGCGCGCCGCTGAGCATTCGTCGCCCGCACCCACTCCAGGTAACCCGAGCGCCACAGATACAGGAACCCGACCACCAGCACCCCGAAGAAAAACAGCATGTCCCACAGCGCCGCGAAACGGTCCAGGCTGAACGCCACCGCCCACGGATACAGCAGCGCGATTTCCACGTCGAAAATCACGAAAACCAGGGCCACCACGTAAAACCGCAGGTCAAACTGCACCCAGCTCGATCCGATCGCCGGCTCGCCGCACTCGTACGGCTCGCCCTTCTCCGGATGCGCCATCTTCGGCCGCACAAACGCGCCGATGATCAGCGGCGCCATCGCCATCGCGATGCCCAGAAAAATGAAAATCCACAACCCCTGCACCAGCAACGCCGGGTCCACCACCGGCGACGTGATCGGCGTCATCGTCTGCATCGCTCCGCTTCCTCGGCCCAATCCGCCTCGGCCCGCCGGCCGCTCACTTGCCGGCCTTGCTCTCTTCCAGCGCCCGCATCATCTCTGCCCGCAGCGGCTCGCCACGCTCGATCCACTCGCGCTTCCGCTCTTCCGCCCACTTCGGAAGACCCGCCCGCTGCATCCACAGCGGCTGCGGCGTCTGCAAGC
Organism: Phycisphaerae bacterium; assembly: GCA_022072445.1. GTDB lineage: Bacteria > Planctomycetota > Phycisphaerae > UBA1845 > Fen-1342 > JAJVHV01. The sequence continues at coordinate 7,456 of JAJVHV010000017.1, read as the reverse complement.
CCTCCTTGGCCAGCTCGGTGAACTCGACAATCATGCTCTCGCGGTCATAGCCCGACAGGTCGTGAATATTGCCCATGTGAATGCACTCGGTCGGGCACGGCTCGCAGCACAGTGCGCAGAACATGCACTTCGAATAGTCGATCGCGTAACGCTGCAGCGCCCCACCCCGCGCCACGCCGCTTTCCTTGTCGATCTTCCGCGGGCCCGATTTCTCGATGTAGATGCAGTCCACCGGACAGGCCTTTGCGCATTGATCGCAGGCGATGCACTTTTCGATCTCGAAATAGTGAAACCCGCGATACCGCGGCTGCAGCGCCGGCGCCACGTCCGGATACTGCAGCGTGATCGTTTTGGCGAAGTGGTACTTCAGCGTGATCTTCATCCCGATCAGAATCGTCCGAACGGTCTTGTAGATGTTGCGAAAATACTCGTTCATGTTCGGTCGCCGCGCTTCCGCGCGTCCGCCACTCGCATCCGTTGCGCCGCCGCCGGCTCGCGTCCACCACGCGCAGACGCGACTCGCCAGCCGGCGGACAGCCCGGCCCACTTCGGCGGGTCCGCCCGGTCAGTTCGGCGAGGCTCGCGCGGGGTTTCCCTCGCGCGCACCGCACGCCGGCACCGGACTCGACAGCCGCCGACTTCGTACCAAACTGATACAATGTTAGCCGATTTCACGCCACCCGCCACCGCCACCCCAACAACCGCCGACAAACGCACAGTTGTCGGAACCGCCGATGAACGCGGATGAACGCCGATGCGCGATGCGCCGCGCCCATGCGATACCCGCCACGTCGATCAGCCGATTTCACGCCACCTGCCACCGCCACCCCAACAACCGCCGACGAACGCAAAGTTGTCGGAACCGCCGATGAACGCGGATGAACGCCGATGCGCGATGCGCCGCGCCCATGCGACACCCGCCACGCCCATCAGCCGCTCTCGCGTCACCGCCTCGCCACCCAAGAAGTATCCGCGTTTATCCGCGTTCATCCGCGGTTCCATCAAACCCACCCGCGGTTCCACCAGCCCAGCCCAGCGCATCGGAACGCCGATGCGCGATGCGCCGCGCCGATGCGATACCCGACGTGCCCATCAGCCGATTTCGCGTCACCGCCTCGCCACCCAAGAAGTATCCGCGTTTATCCGCGTTCATCCGCGGTTCCATCAAACCCACCCGCGGTTCCACCAGCCCAGCCCCGCGCATCGGAACGCCGATGCGCGATGCGCCGCGCCGATGCGATACCCGACGTGCCCATCAGCCGATTTCGCGTCACCGCCTCGCCACCCAAGAAGTATCCGCGTTTATCCGCGTTCATCCGCGGTTCCATCAAACCCACCCGCGGTTCCACCAGCCCAGCCCCGCGCATCGGAACGCCGATGCGCGATGCGCCGCGCCGATGCGATACCCGACGTGCCCATCAGGCGATTTCGCGTCACCGCCTCGCCACCCAAGAAGTATCCGCGTTCATCCGCGTTCATCCGCGGTTCCAACAGCCCAACCCCGCGAACCAGCGGCGCAAAGAACGAGCGGCGCGGATCGTCCCGCGCCGCCCGCTTTCACTTGAAACCTGCAAACAGCGTCCTACCGCGGTTCGCGCTCTGCGCCGGACCCGGCGGCCGCCTCCTGCCGCTCGACCGCAGCACCTTCGGCGGTGATCTGCGTCGTCCGCATCCGCGCACCACGCACCCGGTGCTCGCGCCGCTGCTCCTCCGAAAACTTCTCGCGCTCCGCCCGCGTCAGCTTGCCGTCGCCGTCCAGGTCGGCCTCCGGATGCAGCTTCAAAAACTGCTTGAGCGACGCACCCTCCGCACGCGACAGATGCTGCCCGATCTCCTCACGCGTCGGCTGGTTCTCGATGTTGTGCAGAATCCACATCTCCGGCGGTAGCTTGCCGTCCATGCCTTCAGCAAACACGACCTGGGGCGTCAGGAGAAACTGCGCGCCAACACCCTCCGCCGCGACCTTCTCGGCCGGCGGCTCGGCCGCGAACAACTCGCCCAGGATCGGAATCCCAGACAGCAGCTCAAGCCCATTGCTGGTCTCCTGCGGCGGCTCGACGCCCTGCAACTCCACGCACTGATCCTCGTCGACCTGCACGAGCGAGAGCTCCACGTGTCCGAGGTCGGTCGTAGCGAGATTCACGCCGTGCAGACCCTCCAGCCGAATCTCGAACTGGATCGTCCCCGGCGCGAGGTCGCCGCGCGTCACGAACGCCGCCGTCTCGTCACCCTGCACGCCCGAGAACATGACAAAATCGCCTTCCGCCGGCGCCTCTACCAGCACGTCCGAATCCGCGTCCGCGGGCGTCACCCATTGCGGCGCGACAGCATCCGCCTCACCGGTCTGATCGCCGCCGTGCATCGCGCGCATCTGAATGAAATCCGGCGGCAGCAACGGCGCCTCGAAAGGCTCGGTGACCAGCGCCGCAGCTTCATCCGCATCGAGCGCGCCGTCGGCGTTGCCGTCCGCGTCCGGGAACTGGGCCAGCACCGCCTCCGGGTCGCTCATCGCCTTGGCGATCACGTACGCGTGATGCTCTTCCATCGAAACACGCCCGTCGTCGTCCGTATCCATCGGCAGCGACGCGCCTTGCCCGCCGATCGTCACGATCGACGGCCCTTCCTGCGCAGCCCCGGCCAGCAGCGTTCCGTGCACGACGCGCATGAACGCGGGCCGCGCGGACGCATCCGCGCCCTCGGCCGCCTCGGCGCCATGAAACGCCCGCATGATCTTCCGGTGCACCTCCGCGCCTTCCTGCGAGTGGAACATCCGGATCAATTCCAGCATCTGCGGCGCCCGCTCGTCCGTAGCGCCCGCTGCCGCCTGCGCCGTCGCGTCCTGCACCATGCCCGCCGGACCGTCGATCCGCGCCGCCGCACTGGCGCCGCTCAACGCAAATCCGAGCCACGCCGCCGCCGTCGCTCCGCCCACAGCCGCAAGAAACCGGCTGCGCGGACGCGCACTGTGTGTATTCAGGATCACTTCGATTCTCCTTTCAACGTGAGTTGCATTCGCCGCCATCGAAACCGGTGCATACGCCGACCAGCCGGATCGCGCCCGCCGCACACACCGCAGCAGACAACGGGCATACTCCACCGGCGAGAACCGCCCATGACGAAGGGCCCATTCGTCACACGCCTGCTCACGCGCCAGGTCGATCCGCCGGTTGACCCATGCCACTACCGGCCAGAAGTAAAGCAGCGTCCCGGCGCACCATTGCAGGTACCGCACCAGCAGGTCGCCGCGACGCAGGTGTGCAATCTCGTGCAGCACGACAGCTTCCAACTCCCCCGGCTGGTCCAGGTGACGCTTTGCCAGCACCAGCGTGGGACGAAACGCGTTCAGAATGTACGGCGCCGTCGCAGCCTCGCTGACGCGAATGAGCGGAACACGCCGCACGCGCACCGACCGGCAGATCGACGCCACCCGCGCGCGCAGCGCGTTGCTCGCCAGCGGCAGACGACGCACGCTCCGCACGAACCGGAAATAACTCGTCAGCCGCACCAGCGCCGCAACCAGCAGACCGGCCGCGTACAGCAGCGCCAGCACCAGCGGCACCGACATGTCGCGCTTCGCTGCCGTCGCGACGGGCGGCTCGGCCGCCCGCGCGCTGCTGGCCCCCTCGCCATAGACCACGACCCACGAATAGTCCGAAGCGCCCGGCATGGGCTGCTTCGGCAGTGGCGCGCGCGCCGCCGCCAGTTCGATCCCCGTTGCGCCGCTCACCAGACTCGCCAGCGACCACGACCACGCCGGGCCGACCGGCATCACGAATTTCAGCAGGACGATCAGCCACAGCCCAGCCTGCAGCGCCGGCCGCGCGCGGCGCATCACCGTCGCCGCCACCAGCCACGTGCACGCCGCCAGCACGCTCCCGAGCAGCAGCGCCTGCACGATCCACGTCAGCACGCTCGCCGCCAGCGGCTCCAGCGTCGACACACTCGTCGGCAGCGAGTTAAGAACTTCCGCACCGGTCGCAAGGCAGCTCGGAATCACCGCGCACCCCCCTTGCGCCCACCGCCCGCCTCCGGCCCGCGCTCGCGCGCCTCGATCTTCGCCTCCAGCCGCTTCAGATCATCCGCCGACAGCTCCGCCTCCTCGACCAGCCGCAGCACCAGCTCGCCCGCCTGCCCGTCGAACACCTGGCTCACGAATTGCCGCAGCCGCTCTCCCAGCACCTTCTCGCGCCGCACCGCCGCCTTGTAGAGAAAAGGCTGCCGGTCGCGATCGACCGCCAGCGCACCCTTGCCCGCGAGCTGGTTCATCAGCGTCATCACGGTCGTATACGCCGGCGACTCCCCTCCGTCGCCCTCCAGCGCATCCCGCACGTCACGCACCGTCACTTCGCCCAGCCGCCAGACGACCTTCATGATCCGCAGTTCGGCGGCGGTGATATGCGGCATTTCCACGCTCATCTCATCGGCCTCGGTCCAAAGATCGCAGTCAGCTTCATCACTTACTACCCACATCGGCATATTACTATGCCCATAGTAACAAGGCAAGCGCTTTTTTGTTTTTCTGTTCCCGGTTCCCTTCTTATTCCCTCCCCAACCCCTCCGCCGCCGCCCGCGCGCTCGCCCACGCCCACTGAAAGTTAAACCCGCCGATCCGCCCGTCCACGTCCAGCACCTCTCCCACAACGTGCAGCCCGGGACAGCAGCGCGATTCAAGATGGCCGGCGTCCACCTCCGCCAGCGACACGCCCCCCGCCGTCGCCTCCGCGTAGTCCCATCCCCGGCTGTCGCGCACGTTCAGCGGCCAGCCGACCAGCCCGTGCGCCAGCCGCCGCCGATCCTCGCGCGTCAGCTGCGCCATCGCCGTCGCTCCGCCCAGACCCAGCGCTGCGATCAGCCGCTCCGCCAGCGCCGCCGCTGGCAGCATTCCCGCCACCACCGTTCGCAGCATGGCCCGCGGCGTGGCCCGCGCCGCTTCGATCAGCCGCCGCTCGACGCCGCCAAACTCCTCGCCCGGCAGGAAGTTCACCTCCGCCGTGGCGGTGTTACCCTCGACCCGCGCCCGCAGCCAGTGCCGCGACACGTCCATCGCCGCCGGCCCGCTCACGCCAAAATGCGTCCACAGCAGTCCGCCCCGCGCCGCCACGCCGTGCAACCCCGCCGCGCGCACACGCACTTCCGCCTCGTGCGATACGCCCATCAACCCCGTGTGAAAGTCGCCTTCCAGCACCAGCGGCGCCAGTGCCGGCGTCGTCTCCACGATCGTGTGCCCCAGGCCGCGCGCCAGCTCAAAGCCGCTCCCGTCGCTCCCAGACTTGGGCAGCGACCGCCCACCCGCCGCCAATACCACCCGCCGCGCGCGAATCTCCCCGAGTTCACCCTCCCGCGCCGCCTTGCCCCCGCCCCGCGCATCATTCTGCATTCTGCATTCTTCATTCTGCATTCGGCCCGCGGCCCGCGCGACACCCACCGCTCCCGCGCCACGCGCCACAGGCACCCGCCGCACCACGAACAAATCCCCCGCGCGCTCGATCCCACCCACCTTCCAACTGCACATCACCCGCGCGCCGACGCGCTGCACCTCGCGCACCAGCGCACTCAGCACCGTCCGCGCCGACATCGAATCCGGAAACAACTTCCCGCCCGCCTCCTCGTGCAATCGCACCCCCAACCCCTCAAAGAACGCCACCGTCTCCGCCACCCCCAGCCGGCTCAAAACACGCCGGATCACATTCCGGCTCCCGCCGCAATAGTCCGCCGCACTCACCACGCGATTCGTGACATTGCACCGCCCGCCCCCGCTCACCAGAATCTTCGCCCCGAGCTGCCGTGCCCCATCCAGCACGACCAGCCGCATCCCCGGCGACAACCGCCCCACAAATATCGCCGTCGCCAGCCCCGCAGCGCCCCCTCCCACCACCGCAACGTCAAACGCGGCCGCCATGTTCGAAGCTCCATCCGCCCGATCGTCTCAAGCGGGCCGCCCGCTCAACGCGCCATCCGCGTTCATCGGCGTTGATCCGCGGGTCCGCGCCGGCATCCGCGGCGCCAAACCCGCTTCCTCGAACCCGACCCCAATCGCCACTATTATCGCTGAGACAATGCCAGAGCCCGCACACCCCACACCCGACTCGATCGGCGGCAACACGCCCGCCACCGCGGACGCCGCCCAGCCCACGCGCCGCAAACTCTCGCTTCGCAAGAAAATCCTCTTCCTCGTCATCTTCTTCACCCTGCTCTTCGGAATCCCCGAAGCCGCCGTACGCATCTTCCTCCCACAATACGCCTACCTCCAGTTCTCCGAAACGCTCACCGGCGGAAGACCCGTCGGCCAGCGCGGCGGAAACGAGTTCGAACACCTGGTCTACGAGCCGCGCCAGCCACGCGAAATCCGCTTCGCCATGCTCGGCGACTCCGTCATGTGGGGCTGCGGACTGGCCGAGGAAGACTCCATCCCCGCCCAGGTGCAGCGCAAGCTCCGCGAGAAACGACCCGACATCCCCTGGCGCTGCGTGAACCTCGCCGGCCAGGGCGTCACACCCGCCTCGCGCCGCGACCAGGTGCTCGCCGACATCGACAAGTGGCCCGTCGACGCCGTCATCTACCAATTCCATCTCAACGACGTCGCCTGGACCGACGACCAGCTCACCCAGAAAGCCATGAAAGTCGACGCCGGCTTCACCGGCCTGTTCCGCAACGGCGGCCAGGTGCTGCGCGTCAAATACCTGCGCTCCAGCGCACTGCTCGCCTTCATCGAGCAGCAGGCTAAGATGCTCTATCGCTATGCCAATGGCCCGTTCGACCCGGCGACCTCCGGCCTCGCCTCCGGCGCCGATTCCGACGTGATCCGCGCCCGCTGGGACCAGCAATTCGCCGCCATGGCCGACGTGAAAGCCGCTTGCGACCACCTCGGCCGCGGCTTCCGCGTCTACGTCTTTCCCCAGGCGGAGTTCCTCAGCGCCGACCCGCGCGACAACCTCGAGTACTACGACCGCGGCAAGATCACGGTCGACCCTTTCCAGCGCTTCGACGACTATTGCTCGAAGTACAAGCTCCCCGGCCGCCACCTGTTTCGCGAAGTCAAGTCCCAGCGCGACGCGATGCTCGCCGGCCAGATTCCGTACAACCGCCTCTTCTTCACCATCGACACCAACCACCCCAACCCGCGCGGCGCCGAAATCTTCGCCGACGCCATCGTCGAAGACATCCTCTCCGGCCGCGTCCTGCCCATCCCCCCGCCACCCTGATCACGCCGGCCGCGCGCCCCCATCCGACCCCAACACGCGCCCCCAGCCGAGCCCCGACCATGAGACGCGCACCCAGCCGACCCCAACACGCGCCCCCAGCCGAGCCCAACACGCGCCCCCCCAGCCGAGCCCCGACCATGAGACGCGCCCCCAGCCGACCCCAACACGCGCACCCAGCCGACCCCAACACGCGCCCCCAGCCGACCCCAACACGCGCCCCCAGCCGAGCCCCGACCGTCAGGGAGGGGTTCGAC